>NZ_LZMH01000037.1 GCF_001673635.1 Mycobacterium asiaticum
AACGCCGTGCCTTGGCCGGTCAGCACGACCGCGCGCGTCGATCCGTTACTGGCCTTCTCGAGCGCTTCCCGCAGTTCTTCGACCAGCTGGGAATTCAACGCGTTGCGTCGCTCGGGGCGCTGCAACTCGATGGTCATCACGGCTTCGGTCTGAGTGATACCGATCATGGGGGCCAGGATATATAGCCTCACTCCTGTGAGCCGTATCACGACCGACGAACTGCGGGAAGCGCTCGAGAAGGCCAGTAACGGATCGACGCGCGCGGTCGTGCTGACCGGCCAAGGCACGGCGTTCTGCGCCGGCGCTGACCTGTCCGGTGACGCTTTCGCCGCCGACTACCCCGACCGGCTCGTCGAACTGCACCGGGTCATGGACGCGGTTCCGGTGCCGGTGATCGGTGCCATCAACGGCCCCGCCATCGGCGCCGGTCTGCAGCTCGCAATGCAATGTGACCTGCGGGTTGTCGCGCCGGACGCGTTCTTCCAGTTCCCGACGTCAAAGTACGGGCTGGCGCTGGACAACTGGAGCATCCGGCGGCTGTCCTCGCTGGTCGGCCACGGCCGGGCGCGCGCGATGCTGCTGACCGCCGAGAAGCTGACCGCGGATGCGGCGTTGCACACCGGGATGGCCAACCGGATCGGGACGCTCGCCGATGCCCAGGAGTGGGCCGCCGAGATCTCGGGCCTGGCGCCGCTGGCTATTCAGCACGCCAAACGGGTACTCAATGACGACGGCTCCATCGAGCAACCAGCACCCGAACACAAGGAGCTCTTCGACAAGGCCTGGGCGAGCCAGGACGTGATCGAGGCGCAGATTGCCCGCGTGGAGAAGCGACCGCCGAACTTCCAGGGGGCATAGCGGCATGATCCGGGGAGCGCTGCGCATGGCAGCCGGTACCGCCTCGCTGGCAGCGGGCGGTTGGTTGCTTCGGGCGCTCCACGGCGCGCCGGCCGCGCTAGGTGCCGACCCGGCCGAGATCCAGGCCGCCGCCGAGGGATCGCCGAACTACCGCGACGGCGTGTTCGTCAACATCGATCCCGGATCGATGTATCTGATGGACCGCGAGCAGCTGCGCCAGATCGTGTGGGAACTGGCGGGTGCGCGCTCGAGCAGCCGCCCCGCCCGGCCCATTCCGCTGGCCGCCCCGTCGATCTATCAGGGTGAGCCCGCTGAGCTGGCGGTCAGCTGGTTCGGCCACTCCACGGCGCTGGTGGAGATCGACGGCTACCGCGTGCTCACCGATCCGGTGTGGAGTGACCGGTGTTCGCCTTCTGACGTCGTCGGCCCGCGCCGACTGCACCCGCCGCCGGTTCAGCTGGAAGGCTTGCCGGCCGTCGACGCGGTCGTGATCAGCCACGACCACTACGACCACCTCGACATCGATACCGTGCTGGCACTGGCCCGCATGCAGCGGGCTCCGTTCGTGGTGCCGCTCGGTGTCGGCGCGCACCTGCGGTCGTGGGGCATACCCGAGCAGCGCGTAATCGAACTCGACTGGCATCAGAGCGCCGAGATCGATGAGCTGACCCTCATCTGTATGCCGGCGCGGCACTTCTCCGGACGATTCCTGAGCCGCAACAACACCCTGTGGGCATCGTGGGCGTTCGTCGGCCCACGGCACCGCGCCTACTTCGGTGGCGACACCGGCTACACCAAGAGCTTCGTCGACATCGGCACCGACCACGGGCCTTTCGACCTGACCTTGATGCCGATCGGCGCCTACAACACCGCCTGGCCGGATATCCACATGAACCCCGAGGAGGCGGTGCGGGCGCATCTCGACGTCACCGACTCGGGATCGGGGCTGCTGGTGCCGGTGCACTGGGGCACGTTCCGGCTGGCTCCGCACCCGTGGGCCGAGCCGGTCGAGCGGCTGCTCAAAGCTGCCGAGCCGGACGGTGTCCAGGTGGCGGTGCCGACGCCCGGTCAGCGGATTGATTCGGGTGTGCAGTTGCGATTCAACCCGTGGTGGCGGCTGTAGGTCGCCGGCTGCCCTCGAGGCGTCACGCGCCTGATGGGCCGCGGATCGTTCCCGGGCTAAGGTGCGGCCATGACAAAACGTTCGCTGACAGCCGCAGTCGTCGTGATGCTGCTGACCCTCGTCGGCTGCGGACCAGCGAAACCGGTCTCCAACCCCTCGTCGGCGCCTGCCCAAGTGCCCCCCAACGAGTGGTCAGGCGTCGACATCCCGGCCGGCCGGGTCGACGACGCCGTCAGCCGGGTCGACGGCCTGGTCGGCGACCTGATGCGCAGCACCGGCATCCCCGGGATGGCTGTAGCCGTTGTACACGATGGGAAAACGCTGTACGCCAAGGGATTCGGCGTGAAGGACGCGAGCAAGGGTGACAATCCCGACAACAAGGTGAACGCGGACACTGTCTTCCAACTCGCCTCGATCTCGAAGTCGGTCGGCGCGACGGTGGTAGCGCACGAGGTGACCGAGGGTGCCATCACCTGGGACACACCCGTCGTATCCAAGCTGCCCGGGTTCACGCTGATGGACCCGTACGTCACCGCCAACGTCAGCGTGGCCGACCTGTACTCGCACCGGTCCGGGTTGCCCGACCACGCCGGCGACGCACTGGAAGATTTGGGCTATGACCGTCAGCAGGTGATCGATCACCTGAGGTACCTTTCGCTGGCTCCCTTCCGAATCAGCTACGCGTACACCAACTTCGGCGTGACAACCGCGGCGAGCGCGGTCGCCGCGGCCGCCGGCAAGTCGTGGGAGGATCTGTCCGACGACGTGCTGTACCGCCCACTCGGGATGACGTCGACCAGTTCGAGGTTCACCGATTTCCTGGCCCGCCCCAACCACGCGGTCAACCACATCAAGGTCGGGGACAAATGGGAAGCCCGCTTCCAACGCGATCCCGATCCGCAGACTCCGGCCGGCGGGGTGAGTTCGTCGGTCAACGACATGGCGCGCTGGCTGACCATGCTGCTCGGCAATGGTGTCTACAACGGGCAGCGGATCACCTCGCCCGAAGCCCTGCTACCGGCCTACACACCGCAGGTGATCTCGGTTCCTGCCAAGAACCCGAAGGCACGGGCCAGTACCTACGGTTACGGTTTCAACGTGTCGGTTACCTCATCCGGGCGCACCCAGTACAGCCATTCCGGAGGGTTCGGCTTGGGTGCCGCAACGACTTTCGCGGTGCTACCGTCCGCGGACGTGGCCATCGTCGCCCTGACGAATGGGGCTCCCTACGGCATCCCCGAGGCGCTGGCAGCCCAGTTCATGGACCTGGTGCAATACGGGCAGGTGCGGGAGGACTGGCCGCAGCTCTACCGGCAACAACTTGCCCCGATGAACAATCCCGACGGCTCGCTCGTCGGGAAGCAACCCCCGGTGAGCCCGGCGCCGGCAAAACCGCTCGGCGAGTACGTCGGTGTCTACTCCAACGACTACTGGGGGCCGGCCACCGTCACCGAACGCGACGGAAAATTGCAGCTCGCGCTGGGACCGAAGAACCAGACGTTTGACCTCACTCACTGGGACGGTGACACCTTCACCTTCCCGCTGTCCACCGAAAACGCCCTGCCCGGCTCGATTTCCAAAGCGACCTTCACCGGAACAGCCCTCAACCTCGAGTACTACGACTCCGACAAGCTGGGGACCTTCACTCGATGAGCGCCGCCGGGCTGACCGATGCCGAAGTGGCACAACGGATTGCCGATGGCCAAACCAACGACGTCCCCGAGCGCGTCACCCGCAGCATCGCCCACATCGTCCGGGCCAACGTCTTCACGCGAATCAACGCGATCCTCGGTGTGTTGTTCGCCATCGTGCTGGTGACCGGCTCACTGATCAACGGGCTGTTCGGTCTGCTCATCGTCGCCAACAGCGTGATCGGCATGGTTCAGGAGATCCGCGCCAAGCAGACACTGGACAAGCTGGCCATAGTCGGGCAGGCAAAACCCATGGTGCGCAGGCAGTCCGGCGCCCAGACGCTGGCACCTGACCGGGTTGTGCTGGACGACATCATCGAACTCGGGCCGGGTGACCAGATCGTGGTCGACGGTGACGTCATTGAGCAACAGAACCTCGAGGTCGACGAGTCATTGCTGACCGGCGAAGCCGACCCGATCGCCAAAGACGTCGGTGATCCCGTGATGTCGGGCAGCTTCGTCGTCGCCGGCACCGGCGCCTACCGTGCCACCAAGGTGGGCGGTGACGCCTATGCGGCCAGGCTCGCCGCGGAGGCCAGCAAGTTCACCTTGGTGAAATCCGAACTGCGCAACGGCATCAACCGAATCCTGCAGTTCATCACCTACCTGTTGATCCCGGCCGGCCTGCTGACCATCTACACCCAGTTATTCACCACCAACGTGGGCTGGCGGGAATCGGTGCTGGCGATGGTCGGCGCGTTGGTGCCGATGGTGCCCGAAGGCCTGGTGCTGATGACCTCCATCGCGTTCGCCGTCGGCGTCGTCCGCCTCGGGCGGCGGCAGTGCCTGGTGCAGGAATTGCCCGCGATCGAGGGCCTGGCCCGGGTCGACGTGGTGTGCGCGGACAAGACCGGAACACTGACCGAGAGCGGGATGCGCGTATCCGATGTCGCAGCGCTCGACGCGACCAGCGAGAGTCTCGCCGACGTATTGGCGAATCTGGCCGGGGCGGACGCACGTCCCAACGCCAGCATGCAGGCAATCGCCGAGGCCTATCCCGATGCGCGCCGGTGGATTTCCACCGCCATCGCGCCGTTCAAATCGGCGACCAAGTGGAGCGGCGTGTCCTTTCGCGATCACGGCAACTGGGTGATCGGTGCGCCCGACGTGCTGCTGGATCCGGAATCGGCGGCGGCCGGACAAGCGGAGCGAATCGGCGCGCAGGGATTGCGGGTGCTGCTGCTGGGCGCCTCGGACGTGCCGGTGGATGATGTCGAAGCCCCGGGCGTCGTCACCCCCGTCGCGTTGATCGTGCTGGAGCAGAAGGTACGGCCGGATGCCCGCGACACCATGAAATACTTCGCGACACAACAGGTTTCGGTGAAGGTGATATCCGGCGACAACGCGGTCTCGGTGGGGGCGGTCGCCGAGAAACTCGGGTTGCACGGCGAAGCGATGGATGCGCGCCGGCTGCCCACGGACCAGGCGGAATTAGCGGACGCGCTGGATGCCTACACCACCTTCGGCCGGGTGCGTCCGGAACAGAAACGCACGATCGTGCATGCCCTACAGGCGCACGGCCACACCGTCGCTATGACCGGCGACGGCGTCAACGACGTGCTCGCGCTCAAAGATGCCGATATCGGCGTGGCGATGGGTGCGGGCAGCCCGGCGGCTCGTGCGGTAGCGCAGATCGTGTTGCTGGACAACAGGTTTGCCACCCTGCCGTACGTGGTGGGGGAGGGGCGACGGGTGATCGGCAATATCGAGCGGGTCGCCACTCTGTTCCTCACCAAGACGGTGTACTCGGCGTTGCTGGCCTTGTTAGTCGGCATGGAGTGCCTGCTGGCCAAGCCGCTGGGGGCCGACCCGCTGCTGTTTCCGTTTCAGCCGATCCACGTCACCATCGCAGCCTGGTTCACGATCGGGATCCCGTCGTTCATATTGTCGTTGGCGCCCAACAACGAACGCGCTTACCCCGGATTCGTCCGGCGCGTGCTGACGTCGGCGCTGCCGGCTGGGCTGGTCGTCGGGATCGCCACGTTCGCCACCTACCTGACCGCCTATCACGGCCGCCATGCCTCGTGGGTGGAACAGGACCAGGCGTCCACCGCGGCGTTGATCACCTTGCTGATGACCGGGGTCTGGGTACTCGCGGTGGCCGCACGCCCCTACCAGTGGTGGCGGCTGGCCCTCGTGATCGGGGCGGGCGCGGCGTACGTGGTGATCCTTGTCCTGCCGTGGACACAACGTAAGTTCATGCTCGACTCGACGAATCTGTGGACGACGTCGATCGCGCTGGGCATCGGTGCGATCGGCGCTGCTGTGATTGAAGCGATGTGGTGGATCCGTGCCAGGGTCCTAGGGGTCAAGCCGCAATTGTGGCGATAACGGAAGGGGCGGTGGTGCACTGCTGCACCGATCACGACACCTGGAGCGCGGTCGCCGACCCCGAACCCGTCCGCAGAATCTGGCGTGCACTGGGCCTCCCGGGCATCGTCGACGTGCACACCCACTTCATGCCGCGACAAGTGATGGACAAGGTGTGGCGGTACTTCGACTCGGCCGGCCCACTGATCGGACGACCCTGGCCGATCACCTACCGTGCCGACGAGCAACGTCGCGTCCAGGCGCTGCGCGACTTCGGTGTGCTGCGCTTCAGCTCCCTGGTCTACCCGCACAAACCCGGCATGGCCGCCTGGCTGAACCAATGGGCGCAGTCCTTCGCGGACGCGACCCCCGACTGCCTGCCCACCGCCACCTTCTTCCCCGAGCCCCAGGCCGGTCGATACGTCGCCGACGCCATCGAGGCGGGAACCCGCATCTTCAAGGCCCACGTCCAAGTGGGTCAGTACGACCCCACCGACCCGTTGCTCGACCCGGTGTGGGGCGCCATCGTCGAGGCGGGTGTCCCGGTCGTGCTGCACGCCGGTTCCGGCCCGACGCCCGGCCGCTTCACCGGCCCGGACCCGGTGCGCGCGGTGCTGCGCAAGTTTCCCGGGTTGGCGCTGATCATCGCGCATATGGGCATGCCCGAGTACACCGAATTCCTCGACATCTGCACTGTCCACGACAATGTGCGACTCGACACCACCATGGCCTTTACCGCGTTCATCGACGAGACCATGCCGTACCCGGCGGCAGAACTACCGCGGGTGCGTGATCTCGGCCACAAGATCCTGTTCGGCAGCGACTTCCCCAACATCCCCTACCCGTACGGCGAAGCGATCACGGCACTCACCCGAATCGACGGGATCGATGACGAGTGGTTGCGGAAAGTGCTCCATGACAACGCCGTTGCCCTGTTCGGAGTGGTAGACCCGACCGCAGCCGCTGATCAAGGCGTTCAGTAGGGTTTTCCCAGGACGCCCTGGGGGAAGGAACAATCAGCATGGGATTGCTCGACAAGGCAAAGGACCTGCTGTCTGCGAACGCCGACAAGGTGGAGACGGCCATCACCAAGGCCGGTGAGATCGTCGACCAGAAGACGCAGGGCAAATACACCGACACGATTCACAAGGTGCAGGAGCAGGCCAAGAAGGCCGTGGATCCGGGCGAGCAGCGGAGCTGACATGGCGAAGCTGTCCGGGAGCATCGACGTCCCCTTGCCGCCGGAGGAGGCCTGGCGGCACGCCTCCGATCTATCCCGCTATAAGGACTGGCTGACCATCCATAAGGTATGGCGCAGCAAGCTTCCCGAGGTCCTGGAAAAGGGCACCGTGATCGAGTCCTATGTCGAGGTCAAGGGCATGCCCAACCGCATCAAGTGGACGATCGTGCGCTACAAGCCACCCGAGGGCATGACGCTCAACGGCGACGGTGTCGGCGGCGTCAAGGTCAAGCTGATCGCCAAGGTCGCCCCGAAAGCGGACGGGTCCGTGGTCAGTTTCGACGTCCATTTGGGCGGCCCGGCGCTGTTCGGGCCGATCGGCATGGTCGTGGCGGCCGCGTTGCGCAGTGACATCCGCGACTCGCTGGACAACTTCGTCCGGGTGTTCACCCGTCCGGATCCGGGCATGAACGGCGATCGGGTCGCGCACCGCTGACCATCGCCCGATGAGTTTCTTCCCCCGGTCAGGTCGGTACCGGTGAATCCGATCGACCGAGGAGGACCCCGTGCCCGTACGTGACTGCGCGCCGTTTGGCGCCCCCTGCTTCATCAACCTGACCTCATCCGACGTAGACCGCGCCCAAGACTTCTACGGCACCGTCTTCGGCTGGACCTTCGAGTCCGCCGGACCCGAGTACGGCGGGTACATCAAGGTCGCCAAGGACGGCCACTCGGTGGCTGGCCTGATGGCCAACAACCCCGAGTGGCGGGCGCCGGACCACTGGGCCACCTACTTCCACACCGACGACATCAACGCCACCGTCGCCGCCGCGCGCGCCGCCGGCGCGACCGGCTGCTTGGAACCCTCGGAGGTGCCCCGCCAGGGCTTCATGGCGGTGGCGGCGGATCCGACGGGCGCCGGCTTCGGCATGTGGCAGCCGCTGGAACACCGGGGCTACGAGGTGGTCGGCGAGGCCGGCGCACCCGTGTGGCATCAGTTGACGACACGCGACTACCGCGCGGCGGTCGACTTCTACCGCGACGTGTTCGGCTGGCGCACCGAGCAGGCTGGCGACACCGACGAATTCCGCTACACCACAGCCTGGTTCGGTGATGAGCAGTTGCTCGGCGTGATGGACGGCGCCAACTTCCTGCCCGACGACGTCCCGCCGCAATGGAGCATCTTCTTCGGCGCCGAAGACGTCGACAAGACGCTGCGGGTGATCACCGACAACGGTGGAGCGGTGCTCCGCGACGCCGAGGACACCCCGTACGGGCGTCTCGCCGCGGCGAGCGACCCCACGGGCGTCGTCTTCAACCTCTCTTCGCTGGCGGGCTGAGCGTCGCGCCGGCCCCACGCCGATGGTCGGCTAACCTCGCAACCATGCATCGGCGTCCGCATCCCGGCTGGCTGGTGGCGCTTTTCGCGCTGGCCATGCTGGTCAGCACGTGGATGCCGTGGCTGACCACGAAGGTCAACGGCGGCGGTTGGGCCAACGCGATCGGCGGCACCCACGGCAGCCTGGAGCTGCCCCGCGGATTCGGGGCGGGCCAGCTCATCGTGCTGCTGTCGTCGACGCTGCTGGTGGCCGGCGCGATGGTCGGCCGCGGCCTATCGGTACGGGTGGCTTCCGTTGCCGCCCTGGTCATTTCAGTGCTGATCGGAGGGCTGGTGGTGCTTTACTACCAGCGTAACGTAAGTGCGCCGGTGGCGGCCGACTACGGACTGTACGTCGGCGCGGTGGCGACCGGGTGCGCGGTCATCTGCGCGTTGTGGGCGGTGGTGGTCGCCTCGCTGGCCGGGCGCAGCCAGCGCTGAGCTCAGTTCGGCGGGAACTCGTGTCGACCCGAGGCGGAGCTGTCGGCGGGCTCGTTGGCGCCGTACACGAACGGGGCGAACACCACCTCGCGGCCGTCGGGGTCGCGGTAGGTGACCGCGCCCGTCGCTTCCCAATACGGGTGCTGTGGTGCCGGTTGCAGCCCGGCGTCCTGCAGGCGGGCGATCGCTGCTTGCTGCGCCTGGCTGTCCGGGAAGTAGAGGCACAACTGGTCGTGGTGGTCCAGCGGCACCGGGTCCACCGACTCGACGATCTCCATCGTCAGTTGCGAGCTGGGCAACCCGAAGATGGCACCGTTGCTGCCGTAGCTTTCCCCGAAGGTCTCGTAGAGGGGCAGGCCCACCAACTCGCGGTAGAACCGCACGGTCTCGGCATAGTGCGACGAGCGGCGGGCGAAACGGATCGCGCCGATCGAGGCCAGCCGTTCGGGCCACTGGGTGGTGCGGCGCGGCTTGTTCACAGCCCGACCGCGGTGGCCGCCGACTCCGTCTGATCCCAGCGTCGCAGTTCGGCGCCGGGCACCCACGTCGAATGCGTACCGCTGGAAATACGTTCGGGCAGTTGCAGTTTGCACACCGGGCCGTCGGCGACCCGGGCGGCATCGAACACCAGGCAATACGAGGCGTCGGCGTTCATGTCCGTGGTCAGGGTGACCAGGTAGCCGTCGTCCTCGGCGGCGCTGCCAACCCGCGGGGCCATCGCGGTCTCGCTGCCGTAGACCCCGTCGCCCAACGAATAACGCTCCTCGGCACCGGTGAGCAGGTCGTGCTTGACCAGCCCGTCGAAAAGGAACCAACCCGGTTTGCCGGAGGCCGCGTAGGTGTAGCGGTACTTGCCGGTCGCGTAGTCGGCGTTGATGGTGCCGAACTCGGTGATCGACTCCGACAACCGTTCCTCGCGCACCGCGCCGGTCACCAGATTCAGCCGCCACCGGTGCAGGTGAGCCTCCATCCGGTCCAGCGCGAGGAATCGGAACAGCTTCTCCCACTTGCCGCTTGGACCGGTGCCGCTCTCCAGCGGCTGAGGTGCACCCTCGAAGAAGCCATCCAGCACGATCTCGTCGCCGTCTTCGTAGGCGTTGGTGAAGTGCAGGACGTAGGTCGGGTCGGCCTCGAACCAGCGGATGTCCGCGGTCTCGCCCCGCCGCGGTATCACCGCGAAGCGCGACGGCAGGTCCGGGTAGTAGCGCGGCAGGTGCACTTGGTGCTCAAGCAGCCGGGGATCCCAGAACAGCGGGAAATCGTTGAGGATTGCGTAGTTTTCGGTGAACGCCATGTCGTGCGGCAGGCGCGGTCCGGGCAGCGGGATGTCCACGTAGTGCACCAGGTCGTTGTTCTCGTCGACCACGCCGTAGCGCATGTACGGGTCCTGCTTGCTGTAGTTGAAGAACAGCAACTCGCCGGTCCGGTTGTCCACCTTGGGATGCGCTGACACTCCCCAGTCGACGGGAAAGCCGCCGTTCCAGCTCTCGGTGCCCAGCGTGTCACCGGAATGGGGGTCCACCCGGTACAGGTCGCCGCACTGGTAGAAGCTGGTCAGGGCAATACCGCGGTGCACGATGACATCGGTACTGGACGCATCCTTCATCAATTCACGCGCACCCCAGCCCTTTTCGCGCTTGGCGAATTGCACCGGCTCGGCCAGTCCCGGCCACAGCGGCCCGCCTGCCTCGTTCTCGGCGAGGAAACCTTCGGTCTTGACGAATCGATTGCGGTAGAAGGCCTTCCCGTCCCGGAAGCCCACCACGTGCAGCATGCCGTCACCGTCGAAGGGGTGATAGGTCTTGAATGCCGGGTGTAGCGGGTTCTCGGTGTTACGCAGGTAGATGCCGTCCAGGTCGCGAGGGAGTTCACCCGCCACGACCGCCAGGTCGTCGGCGTCCCACTCCGTGGTCTGCGGACGCCACGGACCGGTCCGGTAGGGATGGTCATCGTCTTCCGGCAGCGTGGATAGGTACTTGCCGACGATCTCTACATCCATGATCAAGCCTTGCTGACGACGAAACTGACGGTAGTGGCGGTGCTACCGCCGAAGTTGAGCGTGCCGAACGTCTCGGCGCCGTCGACCTGATAGTCGCCGGCCGTTCCGCTGACCTGCTTGGCCGCGTCGAGCAGCATCCGCACCCCGGACGCACCGACCGGGTGCCCGCCGCCGATCAGCCCGCCACTGGGATTGATGGGCAGCCGCCCGCCGATCTCGATCTCCCCGTTCTCGATGGCCTTCCACGACTCGCCGGGCCCGGTCAGGCCGATGTGGTCGATGGCCAGGTACTCGCTGGGGGTGAAGCAGTCGTGCACCTCGAACCCGTCGACGTCGTCGAGCGTCCTCCGGGCGCGCCGCAAGGCGTCGAGCACGGCCGCTCGCACGTGGGGCAGTACATAAGGATCGTCGGCGGCGCGGTCCAGTTTCTGCTGCAATCCCAGCCCCACGGTCCGATGCCCCCAACCGTCGATCCGGCCCACCGGCCGCAGGTCGGGATGGTCGCGCAGGAAATCGTCGCTGCACAGCACCACGCCCGCGCCACCGTCGGTCATCTGGCTGCAGTCCAGCCGCCGCAGCCGGCCCTCGGTTACCGGGTTGGTGGCGTCGTCGTCGGTGATCGGATCCGGGACCGTCCACTCGCGGGTCTGCGCGTTCGGGTTGCGGCGGGCATTGGCGTAATTGACCTGGGCAATGGCCCGCAGATGGGCGTCGTCGAGACCATAGCGGCGGTCATACTCGTCGGCGACCTGAGCGAACATCGACGGCCACAGGTACTTGGCCTCAGCGCCCTCGTGGCCGGTCCAGGCGGCCGCGCCCAGGTACTGAGCGGCGGTGTCGCCGGGCACGGTCTTCTCCAGCTCGAGGCCTACGACCAGCGCAGCGTCATAGGCGCCGGATCGCAGATCGGCCATCGCCGCCAAAGCGGCCACGCTGCCCGACGCGCACGCGGCCTCATGCCGTGCCGCCGGAGTGTCCCAGAGGCCGTCGCACACGGTGGCCGGCATGGCCCCGAGGTGACCTTGTGTGGCGAACATCTCACCAAAGGCGTTTCCGACATGGACGACGCCGATGTCCGCGGCCTCCGTCCGAGCCGCTGCCAAGGTGTTGTCCACCACTTCCGCTGTCAGCGATGCGAAGTCCCGGCGCTCCCGGCTCAGGTTGCGAGCGAAGTCGCTCTGATAGCCGCCGAGGATCCAGACGCCGGTCGATGAGCCAGTCATACGCGGCACGGTACTCCCAGGTGGGCCGGTACTTTGCCGCATGGGTTGGGTATCGGTGCACCTGTCCGCAGATAAAGCGGTCCCGTCGGCTCTCGGGCTGAACCGACGGGACCTGGGCGGGCGTACAGGCCGGCCGATACGCCCACCTCCGCTTCATCATTGCCACCTCAGGCCATCGACAAACATCTCAGATTGACACCGCCGCGTTCCGCCCGCCGAATTCTGCGCGGAGATGCCACCGACACAACGGTTTTCGCGGGAGCGCGATGTTGACAAGTTTTGGTGTCGCGGTCTTGAAGGTCAACGCGGATGTTGGCTAGGCGGTCCCGGCGCGGAAGGCGGCTGCTGGATCACCACCACGGTGGGTTTGCGTTGCGGCTGGGTCTCGTCGTCTGTTCCGGCGTCGGCGGTCTCGCGACCGCTCGCCGGGGCGCCGCCCCGGCCGGCCATCCCCGCCAGCGCCATCCCGCTCAGCAACGCCGCCGGTGCGGCACCGAAGTTCGTCGGCGTGGGGCCGACGGCTGCGCTGGGCAGCGCTTCCACTGCCAGCCTGATTTCCGGGGCGGCCGTGGTCCAGCTATGCGGGACCTTGAGCCCGCCGACCAGCGCCCCCTGGCCGACACCCGCCGAAGCAGCAATCCCCCGGGGCATGCCCGCGCCGTCGGCCCCCGACCTAACCGGCGCACTGTGCGCCGGTTGCGGTGTTCCGCTGTCCAGCCCCTCGTCCACGCTGGTGCCGGCGTAGCTGAATATCCACGGTCGGGCAGTGTTGACGACCGCCAGCGCCAGGCTGGCGGTCGCGGTGACCGCGATGTAGGTGGCCGCCAGGTCCAGCTCCCCGAGGAGACTGTCGAGCCCGGCAGGGATGTCCAGCAGCCCTGCCGATGCCGATGACAGCAGTGTCGTCAGCCCTTGCAGCATTTGAGGGGTGATCGAGAATCCGAGCCCGGTCAGCGCTTCGGCGCTCGCGTTCGAGGCGGCGACTTCGGTGACCGTGCCCGTTGGGTGGGTGACCTGCAGCGGTTGTGTGAACGGCGTCAGTGCGGAGGCCGACTCGGACGCTGCGGCATAAGTGAACATGGCGGCGGCGTCCTGGGCCCACATCTCGGCGTAATCCGCCTGGATCGCCTCGATCGCCGGGGTGTTGAGCCCAAACAGGTTGGTCTCGAGCAGGGACGCCAACTGACTGCGGTTGGCCTCAATGAGGGCCGGCGGCACCGTCATGGCAAACGCCGCCTCGAACGCACTGGACGCCCGCCTGGCCTGATTGGCCGTCTGTTCTGCCAGCGTGGCCGCGGTGCCCATCCACCCGGCGAACGGCGCGATCGCGGCCGCCATCGACGCCGACGCCGGACCCAGCCACGACTCGGCGGCCAGGCCGGTGAGAACGGCGGCGTAGGACGATGCGGCCGAATTCAGCACCGCGGCCAGACCGTCCCACGCTGTCGCGGCCGTCAGCATCGATGCCGAACCGGGTCCCGCGTAGATGCGTCCGGAATTGATCTCCGGCGGCAACAGCCCGTAATCCATGGCCCCTACCCCGCCGCGAAAGGGTCGCAGCCGGTTTGAGACGGCATCGGGCCCTCCTCAGATCTATCGAACGCCACCCGTCATTCAACTTCCGAATTGCGTGCTTTACCAGAGATTTAAACCCACGCTGGCCACAAATGTGATTGAAAAAATAATTCTCGCCAGCGCCGAAGCTGCAACTAGTTGTGCGTCAGAGCCAGCATGTCCGGGGCGAGCACGTCGGTCAACGCCGACCACGGCACGGTGATGACCGGTAACCCGTGACCGAATTGGTAATCGTTGAAATGCAACTCCATCCCGGCGCTCGTCGGTATCCAGTTGGCGAAGTTGTCGGCGATCGGCCGGGCCCCTTCCTCGTCCGGCGTCGTGCCGCCGTATACCTGCGGGAAGATGATCTTCGTTTGTTCAGACAACCGATTCAGCCCGTCTTGTTGATTGCGGAAAAGATCAGCCAGGGTAATCGGTTTCGCGGTTCGACTGTCGATGGCGATGGTGCTCACCGAATTCGTCGGGTGTGCAGCGTGGCGGGCCGAATACACGCCGACGATAAGTTCCGCTATGGCGGTGGGTCGGAAGGTCAGCGTCGGATTCAATTCCAGCAGCCACTCGGCATCGGGATCCGCCGCAGCGCGCACCGGCTCGATCTGTCCGTTTGCCGATGCCTTGCTTGCTTTGTTGAACGCATCCGCGACACGTGGATCACCGCCGGAGAGTTGCGCGACCCGGCCGTGCCAGCGACCGCGATCGTCCGCAGTGGCGCCGTCGATCGAAATTATGGTGATGCCGTACGTCTGCCCCTGTGACACACCGGAGTCCGGGTTGGCGGGGGCGCTGGTGGCCGGGGTCGTGCTGCTGGTCGCTTGTGGCGCCGTGCTGCTCGTCGACGTGTTGGTGGTCGGGCCCGGAGCCGCGGAGTGGTCACAGCCGGTTGACAATGCCGCTACGGCGATCAGCGTTGTCACGAAGGGGAATTGCCTTATTCGACGTCGCCGCATTGGGGGAGTCTAGTGCGCGGCGCCCAGTCCCAGCGCGATTGTCAGCTCCAATACGGTGCGCGGATCACTCAGCCGGTCGCCATACAGTTCGCGTAGCTGGGTCATCCGGTAGCGCACGGTCTGAGCGTGTACGAAAAGATCCGCGGCGACCGCGTCGCGCCTGCCCTGGTGCAGCACCCACGACCGAAGTGTCTCGGTGAGCCGGTCCGCGGTACTGGGTGGCAGGTCAGACAACGGCGCCAGGACCCGCGCACGAAGATCCTGCAGGGACTCGAGATCGGCGCCGAGAACCAGCGCGGCCAGATGTTCGTCGGTATCGATTGCCGCAGAACCATCGGAGCCGTTGGCGCTCAACAGAACACGGGCTCGTAACGCCCGTCGGTAGGACGACCGCACCTGCATCCACGGACGGGCCGGACCTACCAAAGCCCGCCGGTCGGCGAGGGCAGAGACCAGCTGGCGCCGGGCGGCGCCGGCCATATCGGGGACCAGCAGCACCGCGAGGGCCTCCGGAGCCTCGACGCCGGGCAGATCCTCGGAAAGCTGGAGCGTCGATTGGCCGAACTGGGGTGCCAGGCCTCGCGTTTGGTTCAGTGGCAGCACGACCGCGGTGAGTGTGTCGGGTGGCTGCCAGCCCGCTCGTTCGGCGGCGGTAAGCAGTGTTGCCGCAGGTTCACCGGCGAGCAGATCCTGCGTCAGCCGGTCAAGGTACCGCTGCCGGACCCGTCCCGTGGTGGCCAGCTCGTCGGCATGGCCCGACACGCTGGACGCCGAGAGCCGGTCGATGTAGGCGAACACCAGCTCGGCGAACCTGGCGATCGTCGACGCGGGGAGTCCCGCCGCGACCGCCGTCGCGGACAACTCTTGCCACGCGACTTGGGCGCCCACCCGGTAGGCCGCCAGCAGTGCATCGATCGAGCGGCCCTGACGGGCTTCTCCCCGGCCGAGCTCGTAGGCGCCGTTGATCGCCGGGAAAAGCGACCTGTCGTGGTCGGTGTCCTCGGGCCGGGTGGCCAATCGCAGGAAAGCGCCGAGCGAGGTCTGCACGGCGTTCTCGATGATCTGCCCCATGTGTCCGCTGAACGCGTCGGCGTAGCTCGGCACCTCCACGGTGACCGCCGTCACGGTTCGCTCGGCCATCGCCGGCAGGATCGCCTCCAGCGCCCTGACCACGGGTTCGTCGAGCTGCAGGCCGGTCAGACCCAGCGACTGATCCGCCACGACTATTCCCTTCGAACAAATTCGTGCTGGATTTTCACCCGGTGCAGTCAAGACTTTACCTCTAGAAACAACCAACATGAAGTCATGACCACACTGGCCTCCCGACCGAACGTCGTCAGCGCTTTGCGTGAACGAGTGCTGAAGTTTGCCGAGCGCGCCGCTGTACCGCTGTCGACGCCGCTGGTTCCCAGCGATTACCTCGACCTGATCGATCCGCTGCGCTTCGGCACCGACCTGCGCGGGCGCATCGTCGCGGTCCACCCAGAAACCCGCGACGCGGCCACACTGGTGATCAGGCCCGGTCGGGGCTGGCGTACTCACGTGCCGGGGCAGTACGTACGCATCGGTGTCGACGTCGACGGGGTGCGGCACTGGCGGGCCTACTCGCTGACCTCCAAAGTGCACCGGCGCGACGGCTGCTTCGCGGTCACCGTGAAGGCCATTCCGGACGGCGTGGTGAGCAACTACCTGGTCCGGAAGGCAACCGTCGGGACGGTCGTCCAGCTGGACCAGGCCGCCGGTGATTTCGTCCTGGGCGACCGGCCACCTGCCAAATTGCTGTTCGTCACCGCGGGTAGCGGCATCACCCCGGTGATGGGCATGTTGCGCAACATCGCCGGTATCGGCGGTCCGGATCCAGACATCGTGCTTGTCCACTCCGCGCCCACACCGGAGGACGTCATCTTCGGCTGGGAGCTGCGCATGCTCGCCCGCGAGGGCCGAATCCGGTTGGTGGAGAAGCACACCGACTCACATGGGATGCTCGACGTGGCTCGGCTCGACGAACTGGTGGATGACCTGGCCGAACGACACACGTGGGCCTGCGGACCGGCCGGGCTGCTTGACGCGCTCGAACAACGCTGGGCCGCTTGCGGAATCGCCGACCAGCTGCACATCGAGCGGTTCCGCCCCGCGGTGATCTCGGCCGGTGAAGGTGGCACCGTCACGTTCGCCAAGACCGGCAGCGTGGTGGAAGCCGGCGGTGCACAGACGCTGCTGGACGCCGGCGAATCGGCCGGGGTGTTGATGCCATCGGGTTGCCGGATGGGCATCTGCTTCGGGTGCGTGGTTCCGCTGCGGCAGGGCGCCGTGCGGGACCTGCGTAACGGCGACGTCACCACCGCCACCGCCGGTGACGAGAACGTGCAAATCCAAACCTGCGTGTCCGCCGCCGCGGGCGCCTGTGAACTAGACCTCTGAGGAGCCGATATGACTGCCACACAAGCGAATCCGGCGGCCCACCTGTCCGACGAAGACATCGAGGACCTGGGCCGAGAACTCGATGCCATCCGCGAACACGTGCTGGCCGGCCGCGGTGAACGCGACGCCGCGTACATCCGCAACGTCATCGACGGCCAGCGTCGGCTCGAACTCGCCAGTCGCGCGGTGTTGCTCTTCTCGCTGTTCCCGCCTGCGTGGCTGATCGGCACGGCGGGGCTGTCGGTGTCCAAGATCATCGAGAACATGGAGATCGGGCACAACGTCATGCACGGCCAGTGGGATTGGATGCGCGATCCGAAGATTCATTCCACCACCTGGGAGTGGGACAACGCCTCGCCGGCGGAGATGTGGAAGCACTCGCACAACGAGGTCCACCACACCTACACCAACGTGCTGGGCAAGGACCACGACCTGGGTTACGGCATCATGCGGGTCGATGAGGACCAACGCTGGAGGCCCTTCTATCTGGCCCAGCCCCTGTGGAACTTCATCAATGCCTGCCTGTTCCAATACGGTATTGCCGCATACGATCTCGAGATCGGCAAGTATCTGCAGGGCCGCAGTGACAAAGCGGAATTCCAGCGTCAGGGCAAGAAGGTCTTGGCCAAGGTGCGCAAGCACCTGGTGCGTGACTATGTGCTGCATCCGCTGCTGTCCGGTCCGTCGGCGCTGACCACGGTGACCGCCAATCTCACCGCCAACCTGGTGCGGAACCTGTGGACGCACTCGGTGATCATGTGCGGGCACTTCCCCGAGGGTGTGCAGACCTACGAGAAGACATCGATCGATGGCGAAACACGCGGCCAGTGGTACCTACGGCAGATGCTGGGATCGGCCAATATCTCCGGAAATGCCCTGCTGCACTTCATGACCGGCAACTTGTCGTTCCAGATCGAGCATCACCTTTACCCCGACCTGCCCAGCAACCGTTACCAGGAAATCGCTCCCAAGGTGCAGGAGTTGTTCGAAAGGTATGGCCTCGCTTACACCACGGGCTCGTTGCCGCGTCAGGTCACATCCGCCTGGAAAAAGGTGTTTCGCCTGTCGCTGCCCAATGACTTTGGGCACACCGCTACAAGAGCCATCCGGCCGGCAGCCATTCGAGCTGGGGTTTTCGCCAAACCGCGCCGCGCGGCGCGCGCCGCGTAAGCTTTTGTGAAGTCTATGAAGGCGATTCGCCGACGGGTCCGACGGCTACCCGGCTGGTAGCTTCTTGTTAGAGCGGCGAAGAGTTGCCAGCAGAAATGATTAAGTAATATCTCATTGGGTATGGGGGGAACGATGTCGCCGCGGAAGGATGCCGCTGTTTGCGGCGAGTCCGCTTCGCCCAAGTTGGTCTTGATTTTCAGTGCCGTGCTCGCACTGACGGCGGGCTTCGTGAACGCAGTCGGCATCCTGATTTTCGCCTTCCCGGTGGGTAACGTCACGGCGGTCACGACTCAGCTGGGTATGAACACTGCCAACCCCTGGCTCTATGAGGGTCATCTGCTGGCAGGGATCGTGTTGGGATTCTTGGTCGGGGCCGCGGTCGCCGGAGCGGTTCTCGCGCCGACCCGGGCATTGCTAGGACCACGTCAAGCGGCAGTCTTGATACTTGAGGCGATCCTGCTGTTGCTGGTGGCCACCGGACTGGAAGTCGCCGGACTCAAGACGCAGATCAAAGCAGTGGGTATCGAGCCGTCCGTCGTCCATGCCGTGGTGACCGCGGCCGCGTTGGGCATGCAGAACGCTTTGACCTCTAACTTCCGCGGTATGGCCGTGCGTACTACGCACTTCACCGGGACCATCACCGACCTCGGCCTGATGATCGGCCGGAGTCGGGTGCATGGGATCGAGAAGTGGAAGGCCATGATCCTGTCGGCCACATTCGTCCTGTTCCTCGCAGGTGGGGTGTTCGGGTTGCTGGCCGGTGCGCGGTTCGGTGGGTACGCGCTGATCCTGCCCGCCGGGATCTGCGTGGTCGTTGCGGCCGTCGGGGCGATCCACAGCCAGACGAGACGGCTACGCGCTGTCGATCCGGTCGATGAGCCCGAGGACCTCGACGCCAAGGCGGCTTAGCGTTCCTTCGCGTTTCCGACGTCGCCGAACGTGTGGCTCGTGCACATGTTTCGGCCAGTGTTCCTACTTCAGGCCCACGGTCGGCGCGCGCCTGGCGAGCACCTTGGTCAGCAGGGCTTCGGAATGAACAGCGCCCAACACACCACCGGCGGTGGCGGTGGCGGCGCATCAGCCAGAATCCCCGGCGACACATTCCCCTGCCCGGCCGGGACGATGTAGTAGACGTGGCACACATTCCAGTCCCAATTCGGTGGGCTGGTGATGAACGCGCCGCCCGGCTCCCCACGTGGGTCGTCGCCGGGACACCAGTGCCGTTCCCCGTCAGCGTGGGCAACCCCCGAGCCCACGCCGGCCGCTGCCAGGGCCCATCCGGCTGCGATTGCGGTTGTCAAGAACCGCGCCAAGCGAATCATCGTTGATTCCTTTCTCTCTTCCCCCCGGGTGCCTACGGATCCCTCACGGCCGGCAGGTCAGGATAGGAATGCATTGCAGCGACGGCGGCCGCGGAGGCGGAAAGCCTTCGATGATGACCGAGTCGGTCAAGGGGCTGTTCTCGTCGAAATACCAGGGGTGGCACACGCTGCGGTCCCAGTCCGGCATGTGCTTCATTTCCGGTGAGCCCGGACACCATTGGTACGTGCAACTGTTGGTCGGGCTCGGCGTGGTGCTCCCGTCCTGACACACCATCGGCGCGGGCTGCGCCGCTGCGGTGGCTTGGGTCAACCCCAGGGACAGCGTCGCCAGGCCGCCGGACAGCACGACCCAAGCCGTAATTTGCTTCACCGAAGAGCTCAACGTTCTCTGCCTTTCGTGCGTGGCTTTGTTGAGCTCAGCTTTGCGGGGCGCGCATGCCGGATCTTCGCGTGATTCTTGCGAATTTCTTGTGCCCGTCGGGCGGTGTCACATCGGATAGTTGGGCAAGTCGATGTCGTCGCGCAGGTTACGAGCGACGAGCAGGTTGCCCACTGGGCGGAAATTCATTGCTCGCATCACCACATGGCGGACCCGGATCCCCAACTCCGTCTTCGTTGCGAAGACGGGAAGGAGTTTCTTCGCGTTGGTTTGCTTCCCTTCGACGAAGGGGCGCACTCGTGTCTCGTACGCGTGAA
This sequence comes from Mycobacterium asiaticum, assembly GCF_001673635.1. Lineage (GTDB taxonomy): Bacteria > Actinomycetota > Actinomycetes > Mycobacteriales > Mycobacteriaceae > Mycobacterium > Mycobacterium asiaticum_C. The sequence continues at coordinate 20,338 of NZ_LZMH01000037.1, forward strand.
ATGCACGCTGGTGATCGCCTTGCGCGCGCTGAAGTTCCCCGGCCAGCACGTAGGCCTCGGTCATGGCCAGACCCGTGCCCTCGCCCGCAAGGAGTGATACGCATGCGGCAGCATCGCCCACTAACGCAACTCTGTCCCGCGACCAGCGGTCTAGGCGAATTTGGCCGACTACGTCGAAGTAGAGGTCGTCGCTATCGTCGAGGGTTCCGAGGATGTGCTTGCATTCCCAGCCCGCCTCGGAATATTCGCGCCACAGCAACGCTTTTCGCGCTTCGGAATCGTCGGGAACACGGCGTTCCTCGGAGCGGAAAACGAACAGGAACAGGGTGCGGTCGCCGCGCAGCGCGAATCGGGCGATTGAACGGCCCGGTCGGCTGTAAGTGACGTATACCAATTCATCCCTCGGCCGATATCCATCCACCACGGCGGCCGCGACAAGGCAGCCAAGATAGCGTTCGGCGTCGTGCTCGGGTTCAAATGCCAGCCGACGCACATTGGAGTGCAGACCGTCGGCGCCGATGACGAGGTCGAAATCGCGACTCTCCGATCGCGCGAAGCTCACACTGACCCCGTTCGGGTGCTGGTTGATCGCCGTGATGCTGTCATCGAAGATCGTGTCGACGTCGCGCTCGATAGCGCCATAGATGGCACCAGCTAGGTCGCCGCGCGCCACGGTGGTGAACTCCCCGCCGGCTGCCCGCCGAAATCCGTCCACCTCCAGACTGGCCAAGAGCTCACCGTCCCGGCCGACCGAACGGAGCGACTGCATCTCATACCCGGCGTCGCGGATGGCCGTCTCGAGACCCATCCGTTTCGCCACTCGGTAGCCCGACCCCCAGAAATCGATGACGTACCCGCCGGTGCGAAAGTGCTTCGCCCGCTCAATCAAGGTCGGCTCGTGGCCGATGCGGCGCAACCAGTACGCGAGAGTGGGACCTGCCACTCCGGCGCCGCTGATCGCGATTTTCACTGCCAATACCCACCCTCCGACACAGCGACCGGGCATGCGAGACCCTGCTGTAATCATAGCACTATGCAATAGTTGCTGTAAGCATTGTTCGCCCGGCTGTAACAAGTGTCGGGTTTTCGTGGCCGAGCGCGCGGCCGCGGTGTTGAAGAAGCCGGACATAAACCCGCTGGCTTGAACACAAGACCGTCGGCGTGACGTCGGGCATCGGAAACGTTGGAGTCTCGAACATTGTTCAGGACTGGGCCGGCGGCAACTCCGGCTTGCTCAATTTTGGCAGCGCTTTGCATCCGGGTTGTTAGGCCTGAGGAACCTGCTGCCGTGATTGCCTGAGATTTAATGGGGCCCCGCGCGTCGCGGGCTGATCAGTAGTGTCAAGGATCAACCGAAACAACTGTCAAGCATCAGCCGACGTAATAAACCAGGTAAGTGCCCCCGGCAGGATTCGAACCTGCGACACCGGCTTTAGGAGAGCCGTGCTCTATCCCCTGAGCTACGGGGGCGGACCCGCTGAGCTTACCGGTCGCCCGAAAGGCCGGGCCTCAGCGCAGTTCGGCGATCACTTTGGCGAAGTTATCGATGTGGTTGTCCTGCACGGTGAAGTGGGTGATCCCGTACTTCTCCCGGTGGCTCGACAGTTTCTCGGCCATCTCGTGGGGAGTCCCGCTGAGCACCGAGTGCATAGCCAGCAGCTGTTCGTCGGACAAGTCCGGCGCGTTACGGCGGGTCAGCGACAGGTTGGGGACCGTCTCACCCTCGCGCGGCACCGCGGTGATCACCAGGTTCAACTCGAGCGCCTCGAACCGCTCGCCGGCGGCGGCGCGGACGAAGTCGATGCGCTCGCCCAGCGGGTCGTCGACGTCTCGCACCCGCGCCCCGGTCAGCGCGACGATGTCGGCGTGCCGTGCGGCCAGGGTCATCACCCGGTCACCACTGCCGGCCACCATGATGGGCACCCGGGGGTGGTGCTCCTTGAGGTAGGCGGTCATGTGTTCCAGATAGTCGACGCGCGCTCCTGCGCTCGGGTACGGCAGCTCGGCAGCCTCGAATTCCTCACGCACGTAACCGGTTCCGAGGCCCACCTCCAACCGGCCGTCGCTGAGTAGGTCGAGGGCCCCGATGTCCCGGCTCAACAGCGCCGGCTTGTAGAAGGCGGCGTTGAGCACGTACATGCTCAGCCGGATCCGCTCGGTGACCATCGCGGCCGCGGTCAGCGTCGGAAACGGCGCGGCCGCACCGAGGTGGTCTGGCACGCAGAGGATATCGAAACCAAGATCTTCCGCTCGCTTCGCCGTCTCCACCAAAGCCTCGCGAGACTTGAAGTAGCGAATGCTCACGCCGAAGCGAAAATCCTTGGCCACCAACAACTCCATTCAACGACGGGAAGAAACCTGCCACGACCGCGCCGCGGCCGCCAAACCTTTGATCAATCCGGCAGTTACCGGTGACAAACCGTCCGGACCCGGCAGGCGACTGCGCGGGCTGAGCCCTCGGACCCGGACCGGCAATTCCAGCTGGGTACCGCCGCCGCGAACTCGGTTCACCGGGTTGTCCGGATGCAGGCCCCGCAATTCCCCGGGTATCACCTCGAGATTGGTGATCACTTGATACCCGGGCAACCGAACATGTTCAGCCACATGCGTGGCCAGCTCGCGATTCCGCCCGCCGGCCAGCAGTTGCGTCTCGCGTCCGATCCGGCCGTACCCATGCAGCGACACGGCCACCTCGACGTGTTCGAGGAACTCAGCCAGCCGCGCGGATTCGGCCGGATCGAATCGCGAAGACGGCAGGTGGTGGGTGTATCGGTCGGGGTGGCGCAGCACATATACCGAGGCGTCGACGGCCTCGGCGGCCCGCTCGGCGATCACGTCGGTCATCTGTTCCAGTCCACCGCCGTGAATGGCCAGAAACCCGAAGCGGGACCGCAGCCGGCTCGCCTCGACCATCCCCGGTTCCCCGAGCAACTCCGAAAGGGACCGCGGCCCAATGCCATTCGGTGACAAGGGTTGCGGCCACCGGGCGGGGTCCCAGCGGTGCAGAAAGTCGATCCAGCGTTGCGGCAGCCCGTGCTGGGTGGCACCGCCGATGATCCGCGAGAGGTATCCAGGGCGGGGCGGGCCGGGTGTCACCCGGTGGTCGATGTACACCCAAGCCGGCTCGGGACCGGTGTCGGTGTGCACGGTCAGCTCGTCGCGCCGGTATCGCACCGGCACTCCTTCGGCGCTGTCCAGGACGGTCAGGTCGTGGTCGGAGATCTGCCACACCACACCGTGCACCTCATTGCCCGCGGACGGCTCGACGGTGGCCACGCCGCGCTGGTTGATCAGCCAGCCGTGATCGCACAGCACCGCCGGTCGCGGGTCGATGGCGTCCGGACAGCGTCTCGCCATCTGGTTCACGCACAGGTTTGAGCCGTATGCGAAGTAGGGGTGCCGGCGGACCGGCATCAGCCCGTCGCGGTGAGGTAGATCAGCGCCACGTTAAGCAGACTAATCATCACCGCGACGCCCCAGCCAACGATGGTCGTGGCCCGGTGGTTGGTATCGGCGCCCATGAGTTCATGGTTGCCGGTCAGCCTGATCAGCGGGAGCACCGCGAACGGAATGCCGAACGACAACACCACCTGCGAGAGCACCAGCGTGCGGGTGGGATCGACGTTCAGTGCCAGCAGGGCGATCGCCGGGCACAGCGTGACCAGGCGGCGCACCAGCATCGGCACCGACCAGTGCAACAGCCCCTGCATGATCATGGCGCCGGCGTATGCCCCTACCGATGAGGATGCCAGCCCCGACGCGAGCAGCCCGACGGCGAACAGCACCGCGATCGTCGGGCCCATGGTGTCGCGGACCGCCCCGTAGGCAGCCTCGATGGAACCGACATCCCCGTGACCGCGCATGTTGTAGGCGGCGACCAGCAGCATCGCGGCGTTGACCCCGCCGGCGATCACCATGGCCACTCCGACGTCCCAACGGGTGATGCGCAGTAGCCGTCGTCGGGTCGGCCCGGGCGCGGGATGCCCGTGCCGGTCTCGGGCCAGCCCCGAATGCAGGTACACCGCGTGCGGCATCACGGTGGCGCCCAGGATGGCCGCCGCCAGCAGCACGCTTTCGGTGCCTTGGAAGCGCGGCACCAGCCCGCCCAGCACGTCGCCGGCCGGGGGTGTCGCGACGAAGAAGCTGGCGGTGAAGCCGACGGCGATGATCAGCAGCAACCCGGTGATGACCGTCTCGAACAGGCGCTGGCCGCGGCGGTCCTTGATGGTCAACAGCAGCAGCGAGATCACACCGGTGATCAGCCCGCCGACCGGTAACGGCAGGCCGAACAGGATGCGCAGCGCGACCGCCCCGCCGATCACTTCGGCAACGTCGGTGGACATCGCGACGATCTCGGCTTGCGCCCAGTACCCGAGCCGGGCCGATCGCCCCATGCGCTCGCCGATCGCCTCGGGAAGCGAACGCCCGGTGACCAATCCGAGTTTTGCCGACAGGTATTGCACCAGGCCGGCCATCACGTTGGCGGCGACGATGACCCACAGCAGCAGGTAGCCGAACTGGGTGCCGGAGCTGACGTTGGCCGCGACGTTGCCCGGGTCCACGTAGGCGATGGCGGCGACGAACGCGGGCCCCAGCAGGTACCAGCTCGCCCGTTCCGAGGTTGCGGTCTCCTGCGCCAATGCACCAGCCTTCGGCAGTCGAGGAAGCGATTCCGAATAAAAAAGTGAGGGTATCCGAAACGCTCCGGGACGGTGCTGCGGGCCGCCGCCCGCCTACCCGGCGCTGATGCTGCCGCCGCCGTCCACGCGCAACACCTGGCCCGTCAGGTATCCGGCGTCTTCATCCAGTAACGCGCAAGTCACGTGCGCGATCTCCGCCGGCGTGCCGACCCGGCCCATCGGGATGGCGCTGAGCAGGCGGGCCTCGCGCTCGGACCCAGCCGGGCTGCGCTCGCGGTACATCTCCGTCTCGATCGGGCCTGGTGCGACAGCGTTCACGGTGATGCCGGCCGCCGCAAGTTCCGCGGCCCAGATGCGGGTGCAGGTTTCCAGCGCTGCCTTCGCCGCGGCGTATGGGGTGCGCTCCCGGGTCCCGAGCGTTGTCAGGCTGCTGACATTGACGATTCGACCCCATCCGCCCGCGGTCATGCCCGGCAGCGCCGCTTGCACCACCTGCACCGCGGTGCGCACGTTGAGGTCATAGGTCGAGAAGAGGTCGTCCAGCTCGATCGAGCCGATGCGGCCGAACCGCGCGAACCCGACGTTGTTCACCACCGCGTCGACCGTGCCGTCGGCCAGCACTTGCTGCAACGTCGCCGCCGTGCCCGCCTGGTCGGCCAGGTCGACTGGATAAAACGGTCCCGGAAAATCCGTGGGCGCGGTCCGCGCCAGGCCGATCGGTTCATTTCCGCTTGCGGCCACCCGGTCGGCCACCGCGCGGCCGATCCCTTTGGACGCTCCGGTGATCAGCACCCTTCGTTTGGGCATGACGTTCCCCTATCGCCGTGATGCTTCAGTCTGCACCCTGCCGCGATGGGTCGGGTATGGCGTAGCGGACACAATCCCCACGGAAACCGACACGCCCGGCAATGCAACCTCGAAATGCCCTCAACCGCACACACTTCCAGGTCGACGGGCCGTTACCTCATAGATCGGGAACAGGTATCTCCAAGTTGGGGAAGGTCAGCCCGCCGTCGACCTCCAATGTCTTGCCGGTCAAGAAGCCGCCGGCCGGCGAAGCCAAATACACTGCGGCAGCAGCGATGTCGGCCGGATCGCCGAGGCGGCGCAGCGGTGTCGCCCGCTCCATCGGCTCGCGCAGTTCGTCATTGCCGGCCACCACGTCCAACGCTGAGGTCAGGATCGAGCCCGGGGCGATCGCGTTGACCCGGATCCGTGGGCACAGGTCCAGTGCCGTGAGCCGGGTGTAGTGCGACAGCGCGGCTTTGGCCGTGCCGTAGGCCGCGAAGCCCCGTCCGGCCAATCGGCCGATCGCCGACGTGATGTTGATGATGCTGCCGCCACCGGAGTGTTCGAGCATCAGCGGCACCGCGGCAACGGTCAATGCATGGGCGGTGCCGACGTTGAAGGTGAACGCGTCCTTGAGGTCCTTGGTCGACGTGGTCAGCAGTGTGTTCGGCATCGAACCGCCGACATTGTTCACGACGATGTCCAGCTTCCCGAACGCCTCGACGGCCGCGCCGGCCAGCTTCGCGGTGTCCTCGGGATGAGCCAGGTCGGCGGCCACGACATGCGCGCGCCGGCCGGCGGCCTGGACCTGCTGGGCAACCTCGTCCAGCTGAGCTTGGGTGCGCGATGCGATGACCACATCGGCGCCCGCCTCGGCGAAAGCCAGCGCGATGGCCGCGCCGAGGCCGCGGCCGGCGCCGGTTATGACGGCGACCTTGTCGTCCAGACGGAACCTGTCGAGGATCACTGCGGCCTCTCTTCAGTTGTCGGCCGAAACAGCAGCGGCGTCCGCCCGTCCCGGGGGATTTCTGTAACAGGTTCTAGTTTGGCACAGCAGTCGTGTGCAACGACGGCCACGGCTGTCTTCGTGCACGGCAGCCGCCGAAACTGCGCCCCTTCCAAGGCAAGTTACGTGTTGTTAATGTAGCTGCAGAGCAGCGAGGAAAGGGGCTGGTTGACGGCCGCAGTGGAGGGGCGGCGGCTAGTATGTTTCATCACTACCGTTAGGAACTGAATTGAAACTCAACCGATTTGGCGCCGCACTGGGGGTCCTGGCTTCAGGGGCACTGGTTCTTTCGGCGTGTGGTAGCGACAACAACGCAGGCGGCGGAGGCCAGGGTTCATCCGGTGGTTCGTCGGCAGCGGCCAACGTGAATTGCGGTGGTAAGAAGACGCTGAAGGCCAGCGGCTCGACCGCCCAGGCAAACGCGATGACCCGGTTCGTCAAGGCTTTCGAATCGGCTTGCCCCGGCCAAACCCTCAACTACACCGGTAACGGGTCGGGCGCCGGCATCAGCGAGTTCAACGGGAACCAAACCGATTTCGGCGGTTCGGACTCCCCGCTGAGCAAAGAGGAGGCAGGCACCGCTCAGCAGCGCTGCGGAGGATCGCCCGCCTGGAACCTGCCGGTGGTTTTCGGCCCCATCGCGGTCACCTACAACCTCTACGGGGTGGACTCGCTGAATTTGGACGGGCCCACCCTGGCCAAGATCTTCAGCGGCGGCATCACCACCTGGAACGATCCCGCTATCGCGGCACTGAACTCCGGCACCAACCTGCCTGCGACGCCCATCCACGTCGTCTTCCGTAGCGACGAGTCGGGTACCACCGACAATTTCCAGCGCTACCTCGACGCGGCCTCCAACGGCGCATGGGGCAAGGGCGCAGGAAAGGCTTTCAAGGGTGGAGTCGGTGAGGGCGCCAAGGGCAACGACGGGACATCCGCCGCGATCAAGAGCACCGAAGGGTCTATCACCTACAACGAGTGGTCGTTCGCCCAGGGCCAGAAGCTGAACATGGCCAAGATCATCACCTCGGCCGGTCCAGAGCCCGTGGCGATCGGCACCGACTCGGTCGGCAAGACCATCTCCGGTGCCACCATCTCCGGGCAAGGCAACGACCTGGTGCTCGATACGCTCTCGTTCTACCGGCCGACGCAGCCGGGCTCGTACCCGATCGTGCTGGCCACCTACGAGATCGTCTGCTCGAAGTACCCGGCCGCGGACGTCGGGACGGCCGTGAAGGCTTTCCTGCAGTCGACGATCGGCGGGGGTCAGAACGGTCTGGGCGACAACGGATATGTCCCGATCCCCGACTCCTTCAAGTCGAGGTTGTCGACCGCAGTCAACGCCATCTCCTGATCTGAGGTTCATGTGGTAACCACCCCGCTAGCTAAAGCTGCGCTAGCGGAGGTAGACGCGCGCGCATCGCGACGGGCCGACCGCCTGTTCAAACTGCTCGCCTCGGCAGCCGGTTCCACCATCGTGGTGGCGATCGTGCTGATCGCGGTGTTCCTGTTGGTCCGGGCGATCCCGTCGCTGCGCGCGAACCACGTGAATTTCTTCACCAGTCCCAAGTTCGACACCTCTGGCGATCGGCTGGCGTTCGGCATCCGGGACTTGTTCATGGTGACGGTGCTGAGCTCGTTCACCGCCTTGGTGCTGGCCGTGCCGATCGCGGTTGGCATCGCGGTGTTCATCACGCAGTACGCACCGAGCAGGATGTCGCGCCCGTTCGGCGCGATGGTGGACCTGCTGGCCGCGGTGCCGTCGATCATCTTCGGGTTGTGGGGGATCTTCGTGTTGGCTCCGAAGCTGCAGCCACTGGCCGAGTTCCTCAACCGCAACCTGTACTGGATCCCGCTGTTTGCGAAGGGCAACGTCTCGCTGGCCGGCGGCGGAACCATCTTCACCGCCGGCATCGTGCTGGCGGTGATGATCCTGCCGATCGTCACTTCCGTGTCGCGAGAAGTCTTCCGGCAGACGCCGCTGATGCAGATCGAAGCGGCCCAGTCGCTGGGTGCGACGAAATGGGAGGTGGTGCGGATGACCGTGCTGCCGTTCGGCCGCAGTGGCGTGGTGGCCGCTTCGATGCTGGGACTGGGCCGCGCTCTGGGCGAGACCGTCGCGGTGCTGATCATCCTGCGCTCGGCCGCCAAACCGGGCAATTGGTCGTTGTTCGACGGCGGCTACACGTTCGCCTCCAAAATCGCTTCGGCCGCTTCCGAATTCAGCCAGCCGCTGCCGACGGGAGCGTATATCTCGGCCGGGTTCGCACTGTTCGTGCTGACCTTCATGGTGAACGCCGCCGCCCGGGCGATCGCGGGCGGAAAGGTCAACGGGTGAGACGCTGATGACTGTTGACGCGCTCGACCGGCCGGTCAAAACGGTCGTGTTCCGCCCGCTTAGTACGTGGCGGCGGGTCAAGAACGGGCTCGCGACGGCGTTTTTCCTCGCCTCGTTCGCGGTGGCTTTGGTGCCGTTGGTCTGGCTGTTGTGGGTGGTGATCGCACGGGGCTGGCAGGCCGTCGTCCACGTCGACTGGTGGACCCACTCGTTGCGCGGCGTGCTGCCTGAGGAGTTCGCCGGCGGCATCTACCACGCGCTGTACGGGTCGTTGGTACAAGCCGGTGTGGCGGCGCTGATCGCTGTGCCGCTGGGCCTGATGACCGCGGTGTATCTCGTCGAATACGGCAACAGTCGCATGGCCCGGCTGACGACATTCATGGTCGACGTGCTGGCTGGGGTGCCCTCGATCGTCGCCGCCCTGTTCGTCTTCAGCCTGTGGATCGCCACCCTCGGATTCGAGCAGAGCGCACTGGCCGTGTCGTTCGCGCTGGTACTGCTGATGTTGCCGGTGGTGGTTCGCTCCACCGAGGAAATGTTGCGGCTGGTGCCCGACGAATTGCGGGAAGCCAGCTACGCGTTGGGTGTCCCGAAATGGAAGACGATCGTGCGGATCGTGTTCCCGATCGCGATGCCCGGCATCGTCTCCGGTGTGCTGCTGGCCGTAGCGCGCGTCATCGGCGAGACCGCCCCGGTGCTGGTGCTCGTTGGGTACAGCCGATCGATCAATGTCGACATCTTCGAGGGCAACATGGCCTCGCTGCCGCTGCTGATCTACACCGAGCTGACCAACCCCGAACACGCCGGCTTCCTGCGCGTCTGGGGCGCGGCGCTGACCCTGATCATCATTGTGGCCCTGATCAATCTGATCGCCGCCGGAATCAAGCTGGTGGCGACCCGCGGCCTGCTGCGCAACATCTTCGCCTCCGCCGCTCAGGGCTTCGGCATCTTCCGCTAGCTCCGACTTTCGCTAGCTACGACTGCGCAAGCCGCAGCACCCGCCCGTTGCCGCGGTCGGCGACGTAGACGTTGCCCTTCTTGTCCACCGCTACCGACAACGGGGTGTTCAAGCCGGTGAACGGTAACTCGACCGAGGCGGTCCCCCCAGCCGGCAATTTCGCCACCACGTTGTTGTCGTGTTCGGTGACGTAGACGGCGCCGGCGCCGTCCACCGTGATGCCCCACGGTGCGCTGATGCCGCTGAATGGCAACACCGTCTGATTCGACGTGCCGGCGTCCAGCTTGAGCACCCGGTTGTTGTCGGTGTCGGTGGCGTAGATGTTGCCGTCGCTGTCGACGGCCACCCCGTCGGGATTCTTCAGACCCTGGAACGGCACCTCGGTCTGCTGGTTGCTGCCGGCAGCCAACTTCACCACCCGGTTGTTGCCACGGTCGGCCACGTACACGTTGCCCTGCGCGTCAACCGCGACACCCTCCGGGTAGTTCAGCCCATCGAACGGCAGCACGACCTGGTTGTTCGAACCGGCCGACAACGACACCACCCGGTTGTTGAAGTCGCTGACGTAGATCTTGCCGGCGCCGTCCACCGCGATGCCCTGCGGCTCGTAAAGGCCGTTGAACGGCTTGACCGTTGGCGACGACGACCCGTCGGGCAGCGCCACCACCCGGCCGTACATGGTCTGGTTGGTGACGTAGACGACGCCGTTGCCGTCGACCGACACACCGCCCGGCGCGAAGCGGAAGTTGAGCCCATTGAACGGCAGCACCTGCGCACCGCCCGCTACGGTGGGGCCAGAGTCCTTCTTGTCCTCGCCGCCGAAAATCAGGAACCCGGTGACTGCCGCGATCACGATCAGCACGACGGCGGCCAAAGCACCGATGATCAGGCCTTTGCGTGATTTGCGCCGCGGCGGGGGCGTGGACTGCGGCGTGGTCAGCGGATGCGGCTGCGACGACTGCTGATAGGACGGCGGACCACCGAAGCCGGGTCCGGAAGCGACGCCAGGCTGGCTGCCGGCCCACGCGGTCGGCGCGGCGGGGGCGGCCTGCGTGTACTGGTCCGAGTTCTGCTGCGGGCGCTGCCGCCACCCGCCGGTATTCGACGGCAGCGGCTGGGCCATCGTCTCGTCGCCGGTATGCATCGGGGGGACCGGCGCGCGCATGGTCGCGGGGTCGCTGTACTGCTGGTGAGGAGCCGAGTATTGCTGCGGAGCGGACGCGTTGGAGTTCGTCCAACCAGTGTTCAGGCTCGGATCGACGACGGGCGCGATCAGCGTTTGGTTGTCGCCCTGGCGCAGGATGGTGGCCTCTTGGCGCTGCTCCGGCGCGGTCAGTGCGTCGTGGGCCGCCTCGGCAAGATCGCCCGCGGTCATGTAGCGCTGGTTCGGGTTCTTGGCCATCCCCTTCGCGATCACCTGGTCCAGGGCTTCGGGCACCCGCCCGGGCCGCAGCACACTGGGCCGCGGGATCGGCTCCATCAGGTGGGAGGCGATCAACCGCTCGACGCTGTCGGCGCGGTAGGGCGGCGCCCCGGTCAGGCATTCACCCAGCACACAGGCCAACGCGTAGATGTCGGCCTTGTAGGTGACGTCGTCTCCGGTGAACCGTTCCGGGGCCATATAGCTGTAGGTGCCGACGGCCATACCGCTCTGGGTGAGGTTGGGGTCGTGGGCTGCGCGGGCGATGCCGAAGTCCACCAGGTAGGCGAAGTCGTTGGCCGCGATGAGGATGTTCTCCGGCTTGACGTCGCGATGGGTCACGCCACTGGCGTGCGCGGCGTCCAGGGCGGCGGCGATCTGGCGCACGATGGCTACGGCGCGGGCCGGGGTCAGCGGGCCGAACTGGGTCAGCATCGAACGCAGCGATACGCCGTCGATCAGCCGCATCTCCACATAGAAGTGACCTTCGACCTCGCCGTAATCGTGGATCGGCACGATGTGCGGTTCGGTGAGCCTGCCTGCGGTGTCGGCCTCTCGCTGCATGCGGGCGCGAAACACCGGATTGTTGGAATACTGCGTCGAGATCAGCTTCAGCGCGACCACCCGGTGCTTCCGGGTGTCCTCGGCTTCGTAGACCTCACCCATCCCGCCGCGGCCGATCAGGCGCACCAACTGGTAGGGACCGAACTGGGAACCCACCCGCGATTCCGAACCGGTGTTGGTCACCGTCGATGCTCCCTTCGCCACCCGACGACATTCCGGCCGACTGTGCACCGCCGAATCTGATGGTTAACACACGGTAAATCCTCACAGAGCGGGCACACAACAAAATGGCGCCACTCACAGTGAATTTTGAATCACGAGTGAGTAACGCCGGTCCCGGGTTTGCTGTCGTACCACCGCTGTGCGACCCGGTCCGCGCGATCGTCTCCTCTGTCCAGAGTGGCTCTGGCCGTTCGCAATTCGGTACGGGTGGCCGAGATACGAAGGACTCCGATGGCCCAGGCGGCGGAACCGACCGCCCCCCAACGGGTCCCGCTCAACCGGGACGGTGACTGCCGGTCATCCGATGGCGTTCACGATCGGGACCAGCTTCGACTGGAAGTTGTTGGGCAACGGAATGTACCCGTACTCGTCGAGGCCGATCTGACCGTCGCCAATTGTGGCTTGCATGAACGCCTTTACCGCCTGGCCGGTCGGAGTATCGGGATACTTCGAGCACACGATCTCGTAGGTGACCAACACGATCGGGTAGGCACCGGCCTGCGTCGGCCGGTAGAACGATGAGGTGTCGACGATCAGATCATTCGGGTCGGTGCCGTCCTTGAACGTCGCCCCGGCGATGGTCTTGCCGACGGTTTCGGCACTGATCGACACCGCTTCGGGGCCCGCGGAAGTGATGATTTGCGCCATGTTCAGCTGGTGGCCGACGGCGAACGACCATTCGTTGTAGGTGATCGAGCCGTCCGTGCGCTTCATCGCCTGCGATGTGCCGTCGTTGCCGGTGGCGCCCTCGCCGACGCCGCCGTTGAACGCCTGGCCGGTGCCTTTGCCCCAGGCGCCGTTGGACGCCGCGTCCAGATATCTCTGGAAATTGTCGGTGGTTCCGGACTGGTCGGCGCGGAAGACGACGTGGATCGGAGTTGGGGGCAGGTTGGTGCTCTTGTTCAGCGCCTTGATCGCCGGGTCGTCCCACTTGGTGATTGCCCCGTTGAAGATCTTGGCGATGGTCGGCCCGTCCAGGCTGAGCGAATTGATGCCGTTGATGTTGTACGTGACCGCAATAGGGCCGAACACCACCGGGATGTCCCATGCCGGCGAACTGCAGCGCTCCCGGGCGCGGTCGGGTTCGCCCTTGTCCGGATTCATCGGCGAGTCAGAGCCCGCCAAGTCCACCTGACTGCTGAGGAACGCCTTCATACCGGCCCCCGAGCCGTTGGCGTTGTAGTCCAACGTGTGGCCCGGGCAGGCGTGGATGAACGCGTACACGAACTGCTCCATCGCGTTCTTCTGCGCGGTCGAGCCGGCAGCGAGGATCTTCTTCTTGCCTCCACAGTTGACCGGTACTACCGGCGTGCTACTGGTTCCGGACGAGGAGGCTGTGTTGCCGGAGTTGCCGCCGCATCCCGAGAGCACCAGGGCGACGGCAACGAGCAGACTCAGGGCGACGCCAGGTCGAGTGAACTTCACGGCAACTCCTCTAACCGAACACGAGCGACAAGCTAACGCAGGCGATAACCGAACACGGGCGAAGATGAACAAAGAATGTCACTGGTGACCCCGTGCCGGTCAAGGTTTCTTAAGATTTCGACGCCGCTTTGGAACCGGCTTTCTTGGCCGGTGATTTCTTTGCCGGGGACTTCTTCGCCGGTGACTTCTTGGCGGGCGCTTTCTTGGCTGCCGCCTTCTTCGCCGGGGCGTTGGTGGTGGCGCCGCCGTTGCCCGAGCGGGCCTTCACGCTGGCTTCCAACTTGGCCAGCAGATCTGACACGTCTTCGGTCTCGTCCAGCTCGGTTGGCTGTTCTTCGACCGTAAAAGCCTCTCCGCCTTCGAGTTTCGCGTCTACCAGTTCTTGCAGCTGCTCCTGGTAGGTGTCGTGGTAGCGGTCCGGATTGAAATCGTCGGCCATCGACTCCACCACCTGGCCGGCCATCTTCAGCTCGGCCGGCTTAATGTCGACTTCCTTGTCCAGCACCGGGAAGTCGGGGTCACGGATCTCGTCGGGCCACAACAAGGTGTGGATCACCATTACGTCGCGCTTGCCGAAATCCTTGACGCGCAGGGCGGCCAGCCGAGTTTTGTTGCGCAGCGAGAAATGCACGATCGCCATCCGGTCCGTTTCGGCAAGCGTCTTGGCCAGTAGTACATAGGATTTGGATGATTTGGAATCAGGCTCCAGGAAGTAGCTGCGGTCGAACATCATCGGGTCGACCTCGCTGGCCGGGACGAACTCGAGCACCTCGATCTCGCGACTGCGCTCCTCGGGCAAGGTGGCGATGTCGTCGTCGGTGATCACCACCGATCGGCCGTCGTCGGATTCGAAGGCCCGGGCGATGTCGCTGTACTCGACGACTTCGCCGCACACCTCGCAGACCCGCTTGTACCGGATGCGGCCGTTGTCCTTGGCATGCACCTGATGAAATTTGATGTCGTGGTCCTGGGTGGCCGAATACACCTTGACCGGCACGTTCACCAGCCCGAAGGCGATAGAGCCCTTCCAAATGGAGCGCATTTCGTCAGTATGCCCCGTGCGAGTCTCAATAACCCCTTGAGGCGTTGAGCGCGGCGCGATCCGGTAGGTCCGCGCCGGCACGGGTGACGGTCAGGGCCGACGCCGCCGTCGCCAACTCAAGCACCGCCGTCAGCTCGCCGAGCTCGATCCGGTGCAGGGCGTTGCGCCGGTCACCGCCCAGCAAGCCGAGTTCCCAGAGACCGTCGAGCAGCCCGACCATGAACGCGTCGCCCGCGCCGACGGTGTCCACCACCTGCTGCGGATGGGCGGGCACCAGCACCTGCCCGGCCGCGCAGAATCCGATCGCGCCGCGCTCGCCCATGGTCAGCGCCACCAGCGCCGGCCCGCAGGCCAGCCAACTGCGGGCCGTGTCCTGCGGAGCCCGGTCGGGGGCAAGCCAGCGCAAATCCTCGTCGCTGACCTTGACGATGTCACTGCGCTCGACGAGCTTGTCGATGCGTTCCCGCGCCTGGTCGCGGTCGACGACCACGGACGGTCGCACGTTGGGGTCGAAGGTGATGGTCGCGGAGACCCGGTAAGCGTCCAGTAGGGCGGCCACCGCCAAGCAACCCGGTTCGCGCACCGCCGCGATCGAGCCGGTGTGCACGAACAGCGGCGGCGGCACCGGCGGTGTCCCGGTGAGCCGCCAATCCAGGTCGAACGAATAGTCGGCCGAGCCGTCCGCCGCGATGGTTGCCACCGCGGTGGGGGTGCGCGTCGCGGTGACGCTGGTCGGAAGGAGATGAGCACCAGCATCTTTCAGGCAATCCGCGATGCGCCGGCCGGCAGCGTCGTCGCCGATGTGGGTCAAGAAGTCGACGCCGCGGCCCAGCCGCGCCAGCCCGACGGCAACGTTGAGCGGACTGCCACCAACGTGCTCACCGCCCCTGGGTCCCTTGACGATGTCGATCAGGGCCTCGCCGATCACCAGGCCCTTCATGAGCCTTGTCCCATGCCCGACACGTTACGTTGGCACTATGGGTTCGGCACAGGTGCAGCAGGTCAAGCTGACCAACGCCGACAAGGTGCTGTATCCCGCGACCGGGACCACCAAGCGGGAGATCTTCGACTACTACACCAGCATCGCCGAGGTGATGGTGCCGCACATCGCGGGCCGCGCCGCCACCCGCAAGCGCTGGCCCAACGGCGTCGAGGAGCCGGCGTTCTTCGAGAAACAGTTGGCGTCCTCGGCTCCCGATTGGCTGCCGCGCGCGAGCATCACGCACCGGTCGGGCACCACGACGTACCCGATCATCGACAGCGTTGACGGGCTGGCTTGGATCGCCCAGCAGGCGGCGCTGGAGGTGCACGTGCCGCAGTGGCGGTTCGTCGCGGAGTGGACCCGCAGCGGGGAGACCCTCAAACCGGGACCGGCGACCCGGTTGGTGTTCGACCTGGACCCCGGCGAGGGTGTATCGATGGCCCAACTGGCGCGGGTCGCGCGTGCGGTGCGGGACATGATGGCTGACATCGGCCTGACCACCTACCCGCTCACCAGCGGCAGCAAGGGGCTGCACCTGTACGCGCCGCTCGATGAGCCAGTGAGTAGCCGCGGGGCCACCGTGCTGGCCAAACGTGTTGCGCAGCAACTGGAGAAGGCCATGCCCAAGCTCGTCACCTCGGTGATGGCCAAGAATGTGCGGGCCGGCAAGATTTTTCTGGACTGGAGCCAGAACAACGGTGCGAAAACCACCATCGCGCCGTATTCGCTACGCGGACGCGAGCATCCGACGGTCGCAGCGCCGCGCACCTGGGAAGAGCTAGACGACCGCGGGTTGCGCCAGCTTCGTTTCGACGAGGTGCTGGCCCGGGTGGCTCGCGACGGCGACCTGATCGCACCGCTGGATCCCGGTGTGCTGCTGCCGGACCGGCTGAGCAAGTACCGCAACATGCGGGACGCCTCCAAGACCCCCGAACCCGTCCCGCGCTCGAAACCCACCACCGGACAGAACAATACGTTCGTCATTCAGGAGCACCACGCGCGTCGCCTGCACTACGACTTCCGGCTGGAACGTGACGGTGTGCTGGTGTCCTGGGCGGTGCCGAAGAACCTGCCCGAGACGACGTCGGTAAACCACCTGGCCGTCCACACCGAAGACCACCCGCTGGAATACGCCTCGTTCGAGGGCAACATTCCCAAGGGGGAGTACGGCGGCGGCAAGGTGATCATCTGGGATTCGGGGACGTACGAGGCGGAGAAGTTCCGCGACGAGCCTGAAAAAGGAGAGGTCATCGTCAACCTGCACGGCAGCCGGATCTCGGGTCGGTACGCGCTGATCCAGACCAAGGGTGACCAGTGGCTGGCGCACCGGATGAAGGACCAGAACGTCTTCGACTTCGACGCGCTCACCCCGATGTTCGCCACGCACGGGTCGGTCGCGCGGCTCAAGAAGGGACAGTGGGCATTCGAGGGCAAGTGGGACGGATACCGACTGTTGGTCGACGCGGACCACGGCACGCTGCGGCTGCGGTCCCGCAGCGGGCGCGACATGACCAAGGAATACCCCCAATTACAGTCGCTGGCCGCCGATCTCGCCGATCATCGGGTGATTCTCGACGGTGAGGTGGTGGCACTTACTTCCGCCGGCGTGCCGAGCTTCAACGAAATGCAGAACCGGGTTCGGGCGACCCGGATCGAATTCTGGGCCTTCGACCTGCTCTACCTGGACGGGCGTTCGCTGTTGCGAGCCAAGTATTCCGACCGGCGCAAGCTGCTGGAAACCCTCGCCAGCGCAAGCGAACTCATCGTCCCCGACCTGCTGCCCGGCGACGGTCCCGACGCGCTCGAGTATTCCCGCACACAGGGGTGGGAAGGGGTGGTCGCCAAGAAGCGGGATTCCAGCTATCAGCCGGGCCGGCGCTCGGCGTCCTGGATCAAGGACAAGAACTGGAACACCCAGGAAGTGGTGATCGGCGGGTGGCGAGTCGGTGAAGGCGGACGCAGCAGCGGTATCGGCGCGCTGCTGCTGGGCATCCCCGGACCCGACGGGCTGGAGTTCGTCGGCCGGGTGGGCACCGGGTTCACCGACCGCGAACTGGCCAACCTGAAGAAGACGCTGGCACCGCTGCACACCGACGAATCACCCTTCCACCCAGCGCTTCCCAGGCGAGAGGCGCGAGGCGTCACGTTTGTCGAGCCGGTTCTGGTCGGCGAGGTGCGCTACAGCGAATGGACGCCGGACAACCGGTTGCGCCAATCGAGTTGGCGCGGACTGCGGCCGGACAAGAAACCAAGTGAGGTAGTGCGCGAATGAAATGGGTTACCTATCGCGGTGCGGACGGCGAACGTGTCGGGGTGCTCTCCGGTGAGCAGATCCATGCGCTTGCGGCGGGGCAGACGCTGCTCGGGTTGATCGGCTTGGGTCCCGACGGCCTGCGTGCCGCCGGCGAGGAGGCGTTGCGGTCACCGGCCGCGGTGGTGGCGCTCGGGTCGGTGACGCTGGGTGCGCCGATCCCTCGCCCACCGTCGATCCGCGACTCGCTGTGCTTCCTTGACCACATGCGCAACTGCCAGGAGGCCACCGGCGGTGGTCGCGTCCTGGCCGACGCCTGGTACCGCATCCCGGCGTTCTACTTCGCCTGTCCCGCAACGGTGTTGGGACCCTACGACGACGCCCCGATGGCGCCCGGCAGTGTCTGGCAGGACTTCGAATTGGAGGTCGCCGCGGTGATCGGCACCGCCGGCAAAGACCTGACGGTCGACCAGGCCGAGGCGGCGATCGTCGGCTACATGATCTTCAACGACTGGTCGGCCCGAGACCTGCAGGCGCTGGAAGGGCAGCTGCGGATCGGACAGGCCAAGGGCAAGGACAGCGGCGTCACCCTGGGCCCGTACCTGGTCACCGCGGACGAGCTGGAACCGTTCCGGCGGGACGGCAAGCTGAGCCTGCAGGTGCAGGCACTGGTCAACGACACCGTGATCGGTTCGGGGTCCACCGCCGCCATGGACTGGACGTTCGGCGAGGTCATTTCGTACATGTCGCGCGGCGTGCCGCTGCAACCCGGGGATGTGATCGGGTCCGGCACCGCGCCGACCTGCACGCTCGTCGAGCATTTGATCAAGCCGGAATCCTTCCCCGGCTGGTTGCGCGACGGTGACGTGGTGACACTGCAGGTGGAAGGTCTGGGTTCCACTCGGCAGACCGTGCGAGCCACGCCGGAGCCGGTTCCGTTGCGGCCCAGGACCAATCCGTCTGCCGCGGCACCGGTTTCGGCGCCGATCGCGGCGCGGGTGAATCCAGCGCCGGCAAAGGTGCCCTACACCCGCGGGCTGCACGAGGTCGCCGACCGAGTGTGGGCCTGGACGCTGCCCGACGGCGGATACGGGTGGAGCAACGCCGGTCTGGTGGCCGGTGACGGCGCATCGTTGTTGGTGGACACCCTGTTCGACCTCGCCCTGACCCGCGAGATGCTGACCGCAATGCGGCCGATCACCGAGGGCGCGCCGATCACCGACGCACTGATCACCCACTCCAACGGCGACCACACCCACGGCAATCAACTGCTGGATGCCGGCGTGCGGATCATTGCCGCGCAAGGCACCTTCGACGAGATCGCGCACGACCAGGGCGTGGAGAGGCTGGTCGCTCTCCAGACGGACGACCTCGGGCCGGTTGCGACCCCGTATGCCCGGGAACGCTTCGGGCACTTCGATTTCAGCGGCATCACGGTGCGCAATGCCGATGAGACGTTCGATCGATCGCTGACGCTCAGCGTCGGCGGCAGGCACGTCCACTTGCTCAATCTCGGACCCGCGCACACCGCGGCCGACTCGGTGGTGCACGTGCCCGACGCCGGGGTCCTGTTCGGCGGGGATCTGCTGTTCATCGGCTGCACGCCGATCGTGTGGGCTGGGCCGATCGCCAACTGGATCGCGGCGTGTGACGCGATGATCGCTTTGGACACGCCGATTGTGGTGCCCGGCCATGGGCCGGTGACCGACCCGGACGGAATCCGCGCTGTGCGTGGCTATTTCGTGCACATCACCGAGCAGGCGGACGAGGCCCACCGCAAGGGCCTGTCGCTGGCCGAAGCCGTCGATGCCGTCGACCTCGGTGAGTACGCCTCCTGGCTGGATTCCGAACGCATCGTCGTCAACATGTACCGGCGCTATTGCGAACTCGATCCCGACACCCCGGCGCCGGAGTTGTTGGGGTTGTTCACCATGCAGGCGGAGTGGTTGGCGAAGCGCGCGGGGTAAGCAGGGCGCGGCGGGCCGGAGGACCATGTTCTGTGCCCGGCTTGTAGCGACAAAGTCGTTGCGGGCCAGCCAGACTTCGCCCGGTCTAGGTCGTGGCAGGGGATCGGGCGTTGCGTACAAGCTGATTCTCGTGAGCGCGAGTGAAATACGCTGCAGCGCGGGTTATGAAGACCTCGATGTCAACATTCGAATAGTCGATTGTGTAATTTTACAACATGCCAAGAGCGCCTATCGTGGTGCGATTGTCTCGCGTGACCGACGCTACGACCAGCCCGGAACGCCAGCGCGCTACCTGCCGTGAGCTGTGCGAGGAGCGTGGGTACGAAGTCGTCGGTATCACCGAGGACTTGGACGTATCAGCAGGGTCCACATCCCCTTCGACCGACCGCAGCTAGGCGATCGGCCGAAGAACCGTCTGTATGAGTTCGACGTGTTGGTGTTCTACCGAGCCGACCGGATCGTCCGTAGGTTGTTTGACCTTGCGGACTTGAGTCCGGTGGTGCCGGGACCATGCGGTCATGCTGGTATCGGCCACGGAATCGTATTTCGACCTCTCTACCGATTCGGGGACATCATCGCCTTGCTGGTCGCCACGGTCGCAGAGATGGAATAGGCCGCGATCAGCGAACGCAACGCCTCTGCATTCCGACACAACTTCAGATCAGGAAGTATCGGGGCGGACCTCCGCCGTGGGGTTACCTCCCCCCCAACGACACCGGAGAGTGGCGGTTAATACAGGACCCTGTACAGGTCGCGGTCATCCAAGAAGTCATTGAACGTGTCCTGGCCGTTGAACCGCTCCGATCCGTCGCCCACGACCTAACCGATCGCAAAGTCCTCACTCCGAAGGATCGCTTCGCAGAGGCCCAGCGGCGGGAAGCGAGGGGCCACGGATGGCACTCGGCAGGTCTGAAACGTGCGCTAATGAGTCAGACACTCCTCGGCTATGCCGTTTTAGCGCGCGAGCCGCTGTTGGACGCTCAGGGGCGCGTACAGCGGGATAGCAAAGGGCAAGAAGATGTTCGAGCCTGAGCAACCGGTCCGGAACGACGACGGGACGCCCGTTGTACGAGCTAGGCCGATCGTCACACGCGAAGTGTTCGACCGCCTGGGCGCCGAACAGCAGACCGCGAGAACCGGAAGGAACCGACTAGGCGATCGTCTGGCTTACTCCTCCGCGTGATCTATTGCGGCGTATGCGATCGGCCTGCCTACCGCGTGAAGGGCGGTGTCGGAAGGTCTCCGAGGTACCGATACGCGTCGGTCCAAGACAGACAGCGTTGTGGCAACACCTCGGTTCCCTTGGCCGATACTGAGACAGTGGTATCTGAACGAATGCTTGAGATGTGCGACGGCCATGAATTCCTCGAACGCGTCTGGGACTCGGCTTCGGACTACTCGGCAGAGCGAGCCGAGATAAATACGGAGCTGATGGATTTGACGAGCCAAGTTGGCACGCCGGCTTATCGCGACGGCACCCCTCAGCGTGCCGCACTGGACGCACGACTCGCAGCACTTGCGGACCGACAGTCGCTCTCTCTGAAAAGTCGTCAAAACCGGCCGGGTGGACGTGGCAGCCAACCGGAGAGTTGTTCGCCGAATGGTGGGAGCGGCAGACTACCGAGCCCGCAATAGCTGGCTTCGCGCTATGCGCGTTCGGCTGACATGGGAGAACCGAGACGGTCAGGTGTTCTGGAACGTGCACAACCTGTACATGGAGCGCTTTCGAAGAGCGGCTGCGACCGACCAAGGAAAAAGAAGGCACCTCGCCGCGGGCGCAGTGACGCGCATGAAACACGACGGGCGTACCTGCATAGCAGAACTCAGGACGATCCGCGTCGCAGGTTGGGCATAGGCTCGGTGCTGCCCCAAGCGCGACATCCCACGTTCCGCGACATGTGCCAACGGCGAACGGTTGGCCTGAGCCCTCCGGTTGAACGGCATCTACTTGGGCGTGACACGTGGACTTGTTCCGCACGGACCTCGACAAGTGCGATCAGTTGATTCAAGCTCTATCTCAATGTCTGAAACGCCTAAACCAGAACCTCAAACGAATGCCCTTTGGTCAGACGACCCGCTAGGCCCCGACGACGAGGACCTGCTGAAGCGCGACAAGTTCGTTTTTATGGTCGCGGATCGTCTTAATACTTGCGTATTGGGCCAATCAAGCACTGTGTTTGGTCTGGTCGGCCCCTGGGGCAGCGGTAAAAGCTCATTAATCAGCAAGATCAAAACGCGCCTCGACCAAACATGGAAGGTCACAATCTTCTCACCTTGGGCTTCCTCAGATGTCTCGGCCCTGCAGAGGGAATTCGTTGCGGCACTGGCGTCCGTCTTCGAAGACGAACAGGTTGACAAATACTCAGGTGCCAAAGCGGTCGCCAAAAAATATTCGAAAGTTTACACCTCTCTCTTCAAAGCCATTCCTATCGCTGGAAACGCGGTAGCCGGTGCTACACAGGCGGCAATCGACATCGCGACCGCCGAAAATCCCTGGCATATAGAATTCGACAAGGCTGCAAGCAGCTTCAGGGAACTTGGCCAGAAGGTGCTGGTAATCGCTGATGACATCGATCGGCTGGACTCCGAAGAAGTGGTCAGCTTACTAAAAGTGATTCGGCTTCTAGGCCGATTTCCCAACGTCCACTATTTAATTGCGTATGATCAAACCACAATCGAGGAATTGTTGAAGGAAAAGGGCTTAGGTGCGAAAGCGGCTGCATTTATGGAAAAAATTGTTCAGTATCCGTTTGAAGTACCTCCAATTGCAGGAGCCGTGCAACGCCGATTGTTCACAAAAACAATTGACGACTTGATTGCACAGAATGGCATCAAACTTGACACGGTAGGCTCTGAAAGACTCTCAGAACTCGTCGCCGTCTTGGCGCCATCGCTGATCACTCCGCGAGCGCAGACACGTTTCCGGGAGCAAATACTATCATTCGCCGGGATGCTAAGTTTTCATGAGCTCGATGCAGTCGATTACATAGCCTTGAGTTTTTTACGTGTCTTTTACCATGATGTCTACGAGCAACTGCCAGTTTGGAAGGCTGCTCTGCAATCTGGAACGATATCTTTGGGCTTCTTGGAATCGAGTGACCTGTCAGATGCGGATTGGCACAAAATGATCCGCCCGCTGGTCAATCGAGATGACGATGCGCTTCTGGTAACTACGGTCCTTAGCAGCCTCTTTCCCGGCATTCGATCGCCGGGCCTTCTGATGCGAGAACACCCGCTGGCCTTGTCTAACGACCTCTATTTCCAACGTTATTTCATATTAGGTATTGCAGAGGATGATGTCGAGGATAGTTTGATCTCAAGTGCGGTGAACAAACTTATCCAAAGCGATGTAGAGCAGAACGACGTCGTGAATTACGCCGAAATCGTTGACGGCGCCGATGCGCAACTTGCTGCGTTGGCTCTCGAAAAAGGCGAGCAGTTTCGAAATGGCCAGACTGGCGGAAGTGAGGAGCTTATTGACTTTCTGATCGCCAGGGTCAAAGGTCGGCCAAACAATGATGAATATTTCGCGTCGCCGAAACGGGTGCTGTGGCGCTGGCTTGAAGCTGAAGTCTTCACCGCGCTTAACGACGGTAATCTCACTTTAGCCCGTTTAACCTCAAAGTTGCCCCCCGCACAACTACTATTATTCATCGTGCGGAGCATGGCCAATGGCCGTATTAAGAAAGAAAATAGGCGAAAGTTTAAAGGCATTGATGGTTTTTTCAGCTCGTTCCTAATTCATCCAATTCAATTGACTTCGGTATTAGATTCTGGCCTTAACCTTCCATTCCTTGTCGATGTGTGCTGGTGGTTTCGCGAGGGGGAAGATAATGAGGAATCGCTGTATGGTCTCGGTTCCAATATTGTTACGACTTTTGAGCAGAATGATCTGGAAAGAGTAATCATCGGGTTCGTCACCGAGGAAAGCTGGTTCGGAACCAGTGAACTCAGGTTCCAGGTCGCGGCCCTTCGGCGTCTTTTCGATGCGTCGACCCTTCATGAGATCGCAACCAAGCTGCCAGCAGATCTGCAACTGGCGGAGATCGACATAGAAGATCTGTCCTCACAGAATAAGCGTAATTTCGCACGCGCCTCTTTGGCTGCTGCTGCGGCGGGCCTGGTCTGACTGGACTGAGAGATGAGCCATCTCAGCCCAACAGCTGCGCACACTAAGGTTCCTACGATGGTCGAATCCCGCATGAATAGGCAAAAATTGCAGCTTTAAACTTGATGACGCGCCACCATTCGGTTGACCACCTCTAGCTTCCGGAAGCTAAAGGCCCGTGGTGTAGTGGTACGCAATGGGCGTTAAGCGTTCGCGCTCGACAGCCCAGGGAATATGAAGAAAAAAGCTCGCCACCACCTGCGCTGGGGGGGAATCGTCGGACCGTGCAGATTTATGTTGCGAACGATGGCCAGCGCGTTCGTAGGATGATCCTTGATGTGGAGTTCCGCTTCGTTTCTGGTAAGTATGATTTCTGAGCCGTTTGACGTCGCGCCCTTCACTTCGATCCTTACGACCGCATCTGCTTTTGTTGCGTGAATGTCGTACAACTGACTCTTGCCGACGTCCTTGACTACATAGCAAATCGCCGGCGACGAGAAATACTCCATCGTCAGAATGACGGCCCGCCTATCAATGGCGCGTCGTTCCGCTGCGGTCAGCCGAGGGCCCTTCCCTTTCCTGCCTCCCAATGGGACAGCGATGAAGTCAAGTGCTTGCTCGTGTCGGCCACGTCTGGCGAGTCGCCGGGGACATACAGCCCCTCGTCGGCAGCTCTGTGAATTTGTCCGAGCCAGCCAATAATCTGGAGGAGATCCTGCTCGATCTCGGCGTCCGCAGGGATTTCGTCTAATAGGTATTCGGGAGCAACTACGTTGCCAAGCGCATACCTGTGCCGAGCTCGCTGACAGTATTGTCGAGTTGGATTTGAGTTCCACTTGGGCGGGAAGGGCGCGCCGGCCATCAGCACAGATCGAGCCCAGTTCGGTCGGGCCACCAGTAATGCCTCAGGTTGTCGACGGAACTCAGCCCCGTCCCATCGTGTCGTTCCCTGGTTAAGGCTGAGATAGATGCGATCGCCAGCCGCACTGAAAAGGAACACCACGTACCGGGTTACCCGCCGATGCGATTAAGCCGGCTGGGCTGCTCGCAGACTGGAAGCGTCGAGGTATCGACCCCGACCGCTGCGTGTACACTGGGCAACCAGTTCGGGATCGGTGGCACATCGACCACACGATTCCGTTGTCCGTCAATGGCACGCCCGGTGACGTCGTTACGAACCTCGTGCCATGCAATCCCGGCCCGAACCGTTGGAAAGGTCCACGGGATTGGATCAATTCCCTCGCCGATCGGGCAGAAACGGCGAAGGCGTCGTGGCCGCGGACCAACCAGACCGAGCAATTCTGTGTCGATAACACACAGCAGTCCGAAACCGACGAAATTGATGCTCGCGAGTACACCCAGGAGAGAAGCTAATCAACTTGCGGGTAGCTGGAGCACGTCGCCGCGGGCGGCTCTAGCGGTTGTTGTTGAAGATGTGAGTCAGCTCGTCTCGCTTCTTGGAAAGCTGATCCTCGATATACAAGGCGTTCGCTAGAGCGAGCGCCAAAAGCAAGGCCGAGACCACCCGGACCCACGTCGCGGTACGCAGTATGAACGCAAGAGCCGTGCCGCCTGCTACTACCGCGACTCCCGTCCAGACCTGACCCGAACCGGTCATCAGGCTTACCGACTGCATCGACATCACGAGCCCGATGCCCACAAGTACGCAGACGCCAATCGCTATCGCAGGATTTTTCCGGTTGTCGGAGTCGCCCGCGCCGCCAGGCTTGATCCACGTTGAGCCGTCCCAGTAGATCTGCCTGGTGGGGTCTGATGGGTCGGGATACCAACCTGGCGCGGGCATCGGTGAGGCCATGCTCTGCTCCCTTCTCCGCGACAATAAGGAACTTACCCGCCTGACAATCCAAAAGGCGGCATCCCAGAAAATGATCCCGCCCTTGAGTTAAATGTCAGGCTGAATTGCTTTGGCGGCAACCGCCGCTAGGGCTGTTGCACCCATTGGCACTGCTCGAACCGGTATCTCCTGGTGATCGCCGGGTCACCGTCCCACATCGTCACGAATGGGCGTTCGCCGTTATGCAGGAGGGTTTCGGTTTGCGGTTTCCCGTTGACCAGCACGTGGAGATTCAGCATCCACCTGTACGTGGCATTGAGGGCGTAGGCCTCGACGTGTACCAGCGCAGATTCCCCGGGTTTCAATGTTTCTGCGAGCAGTGAGACGGGTTGGGTCGGTTTCCCAAGATCCCCGACCTGAACGCTTGTGCCAAGGTTTCTGTGTTCTGCGGTCGCTTCGTCCAGGTTGACCGACAGGTGGCGGATTTCCATCGGACCTCCGGCAGGTGGCCTCACAAGAGCTATACCGGGTCGCGCAATGGCCGGTTCGACTATCGGTTCTGCTCCGACAATGTCGACCGTTGCGTTGTGGGCATGGACCGTGAACTGGAATGTCGTCCTCCAGATGTCGCACCCGTTCTGCTGGTCGACCCACTGGAACGGTTTGCTGTAGGAGGTGCGACCACCCAGATCTGGCAGCGGCGAGAGGTCATCGACCGACTTCACGGGGACGAACACTGAGTGGGGCCTGCCCGACATTCCGAACGTGTCGCGATCCGAATTGACGGTGATGCGCTTGCTGGGACGCTTCACAACCTTGCCCGCAACCGCGTTACCGACCGCCCCGACGAGTGGTCCGACGATGTCCACGCCTGAACCCTACGGTGAAAAGATACGGTCCACCGCATGAAGGATGAAGCGAACGCCACGGTCGCGGGATAGGTCGAAGCGGTTAGGTACGTATCCGCCTTGGCCGCTCAATCTGCGCTCGCCGCTGCCAATTGGACGCACCTCTACCGAGAACCAGGCCATTCAATCTCGGACATTGATAATCGATGGGGATCGGTGTCGGACCTAGAGGATCCATTGTTAACGGCTCACAGATTTGCCAAGTTCTACTTGATATCAGCCGGCGATTGTCTCGACTCGATGTCAAAGTTGTTAGCGGTTGATTACCCTAGTTTGGTGGGCTCATCTGCGATAGCACGGGCAGCAGCCGAACATTCATCGCGTTCTATCTTTCTGTCAGAGCCGAGCATTGATCATCGGGTTAGAATGCTTCGCATAAACACCCTGATGGCTGCGTCACTTCGAGAATACAAGTCGTCCCACTACACCGGTGCGACTCATGTGATCAAGAGTTGGGAACGCTGGAGGGCACGGAACTCGAAGGGCTTTAAAGATCTGCCAAAACAAGCGCATGGAACTGCAACGAGACTCCTTGAGCGGTATTTCAGCGATGGCGCTATAAGCTACGAAGAACTGAGCAGGCCGACACACGGCAACGCGGCCTGGTTGGCTATTGCGGTAATTTCTGAGCAGAAGGAAAACGCAGTGGCCCGGATTCTATTAATGAGGAACGCAATGTTTTCTACCCGGTGTGTTGTATCGGCGACAAACAGCCTTGCCAATCTTTGGAGCCTAGACCTTGATCTGGTCGTGCAGGCCGTAGGTGAGCAGGCGGGCCTTGACGCGGCACTAAGTTGGGGCAGGGTCGAAAGCGGTGTTCGCGACCTCACTGCGGTGGTGGAGTCGTTCGACGAGAGACAGTTTGTCGATGCGAGGATGGACCCGCAACCGAGGCGGTAATTGCCGCCTTACTGGTGTAAAAGATTGACTGTCGAGTGCTCGATCGGCACCATCGCGCGGTGCTGGTACCCCGCCGCGTCGAAGATCTCGCACCTAGGGTTGGGCGATGTGCTTGTGCACTGACCCTAGGAGTGGTGACGATTGCGATGCCCTGGGAGCCAATAGATTCTCATGGTGGTCCAGCGGGCTGGCTCAATATCGCGCCCGCGTCCGGGGAACTACGGCGCCACCGCCCGCACGTACCCAATCGAATTGGCCGGAGCCTGATCCGCGAAAGCTCCCAGCGGGGCCAGCCCGGCGGCGTCGAACAGCTCCGGCAGATCCGAGGTGATGGTGCTCCAGCGGTTGGCCCACAAATGCGCCGCCACGTCGGTGTGCGCACCGGGGTACGTCAGGCTGGCCACGTCGAGGTCCAGCCCGAGCTCGCGCCACCGCTCAGACATGGCCTGCGCCTGCCGCTGCCCGTCGGCGGACTGGCCGGTCACCTGCCCGTAGTCGGCGGCCAACCGGCTGCCGGAGTCACTGAGCGCGATGATGCTGTCCAGCAACCGGACTTCGGCTTCCTGCGGCAGGAAGCCGATCAACAACCCCTCGGCGAGCCAGGCGGTCGGCCGTTCGGTGTCGAAGCCCGCGGCCAACAGTGCCGCCGGCCAGTCCTCCCGCAGGTCGATACCGACGGTGCGGTGTTCGGCGGCACAGCTGGCGCCCAGCTTGGCCAGGGTGGTCGTCTTGAACTCGATCACCTCCGGTTGATCGATCTCGTACACGACCGTGCGGGCCGGCCAGGGCAGCCGGTACGGGCGGGAATCCAGTCCCGACGCCAAGATCACGAACTGCTGCAGGCCGGTCGCCGCGGCCTCCGCGAAATAGTCGTCGAAGAACTTCGCGCGGGCCGCGAACGTGTCGATCATCCTGGGGAAGCCCAGGTCGCCGGCTCCGTCCACGGCGTCAAGTTCACCGGTGGCAAGACGGGTGAACACATCCAGCCCGACCGCACGTACCAGGGGCTCGGCGTACTGGTCGTGGACAACCGCGTTCGGGCGCCGGCTGGCGGCCGACCGCGCGGCGGCAACCATGGTCGCGGTCGCTCCCACACTGTTCGCCAGGTCCCAGCTGTCGTCATCGGCACGCGCCATGGGGCAACGGTAAGCCCATTGCCTGGAAATTGCCTGAGTCGCCTACCGTTCGGATATGGCACCGGAACCCGCAGTGACACTGAAAACCCTCGACGACAACATCGCCTGCATCACCCTCAACCGGCCCAAGCTCCTCAACGCCATCGACGGGTCGCTCATCGACGGCGTGGACACGGCCCTTGACGCAATCGGCCGCGGCGAATTCCGCGCCTTGATCCTGACCGGGGCCGGGCGCGGGTTCTGTGCCGGCGCCGACCTGAGCGGCACCGGACAGGCCTGGACCGAAATAAGGCCCGGCACCCCGAGTTTCAAGGTCAGTTACGACGCCCAGGTACGCCTGGCCGATCTGTACGTCCGGCTCTACGAACTGCCCATCCCGGTGATCGCCGCCGTCAACGGTGTCGCTGTCGGGGGCGGGCTGGCCTTCGCACTGCACTCCGATATCCGGATCGCCGCCGAGACCGCCCGGTTCGGCTCGGTGTTCATCAAGGCCGGCTTCTCGTCGATGGACATGGGCACCAGCTACCTGCTGCCCAAGATTGTCGGCGCCGGGGTAGCGCGTGAACTGATGCTCACCGGCCGGATCATCGACGCCGACGAGGCCTACCGCATCAAGCTCGTACACCAGGTGGTCGCCGCCGATGACCTGATGGCCACAGCCCTGGACAAAGCCCGCGAGATCGCGGCGAACAATGCGCTGGGCGTCTGGCAGACCAAGATCGGTCTGAACGCGGCGCTGGATGCGCCCAGTCTGCGGCACGCCATCGAACTGGAGAACCGCACCCAGATCCTCACCGGGTTCACCAACAACCCAACCGAAGCCGCCCTGGCACACCGCGAGAAGCGGGCACCGAAGTGGGATACGCTGTGACGCCTAAACTTTCGACATGACCTTGTCGGCGTACTTCTCCAGATTGCGGATCTTGGTCTGCAGTGGTTCCGGGTCGGGCCCCTTGATGTAGGGCCACCGGAATCCGACGATGACATCGGTGACGCCCTTGTCCTCCAAGCGCTTGATGCCGTCGACGGTATAGGCGTCCATCGAGATCACGTGAATCTCGAAGAGACCGGTCTTGCCTTCTTCCTCGCGAAACCGCTTGACCTTGGCGATGAGTCGGTCGAGTTCGTCGGGCTCGCTTCCGCCGCCGTGCATCCAGCCGTCCAGGCGCGCCGCCCGGCGCAGTGCGGCGTCGGCGTGCCCACCGACGAGGATCGGAATCGGTTGCGTCGGTGCGGGGCTCATCTTGGTCTTGGGGATGTCGTAGAACTCACCGTGGAATTCGAAGTAGTCGCCGGTGGTGAGCCCGCGGACGATCTCGATGCATTCGTCCATTCGCTTGCCGCGCTTGGCGAATGGCAGCCCCATCAATTCGTAGTCCTCCGGCCACGGGCTGGTCCCCACACCGAAACCCACCCGGTTGCCGTTCAGCGCGGCCAGGGAACCGAGCTGCTTGGCCGTGAGCGCCGGATGCCGCACCGGCAACTTGAGTACGAAGAAGTTGAACCGCAGCGTGCTCGTCACGGCACTCAATGCCGCTGTGAGAACGAAGGTTTCGACGATCTCCTTGCCGTCCAGAAACTCGCGGTTCCCGTCGGGCGTATAGGGATACTTCGCGTCGGACTCGAAGGGATAGGCGATGCTGTCGGCGATCGTCATGCTGTGATAGCCCGCTGCCTCGGCCGCTTTGGCCAGGGGAATATAGAAGGCCGGATCGGTCAGTGATTCGGCGTAGCTGAACCGCACGGGTACACGTTACAGCTGGTTCTCGGGGCCGATAACCGCCCAGACCGTCTTGCCCGACGAGGTCGGGGTGCTGCCCCAGGCGCGGGACAGCGCCTCGACGATCGCAAGGCCGGACACGTCGATACCTTTTGCGGGAGAGTCCAACCGCACCGCCGGGGCGCTGCTCCCATCGGAGACCGCGATGGTCGCCGTCTGGCCTTCGCACTCGATTCGCATCACCGGATCGCTGCCGGTGTGTTCGAGCACGTTCTCGATGAAGACGTTGACCACCACCAATGCCGCCGGGATCAGGCCCGGTTTCGACCAGGTGGTCAGCCATTCGCGGACCAGTTGGCGGGATTCGCGCAGGCTGGTCACGTTGGCCGCAAGCTTGGTCTGCGCGTGCTGCAGTTTGCGACGCCCAAGCTTGGCGATGGCCTTCATCGCGCCCTTCTCGGTGGGGAACACCGGCATGAAGTCGGTGACCCCGCTGCGGGCGATAGCGTCGCGGGCCGCGCGGTTTGCCGAGACGAGCACGATCGGGACATCGGGCCGGGTGTCCAGTTGCCAGCGGGCGCTGACGAACAGCGACCAGGCGGCTTCGTCGGGGACTTCCAGTGCGCTGACGTCGACGATGACGGCGGTGGGCACGTCGAGGGTGGCCTTGGTGATGCTGTCCCGGAGCTCCGCCGAGTTGCCGGCGTCAAGCACGCCCTCGGCGGTGAGGACCACCAGCGATTGCTCGGTTCGCGACGCCAGGACCAGCGAACTAGAGGATTTGGCGACCGCGCTCATCGATGTACCAGCGTCATCGTGTCGTCCGGTTTCATCTCCCGCTCCTCGAACTTCTGCCTCTTGCCCTCGCGTCAGTGTCGCCGCCTTCGTCGTGTAAGAGTCCATCCTCAGCCCACCTGCCCGGTCAGGGAAAGTGGAACGTCGACGCGCTATACCCCCTTTGACCGCCGCAGAGATACCAGCGAATACCCATTCGGCGTGCGCGGTCAACCTTTGTTGGGGACTTACTCCAGCCTAATGGCAGTCCAGTGGGGTCGATGCAGCGATTTGAGCGGTGGCTCGCGGAGCGGTCAGCGCTCGCTCACCGCATACGGCGGCTCACCCACGCCGGCGACCGAGTGGGTTCCCCACGGGGTCTGCTCGACGATGCGAGCCGGCGCGCTGCGGTCGCCCACCGACAGGGTGGCGGTGCGCGAACGCTTCACCGACTCCTCCGGCAGGGTGTCAAAAATGGTCCCCTGCCAGTGGTAATTGCCGTCGAGCGGGTCCAGATGACCGATCAGGCGCACGTGCACGGGTTGGCGGGTACCGCCGATCTCGAGGGTGGCGGTGCCGTCGTAGGTGTCCTCGTAGTCCGGCGCGCTGGATGACAGGTCGAACGCGGACGACACCGGCGGGGGAGCGGCGGGGCCGAGCTGGGCACGCTCGTTGAACACCTGCTGACTGCTGCGGCGCACCTCGATGCGGACACTGCCCGTGCGCTCCATCAGCGCGACACACGCGGCGATATAGCGCGCTTGCGCCGCCCGGTCGGGGCCGGAGACGAAGAAATAGTTGGGGAATCCGCGAACCGCCACGCCAAAGAAGGGCTCCATGCCGTCGGCCCACACATCCCGCAGCGTCAGTCCCCGGCTACCGACCAGGGCGCGGTCCGCGCCGAGTGCGAATCCGGTGCCGTAGATGATCGCGTCCACCGGCTGTTCCACGCCGTCGACGGTGCGGATGCCGGTCGCGGTGATGGCCCGGATCGTCGCACCGAACTGCGGGCCCGGCCGTTGCGAGCCACGCCTGCGCAACCGACTCTTGGCGCGGGCCGGCCAGTATTGCAGCTCCGTGACGACCCGCCGCGGCGCATGGGGAAAGACGGTCACCGAGGCAGCGGCGGAGACCAGGCGGCCGAGGTGATGACCCGCGAACGAATCGGTGCCGATGACCGCAACCCGCTTGCCGGCCGCGTGAAAGTGCGGGTCCCATACGGCGGCATGAAAAGCCTCACCCCGGAACTCGTTGTCGCCGGACAACTTCGGGGTCCACGGCAGATCCGCCGGTGGATGCGCGGCGACCACGACGTGTGCCCGCTCGATGTCGCCGTCAGCCGTGTGCAGCGCCCACGTTCCCGTTGTATCGTCGAAAACCGAACGGAGTAATTGCTTTTCGAGCACGGCGACGTCGCTGACCCCGGCGGCCCGCAGCGCCGATCGGACACCGTGGGCGTCGGCTCCGGCGCCGACGACGAGCAGCGGATGCGCCGTCGTCACAGAAACCTGCTGCGCTTCCAGCCGCGCCGGGCGATCGGGCCCATCAGCCCCACCTCGGTGAGAAACGCGGCCAGCGGCGCGAATCCGGCAACCTGCACCTCCCGGCGATGGGCACTGGCGCGTGCGATCCGTCGCGCCCGCGCGGCGTCCAGCCCGGTACGGGCGTAGGGGACGGGGTTGCTGAACAGGTAGTTGAAGAAGTATCCGCCGAGTCCGTTGATGTTGGCCATGAACCAGCGGTTGAACCGGGGCATTTCGGCGACCCGCTTGCGGGCACCGTCGCGTGCGAACTGGATGTGGCGGGCTTCCTCGGTGACGTGAATCCGCATGAGCCGCTGGATGATTGGTTGCAATTCCGGGTCGTCCATCATCTGCCGCTGCAGCGAGTCGAATATCTCCTCGCCGATCAGCGCCGCCACCCACAGCATCGATCCGCGCTGGAACGCCAACGGCAGTGCATTGATGACCCAGCGGTGAAACCGCTTCGGCTGTACCGGCTTTGCGCCGATGCGCTCGATCGCCTTGCCGAACATCACCATGTGCCGGGTCTCGTCACCGAGTTCGGTCAGCTTGTAATGCGTGGACCTGCTGGTCGGATCCTCGTGCAGGATGGTCCGCAACAACGACTGGTTGAGCATGTTCTCGAACCAAATTCCAGCCGACAGGGTGTTGACCAGCTCCTGGCGGGACAACTCGATCTGCTGCTCGCGGGTCATCTCGTCCCACATCGGTGTGCCATAGAGCGACACCAGCCTCGGCGGCAGGAAGAACTTGTCGGGGTCGAGGGGGGCGTCCCAATCGATATCGACGACGGGCTCGTAGGACTTCTTGATCGAACCCCTGAGCAGGCGCTCGGAGAACTCTTCACGACTCGGACCACTGGGTCGAACCGCTGTAGTCATCGCTGATGTCCCTTTCAGGCGTAAGGAAGATCACACTCAATACTCATGGTATCCGGTACCGGCGGTTCCGCATAGGGCATTTCTGATCTCGATTAGGTTGACCGCATGAGTCGGCACATCCACGTCATCGGTATCGGTGCCGGAGACCCCGACTACGTGACCATCCAGGCCATCAACGCCCTCAACGACACCCAGGTGTTCTTCGCGATGGACAAGGGCGACGCCAAGCGCGACCTGGTCGCGCTGCGCCGGCAGATCTGCGAGCGCTTCATCCGCGAACCGGGGTACCGATTCGTCGAGTTGCCCGATCCGCCGCGCGCGGCCGACGGCGACTACCGCCGGGCCGTCTCGGACTGGCATGCGGCGCGGGCCAGGATGTGGGCGGGGGCCATCTCCGCCGAACTGGCGCCGGGCGGCGTCGGGGCCTTCCTGGCCTGGGGCGATCCGTCGCTCTACGACAGCACGTTGCGCATCCTCGAGGCGGTGGCGGCCGAGCTGGAAATCAGCTACGACGTCATTCCCGGCATCACCGCAATCCAGGCTCTGACCGCGCGGCACCGGATTCCGCTCAACGAGATCGGTGCGCCCGTGCTGGTCACCACCGGCCGCCAGCTTCGCGCCTGTGGGCTGTCCGGGACCGCGGTGGTCATGCTCGACGCGGATTGCTCGTTCCAGTCCTGCCCGCCGGACACCCTGATCTGGTGGGGCGCCTACCTCGGAACTCCGGACGAACTCCTGGTCGCGGGCACGGTCGGCGAGATGGGCCAGCGCATCGCGGCGCTGCGGTCACAGGCCCGGGCTCGGCACGGCTGGATCATGGACACTTACCTGCTCCGAGCGGCTTTTTGACCTCGCGTTGACGGGTCGGGCAATTTTTTTCCGAGCGTTTGCCCAGCTCTCAACTCTTTCTTAGAAGAACTGCACGGACCACCCGCTCCGGCACGCTAGCATTTGACACGTGCCGATTGTGCCTTGGATCACGCGCGCGACCGCGGGACTGTCGCAGTGCTCGGAGGTTTGTGCATGTCGTGGGTGAATGCAGCGCCCGAGTACGTCGCGGCCGCCGCCAATGACCTGGCCGGAATCGCCTCGACGCTGAGTGCGGCGAACTCGGCGGCGGCGTTCCCGACGTCCGGTGTGCTGCCGGCGGGTGCCGATGAGGTCTCGGCTGGCATCGCGGCGTTGTTCGGCGCGCACGCGCAGGCCTACCAGATGCTCAGCTCACAGGCCGTGGCGTTCCACGAGCAGTTCGTCCAGCTGATGACCGCCGGCGCGAACCAGTACGACTCCGCGGAAGCCCGCAACTCGACCCCTATGGGGGACGCCGCGGCCGCTATCAACGCACCGGCGGCAGCACTGCCCGGAATGGCTGTGGGCGGCTCATCGGCCGGCGGCTCGACGCCGGCCGCGGCCGGTGGTGAGCAGGTGCTGGCGCGCACGCAGAGCGGCACCCTTGTTCAGATCGGGAACGGCGCCGGCGCGGCGTCGGGCGTCAGCGCTGCCTCCGCCGGCGGTGCGAGCGGTGTCGTGGCCAGCGGTGGCGGTAGCGCCGGGGCGGCTGGGTTGCTGCCCGGTCTGCGCTACGCAGGAGTCGGCGCGGGCAGTGACGTCCCGCAGGTCTCCGCCCTACCTGGTGCGGCAATCGTCGGTCCCCTGGACGGGGTCGGTGAAAACACGGGTGACCTCGCCGGCGTTAGCCCGCTCGTGTTCGGTCAGGGTGGCGCCAACGGGCTCAGCAGCAGTGCCGCCCCCGCGGCCGCCGTCGCCAGTCCCGGCGCAGCGGGCGAGGGCAACAGTCAGGCCGAGAACGGCGGCGGTATCGCCGTGCACAGCGGTTGGCTGGGCGGCGAGGCCAGCGAGAACGGTGCGTTGCTCGGCCACAGTGCGCCGGCCCCGACCGACCAGTTCGCCAGCGGCGAAGGAAGCTTCTACTCCCGCGGTGGCGGTCAGGGCGGTTTCCTCGGCGGCGGTGAACAACTGGGCGCTGCTGCTGCTCCGGCTGAGGGTGCTGCCGAAGGGGCCTGACACTTGGGCGCCGCAACCGGCAAACTGGACAGGTGCCTGAACTCCCCGAGATCGAAGCGCTGGCCGACCATCTGCGCCGACATGCCGTCGGTTTGACGGTCGGCCGCGTCGATGTCGCCGCGCTGTCGGTGCTCAAGACCTTCGATCCACCGCTCAACGCCCTGCACGGCCAGACCGTGGCGGAGGCCGGACGCTGGGGGAAGTACCTCGGTCTGCAGGCCGGCGGGCTCTGGCTGATCACTCACCTCTCGCGTGCGGGCTGGTTGCGCTGGTCGGACAAGTTGGCCGCAGCGCCGCTGCGACCGGGCAAGGGGCCCATCGCCCTGCGCGTGCATCTCGGGACGCCGGGGGAGGCGCCTGGCTTCGACCTCACCGAGGCCGGGACCCAGAAGCGGTTGGCAGTTTGGTTGGTCACCGACCCTCAGCAGGTACCCCAGATCGCCACGCTGGGGCCCGACGCGCTGGAACTGGGTCCCGACGACCTGGCCCGCGTGCTGGCCGGCAACACCGGGCGGATCAAGACCGTCATCACCGACCAGAAGGTAATCGCGGGCATCGGCAACGCCTACAGCGACGAGATCCTGCACGTAGCCCGGCTCTCGCCGTTCGCCACCGCCGCAAAGCTGACCGACGAGCAACTCACCACGCTGCACGACGCCATGATCTCCGTTCTCACCGACGCGGTGAGTCGATCGGTCGGTCAGGGTGCGGCCACGCTGAAGGGGGAGAAGCGCTCCGGGCTGCGGGTGCATGCCCGAACCGGGTTGCCCTGCCCGGTCTGCGGGGACACGGTGCGGGAAGTCTCGTTCGCCGACAAGTCTTTTCAGTACTGCCCGACTTGCCAGACCGGCGGCAAGGTCCTGGCCGACCGGCGCATGTCCCGGCTACTCAAGTAGCCGATATGCTGCCTGGGTGACTCGCCAGAAAATCCTGATCACCGGAGCCAGTTCCGGGCTGGGTGCCGGAATGGCCCGCGCCTTCGCCGCCAAGGGGCGCGACCTGGCGTTGTGCGCCCGTCGCACCGACCGTTTGGACGAACTCAAAGCCGAACTCTCACAACAGAATCCGAACATCAAGATCGCGGTCGCAGCGCTGGACGTCAATGACCACGACCAGGTGCCGAAGGTGTTCGCCGAGCTGAGCGACGAGCTCGGCGGCATCGACCGCGTCATCGTCAACGCGGGCATCGGCAAGGGCGCCAAACTGGGGTCGGGCAAGCTCTGGGCGAACAAGGCGACCCTGGAGACCAATCTGATCGCCGCGCTGGTGCAGATCGAGACCGCGCTGGAGATGTTCAACAAGAGCGGGTCCGGGCATCTGGTGCTGATCTCGTCGGTGCTGGGCAACAAGGGGGTGCCGGGGGTCAAGGCGGCCTATGCGGCCAGCAAGGCCGGCCTGAGTTCGCTGGGCGAGTCGTTGCGGGCCGAGTACGCCAAAGGCCCGGTCAAGGTGACAGTGATCGAGCCCGGCTACATCGAGTCGGAGATGACCGCCAAGTCGAACAGCACAATGCTGATGGTGGACAACGAGACCGGCGTCAAGGCGCTCGTCGACGCCATCGAGCGCGAGCCCGGTCGCGCCGCGGTGCCGTGGTGGCCATGGGCGCCGCTGGTGCAGCTGATGCGGGTGCTGCCGCCGCCGTTGACGAAGCGCTTCGCTTAGGTTGCGCGAGCAGACGTGAAAGCTCCCGACACGCCGAGTCGGGAGGAGCTTTCACGTCTGCTCGCGCAAACTAGCTCGCGCGTCATGGCATGGCCGCGGCCCAAGCGATATGCCCTTGAAAACCCAGCGCCGTCGCCATATCGCGGTAGCGATCCCGAAGATCGATGTACTCAGACACATCACCACGCGCCTGGGCGACCAGCGCACGCATCCGCACCAGGTGGATCTCCCGCGATACCAAACCCTGGTCGCCCGGCGCGGCCGCCAATCTCTCGATCGCCTCGACGGCTTCGGCGATGGCACCGTCCGTGCCGCGGGCCGACAGCGTCTGCACCAACGCACTGGTAGCCGCGCCACAGTGCCCGAACTGGCCGGCGCCGAACATTTCGTCGACGGCCGCACGCAACCGCGGTAGGGCGGATTCGCGATCACCGCGCCTCGCGAGTTCCCATGCCGCCCAGACATTGGCGACGGGGCGGTCCGAGGGGTAGTACTGGTCGTGCTCGCACATCTCGCAGACATCCCGCAACACATCGAGGCCGCGCTGCCGGTCTTGCATGGAATCCCGATGCACCAATGCAATGCCGTCGGTCAGCCTGGCCAGGCCCAGTGCCCGGTCGTCACTTGAGCGCTCCGCGTTGCGTAGCGCCTCGCCGATCTCCTGCAGGGCAAGGTCGTCGGCCAGCAGGACTCCGTTGGGTATCGCCCCGAGGTACTTGTACGTGACGACCATGGCGTGCGACCACGGTTCGGTTCCGCGCGACGTTGCAACGCTGTCCTCCAAATCTTTTCGCCAACCGCTGTGGCCCAGCGCCCATCGAGCGGTGCCGCGCGTCGCCAGTGCCACCGCCAACGGCGAACCGACAATGGCGTTTCCGCGGGCGGGATCGCCTTGGGCCAGTTCGACGACGTTCTGCGACCAGGCCAGCACCAGGCGCATCTCCGCGGACTGGATCTTGGTGGCGATCGCTCCCAGCGAAAGCCCGATCGTGAGCGTCGGATCGCCTATCGATTCGATCATCGCCATGTGTTCGGAGGCTAGGCGGGATGCCGTGTGTACCCGGCCGTAGACGAAGTGCTCCATGATCAGCCCCGCCATGCCGACAACCAGGGACGCCTTGTCCCCGGCGGCCGAGCACAATTCCCGCAGTTCCGCGAAGTAAGGCTCGATCTCAAGGTGGGCGCGAAATCCGTTGGCGCAAAGCAATTTACGTGGGACGATGCGCATCGAGATATGGTACGGGGCGTCATCCGGCACAGCATCGGCAATCCGGCGCGCGCGTTCCCAGCTGCGACACGCCGCGGCCTTATCGCGAGTGGTTGCCCACTCGCCGGCATGTAGGTGCCAGCCATAGGCTTCGCGCAGGTCCCCGGCGGCCTCAAGATGCTCGGCGATCAATGCGGAGCTCTCGCCGATCAATCCGGACATCCTTCTCTCGACCGCGGCGGCCAGCCGCCGGTGCATGCCGGCACGGTCGGATTTGAGCTGCGATTCGTACGCGACGGTATGGATCATCGGGTGACGGAACGCGTATTCGTCGGACGTCCCCGACTCAACCCGTTCGACCAACTCGGCGTCGAGCAAACTGCGCGGGACCGCATCGACGTCCAGCGAGGCCAATAGATCGGCGCGGAAGCGTGAGCCGATTACGGCCGCGGCGCGTAAGGCCCGCTTCGCCCCTGGGTCGAGCCGGTCGATGCGGGCCGCGATCACGGCTTGTAGGGTGGCGGGCACACTGACGTCACCGACATCCGCGCGACACGTGTAGGCCCCCGGCTCGCCGCAGAGCACGCCGCGTTCGTCCAAGTCCCGGACCATTTCTTCGGCGAAGAACGGGTTGCCCGCCGCCCGTGCTCCGATGGTGTTGGTCAGCTCGGCAACCGTTGGGTCGCATCCGAGCAGCTCACCGAGCAGCGTAGAGGACTCCGTATCACTCAGTGGCGCAAGGCTAATCGTCTGGGACCCGGGGAGATATGCGAGCTCGCCACGGTACTCAGGACGACAGGTGATCAGCACTAACGTGGGCGTCTGCGGGATGACCGTGAGAAGTTCACCCAGCATCGATTCGCTGGCTTCGTCGATCCAGTGCGCGTCCTCGATGACCCAGGCCACCGTGTTCCGGCGCGCGCGGGAGGCGGCATTCACCAGTGCGGTCAAACGCCGACGACGCGCATCAGGGGCAATATCGGGCAGGTTAGTGGAGGAATCCCGGATGCCGAGCAAATCTTGAAGTAAGGCAAGGTCTTCCGGATCGGCATCGGCGTAGCGGTCGCGTAGCCGAGCGCGGTCCGCTTCGGCATCGAGACCCGACAAATGTGCCTCCGCCCGTAACAGGCGGGCCACGAGATGGAACGGCATCTGGGTGGTGTGTGATT
Source organism: Mycobacterium asiaticum (assembly GCF_001673635.1). Lineage (GTDB taxonomy): Bacteria > Actinomycetota > Actinomycetes > Mycobacteriales > Mycobacteriaceae > Mycobacterium > Mycobacterium asiaticum_C. Next base: position 59,750 of record NZ_LZMH01000037.1, read on the forward strand.
CGCAGAACGCGCTGACAATTTCGACACCTCGGGCAACTGCCACCGCACATATTTCATGCACTAGACGGCTCTTGCCAATTCCGGCGGAGCCCACCAGAACTGCCACTGCGCCGCTGCCGCCGACAGCGTGTTCCAGCAGTTCCTCGCCTGCTGACATCTCGTCCCGTCGGCCAACGAGATTCGGCTTGGCCGGCTCCGCTGTCTGATGCCGTTCCGTCAACCCCAACAATCTACGAGCAGATACCGGTTGATCATTCCCCTTGATGCGGACGAGTTCCGGCTCGCCCAGCACTGCCGCGTGCTCAACCAGTCTTGCCGTTGCCTCGCTGAGCATTACCCCGCCCGCCGGCGCGACCGATTCCATCCGCTGCGCCATCCCCACCTGCTCACCGACGGCGGTGTAACCCAATCCACCCGAACCGATTTCACCGGCGACGACCTGCCCCGAATTCAGTCCGACTCGAAGTCTTAGATCCACGGCATCGCGGTGCTGGATCTCCGGGGCCAATTTGACCGCCTCGCGCTGGAGCTCCAGTGCGGCCAGGCAAGCGCGAACCGCATGGTCCTCCAGTGCCACCGGAGCGCCGAACACCGCCATGATCCCGTCGCCGGTGAACTTGTCGACCGTGCCTCCGTATCGCCTGACCACTGCGGCGCAGCGCGCGACGAGATCGGCCATGATCTCACGCAGCCGCTCCGCACCCACCAGCACCGCAATGTCCATCGAATGAACCACGTCGGCAAACAGCACGGTGACCTGCTTGTACTCGGCGCGGGTATCGGCATCTCGCACCGGCGAGCCGCAGCCGTGGCAGAAACGGGCACCTTCGAGAACTTCAGTGGCACACGTCGGGCATGCCGCGATGGCTTTCATGCGCGGCTCCGCCGACCACTGACGCGAACGGGCACAGACAAAGGATAGGCGGTCGGACTCCGAACGACTTTGATTGGCGAGCAGACGTGAAAGCTCCCGTTTCGGGCCGAAACGAGGAGCTTTCACGTCTGCTCGTGCGATAAAGCCGCGCGATAGAGCCGCGCGATAAAGCCGCGCGAACTAACTCGCGCGGCCGCGCTCGGATCGGTAGCGGCGCACGAGCGCGTCGGTCGAGCTGTCCGACTGCTTCTCTGGCGCACCGTCGCTGGTGATGACCGGCAGCAGCGCCTTTGCTTGCGTCTTGCCCAACTCCACGCCCCACTGGTCGAACGAGTCGATGCCCCAGATCACACCCTCGGTGAACACCTGATGCTCGTAGAGCGCCACCAACTGTCCCAGCACCGACGGTGTCAGCCGGGTCGCCAGAATCGAGGTGGTGGGCCGGTTCCCGGGCATCACCTTGTGCGGCACCACGTCGGCGGGGGTGCCTTCATCGGCGATCTCCTCGGCGGTCTTACCGAACGCCAGCACCTGGGTCTGGGCGAAGAAGTTGCTCATCAACAGGTCGTGCATGCTGCCGGTGCCTTCGGCGGTGGGCAGGTCGTCGAGCGGCTGGCTGAACGCGATGAAGTCGGCCGGCACCAGACGAGTGCCCTGGTGCAGCAATTGGTAGAAAGCGTGCTGGCCGTTGGTTCCCGGTTCGCCCCAGTAGATTTCACCGGTGTCGGTGGTCACCGGTGTGCCGTCGGCGCGGGTCGACTTGCCGTTGGACTCCATGGTCAATTGCTGCAGGTAGGCGGCGAACCGGGCCAGATCATTGGAGTACGGCAGCACCGCACGCGACTGTGCGTCAAAGAAATTCGAGTACCACAGACCGATAAGTCCAAGCAGCGCAGGCGCATTGGAGTCCAGGGGCGCCGTCCTGAAGTGCTCGTCGACGATGTGGAATCCGGACAGGAAGTCGGCGAACGCTTTCCGGCCGATGACGGCCATCACGGACAGCCCGATCGCCGAGTCCACCGAGTAGCGGCCGCCGACCCAATCCCAGAACCCGAACATGTTGTCGGTGTTGATGCCGAACTCGTCGACCAGTCGCTTGTTGGTGGAGACCGCGACGAAGTGCTTCGCGACCGCGGCGTCACCGAGCGCATCGGTGAGCCAGCGGCGCGCGGCCGTCGCGTTCGTCAGGGTCTCGAGCGTGGAGAACGTCTTGGAGGCGACGATGAAAAGCGTTGTGGCGGGCTCTAAGTCGGCAAGCGTCGCGACGAGGTCAGCCGGATCCACGTTGGAAACGAAGCGGGCCGAGATGCCCGCGTCGGCGTAGTGGCGCAACGCCTGGTACACCATCACCGGGCCCAAGTCCGAGCCACCGATGCCGATGTTGACGACGGTCTTGATTCGTTCCCCGGTGGCGCCCTTCCAATCGCCGCTGCGCAGCTTGTCCGTGAAATCGCCCATCGCGTCCAGCACCTCGTGCACGTCGCGCACCACGTTCTGGCCGTCGACGATCAGGTCGGCGTCGCGCGGCAGCCGCAGCGCGGTGTGCAGCACCGCGCGGTCCTCGGAGCTGTTGATGTGTGCGCCGGCAAACATCTGGTCGCGGTGCTCTTCCAGCTTGGCCGCCCGCGCCAGGTCGATCAGCAGACGCACCGTCTCACGGGTGATGCGGTGCTTGCTGTAGTCGATGTAGAGGTCACCGACGGTCAGGGTGAGCTCGCGGCCGCGATCCGGATCGTCGGCGAAGAGCTGCCGCAGGTGGGTTTCTCCGATCTGGTCATGGTGCCGGCGCAGCACGTCCCACGCCGGGGTGGCGGTGATATCTGATGTCTCGGAGGTCATGATTCGACCCTAGTGCCGGGACGGCGCAGGGGTCAGCGCCCGAGCCTCGCTGGCATGCATCGAGGCTGAAATCCTGCAGGTCTCTACTCGCACTTGCGCTGCGATTCTTCAGTCTCGGCGCGAGTGGGTTAGGACGACGGCCTGGCGCCCAGCACCTGCTGCAGGTCCGGCAGCATCGCCTGCAACTGCTCGCCCCAATACGACCAGGTGTGCGTGCCGTTGGCCGGGAAGTTGAATACACCATTGCGCCCACCGGCGGCCTGGTACCGGGCCTGGAAGACCTTGTTGCTGATGCGCGTAGCGCTTTCCAGCAGGCTGGCATCCAGCTTGGTATCGGGATCCGATTTGCCGCCGTTGCCGGTGTAGACCCAGATGCGGGTGTTGTTGGCCACCAGCATCGCCACGTTGACCGTGGGGTCGTTGCCGGCCCACGCCGGGTCGCCGCGCGGGCCCCACATGGCCTCGGAGCGGAAGCCGCCGGAACCCAGTTGCGCGGCGCTGACCAGCGAGGGCCAGTTACCGGCGGACAGGTTGAGAAACCCCGACATCGAGGCCGCGTAGACGAAGTTCTGCGGGTGCTTGGCCGCCAGGATCAGGGACGCCGAACCCGCCATCGATGCACCCACCACCGCGTTGCCCGACGCGCTGACCGCCTTGTTGGTCGCCAACCACTGGGGCAGCTCCTGGGCCAGGAACGTGTCCCACTTGTAGGTCCACGTGCCGCCGTTGCCGACGGCCGGTCGATACCAATCGGAGTAGAAACTCGCCATTCCACCGGTCGGCATCACCACCGACAGACCGCTCGGCGCGAACCAGTCGAATACCGGCAGATGAATGTCCCAGCCGTTGAAGTCGTCACGGGCCATCATCCCGTCGAGCAAATACACTGCATGGGGGCCGCCGGCCTGAAATTCGACTTTGATCTGTCGGTGCATGGCCGCCGACGGGACCATCAAGTATTCGATCGGCTGACCCTGCCGCGACCAAGCCGACGAGGTCCCCGAGCTATTGAACAGGCCACCCAGCAGGGCCAGCAACGCTGCGGTCAACAGAAACATCAACCGGCGCAGCGGCGAAACCCCAGCTGTTACTGCCGTCACCATTTCCGGCGAAATTTACCCCAGCAAAGCTGGTCGTGGCTGAATGTAACGGCAACAGTAACCGTTTAGTGGCCGAGTCGTCCTCGGCCCAGACGCAATAACAGCATCGCCAGATCTTTGCCGTCGGGACCGAGCTCGCTGTAGCGCTCGATCACCTTCATCTCACGGCTGTGCACCAGGCGGGTTCCCCCGGAGGCCATCCGGACCTTGCCGATCGCCTGGGATACTTCCGCGCGCCGCTTGACCGCCGCCAGGATCTCGGCGTCGAGACGGTCGATCTCCTGGCGCAATTCGTCAATGCCGAGCTGTTCGGTATCGATGGTGTTCATCTCTGCTATCTCCGCGTTCTCGTGAGGTGGGGGGTCTGGTCTCATCCGGGTTTCGGCCTCACACAAGAAACGAGCCCCGAATCCGGAAGCGGACCACGGGGCTCTGCGAAGGCAGCTAGACCACGGGCACCGCTGGCGGGTACCCGTAGAAAAATCGGCGCTGCCTGTTGAGCACGAGTCGAGTGTGCCACCCGACGGCGTACGTGTGCAAAAAAGTGGCGAGATTGCGTTGCGGCGGTGGGCGGTCCGGTTGTCGGCGGGCGGCGGTAAGTTTGGAACGACATGAGTGTGCACGCGACCGAAGCCGAGTCCTCCCATCCATCCGCGGTAGATGAACTGCTCGCGGGCCTCAACCCGCAACAGCGCCAGGCGGTGGTGCATGAGGGTTCGCCGCTGCTGATCGTCGCCGGCGCGGGTTCGGGTAAGACGGCGGTGCTGACCCGGCGCATCGCCTACCTGATCGCCGAACGCGGGGTCGGGGTGGGCCAGATCCTGGCCATCACCTTCACCAACAAGGCGGCCGCCGAGATGCGGGAACGCGTGGTGAACCTGGTCGGTCCCCGGGCGCGGTACATGTGGGTGTCGACGTTTCACTCTTCGTGCGTGCGGATCCTGCGTAACCAGGCGTCCCTGATCGAGGGGCTGAACTCCAACTTCTCGATCTATGACGCCGACGACTCCCGGCGCCTGCTGCAGATGATCGGCCGCGACATGGGCCTGGACATCAAGCGGTACTCGCCGCGACTGCTGGCCAACGCGATCTCCAACCTGAAAAACGAACTGATCGACCCGCACCAGGCGGTGTCCGACCTGACGGACGAATCCGATGATCTGGCGCGCACCGTCGCCTCCGTCTACGGCGAATATCAGCGCCGGCTGCGGGCGGCCAACGCACTCGACTTCGACGACCTCATCGGGGAGACGGTGGCGGTGCTGCAGACCTTCCCGGACATCGCGCAGTACTACCGGCGCCGGTTCCGGCACGTGCTGGTCGACGAGTATCAGGACACCAACCATGCGCAGTACATGCTGGTGCGGGAGCTGGTCGGACCGTCGAGCGAGGCCGGGGCGCCCGACTCCGATAACGTCCCGCCCGCGGAACTGTGCGTGGTCGGCGACGCCGACCAGTCGATCTATGCATTCCGCGGCGCCACCATCCGCAACATCGAAGACTTCGAGCGCGACTACCCGGACGCCAGAACAATTCTGCTGGAACAGAATTACCGCTCGACGCAGAACATCCTGTCGGCAGCCAACTCGGTGATCGCCCGCAACTCCGGACGCCGGGAGAAGCGGTTGTGGACCGATGCCGGCGAGGGCGAGCTGATCGTCGGCTACGTCGCCGACAACGAACACGACGAGGCCAGGTTCGTGGCCGAGGAGATCGACGCGCTGGCCGATCGTGGTGAGATCACTTACAACGATGTCGCGGTTTTCTACCGCACCAACAACTCGTCGCGCTCGTTGGAAGAGGTCTTCATCCGCGCCGGCATTCCCTACAAAGTTGTTGGAGGAGTGCGCTTTTACGAGCGCAAGGAGATCCGCGACATCGTCGCTTACCTGCGCGTGCTGGACAATCCGGGCGACGCGGTCAGCATGCGGCGCATCCTCAATACGCCGCGCCGCGGCATCGGCGATCGGGCCGAGGCGTGTGTGGCGGTGTACGCCGAGAACACCGGAGCCAGCTTCGCCGACGCCTTGCAGGCCGCGGCCGAGGGTAAGGTCCCGATGCTCAACACCCGGGCCGAGAAGGCGATTGCCGGCTTCGTCGAGTTGCTGGACGAGCTGCGCGGGCACCTTGACGACGATCTCGGCGAACTGGTCGAAGCGGTGCTGGAACGCACCGGCTACCGCAGGGAATTGGAATCCTCCACCGACCCGCAGGAGCTGGCGCGCCTGGACAACCTCAACGAACTCGTCAGCGTCGCACATGAATTCAGCATTGACCGGGCGAACGCGGAGGCCCTCGCGGCCGAGACCGGCGCCGACAACGAGGACGTGCCCGACACCGGGGTGCTGGCGGCATTTCTGGAACGGGTGTCGCTGGTAGCCGACACCGACGAGATCCCGGAGCACGGCTCGGGTCTGGTGACGCTGATGACTTTGCACACCGCCAAGGGGCTGGAGTTCCCTGTGGTCTTCGTGACCGGTTGGGAGGACGGCATGTTCCCGCACATGCGGGCCCTCGACGACCCGGTCGAACTCTCCGAGGAACGGCGATTGGCCTACGTCGGGATCACCCGGGCCCGGCAGCGGTTGTACGTCAGCCGGGCCATCGTCCGCTCATCGTGGGGTCAGCCCATGCTGAACCCCGAATCCCGGTTCCTGCGCGAGATTCCGCAGGAGCTCATCGACTGGCGCCGGACGGCGCCCAAGCCGTCCTTCAGCGCGCCGGTGAGCGGCGCCGGACGGTTCGGCACCCCGCGCGCGGCGCCCACGCGTTCGGGAGCCGCCAAGCGCCCGCTGATCGTGCTGGAGCCCGGTGACCGGGTCACCCATGACAAGTACGGACTGGGCCGCGTCGAGGAGGTGTCCGGTGTCGGTGAATCGGCGATGTCGTTGATCGACTTCGGCAGCGCCGGTCGGGTGAAGCTGATGCACAACCACGCGCCGATCAGCAAGCTCTGACCACTAAGCGGCGCAGTCCTATTCGACCCAGCGCTTGGTTTCGTTCAGCATCACCAGCACGCCGCTCGCGACGGGCAACAGCGGCAGCAGGTGCACCAGCCATGCCACCCGCGCGCCCGCGATGAACACGCCGAGGTAGGTCAGCAGCGCCACCACCGCCCCGGCCAGCAGCAGGTAGCGCCCGACCGGGCGGCGCAGCAACAGCAGGATGACACCCGAGACGGTGGTGGCCGCGAAGACCAGCGCGAGGAATCCGACTGCGATGCAGAACAATCGGTCCGTCTGCCACCAGCCGGCGATCAGGTCGGTGGCCACCACCGACGTCGCCCAGCCGCTGACGATGCTCACCGCGCTGGCCGCCACCGCGGTACGGGCCCTCGTCTCCGACGGCAGCACCGTGGGCAGCGACGGCATCCGGCCGGACGCCAAAGATGGTGCGCGCCGGATGATTTGCGTGGGTTGCGCGGAATCGGGGATCGGCGGCAACGGCGCCGTCGGCGCACGCCGGATGATGCGGGTGCGGGGTTCGCCCGGTGATTCGCCGGGCTCGGGCGGGTTCTCGCGCGGACCGGGATCGCTGGGCGCGGTCACCGGTCAGCCGGCGTAGTTGCCGACGGACAGTCCTCGCTTGGCTAGCCACGGCACCGGGTCGATCCGCTCGCTGCCGCCCAGTAGCACCTCGAAATGCAGGTGTGGTCCGGTGGAGAAGCCCCGATTGCCCATGGTCGCGATCTGGTCGCCCGCCATCACGCGTTCGCCGACGCTGACCAGTGTGCTGTTGACGTGGCCGTAGAGCGTGACAGTGCCGTCTGCGTGGCGCAGCTTGACCCACATGCCGTAGCCCGCGGTCGGACCAGCGTCGATGACGACCCCGTCCGACACCGCGTAGATCGGCGTGCCGATCGAGTTGGCCAGGTCGATGCCGGCGTGCAGCACGCCCCAGCGGTAGCCGAAGTTGGAAGTGAAGATGCCTTTGGTCGGCATGACGTACAGCGGTTGCTGCAGCCGGGCCTCGCGCTGAGCGCGCTCCTGCGCGAAGGCGTTGCCTCGGGCGAGTTCTTCGTTGTGGAAGGCGGCGTTGGCGGGCTGAGCGGCGATCACCTGAACACCCCGCGACGCGCTGCTGCCGGATCCGCCCGACATGTTCGACGCGTTCGCGGTCAGCACCGTCTCGATCTTGGCGGTGTCGGACTGGCTGAGCGCGGTGTGCGTCGCGGCGGCGGCCGCACCGGCGGCCATGGCCCCGATCAGCAGGCGGCCCTTGGCGGCGCTGGTGGGCTCCTTGCGGTGACTTCCACCGCGGCGCGCCACCGGCATGACGTCGGTCGTGTCGGAATCGGATTCAGGCTCGATGACCACCCGCGGCAGCACTTCGGTGACCGGGGCGGACAGCCACAGCGGGATCAACTCATCGACGTCGTTGAGGTCGTCGAGCTCCGGGGCCTGCAGCAGCTGCTCGTCGAGATTGAACTCGGACTCGCCGAAGTCCAGCTCGTCGAGGTCGGACAACTCGAGGTCGTCGAACTCGTCGAAGCCGTCCAGCGGAATGATCTCGGTGACTTCGTTGCGGTGATGCGCTAACCAGCGATCCCGGTGCGCGCGCGTGGTAGCCACGCTGGTAGAGCGGGTAATTCGGTGCTGGGACAAGCTGAAATGTCCTCGTATCGTGACCATAACGTTATCTGGACCTTGAGAAGGTATCCGCAAAGGTATGGGGCTGGCAACCTCAGTGCAAAATGCGGCCGCTTTTGTGACTTGGGTCACGTCATCGCGTGCCGTTCCGTCGGGTGACGTGCACCACAGCGATGGGATGCGACGACAGAGGTCGATCGGGGTGTCGATACAGTTCCTCCGTGCGAGTTGCCGAATCCGGCACCGCCACCCTAATTGGCCTAGTAAACAAGCCGAGCAAAGGCAGTGACGCCCCATGGATCTGTTCGAGTACCAAGCCAAAGAACTGTTCGCCAAACACGGCGTACCCGGCACGCAGGGCCGGGTGACCGACACCGCTGAAGGCGCGAAAGCCATCGCGGAGGAAGTCGGCGCACCCGTCATGGTGAAGGCCCAGGTCAAGACCGGTGGACGCGGCAAGGCAGGCGGCGTGAAGTACGCCGCGACACCCGACGAGGCCTACGAGCACGCCAAGAACATTCTCGGCTTGGACATCAAGGGCCACATCGTCAAGAAGTTGTTGGTCGCCGAGGCCAGCGACATCGCCGAGGAGTACTACCTCTCTTTCCTGCTCGACCGCGCCAACCGCACCTACCTGGCCATGTGCTCGGTGGAAGGCGGCATGGAGATCGAGGAGGTGGCCGCGACCAAGCCGGATCGGCTGGCCAAAGTCCCGGTGAACGCGGTCAAGGGGGTTGACCGGGCGTTCGCGCGTTCCATCGCCGAGCAGGGCCACCTGCCCGAAGAGGTGCTGGACTCCGCCGCGGTGACCATCGAGAAGCTGTGGGGTGTTTTCGTCGGCGAGGACGCCACGCTGGTCGAGGTCAACCCGCTGGTGCGCACTCCTTCACGCGGTGAAGGCGACCCAGGCCGGATTCTGGCGCTGGACGGCAAGGTCACCCTGGACGCGAACGCCGACTTCCGCCAGCCCGGCCACGTCGAGTTCGAGGACCGGGCGGCCACCGACCCGCTGGAGCTCAAGGCCAAGGAACACGACCTCAACTACGTCAAGCTTGACGGGCAGGTCGGAATCATCGGTAACGGTGCCGGCCTGGTCATGTCGACGCTGGACGTCGTCGCCTACGCGGGCGAGAAGCACGGCGGCGTGAAGCCGGCCAACTTCCTCGACATCGGCGGTGGCGCGTCGGCCGAGGTGATGGCCGCGGGTCTGGACGTGGTGCTGGGCGACGAGCAGGTGAAGAGCGTGTTCGTCAACGTCTTCGGCGGCATCACCTCGTGCGACGCGGTGGCCACCGGCATCGTCAAGGCTCTTGAGATCCTGGGCGACGAAGCGAATAAGCCGTTGGTGGTGCGCCTCGACGGCAACAACGTCGAGGAGGGCCGGCGCATCCTGGCCGAGGCCAACCACCCGCTGGTGACCCTGGTCGCGACGATGGACGACGCCGCCGACAAAGCGGCCGAGCTGGCGAGCGCCTGACGTGGCGATCGCAAGGGCGGCGAAGCCAGGCGCAGCGGGTCGGCACTAGGAAAGGGACTGAACGAACATGGCTATCTTCCTGACCGCGGACAACAAGGTCGTCGTCCAAGGCATCACCGGCGCCGAGGCCACCAAGCACACCGCCCGAATGCTGGCGGCCGGCACCAAGATCGTCGGCGGCGTCAACGCACGTAAGGCCGGCACCACCGTCGCGCACAAGAATGCCGACGGGGAGCCCGTCGAGTTGCCGGTGTTCGGCAGCGTCGTGGAGGCCATCGAGAAGACCGGCGCCGACGTCTCGATCATCTTCGTGCCGCCGGTGTTCGCCAAGGACGCGATCATCGAAGCCATCGACGCCGAGATTCCGCTGCTGGTGGTCATCACCGAGGGAATCCCGGTGCAGGACAGCGCTTATGCGTGGGCCTACAACTTAGAAAAAGGGGGAGCGAAGGGTCCGCTTACCCGGATCATCGGGCCCAACTGCCCCGGCATCATCAGCCCCGGTCAGTCGTTGGTCGGCATCACCCCGGCCAACATCAGCGGTCCCGGACCGGTGGGTCTGGTGTCCAAGTCCGGCACGCTGACCTACCAGATGATGTACGAGCTGCGCGATTTCGGGTTCACCACTTCGATCGGCATCGGCGGCGACCCGGTGATCGGCACCACCCACATCGACGCCATCGAGGCGTTCGAGAAGGACCCCGACACCAAGCTGATCGTGATGATCGGCGAGATCGGTGGTGACGCCGAGGAGCGGGCGGCCGATTTCATCAAGGCGAATGTGACCAAGCCGGTCGTGGGCTACGTGGCGGGATTCACCGCGCCGGAAGGCAAGACGATGGGCCACGCGGGCGCGATCGTGTCCGGGTCATCAGGCACCGCGGCCGCCAAGAAGGATGCGTTGGAGGCGGCGGGCGTGAAGGTCGGCAAGACGCCGTCCGAGACGGCCGCGCTGGCCCGGGAGATCCTCAAGACCCTGTAGCGCTCTAGCGCGAGCAGACGCAGAATTGCCCATTTCGTCCCGAAATAGGGCAATTCTGCGTCTGCTCGCGGGGGCTATCCGGGCGTGACCCCAGGCTTGCCGTTCGGGCCGACCAGGAAGTACGCACCGAAGCCGCCGGGGGCACCGATGCCGGGGATGGCCCCGATGCCGCCGTTGCCGCCGTCGCCCCCGATGCCGAAGAAGTACCCGCCGTAGCCGCCCTGCGCACCGTTGCCGCCGACGGCAAGGTTGGCCGCGCCGAATCCATTGCCGCCGTGGCCGCCGAGACCGAACAGGATGCCGCCGAGGCCACCCAGCCCGCCGACCCCGCCCGTCCCGTTGGCCGCCGCGCTGCCACCATCGCCGCCCGCGCCGCCGATGCCGAAGAACGCCCCGCCGTCGCCGCCGTAGCCGCCCGGCCCGCCGTGACCACCGGAGAGGTTCGCCCCGCCGGTCCCGCCGTTGCCGCCGAAACCGAACAGCTGGCCGGCGCCGCTGCCGCCCTGGCCGCCCTGGCCGCCGATGTTGGCGTTGCCGACCGCCGCCCCTCCGGTACCGCCGTCTGCGCCGGTCGAGATCAGGTTGAACAAAATGTTGCCGCTGCCGCCGGTCCCGCCGACACCGGCGATGCCATTGCCGAACGCCAGCGAGTCGCCGCCGGCTCCGCCGACGCCGCCCAGGCCATAGAGCAGGCCGAGACCGTCGCCGCCGTAGCCGCCCCAGCCGGCAACGAAGCCGTTTCCTCCGGCGCCCCCGGCCCCGCCGTTGCCCCACAGGAACCCGCCACTGCCGCCCCATCCGCCGTCACCGGCGACGCCATTCAGGCTGGCCCCGCCGACCCCGCCGGCGCCGCCATTGCCGAACAGACCGACGGCGTTACCGCCTGCGCCACCCACGCCGACGAGGCCGGCTCCGTTGGCGGCTCCGCCGGTGCCACCCCGGCCACCGTCGCCGAACAGCAACCCACCGTCGCCGCCGAACCCGCCGTTCTGGCCGGCGCCACCGGAGCCGCCGGCACCGCCGTTGCCCCACAGCAGGCCGCCGTTCTGCCCATTGGAGCCGGTTCCGTCGACGCCATCGGCACCGTCGCCGATCAGCGGGCGGCCAAGGAACCGTTCGAACGGGTCGTTGATCGCGGCCAGCAGTGAATCGGCGTTAGTGGCTTCGGCGGTGGCGTAGGAATTGGCGCCGGTGGTCAACAGCTGAACGAACTGCTGGTGGAAGCCGGCGATGCGAGCACTGAGCGACTGGTAGGTCTGGCCGTAGGTGGTGAACATCGTCGCGATCGCGGCGGATACCTCATCGGCGCCCGCCGCCAGCAATGCGGACGTGGGTGATGCCGCCGCCGCATTGGCCGCACTGACCGCCGCACCGACGTTCGCCAGACTCGACGCCGCCGCGCTGATTAACTCCGGCACCGCGATCACGTGGGACATCTCCGACCTCCAACCGTGCGGCGACCTCCCGCGGGTCACCGGACGGCAGAACGGTATTGCCGCAGTAGCGCCTACCGATCCCAACTTCACCCCGCCTGCAAACTGAACCTGCGGCTGCGGTAGATAGTTGAGCTATGAAATTGGATCCGCGGACGCCCGTCGTCGTCGGTGTCGGACAGGCCGCCGAGCGCATCACTGATCCGGGCTACCGGGCCATGTCACCGGTCGAGTTGGCGGCCGCCGCCGCCCAGGCCGCGCTTGACGACAGCGCCGGTGTCGGGGTGGCGGGTGCCATCGACACGATCGCGGCGCTGCGGCAGTTCGAGATCTCCGGGCCGGTTGCCAACGCGCCGCTGGGACGCTCCAACAATTACCCGCGGTCGGTCGCCAAACGGATCGGCGCCGAGCCTGGCCGGGCAATCCTGGAGATCGTCGGCGGCCAGGGGCCGCAGAAACTGATCACCGAGCTGGCCGGCGAGATCGCGGCGGGCAGATCGGAGGTGGCGCTGATCTTCGGCTCCGATGCGACGTCGACGCTGCGCCATTTCGCCCAGGCCACCGACAAACCCGACTTCACCGAGACCATCGAGGGCGACCTCGAAGACCGCGGCCAGGGCATCGACTACCTGGTGTCGCGAAACACCGTGATCCACGGTCTGATCGACGCGCCGACCCAGTACGCGTTGCTGGAGAATGCGCGCCGCTCTGGAACCGGGCTGGGGCCGGCCGAGTATCTGCGCCGCATGGGCGAGCTGTTCGCGCCGTTCAGCAAGGTCGCCGCAAACAACCCGTTCGCCGCCGCCCCGGTCGAACGGACCGTCGACGAGCTGATCACCGTTACCGGGCGCAACCGGATGATCTCGGACCCGTACCCGCGATTGATGGTCGCCCGCGATCAAGTGAACCAGGGCGCGGCGGCGTTGCTGATGTCGGTGGCCACGGCGCGCCGGCTGGGCGTGCCGGACGAGAAGTGGGTGTACCTGCGCGGCCACGCCGACCTGCAAGAGCAGGACTTGCTCGAACGTCCCGACCTCGGGCATGCGCCGTCGGCCGTGCTGGCCGCGCGCGAGGCGCTGGACGTGGCCGGTATCAGCGCCGATGACATCGCCACCTTCGACCTGTACAGCTGCTTCCCGGTGCCGGTGTTCAACATCTGCGACGGACTGTCGATCGCGCCCGATGATCCGCGTGGTCTCACCCTCACCGGCGGACTGCCGTTCTTCGGCGGGGCCGGCAACAACTACTCGATGCACGCCGTCGCCGAGACCGTCGCCCGCATGCGCAGTGCGCCTGGGGAATTCGGCCTCGTCGGAGCCAACGGCGGCATCCTGAGCAAGTATTCGGTCGGCGTGTACTCGACCGAGCCCGCGCCGTGGCGACCCAACCGCAGCGCACAGTTGCAGGCGCAGGTCGACGGCGGACCTACCGTGCCGGTGACCGAACATCCCGACGGTCCCGGCACCATCGAGACCTACACCGTGCGCCGGGACAACGGACGCCGCACCGGAATCATCATCGGACGGTTGGACTCTGACGCCAGCCGCTTCATCGCGACCACCGAGGACGAGGGACTGATCGCCCGCCTCACCGACGAGGACCCGCTGGGCACCGCGGTGCAGGTGCGCTCCTTCGACTACGGCAACCGCTGCTCGCCCTAGACGAAGCTGGCCAGCTTGCCGGCCAACCGTTCTACGTACGCGGCCACCTTGTCTTTGTCGCTGTCGGGCATGCCGAACAGCACTTCGGTCACGCCGAGCTCGGCCCAGCGCGCCAGCTTGTCGGCGTCGGGTTTGAAGTCCAGCGCCACGATCTGGGGCGCGCCGTCACGCCCGGCAGCGGCCCAGGTGTCCTGTAACAACTTGACCGGCTCGTCGATGTCGAAGTCGCGGGGAGTGGTGATCCAGCCGTCGGCGCTGCGCGCGATCCACTTGAAATTCTTCTCCGTGCCCGCCGCGCCGACCAGCACGGGAATGTGGGACTGCACGGGCTTTGGCCAGGCCCAGCTGGGCCCGAACTTGACGAACTCGCCGTCGTATTCCGCTTCCTCCTGCGTCCACAGCGCCCGCATCGCCTCTAGGTACTCGCGCAGCATGGTGCGACGCCGCCCGGCCGGCACGTTGTGGTCGGCGAGTTCGTCGGTGTTCCAGCCGAATCCGACGCCGAGGCTGACCCGTCCGCCGGACAGGTGGTCCAGCGTCGCGATACTTTTCGCCAGGGTGATCGGGTCGTGCTCGACGGGCAGCGCCACCGCGGTGGACAGCCGGACGCGCGACGTCACCGCGCACGCCGCGCCCAGACTCACCCACGGATCGAGGGTGCGCATATAACGGTCGTCAGGCAGTGAGGCGTCGCCTGTGGTCGGGTGCGCCGCCTCGCGCTTGATCGGGATGTGAGTGTGTTCGGGGACGTAAAACGTCTGGAAACCGTGGTCGTCGGCAAGCTTGGCGGCCGCGGCCGGGGAGATGCCGCGGTCGCTGGTGAACAGCACGAGTCCGTAGTCCATGCCTCAATTTAGAACGTGTTCTACTTTTGCGCGCGAGCGGCCCCGCTGTCATGCCGCCCGGGCGGCGCGGGGTGGCCCCGAGCGGTGCGCGGCCTTTGTTCTGGAAGGTGCGCTAGCGTGGTTGGTCGAATGGCGTCGCACGGCCGGCGCTGCCCCACGCAATGCGGCCACCGGAAGCAACAGGAGGAGTCATGACCTACTCACCCGGTACTCCCGGATATCAGCAATCGCAGCCGCCGGGGTCCTACGGCACTCCGAACACGCCGGCGCCGGCGCAGACCGAGCCGGGTGAGAGCAAGCTGGGGGTCTACCTGACCATCGCGGTAGCGGCGCTGGGTCTGCTCGCCTACTTCTTCAGCTTCGGCCCGGTCTTCACCTACGGCAACGATCTCGGCGGCTCCGGCAGTGAGCTGTTCAACGAATTCGCATTGGCGGTAGTAGTAGCGGTGCTGGCCGCACTGCTCGCCGGGGTGAGCCTGCTTCCCAAAGCCAAGAGCTACGTGACGATCTTCGCGGTGCTCTCGGTGCTGGCCGTCTTGCTGGTCATCTCCGCGACGTTCAACAAGCCGAACTCGTACTCGACCGGTTGGGCGCTGTGGATCGTCCTGGTGCTGATCGTCTTCGAGGCGGTGGCCGCGGTTGCCGCGCTGCTGCTGGACGCGGGCGTGATCACCGCCCCCACCCCGCGGCCTAAGTACGACCCGTTCGGTGGGTACGGACAGTACGGCCAGTACGGCCAGTACGGCGGCCAACCGGGTGGCTACTACGGTCAGCCGGGTGCACAGCAGCCCGCGCAGAACCCCGCCGGCTACGGCTCGCAATACGGCGGCGGTTACGCGTCGAGCCCCAACCCGCAGTCCGGCGGGTTCCCCGCCCAGCAGCCGGCGCAGTCGCCCCCCCAGCAACCGCAGCAGGGCCCGACGCACACCCCGCCCACCGGGTTCCCGAGCTTCAGCCCGCCGCCGCCGGTCAGCGCCGGTTCTGGATCCCAGGGGGGCCAGGCGCCGGTCAATTACTCACAGCCCCCCGAGGGGCAGCAGTCCTACGGTCAAGGCCAGCAGTCGTCGCCTGGCTCGGCGCCGGTCTAAACGAGCGCTCTCGCGCCTGGTAAGGCTCGTGCGCGAAGAGTGAACAGGGTGTCGGCAAGAAGCGAGGACAACCAGTCCGCGGGTGCTCGGCAGGCGCGTGACCTCGTTCGGGTGGCGTTCGCGCCCGCCGTGGTGGCGCTGGTCATCATCGCGGCTGTCACGCTGCTGGAACTGCTGATCGCCAACAGCGACATGACCGGCGCATTGGGCGCCATCGCAAGCATGTGGCTCGGCATCCACCAGGTGCCGGTATCAATTGGCGGCCGGGAGCTCGGCGTCATGCCGCTGCTACCCGTCCTGCTGATGGTGTGGGCCACCGCGCGCGCCACGGCGCGGGCCACGTCTGCGTACTCGTCGTGGCTTGTGGTGCGCTGGGTCATCGCGTCGTCGCTGGGCGGGCCGTTGTTGATGACGGCGATCGCACTGGCCGTGATACACGATGCGTCGTCGGTGCTGACCGAGTTGCAGACACCCAGCGCCCTACGGGCTTTCACGAGCGTGCTGGTGGTGCACGCGGTCGGCGCCGCGATCGGGGTGTGGTCGCGGGTGGGCCGACGCGCCCTGGCCACCTCCCCGCTGCCCAACTGGCTGGGCGACTCGCTACGCGCGGCCACCGCCGGGGTATTGGCATTGTTGGGTCTGTCGGGGATGGTGACGGCCGGGTCGCTGGTTGTGCACTGGGCGACGATGCAGGACCTGTACGGCATCACCGAGTCCATCTGGGGGCAGTTCAACCTGACCGTGCTGTCGGTGCTGTACACGCCCAACGTCATCGTCGGTGCGTCGGCGGTCGCGGTGGGATCGAGCGCGCACATCGGGTTCGCGACGTTCAGTTCGTTCACGGTGTTCGGTGGCGATGTGCCGGCGTTGCCAATCCTGGCCGCGGCGCCGACGCCGCCGCTGGGCCCGGTGTGGGTGGCACTGCTGATCGTCGGGGCGGCGTCGGGTGTCGCGGTAGGGCAGCAGTGCGCCCGGCGCGCGCTGCCGTTGTTCGCCGCGATGGCCAAGCTGCTGGTGGCCGGGGTCGTGGGTGCGTCGGCGATGACGCTGCTCGGCTACGGCGGTGGCGGCAGGCTGGGAAACTTCGGGGATGTCGGCGTCGACAAGAGCGCGCTGTTCCTGGGTGTGCTGTTCTGGTTCACGGTCGTCGGTGCCGTCACAGTGGTGATGGCCGGCGGGATTCGGCGCCGACCCCGGCGACGTCGAGCGAAACCGGTGCCCGTGGAAGCCGAAGAACCCGTACTGGGGGTCTTCGACGACGACATCGAGCCCAGTGAGGCCTCGGACGTCCCAGATGCCCCTGAAGTCCCTGAAGAAGAGGCGTTGGGTGGCGCGCCGGAGCCCGACGAAGGTCCGGGCGGTGAGCGGCAGGATTGACGGGCTTCCGGCCGGGTCTGCCGCGCGCCGGGCATCGTCGCACCACTAGGCTTCCGCGTGTGCAGGAACCGCTCCGTGTGCCCCCAAGTGCACCGGCGCGGCTGGTGGTCCTGGCGTCCGGGACAGGTTCACTGCTGAACTCCCTGATCGAGGCGGCCGTCGGCGACTACCCGGCGCGGGTGGTGGCCGTCGGCGTGGATCGCGACTGCCGGGCCACCGAGATCGCCGCGCGGGCAGCCATCCCGGCCTACAAAGTCAGCGTCGGCGACCATCCGGGGCGCGACGCCTGGGACGCCGCCATCACCGCGGCCACCGCCGCACATCAGCCTGACCTGGTGGTATCCGCCGGATTCATGAGAATCCTTGGCCCGCAATTCCTTTCGCGCTTCATGGGGCGCACCGTCAATACCCATCCGGCGCTGTTGCCGGCCTTCCCGGGCGCGCACGGCGTGCGCGACGCGCTGGCCTACGGGGTGAAAGTCACCGGCTGTACGGTGCACCTGGTGGACGCCGGTGTCGACACCGGACCGATACTGGCCCAGCAGCCCGTCGAGGTGC
Source organism: Mycobacterium asiaticum (assembly GCF_001673635.1). GTDB lineage: Bacteria > Actinomycetota > Actinomycetes > Mycobacteriales > Mycobacteriaceae > Mycobacterium > Mycobacterium asiaticum_C. The sequence continues at coordinate 77,573 of NZ_LZMH01000037.1, forward strand.
TCGACGGCGACGACGAGGACTCCTTGCATGAACGCATCAAGGTTGTGGAACGGCAACTGCTGGTGAAAGTGGTGGCCGCCATGGCAACCGGCGGCGTGACGGTGATCGAGCGAAAGGCGACTCTGGGGATGAACACAGCATGAGCATCGACAAGAAGCCGATCCGCCGCGCATTGATCAGCGTGTACGACAAGACCGGGCTGGTCGAGCTGGCGCAGGGGCTCGCGGCGGCCGGTGTGGAGATCGTCTCCACCGGCTCGACGGCGAAGACCATTGCCGATAAAGCGATCCCGGTGACCCGGGTCGAGGAGCTGACCGGCTTCCCCGAGGTGCTCGACGGCCGCGTGAAGACCCTGCACCCCAAGGTGCATGCCGGGCTGTTGGCCGACCTCCGCAAACCAGCACACGAGGCGGCCCTGGAAGAGCTCGGAGTCAAGGCCTTCGAACTCGTCGTCGTCAACCTCTACCCGTTCACCCAGACCGTCGAATCCGGCGCCGGCGTCGATGAGTGCGTCGAGCAGATCGACATCGGCGGACCCTCCATGGTGCGCGCGGCAGCCAAGAATCACCCGAGCGTCGCTGTGGTGGTCGACCCGCGCGGCTACGACGGGGTGCTGGCCGCGGTGCGCAACGGCGGTTTTACCCTCGCCGAGCGCAAAAAGCTGGCGTCGCTGGCGTTTCAGCACACCGCCGAATACGACATCGCCGTCGCCACGTGGATGCAGGAGACCTTGGCGCCCGACGACCCGCCGCAGCAGTTTCCGCATTTCTTCGCCCGCAACTGGCGCCGCCAGGCGACCCTGCGTTACGGCGAGAACCCGCACCAGCAGGCCGCGCTCTACGCCGATCCCGCCGCCTGGCCGGGTCTGGCGCAGGCCGAGCAGCTGCACGGAAAAGATATGTCCTACAACAACTTCACCGATGCGGACGCGGCCTGGCGCGCCGCCTTCGACCACGAGCAGACCTGCGTCGCGATCATCAAGCACGCCAACCCCTGCGGCATCGCAATCTCCGACGTCTCGGTCGCCGACGCGCACCGCAAAGCCCACGAATGCGACCCGCTGAGCGCCTTCGGCGGCGTGATCGCGGCCAACACCGAAGTCAGCGTCGAAATGGCCGAATACGTCAGCACGATCTTCACCGAGGTGATCGTTGCGCCGGCCTACGAGCCCGGGGCCGTCGAGATACTGACCCGCAAGAAGAACATCCGGGTGCTGGTGGCTTCCGAACCTCTGGCGGGTGGGCACGAATTGCGTCCGATCAGCGGCGGGCTGCTCATCCAGCAGCGCGACCAGCTCGACGCGCACGGTGACAACCCGAACAACTGGACCCTGGCCACCGGTGAGCCCGCCGACCCGGCCACCCTGACCGACCTGGTCTTCGCGTGGCGTGCCTGCCGCGCGGTCAAGTCCAACGCGATCGTCATCGTCTCCGGCGGCGCCACCATCGGCGTCGGGATGGGACAGGTCAACCGGGTCGACGCGGCCCGGCTGGCCGTCGAGAGAGGTGGCGACCGGGTCCGCGGCGCGGTCGGCGCCTCCGACGCGTTCTTCCCGTTCCCGGACGGACTGGAGACCCTGGCCGCCGCCGGGGTCGAGGCGATCGTGCATCCCGGCGGTTCGGTGCGCGACGACGAGGTGACGGCCGCGGCCACCAAGGCGGGGATCACGTTGTACCTCACCGGGGCACGCCACTTCGCCCACTGAGCCGAGCCCCTGCCCGGCTCAGCCGAGCCCCTGCCCGGCTCAGCCGAGCCCTGCCCGGCTCAGCCGAGCCCCTGCCCGGCTCAGCCGAGAGTGAAATCTACGACCGACACGCCGCGCGGTGCGTCGGGAAAGTCACTCTCGTCGGCACAACGAAAGACGGCGCCGTAGCTTGGAGTGGTGACTTCACCGAGCAATCTGCCCCGCACCGTCGGCGAGCTGCGTGCCTCCGGTCACCGTGAGCGGGGCGTCAAGCAGGAAATCCGCGAGAATCTTCTGACCGCGCTGGCCGAGGGCGACGAAATTTGGCCTGGGATTCTAGGTTTTGATGACACCGTCATCCCGCAACTCGAGCGCGCGCTGATCGCCGGCCACGACTTCGTGTTGCTGGGCGAACGCGGCCAGGGCAAGACGCGGCTGTTGCGGGCCCTCACCGGCCTGCTCGACGAGTGGACGCCGGTGATCGAAGGCTCCGAGCTGGGTGAGCACCCCTACACGCCGATCACGCCGGAGTGGATCCGCCGCGCCGCCCAGCTGCAAGACGACCTGCCGATCGCCTGGAAGCACCGCAGCGAGCGGTACACCGAGAAGTTGGCTACCCCCGACACCAGCGTCGCCGACCTGGTCGGTGACATCGACCCGATCAAGGTCGCCGAGGGCCGCAGCCTCGGCGACCCGGAAACCATCGCCTACGGGCTGATCCCGCGGGCCCACCGCGGCATCGTGGCCGTCAACGAATTGCCCGACCTCGCCGAACGCATCCAGGTCTCGATGCTCAACGTCATGGAGGAGCGCGACATCCAGGTGCGCGGCTACACGCTGCGGCTGCCGCTCGACGTCCTGGTCGTAGCCAGCGCCAACCCGGAGGACTACACCAACCGCGGCCGCATCATCACGCCGCTCAAGGACCGGTTCGGCGCCGAGATCCGCACCCACTATCCCCTCGAACTGAGCGCCGAGATCGGGGTCATCGCCCAGGAGGCGCACCTGAGCGCGCAGGTGCCCGATTACCTGCTGCAGATCATCGCGCGGTTCGCCCGCTACCTGCGCGAGTCCAGTTCGGTCGACCAGCGCTCGGGTGTGTCGGCGCGGTTCGCGATCGCCGCGGCCGAGACGGTCGCCGCGGCGGCCCGGCATCGCGGCGCGATCCTGGGCGAGACCGACCCGGTGGCCCGGGTGGTCGACCTGGGCACGATCATCGACGTGCTGCGCGGCAAGCTGGAATTCGAATCCGGCGAGGAGGGCCGCGAGCAGGCCGTGCTGGAGCATCTGCTGCGTCGCGCCACCGCCGACACCGCCTCGCGGGTGCTGGGCGGCATCGACGTCGGCACGCTGGTGTCGGCCGTCGAGAGCGGTTCCGCGGTGACGACGGGCGAACGAGTGTCGGCCAAGGACGTACTGGCCGCGGTCCCCGGGTTGCCGGTGGTGGAGAAGATCGCGGCGAAACTGGGCGCCGAATCCGAAGGGGAGCGGGCCGCGGCATTGGAATTGGCCCTGGAGGCGTTGTATTTGGCCAAGCGGGTGGACAAGGTATCCGGAGAAGGGCAAACCGTCTATGGCCAATAGAGGGCATTCATCGCGATACTCGGCGTACAGCGGCGGGCCCGACCCGCTGGCTCCGCCGGTGGATCTGCGTGAGGCCCTCGAACAGATCGGGCAGGACGTCATGGCCGGCACCTCGCCGCGTCGGGCGTTGTCCGAGCTGCTGCGACGGGGCACCGAGAACATGCGGGGTGCCGACCGACTGGCCGCCGAGGCCAACCGGAAACGGCGAGACCTGCTGCGGCGCAACAACTTGGACGGCACCCTGCAGGAAATCAAAAAGCTGCTCGACGAGGCCGTGCTGGCCGAGCGCAAGGAATTGGCACGCGCGCTCGACGACGACGCCCGCTTTTCCGAGCTACAGCTGGAGGCGCTGCCGCAGTCGCCCGCGAAGGCGGTCCAGGAACTCTCCGAATACGACTGGCGCAGCAACGAGGCCCGGCAGAAGTACGAGCAGATCAAGGATCTGCTCGGCCGGGAGATGCTGGACCAACGCTTCGCCGGCATGAAGCAGGCGCTCGAAGGCGCCACCGACGAGGACCGTCAGCGAGTCAATGACATGCTGGACGACCTGAACAATCTGTTGGACAAGCACTCTCGCGGCGAGGACACCCAGCAGGATTTCCAGGACTTCATGGACAAGCACGGCGAGTTCTTCCCCGAGAACCCGCAAAACGTCGACGAGCTGCTGGACTCGCTGGCCAAGCGGGCCGCCGCCGCGCAGCGGTTCCGCAACAGCCTCAGCCAGGAGCAGCGCGACGAGCTGGATGCGCTGGCGCAACAGGCCTTTGGATCGCCATCGTTGATGCAGGCGCTCAACAGGCTCGACGCCCATCTGCAGGCCGCCCGTCCCGGTGAAGACTGGACCGGCGAGCAGCGCTTCTCCGGTGAGAACCCGCTGGGCATGGGCGAGGGAGCGCAGGCGCTGGCCGACATCGGTGAGCTGGAGCAGCTGGCCGACCAGTTGTCCCAGGCATACCCCGGCGCCAGCATGGATGACGTCGACCTTGACGCGCTGGCCCGCCAACTCGGTGACGAGGCGGCCGTCGACGCTCGTACGCTCGCCGAACTCGAACGGGCGCTGGTCAATCAGGGCTTCCTGGATCGCGGTTCGGACGGCCAGTGGCGGTTGTCGCCGAAAGCCATGCGCCGCCTTGGGGAGACCGCGTTGCGTGATGTGGCACAACAGCTTTCCGGTCGGCACGGGGAGCGGGACCACCGTCGGGCCGGAGCGGCCGGTGAGCTGACCGGCGCGACCCGGCCCTGGCAGTTCGGCGACACCGAGCCGTGGAACATCTCCCGCACGCTGACCAACGCCGTGCTGCGCCAGTCCGGCACGCGCACAATCGACGGGGCGCGGCCGTCCTTGAAGATCACCGTCGACGACGTCGAGGTCTCTGAAACCGAGACCCGCACCCAGGCCGCGGTCGCGCTGCTGGTCGACACCTCGTTTTCCATGGTGATGGAAAACCGGTGGTTACCGATGAAGCGCACGGCGCTGGCGCTCAATCACCTGGTGTGCACTCGTTTCCGGTCAGATGCCTTGCAGATCATTGCCTTTGGTCGCTATGCGCGTACCGTCTCGGCGGCTGAGCTGACCGGGCTCGAGGGCGTGTACGAGCAGGGCACCAATCTGCACCATGCGCTCGCCCTGGCCGGGCGCCACCTGCGACGGCATCCCAACGCGCAACCGGTCGTGCTGGTGGTGACCGACGGCGAGCCGACCGCGCATTTGGAGGACTTCGACGGTGACGGCACGTCGGTCTTCTTCGACTACCCGCCGCACCCGAGGACCATCTCTTTCACCGTCAAGGGTTTCGACGAGATGGCGCGCCTGGGTGCGCAGATCACCATTTTCCGGTTGGGTAGCGACCCCGGCCTGGCGCGATTCCTCGACAAGATCGCGCGCCGGGTCGAGGGCCGCGTTGTGGTGCCCGATCTCGACGGGCTGGGCGCCGCCGTGGTGGGTGACTATCTGCGGTCGCGACGTCGCCGTTAGCTACGCCGAGCAGACGCAAAAGTCCCCGCACGCACGGCGTGTCGGGGCCTTTTGCGTCTGCTCGCGCTAGGTCCACGAGCCATGTACTTCATTGGCCTGGACCTGGCGTGGGGCATGCGCAACCGCACCGGCATCGCCGTGGCCAGTGCCGATGGTGAGCTGGAATTCCTGTCCTCCGCGGTAACCGACGAAGAAATCCTCGCGGCGGTGGCACCGTTCGTGACGGGCCCGTGCTTCGTCGGGATCGACGCGCCGCTGGTAGTGGTCAACCCGGCAGGGATGCGTGCCGCCGAACGGGCACTGAACCGGGACTTCCGGCCCTTCGATGCCGGCGCCTATCCGGCCCATCTGGGACTCGCGCCGTTCCGGGACACTCCCCGCGGTGCCCGCATCGCCGAATCCCTTGGGCTGGAAGTGGATCCGAAGTCAACCGCGCAGCGCCGAGCCGCTGAGGTTTATCCGCACTCGGCCGCGGTGGCACTGTTCCGGCTGGGCCGGACGCTGAAATACAAGCGGCGCAAGGGCAGATCCGTCGAGGCCCGAAGATCGGCGATGCTCCAGCTGATCGGATTGATCGAAGGTCTCGCCGACCGGACCCCACCCATGCGGGTGACGGCCAGCGCGGAATGGCTGCGGTTGCGCCAAACCGTCGACCGCGCGGCGCGACCGGTCGATCTGGACCGGGCGGAGGATCCGATCGACGCCGTACTGTGCGCCTACATCGCGCTCTACGCGACCCGGTGGCCTGACGACATGACGGTCTACGGGGACCTTCAGACCGGTTACATCCTGACCCCGACGCTGCCCGCGGATCTCGTCCCCGGCTGACGGCCCTACCCGCCGGCGCTGCACGGCAGCCGCCCGGGCGTCACCACGCCGGGCCGGATCAGGTCTTGCGGCAGGCCGGCGAGCACCGCGGCCATGTTGTAGCCGCTCATCCGCAGCTCTCCGTTGCTGCCCAGGCGGGCGTAGTCCGAATGGCCGTACGCGCGTTCGTGAAATGCCCCGTCGCCGTTCCGTTCTCCGAACGCGTAGCCGTCGAGGCTGGACAGCGCCGTCATGCCGGGCACGTCCTGAAGCGCGGGACCGAACGCGTCGAATTCGGAGAGTACCTCCGCGACGACGTCATCGACTCCGATCAGATAGTAGGCGTGGCCGGGTGCCACCCCGAGCTGCGATGCGTCGGTGAGTTCGGCGCCCGGTGAACCGTAGAGGACGACGTCGCTCACCGGTGCCCCGCCCTGCAGCGCCAGGCTGGTGGTCAGCGAACCGTAGGAATGTCCGAAGGCGGTGATGTGCGGCGGTCCGGCGGTATTGCCGGCGGCCGCCAGCCCCTTGAAGAACGCGTTCAGTGGCTGCGCGGCATCACGTGCCTGCCAGTCGTGTACCACGTCGCGCAAGCCGTCGGGTGCGTCGTAACCCAGCCACGCAATGGATGCCACCGCATCGGCTCTCCTCAGACCCGCCGCAGCGCGGAGTTCACCGGCTTTATTGCGTTGTGCGGCAGCCTGATTCACCATGCCCCCGACGCTGGTGCTGACTCGGGTGTTGAGCCCCCCGACCGTGACGCCGACGCGTTCGGCGTTATCGACATCACCGACAGCAACCGCCGCCAGCACTTTTCGGGGATTGCCGGTGGTATCGAGCAGGATCAGTCTGGTGTCGGGATTCGTCGCCAGCGCCTGCTGCAGTGCCCGCAGATCCGCTAACTTGTCGGGGTCGGTGTGCCAGCCGTAGGCGCCGACCCAACCCCGCTCGAGGCGGTCGATTTCACGTTGCAGCACAACGACATTGATCTGGTTGCGGACCGCGACCGGGATGCCGTCGAGGTTGCGGATGGCCTCGGGCGCCCATTGCTTGGCGCGGTCCTGCTGGGCCGGGGTCAGGGCGTGCCACCACGAGCCGACTCGGTCGGGGGTCCCGCCGGACTCCAGCACGGGCAGCAGGGCTGCCATCTTCGGTGGCTGATGACTGAGCTGCGCGTCGGCCTGATCGACGGAAAGGTCGCCGTCGCTGGCGCGGATCGCGGCGGCGAGATCTTCGTCCGCGACTTCGGCGTCGGACAACAACTGTCGCAACCGTTCGGTCAGCCGCACCGCGTCGTCGAGGATCCGTTGCTGGTCAGCGGGGGAGAAGGCGGACAGTGTGGGCGGCGGCAGTGCAACACCGGTCGCGTCGTCGATCACCAAATGGGCTTCTAGCGCGAGGCCGCGAATGTCCTTGAGCCGCTGCTTGATGGCGACAATCTCATCCGCCGACTGTTCGGCCGCCCGCGCGACCGCCTCGCAAGCGTCGGCATGATCGTCCAGCATTCCGGTGGTGCGAGCGCCGGCAGCGTGCGCTGCCTCGGCGGCATCGCCTCCGAAAGGCGCCAGCCGCATCAGCTCGGTGATGGCTGCCGACGCCGTCCGGGTTCCGTGTGCGCGTCTGATCGCGGCATCGAACACGGTCCTGACGGCCTCGGGATCCCAATGTTCGATGTCGGTCACCGTAAGAGTCATTGTCAGGGTCATCGCAGTGATGCGGCGTTGCGCTGGTCAAGCTCGGCGCACTCGGCGGCGGCGGTCCGCATGCCATCGGCATGTTCGGCGATGCGGTGAAGGTGGCTCACACCGGCGGCGGCCCACCGATCCAGCAATCCCGTCAACGCCGCCGCCGACGAGCCCACCCAACCGCGTTGCGCACCGTCGGCATCATCGTGGCAGAGTTGCTGCACCGCCAGCAGCGACTGCCCATGGTCCGCCAATTGGTTACCGATGTGGGACAGCACGTCGGGGTTCGCCCGCAACTCTCGCGCCACAGCAACCCGCTTTCGCCGATGCCAATGTTCGGCGGAAGTGTGGCACCGCAGACAACGCCGGGCCACTCACTCGGAGCGGCCCGTGTTGATTACTTGCGCGGCTTGCGAGGCTTGCGCTTGATGCCGACGCCGCCCCACAGGGAGAACCCGCGGATCTTCACCTGAGGTGCACCCGGCGAGCCCTCGCCGACGACCGCGTGGTCAAAGTTGCCCATCACGCCGCGCCCCTCGATCTCGACGTTGACCTCCGGCGGCAGCAGGATCGTTTGCGCGCCCATGATCGAGTACGCGTGAATTTCGACCTGCGTCGAGGTGAAGTCGGCGTACCGCAGATCCACCACGCCGTTGCCCCACAGCGTGAACGTGGTCAGCTTCTTCGGCACGTTCCACCGGCCGCGGCGCTCGAACCCGCTCATGATGGCCAGCAGCAACGTGGATGGCGCCGGGTTGCACTGGCCCCCGCGGCGCGGGCTCACGGCTGCGCCGGGCAAATCGGCACGCAGCTGGTCGAGCTCCTGGTACGTGGTAGCCGCGTAGGCCTTGGTTAGCCGATCTTCGTACTCATTGAGCTGCAGGCGGCCTTGCTCGGCCGCGTACGCCAGCAACTGCGCAATCTGGATGCGATCGGTGTCCTCCGCGCGCGACAGGCCGTCACGCGCGGTTTCTAGGTCACGCTGGGCTGGGTTGGTCATCTCACCCGCGAGCTTACGACTTCAAGATTTTGCTGCAAGGGGTGTTGGCTAAACTGCAACGTTCGCACGGCCCCAGCGCCTGTCGCGCGGTCGCGTCACGAAGAGGAAACCCAGCTCGGAGGCCGTTTTTGCAGGAACGCCAGCATGCCCTCGCGGGCTTCGCTTGAAACGAACAACCGCGCCGACTCCTCGGTAAGTCGCTCCGCATCGCGGTCGAACCCGGCCAGGATCGCGGCGGTGGTCAGCGCCTTGGACGCCGCCAGGCCCTGCGGCGACCCCCGACCAACGTCGGCGACCAGACCGGCCACCGCGGCGTCCACGTCCTCGGCGGCCAGCGTCACCAAACCGATCTCGGCGGCTTCGCTGGCGCCGAATGTTTCGCCGGTGAGGTAATAGCGTGCCGCCGCGCGCGCGGACAGCTTCGGCAGCAACGTCAGCGAGATGATGGCCGGCGCGACGCCGATACGAGCCTCGGTCAAGGCAAACGTGCTGCGCGGTCCCGCGACGACCATGTCGCAGGCGCCGACGAGGCCGAACCCGCCGGCCCGCACGTGTCCGTTGATGGCACCGATCACCGGGCGCGGCGACTCGACGATGGCGCGCAGCAGCGCGGTCATCTCCCGCGCCCGCGCCACCGCCAAGTCGTATGGATCACCCCCGCCCGCCTCGCTCAGGTCCGCGCCCGCACAGAAGGTGCCACCGGTGTGGCCCAGCACCACGACCCGTACCACCGGGTCCGCCGCGGCGTCCCGCAAACCCTGGTGCAGTTGGCTCACCAGCGTGGTCGACAGCGCGTTGCGGTTGTGCGGGGAATTCATCGTCAGACGGGCCAGCGGGCCGCCGGTCTCGGCCGGGCCCGCGTATTCGACGAGGGTGTCCATCAGTAGCTTCGGGGCAGGCCCAGCGACGTCTGCGACACGAAGTTCAGCACCATCTCGCGACTGATCGGCGCGATCCGGGCCAACCGCGACGCGGTCAGCATTGCCGCCACGCCGTATTCCTTGGTCAGTCCGTTGCCGCCCATCGACTGCACGGCCTGGTCGACGGCGCGGGTCGACGCCTCGCCCGCCGCGTACTTGGCCATGTTCGCGGCCTCGGCCGCGCCGCCGTCGTCGCCGTGGTCGTAGAGCGTCGCGGCCTTCTGCATCATCAGCTTGGCCAGCTGCACCTCGATGTGGCACTGCGCCAGCGGGTGCGACAAGCCCTGGTGCGCGCCGATCGGCGTTCCCCACACCTGGCGTGTCTTGACGTATTCGACGGCCTTGCCGAGGGCGAACCGGCCCATCCCGACGGCGCTGGCCGCGCCCATGATCCGTTCGGGGTTCAGGCCGGCGAACAGCTGAGCGATGGCGGCGTCCTCGGCGCCCACCAGCGCGTCCGACGGCAGTCGCACGTCGTCCATGAACACCTGGAACTGGCGCTCGGGGCTGATCAACTCCATCTCGATCGGTGTGTAGGTGAAGCCGGGCGCGTCGGTGGGCACCACGAACAACGCCGGACGTAGCTTGCCGGTCTTGGCTTCCTCGGTGCGCGCCACCACCAGCACCGCCTGGGCCTGGTCGATGCCGGAGATGTACACCTTCTGGCCCTTGAGCAGCCAGTCGCTGCCGTCACGCCGCGCGGTGGTGGTGATCTTGTGTGAGTTCGATCCCGCATCCGGCTCGGTGATGGCGAACGCCATCGTCAAGGTGCCGTCGGCGATGCCGGGGATCCAGCGCTTCTTCTGCTCCTCGGTGCCGAACTTGCTGATGATGGTTCCGTTGATGGCCGGGGACACCACCATCAACAGCAGGGCGCTGCCCGCGGCCGCCATCTCCTCCATCACCAGCGAGAGCTCGTACATGCCCGCGCCGCCGCCCCCGTACTCTTCGGGAAGGTTCACCCCGAGGAAGCCGAGTTTGCCTGCCTCAGCCCACAATTCGTCGGTGTGTTCCTGGGCGCGCGCCTTCTTGAGGTAGTACTCGGCGCCGTAGTTGGATGCCCACTCGGCGACCGCCTTGCGCAGCGCCTGACGGTCCTCGCTCTCGATGAAGCTGGTGTCGCTCATGACGGATCTCCTTCTGCTTCAGGCGCATCCACTCTGGCGAGGATTGCACCTACTTCCACTTGCTGGCCGGTCGTGACGTTGATTTCCGCGAGCACGCCATCGGTGGGCGCGGTGATGGTGTGCTCCATTTTCATCGCCTCCAGCCAGATCAGCGGCTGGCCGGCGGTGACGCTGGCACCCTCCTCGGCACCGATCCGGATGACGTTGCCCGGCATGGGCGCCACCAGCGACCCTTGCTCGACGGCCGAACCCGGTTCGGGGAAGCGGGGCAACGCGACCAGGTGCACCGGCCCGCGTGCCGAGTCGACGTAGATGTCGTCGCCGACGTGTGCCACCGCAAAGCTGAATGCCACGCCGTTATCGGCGAGCACCACTTCGTTCGGCGATGCCGAGACCAGTTGCACGGCCGGATCGTCGGGCAACGCCAGAGCGGTTCTGGTGAAACGGTATTGGACGTGTTGTTCAGCGTCCGCGTCGTCGCGGTAGGTCTTGGTTTGGAATCCTGACGGCAGGTTCCGCCAGCCGCTGGGGACCCCGCGCAGGATTCGGGCGGTGGCGCGGTTGTGTGCGGCGTCGGCCAGTGCGGCCGCGATCGCCGAAAGCCGCACCGTTGCGGCGTCGGCTAGCGGTGCCGAGAGTTCGGTCAGGCCGTGTGTGTCGAAAAACGCTGTGTCCGTGGCACCGTCGAGGAAGGCCGGGTGGCGTAGCACGTTCACCAGCAGTTCGCGGTTGGTGCGCAGGCCGTGCACCTGCGCGCGGGCCAACGCGTCGGCGAGCACCAGCGCCGACTGTCGGCGGGTCGGTGCGTAGGAGATGACCTTGGCCAGCATCGGGTCGTAGAAGATCGACACCACCGAGCCGTCGACGATTCCGGAATCCAGCCGGATCCCGGTCCGGCGCTCTAGGGTGGTGAACTCGGTGCGCACCGAGGGCACGTGAATCCGGTGCACCGTGCCGGCCTGCGGTTGCCAGCCGTGCGCGGGGTCTTCGGCGTAGAGCCGGACTTCGATCGAATGACCCTGCGCCGCAGGAGGTTCCGCGCTGAGCCGGCCGCCGCCGGCGACCTCGATCTGCAGTTCGACGAGGTCCAGACCGGTGGTTTCCTCGGTCACCGGGTGCTCGACCTGCAGCCGGGTGTTCATCTCCAGGAAGAAGAATTCGCCGTTGTCGTCGGCGAGGAACTCGACCGTGCCGGCGCCGGTGTAGCCGATCGCGGCGGCGGCCAGGCGGGCGGCCTCGAACAATTTGGCGCGCATTCCCGGAATCCGCTCGACCAACGGCGACGGCGCCTCTTCGATCACCTTCTGATGACGGCGCTGAATGGAGCATTCCCGTTCCCCGACCGCCCAGACCGTGCCATGGGTGTCGGCCATGACCTGCACCTCGATGTGGTGACCGGTGGGCAGGTAGCGCTCACAGAACACCGTCGGGTCACCGAACGCCGATTGCGCTTCGCGTTGGGCCGCCTCGACTTCGCCGGACAACGCGGACAACTCCCGCACCACCCGCATGCCCCGTCCGCCGCCTCCGGCGGACGCCTTGACCAGTACCGGCAGCTGCGTCTCGGTGACGGTTTCGGGGTCGAGCTCCTCGAGCACCGGCACCCCGGCGGACGCCATCATCTTCTTGGACTCGATCTTGGACCCCATCGCGCGCACCGCATCCACCGGCGGTCCGATCCAGGTCAGACCCGCCTGTTGGACGGCCGCGGCGAATTCGGCGTTCTCCGAGAGGAAGCCGTAGCCAGGATGGATAGCGTCGGCGCCTGCGGCACGGGCGGCGTTGATGATCGCCTCGGCGTTGAGGTAGTCGTTGGTCTGCGCCAACCGCACCCGGGCGTCCGCTTCGGCGACGTGCGGGGCAGCGGCATCCGGGTCGGTGTAGACGGCGACGGTGCCCAGGCCCAGCCGCCGGCAGGTGGCGAACACGCGTCGGGCGATCTCGCCGCGGTTGGCGACCAGCACTCGAGTAAGCATGGGACTCACATCCGGAAGACGCCGAAGTTCGACGTCCCCTTGATCGGGCCATTGGCGATGGCGGACAAACAGATTCCCAACACGGTGCGGGTGTCGCGCGGGTCGATCACCCCGTCGTCGTAGAGCATCCCGGACAGCACCATGGGCAGCGACTCGGCCTCGATCTGGCCTTCGACGGCGGCCCGCATCGCGGCGTCGGCCGCCTCGTCGACCTGTTGGCCGCGGGCTTCGGCCGCCGCTCGGGCCACGATCGACAGCACGCCCGACAATTGGGCCCCGCCCATCACCGCGGACTTGGCGCTGGGCCAGGCGAACAGGAACCGGGGATCGTAGGCGCGCCCGCACATGCCGTAGTGGCCCGCGCCGTAGGAAGCACCGATCAGTAGCGAGATGTGCGGCACGGTCGAGTTCGACACGGCATTGATCATCATCGAGCCGTGCTTGATCATGCCGCCCTCTTCGTAGTCCTTGCCCACCATGTAGCCGGTGGTGTTGTGCAAGAACAACAGTGGCGTGTCGGAGCGGTTGGCCAGCTGGATGAACTGGGTGGCCTTCTGGGATTCCTCGCTGAACAGCACACCGCGAGCATTGGCCAGGATGCCGATCGGATAACCGTGCAACTGCGCCCAGCCGGTCACCAGGGAGGAGCCGTACAGCGGCTTGAACTCGTCGAATTCGGAGCCGTCGACGATGCGGGCGATCACTTCGCGTGGATCGAACGGGATGCGTAGATCGGCAGGCACGATACCGATCAGCTCCTCGGCGTCGAACAACGGCTCGGTCACCGGATTGGGCTGCGGGCCCTGCTTCTTCCAGTTCAGTCGAGACACGATGCGGCGTCCGATGCGGATCGCGTCGGGCTCGTCGACGGCGAAGTAATCCGCCAAACCCGATATGCGGGCATGCATTTCGGCGCCGCCGAGCGACTCATCGTCGGACTCCTCACCGGTGGCCATCTTCACCAGCGGGGGACCGGCCAGGAACACCTTCGAGCGTTCCTTGATCATCACGACGTGGTCGGACATGCCGGGAACGTAGGCGCCGCCCGCCGTGGAGTTGCCGAAAACCAGTGCGATGGTGGGGATTCCGGCAGCAGATAGCCGGGTCAGGTCGCGGAACATGCGCCCGCCGGGGATGAAGATCTCTTTCTGGGTGGGTAGGTCGGCGCCGCCGGATTCCACCAGCGAGATGACGGGAAGCCGGTTCTCGAAAGCGATTTGGTTGGCGCGCAGAATCTTCTTCAGCGTCCAGGGATTGCTGGTGCCGCCTTTGACGGTGGGATCGTTGGCGACGATCATGCACTCGACGCCGGCTACGACGCCGATGCCGGTGACCGTGCTGGCGCCGACTTTGAACGGGCTGCCCCAGGCTGCCAGTGGGCTCAACTCCAGGAACGGCGAGTCCGGGTCCACCAACAGCTCGATGCGTTCCCGGGCCGTCAGCTTGCCGCGGGCATGGTGGCGTTCCACATATTTAGGACCGCCGCCCTCGACGGCGTTGGCGAATTCGGCGGCGATCTCGTCAAGCTTGGTGGTCGCGGCGGCTGCCGCCTCGGCGAAGGTGTCGGCGTTCGGGTCGAGCGTGGACCGCAAGACGGTCATGACCACCTCCCGCGATTCAGAACGGTCATGACTGGTAGCCAAGCAGCTTGGCCGCCAACGCGGTCAGAATTTCCGTGGTCCCGCCGCCGATGCCGATGATCCTCATGTCCCGGTATTGGCGTTCGATCTCCGATTCGGCCATATAGCCCATGCCGCCGAACAATTGGACGCCCTGGTTGGCCACCCACTCGCCGGCCTCGACGGCGGTGTTCTTGGCGAAACAGACCTCGGCGATCAGGTTCGTCTCGCCGGCCAGCTGCCGCTCCACCACGTGCCGGGAGTACACCCGGGCGACGTCGATGCGACGGGCCATCTCGGCCAGCGTGTTCTGCACGGCCTGCCGCGAGATCAGCGGGCGGCCGAAGGTTTCCCGGTCGCGACACCATTGCGCGGTGATGTCCAGGCAGCGTTGCGCGCTCGAATACGCCTGCGCAGCAAGCCCGATACGTTCGGAGACGAATGCCTGAGCGATCTGGGCGAAGCCGCTGTTCTCCTCACCGACCAGGTTGGTCACCGGCACCCGCACGTCGGTGTAGGAGAGCTCGGCGGTGTCTGAGGATCGCCAGCCCATCTTGTCCAGCTTGCGGGTCACCTCGAAACCGGGTGTGTCCTTGTCGACCACCAGCAACGAAACCCCGCCCGCGCCAGGGCCGCCGGTACGTACCGCGGTGACGACGTAATCGGCGCGGACCCCGGAGGTGATGTAGGTCTTGGCGCCATTGACCACGTAGTGGTCGCCGTCGCGGACCGCGCTGGTGCGCAGGTGACCGACGTCGGAACCGCCGCCGGGCTCGGTGATGGCCAGGGAGCCGATCTTCTCGCCGGCCAGCGTCGGCCGCACGTAGGTCTCAATCAGCCGCTCGTCCCCGGAGGCAATAATGTGCGGCACCGCGATGCCGCAGGTGAACAGCGATGCGAACACCCCACCCGGCGCGCCGGCCTCGTGCATCTCCTCGCAGATGATCACCGCATCGGCGCCGTCACCGCCGCCGCCGCCGGCCGACTCGGGAAAGTTGGCGCCCAGCAGACCCGCGTCGCCGGCCCGCCGGTGCAGGTCGCGCGGCAACTCGCCGCTGCGTTCCCACTCGTCGATGTGCGGCAGAATCTCCCGTTCGGCGAAGGAGCGCACCGTTTTTCGCAGCTGCTCACGCTCCGGTGTGGCCCACAGATTCATAACAGCCCTTCTGGAATATCGACGTGGCGGCTGCGCAGCCATTCGCCCAGCCCCTTGGCCTGCGGGTCGAAGCGCGCTTGGTAGGCGACGCCTTGCCCGAGGATTCCCTCAATTACAAAGTTCACCGCCCGAAGATTGGGCAGCACGTGCCTGGTCACCGGCAAGTCGGCCGCTTCGGGAAGCAGTTCCTTGAGCAGCTCGACGGTCAGTGTGTTGGCCAGCCAGCGCCATTGGTCCTCGGTGCGCACCCAGACACCGACGTTGGCGGACCCGCCCTTGTCACCGCTGCGGGCGCCGGCGATCAAACCGAGCGGCGCTCGCCGGGTCGGTCCGGCCGGCAGCGGTTCGGGCAGCGCCGGTGTCTCGGCCGGCTCCAAAGCCAACGTCTCTGTGGCGGGCGCGATTTCGCTTCTTGCGCCATCGGGGTGGACCGCGATGTGCGGCACCAGGCCGGCGTCGACGTAGCCGGGGGTGAACACTCCGTACACCTGGCCGTCGCCGGGAGGGGTGGTGGCGGTGAAGCCCGGATAGCTGGCCAACGCCAGTTCCACGGCGGCGCCGGAGAATTTGCGTCCCACGTTGGCGGGATCGGGATCGCGCACCACGCAGCTGAGCAGCGCGCTGGCGGCCTCTTCGGTGTCGGCGTCGGGGTGGTCGGTGCGCGCCAGCGTCCATTCCAACTCGGCGGGCTTGACCGTCAGCGTGGCTTCGAGTTGGCGCCGCACCAATTCCGCCTTGGCTTCGATGTCCAATCCGGTCAGTACAAACGTCATCGCGTTGCGGAACCCGCCGATGCTGTTCAGCGACACCTTCAGGGTGGGCGGCGGCGGTTCACCCACGACTCCGCTGATCCGGACACGGTCGGGTCCGTCGGCCGACAGCTCGATGCTGTCCATCCGGGCCGTCACGTCGGGGTTGGCGTACCGGGCTCCGGTGATTTCGTAGAGCAGTTGCGCGGTGACGGTGTCGACGCTGACCAGGCCGCCGGTGCCGGGGTGCTTGGTGATGACGGAGGATCCGTCGGCGTTGACCTCGGCCAACGGGAAGCCGGCGTACGTCAGGTCCGGTATCTCGGTGAAGAAGGAGAAGTTGCCGCCGGTGGCCTGCACGCCGCACTCGATGACGTGGCCGGCGACGACAGCGCCGGCGAGCTGGTTGTAGTCGGTGCGGCCCCAGCCGAAGTGCGCCGCCGCAGATCCGACGATCACCGAGGCGTCGGTGACCCGGCCGGTCACCACCACATCCGCCCCGGCATTGAGGCAGTCCGCGATGCCCCAGCCACCCAGATAGGCGTTGGCCGTCAGCGGCGAACCCAGTCCCAACTCAGCCGCCCGCGCCTGCAGATCGTCGCCTTCGACATGGGCTACCCGTGCCGGCACGCCCAGCCGCTCGGCCAGGGCGCGCACCGCGTCGGCCAGGCCGGCCGGGTTCAAACCGCCGGCGTTGGCCACGATGCGCACGCCGCGCTCGTGAGCCAGGCCCAGGCACTCCTCGAGCTGGGTGAGGAAGGTCTTGGCATAGCCGCGGTCGGGGTTCTTCATCCGGTCACGACCCAGGATCAGCATGGTCAGCTCGGCCAGATAGTCGCCGGTGAGGAAGTCCACTTCGCCGCCGGTGAGCATCTCGCGCATGGCGGACAACCGGTCACCGTAGAAACCGGAGCAGTTCGCGATACGCACGGCACCAGACTCGGCGGCCAATGCGTCCTCCCTCCATTGGGATGCGCGGCGAGCGCAGTCGAGGAACCAACCAACCGGTAGGTTAGCGGGTGGCACGGTTGCCCCGCCAACTGGCTCGGCGCCCGCCGTCATTTTGGCGACCGGCGGCTCACCGACTACCCTTGACGACAACTGTCGCCGTTCGACCGTCCAGGTCATGAAGCGCGACACACCCGTCCGTAATCCCGACCGAGGAGTTAGGCCCGACCATGGCCGTACCTAAGCGCAGAATGTCGCGCTCGAACACCCGCAGCCGGCGCTCGCAGTGGAAGGCCACCTCGACCGAGTTGGTCGGCGTCACGGTGGCCGGCCAGAAGCACAAGGTGCCTCGCCGCCTGCTCAAAGCCGCCCGCCTCGGCCTTATCGACCTCGACAAGCGTTAGTACCTCGGCGCGCCTCTCAGGCCGCTCTCAGGCGTTCGTACGAAACTAGGCGACGTGCGAATACTTGTCGTCGACGACGATCGCGCAGTGCGCGAGTCGCTGCGCAGGTCTCTTTCCTTCAATGGCTATTCGGTTGACCTGGCCCACGACGGGGTCGAGGCGCTCGAGCTGATCGCCAGTGACCGGCCCGACGCGCTGGTCCTGGACGTGATGATGCCGCGGTTGGACGGTCTGGAAGTGTGCCGTCAGCTGCGCAGTACCGGCGACGACCTGCCGATTCTGGTGCTCACCGCCCGCGACTCGGTGTCCGAGCGCGTTGCGGGGCTGGACGCCGGTGCCGATGATTACCTGCCCAAGCCGTTCGCCCTCGAAGAGCTGCTGGCGCGGATGCGGGCGTTGCTGCGGCGCACCAAGCCCGACGACGCCGCGGACTCGGTGGCGATGACCTTCTCCGATCTGAGCCTGGACCCCGTCACCCGTGAAGTGATCCGCGGGCAACGCCGCATCAGTCTGACCCGCACTGAGTTCGCGCTGCTGGAGATGCTGATCGCCAACCCGCGGCGGGTCCTGACCCGCAGCCGGATTCTGGAAGAGGTGTGGGGATTCGACTTTCCCACCTCGGGTAATGCCCTCGAGGTTTACGTCGGGTATCTGCGCCGCAAGACCGAGGCCGAGGGCGAGCCGCGGCTGATCCACACCGTGCGCGGGGTGGGTTACGTGCTACGCGAAACGCCGCCTTGATACTTCGGCTCCGCCGTCCTGGCCGGGTGAGGCGCGCGCCATTGCGGGCCACCAGCTCGCTGTCGCTGCGGTGGCGGGTGATGCTGCTGGCGATGTCCATGGTGGCGATGGTGGTGCTGCTGATGTCGTTCGCCGTCTATGCGGTGATCTCGGCCGCGCTGTACAGCGATATCGACAACCAGCTGCAGAGCCGGGCGCAGTTGCTGATCGCCAGCGGCTCGCTGGCCGCCGACCCGGGCAAGGCGATCGAAGGCACCGCCTACTCGGATGTCAACGCGATGCTGGTGAACCCCGGCAAATCGATCTACACCGCCAACCAGCCGGGCCAGACGCTGCCGGTCGGCACGCCGGAAAAGGCGGTCATCCGGGGTGAATTGTTCATGTCCCGGCGCACCGCGTCCGATCAGCGCGTACTCGCCATTCATCTGCCCAACGGCAGCTCGCTTCTGATCTCCAAGAGTCTGAGGCCGACCGAAGCCGTGATGGGAAAACTGCGCTTTGTGCTGTTGATGGTCGGGGGCGTCGGTGTTGCGGTCGCCGCGGTGGCCGGCGGCATGGTCACCCGGGCCGGGCTGCGTCCGGTCGGTCGCCTCACCGAAGCGGCCGAACGTGTCGCGCGCACCGACGACCTGCGGCCCATCCCGGTGTTCGGCAGCGACGAACTCGCCAGGCTCACTGAGGCGTTCAATCTGATGTTGCGGGCATTGGCCGAGTCGCGGGAACGTCAGACGCGACTCGTCACCGACGCCGGACATGAATTGCGCACCCCGCTCACGTCGTTGCGCACCAACGTCGAACTGCTGATGGCCTCGATGGAGCCGGGGGCGCCGCGGTTACCCGAGCAGGAGATGGTGGATCTGCGCGCCGATGTTTTGGCCCAGATCGAGGAATTGTCAACTCTGGTAGGCGATTTGGTCGATCTCACCCGCGGTGACGCCGGTCACGCGGTGCACGAGCCGGTCGACATGGCCGACGTCATCGACCGTAGCCTGGAACGAGTTCGTCGGCGCCGCAACGACGTTCACTTCGACGTCGATATCATCCCGTGGCAGGTCTACGGCGACACGGCCGGGTTATCGCGAGCCGCCCTGAATCTCATGGACAATGCGGCCAAATGGAGTCCGCCGGGCGGTCACGTGGGAGTGGTGCTGCGCCAACTGGACCCATCACACGCCGAACTGGTGGTGTCGGATCAAGGTCCCGGCATCCCTCCGCAGGAGCGGCGTCTGGTGTTCGAGCGCTTTTACCGCTCGACATCGGCGCGCGCGATGCCCGGGTCCGGCCTCGGACTGGCAATCGTCAAACAGGTCGTGCTCAATCACGGAGGATCGTTGCGCGTCGAGGACACCGATCCGCGCAAACAACCGCCAGGCACATCGATTTTCGTGTTGCTTCCCGGTCGCCCGATGCCCGCCCCGGCGTACCCGGCCGAGGTCGGCGACGCGGAGGATCACCCGTCGGCAACATCTGATCAGCCCGACTCCGGGGACGACGCGGACTCACGGGGTTCGGCGAACGTCATCTCAGTCGATTCTTAGTTCGCGCACGCAAGGTGGTTGTGCAGTTAGTGTTAAAGACCAAAGCGATGCAAGCAAGGCATGCGCGAGTCGGCCTTACCAAGCCCCCGAAGTAGAGAAGAGCGTTCTAGCGTCATGACGAATCACCCGAGGTATTCGCCACCGCCGCAGCAGCCTGGTTACGGCGCCGCGCCCAACCAGCCGGTGCCCCCTGCCTACGCCCAGGGGCAGCAGCACTACAACCAGCAGTTCGATTGGCGCTATCAGTCGTCGCAACAGCCGCAGTACCGCTCCTCCTACGATCCGCTCAGTGGTACGGGCGTGGGTGCGATACCCGGCCACACCGGCTCGGGTCCGATACCGGGCAGCACAGGCACGCATGCGATACCCACCGGCACCGGCTCGCATCCGATCCACACCGGACCGGGTCCGATTCCCGGCGGGACCGGGCCGGGGCCCATGCCGGGGATGATGCCGCCGCCGATGGGACCGCCGCCGCGTCGGCGCCGGTCCGGGGGGCTGATCTTTGGTGCGCTGGCCATCGCGGTGGTGTCCGCCGGTATCGGCGGAGCGGCGGCGACCGTGGTGGAGTTGGGCCACACGACCGGCGGCACGCCCGGTACGACGGTCGCCTCGGGCGGCGCGCCCAGCGTTCCGGCAGCCAACATGCCGCCGGGCTCGGTCGAGCAGGTGGCCGCCAAGGTGGTGCCCAGCGTGGTGATGCTGGAGACCGACCTGGGTCGGCAATCCGAAGAGGGCTCGGGCGTGATCCTGTCGGCGGACGGGCTGATCCTGACCAACAACCACGTCGTTGCGGCGGCCGCCAAGCCGCCCGCGGGCAGCCCTCCGCCCAAGACGACGGTGACGTTCTCCGACGGCCGCACCGCCCCCTTCTCGGTGGTCGGTGCCGATCCCACCAGCGATATCGCCGTTATCCGGGTGCAGGGCGCGTCCGGTCTGACGCCGATCGCCATGGGCTCGTCATCCGGCCTGCGGGTCGGCCAGCCGGTCCTGGCCATCGGATCGCCGCTCGGCCTGGCAGGCACCGTGACGACCGGGATCGTCAGCGCGCTCAACCGGCCGGTGTCCACCACCGGTGAGGCCGGCAACCAGAACACGGTCCTCGACGCGATCCAGACCGACGCCGCGATCAACCCCGGTAACTCCGGGGGCGCGCTGGTGAACATGAACGGGCAGCTGATCGGGATCAACTCGGCCATTGCCACCCTGGGTGCGGACTCCGGTGATGCCCAGAGCGGCTCGATCGGCCTGGGCTTCGCGATTCCGGTCGACCAGGCCAAACGCATCGCCGACGAGCTGATCAGCACCGGCAAGGCGTCGCACGCCTCGCTCGGGGTGCAGGTCACCACAGACAAGGGAGTACCGGGTGCCAAGGTGATGGAGGTCGTCGGCAACGGCGCGGCCGCCAACGCCGGGGTACCCAAGGGAGTCGTCGTCACCAAGGTCGACGACCGCACGATCAACAGCGCCGACGCGTTGGTGGCCGCCGTTCGTTCGAAGGCACCGGGTGACAAAGTGACGCTGACCTATCAGGATCCGGCCGGCGGTACCCGCACGGTGCAGGTGACGCTCGGGAAGGCAGAGCAGTGATGAACGCGGAGGGTCAGCTGTCTGACCTCGGATATACGGTGGCACCCATGGAACAGGGTGCGGAGTTGGTGGTGGGCCGGGCTCTGGTGGTCGTTGTCGACGACCGCACCGCGCACGGCGACGAGGACCACAGCGGCCCGTTGGTCACCGAACTGCTCACCGAGGCCGGCTTCGTGGTCGACGGCGTGGTGGCGGTCGAGGCCGACGAGGTCGAGATCCGCAACGCGCTGAACACCGCGGTGATCGGCGGGGTGGACTTGGTGGTGTCGGTCGGCGGCACCGGGGTGACGCCGCGCGACGTCACTCCCGAGGCCACCCGCGAAATCTTGGACCGGGAGATCCTGGGCATTGCCGAGGCCATCCGTGGCTCCGGCCTGTCCGCGGGCATCACGGACGCGGGCCTGTCGCGCGGGCTGGCTGGTGTCTCGGGCAGCACGCTGGTGGTGAACCTGGCCGGCTCCCGCTACGCCGTGCGCGACGGGATGGCCACGCTGAATCCGCTGGCCGCCTATATCATCGGGCAGCTGTCCAGCCTGGAGATCTGACTCCGAAGCTAGGCGTCGGCGCGCGGCCCGTAGTTGGGTGGCGGTGAAACCTCGGGCGCTTCGTGGGAGCCGTGCTTTCCGGTGGAGGAATCGCCGTTGGTCTGGGCGAGCAGGTCGCGGATCTCTTGCAGCAGGACCACCTGCGCGTCGTCGGCCTGTTCGACCTCGCCCTGCTTGCGCATCCTGCTGTACGGCAATACGACCAGGAAGTACACCACCGCCGCGACCAGCAGAAAGTTGATCGCCGCCGCGAGCACCACGTTGAGGTTGATGTAGAAGGCGCCGGCAACGTGAATGTTCAGGGCGCCGATATTCGGATCTTTGCCAACACCGATCGAACTGACCAGCGGCTTGATGATGCTGTCGGTGAAGGCCGTGACCAACGCCGTGAACGCCGTACCGATGACCACCGCGACGGACAGGTCGACGATATTGCCCCGCGAGAGAAACTCCTTGAACCCTTTGAGCATGAGGACGTCCCTTCCTGGACTGGACCGAGTTTGCTATCGGTCACGTGCCCAACGGTGGCAACGCGCTCAATGCAAGGTCAACGTCACCGCCTGACCCAGCGCCGAGCCCGCCACCGTGTTCGCCACGCGCGCCGGCAGCGCAACCAACACTACGCGGTCACCCTCGCTGGACTGCAGCCTTGACTTGGCCGACACGAGCACCACGATTGCGTCGGTGGCGATGACCCTGCTCACCGCGGGTGCCAACGGCTGCGGTTCGTTGGCAGGCGCGGCAAGCACATCGACCACGTCGCCGACCCGGATCAAGTCGACGAGCGCGTCGTCGGTCAGATGCAGCGGCACGATCCGTGCGCCGGGCCCGGCGGTGGACTCGGCCAGCCGGCTGTTGAGCAGTCGGACGTCGGTGAAGACCTCGCCGCGGCGGGTCGCGCCGGCCAGCGTCGCGCCGAGCACCGCGTGCGGGTCCGCTTGGGAGCCGTCGGGAACCGTTGTGGCCAAACGGCTTTCGACTCGCACGTCAGCGGCGGTGAGTGCGGTACCCGGCCCGAGGTCGCGCGCGGCGACCAGCACGTCGACGCGATCGCCTTCCGGATTGGACCGCAGCGCGGCAACACCGGCCAAGACGACGAGTCCGCCGGCGGCCACCCGTCGGGCCAGTAAGGTCCGGGTCCAGTCCGGACGCCATACCGTCGAGATACGGCTGAGCAGCGACGGATTCAGCGTCGGTTCACGCACGCGGTCACCGTAGGCACAGTGGACCGTCGATTGCTGCCGGCCGAAGGAAGTGTGTGGATAACCGCTTAGGTGGACGCGGCGGCGGTGGCGGAGGCGGTCTTCTCGCTCGAGCCGGACGATTTGCTGTCGCTCGAGCTCGAACTCGAACCGGAGCCGGAGTCGCCCGAGGACGAGCCGTTGGTCGAGCTGCTCTCTTTCTTGCCGTTCTTGCCGGATTCGCGGCTGTCGGTGCGGTAGAAACCGCTGCCCTTGAATACGACTCCGACCGAGTTGAAGAGCTTGCGCAGCCGACCGGAGCACTGTTCGCAGGTGGTCAGCGCGTCATCGGTGAAGGCCTGCACCTTGTCGAAGCGGTGGCCGCATTCGGTGCACGCGTAGCTGTACGTCGGCACAAAAACCTCCGGTGGTCATCAAGTCTGACTTAGCACTCTACCGTCTCAAGTGCTAGAACCGCCACGTGACGTCACTCATTCCCGATCGGCAGGGCGATTAATCCTCGTCCCGGAGTGAGCGCGTGTGTCATCGGCACATCGTGTGGCTCGCTGGGCAACTCGTCGACCAGCTCATCGTCGCGCACCACTGCGACCAATCGCGCGCGCGGGTCGCGGGCGGCCAGCGACCGGTCGTAGAAGCCGCGACCGCGGCCCAGCCGCACGCCGCGGCGGTCGACCGCCAAAGCTGGTACCAGTGCCAGGCTGGCCTCGCCCAGGGCCGCTCCCGGCAGCCAGGGCGGGGCCGGCTCGAGCAACCCCCACTGCGCTGACACCAGCCCGCCCGGTCGGTATTCGGCCCACTGCAACGGCAACGGCGTGTCGTCGACCGAGGTGCGGGCAATCGGCAGCAGCACCCGGCCCGCGCGGCGCAGCAACGCGTCGAGCATGTCGAGCGAGCCGGGCTCCGAGCCCACCGGCACGTAAGCGCAGACGGTGCTGTGCGGGTCTACCAGCTGCTCCAGGTGGTGAATGAGCTTGGCGGCGTCGACGGCGCGCACGTCGTCGGGTATTCGGCGCCGGGCCGCCGCGAGCCTTTCCCGCAATGCGGCCTTGCTTGCGGTGCCCATGGGGTCAACGATGACAGACCCGGGCCGGACCCTCGTTTTCAACGCCGAACAATGGTTACCCAGCCGGTGAGAGATATGGTGTGAATCGATGTCAAACCCCTCAGCCTCACGAGCTCCGGTCCCGTTCACGGCGATCGTCCCTGCCGCTGGCCTCGGCACGCGTTTTCTGCCCGCGACCAAGACGGTGCCCAAAGAGCTGCTGCCCGTGGTCGACACGCCCGGCATCGAACTGGTCGCCGCGGAGGCGGCCGAAGCCGGTGCCGAGCGTCTGGTGATCATCACCTCCGAAGGCAAGGACGGCGTCGTCGCGCACTTCGTCGAGGACCTGGTGCTGGAGGGCACGCTCGAGGCCCGCGGGAAAAAAGCCATGCTGGCCAAGGTCCGGCGCGCTCCCGCGCTGATCAAGGTCGAATCCGTCGTGCAGGCCGAACCGCTCGGGCTGGGGCACGCGATCAGCTGTGTGGAGCCCACCCTGGCCGCGGACGAGACCGCCGTGATGGTGCTGCTGCCCGACGACCTGGTGCAGCCGACCGGCGTGCTGGAGACGATGTCGCAGGTGCGCGCCGAGCGCGGCGGCACGGTGTTGTGCGCCATCGAGGTGCCCCCGGAGGACATCAGTGCCTACGGCGTCTTCGACGTCGAACCGCTTCCCGACGGCGGTGACGACGTCTTGCGAGTCAAGGGAATGGTCGAAAAGCCCAAGGCCGCCGACGCCCCTTCGCCGTATGCGGCGGCCGGACGCTACGTGCTCGACCGCGCCATTTTCGACGCGCTGCGCCGCATCGACCGCGGCGCCGGCGGTGAAGTACAGCTCACCGACGCCATTGCGCTGCTGATATCCGAGGGTCATCCGGTCCATGTGGTCGTGCACCGCGGATCCCGACACGACTTGGGAAATCCCGGCGGCTACCTCAAGGCTGCGGTTGACTTTGCATTGGATCGTGACGACTACGGCCCGGAATTGCGGCGGTGGTTGGTAGCGCGATTGGGCCTGACCGAACAGTAGCCGGCACGCCGGCGTCGGGTTCGGGCCCGCACGGCAGGAAGGCGCACGGTGCGTTCTGTAGAA
The DNA here is from genome assembly GCF_001673635.1 of Mycobacterium asiaticum. Classification (GTDB taxonomy): domain Bacteria; phylum Actinomycetota; class Actinomycetes; order Mycobacteriales; family Mycobacteriaceae; genus Mycobacterium; species Mycobacterium asiaticum_C. Next base: position 102,955 of record NZ_LZMH01000037.1, read on the forward strand.
GAGCAACAGGCCCGGATATCGGCCGCCGCGGTGGCCCCGAGGCCGATCAAGGTTGCCATAGCCGAAGCGCAGGGACTGTTGTGCGCCGAGGAAGTCGTGACCGAACGACCGCTACCCGGGTTCGACCAGGCCGCTATCGACGGCTACGCGGTGCGCAGCGTCGACGTCCTGGGTGTGGGTGATGCGGGCACGCTCGAAGCGGTCGCCGATGACGGTGGTGTCGAGGGTCGCGACGGGGTGGTTCTGCCGGTGATGGGAACCATCGAGGCCGGCGCGCGCACGCCCAGCAGGCTGCAGCCACGCCAGGCCGCCCGCGTGCAGACCGGCGCGCCGCTGCCGACGCTGGCCGACGCGGTGCTGCCGCTGCGCTGGACCGATGGCGGGATGAATCGGGTCCGGATCCTGCGCGGGGCGCCGTCGGGCGCGTATGTCCGACGCGCCGGCGACGACGTGCAACCGGGTGATGTCGCAGTGCGGTCGGGGACGATCATCGGCGCCGCCCAGGTGGGGCTGCTGGCCGCGGTCGGCCGGGAACGGGTGTTGGTGCATCCGCGTCCACGGGTATCGGTGATGGCCGTCGGCGGTGAGCTGGTGGACATCTCCCGCAACCCGGGCAATGGCCAGGTGTACGACGTCAACTCCTACGCGCTGGCGGCGGCCGCGCGCGACGCCGGCGCCGAGGTGAACCGCGTCGGAATCGTCAGCAACGACCCTAGGGAACTCGGCGAGGTCGTCCAGGGACAGCTGAACCGGGCCGAGGTGCTGGTGATCGCGGGCGGGGTTGGCGGCGCGGCGGCCGAGGCGGTCCGGGCGGTGCTTTCCGAACTCGGCGATATGGAAGTGGTGCGGGTCGCGATGCACCCGGGCTCGGTTCAGGGCTTCGGGCAGCTGGGCCGCGATGGTGTGCCCACTTTCCTGTTACCGGCCAACCCGGTGAGCGCGCTGGTGGTCTTCGAGGTGATGGTCCGGCCGCTGATCCGGCTGTCGCTGGGCAAGCGTCATCCGATGCGGCGGATCGTGCAGGCCCGCACGCTGTCGCCGATCACCTCGGTCGCCGGGCGCAAGGGGTACCTGCGCGGCCAGCTGATGCGGGATCAGGAGAGCGGCGAATACCTGGTGCAGGCCCTGGGCGGGGCGCCGGGGGCGTCGTCGCATCTGTTGGCCACCCTTGCCGAGGCGAACTGTCTGGTCGTGGTTCCCAGTGGCGCGGAACAGATTCGCACGGGCGAGATCGTCGACGTTGCCTTCCTGGCTCAGCATGGCTGAGCCCGCCTTGGTCTCGTGAATCTGTTGCGGTCCAGCTCCCGGCATCCCGGCTGGCCGATGAGCGTGGGACCGCTGCGTGTCGACGCCGGGGTCATCCGGTTGCGGCCGGCCCGGATGCGCGACGGGGCTCAGTGGAGCCGCATCCGGCTGGCCGACCGCGCGCTGCTGGAGCCGTGGGAGCCCAGCGCCGACGGCGACTGGACCATGCGGCATACGGTGGCCGCGTGGCCGGCGGTGTGCTCTGGGTTGCGCGCCGAGGCGCGCAAGGGCCGGATGCTGCCGTTCGTGATCGAACTGGACGGACAGTTCTGTGGGCAACTCACCATCGGCAACGTCACCCACGGCGCGTTGCGTTCGGCCTGGATCGGCTACTGGGTCTCCAGCGAGTGCACCGGCGGCGGGGTGGCCACCGGCGCCGTGGCGCTCGGGGTCGACCACTGCTTCGGGCCGGTGATGCTGCACCGGGTCGAGGCCACGGTTCGGCCGGAGAATGCGGCCAGTCGCGCGGTGCTTGCCAAGGCCGGGTTCCGCGAGGAAGGGCTGTTGCGCCGTTACCTGGAGGTGGACCGGGCCTGGCGGGACCACTTACTGGTGGGGCTGACCGTCGAAGAGGTCTACGGCTCGGTGGCGTCGACGCTGGTCCGTGCCGGACGCGCTAGCTGGGTCTGATCTTCCGGGGTATGTGGCCGCGCGGCGTAAAACTGCGTGCCACTGCGTCGAGTGTCACGCCATCGCGACGCTCGACGCTGACGGCCACTCTGGGGTGACGCTCGGCGTAAGCGGTGGTCGATTGGTCGCGCCCGGGACGCGCCATCTTGAGGAAACCGAAATAAAAGTGTGGCTAGCGTGACATATGTGGCGTGTGATGCTTGGAAAAGCGAAATTACAGGTGTGTAATTGCCCTGGTCGCAGTGACCGGGCCCGCGCTGGCCAAAGATGAGGCCTCGCGGGGGAGCGGAACCGAAGAGAGCAGGTCATCATGCCAAGCATCCCGCAGTCGTTGTTGTGGATCTCGCTTGTGGTGCTGTGGCTGTTCGTGCTGGTACCCATGCTGATCAGCAAGCGAGACGCGGTCCGGCGCACCAGCGACGTTGCGCTGGCGACCAGGGTGCTCAACGGTGGTGCGAGCTCCCGTCTGCTCAAGCGGTCCGGGCCCGCGGCCGGGCACCGCAGCGATCCGGACTGGAAGCCCGAGGAGGAGTGGGAGACCGAGCCGATCGACGCGCCGTTCGCCGACGCCGACAAAGACCACGATCAGGACATGCCGGTCCTCGAGGACGAGGACACCGACGTGGTGATGCGGCGCCGTTCGGTGATCACCGCAATGGCCAAGGCGGACAAGGGTGTTGAGATTGCCGACGAGCCCGACTACCTCGACGTCGACGTGATCGACGAGGACGCCGCCGCGCTGCCGGTGGGGGCCAGCGCGCAGGCGGAGCAACCCGAGGTTGCCGCCGTCGAGGCTGTTGCGGAAGAGGCCGAGCCGGAAGCTTCAGAAGCCCGTGCCGAAGATGACGACGAACTGGACGAGGACGAATACGAATACGTCGAGGACTCTTCGGGTTTGGAGCCCGAGGAAGACGACGAGCTGGACGATCACGACGCTCCGCCGGCCTACGCGTCGGGGGTCAATCGGCGTCGCCGGTACGACAACAAGACCGCCGCGGCCGTCAGTGCACGCAAGTACGCCTTCCGCAGGAAGGTGCTGACGGTGATGGCGGTGGTGCTGGTGGGTTCGGCCATCGCGGCCTTCGAGGTGACTCCACAAGCCTGGTGGCTGTGCGGCACCGCGACGACGATCACACTGTTCTACCTGTTCTACCTGCGTCGGCAGACGCGGATCGAGGAGAAGGTGCGTCGTCGCCGGATGCAGCGGATGGCTCGCGCGCGGCTCGGGGTGGAGAACACCGAGGACCGCGAATACGACCTGGTGCCGTCGCGGTTGCGCCGCCCGGGAGCGGTGGTGCTGGAGATCGACGACGAGGACCCGATCTTCGAGCACCTGGAGTACGCGACGTCCATGCGCCACTACGGCTGGCCGCGTGACCTGCCGCGCGCGGTTGGACAGTAGTGCACGGTTCGGTCCTTCGGGGCTACGGCTGGTAGCCTGCTTAGCGATCAGGGGCTATGGCGCAGTTGGTAGCGCGACTCGTTCGCATCGAGTAGGTCAGGGGTTCGAATCCCCTTAGCTCCACAAAGTTTGTCCAGGTCAAGCCATATTTCAGCGAGTTCTGCAACCTTATCAACAGCGTATCGGCGACATCGATCAGGTTCGCCGCCGCGCGCGTGCTGCGAACGCATCGAGTGCGGCGAGTACTTCCGGAGAACGCCACACTCGGTTCCGCGGCCCGCTGGTCGCCTCGATCAGCACTCCTACCTCCGTGAGCGGGTCGAGATAGCGGTGCGCGTTCGTGGACTGAATGCCTAACTCCTGCGCCGGCAGCGCAGCATTGGCGACTGGGAGGCCTGAGGGCCGTCCGACACGCGGTAGCGGCAAAGTTGCGAACTGCCGGGCGCTAGCGGGTGCTGCGTCTCGACGGCCCGCAGGGATCGGTCTTCAGCAAAACGACGGGGCAACCCCGTCAAAGTCAAGCCGCGAGCGGAAGTTCCGCCAAGGCGAAGATCCGCACGGCATCTGACTTCCCTTTCAACTCATGAAATCCGCGGTCGATAAGCCCGGGGGGACGAGTGGTTAGGGCGTCGGCGGACTGCTGGGTGAGCAGTACCGCGTCGCGCGTTGTCTTGGTGAGTTGTTCGACGCGGGCGGCGACGTTGACAGCGTCCCCGATCAGGGTGAACTCGAGCTTCCCGCCGCCGCCGATGGTGCCGGCGATCACCACGCCCGTGTTGATCCCGATACCGATCCGAAGCTCCCCGCCGAACCTCTCAGCGACGAGGCGGTGAATCGCTACGGCGGCAGACAGTGCCGCATCGGCATGATCGGCAAGGTCATTCGGTGCGCCAAAAACTGCCAGAGCGCCGTCGCCGAGGAACTTGTTGACATGCCCACCGGCGTCGACGACGGCGGGCACGACGATCTCGAACAGAGCGTTGAGCCGGGCGACGGTGTCCTCGGCGGTATTGACTTCCGCGTACGGGGCGAAGTCGCGGATGTCGATGAATACCACCGTTACTTCGCGCCGCTCACCAGCGAACACGTCATCACCCTGCTCGAGCAGTCGCGTTGCGAGGGCGGGATCGACGTAGGTGCCGAACGCGGCTTGAAGTCGTTGCCGCTCAGCCAATCCCGCCTGCATGCGGTTGAACGAGGCGGCCAGCACACCCAGATCATCGTCTTGGACTACTGGAAGACGTTGGCTGTAATCGCCCATTGTCACACGTGCAGTTCCGGCGGCAAGGTCCCGAATGGGTTGCAAGGAAGGCGAAAACGAGGACAACAGGGTGATCGGCACACCCATCCCAAAGGCCAACACGCATGCGATCGCGACGACGAGTATGGGAACCTCGCCGCTCTGATGGAGAACCGCCGCCAGCATCGCACCCGCAAGGGCGAACACGAAAGCGACGCAGACCATGAAGGCGTCGGTCCACGCCGCAAATGTCGGATGCGGACGAGGCAGCGAATCACCAATTTCCGTACCGGCCGTCAGTGCAATTCGCGCCGGCCGTAGCGATACTTCCACGAAGCTATGGAATGCCGCGAGCTGGGTGCCGGCTCCGAGGACAGCACCCCAAATCCCGTACTGGACAAGCCGCGACGTGCTCGCACCCGCAATTGCGCCGATACTTACCGAGATCACGACCGCCCAGACGGTAGTGACAATCACGCTTCGGAAAAACGCCTCCCGAACGTAGACGTAGCTGTCCTGTAGCGCCATCGCCCGATCCACTTGCCGGCCGGCGGCCCACTGCTCCACGGACCGGATGCGGCTTAGGCCTGGCAGGAAGTTGCCATAAATCAGCAGCGGCGCGGCGGCAACGGTCACGGCGGCGGCCGCGGCGTAGTGAGCAGAGTGCTCGTAAGCGGTGATCATCATCGCCGACACCAGCCAGGTCGGGAGCACCACCACAAGGCTGATCGCGGAGATTGCCCAGCCGTACCTCGCTTTGTACCGGTCCCACGCCCACTGCCAGATGCGATCCATGACGGGAGACTAAACGACAAACCAACCCTGTCATTTGTGTTTCAACGCGCTAGGCGCTGAGCGCCGTTTGCCAAATGGCTTAAGTTGCAGCGCCGCAACGTGTTTGGCGCGTCACGACGGCTGGTCCGGCCAGCGGTACCGCCAGCACCCCCGGCGCGGCGTCGATGACCGCGGGTATCGCATTTACCGCCGCCATCGCCGTTGCGGCCACACCGGGATTGGTGGCGTCGCCTTCCGCCGTATCGAGCCGTAGGTCAAGTGTCATGCTGGGTGAGCCCTTGATTCGGAACACCATCCCGCCCTGGCCGGGCTTTGCTGGGCGCGGCCAGGTTTCGGGCCACGGCGTCGACGTCACCGTCGCGAAGTACTGAACCGACACGACCGGTCGCCCTTCGCATATCGCCGCGAGCTGCCAGCGGTGCGCGCAAATCGTGTTCTGCGGAATCACACCGAGTGCCGTGTCTAGGTTTTCCGGGGCCAGGATCGTCTCCCAATCCAGCGCCACTCGTTCGACGTCAACGGACAGCGTGTCGGCGATGTAGCGCACCACGGGTCCCCAGTCGTTGTTGACCTTGCCCGACGCAATGCGAATCGGAACGTGGCCGTCGGGCTTGCCGAAACCCATCGACTCGTGCAGGACTTCCCAGATCGGATAGGCCAAGTCGAGGTCGAGTGCGTACTCGTCCATGCGGTAGGAGTCGACCACGCCGGCTCCCGAGAGCAACGCGGTAGGAAGATTCAGGCTCACAAACCCGGGTTCGCATCCGGTGGCGTAGAAGGTGGCGTTGCCCTTGCGGGCGGCCCGTTCGATCGGATCGCGCCATTTCGCCGGTGCCGCTGCTGGATACACCATCGGGATCGCGGAAATGGTGACGACATTGATGCCGGCCTCCAGATAGCCGACAATGTCGGCGATCACCTCGTCCTCACGTCGCACGGCGGTCGCGCAATAGGCGACGCAGTCCGGCGCGGCCTCCAGGACGGCGGCCAGGTCACCCGTGGCGGCGATCCCCACCTCCGACCGGCCGCATAGCCGACCGGCGTCGGTGCCGATCTTCGCCGGAGTGGACACCTTGACCGCGATCAACTCCAGCGCGGGGTCGTCGATGATCGCGCGCAGTGCCGCACTGCCGGTCATGCCGGTGCCGACATGAACCACACGACGCTTTGCAGGTGAAGGAAATGAGGTCACAGGCCGGATCATAGGCACATGGGTTGCCAATGCCGTGCAACTAGTCTTCGACATGATCGGAGCAGTCGACTCGCGGGTCCGACACCGCCACAGGTAGGTCGTAGCTTGCGTGGGCGCTGAGCGTACGGGCGGACTGAACGCCGTCCTCAGGGATGGGTGACCAGGTAGGTCTCGTTGTCCAGGCCCGCCGTCAAGGACGCGACGTCGAACGGGCGCTGCAGGCGTGCCTGTAGCTCTTCGCGGTCGACGAGCAGGCTGATCTCGACGGTCTGCCGGGCGAACAGCCGTGCGATGTAAGGGTATAGCCGCCGCATCACGGCGCGCTCCGCGGCGGTGCATCGGGATGCGCAGTACCCGACGTGCCCGATCTCGTCGGTGAGGATCTCCTTGTAGAGCAACTCGATTCGTTCGGCGACCTCGGGTTCGTCGGCGAAGAGTTCAACGCCGACGCGGCGCAGTTCGTCGAACATTACGCAGCCGGCCATTTCGGCGGCACCGACGAACATGAAGCTGAGCCGCTCGGGGATGAAGACGCCGGTCTTGACGAACTGGCGCAGCACGAACGGTGGCGGCACCACCTGGAACGTCAGGTCGAAGACATCGAGCGCGTACGCCAACAGCCGGGTGTGATAGTGCTCCTCGAGTTCGAGGTAAACCCGTTCCGGCGGCAGGCTTCCGTCGCTGTTGAGGCCGTAGGTCTCGCCGAGGCCGACCCCGAAGCGTTCCGCCTGATTGAGCTTGGCGGTAGCCAGCAGGAACAGCATCTTGCGGTCCAGGCCCGCTTCGGGCCGCCGGCGCCGCAGGTTGCGCAGGAAGACCTCGCGGTCGGCGGGATGTTGCGAGCGCACCGGGTTCGTTTGCAGTCTGGTGAAGAAGTCCTCGCGATTGGCCAGCCGCCGATTGAGCAGGTCGGCCTCCCCGTCGCGGCGCTTCAGAAAGTCTCGATAGCCTTCGATTCCGTTGCTGCTCATCGTGATTCCATTCCCTTCACAATTGTTGTCACGTACCGGGCCAGGATGGCGTCGGCCGCAGGATCATGCGCACCGGTGGCGAGCAGGGCGAAGAGCCCGGTCAGGAAGAACACCGTGAGTTCACCGGCATCCCGCTCTGCTGGGACGCGACCCGTGTTCTGGGCGTTGGTGATTGCGGCGGCGACGAAGTCCGCCAGCGGATGCTCGGTGAGCTCGTCCTCGACCGGGCGGGTCGCCGAAAAGTGCAGACCCAGCATGTCCCGGAACACCACCGGGCCCAACTGGCGCTCGGTGGCGGCGACCCGAAGCACGAGCATAGTAAGCAGGGACACCAAATCGTCACTGCTGTTTCGGCTTTCGGCCAACTCCTCGACAATGCGGGCTTCTTCGCTGCGCTCCAATTCGACCAGGACGTGTTCCTTGGTGGGGAAGTGGAAGTAGAACGTCCCCCGCACCACCCCGGCTGCTGCGGCGATGGCGCTCACGTCCGCGCCGGCCACTCCGGACCGGCCGATCTCGGTGAGCGCGGCCTCGAACAGGCGGGCCCGGGTTTCCTGCCGGCGAAGCTCCCGGGCGCCGCCACCGCTACCGCGGGGTTGTGTGGCGGCGCCTGTCGGTCCCATCAGTGCAGGCTATTACCTTCATTGACGGTCGTCAATGACGACCGTCAATGAAAGTCAGTCGAGGTACGCGTCGGCCCAGGCCCCGATGATCCGTCCGGCCCGCCGCGCCTGACCACGCGCGGTCAGCAGGTGATCGGAACCCTCGAGGGAGACGAAGCTGCGCGGGTGCCGGGCCAGGTTGAAAATCTCGCTCGCGTTGTCGATGCCGACGGTGTTGTCGGTCGGCGAGTGCAGGATGAGCAGCGGCAGCTGCAGGTCCTTGATCTTGTCGTGCAGGTGCGCGGTGCGGACGTCCTCGACAAACGCGCGTTTGAGCGTCAGCGTCCGGCCGCCGACCATCCACTCCGCAGCACCCTCAGACAAAGCTCGATCAACCACTGCGTCGTAATGCTTTTCGACGTGGCTGGGGTCCACCGGTGCCGCCACGGTCACCACCGCGTGCACGCCCGGCGACCGTCGTGCCGCCGCGAGAACGGCGGCCCCGCCCCACGAGTGCCCAACCAGGAGATCGGCCGCAGTCCCGCGATCGGCCATGAACTCGCACGCCTTGATGATGTCGTCGACCTTGCCGGTGAACGAACCGTCACCCCAGTCGCCCTCGGAGGCACCAAGACCCAGCGCGTCGAAGCGCAGCATGCCGATGCCGTCCGCCGCCAGTTGTTTACAGATCCGCGCCGCGGCCGGCGAGTCCTTGCCCAAGGTGAAGCCGTGGGCAAATACGCCCCAGCCGCGCACCGCTCCCTCCGGCACTTCGATCACGCCCGCCAGGGTGGGACCGGTGCAGCTTTGGAACGTGACGCGTTCGCCCATGCTTGCGATCTAACACCTCCGCGCTGAAGAGCGTGGGTGGCCGCACCCGGGGAGTACCGTGACGCGGTGGCACGGCGACGCTTGGCGACCAACTCCGGTCCGCTGCTGGTCGATGACGACGGGATGCTGATCCGGGCACGCGGCATTCCGTATGCGACAGCCAGCCGCTTCGGCGCTCCGGTTCCCGCTCCGCCGCACACCGATGACCTCGACGCGACCCGCCGCGGGCCGGTGTGCCCGCAGTTGCCGTCGAGACTGGAGTTCGTCACGGGCCCGGTGGTGGCCGGTCTACCGCAGCGCGAGCAATGCCAAGTGCTCAGTGTCACAGCACCTTCCGACGCCCAGGGCCGGCCGGTCATGGTCTGGTTCCATGGCGGCGCCTATGTCTCGGGCAGCGGTGAAGCGCCCAAGTACGACCCCGATGCGCTGGTCGCCGAAGGCCGCGTCGTGGTGGTCACCGTCACCTACCGCCTGGGCATCTTCGGCTACCTCAACCCCGATGCCGACGGCGATGCGAACTTGGGGCTGCGCGATCAGATCATGGCGCTGCACTGGGTTCAGCACAACATCGCCGCGTTCGGCGGTGACCGTTCGCGGGTCACCATATTCGGACAGTCCGCGGGCGGCGACAGTGTCCTGTCGCTGATCCTGAGCGACGGCACCGCGGGTCTGTTCCACCGTGCCATCCTGCAGAGCGCACCGCTGGGCTTGCGGCGTGGCCGCGAGGCTATGACGGCCGCGATGCGGGACTCGGCGAACGAGGCGTTGGGCGGTGTACGCCCTGCCGAAGCCAGCGTCGGCCAACTGCTGGGCGCTCAAACGGCAGCTGTCGCAACCGCACAGCGATTCGGTGCGTGCGGTGGGTTGCCGTTCGCGCCCATCGCGGGCGTGGCGCCGATGCCGGCCCTCGATGAGGAGCCTCGCCGACTGCTGGACGTGGCGTCGAAGGTCGAGATACTTGCCGGCTTCACCCGCCACGACGCCGCCCCGTTCGTCGCCATGGACCCGCGCGGCCGACGGTTCCGCTGGCTCGGGAGGGCGGGGACCGGGCTGGTCGTGCGAGCAGTCACGAACCGGATTTTCGGTCGCCCCGCGCGGGAGCTGGCGAAGCTGTGGATCTCCGCCGGCGGCCAAGCCGCCACCTTCCGGGTGGACTGGTCGCCGGCGGGGGCGCCGCTGGGCGCGTGCCACTGCATTGAGCTGCCGCTACTCTTCGGCTCACCGGCGTCCTGGGCCGACGCGCCGATGCTGGGCCCCGGCAGCGATCCGATCGACGCCGACCTGGCCCGCACGACGCGCGGCCGTTGGGGGGCTTTCGCTCATCACGGCATCCCGGCCCTGGGCGGCACAGCGCTGCGGATCGACGCCCGACGGCCCCAGGAAACGTAGTTTCAGTAACTCAATTTCGGCCGAGTTTGGCCTGCTCAACGGTGCCTGCCGGGCCTCCGGGCCACCCGGTGCCCTTACTTGTCGGCTTCGCATGATGGATAATGGCTGGGTCGGCTCAGCACGATGCCGTGGCCATCGTCACCTGCCCGAAAGCCGACTCAATGTTTACGGTTCTCCTTGATACCAAAGACCTCGGCGAAGCCGAGGCCGTTCTGAGCGCGAACATCTCCAACATGCGCATCAGCAAAGCCTCCGGCGACAACTCGGCGCTGATGCGGATGGAGCGGGCGTTCGTCGGATCGATCAGTTACGACGCCGCCGAGTGCGGCCTCGATTTCAGATACGAGATGGACCCGCCGGACAAAATCCTGGTGTGCCGAGTTGTCTGCGGCGAGTTGCAAGAGCGACCGCGGGGGCGGGCCGCCGCTACGTTCCAGCCCGGCGAGGCCGGGGCCATCGGCGCGATCCAGGGCGTGCCCAGCGAGGGATTCGTGCGGCAGGGACATTACGACCAGCTGATCGTCAAACCCAGTCTGCTCAGCAGCATTGCGGCCGAACGACACGGTAGCGACAAGCCGGTGCGACTGACCGGCTCGGTGCCTGTCTCCCGGCAGGCGAGCCGGCAACTGTTCGAGACGATCGGATACGTCGGCCGCGTCGCCGCCAACCGGTACGCACAACAGAGCCGGTTGATCACGTCGGGACTGGAGCGGTACGTGGCAAGCACATTGCTCGCCACCTTGCCGAATACCGCGCGGCTGGAGCCGACGCGCCTGGACCGCCGCGACAGCAGCCCGCTGCTGCTCCGCCGGGCCCTCGCCTACATCGACGACAATGCGCACACCGACCTCACCCTGACCGATATCGCGTCGGCCGTCTACGTAACTCCGCGGGCGTTGCAGTACATGTTCCGCAAGCACCGGGACTGCACACCCATGGAGTACGTCCGCCAGGTGCGGTTGCAGCATGCCCATCTCGACCTGGCGGTCAGCGATCGCGCCGCGACCAGCGTGGCCGAGATCGCGCGACGTTGGGGCTTCGGGCATTTGGGTCGTTTCTCGGTCTTCTACCGCGAGACATTCGGCCAGAGCCCGCACGTCACGCTGCGTGACTAGCTGGGGCTTGAGATCCCCGAGAACAACTCCGGCGCAACCGGTTTGGTGGCATAGGTGCGTGTACCGGAGGACACAGTGAGCACGATGCGTGGCGACTCGCCTTCGACAGCAGCGGCGAACCGGTAGGCGTGTTGCAGCTCAGTGAGGAATAGGGCGCAACCACCGGGCGGTATGTCATGCGGAACATCTGCCCCCGCGATCGGCTTTTCCAGCGGCACCAGCGATGTGCCGTCCGGGTCAGATCGGACCGCCCACCCGGCGACGTGAAACGGTTCGCGTCCGGCGTTGACGACCTTGACTCCGATGATCAGCGGAATGTCCTCGAACTGCTCGGCAATGTCGGCCAGTGACTCGCGCACATCGCGGCTGGCGTCGTTGGTTACCAGCCCGTCCCGTGTCAACCGGCCGACAACGGGAGTCAGCTTGGGCCGCGGACGCTGCATTCGCTGCGTGACCAGCTGCCACCCCAGCGACGCCACCGCCAGAACGGTGCCGACCAGGCCAAGAACAAAGCCGGCGACACTCATCACGCACCCCAGTTATCAACCATGCCTCAACGTTACTGGTTGCGCGGGTGGCGCTTTGGGACCCATCCTGATGAGTTGCCTAAATTCAGCTGAACGTTGACTAAGAGGGCGCGCCGAACCGCGGGACCAGTCAGTGACCGCACCTAGGGTCGCGGGCATGAGCACGAAGTACTACCTGCAGAAGGTTCCCGCCGAATCCGTCCAACCCGGCTATTCGCTGGCCATCCGCACCGACGGCAAGTTCCGTCTTTTCCAGGTGGAATGTACGCAGACCTCCCAACGCGCGGGCCAGCCCGCGATGATCCGGCTGACGTCGGTCGCCGAGAACGCTGATCGACCTTGGGTGTTGGAGTACGAAGCAGGCACACCCGTGGTTCGCCTTTTCGGGATCTGCGAGGCGGCGGCGTCCTGAGCGGTTCCCGGCTCAGCCCGGCTTGGTTGCGGTGACGAATTGCAGGGCACGCTGCGTCTGCTGCTCGACGTCGATCAGTCCTGCCTCGCTGAACAGGTCGACGAAGGCGTCCCGGTCGAACATGGTCAACCCGATCAGCCGTGCCGTGGCGTGCAGCGCCAGGTTGATCGGCGGCGGTTGGCCGGCGTAACTGGTCAGGATGGCGATCCGTCCGCCCGGTCGCAGCACCCGCACCATCTCGTGCGCGATCCGGAACGGCTCGGGCATCAGGTACAGCGCCCCGAAACAGCAAACGGCGTCGAAGGTTTCGTCGCCGAACGGCAGGTCGCGGGCGTCGCCGCGGACATAGCAAGTGCGCGGTCCGCTGTTGTCCTGAACGGCGCGGGTCAGCATCGGCTCGGAAATGTCGAAGCCGACCGCGAGGCTGCCGGTGGACAGCTGTTCGGCCAGTGGCCCGGTGAAATTACCTGGCCCGCAGGCAACGTCGAGTAGGCGTTTGGCGCTGCGCAGGCGCAGGGCCTCGGCCGCGCGGCGCTCCTCGGCGCGGGTGGTCATCCCGCTGGCGAAATAGAAGGACGTCGGCCGCCACAGCCCTTCGTACACCGTCGCGACCAAAGGGCTGTTCATCGCGCGCTGAGCAAACGTCGGAGCCGGTGTCGCCGTCGATTCGCCCAGCACGTCGAGGTAGCCGTGCCGCAGCACGGCCGGCCTGTTGAGCAGACTTCGCGTCAGCTCCATCCGGTCCTGGTTATCGATCACGTCGGGCCCTTTTCTGCTGTCCTGCGTCGCAGTGACGACCTGTCGTCAGGCTAGTGCGCCCGGGCGGGCACTTCTTGCAGGGGCGGCGGCGAACCCCATAACCTGGGTCGCAGCGGACCGCGACTGGACGGGGTGGCCGAATTGAGCGGCACTGAGACCGAGGGGCTCGCGGCAATGGACGTCTTCAAGGGATGTCCCACCAAAGATCTGCTGCCGTTGGCCTCCCGTCTGTCCCAGCTGCGCGCGCCGGCCGCCCAGGTCCTGATGCGCCAGGGGGAGCAGGCCGTGTCGTTCCTGCTCATCGCGTCCGGTAGCGCCGAGGTCATGCACGTGGGCGACGACAACACGGTGATCGTCGAGCAGGTGTTGCCTGGCATGATCGTCGGGGAGATCGCCCTGCTGCGCGACGTTCCCCGCACGGCCACGGTGACCACACTCGAGCCCCTGACCGGGTGGATCGGCGGCAAAGCCGCCCTGGACCAGATGATGCACATCCCGGGCATCATGGAGCAGCTGGTGCGCACGGTGCGCCAGCGCCTCGCCGCTTTCATCACGCCGATTCCGGTGCAGGTCCGTGACGGCACCCATCTGCTGCTGCGCCCGGTGCTGCCCGGCGACAGCGAGCGCACGGTGCACGGCCACGTCCATTTCTCCAGCGAGACGATCTATCGGCGGTTCATGTCGGCTCGGGTGCCGAGCCTGGCGATGATGCATTATCTGGCCGAGGTTGATTACGTCGACCATTTCGTCTGGGTGATGGTCGACGGCGCCGACCCTGTCGCCGACGCCCGCTTCGTCCGCGACGAGAACGATCCGACGATCGCCGAGATCGCGTTCACCGTCGCGGACGCGTATCAGGGTCGCGGCGTCGGGACCTTCTTGATCAGCGCACTGGCCGTGGCCGCCAGGGTCGACGGTGTCGAAAGATTCTCGGCGCGAATGCTTTCCGATAACGTGCCGATGCGTACCATCATGGACCAGCATGGCGCGGTGTGGCAGCGGGAGGACATCGGAGTCATCACCACCGTCATCGACGTGCCGCGCCGCCTGAGCTTCGGGCGCGATATGGAGCGACAGATCAAACGAGTGGCCCGGCAGGTCATCGAAGCCGTGAGTTGATCCGCAGGCCAGCCGCCGCGGCGTGATATCAACGATCATGCGGCCGTCACGCCTTGGCGCTGCGCTGGCCCTGCTGCTCGCCGGCTGCGCTCAGTCTCCGGCGCCGGCTCCGGCATCGGGGACGCTGAGTTCGACACAGCGCGGCACGGTCGTCAATCCCGCCAACATCCGCCGCGTCGGGCGGGAGCTGCCGCCTGGCTACGAGGTGTCCAACGTGCCGCGGGCCGCCTCACCCCGGGCGATCTGGGGCGTCGGGGGCAACGCCGGCGCGGTCCCGCCGCAGTGTATTGCGCTGGCCGAATTGGCGACCGGGCCGGACCCGGCTGCGCAAGGAGTTTCTGGTTCCGGGCCGGGCGGGATCCTGGATGCGGTCGTGGTGCCGGTGGCCGCGGGGTCGCGTCCCGACCGGGCGTTGGTGAGCGTGTGTGGCCGCTGGGAGCTGAGCGCCGGGCGCACCAAGGTAAGCATCGAAAGCGTCGACGCACCGCACATCGACGGCGCGGAAAGCAGTGGCATGGTGGCCGACATCCGCGCAGCCGTCGAATCCGGCAGCGAAATCGATTCTCGGGCATACACATTCATTGCCTACCTGGGCGAATACTGCGCATTCACCACGCTGACCACCGATCCGGGTTCGATGCTGCCTCCGCTACCGGCGCAATTCGCCGCCGATCTCCTGGTCAAAACCGTGTCGACGTTACGTGGCTGAGCATTTCGACTTGGGTAGATTGGCGACGATGTGGAAGCGGGCAATGGCGGTCGGGTCGGTGTGCCTGCTGGTCGGCTGCTCGCCGGGGGCGAACTCGTCACAGCCCATCAAGGCTGACATCGCCAAGATTCTGGACGTCAAATCCAGCTTTGGCCCCGAGTTCAAGGTCACCGACGTCACCCCAAGGGCCATTGACCCGCAGTTCTTCTCGTCCCGCAAGCTCCCTGAGGGGCTCACTTTCGACCCGGCGAACTGCGCGAAGGCCGCGACCGGACCGGAGCTGCCGTCCGGGTTGCAGGGCAACATGGCGGCGGTTTCCGCCGAGGGCAACGGCAACCGGTTCGTCGTGATCGGTTTGGAAACCTCTCAGGCGTTGCCGATCAACGACCCCGGCAAGGACTGCGCCAAGGTGGGATTCTCCGGTGCGCAGCTGCGCGGCGCGATCGAGGTGATCGACGCACCGCATATCGACGATGTACACACCCAGGCCGTGCACCGCGTCCTACAGGCACTCGTCGCCGGCGCCGCCCGTACCGGCGAACTTTACGACTACTCGGCGCAATTCGGTGATTACCAGGTGATCGTGATCGCCAACCCGCTGGTGGTTCCCGGCCAGCCGGTGGCCAAGGTGGACACGCAGCGTGCCCGCGACTTGCTGGTCAAGGCGGTCGGGGCGGTTCGGGGCTAGACCATAAGCTGCTAACGCACGTTGCGCGGGCGAAATTGCAGGCTCACCCGCGGACCCGCCGAAGCGGTGGTCTTGGGCACCGCATGCTCCCAGGTGCGTTGACAGGAGCCGCCCATCACCAACAGATCGCCGTGTGCCAGCGGCAACCGCAACGACGGTCCGCCGCCACGTCGGCGCATCGCGAACGTCCGGGTGGCGCCCAGACTGACGATGGCGACCATGGTGTCCTCGGAGCTGCTGCGGCCGATGGTGTCACCATGCCAGGCCACGCTGTCCGATCCGTCCCGGTAGCAGCACATTCCGACGGTGGTGAACGGTTCGCCGAGCTCGCCGGCATAGATGTCGTTGAGCCGCCGCCGCAACCGGGTCAGCGCGGGATGCGGTGGGTCCTCGACGGTCAGGTCGTGGAAGCTGACCAGGCGGGGCACGTCGACCACCCGGTCGTACATCTGGCGGCGTTCAGCCCGCCACGGGATCGTGGTGAGCAGGGCCTGCAGCAGCTCGTCGCCGTCCTTGAGCCAGTTCGCGCGGACGTCGATGAAGGCTCCGTCACCGAGCTGCCTGCGCTCGTTGTGCTCGAACAGCGAGCCCTGAACCGCGATCGCCACGCCCGCAATTCTATCGCACACCCGTTCGATCGATCGGCGTGTGGCGCGCCCGGTCGCGTCCGCCCCGCTACGGTTTGAGCTGTGGGTGTCGTGCTGGGGACCAATTCTGAGGTGGGCGCATTACGGGTCGCCATCCTGCACCGGCCCGGCGCCGAATTGCGGCGGCTCAACCCGAGCAACAGCGATCAGCTGCTGTTCGACGGGCTGCCGTGGGTGGACCGCGCACAAGATGAGCACGACCAGTTCGCCGAGCTGCTGCGCGCTAACGGTGTGGAGGTGCTGCTGCTCTCGCAGCTGCTGACCGAGGCGCTGCAGCACAGCGGAGCGGCACGCATGCAGGGCGTGGCGGCGGCGGTCAATGCCCGGCGGCTCGGAGTGACTCTGGCGCAAGACCTTTCGGCATACCTGCGTGGCCTCGAGCCCGCGGCGCTGGCACAGGTGTTGACGGCGGGCATGACCTTCGAGGAGCTGCCGCCCAGCATCCGCACCGACGTGTCACTGGTGCTGCGGATGCACCACGGCTCGGATTTCGTGATCGAACCCCTGCCGAACCTGGTGTTCACCCGGGACTCCTCGATCTGGATCGGACCGAAGGTGGTGATCCCGTCGCTGGCGCTGCCGGCGCGGGTCCGGGAAGCGTCGCTTACCGACATCATCTATGCCCACCACCCGCGATTCACCGGCGTGCGGCGGGCCTACGAGTCGCGCACCGCCCCGGTCGAGGGCGGGGACGTGCTGTTGCTCGCCCCCGGTGTGATCGCGGTGGGTGTGGGCGAGCGGACGACACCCGCGGGTGCGGAAGCGTTGGCGCGCAGCCTGTTCGACGACGATCTCGCGCACACCGTGCTCGCGGTGCCGATCGCCCAGAAGCGGGCCCAGATGCACCTGGACACCGTGTGCACGGTGGTCGACGTCGACGCGGTGGTGATGTACGCCAACGTCGTCGACACGCTGTCGGCCTTTACGATTCGACGCACCGCCGCGGGGGTGACCATCAGCGACGCGGCCCCGTTCGTGGAGGCCGCCGCCGCCGCGATGGGGATCGA
This sequence comes from Mycobacterium asiaticum, assembly GCF_001673635.1. Taxonomy (GTDB): domain Bacteria; phylum Actinomycetota; class Actinomycetes; order Mycobacteriales; family Mycobacteriaceae; genus Mycobacterium; species Mycobacterium asiaticum_C. The sequence continues at coordinate 120,295 of NZ_LZMH01000037.1, forward strand.
GAAACTGCGTGTCATCGATACCGGCCGCGATCCCGTCGTCGCCGAGCGCGAACAATGGGACGACGGAAACAACACATTGGCCCTGGCGCCCGGGGTGGTCGTCGCCTACGAGCGCAATTCGCAGACCAATGCGCGCTTGCAGGACGCCGGCATCGAGGTGCTCACTATTGCAGGCTCCGAACTGGGCACCGGGCGCGGCGGGCCGCGCTGCATGTCGTGTCCGGCCGCCCGCGACCCCCTCTGAGGTGTGCCGAGCAGTCCCAAAAGCGCCCAACTTCGGCACGAAATTGGTGCTTTTGCGTCTGCTCGCTACCCCGCGTTCTTGACTTCGAGCACTCGCTTGCGCAGCCCATCAGTCGCGGCCCGCATCAACCACTGGGCCGCCTTGCGAACCAGAAACCCCGGCACGGGGGCGGCCAGATCCACCGTCAACTCCAGCCGCACCCGGGTGGCATCACGCTCGGGAGTCAGGGTGTAACGGCCCTGTTGGCTACGTAACTGCTTGGCGCTCAACAAGTCCCAGCTCAAGCCGTCGTCGTGCAGGTGATACTGCACCACCTGTTCATCGGTGGCGCCCATCACCTTGACCGTCTGCCGGCACTGGCTCGGCCGGCCCCGCTCGTCGCGGGTCAGGATTTCGATGCTCTCGTGCAACGCGGACCACTCGGGCAACGACTCGAGGTCCAGCAACACCGCCATGATCTGTGCGGGCGTCGCGTCGACCACAACCTCGCGGGCATCCGTTATGGCCATCGGGCAAGCATAGTGAGCCGGGTCCGGATGCCCGGCCAACTACCGCCAGCTGGGCAGCCAGATCTCCATGTCCCACGTCTCCTGGGAAATAGGCAGCCCGCTCAGCACCGGGAACAGCCAGGCGAAATTCGTCACCACCAGAGCTACATAACAGCTCACCAGGATCAGCCCCAGCGTGCGCCGCTCCTGGTTCTGCCGGGGCTGATGCAGGATGTCGCCCAGGATCAGCGCGATGGCCATCACCAGGAACGGCCCCATCGTTGCCGCATAGAAGAAGTACATCTGCCGGTCGATCTCGGCGAACCACGGCAACCATCCGGCGCAATACCCAACCCACACCGCGGCGTAGCGCCAGTCACGGCGCACGAACATCCGCCACGATGCATAGAACAACACCGGCACCGCCAACCACCACAGCGCCGGAGTGCCCACCAGCATGACGGCCTTGACGCACGACTGCGCGCCACAGCCGGCCACGTTCTGCTGATCGATGGCATACAGCACCGGGCGCAGTGACATCGGCCAGCTCCACGGCTTGGATTCCCACGGATGGTGGTTGCCCGCCGAATTCGTCAGCGTCGCATGGAAATGGAAGGCCTTGGTGGTGTAGTACCACAGCGAGCGGATGGCGTCGGGCAGCGGGACGACGCTGTCGGGCCCGATGGTCTGGCCGACCTGGTGGCGGTCGATCGCGGTTTCCGAGGCGAACCACCCCGCATAGCTGGCGAGGTAGACCCCGAACGGGATGAGCACGAGTGCATACGCGCCGGGCGCCAAATCGCGCCACACTGCGCCCAGCCACGGCCGGGGGACCTGATACTGACGGCGGGCGGCGATATCAAAGGCCAGCGACATCACGCCGAAGAACGCAATGAAATACAGCCCGGACCACTTGGTCCCCAACGCCAATCCCAACAGCACGCCGGCGCCGAACCGCCACCAACGCACACCCAGCCGCGGGCCCCACACCGTCTCGGCGATGCGGCCCTCGGCGAACGCGATATGCATCCGCCGACGGACTTGATCACGATCGACCATGAGCGCGCCGAACGCCGCGACGACGAAAAAAGTCAGGAAACCGTCCAGCAACGCGGTGCGCGCCGTCACGAAGCTCACGCCGTCGCAGATGACCAAAATCCCGGCGACCGCGCCCACCAGCGTGGACCGGCTGATCCGCCGCACAATGCGCGTCACCAGCGCGACCAGCACCACCCCCAGCAGCGCGCCGGTGAACCGCCAGCCGAATCCGGTGTAGCCGAACAGCGCCTCTCCGATGGCGATCAGCTGCTTGCCGACCGGGGGATGCACAACCAGGCCGAAACCCGGATTGTCCTCGACCCAATGGTTGTTCAGTACTTGCCAGGCTTGCGGTGCGTAGTGCTTCTCGTCGAAGATCGGCGTGCCGGCATCGGTGGGCGAGCCGAGGTTGAGGAAGCGGGTGAACGCGGCGAGCAGGGTGATGACGGCGGTGGTGACCCAGCCGCGCATCCGGTCCACCGGCCCGAAGTCGGCGAACGGCACCAGGGGGCCGGGGCTGATCAGCGGGGTCTGACGAGGCTCCGGGCGCTCCTCGAGCACGACTGGGGTTTCTCGGGGCGGGGCGGACATCACGTCGATCGTAGGCTGTGCGGTGTGACCACTGGGCGCCTATTGCTGGGTGCGACGCCGTTGGGCCAACCCTCGGATGCCTCGCCCCGCTTGATCGAAGCGCTGGCCGACGCCGACGTCGTGGCCGCCGAAGACACCCGTCGGGTGCGGAATCTGGCCAAGGCGCTCGATGTCCAGATCGGCGGGCGGGTGCTGAGTCTGTTCGATCGGGTCGAGGCCACCCGGGTGGCCGCCCTGCTGGACGCCATCAGCGCCGGGGCCACCGTGCTGGTGGTCAGTGACGCGGGCATGCCGGTGATCAGTGATCCCGGCTATCGGCTGGTCACCGCGTGTGTCGCGGCGGGACTTCCGGTGCAGTGCCTGCCCGGCCCGTCGGCGGTGACGACCGCGCTGGTGGTGTCCGGCCTGCCGGCGGAGAAGTTCTGCTTCGAAGGGTTCGCGCCGCGGCGCGGCTCCGCGCGCCGGACGTGGCTGGCCACGCTGGCCGACGAACGGCGCACCTGCGTGTTCTTCGAATCCCCGCGCCGGCTGGCTGCCTGCCTGCGCGACGCGGTCGAGCAGCTCGGGGGCGCCCGTCAGGCGGCCGTTTGCCGGGAGCTGACCAAGGTGCACGAGGAAGTGGTGCGCGGGTCGCTCGACGAGCTGGCGGCGTGGTCGGCCGGGGGAGTGCTGGGCGAGATCACCGTGGTGCTGGCCGGTGCCACACCTCGGGCCGACGTCTCGACCCTGGTCACCGAACTGGTGGCGGAGGTGGAGAACCTGATCGCGGGCGGAATCCGGATCAAGGACGCGTGCAGCCACGTGGCGGCTGGATATCCCGAAGTGCGCTCGCGCCAGCTCTACGACGCGGTGCTCGCCTCACGCCGCGACGCGCAGCAGCTCGAGGAAGACTCGGAGGCCTAAGCCCGGGCGCCGTCCGTCAGGACGTCAGAAGCAGGGCCCACCCGGTATCGGGCAGATCGGCGGGTGCGGGGGTGGTGCCGGCAGGGCGGGCAGCGCGGGGAGCGCGGGCAGGCCGGGCAAGCCAGGCAGGCCGGGCAACGCAGGCAGTCCGGGCAACCCAGGCAGTCCGGCGGGTAGCGCGGCCGCTATCGCCGGCAGTGCGGCAGCCAGCGCGGCCGGGTCGACACCCGGTAGCGCCGGCAGGCCCGGCAGCCCCGGCAGGCTCGGCAGCCCCGGCGCGCCTCCGCCGACCAGGGCGGGCAATGCCGCGGCAACCAATCCGGGATCCACGCCCGGTACGCCGCCGGCCAGGGCGGGAAGAGCGGCGCTCAGCATCGCCGGATTCACACCCGGGACCCCACCGGCCAATGCCGGAAGCAAGGCGGCCACCATCGCCGGATCCACGTTGGGGATCCCACCCGGTATCGCCGTGGCCAGCGCGGGCAGCGCCGCCGACAGCATCGCTGGGTCGAGGCCGGGGATCGGGGGTAGCCCCGGGATGCCGGCGGCCAGGGCCGGCAAGGCCGCGGCGATGATCGCCGGGTCGACGCCCGGCAAGGGGGGCAGACCGGGAATGCCGCCGCTGGTAGCCAGTGCGATCAGGTCGGTGGGAGACACGCCGGGCAGACCTGGCAGGCCGTTTGCCGCCAAAGGCAGCAGGCTGGCCGCTGAAACGCCCGGCAGACCCGGCAGGCCGGGCAAGCCACCGGCGCCGGCGAGCGCGATCAGCCCTGCGGGCGACATGCCCGGGAGGCCGGGCAGGCTCGGCAGGCCGGGAAGACTCAGGCTGGGCAGCGCCGCGGCCGGCAATGCCGCCGCACCCGGTAGCAGTATGTTGCCCAGCGAGCCGAGGCCGTTGTTGACGGCGGGCAGCAGGCCGGAGCTCTGCAAGGCGTTGTAGGCGAGCACCACGTAGGTGACGGCCAGCGCACCTGAGGTCACCGCTCCGGAGACAGTGTTGCCTACCCCGATCAACCCGTTGACGATCGAAAAGGCCGCGTTGGCGCCATAAGGGATCCCGGCCAGCCCGGCTACGCCACCGGCCACGCCGTAGAGGTCCGGCACGCCCGGGATGCCGACGCCGGGGATGCCGCCGATGCCAGGAAGGGTGGGGTAGTCGTCGATGCCGGGCGGCAACGCCGACGCGGCCGGCGGGGTGGCCGGACTGATCGCGTTCGATGCGGGCGGCAAGAAACTCGAGCCGCCGCTGGACCCGGCGGGCGGCGTGTAGGCGGCCGGCGCGGGGTTTCCGGGCGTTTCGGGCCGCGGCGCGATGGCAGGCGAGGGAGGAGCCGGTGGCTCGACCGCTGACGGCACCCGTGGCGCCTGGGCTCCGGACTGTTTGCCCGCCTCGGGCATCAGGACCGACGCCAGCCGATCGCACTGCTTACCTGCGCTGCAGGTGCCGCCCGAAGGCAGCGTCCTGGATTGGTTGGAGACGGTCAACGGCGCAACCGCCAGCGCACCACCCAAAACAGCGGCCGCCGCCGCGCCGACGATGGCGACTCTCATGCCGATCCCCTCCAACCTTGCTGCCTGCAGACCCCGCCGCGTGTGCGCGCGGACAGACGAGTCGATGGCTGAAGCTTATGCGTACGCGGGAAATCGCGTGGGCGTTCCGCAAAAATCATCGGACCGGATTATCTGCTCCGGAATTTGCTGAGCTAACTCACCCGACTGGCCGCGACGGCGGCCGGCGGTCCGACGACGGGGGCCGCCTTGTGCAAGCACTCCTGCCATTCGGCGTCGGGATCCGAGTCGGCGGTGATGCCGCCGCCGACCCCCAGCACCGCGCCGCCGTGGGGGTCGAACTCGACGGTGCGGATCGCCACGTTGAGCTCACATCCCGCGACGGGAGATGCTAAACCGATTGTGCCGCAGTAAATTCCGCGTCGTTGCTGCTCCCACTGCGAAATCAGTTGTCGGGCACGTATTTTAGGTGTTCCGGTAACGGAGGCAGGCGGGAAGGCGGCGTCCAGCAACGCCGTATTCGGCAGGTCGGGCGGTATGTGTGCAGACACCGTCGACACCAGGTGCCATACGCCGGGTGCCCGGCGGACCACGAGTAGCTCCGGCACTTTGACGGTGCCGGTAATTGCCACGCGGCCAAGGTCATTGCGCACCAGATCCACGATCATGATGTTCTCCGCCACCTCCTTGGGAGATGCCCGCAACGCTGACGGCCAGGCGTGCAGGGGCAGGGTGCCTTTGATCGGGCTGGAAGCCACCACGTCGCCGTGTCGCCGCAGGAAAAGTTCGGGTGACAGTGATGCGACGGCACCCCAGTTTCCGGCGACGTACGCCGCCCGCGCCGGTGCGGTTCGGGCCACCCCGTCGGCGAAGAAATCGAGCGGGGATCCGCTGACCGTTCCGGTGAACTGGGTGCAGACGCAAGCCTGGTACACCTCGCCCGCGGCGATGGCGTCCAAGCACGCCAGCACACCCGCGCGGTGTGCTGGGCGATCGGCGGGCCGCCAAGTGATCTGGCACAGCGGTGCCGTTCTCGGACCCGGCCCGGCGCACGACCCCAGCGACTCGGCCAGCCAGTCCGGCATGCGCTCGCCCGACAGGCTTTCGTACCACCACTGGCCGTCCCGGTCGCGGCGCAGCACGCTGTCCGTCCAGCCGCCGGCGGCCTCGGGAATCCGGGGCGGGAGTCCGTTGGCACCCGCATCCGGATAGGACAGATAGCCGATCCAGCCACCGCCCACCGCGCCTACCTGCGGATTCACCGGGCGGGTGGGGCTGACCTCGAACACATCGTCGGTAGCGACCGGCTGCACGGACACGCTCGGTGCGATGACGGCGAGCGCGCCGAACCATTCTCCGGTCAGTGCGGCCGGCGGCGGCAGGCCGAGCCGACTGGCGGCGCGGCCGACGGCGCGCAGCACCTGTGGCGCGCCGCCCAGGTCGCCGAGCCGGTCGATTCGCACCGACCTAGCTTGACAGAACGACGGATATTCGCACGCCAGGGACTACGCGCGACTGATCTCACGCGCGTTCACCAGAGCGGCTAGCTTGTCGGGGTTGCGCATCACATAGAAGTTCGTGATCTTCTCGTCCACGATCTCCACGGTGATCACCCCTTCGAGCCGTTCGTCCAGGTAGAACAGCACCGCGGGAGCGCTGTTGCAGGTCACCGTCTCCACCCGGAGGCGTCCCTGCGCCTTGCGCATCAGTCCGGCGACGGCCCTGGCTACCCGCTCTGCGCCGACCACCGGCTTGCGGGCCGCGCTGACCTTGCCGCCGCTGTCGGCGGTCCAGACCGCGTCGGGCGCCAGCATGGCCAGCAGCGCCTCCACGTCCCCGCTGGCCGCGGAGGCCAGGAACTGCTGGGTGATCTGGGCGTTGCGCTCCGGGTCGATGTCGTCGAACCGTTTGCGGCGGGCATGCACGTGTTCACGGGCCCGGTGGGCGACTTGGCGCACGGCGGGTTCCGACTTGTTCACGGCCTCGGCGATCTCGCCGTAGTCGAACCCGAACACTTCGCGCAGCACGAACACGGCCCGTTCGTCCGGGGTCAGCGTCTCCAGCAGCACCAGCATTGCCATCGAAACCGATTCCGCCAGAACAACGTCGGCCGACGCGTCCTGATCTTCGAGCAGAAGCGGCTCGGGCAGCCAGGGCCCTACGTACTCCTCGCGGCGACGCGCCTGCGCGCGTAGGGCGTTGAGCGCCTGACGGGTGACGAGCCGGGCCAGATAGGACTTGGTGTCGCGCACCGTCGAGAGGTCGACGTCGGCCCAGCGAAGATAACTGTCCTGCAGAACGTCGTCGGCTTCGGTGGCCGAGCCCAGGATCTCGTAGGCGATGGTGAACAGCAGCGGGCGCAGCAGGGAGAACCGGTCTGCGTGCCCGCCGCTGTCCGTCGTCGAACTCACCGCAGCGCAGCCTGCTGTTCGGCCGCCAGCTGCGCGGGACGGTTGCCGCCCTTGATCCAGCGGTACCAGCCGGGCTTGGCCGCCTCCTTGCGCAGGCCCCATAGCGTGCCCTTGCAGACCAGTTCCTTGATGGAGGCGGCGGTCCGGCCGCCGATGTACAGCCTGATCGGGGTGTCATCCAGGCGGGCCAGCTGCACGGTGCCGTAGGTGCGCCCGACGCTGATGCACTGGCCGGTGAACGCCTGGTTCAACCGGGCCGGAGCGGTCCCGGCGATGCGGGCCAGCACCGTGTTGGCCGCCTGGGCGGCCATCGGGTTGGCGGCCTGGCAGCTCATCCGCAGCGGCTGGTTGGACGGCGCTGCCGCGTCGCCGGCGGCGACGATGCGCTCGTCGCTGATGCTGGTCAACGTCTCGTCGGTGAGCAGGCGGCCGATCGAGTCGGTGCGCAGCCCGCTGCGGGTGGCCAGGTCGGGGACGCCGAAGCCGGCCGTCCAGACGGTCACCGCGCTGGGCAGCACCGCACCATCATTGAGCACCACCGCATCCCAGCGCACCTCGTTGACGGTGGCGGTTTCCAGGATGGTGACCCCGAGCTTGCGTAGCTGCTTTGCCACCGAGCGCCGACCCGGACCGCTCAGCGAGGGGCCCAGGAGGCCGCCGCACACCAGGGTGACGGCCCGGCCCTCTTCGCCCAGCTCCCCGGCGGCCTCGATGCCCGTGAGGCCGCCACCGACAACGGTGACCGGGGCGTTCGGCGGCAGATCGGCCAGCGCGTACCGCAGCCGTTGTGCGCCTTCGAGTTCGGCGAGCACGAACGCGTACTCGTCGGCGCCCGGCACCGCCACGGGTGTCGCGCCGGTGCTGCCGACGGCGTAGATCAGGTAGTCGTATTCCAGCTCGGCGCCCGAGGCCAGCTGCACGCGGCGGGCGGCGGCGTCGATGTACTCCGCCTTGTCGACAACCAGCTCGATGCCGTTGCCCAGCAGCGTGCCGTAGTCGGCGGTGGCGGTGCCGGTCCCGGCCGCCAGCTGGTGCAGGCGGATGCGTTCGACGAACTGTGGCCGAGCGTTCACCAGGGTGATGTCGACGTCGGCCCGCAGCCGCAGGTGGTTGGCCGCCATGGTGCCGGCGTAGCCGCCGCCGATGACGACGACGCGTTTGCGGGGTCCGGTCGGTTGTAGCTCAGACATCTTTGTCTCCTTTGGTCGCGAGCGTTACGACCTTCAGGACACCGCAGCCCGGGCTTCCGTGACAACGCAGACCGCAATTGTGACCTGTTTCACGCCCCTATGGGCCGGACCCCGGCGCTGGTTCGAAGACGAAGTTGTTGACGTACACCCCGGTCGCCGCCCAGTCGTCCTCCGCTCCGCCGATGTTTGCGGAGTCCTGATGGGCGGCGGCGTCGAATTCCTCGATGGGCCGGCGCTGCCCGTTCAGGGTGAAATGGCCGCGGAAACCCAAGCCGCTCAACAGCTGGGTGATGTCGGCGACCGCGTTGGCGTGGTGACGTTCTTCGGCTTCCACGACGATCGATGGCCGATTGCGGCGCAACGTGTCGAGGGCACCGCGAAGGACGGCAAGTTCATGGCCCTCGACGTCGATCTTGATCAACCCGACGTTCGTCAGCTGGTAATCGTCGAGGCACCTGACTGGGACCTCGATCGACTGGACGGCGCCGCCGATCGCGGTGTCCAGCACGTTCTCGCCGTCGATGGTGCTTCGCCCCGGATCGGATTCGACCACCCGCATCGTGGTCACACCGGGTGTGTCCGACAACGCCACCGCCTCGACGCGCACGTCTGCGCCGACGGCCTCGAACATTGCCGCAAGGTCGCGGGCCTGAGCCGGACGCGGCTCGAACGCGATCACCGCGTGCGACGCACTCAGCATGGCGATTGCGAATTCGCCGACGTCCGCGCCGATGTCGAGGGAGATGCGTCCTGGGTCGCAAAGGGATTGCACCAGCGCGACGTCCGGGCGGGACTCACCGAGACGCCGCAAAATCCGGTATTTGCGCCGCCAGAACAGGCGGGGCATGAGCGACTTTGCCGCCGGCGCGAGCAACCGTTTGGCGGACGCTGCGACTGACACAAGGCGACCCTAGCCGACCCTGGCCGACGACACCGCCGGCCGCGGTCGAGCAGCGGACTTAGCACAGGGCACCAGAGACTCTGCGTGATAGTCTTCGCTGACCACTAATCCATCCGTGACCTGCGTCGGTCCGGGTACTGCCCAGGGCTTCCAGGCGACTCTTGAGGCCGCTTCGATGCGCATCGGCAGGCATTGAGATACAGCGGCCGCCAAGACTGTCTGATGACTGGTGGTCGCCCGTAGCCGGCGCAGTCGACTTGGGACGTGCACGAATCGGAGGACCCGTTGCCACGCAGCTTGGACCTCGTCGTCACTTCCGTAGCCACCCAGCTGATGGAAGCGACCGCGTCCACCGCTACGCAGGTCAGCGAACGGGTTCTGGCCCAGCTCGTCGAGCAGTTCGACGTGGACGCCAGCTTCCTGCGTCATCACGACCACGACATCCGCGCTTCCGTGCTGGTCGCCGAATGGCCGCCGCGGGTGAATGTTCCGGACCCCGACCCGGAGGCGGTGGTGCACTTCACCAGCGCGGACCCGGTGCTGGCACAGTGCGAGCACGGCCGGAAGCCGGTGGTGATCAGACCCGAGCAGAACAACCGGTCCTTTCAGCGCTGGGGCAGCGGCGCCAAACAGGTGGCCTCGCCGTCGGTCGCGGCCGCCCCGCTGGTGTCGGGGGAGAAGACCACCGGCGTGCTGGGCTTCGTCAAGTTCGGCGCCAGGAAGTGGAAGCAAGAAGAGATCAACACGCTCGAGGCGGTGGCCGCGCTGTTCGCGCAGCTGCAGGCGCGAATCGCGGCGGAGGAGAAGCTTCGTTACCTGGCCGAGCATGACGACCTGACCGGGCTGTACAACCGTCGGGCACTGGTCGCGCATCTGACCGAGCGGCTGGCTTCCGGCAACCCCGGGCCGGTGGCGGTCCTCTACATGGACCTGGACCGGCTCAAGTCGATCAACGACTACCTGGGCCATACCGCCGGTGACTGGTTCATCCGCGTCTTCGCGCAACGCCTGCGGGTGTGCGCGGGCAGCCAGAGCATGATCGCCCGCCTCGGCGGTGACGAGTTCGTGGTGATCCCGGATCAGACGATGTCCAGCGCGGCGGCCGAATCGTTCGCCCGCCGGCTGGGCACCATGTTGCGCGAGCGCCTGGCGATCGGCGGCCATCAGATCACCCGCACCGTCAGCATCGGTTTGGCCGTCGGGATGCCCGGCCGGGACAACAGCACCGACCTGCTGCGTCGTGCCGACGAAGCGGTGCTGTCGGCCAAGCGCGCCGGCGGCAACCAGGTCGCCCTGTCCACCGACGACATGTCGCTCAAGAGCGCGTTCCGCAATGACATCGAATTGCACCTGCAGGGCGATATCGACAGCGAAGCCCTGCTGCTGCACTACTTGCCCGAGGTTGACCTGTGGACCGGCGCGATCGTCGCGGCCGAGGCGCTGGTGCGCTGGCGCCACCCGATCTGGGGCCTGTTGCTGCCGGATTCGTTCATCGGGGTCGCCGAGTCGACGAACCTGGCCGGTGAACTCGGCCGCTGGGTGATGCGAAGCGCGTGCTCGGAATTCAGCCGGTGGCGGGCCAACGGGGTGGGGCAAAGCGCGATCCTGCGGATCAACGTCTCACCGGTGCAGCTGATCACCCGCGGCTTCGTGCGCACCGTCGCGGACACCATCGAGGAATTCGGGATCGACGGCGGCTCGGTTTGCCTCGAGATCACCGAGCGCGCCGTGGTGCACGACATCGAAACCACCCGCAAGACCCTGCACGAGCTCAAAGAGGTCGGCGTCCAGATCGCCATCGACGACTTCGGCACCGGGTACGCGGTGCTGTCGCACCTGAAGTCCCTGCCGGTCGACATGCTCAAGATCGACACTGGGTTCGTCCGGGACCTGGGCACCAACGCAGGCGACCTGGCGATCGTGCGCGCCATCATCGGCTTGGCCGAGGCGTTCGGTTTGCAGCTGGTCGCCGAAGGCGTCGAAACCCCGGCCGCCGCACTGACTTTGATGCAACACGGTTGTCACCGGGCGCAGGGTTTCCTGCTGTCCCGCCCTGTTCCGGGCAACGCCATGGAGGCGTTGCTGTCCGCGCGCTGGATGCCGATGCCGTTCCTCGCCGACCGCGAGGCGCTGACGCTCGGCGCAATTTAGCTCACCAGTGAGAATGGCTCGAACAATCAGAAAAGTAACGTTGATCGTCGTTGCCTGCGCGACCGTGGTGGTCGCCGGGGCGGCACTGCTGATCGGCGGCTGCAGCCGCAACCACAACGATCCCGGCCCGCTGGCCGCGATGGTGAATCCGGCCATCCCGCCGGCCGCGCAGGAAATTCCCAACCCGTTGCGGGGGCAGTACGAAGACCTGATGGTGCCGCTCTTCCCGCAGGGCGCGCCCGCCCAGCAGCGGTATCCGGCGTGGCCGGCCTCCTACGACGCCAGCCTGCGGGTGACGTGGCGGCAGCTGCAGCCGGTCGATCCGGCGACCTTGCCCCCGGACGCTCCGGACGAGCAAAAGTACGACTTCAGCGTCATCGACGAGGCGCTGAACAAGATGGCAGAGCGCCGGATGCGGCTCACATTGCGGGTGCAGGCCTACAACTCCTGCTGCAACACGTCCTACCCCGACAACACCAACATCGAGATACCCGACTGGGAGCGCGCGCGGCCTGGCACCAGCACCAGTTATCCAGGCCCGCGAAACGGATCCGCTGCCGGGGTGACGCAGGTGGTGCCGAACTTCAACGAGCCCACCTATCTGAGCGACTTCAGTCAGTTGCTCGCCGCGCTGGGACGCCGCTACGACAACGACGAACGGCTCAGCATCTTCGAATTCTCCGGCTACGGCGACTTCAGCGAAAACCATCTCGCCTACCTGAAGGACGCGCTGGGCGCCCCGGGCCCGGCGCCGGAACAGAGCGAGGCCGCTTTGGGCTACTACAGCCAGTACGGCGACCAGAACATCACCAAATCGTCCATCCAGCAGCTGGTCGCGGCCAACGTCAACGCCTTCCCGCACACGCAGCTGGTGACCGCGCCGAACAACCCGGAGATCGTGCGGCAGTTGCTGTCGGACGACGTCACCAAGAAGCTGGCCGCACCGGTCGGTATCCGCTCGGACTGCCTCGGGGTGTATGCGCCGCTGCCGACGTGGGCCGAGTCGAGCGCGTCGCACTATGTGCAGACCCAGGACCCGCTCGTTGGCGCGTTGAAGGACCGGCTGGCGAAGGCGCCGGTGATCACCGAGTGGTGTCAGCTGCCCAAAGACACGACGCCGCAGCAGTACTACGACAAGGGCCTGCACGACGTCATCCGGTACCACGTGTCGATGACGTCCAGCATCAACTTCCCCGACCAGGACGCCACCTCGCCCATGGACCCGAAGCTGTACGTGCTGTGGGCGCAGGCCAACGCGACCGCCGGCTACCGGTACTCGGTGGAAGCCCGGCCGGGGTCGCAATCCCTGCAGGACAAGGTGGCCTCGATCGCGGTCACCTGGACCAACTACGGCGCCGCGGCCACCACCGAGAAGTGGGTCCCGGTTTATCGCCTGGTGGATTTCGCCGGACAGACGGTTCGAACGCTGCCCGCCTCCGTTGACCTGCGGGGTCTGGTGCCGGATTCGTCCGGTGACCGCAGCGCCGACCAGCCGCCACCGGCCTCGACGGCCGAAACGGTCCGCGTCGAGCTCAAAGGGTTGGCCCCGGGGCACTACACCTTGCGTGCCGCCGTCGAGTGGCAGCAGCACAAGCCCAACGGCGTACACGCGGTGACCTACCCGCCGATGCGGCTGGCCCGGGACGGACGGGACGACTCGGGCTTCTATCCGATCGCCACGCTCGATGTATCCCGCGCAGTTCTGACCACACCGGCCGCCTCCTGAAGAGGCGTTGCCACCGCTAAATCATTACATTAGTATGAAACTTGCGGTAGTCGCTATGCTATCGGTATGCGGGGGCAAATCGACGCTATGAGATGGCGTCCACTCAGGGGGGTTAGTGGATGGATTTCCGCACTTTTGTCCGGACGCTTCTGCTGCATTGGAAGCTGGTCCTGTGCGCGCTGCTGGCCTGTTTAGCCGGCGCCGCCGCCATTACTGCGTTCCAGACGAAGAGCTACGAGTCGTCGGCGACGGTGCTCATCTCGTTCACCGGTGAAACCGATCTCATGCAGGTCTACCAGGGCACCCAGGCCGCCCAGGAGCGGTTGTCGTCGTACGCGGCCATCGCCGGTGGGCACGCCGTGGCGGATCGCGCCGTGAACCAGTTCCATCTCCCGGTCTCCGCGGACGCCCTGGCCAGCCAGACCAAGGTCGCGTTCACCCCCAAGACGACCCTGTTCACCATCACCGTCACCGACACCGACCCGAAGCGCGCGGCGACGCTGGCGAAGGCCGTCGCCGACGAGTTCACCATGATGGTGGGCACGCTCGGCGGGAACCCGACCCCGCCGAACTCACCGGCCGCCACCCCGACAGTTCAGCCCCCTGCGACGCCGTCGCCCGCGGTGTCGGATGGCGAGCAGCCAGCGATCCAGCCGCAGGCCAGTGAGACCACGCTGCCCTCCGAGCCGCAGCCCGCGCCAACTGCGGTGCCGCAGACATCACCCTCGGGAGCGCCGCTGCCGATCGCCAAGGCCACGGTGGTCGAGCAACCCGGTATACCCGACAACCCGGTCAAGCCGGTACCCGTGCGCAACATGGCTATGGGGTTGGTTGCCGGCTTGCTGCTGGGTACCGGGGTGGCGCTGACTCGCGACGCCGCCGACCGCACGGTGCGCGACCGGGCGAAACTGGAAAGCCTGTCCGGCCTGCCGACGCTGGCCGAATTGCCCGGACACCGGGGCAATGCGCCGCGATTCGGCACCGATATCTCGTTCGACGACGCGGTGCGCGGCTTGCGCGCCCGCCTGCTGCGCGCGATGGGCGCCGGTGCGAACCGGGTGTTGCTGACCGCACCGTTCGGCGGCGAGGGCACCACGACGACCGCGATCAACCTGTCCCGGGCGTTCGCCGAGCTCGGTGAAGACGTACTGCTCATCGAGGGCGACACCCGGCGGCCGGTGATTGCCGGTCTGCTCAAAGTCGAATCGGGAGAAGGGCTTTCCAACGCGCTGGCCAATCCCGAGATCGCCACCGAAGCCACCAAGCCGACGTCGATTCCGAAGCTGTTCGTGCTCGCGGCGCGCTCGGTCCGCCGCGAGACACTGCCCACCAGCGCTTACCTGCCCGAGGTGCTGGACGCGGTACTCACCGATGTGGCACGGACTTTCGAGCGGACGGTGGTCGACGGGCCGCCGGTGCTGGCTACCGCGGATTCGGGATTGCTCGGCGGTGCGGTGGACGCGACGGTGTTGGTATTGCGGGCCGGTCGCACCACCGAGGATGAACTCGAGGACGCGCTGACGGCGCTGCGCGCGGCCGGCGCGAATGTGGTGGGTACCGTGCTGACCGATGCCCGGATTGCGCGGCATACCAGGGCCGCCACTCGGACGTACCGCGCCAAGGTGAGTGGGCCGGCGTGATTCGGTATCTGCGGAGTCGTCACCGTTTGGCGATGGCCGCAGTGGTATTGGCGGTCTTTTTGGCGGGATGCTTTGTGTACGGCGCACTCTCGGTGCGTAACACCACCCAGGGCATCCTGCTGGTCGGCCTGACGTTCTTCCTGATCGTGTACTGGGCCAAGCCGGAACTGATGATCGGGCTGGCGCTGTTCCTGGGGTGCGCAGCCCTGCCACAGGGTCTGCATGTCGGCAAAGTGATCGGCCCGGTGTCCATCTACGCCTCACACGTGGTCTTGGTGCTGGCCATCTGTTTCGTCCTGCCCGCGGTGCGGTTACGCATGTCTGAGTACCTGTTGCCGGGATTGTTTGCGGCTACGGTGCTTTACTTTGCTGCCGTTGGGTTTTCGACCGGGCACAATCCGGCAGTGGTAGTGCGCGAGGCGACCTTCCTGCTCGAGATGATCGCCGGTTTCGTGCTGGCGCTGGTAGTGGTCTACGGCGAGCACATCATGCTGTCGATTAACGCGATGGCCGTGACACTGTGGTTCTCGGCGGGCATGGCCATCCTGGGCTCCTCGGGCGGCGTCCGGCTGGCGGGCCGCACCGAAAGCCTGCAGATGGACACGGGGGATGCCGCGAACCGCGTCATCACCTCGACGCTGATACCGGCCATCGCCGTCTTGACCGCATTGGTCGCCGCCCAGATCGCCGGTCGCGTCAAGCCGGTCGCCTACCTCGCGCTCGGCTTGCCCGCCTTGGTCATTGCGGTGCTGGCGTTCTCGCGCAACACCATCATCTCGGTGGGCGTTGCCGCCGTCGTCGCCTTCTTCGCCAGCATGGGCTGGTCGGCCGTGCGGCGGGCCGCCCGACTGACCCTCACCGGGCTGGGCATCCTGGCGGTGACAATTCCCGGCGCGCTGTTCCTGCTGGGCGATTCGTCGGCCGGAGTGTGGCTGGCCAACCAAATCACCGGCTTCAGTCACCGGGTGCTCGGCCGGACATCCGGGGCGGCCTTGTCCGCCGACCCGTCGACCCTGGCCCGGTTTGCCGAGGACCGGCATCTCAACGAAGCGATCGAGGCAGCACCGATCTTCGGTCACGGTCTGGGTTACGCGTATCAACTGCCGTTCGGGGGTGATGACCCAAACGAATTCACCCAGACACTGGGAACCACCTACGCGCACAACTTCTACCTCTGGTGGCTCGCCAAGTCGGGCGCGGTCGGGATGACCGGGTTTGCGGTGTTCGCCCTCACCCCACTGGTGCGGGCCCTGCGCAGCGCTTCGGTACCGGCCAAGATCAGCGCGGCGGTCAGCACCGGATTGCTGGTGATGTGCATCATCGACCCGTTGCCCGAGGACCCCGCGAACGCGATGACACTGGGCATTGCGCTGGGATCGGCGCTGGCGTTCGCCACGCGGGAACGTCGTCGCGCCGAGATGGCGGAAATGCAAGAGGCCGAGCGCGAATTGGTGCCCGCCTAATGCCAGCGCGGTTGCGAGTTGTGGTGGTGGGCCCGGCGCCGGCCCAACCGGCCAGCCGAGGCGGCATGGCCACCGTCAGCAGCCTCATGGCCGCGCACCCCGACGAGCGGTTCGACATCGTGATGGTGCCGACGTATATCGAAGGCTCCCTTGGATATCGGCTCTGGGTCGGCGTCACCGGGATGTTGCGCGCGACTTGGCTGGTGTCGCGCAGGCGCGCGGACATCCTGCACGTTCACCTCGCGCATGGGGGGAGCGTACTGCGCAAGGCATTGCCGATGGCCGCGGCCCGCGTGGCGGCGGTTCCCACCGTGGTGCACGCCCACAGCTACGATTTCGGCGGCTGGTTCGACCGGCTGCCCGTGGTGTGGCAGCGGGTGGTGCGGCGCCTGTTGGTCGCCGACCGGTGGCTGGTGCTGGGGGCGCGCCACGTCGACGAGTACGCCAGCCGGTTGCGGCGGCCCGCCGACCGAATCAGTGTGCTGCACAATGCGGTTCCCATTCCATCTGACCCGGTTGTGCAGACGGATGTGGAATCGGTGCACGCGGTTTCGCTGGGTCGGCTGGGGGCGCGCAAGGGCAGCTACGACCTGATCGCAGCCGTCGCCGTGCTCGACGAGACCTTGCGGGACAGGCTGCGGCTAACGCTCGCCGGCGACGGAGAGGTGAATGAGGTGCGGGCGGCGGTCAGTGCGGCCGGCTTGGACCAGACCATATTCGTCGCGGGATGGCTGGATCCGGCCGCCAGGGACGAATTATTGGGTCAAGCAAAAATATTCGTTTTGCCCAGCTATGACGAGGGCCTGCCGATGGCGTTGCTGGAGGCGATGGCCTACGGGCTGGCGCCGGTGACGACGCTGGTGGGCAGTATCGGGGAGGCGATCACCGACCGGGAGACCGGTTTGGTGGTGCAACCCGGCCGCCCGGCGCAGATCGCCGAGGCGTTGACGGAATTGCTCAAAGACGACACCTTGCGTGCCGGCCTGGGCGCGGCCGCACGCAGCCGCGCCGGCGATTTCGGCTTGGACCGCTGGTATCGGCGATTGACGGACATCTGGATCGAGACAACACACGAGTCGGAAGGCGGCAGCGCTGTGACCACCAAAGATCGCCTGCTGCATAGCGAAGCGGCCAATTGGGCGGCGAAGTATGTGACCGTCCGCAATGTCGGCCGGGTGTTCGGCCGCACCGCGATGACCACGGCTACCGAGATGTTGTGGCGCCGCCGGCTGACTCAGGACCTGGCGATGTCGGTGGCCGACCACTGCACGCCCATTGGGGCGACGGTCGTCGACATCGGGGCAAGCTGGGGCTTGTTCACCTATCACCTGGCCCGCCGGGTCGGAAAGTCCGGGCAGCTCTACAGTTTCGAGCCTCATCCGGACAACGCCCCAATGCTGCGCAAGCTTGCCGATGCACGCTCGCAGGTGCGCTTTTACCAGGCCGCGGTCTCGGACGAGCCCGGGACTGCCCAACTGCTGGTGCCCGAACGGCGCAACCGCCAGGTGACCGCGCAGGGCAGCCTGTCGCACGGGTTCGACGGGCAGGGCGTCGAGGTGCGTCGGATCGACGTACCGACCGTTCGGCTCGACGACGTCCTACCCCCGGGCATTTCGGTGGATTTCGTCAAGATTGACGTCGAAGGCCACGAGATGGCAGTGCTGAGTGGGGGCGCGGAGATGTTCCGGCGTTGCCGGCCAACGATTTTGATCGAGATCGAGCAGCGTCATCTGGCGCGGCCGATCGGCGAGGTGTTCCGCCAGATCGAGGATCTCGGCTATCACCTGTTCTATGTCACCGAGTCGGCGTTACGGCCGATCGCCGATTTCGCCGTTGAGCGCGACCAGATGTCGATGGTCGACACGGATGATTTCCATCCCTTCGCCATGCCGCGGGGCTACGTGCACGATTTCTGCGCGGTGCGTTCGCCGGAATTGGTTGCGAGGTTTCTGGCTTCGTAGCCTTCGGCGTACTAGGCCCAACTGTGTTGCGCCTTGCGGTTTTTAGGCTTCGTAAGAAGCAAAAACTTGTCAGTGGTCCCGCATAGCATGTGGTTATGGTTTCGAGTTCGCGTGAGGAGATCGTGGAGGTCTTCGATGCGCTCGATGCCGAGTTGGATCGGTTGTGTGCGTTGTCGTTCGAGGTGTTCACCAATCCGGAGCGGTTGCGGGCCTTGCAGCGCTTGGAGCGGGTGAGTCGGCGGCTGCGGGTGCCCCAGCATGTGCTGATCAACGAACTCGGCGCCCAAGCCGGCACCGAAGAATTGGGCGGCACCCTGTCGTGCGCGTTGGCCGATCGGTTGCGGATCACCAAAGCCGAAGCCAGCCGCCGTATCGCCGACGCCGAGGATCTCGGTGAACGGCGCGCATTGACCGGGCAACCCTTGGCGCCGACGTTGAGCGCCACCGCACGCGCCCAGCGACAAGGATTGATCGGCGACGGACACATCAAAGTCATCCGCGACTTCTTGACCCACCTGCCCACCCACGTCGATGTGTTCACCCGCGAGGCCGCCGAGGCCGACCTAGCCGACCAAGGCGTGCCAGTACCGCCCCGAGCAGGTCGCCAAATACGCCCGCCGACTCATGGACCTGCTGCACCCCGACGGCGACTACACCGATGAGGACCGCGCCCGCAAACGCACGCTGATGCTGGGCAAGCAAGAGTTTGATGGCATGTCACGCCTGTCCGGGTTGATCACCCCGGAGTTGCGTGCGCTGATCGAAGCCATGCTCGCCAAACTCGCCGCCCCCGGCATGGCCAACCCCGCCGATGAGGCCAAGGCTGATGTCCGCAGCACCGGGCAACGCAATCACGACGCCCTGGCCGCCGCCATCCGAACCCTGTTCGCTTCCGAACAGCTGGGCCAGCACCGCGGGCTGCCGGTCACCGTGATCGTGACTACCACGCTTAAGGATCTCGAAGCCGGCACCGGCAAGGCCCGCACCAGCGGCGGCTCCCTCATCCCGATGGCCGACCTGATCCGCATGGCCGCCCAAGCACACCACTATTTGGCGGTCTTCGACGACGCCAAACCGCTGGCCCTCTACCACGCCAAGCGCTTCGCCAACCCCGCGCAGCGGCTCATGCTGCACGCGCTCGAGGGTGGCTGCACCCGCCCCGGCTGCGACCAACCGCCGTATCACACCGAGGTCCACCACGTCACCGGCTGGACCACCACCGGCCGCACCGACATCACCGACCTCACCCTCGCTTGTGGACCCGACAACAGACTGGCCGAAAAAGGATGGACCACCCGCAAAAACACCCGCGGCGCCACCGAATGGCTGCCACCGGCCCACCTCGACCACGGCC
Organism: Mycobacterium asiaticum; assembly: GCF_001673635.1. Taxonomy (GTDB): domain Bacteria; phylum Actinomycetota; class Actinomycetes; order Mycobacteriales; family Mycobacteriaceae; genus Mycobacterium; species Mycobacterium asiaticum_C. The sequence goes on from NZ_LZMH01000037.1 coordinate 139,865, forward strand.
AACCACGAGTCAACACGTTCCATCACCCGGAAAAGCTGTTCGTGTCCGAGGACGATGACGAACCGTAGCCGGGGATCAACGGGCCGACGATGCGGCGATCGGTGCGGCATCGCCAGCCAGCACACCGTCGATCACTTCCAGCAGCCGTTCTGCTGCACGGTCGACGGAGAATTGCTGCGCGTAATGGCGCGCCGCATTGGCGCCATGGCGGGCCGCCCGGGCCGGGTCGGCGAGTTCGTCGAAAGTGGCTGCCAGGCCAGCGATGTCGTCGACGCCGATCGGGGCACACCCGGGCGGCTGGTATTCGGGTAGGCCGCCGATATTGGACACGATCGGCGTCACGCCCAGCTGCATCGACAACACCTGCACCCCGCTCTGCGAGGCGCGCCGGTAGTGCGCGACCGAACCCTTGGCTCGTGCCACGGTGGTCACTACTTCGTTGTACCGATACCGGCCCGAGCGCCAGCGGGTGTGGGGCGGCAGGCTCCCGGCATCCACCGACCCATCACCGATCAACACCAATTCATCGCCCTGCCAACCGGTCCCGTCGACGTGGCGTTGCCAGGCCCGCAGTACCACGTCCAGGTTCTTGTACGGGTTCAGCCGGCCCACCATGACGAAATCACGCCTGCTCTCGGCCGCGGCGGGCGGTGGAACCAGCGTGGGGTCCAGGTCACTGGTCAACGGCGCGACATGCACGGGTGTGCCCGCCACGTCCCGGCGATCGGCGATCCGTGCGGCGACATAGTCGCTGTAGGCGACGGTGGCCACCGAGCGGACACCCCAACGGTCGAATACCGCTAGTTCGTAGGACGGCCGCTGTTCGGCGGCGTCGTGGGGACGGTCGTCGTGCACCAGCTGAATCCGGGGTGCGCGGCCGGCCAGCGCGATCCAGCGCGGGTCGCGCACCAACTCGGTGACCACGACGTCGGGTCGGTACGCGCGGACGCGGCGCCAGGCGGCGAAGCTGTCCGGCCAGGTGGCAGCGGCGCGAAACCGTGGGTCGAGCACGACCTCATAGTCACGGGCGGTGTCGGATTCTGGATGCTGGTCAGAAGTGACGAGCAGCACCTCGGCGCCGAGGCGGCGCATCGCCTCGGCCTGCACGCGCGCCAGCGGCCGCAGCCATGGCGAAAGCCAGAGGACCCGCACCATGGTCACCCGTTTCCGCCGGGGCCGTAATCAACCCACCAGCGGCCCTCGAATTGGGGGTAGGCGCGGCGTACCTCGCCGAACAGGTCCGGCAGGGTCAGCAGCACGCGGTCCGGGTCGGCGGCAGTCAGCTGTTCGGGGGAGATGATCGGGACGTCGGTGCCCGGGATCCTGCGGCCCTGCTTGCCCGGCGAGGCGTCGGCGATCCCTGCCAACAGCTGCCGGTCCACTTTTGCGATGTTCAGCAAAGCTGGCACCCGCGAGCCAGCACCGTAACCGTAGACCGTGCGATGGGTATCCGCTTGCAGCACAAGCCAATCGCGCAGTTGCGCGGCGTGGCTGTCGACGGCGCGCTGCAGCCGCTGCAGCACGAGCGGATCAGTCACCCCGAAATGGCTTTCCCGGGACAAGATCTCCCGCACGCGCTCGTCCGGTGCCGCGTGGCCATGTACGGCGGCGACCAGAAAGGTCCCGGCGTACAGATCGAACTCCCAGGCGCTGACCACGCTCATCCCGACCGCGGCGAGCAGGTTGACCAGTGCCGTCATCGAGTAGTAGGCGAAGTGGCCGTGGCGCAAGGCAGTCCACTGTCCTTCGCTCACCATCGTCATCAGGGACGGGAATTGAATCAGCAACACGCCGTCGGGCGCGGTGACCTTCGCGCGCTGCTCAAAACCCGACCGCTGATGCGGATCGTGGGTGATGCCGAAACAGTCGAGCACCACGTCGGCGACTTCTCCAGCTCCGATGGCTTCGGAAAACCCGCGTTCAGCAAGCAGGGGTAGCCACGTCCCGCCGTGCGGGCTACCGAACTCGCGAACCGTGTTCCCGCGCAGCCAACCAGCTTCGGCGACTTGCCGCACGGCGTCGGCGGCCTGATCCCGCAACGCTTGTGGTTCGATGCCGCGCGGCTCCTCGGTCACCGTGTCGTCGTCGGCGAGTTGTGCCAGGCCACAACCAATGCACAGATCCATCGCCAGCGGATGCGCCGCTTCCTCGGGGCTGATCGGATCGCTCACCAACGGAAAGTGGTCGGCCGCCGGCGCTTTCCCCAGATCGAGCACGCGGTTCAATTCGGTGCCGCCGCAGCCCCGGCAGCCGCGGGCGGCCATCAGTGGACCGCCGCCGTCGACTTGGTTCTGCGCGCCATATGCAGGGTCGGCAGGGGATAAACGATCTGACCGCCCCACTCGCTGACGTAGCTGAGTTGCTCGGTCAGCTCGGATTCCAGGTTCCACGGCAGCACCAGCACCACATCCGGCCGGTCGCGGGCGATGACTTCCGGGTCGTGAATCGGTATCCGCGTGCCGGGTGTGAAATGCCCGTGCTTATAGGGGTTTCGGTCCACCGTGTACTCAAGGAGGTCACTGCGGATCCCGCAGTAGTTGAGTAAGGTGTTGCCCTTGCCGGGGGCGCCGTAACCCACGACGCGTTTCCCTTCCGCCTTGCATTTGAGCAGGAAGCGCAGCAGATCATGGCGCGCTTGCTCGGTGCGTTGGCGCAGCTTCAGGTAGCCCTCCGGACGATGTAACCCCGCCGCCGCTTCGATGCGAAGGATGTTGGTCACTCGCGCCGACGGGGCGCCGGCCACCTCGATCGGGCGGGCCCAGACCCGAATCGATCCGCCGTGGGTGGACAACAACTCCACATCGACGACGGCCAGGCCCGCGCTGGAGAGGGCGTTGATCGCCGAGTACACGGTGTAGTACTGGAAGTGCTCGTGGTAGATCGTGTCGAATTGTCCGAGGCTGACCAGGTTCAGGGCATGGTGCACTTCGATGCTCAGCCAGCCGTCGTCGGCGAGCAGGCCACGCAGCGACTGGGTGAAGCCCCGTAGGTCGGGTATGTGCGCGTATACGTTGTTGGCCACCACCAGGTTCGCCGGGCCGTGCTCGGCGCGCACCCGCTGCGCCACCTCCTGGTCGAGGAACTCCGACACGGTCGGCACCCCCCGATTGGCTGCTGCCGCACCGACATTCAGTGAAGGCTCGATGCCCAGGCAGGGGATGCCCCTGGTCACCGCGTGCTGCAGCAGGTAGCCGTCGTTGCTGGCGACCTCCACCACGAACGAGTCGGCTCCCAGCCCCAGGCGCTTGACGGCCTGCTCCACGAAGGTCTCCGCATGCCGAACCCAACTGTCGGAATACGAGGAGTAGTAGGCGTATTCGGTGAAGGTCTCCTCGGGTGTGATCAGCGCGGGTATCTGCAGCAGCAGGCAGTCCTCGCACAGCCGCAGGTGAAGCGGGTAAGTGGGCTCGGGCAAGTCGAGTTCCGCGGCGGCGAGGATTTTCTCGCAGGGTGGTGTGGCGCCCAGGTCCAAGACGCTGAGCATACGGTCGGAGTCGCATAAGCGGCAGATCATCTGGTTCTCGATTCGTAGTCGAAGGGTCGGTTTGGCGTGACTGGGCGGTGGTTTCACATCACCGCGCCGATCGCGTCGAGATAGGCATCGGTCATGGCTGTGACCGTGTAGTGCTTTTGCATCCGCTCGAACCCGCGGCGTCCGACCTGGGGCAGCCCGTCGGGGTCGGACAGGATCTCTGCCAGCCGACTTCGCCAGGCCGCCACGGAGACCGGTTGGACGACGAACCCGGCGTCGCCGAAATCCAGCATCTCCGGGACGGCGCAGATGCCCGATGCGGCAACAGGCACGCCGCGCGCCATGGCTTCCAGGATCACCAGCGGGAAAGCCTCCGAACGGCTTGGCACGCAGAGCAGATCGGCGTCGGCCAGCGCCGGACCGGGGCCGGGCGACCACCCGTGCCACCGGACTCGATCGCGCAGCGACTGCGGGGTGCGGGCTTCGAGCTTCGCGCGGTCCGGTCCGTCGCCGAAAATCGAGAGTCGCCAAGGCAGGTCGGTCAGACCGGCCAGCGCCTCGATCAGCAGGTCGGGGTTCTTGTGCTCGACGATGCGGGACAGCATCACCAGGTGCGGTGGCGCTTCGGCCACCCGCACGCGGTGCGGCGGTTCAGAAGTGCAGGCGACGCCATTGGGCGCCACGAAGGGTTGCCCGCTCAGCCGGTGATGCGGAGTCAGCATCTCCCAATGTCGTTGCGCCAGGACGATGACGCCGTCCGCACGGTGCATGGCTGCGGTCAGCGGCCGCGAATAGATGGGCCCGTCCTCGGCGGGCGGCACATGCGGGGCGACCAACCAGCGGCGGTCCCGGGATGCCGCTCGCCACAGCGTCGCGAACCCGGTTTCGGTGTTGGTGTCGCCGCTGATCAGCACGGCCGGCCCGTCCGGTAGATCCACCATGGGCGCCCACCACGGCTGGCGCACCACCCGCACGCTGTGCGGAATCTCCTTGATCAGCGGTCCGAACCGCTGCATGCACACGATGGTGACGGGATAACCGCGGCGATCCAGTTCGGCTGCCAACAACGCCTTCTGCCGTTCCGCGCCCCCGTAGACCAGACGATTGGTGGTGATCACGATCGGTGGCTTGTCGGTGCGACGCGCTGCGATGGCGCGGTTGCGCACCGCACGTTTGGATCGCTGCACGCGGTCCAGCAGGGCGGTGCCGGCCAGGTAGGCATCGGCGTGATGCACGCTGTCGCGCCGTTCCAGCAGCAGGGCGATGTTGGCGCGCAACAGATCCCGGTTACGGAACCGTTCGACGGTGGAGACCTCTGCGCCGTGCGCCGAGACCGGATCGCCGGCGCTCTGAGCGGGGGCGGGGTTGCCGTGGTCGACGTCGAGTTCGTCGGCGAGCAGAATGCGCCAGCCCGCCGCGGTTGCCCGCTCCTGCCAATCGGTTTCCTCACCGTAGAGGAAGAACTCCTCGTCGAAACCGCCGATCTGGTTCCACGCCTCGCGTTTGATGGCCAGACAGATCCCGGCCACGTACCCGTCGATGCTTTCGGATTCGGCTGGCTGCCGGCGATACAGGTGTGAGATCGGTGTTCCCCGCAGGCGGTCGGAGTAGCCGGCGGCGGCAACCAGTGCGCGGGTCAGGGTGCGGCGACGAGTGGCGATATCCCACCGCTGCGGCCCGGGCGCCCCGATGTCCTGGATCAGCGGTGACACGGCCGCCACGCCGGGCCGGTGCAACAGTTGCCGGGTCCGCGTCAGCGGTCCCTTCAGCCGCGTATCGGCGTTGAGCAGCAGCAGGTCGGTATCGGCGGGGGTGTGGGCCACCAGCGCGTTGAAAGCTCCGCCGAAACCCAGGTTCACCGGTCCCAGCACCCAGTGCACATCCGGGTGACGCGCGGCCAGCTCCTGCCGTCCGGGGTACGTATCGCCGCTGTTCTCGTAGACGTAGACCGGCAGTTCGGGCGCGTGTTCGGCGAGACTGGTCAGGCACTGCTCCACCAGGTCATGGCTTTTGTAGGTCACGATCAGCGCCGAGAGCGGACGCTCGAGGCCCGGCGGAACCGGCTCGGCCGTTGGGGGTTTCAGATACGCGCGATCCAACCCGGTTGTCATGGCATCACCTGTCTTCCGAACAGCGAAGTCAACATCGACCATTTGACCGGGCCGATCACCATGTTGACGGCCAGATACGTGGTCGCGGCGGCGGCCAGCACGAGCACCACGTGGGCACCCGTCAACAGCAACACCACCCCGGCGCTGGCTGCGGTCGGCGCCAGCAAGCGCAGCAGGAACTTCACCGGGGTGTGGTAGCCGCAGCGGCTGCGCAGTCGCCAGCTGGCCAGCGTCATGCCGAACAGCTCGGTGCACACCAGGGCGATGCCGGCGCCGACGGCACCGAACCGGTTGTCCAGAGCCAGGTTCAGTACCACATTGACGACCAGCGTGGCCACGAACAATCGGAAGAAGAATCGCTGTTCGTGGCTGGCGAACAAGCCTTGGCCCAGGGTTCCGGTGACGAACCGCAGGGACGCGGCGACGAGCAGCAGCGCCAGTGTCGGTGCGCCGCGACTCACGAAGTCGCGGTCGCCGAACAGATGGATAAGCGGTGCGGCCAGCATCGAGCCCACCACGGCGACCGGGAGGGCAACGAAGAACATCAATTCCACACTGCGGCGCAAGAATCCGACGTAGGCATCGATATCGCGGGAGTAGAGCCCGGTGGCCGTGGACAGCGTCGATTTCTGGAAGAACACCGACAACGCTTCGGTATTGAATGCGATGGTGTAGGCGAGCCCGTAGACGCCCACCTCGGCGTGGGCGCTCAGCAGCGACAGGATCACGCCGTCGGCGCGCCAGTAAAGGATTCCCAGCACCGCTACGCCCATGAGCGGCAGGCTTTCCCGCAGCAAGTTCAAGGATTCGCCCGCTGAAAAGACGGGACGCAGCTTGATGTGGCGTGCCGCGGCCGCACCCTGGATCAGCAACTGCACGACGGGTGGGATGAGTTGCGCGACCGCGAACCAGATTACGTCTTCGCGCGTTGCCACCAGCCAACTGACCATGGCCAGGGTTCCCAGCCGGCCCGCGACGTCGGAGATGGCCACCGCGGCGAAGCGGACCGTGGACAAGAAGACCGGCTCGAACCGGGTCCGCATCGTCAGCATCAGCAGCTGCCCGGACAACACCACCAACATCACGCGAACGTCGGCGTCGCGATAGATGAGCCACCCGGTGGCGGCCGCGATGACCGCCAACGGTACGCAATACATCAGGGACAAGCCACTATTGACCCGGACCAGCCGCTCCAGCTCGCCGCGCCCTGAGGTGACACGCCGCACGATCACGGTGCTGATGCCGAGGTCGGTCATGCTGGTCCACATGCCGATGAAGGCCACTGCCACCATGAGCTGGCCGTAGCGGCCCGGCCCCAGGTAGCGGGCGGTCATCGCCACCGATACCACCGAGGCCAGCATCCCCAGTGCACGGCAGATCAACTGGATCGAGAACGCGTGCGCGATCCGCGCCTGTGGCACGTCGGCCTCGGGCGGATGCCCCGCCGAGGGTTGCGGGGCCTCGGAGATCCCGGCCACCCCAGCATCCCCAGCAGCCTCGGTCACGGCGCCGCCGTTCATCTAGTACGCCCCATCGCTGGCCAACACCGCTTTGAGGGTGCGGGCAATGATCACGAGATCGCCTGCCATAGACCAGTTGTCGACGTATGACAGGTCAAGCCGGACCGAGTCCTCCCAGGACAGGTCGGATCGGCCGCTCACCTGCCACAGGCCGGTGACCCCCGGCTTGACCAGCAACCGCCGCTTCACCTCACCGTCGTAGTTCTCCACTTCCCGCCGCAGCGGCGGTCGCGGGCCCACCACACTCATGTCCCGCTTGAGTACGTTGATGAACTGCGGCAGCTCGTCGATGCTGTAGCGGCGCAGGATCCGGCCGACCGGTGTGACTCGAGGATCCCGGTGAATCTTGAACAGCATGCCGGCGCCCTGGTTAAGCGGCAGCAGGCTTTCGATTTGCTGGTCGGCGTCCTCGACCATGGTGCGGAACTTCAGCATGGTGAAAGGTTGACCGTCCAAACCGATCCGCTCGGCGCGATAGAAGATCGGTCCCTTGCTGGTCATCCTGATCGCGGCGGCGGCGGCGAAGAGTAGCGGCGCCGTCACGACGAGGGCGAACAGCGCGAAGCAGAAGTCGAACGCCCGCTTCTGAATGCGTTGCGTACCCTCGTATTGCGGCTTGTCGACGTGCAGCAGCGGAAACCCCGCGATGGGCCGCATGGTCAACCGGGCGCCGGCGACGTCCATGACGCCCGGCGACACCACCAGGTCGACGTCGAGGGTCTCGAGTTGCCACATCAGCTCGCGGATGCCGTGCACGCCGAAATGTTCGGTACGCGTCACGGCGACGGTGTCGGCGCCGCACTCCTCGAGGGCCGCCACCGCGCTGGTCTCGTCACCGAGGATCGGGATCTCGCGGTCCTGAACGGTGAGGGTCTCACCGCGCCGGGGCCCGTAGCCGGGGATGCACACGCCGACGACGACATATCCGTCTTTCGGGCTGCGGATCAGCTCGTAGGCCAGGTGAGCGACTCCGGATCGATCCCCGATAGCCAGGACCATCGTCTGGTAGGCGCCCTGTGCACGCCTGTGCCACACGTACTTTCGCCACAGGTTGCGACTGGCCAGCAGGCCCAGGGTGCCCACCGGAAGCGCGACTGCGAGGTAGCCGCGGGCCAGTTCGATCTTGGCGAGCAGGGTGACCATCGCGATGATGCCGAATACGGAGAACGATGCGCTCGCGATGCGTCGGTACTCGTCGATGCCGGCGCCGATGATGCGGGGCGATCGAGTGTGGAACACCGATATCGACGACAGCCACAGCACCGCGAACAGGCAGGAGAACAGCGTCATCACCGGGCCCGGATAGCCGGACATATTGGGCGTGTCGCCGAACCGGACCAATTGCGCGAGCATGATTGCCGCACAGACGATTATCGAGTCGGTAATCCGTAGCCGTGCGGAATACTGCTGCTGCCAGCGTTGAATGGTGCCGCTGCCCGGACTGCGGACGGCGGGTGACAGGCCGGTGTGGGCGTGCAGTGTGGCTGTCATGCTGGCCGCTCCCTCGCTCATGCTGACACCGCTTCGCTTGCGGTGCCTGAGGTTTCGACATGACTCCGGATGCCCGCACCGGTGTAGTAGGCACCGGGGTAACAGATCAGCTGTGCGCGTGCGGCGCGTAGCAGCGCCAGGGGGCCCTGCAACAGATAGCGCCGGGCGAGCCGGTGCGGTTCGCGGGTGAGCCGGTAAAACCACTCCAGTCCGCTGCGCTGCATCCAGCTTGGCGCCCGGCGGGTCATGCCGGCCAGAAAGTCGATGGCGCCACCCGACGGCAGGAAGACCCGTGCACCCGTCGCGTGCCCGTACCGGTCGACCCACAACTCTTGGCGCGGCTTGCCCAGGCTCACCACAAGGATATCGGTGCGCGCCGCGCGGATCGCCGAACACAGGGATTCAGAACGAAATTCGACATCATCCGGCGCAGGCGCCCACATTCCCGAGACTGTCAGTGCGGGATACCGTTCCCCGAGGTGGCGGGACAGCAGCTGATGAGTTCGGCTACTGCCGCCGAAGAATCCGACCCGCTGGTTGTTCGCCTCGGCCAGTGTCAGTACCGCGGGAAGCAGGTCGGCTCCGGTGACCCGAGGCCACGGCTTGGAGGTCAGCAGCTGACCCCGCCATGCGATCGGCATCCCGTCGGCCAGCAGTAGCCATTCCAGCATGCCGCTGGGAGCGGCACCCGCAGTTCGGAAGTGGTGCAGGTGATCGAGGTTGACCGATCCCACCGCCAGACCGCGTTCCGAACCGGAACTGAGGTGGGAATCGATCAGCGCCAACACCTCGCCGGTGTCACAACGCTCAACGATGCTGCCGCTGACGACCATGCGGACGGCGGCTGCGGGCAGCGTGTCGTGGGCCATGTCGACTCACCCGAGACGTTCTTCGCCGCTGCTGATCATGATGCCTCGCCCGTCAAAAGTGGCCAGCTGGCGTCCTTTTCGGAGATGACCGTGACCGGCAGCGGCCACTCGATGCCGAATATCGGCTCATTCCAGCGGAAGTTCTCTTCACTGTCCGGCTGATAGGGCCCGCTGATCTGATAGAGGATCTCGGTGTCGTCCGTCAGTGTCTGGAAGCCGTGCGCCACGTAAGGCGGCAAGAACAGGGCGCGGCGGTTGTCGGCACTGAGCTCCACCATCACGTGCTTGCCATATGTCGGTGATTCCGGCCGAACGTCCACGGCGACGTCGGCAATGGCGCCGCGGATGCAGCGCACCAGCTTGGCCTCCGCGTGCGGTGGCACCTGGCGGTGCAGGCCGCGCACCGTGCCGCGGGTTTGGTTGAAGCAGATGCTGGTCTGTGCGACTTCGGGAATCAGCCCGTGCTGGGCGAATTCGGCGGCGCAGAAAACCCGGCTGAAAAACCCGCGGTGGTCCCGGTGCGGTTCGATGTCGATGATCGTTACGCCCGCGACTTGCGTGGGTGTGTATTTCATGCGGATCCCCCTGTTATCCCCTCTAGAAATTCGCATTCGACTGCGATTGGACATTGCGCTACGGGCTTGAGTCGCAGGCGATCTGACTCATTACCGGCTTTTCCGCCACACCAGCTTTTCCACCACAAAGGCCTCGGCATACCGTGACCTGCTCTGCACGCCCCGGACCCGCATCAGGCCCAGGAACGTCTCCTCGTCGAACCAGTCCCGTCCGGTCTGAGAGGGGTAGCACTGTCCGAGGATCCTTGCCTTGCGGTGCGCCGCCTCATCCGGGATCGGTACGTACAGTGTGGGATTGGGCAAATCGGACTCCCACTTGAGGATTTCGTACCCCAGCACCAGATGCGCGCGGAACTCGGTCGGGATGAGCTTGCCGAGCAGGCGATGGTCCTGGTGGTAGTCGTGGCGCTGCGGGCCGATCACCAGGTCGGGTTCACAACCGCGGCGAAATTCGGCGAGTTGTCGCTTGACCGCGCCCCAATGCTCGGGCAGGCGCCCGTCCGGTAGATCGGCCACGGTCAACCGCACGTCCGCCTGGGGGAAGTACGCCGCGAAGGCGCCCTTCTCCTCGATCTCGCGTTCGGTCCCGGCGCCGGTCATCACCAGCGCGTGGATGACGACGTCGGGGCGTTCGCCCGCGATCTGCGCCAGCGTCGCGCCGGCGCCGATCAGGATGTCGTCACAGTGAGCACCAATGACGGCGACCGACTTGATGTCGTCGCCGAAGGTCAGCGGGTTCATGCCGGCTGCGCGGTTTGCTGTGCTGCTTCCCAGGTTGCCCACGGGCGGATGCCCCGGTTGTAGTCGGCGTCGAGTTCGGCGCGCTCCTTGAAGGTGTCGGCCGGCTTCCAGAAGCCGTGGTGCTCATAGCCCAGCAGCCGTCCGGTACCGGCCAGCGCCATGCAGGCGTCGCCGACCAGGTCGCCGTTTTCCGGGATCAGGTCGATCACGTCCTGGCGCAGCACGAAGTAACCGCCGTTGACCCAGATGGGGAACTTGGCGATCGGGGCGATCTCCTTGATGTCGCCGTCTGACCCGACGTCGACGCAGTGGAACGAGGACTGTGGCGGCACCACGAGCATCGACGCGGCGGCGCCGCTGGCGTGAAACCGCTCGATCATGGTGTCCAGCGGCGCGTCGGTCAGCACGTCGGCGTAGTTGGCCAGGAAGTATTCGTCGTCGCCGAGGTACTTGCGCACTCGGCGCAGTCGCTCGCCGATCGGCGATTCGAGGCCGGTGTCGACGAAGGTGACGGTCCAGTCGGACATGTCGGAGTCCAGCAACTCGACTTCGCCACCCCTCATGACGAAGTCGTTGGACTCGGTTTCGCGATAGTTGACGAAGAATTCCTTGACCAGCGCCTGCCCGTAGCCGAGGCAGAGGATGAACTCCTTGTGCCCGTAGTGCGCGTAGTAGCGCATCACATGCCACAGCAGCGGTCGTGGGCCGACCATCTGCAGTGGTTTGGGTACCAGGTCGCCGTCGGCGCTGCGCATCCGCATGCCGTATCCGCCGCAAAAAAGTACGACCTTCATTGCAAGCCCCCCTTTAGGCCGAACACAATTTGTCGCTTCCCCCGGGCGAACGGTCGATCGGCGGTTTCCCGAGCCGCCGGCCGAGCCAGAAACTCGCTCTTTGCCCATCACCCATTATACGTACTAGACGTATGGAAGCAAGTTAAAATGATGACTGTAAGTATGCAACGTGACGGTAAGCCGGTCGCGCCGGCATTTCCGGGTCCACGGTGACGTGCCGCGGCTGGTGGACGCGTTGATCCAATGCACGCCAACTGCTGCCCACGCGCCTTGCGCTGGACCTTGCGTACCTGAAGGGCGCCATCGGCCCAGCTCAGACGGTGCCGTATCCGGCCGACGGCGGCTGGGCCATCACCGTGGGAACCATGCCGTAGCGAGGGCCCGGGCCGGGGCCCTGGCTCGCCACGCCGCGCGGCATTCCGCCCACCAAGCCAGGCGGCAAACCAGCCACGCCATTGCCACCTGCGCCTGGCAGCGCGGAACTGATGCCGGTGAGGTGGGCCGTGGGGATCACGCTGGTCCAGGTCGCCGGGACCGACAACGAACCCAAACTGGCCGCTTGACCCATCGCGCCGAGCACACCTGCGCCGGCCGCCTCAGCGCCGCTGGCGGCTGCACCGGCGGCCGCCTCGGCGGCGCCGACGGCGGCCTCGGCAGCCTGCTGGGCTGCGGTTGCCGCCATGCCTTGCATGGTCTGAGCGATGCTCAACAGGCTGCTCAGTGCAAATAGCGGCATAGTAGCGATGTTCATGTAGTTGGCCACGTCCCCGGTGGACGAACCAAACGGAATCGCGGTCGCGGCCGCCGTCGGTGCGCCGGTCAGCGAGGCCGGTGTCGACATGCCCCGCAGCGCCGTGGGCAGCGAGTTGACCAGCGAAGCCAGCTTCGACTGCGTCGCCGCGGCCTCGCCCGTGGCTTGCGACACCGCCGCGGCCTGCGCGGCAGTGCCCGCGGGGTTGGTGACCTGGGGTGGCGCCTGGAACGGCGTCAGCGCCGAGGCCGACGCGGAACCCGCGGCATAGCCGTACATCGCCGCGGCATCCTGGGCCCACATCTCGCTGTAGTGGGCCTCGATCGCGGCGATCGCGGGCGAGTTCTGGCCGAAGAAGTTCGTTGCCACCATCGTCGCCAGCAACACCCTGTTGGCCGCGACCACCCCGGGCGGCACCGTCATCGCGTATGCCGCTTCATAGGCAGCGACGGCGGCCCTGGCCTGGGCTGCGGCCTCCTCCGCCTGGGCGGCCGTGGCGCTCATCCAGACCGCATATGGCGTGGCCGCCGACACCGCGGAAATCGCCGCTGGTCCCAGCCATGGCCCGCTGGTCAGGCCGGCGATCACGGCGTCATATGCCGACGCCGCCGCTCGCAGTTCGGTAGCCAGCCCGTCCCACGCGAAGGAGGCATCGATCAGCGGGCCGGCGCCCGCGCCGCTGTACATCCGCGCAGAGTTGATCTCTGGTGGTAATGCGCCGAAATCCATCGCAGGCTCCGCCCGTCATCCAGCCGTAGCCGCGTTGGCGGCCTCGGTGGCGGCATAGGACCCCGCGCTGACGCGCATGACCTCGACGAACATCTCGTGGATCGCCGCGGCCTGAGCGCTGACGGCCTGATAGAGCTGGCCATGAGCGGCGAACTGCAAGGCGGTGAGCGCGGAGACCTCGTCCGCGGCAGCCGGCGCAACAACGGTCGTCGGAACCGCTGCTGCGGCGCTGCCGGCGCCGACCGAAATCCCGATGCCCTGCAAAGTGTTGGCTGATGTAGCTAATGCTTCTGGCTGAGTGATGACAAACGACATGGAGCCTCCCCCTACCCGAACGACTGCCTGTCGGGTGCCACGGTCCCCATTTGAGCCGGAGGTGGTGGGTGCTTCAGACCCTTAGAAAGTGCCCGTAGCCCCCACGCGATCCGCGCCCAAACCGCAACTCCCCTTAAAGCCAACTATACATACTTTTAGAACGATGCCAAGGGGTGCGAGCAACCTACAGTATTTTTGAGTACGTGGTTGCGGTCACATTGGCGTGGAGAGCCCCAGGTTGGGTTCTGGCTTGATAACCTCACAGATGGCGCACAAAAAGTGGCGTCGGACACAACGGTGACTGCTTTACCACTGACGAACCGGCCACCTGTGAGGAAGGCATCGCGATGGTGAAGGTGATCGCTCGAAGAAACGGTCGTTGCCTCGGGGCGCGGTCCGACGATCCCCGCGGGTCATATGTCGACTGAAACGACGGACGGACGAGCAGACACCACCCGGCAACAGATCCTGCGGGCCGCAGCGCATCAATTTGCGCGCCGCGCTTATCACGACGTCGGGCTGGACGACATTCTCGCCGAAGCCACGTTGACCAAAGGCGCGATGTACTTCCACTTCCGCTCCAAGCACGCGCTGGCGGTCGCGATCATCGAACAACACAAGGACGAAGGACGAGCCGCCGTCGAGGATCTCCTGGCGCGTCAGCTCTCGGGGCTGGAGACCCTGATCGACTTCTGTTATCTGGCTGCGGTGCGGGAGATCAGTCAAGACGTGGCTCGAGCGGCGTCGCACCTCATCGAATCGGTCGGCCGAACCGAAGGGTTGCAGGCCCAGCTGTTGGGCGGCTGGACGGACATGCTGGCCGATGTGGTCAAGCGCGCGATCGCGGAGGGCGACGTCATCGAAGGATGGGACCCGCGTGATATCGCGCGGCTCATCGTCTCGATGTACATGGGGCTGCGGCAGACCAGTGACCTCGATGACCCGCAGCGGTACCTGCTGGATCTCGAGAAGAACTGCATGCTGGTGCTGGCGGGCATCCTGCAACCCGATCGACTCGACTACTTCAAGCAGTTCATCAGGCGGCGCACAACCTTGGCGGTCAATTCGCTGGCGGCCACGGCGACCGCCGGCTGAATCGGCTCAGGTGCGTTTGGCACGCACGATCGAAAACCCGGTAGGAGTGGCTGCTAACCTTGACCGGCTGACCAGGAAGAACGACTCACGGCGCTCCGGGCTTAACCGGATCGACATCATTGTGGAGGTGCGGGAGAGCCATGGCGCGCCAGGTGCGGTCCGAGGTAACTCGACGGAAGATTCTCGACGCTGCGATTGATGTCTTCGGCGAGGTGGGATACGCGGCCGCCGGCTGGGGCACGATCATCGAGCGGACCGGCATGACCAAAGGTGCGCTCTACCACCACTTCGATTCCAAAGAGGCGCTCGCTTCCGACATCATCGACGAGGGCGCCGAGGTGCTCGTCGGCAGCTTCCGCAGCGTGTGCGGTTCAGCGTCGCCCGCCCTCGAGAACATGATTCACGGGACCTTCGCCATCGCGCAGGTGCTGACGTCGGACAAGACCGCCCGCGCGGCCGAGCAGTTGATCGCCGCACTGGCCGGATTCAACGACGCGGCCTCCCGTTGCTGCGCCGCGTGGATCTCGGAGATGACCGTCCAGGCCGGCCGCGCAATCGCAGAGGGCGATCTGCGCGAGGACATCGACCCGGAACGCCTCAGCGAGTCGATCGTGGGGGCGATGTTCGGGTCGCGATTGCTGTCGATCTCGATGTCGCGCATCCGCAGCGGCGAAGGCATCATCGAGGAGCTCAACGAGCGGCTCAGTCAGCTGTGGATGTTGCTGCTACCCGGCATCGCGGCCGAGACGTCGCTGCCCTACTTCCGGCAGTTTCTGGCCCGCGAGGTTCTCCGCCACAGCCGATCCGCCGCGCCGGCGGCTGCCGCTGCCGGGCCCGGTGCTGCCGCATCTGTCGCGGAAAGCTAGCTACTACGCGCTGACGGCTCGGCGACGGCGGTCCTTGACGATCCGGGCCGGAACGCCGCCGACGTCGACGTCGTCGGGCACCGGTTTGGTGACGACGGCTCCCGCATAGATACCCACGCGGCTACCCACATCGACGCCGAGCACCATGGCGCCGGGGAATATGAAGACGTCGTCACCGATGGTGGGGTACTCGCCGGGGCGCCCCTCGCCGATGGTCACACCTTGGTGTATCCGGCAGTTCGCGCCGATCCGGGCGCGGTGATGGACGTGGACCCAGCCGACGTGGGCGACGGACAGGCCGGGCCCGAATGCGTTGAGCGGTATGCCAAATCCGAGTCGCTCGCCCAGGAATTTGAGCCGCAGTCGCAGGTACGCGGCCACCAAACGACCGGCCGGCGTTCGCGCGGTGTTGGTCCAGTACTCCGTCTTGCGCAGCATGCGCTGGAAGTAGGGCGCGCGATGCATGATCCGGTAGCGATGCCGCCATCGGTCTAAGCCCTGAGCATGCAAGTCCGCAGCGAGGTACGACTCCAAGTCGTTGCGAGTCCTGATCACCCGTAAAACCATACAACAGGTATCAAAATTGGCCTATGCCAATACTTATGGTTCGTAGGAATTTCTAGGAAGCGAAGGCGGGTAAATGCCGATCAGGCGAGTCGCTGAGTCTCTTCGCAGCCCCGGATGCGACCTTGTACCCGTCAGGGCATCAAATTAAACGTCCGATGCCGGTGAGAATGATCACCGTGCCGTAGCGGCCTGAAACCGGCCTCAGCGCTCTTCTTCCCAGAGTTGTTCGGTCAGATCCTGGAATGCGGCCAGGGCAAATTTGTCGTCTGCGCGCATCACGGCAGACCTGCTCATCAAAGCTCGGACCACCGATCCGTCCTTGTGGGCCAACTCGACGACCATGTTTGCCAGGGCGTGCACGAAGGACAGCAGCGAGGATTCTTCTTCCGGTGCCTGGTGGAAGATTTCGTGAAACCGCAGCGCAAGGACCTCTTCGGGGTCGCAGCCGACCATTTGGGCGAACGCCGAATTGGTGAACAGGATGCTGCCGTCATCGGCGATCGCGAGGACCGGAACCGGTATTCGCTCGAGGACCACCAGCGCAGGCAGTTGCTTCAAGGTGGTCATCGGCGACTGGGCTGGTTGCCGATTCCGTCTTCGTTCCACAGCCCGATTATGGCCTATCGCCGAAATTACGCGAACACGCTTGGTCGCAACGCGTTCCGGTGATTCGCCCGTCACTGCGTTCCGCTCACTCGGCTTCGGGGTTGGATGCTCGCCTCGTTCCCGTCACTGCGTTCCGCTCACTCGGCTTCGGGGTTGGATGCTTGCCTCGTTCCCGTCACTGCGTTCCGCTCACTCGGCTTCGGGGCTGGATGCTCGCCTCGTTCCCGTCAGTGCGTTCCGCTCACTCCGCTTCGGGGGCCTGGTACCGCGGGAACACGCCCACCGGAGCCGGCAGCGCCGTCCCGGGCGCCAGTCGCACCGCCGTCGCGGCGAACGTCCGCTGATCCGCTCCCTGCCCGAGCAGATCCAGCAACTTGCCGGCGGATTCCGGCATCACCGGTTGCACCAGCAACGCCGCGATGCGGACCACCTCGCACGTCACGTAGAGGGTGGTCCGGAACCTGTCCTGGTCGTCCTGCGACTCGCTCTTGCGCAACACCCAGGGCTGCTGCGCCGAGAAATACTTGTTGGCGTCGCCGAGCATCAGCCAGATCGCCTCGAGCGCCAGATGCATCGCCTGGACATCGAAGTGCGTGCGCACCCGCTCCAGCAGGCCATCGGCGGTCGCCAACAACTCGCTATCGGCTTCGATGAACTCCCCGGGTTCGGGCACCACTCCACCCAAATTCTTGGCCACCATCGACAACGACCGTTGGGCCAGATTCCCGAGCTCGTTGGCCAGGTCGGTGTTGACCCGGGTAATGATCGACTCGTCGCTATAGGAGCCGTCCTGCCCGAACGGGATCTCCCGCAGCAGGAAGTAGCGCACCTGGTCCGCGCCGAACGTGTCGACCAGGGCCACCGGGTCGACGATGTTGCCCACCGACTTGCTCATCTTTTCACCACGGCTGTACAGGAACCCATGCGCGAAAACCCTTCGGGGCAAATCGATTCCGGCAGACATCAGAAATGCCGGCCAATACACGGCGTGGAAACGGATGATGTCCTTGCCGATCATGTGCAGGTCGGCCGGCCAGTACCTGGTGTACAGGTTTGAGCCGGTGTCGGGAAAACCCGCACCGGTCAGATAATTCGTCAGAGCGTCGACCCAGACGTACATGATGTGGTTGGGATGCCCGGGCACCTGCACGCCCCAGTCGAACGACGTACGCGAGATGGAAAGGTTGTCCAGCCCACCCGAGACGAAGCTGATGACCTCGTTGCGGCGGGTCTCCGGTGCGATGAACTCGGGGTTGTCCCGATAGTGCGCGAGCAGTTTGTCGGCGTACTCCGACAGCCGGAAGAAGTAGGTCTGCTCCTCGGTCCAGGTCACCGGAGTGCCGGTCTCGACCGCGATCCGGGAACCATCCTCGAGCACTTGGGTCTCCGACTCGACGAAGAACCGCTCGTCCCGGACGGAGTACCACCCGGCGTAGTTGTCGAGATAGATGTCGCCCGCGGCCTCCATGCGACGCCAGATCTCCTGCGACGCCGCGTGGTGATCGGTGTCGGTGGTGCGGATGAACCGATCGAAGGAGATGTTGAGCTTCTCCTGCATGCGTTGGAACACATCGGAGTTGCTGCGCGCCAGTTGCGCGGTCGGGATTCCCGCGGCCGACGCGGCCTGCGCGACCTTGAGCCCGTGCTCGTCGGTTCCCGTCAGGAACCGCACATCGAACCCGTCGAGCCGCTTGAATCGCGCGATCGCATCGGTGGCGATGTATTCGTACGCGTGACCCATGTGCGGTGCGCCGTTGGGATAGGCGATCGCGGTGGTGACGTAATAGGGCGCCGGTGGATTCATCGGGAACCAACCCTAGTGGGGTGGCGCCTACCCGCGCGTGTGGACATATCGTGTGCGCGTGAGCTCCAACCGGTCTGGCCGACGAGAAGCGCCGCCCGCCCCGGAGCCGCTGTCGCCGTTGATTGACGCCCACACCCACCTCGACGCATGCGGCGCGTCCGACGCCGAGGGCGTCCGTGCCATTGCTGATCGGGCCGCCGCGGTCGGCGTGGCCGCCGTCGTCACCATCGCAGACGACCTGGATTCGGCGCGCTGGGTAGAACAGGCGGTCCAGTGGGACCCGCGGGTCTATGGCGCGGTGGCCCTGCACCCGACCCGAACCGATGCCCTCACCGACGCCGCCCGCAGCGAGATCGAACGGTTGGTGGCCCACCCGCGGGTGGTCGCGGTCGGCGAGACCGGCATGGACATGTACTGGCCCGGTCGGTTCGAGGGCTGTGCCCAGCCTGACGTGCAACGCGAGGCCTTCGCATGGCACATCGACCTGGCCAAGCGGACGGGCAAGCCGCTCATGATTCACAACCGGGAGGCCGACCGGGAGGTGCTGGATGTGCTCCGCGCCGAGGGCGCGCCCGAGACAGTGATCTTTCACTGTTTCTCGTCCGGAAGTGAGATGGCTCGCACTTGCGTCGACGCCGGGTGGCTGCTCAGCCTGTCCGGGACGGTGAGCTTTCGAAACGCGCGCGACCTGCGCGAAGCCGTTCCCCTGATACCGATCACGCAACTTTTGGTGGAAACCGACGCGCCATTTCTGACTCCGCACCCCTATCGCGGCGCAGCGAACGAATCGTACTGCCTGCCTTATACCGTCCGCGCCCTCGCTGAGCTGCTAAATCGCCGCCCCGAGGAATTGGCGGAAATAACGACGAGCAACGCCTGCCGCAATTACGGGCTGGAAATCGGGCCGACGGCGTAATCCCTGGTCGGCCTCGACACGGACATCTTCGAGTTGCTCAGCATTGGACGGTTCGTTACCGTCTTGTGATCGAACGGGTGGGCCTCTGGGCCCATTTCGTCATTTCAGCTGAATATGGTCGGAAGCTCGTTCTGAGGTGTAGCTGCTGAGGGTTGTAGTGGGTCGGGACAGACTTGGACTTGGAATAGACATTGAGACTGCTTACTAAACTTCATCAAACTGAATCGCCGGTGTTGCGCCTGGTACTGGGCGCCTTCCTATTGGCACTGGCATTCGCTGGAGGGTATGCGGTATCCGCATCCAAGACCGTGACGCTGACCGTCGACGGAACCTCCATGCAAGTCGCGACGATGAAGTCGCGGGTCATCGACATCGTTGAGGAAAACGGGTTCTCCGTCGACCAGCGCGACGACCTCTTTCCGGCCGCGGACGCCGCGGTCTCCGACGCCGCCAACATCGTGCTGCGGCGTAGCCGGCCGTTGCAGATCTCGCTCGATGGCCAGAACACCCACCAGGTGTGGACCACCGCGTCGACCGTCGACGAGGCGCTGGCCCAACTCGCGTTGACCGACACGGCGCCGGCAGCGGCTTCTCGTGCCAGCCGCGTGCCGTTGGCGGGTATGGCCCTGCCGGTCGTGAGTGCCAAGACCGTTCAGCTCAACGACGCCGGCGCGGTCCGGACGGTGCATTTGCCGGCGGCCAACGTCGGCGAGTTGCTGGCCGCCGCGGGAGCGCCCTTGGTTGACAGCGACGAAGTGGAGCCGGCCGCCACCAGCCCGATCGTCGACGGGATGGAAATCCGCGTGACCCGTAACCGCATCGAGCGGGTCACCGAGCGGATGCCGCTGCCGCCCCCGGCGCGCCGCATCGAGGACCCGGAGATGAACATGAGCCGGGAGATCGTCGAGGACCCGGGCGCCCCGGGTGTCCAAGATGTCACCTTCGCGGTGGCTGAGGTCAACGGCGTCGAGACGGGTCGGCTGCCGGTCTCCAACACCGTGGTCGAACCGGCCCGTGAAGCGGTGGTGCGAGTAGGCACCAAGCCGGGCACCGAGGTGCCACCGGTCAGCGACGGCGGCGTCTGGGACGCCATCGCCGGGTGCGAGGCCGGCGGAAACTGGGGCATCAACACCGGCAACGGATATTACGGCGGCGTGCAGTTCGACCAGGGGACCTGGGAAGCCAACGGCGGGCTGCGCTACGCCCCGCGCGCCGACCTGGCCACCCGCGAAGAGCAGATTGCCGTCGCCGAGGTGACGCGGTCCCGGCAGGGCTGGGGCGCCTGGCCGGTGTGCAGCGGACGGGCAGGTACGCGCTGACCATCCGGCTGCTCGGGCGCACCGAGATCAGGCGGTTGGCCAAAGAGCTCGATCTGCGACCGCGGAAATCGCTCGGCCAGAACTTCGTTCACGACGCCAACACGGTGCGACGGGTGGTCGCCGCCTCCGGCGTGGGCAAGTCCGACACCGTGCTGGAAGTCGGACCCGGCTTGGGCTCGCTGACCTTGGCGCTGCTCGAGCGCGGCGCGGCGGTCGTTGCCGTCGAGATCGACCCCGTCCTGGCGGCCCGCCTGCCGCAGACGGTCGCCGAGCACTCCAGCAGCGAGGTCGAGCGACTCGTCGTCGTCAACCGCGACGTATTGACGCTGCGCAGGCAGGATTTGACCGTCGAGCCCACCGCGGTGGTGGCCAACCTGCCCTACAACGTCGCCGTTCCGGCCCTGCTGCATCTGCTCGCCGAATTCCCCTCCATTCGCGTGGTGACCGTGATGGTGCAAGCCGAGGTCGCCGAACGCCTGGCCGCCGAGCCCGGAGGTAAGGAGTACGGCGTGCCCAGCGTCAAGGTGAATTTCTTCGGTCGGGTGCGCCGCTGCGGCACGGTGCCGCCTACTGTCTTCTGGCCCATCCCGCGCGTCTATTCGGGGCTGGTACGCATCGACCGGTACGAGGCCGCGCCCTGGCCCACCGACGAAGCGTTCCGCAAACGGGTCTTCGAGCTGGTGGACATCGCCTTTGCGCAGCGGCGCAAGACGACTCGCAACGCGTTTGTCGGGTGGGCGGGATCCGGGAACGAATCCGCGAATCGGTTGCTGGCGGCCAGCATCGACCCCGCCCGGCGCGGGGAGACCTTGTCGATCGAGGACTTCGTGAGACTGCTGCAGCGTTCCGAAACGCCCGGCGGCACCGGCGGGAACGGTCCCAGCCCGGCCCCGCTTCCGGCCGGCTGAGCCCGCTTCGATGAGCGGCACCCGTGGTGCCGCTACGTGTGGTTCGGCGCCCGCAGCGATAGTCTGCTGCGGTGTCTGACGGCAACACCGCCGAGTTGTGGGTGCCCACCGGGTCGGTCACCGTTCGCGTTCCTGGGAAGGTCAATCTCTATCTGGCCGTCGGTGATCGCCGCGACGACGGCTATCACGAACTCACCACCGTCTTTCACGCGGTCTCGCTCTTCGACGAGGTGACCGTTCGCAACGCCGACGTGCTGTCGCTCGAGCACGTCGGCGAGGGCGCCGACCGACTGCCTACCGATGAGCGCAACCTGGCCTGGCGCGCGGCCGAACTGCTGGCCGACCATGTCGGTCGGGCGCCCGACGTGTCGATCCTGATCGACAAATCCATCCCGCTGGCCGGGGGAATGGCCGGCGGCAGCGCGGACGCGGCCGCGGTGCTGGTGGCGATGAATTCGCTCTGGGAGCTCAACCTGCCCCGGCGTGACCTGCGCATGATGGCCGCACGGCTGGGCAGCGACGTGCCGTTCGCGTTGCACGGCGGCACCGCGCTGGGCACCGGCCGCGGGGAGGAACTGGCTACGGTGCTGTCCCGCAACACTTTTCACTGGGTCCTGGCGTTCTCCGACAGCGGTCTGCTGACCCCCGAGGTGTACGCCGAATTGGACCGGCTCAGGGAGACCGGAGATCCGCCCCGCCTGGACGAGCCCGGTCCGGTGCTGGCGGCACTGGCCGCCGGCGACCCGCACCAACTCGCGCCGCTACTGGGCAACGAGATGCAGGTTGCCGCGGTGAGTCTGGATCCAGCGCTGCGGCGGGCCCTACGGGCGGGTGTGGAGGCCGGGGCGCTGGCCAGCATCGTGTCCGGTTCGGGCCCGACATGCGCGTTCCTGTGCTCAACCGCCGCGTCGGCGGTCGACGTCGGCACCCAGTTGTCCGGAGCGGGCGTCTGCCGCACCGTGCGGGTCGCTTCCGGGCCAGTGCCCGGCGCCCGAGTGGTACCCGCGCCGGCAACGGATGCCTGACGCCGTTAACACCGCTGTGACATGCGACTCACTGCGCGGCTCAGTTTGGCACTTCTTTAAGAGATGCTTAAGATAATCGGCGGTGACGAGTAGCGGTAGGCACGCAGCCCCTCGCGGGACCGCTGTTTCATCACCGAATCGAGACCTAACCGCTCCCCAACTGTGTGCGCGCGCCTGCTTCAAAGCGAGATCTAGCAGGTGGAATATGAAAAGTCGGGCCGTGGGGAAAGTGCCGGAACCGAGGAGGTTTGCGTGAGCAGGTTTACCGAGAAGATGTTCCGCAATGCCCGCACCGTTACGACGGGCATGGTCACCGGTGAACCCCACGAACCCGTCCGGCACACCTGGGGCGAGGTCCACGAGCGCGCCCGTTGTATCGCCGGCGGTCTGGCCGCCGCGGGGATCGGGCTCGGTGACGCCGTCGGCGTGCTGGCCGGCTTCCCGGTGGAGATCGCTCCGACCGCTCAGGGCCTGTGGATGCGGGGCGCCAGCCTGACCATGCTGCACCAGCCCACGCCCCGTACCGACCTGGCCGTGTGGGCCGACGACACGATGACCGTCATCGGCATGATCGAGGCCAAGGCCGTCATCGTCTCCGAACCGTTCCTGGTCGCCATCCCGGTGCTGGAGGAGAAGGGCATCAAGGTCCTGACCGTCGCCGACCTGCTGGCGTCGGCGCCCATCGACCCGATCGAGGTCGGCGAGGACGACTTGGCGCTCATGCAGCTCACGTCCGGCTCCACTGGATCTCCCAAAGCCGTCCAGATCACGCACCGCAACATCTACTCCAACGCCGAGGCGATGTTCATCGGCGCCGAGTACGACGTCGACAGGGACGTCATGGTCAGCTGGCTGCCGTGCTTCCACGACATGGGGATGGTCGGCTTCCTCACCATCCCGATGTACTTCGGGGCGGAGCTGGTCAAGGTCACGCCGATGGACTTCCTGCGTGACACGCTGCTGTGGGCCAAGCTGATCGACAAGTACAAGGGCACCATGACCGCGGCGCCCAACTTCGCCTACGCGCTGCTGGCCAAGCGGCTGCGCCGCAACGCCAAGCCGGGCGAGTTCGACCTGTCGACGCTGCGCTTCGCGCTGTCGGGCGCCGAGCCCGTCGAACCGGCCGACGTCGAGGACCTGCTCGATGCGGGCAAGCCGTTCGGGCTGCGTTCGTCGGCGATCCTGCCCGCCTACGGGATGGCCGAGACGACGCTGGCGGTGTCGTTCTCCAAGTGCAACTCGGGTCTGGTCGTCGACGAGGTGGACGCCGACCTGCTGGCGGCGCTGCGCCGGGCCGTGCCCGCTACCAAGGGCAACACCCGCCGGTTGGCCACGCTGGGCCCGCTGCTGAAGGATCTCGAGGCCCGCATCGTCGACGAGCAGGGCAATGTGATGCCGCCGCGCGGTGTGGGTGTGATCGAGTTGCGCGGCGAATCGCTGACCCCCGGCTACATCACCATGGGTGGCTTCATCCCGGCTCAGGACGAGCACGGCTGGTATGACACCGGCGACCTCGGCTACATCACCGACGAGGGCCACATGGTGGTCTGCGGCCGCGTGAAGGACGTCATCATCATGGCGGGCCGCAACATCTACCCGACCGACATCGAGCGGGCCGCGGGCCGCGTCGACGGCGTCCGTCCGGGCTGTGCGGTGGCGGTGCGTCTGGATGCCGGACATTCGCGGGAGTCGTTCGCCGTCGCGGTCGAGTCGAATGCCTACCAGGACCCGGCCGAGGTGCGCCGAATCGAGCACCAGGTGGCGCACGAGGTGGTCAAGGAGGTCGACGTCCGGCCCCGCAACGTGGTGGTGCTCGGGCCCGGGACGATCCCGAAGACGCCGTCGGGCAAGCTGCGCCGCACCAACTCGGTCACGCTGGTCACCTAGCCCTGGCGAACAGACGCAAAAGCCCCCGCACGCACGGCGTGTCGGGGGCTTTTGCGTCTGCTCGCGCAACCCGGCGGCTTGCCGGCGCTACCAGGCGTGGACGCGGTTCTGCGCGGGCTCCAATCCCATTTCGAGCAGCAACTCGGTGGCATCGGCGGCCTGCTCGCAGATCGTCGGAACTTCAGCACGCTCGGCCGCGGTGAACGCCTCCAGCACGTATGCCGCCGGATCCTTGCGCCCGGGCGGACGGCCGATCCCGATGCGCACGCGCTGAAAGTCTTTGGTGCCCAACGCCGAAGCCACCGAACGCACCCCGTTGTGGCCGCCCTCGCCGCCGCCCAGCTTGAGCCGGATGCGTGCGAACTCCAGGTCGAGTTCGTCGTGGACGATGATGATGCCGGCCGGCGGCACCGAGTAGAACTTGGCCAACGGCCCGACTTGCCGGCCGGACTCGTTCATGTAGCAGCGCGGTTTGGCCAGCACCACCGAGCGGCCGCCCAGCCGCCCGGTCACGATTTCGGCACCGGAACGCTTGTGCGCCTTGAACTTTGCGCCCAGCCGGGCGGCGAGCACGTCGGCAACCATGAACCCGAGGTTGTGCCGGGTCCGGGCGTAGGTCTCGCCCGGATTGCCCAGGCCGACCACAAGTTGGGGGTACCGCCCGCTTGCGGGGGACGGTTCGGCCACGTCGCGCTACTCGGACTCGTCGGTGGCCTCGGACTCGCCCGCCTCTTCCTCGCCAGCAGCCTCGGCCGCCTCGCCCTCTTCGCCGCCGCCCTCTTCGGCGAGGTCCTCGGCGGTCGGCGCCTGGACGACGTTGACCACCAGCAGGTCCGGGTCGGAGATCAGGTTCACACCGCGCGGCAGTTCGATCTGACCGGCGGCGAACTGGGTGCCCGCCTCGGCGCCCTCGACCGACAGGGTCAGCTGCTCGGGAATGGAGAGCGCCTCAGCCTCGATCTCGATGGCGTTGGTCTCCTGGGTGACCAGAGTGTCCGGGCCGGCCTCGCCCTCGACGACGACCGTGACCTCCACGGTGACCTTCTCACCGCGACGGACCACCAGCAGGTCGGCGTGCTGAATGGTGCGCCGGATCGGGTGAATGTCGATCGACTTGGTCAGCGCGAGCTGCTCCTTGCCACCGATGTCCAGCGTCAGCACCGCGTTGGTGCCGGCGTGGCGAAGCACGGCCGCGAAGTCGTGTCCAGGCAGTTCGAGGTGCTGTGGGTCGGCGCCGTGGCCGTAGAGGACGGCGGGGATTTTGCCCTCGCGGCGGGCCCGGCGGGATGCGCCCTTGCCGGTCTCGGTACGCACCGAGACGCTGAGCTGGTTGCCTGCGGATTTAGCCATGTCTTGCTCCTGGGTCTAGGGCCTGTGTCTAGGGCACGGCCAGGGAGCGCGACAGTCTAGGAAAGTGATGTCGGTCTCCGTCGATAACGGTGTGCTGGCATTTTGCCGGCCACCCTCGCCGTGACGCCCGGTCAGGGTATCGCATTGCCGGGGCACACCGGAAATCCGCGAGCCGGCTGCGCGAGGTGGGGGCAGCCACCCGCGAGCAGACGCAAAAGCTCCTCCCGACACGGCGTGTCGGGGACTTTTGCGTCTGCTCGGCAGGGCTCCTAGAGCGGAAATCTGGTGTCGGTCAGGCGCTCGGACAGCTCCCACAGCGATTTCGCCGTTTGTGGGTCGCGCGCCCGGCGGCTGCGACCGACGGCCTGCGTGCGTCCCAGATAACCGAATCTGGGGCCGATGAACGTGTCGCCAGGCAGATCCTGCGACGCCGCGTACAGCGTCTGGCGGGCTCCGAAATCAGCGTCGGTAGCCATGACGCCGGTGCCCCACGACACCACCGCGTCGCTGAGCTTGCGCCCAGAGGCGCCCTGCAGGTTGGTATGCGAGAAGCCGGGGTGGACTGCCAGGGCGCGCAGCGGCGAACCGGCCGCGCTCAGGCGACGGTGCAGCTCACTGGTGAACAGCAGGTTCGCCAGCTTGGACTGGCAGTAGGCCAGCCACGGCGAATATCGGCGCCTCTGGTAGTTCAGGTCGTTCAGATCGATCCGCCCCGGCCAGTGCGCCATGGACGACACGGTCACCACGCGGTCGCTGAGCTTGGGTAGCAGCAGGTTGGTCAGCGCGAAGTGGCCCAGGTGGTTGGTGCCGATCTGGCTTTCGAATCCGTCGACGGTCAGGGCGTAGGGAGCGGCCATGATGCCGGCGTTGTTGATCAGCATGTCGGCGCCGGCCACGTCGTCGGCGAATCGGCGCACGGATGACAGATCCTGCAGGTCCAGTTCCCGGATGTCGACGGAGCCGCTGATCTGCTCGGCCGCGGCCTTGCCCTTCTCGGTATCGCGGACGGCCATGATGATCCGGGCGCCGCGGCCTGCCAGCTCTCGGGCGGTGATCGCGCCCAGCCCGCTGTTGGCGCCGGTGATGATGACGGTGCGCCCAGCGAAGGACGGTAGAAAAGCTGCGGTCCAGTCGGTCATGGTTGCCCACTGTAGGCAGCATCACGAGCGGTCGAACGCCAGCGGCAGGTCAAGTGGTCCGGTGATGCCGCTCATGTCCTTCCACAGGACCGGGCCGGTCAGCCTGGGATTGGGCATGCGAGTGGTGATGACGCGGAGAGCCTCCGTCAGTTCCAGCCGGGCTAGGTGGGCACCGAGGCAGTAGTGCACGCCGCCGCCGAAGTTGAGGATCGCCGCCGGGTTCGCCCGGGTGATGTCCAGCCGTTCCGGGTGGGCGTAGGCATCGGGGTCGCGATTGGCGGCCGCGGTGTTCGCCACCACGAGGGTGCCGGCCGGAATGCGGACCCCACCGAGTTCGACATCCTCGCCGGCTTGCCGCAGGGCCCCGAAAATGATTGGGCGGTAACGCATCAGCTCGTGCACCGCGTCAGGTGCCAGCTCGGGGTGCCGGGCCAGTAATGCCCACTGGTCGGGATGGGCGACCAACGCTTGCACCGCCGCCGCGAGCTGGTTGCGGGTGGTGTCGGTGCCGGCACCCAGCAGGGTCGCACACAGCATGAGCAGCTCATCGTGAGTGAGCCGGTCGCCGTCCTCTTCGGCGCGGATGAGGTCGGAGATCAGGTCGTCGCCCAGCGACGTCCGGCGAGTGGCGATGAGGTCCTCGAGGTAAGCGTCCAGTTCGGTCCATGCGGCCAGGATGGTCGGCGCGTCGTCAGCCACCGTGGGCTCGAAGAGCTTCTTGATGTCCTCGGTCCAGTCGGAGAACAGGCGCCAGTCCTCGGTGGGCGCGCCCAGCAGTGCGCAGATGATCGCCGTCGGATATCCCTTGGCGATATCGGTCACCAGATCGCAGTGCCCCGAGCGGGTGACCGGTTCAACCAGCCCGGTGATGACTTCGACGGTCAGAGCGCGCAGCCGCTCGGCCGCGCGCGGCGAGAACGCCTTTGACACAAGTCGGCGCAGCCGATGATGCTCGGCCCCGTCCATCGCCAGGATATTGCTGACGGCCCGGTCCCACAGTGGGCCTGAAGTGACCCCGCGCGGTGCCAGTCCAAGGTCGTGCGCGGTGACAAACCTGTTGTCCCGCAACACGTGACGGACCAGGTTGTAGCTCAGTATCTCCAGCCCGTAGGGGCCGATCGCGATCGGGGACTGCGCCCGGGCGTAGGCGATGACGCGGTGCGCCTCCTCGGGATCGGTGAGTTGGTAGTAGGCGATCTCGGGTAGCTGAACCGGTGCGTCGTCGAGAACAGATTGGCTTGTCATGCCAGCGACTATCCGGCGATCCCGGGCTGGAACCATCCGCCGCAGCGCGTAGATCTGTGCGGGGCATAGCGCAATTCGCCAGACGGTCCGTCGACATCGATGTGCGCGGTCTGGCGGATGTTTTCCCTGGATCGTGGCTTGATGCTGGTTACCATGAGCCAACACGTGGAGATGCCACCGCTGACCTGGAGCTTGACTGAGTTGCTGCCGACCGGAACGGTCACGCTGTTGTTGGCCGACGTCGAGGGTTCGACGCGGTTGTGGGAGACGCAGCCCGAGCAGATGGCTGCTGCGCTGGCGTTGTTGAACCGGACGGTCGATGAGACCGTCGCCGTGCACGGTGGTGTGCGTCCGGTGGAGCAGGGGGAGGGCGACAGCTTTGTCGCCGCGTTTGCGCGGGCCTCCGACGCGCTGGGGTGTGCGTTGGCGTTGCAGCGGGCATCGTTGGGGCCGATCCGGATCCGGATTGGGTTGCATACCGGTGAGATTCAGTTGCGTGACGAGGGTAATTACGCGGGTCCGACAATCAATCGCGCTGCGCGCATCAGGGATCTTGCGCACGGTGGGCAGACGGTGCTGTCGGCAGTTACTGAAGCCTTGGTGGCCGATCGGCTGCCGATGGACGTGTGGTTGACGGACCTGGGTAGCTATCCGCTGAAAGGCGTGCCGCGGCCGGAGCGGGTGCTGCAGCTGTGTCACCCGGAGCTGCGCAATGAGTTCCCGCCGTTGCGGGTGAGCACGGCCGCAGCATCACATAACCTGCCGGTCCAATTCACGAGTTTTGTTGGGCGACAGGAGGAGATGATTGAGCTGCGGCGGCTGATCGAAGACAACCGGTTGGTCACGTTGAACGGCGCCGGCGGTGCCGGCAAGACGCGACTTGCCGTAGAGGTGGCAGCGCAAATGGTAGATGTCTTCGATGATGGCGTGTGGTACGTCGACCTGGCGCCGATCACCAATCCGGCGGTTGTGCCGGTCACGACGGCACGCACATTGGGGCTGCCGGATCAACCGGGCCTGTCCACCCTGGAGACACTGGTGAGGTTCATCGGCGCAAAGGCAATCTTGTTGGTACTGGACAACTGTGAGCACCTGCTCGATGCATGTGGATCCATGGTTATTGAGCTCCTCGGGGTGTGTCCGCACCTGACGATCGTGGCCACCAGTCGCGAGCCGCTGGCATTGCCCGGTGAGTTGAGTTGGCGGGTGCCATCGCTATCTCTTGCCGACGAGGCAATCGAGCTGTTCGCCGATCGTGCCCGCCGAGTCAGGCCGAATTTTGTTGTGAGAGAGTCAAATAGGGCATTGGTTGTCGAGATCTGCGAACGGCTCGACGGTATGCCGTTGGCGATTGAGCTTGCCGCAGCACGGATTAGAGCGTTGTCGCTCAAGCAGATTGTAGACAGTCTGCATGACCGGTTCCGGTTGCTGACCGGTGGTGCGCGCACCGCGGTGCGTCGTCAACAGACGTTGCGCGCGTCGGTGGATTGGTCGCACGCGCTGCTCACCGAGCCTGAGCGGGTGCTGTTCCGGCGACTAGCCGTGTTCGCCGGCGGCTTTGACTTCGACGCTGCGCACGCGGTCGGCTCCGGCAGCGAGCTGGAGGGCTTTCAGCTGATGGATCAGCTGGGCCTACTCGTCGACAAATCCTTGGTCGTCGCCTTCGAAACAGGCACCGACGACGGCATGCGCTACCGGTTATTGGAGACAGTGCGCCAATATGCGCAGGAAAAGCTGGGCGAGTCCGGGGAAGCGGGCGAGGTTCGCACCCGTCATCGGGACTACTACGCGGAAAAGGCGGCCGCCCTGCACTCGCGTGGCCCGTCGGCAGACGAGGAGTTGCTGCGCTGGGCGCAAATCGAGATCGAAAATCTTCGCGCGGCATTCGCCTGGAGCCAGGAGAACTCTGACTTCGAGGTTGCCCTGCGGATGATCGTCTGCTTGCTGCCGTTATGGCTCTGGGGCGGGCGGGTTCTCGAGGCCCTGGCCGGGTTGGCAGCCATTCTGACCGAAGAATCGCACCTCACTCCTGCAGTGTGGGCCGGCGCCGTGGCCCAAGAAAGCATCCTCGCCTCGTGGGTAGCGATGCCGACGGGCCTGGGCCGGGCGCAAGAAGCGTTAGCCATCGCGCGACAGCTCGGTGAGCGAGAGCTCATCGTGCACGCTCTCGTAGCCTGCGCAACCCTGGCCCTGTACAGCCCGGATTTGGCCCAGCAATACGCGGACGAGATGATGGAGGAGTTCACCTCGACGAATGACCGGTGGCGTTTGTGCCAGGTTTTCGGCCACCGGGCGACCTTCAACGCGCTTTTCGGCGAACCCATAGCAGCCCGCTCGGCCGCCGAGAAAGGGCGTGATGTGGCGGACGAATTCGGCGATCGGTTCTTCTCGCGAAGCAACCGGGCGTGGCTGGCCATCGCATTGGTGCTCCAGGGTGAACTCGCCGCTGGCACTCGCATTGCCAGCGAATTGGCCGAAGAGGCCGAAGCGGCTGACGACGTCACCATGGTTCTTTTCGGCCATCTCGGCCACAGCCTGGCATTGGCGTTTCGGGGCCAAGCGGACGCCTCGCATGCCGTCGCGCAAGCGGCGCTCGCGGCCGCCGAGCGGATGGGTGGGATCGCGGGTGACACCGTGCACGCGGCATTTGCCTACGCCGCGCTCGCAGGCGGTGACGGCGCGGCGGCCAGACGAGCTGCCGAGGAAGCGTTACCGCATACGGTTCCCGCCCGCGAAGTATTCACCCGCAGTGTCGTGCCGATGGCCGAGGCATTGTTGTCGTGCGGTGATCTGACCGGTGCGCGTTCGTACGCAGACGGCATCGTTGCGATGGTGCCGGGCTGGTACCAGCTCGTGACGCTGACAGTCCGCGGGTTCATCGCCCTCGCGCAGGGCGACCGAGAGCAGGCCGAGCGCGACGCGCACGACGCGCTGGCGGTCGCCTCCCGAACCGGTGCGTTCATGCGGGTCGCTGACACGCTCGAACTGCTGGCCCGCTTGGCGGCCGGCGACGGCAACCATCCCTACGCGGCGCGATTGTTGGGTGCTGCCGCCGGCATTCGGCAGCGACTGGACCACGTCCGCTATCCCATGTACGAGGCCGGCTACCAAGCTGTCCTTGCGGAGCTGCAAGAAGCGTTGGGAGAAGGTGCTTTTGATGAGGCCTTGGGAGCAGGGTCTGAGCTCTCCGCCGAAGAAGCGATCGCGTATGCCCAGCGCGGCCGCGGCGAGCGGAAACGACCGGCCACCGGTTGGGGCTCACTGACCCCGATGGAGCAGGACGTGGTTCGTCTGACCTCAGAAGGATTGAGCAACAAAGAGATCGGTGGGCGACTGTTCATCTCGCCGCGCACCGTGCAGACCCACCTGACCCACGTCTACGCCAAGCTGGGCATCACTTCCCGGGTGCAACTGGTCCAGGAAGCCGCCCGTCAGCAAGACTGAAACCATGACATCCTTGACCGAGCGCGCGTTCTGTTCAGATTCCTCAGTCTGCACGACAAGATCTACCAAGCAACCAATGGCCGGATCGGCCATCGGATACCGGGTATGCCGCCCAACCTGCTACTGCACACGGTGGGCGCCAAGACAGGCCAGGCGCGCACAACGACGCTGACCTACGCCAGGGACGGTGACGACTATCTCGTTGTCGCATCGAAAGCCGGCTATCCAAAAGCGCCCGGCTGGTATCACAATTTGAAGGCCAATCCGGAGATTGAAATCAGTGTTGGCGCAAATCGTTTGGCCGTCACAGCCCGCCCGGTGCTACCCGATAGCCTCGACTACGCGCGACTGTGGAAGATCGTCAACGCGAACAACAGCAACCGCTATGTGGAATACCAGAAGAAGACGTCGCGGCCGATCCCAGTCGTCGTGCTGACGCCCAGGCCCTGAGCCCCGCGAGCAGACGCTAAAGCGCCTCAAAAACGCAGTTTTTGGGTGCTTTAGCGTCTGCTCGCCCAAAGAACGCTACTTTTGGGCGACGACGAATCCCCGGATGATGGCCTCGACATCGTTGCTTTCCGAGACGGCCTGGTCGGCAAGACTGGTAATGATCAGCTGTACCAGGTATCGCTGCTTGTCCGGCGGCCGACCGGTCGGCAGCACCACCCGGCTCCAGCTGCGCATCCGCGCGCCCTTCAGCTCGTAGGTTCCCTGCACCACCGAGGACGGGAACCCGTTGAAGTCCGCCGTTGAAGCGTCCAACTGGTGAAAGCTGTCCGGCAGATCGGTATTTGCGTGTTTGATCGCCTCGGCGGGATTGAGTTCCCCGCGCAACTTGAACACCACCAGCATGGCCGCCGGATAGTTGTCTCCCTTGGAGATCATCACCGCCTTGGATGCGGGGTTAGGGTCGCCACGCCGTTTCCAGCCCGCCGGAGTCGGCATCGACACCGTCAAGTCCGGCAGGCTGGCCGGGTCTACCGGATCACCGGCCACGCCCTGGTCTTCCAGATACTTCGACAGCGGGACCGGCGGTTCCGACGTTGCCGGGGTGCTGCTGGCCGCTGTGCCGCTGGTAGTCCAGATCGCCTGATAGTCGGGAACTTTGGGGCCGCCGCAAGCGATCGTCGCAAGGGCGAGCACAGCAGCCCCGGCGGCGGCCGCGATGGCGCGCCGCGTCACAGAATCTCGCGGACTGCGTCGATCGGGCGGGCCAGCCGCGTGCCCTTCGGGGTGACGACGAACGGCCGTTCGATCAGGATTGGATGCTCGGCCATCGCGTCGAGCAGCTCGTCGTCGCTCGCCTCGGCCAGATTCAGCTCCGCGTACAGCGATTCGCGCTTGCGGACCGCGGCGCGCACCTCGATGCCGGCGTCGGCGATCATTCGCACCAGCTCGTCACGGGACGGCGGCGTCTTCAGGTATTGCACCACTGTGGGGTCTAAACCGCTGTCCCGCAACAAGTCCAGCGTCTTGCGGGACGTGCTGCACTTGGGATTGTGATAGATGACGGTCTGGTCACCCATCTAGGCGTCTCCGTCGAACAGTCCTGTGACTGAGCCGTTTTCGAAGACCGCACGAATGGTGCTGGCCAACAACGGCGCAATGGACAGGACGGTCAGTTGAGGGAACCGCTTCTCCTCACCGATCGGCAGGGTGTTGGTGACGATCACCTCGCGGGCACCGCAGCCGGCCAGCCGCTCGGCCGCCGGGTCGGAGAGAACACCGTGCGTTGCCGCGATGATCACGTCCCTGGCGCCGTCGTCGTGCAGCAGCTTGACCGCGCCGGCGATCGTGCCACCGGTGTCGATCATGTCGTCGATCAGCACGCAGGTGCGGCCCTGCACCTCACCGACCACACGGTTGGACACCACCTGGTTGGGCACCCGCGGATCCCGGGTCTTGTGGATGAAGGCCAGCGGGACGCCGCCCAGGGCGTCCGCCCACTTCTCGGCGATACGCACCCGGCCGGAGTCGGGGGAGACCACGACCATGTTGCTGTCCGGGTAGTTGTCCTTGATGTAGCCGGTCAGCAGGTTCTGGCCGCGCATGTGGTCCACGGGGCCGTCGAAGAAACCCTGGATCTGATCGGTGTGCAGGTCCACGGTGACGATCCGGTCGGCGCCGGCGGTCTTCAGCAGATCGGCCACCAGGCGAGCCGAGATCGGCTCGCGGCCGCGGTGCTTCTTGTCCTGCCGGGCATAAGGGTAGAACGGCATGACCGCGGTGATCCGCTTGGCACTGCCGCGCTTGAGCGCATCGATCATGATCAGCTGTTCCATCAGCCACCGGTTCACCGGTGCCGGGGCCGATTGCAGGACGAACGCGTCGCATCCGCGCACCGACTCCTGGAAGCGCACGAAGATCTCGCCGTTGGCGAACTCCCGCGCCGTCTGCGCGGTCACGTGGACATCGAGTTCCTTGGCGACCTGCTCGGCCAGCTCCGGGTGGGCGCGGCCGCTGAAGAGCATCAGATTTTTGCGGTTATCGGTCCAGTCGTGACTCACCGGGCTGCCCTCTCGGGATCTGAAATGAAGGCACCATCGTACGTAGCGAAGTGCCTGGTGCTGCGCCCGGGTTACCGGGAAGTTGCTTCACGATGTCTGATCTGGCTCCGACTCGAGGGCCTGCTGCGCGGCTTCGGCGGCCGCCGTGCCTGGTCGTTTGCGCTGCACCCAACCTTCGATGTTGCGTTGCGGACCGGCCGACACCGCCAGCGCGCCCGGCGGGACGTCCTCACGCACCACGGTGCCGGCTCCGGTGTAGGCGCCGTCGCCGATGGTCACCGGCGCCACGAACATGGTGTCCGAGCCGGTGCGCACGTGCGAGCCGATCGTGGTGCGGCGTTTGGTGACGCCGTCGTAGTTGACGAACACGCTGGACGCGCCGATGTTGGTGTGGTCGCCGATGTCGGCGTCACCGACGTAGGTCAGGTGCGGCACCTTGGTCCCGGTGCCGATGGTGGAGTTCTTGGTCTCGACGAACGCGCCCAGCTTGCCGTCGCCGCCCAGCACCGTCCCGGGCCGCAAAAAGCTGAACGGGCCGACGGTGGCCCCGTCGCCGATCGTCGACGACGTGCCGTGGGTCCGGCACACCGTGGCGTTCTCGCCCACGTTCACGTCGGTCAGGGTGGTGTCCGGCCCGATGACGCAGCGGCCGCCGATCCGGGTGCTACCCAGCAGCTGGGTGCCGGGCTGGATCACGGTGTCGCGACCGATCGTCACGTCGACGTCGATCCAGGTCGTCGCAGGGTCGGCCACGGTCACGCCGGCCAGCTGATGAGCGGCCACGATCCGGCGGTTGAGCTCGGCGCCCAATTCAGCGAGCTGGACGCGGTTGTTGACGCCCGCGACCAGTGCGCTGTCGTCGACGTGGAGGGCGCTGACGGTGTGGCCATCCCGGCGCGCGATCGCGATGACGTCGGTCAGGTACAGCTCCTGTTGGGCGTTATTGGCGCTGAGCCGGCCCAACGCGGATCGCAGTGCGGCGATGTCGAAGGCGTAGACGCCCGTGTTGACCTCGCGGATCCCGCGTTGTGAGGCGGTCGCGTCGGCCTGCTCGACGATTGCCATCACTTCGTCGTCCTGGGTGCGCAGGATGCGGCCGTAGCCGTGCGGATCGTCCAGCGTGGTGGTCAGCACGGTCACCGCCGCGGCCGCCGAGCTGTGGGTGGCGATCAGGTCGGCCAGCGTGTCGGCGTCCAGCAGGGGAGTGTCACCCGCGGCGACCACGACGATGCCGGCGTAGTCGTCGGGCAGCGCGGACAACCCGCACAGCACCGCATGGCCCGTCCCCAGCGGCCGGTCCTGCAACGCGACCTCGATGGAGCGACCCAGGTCGTCGGCCAACTCCGCGACCAGCGGCGAAATGCGCTCGTGGTCGTGGCCGAGGACCACCACCAGGTGCTGCGGCGCGAGTTTGGTCATCGCGTGCAGGGAGTGCGACAGCATGCTGCGACCGCCGAGGGTGTGCAGCACTTTCGGGGTGTCGGACCGCATCCGGGTGCCGGGCCCGGCCGCCAGGACCAGGACCGCGGTGTCACCACGAAACGTCATCAACTCTCCTCAAGTTTCGCCTTGCGAGCGTGCGTACCTGCACGCCGACACGCCGTCAAGAGTGGCATCTTGTGCACGCTCGCGGCAAAAAGCGCAAAATGCGGAGCTCCGTCGCCAGGACTCGAACCTGAACTATCTGAACCAAAATCAGAGGTGCTGCCGATTACACCACGACGGATCGCCGATCAGCGGCCCGTGCGCCGCCGATGAAACCTTATCGAACCCGGCCGGTATTCCGGAGCCGAGCGTGGGTCACCTCGATACCCTGATCAGGTGGCCGCACCGGAGAGAACCCCGGACAAGGAAGCACGAACGCCCCGCGCCCGGATGACCGGCAGCGAGCGCCGGCACCAGCTGATCGGGATCGCCCGCTCACTGTTCGCCGAACGGGGCTACGACGGCACCTCGATCGAGGAGATCGCGCAACGCGCCAACGTCTCCAAACCAGTCGTCTACGAGCACTTCGGCGGAAAAGAAGGGCTGTACGCGGTCGTGGTCGACCGGGAGATGTCGGCGTTGCTGGACGGCATCACCTCGTCACTGACCAACAACCGGTCCCGCGTGCGGGTCGAGCGGGTCGCGCTGGCGCTGCTCACCTACGTCGAGGAACGCACCGACGGGTTCCGCATCATGATCCGGGACTCGCCGGCTTCGATCAGCTCGGGCACCTACTCCAGCCTGCTCAATGACGCGGTCAATCAGGTCGCCTCCATCCTGGCCGGCGACTTCGCCCGCCGCGGTCTGGATCCCGAGCTGGCCCCGCTGTATGCCCAGGCGCTGGTGGGTTCGGTGTCGATGACCGCACAGTGGTGGCTCGACGCGCGGGAGCCCAAGAAGGAAGTGGTGGCCGCGCATTTGGTCAACCTCATGTGGAACGGTCTGACTCACCTGGAGGCCGACCCGCAGTTGCAGGGCGAATAATTGGGATCGGTAGCCGCCTGAGCAAGGTGTGATCGTCGGCAACAACCAGCAAAGGACTGAACATGAACCGACCCTCGCGCATCGTCCTCGGTGTGGCGGCGGCCAGCGCCGCGCTGTCGCTGCTGGCGGCACCCGCCAACGCCGATTCCGGCAACTGCCCGCGGCTACAGGCCTGCACCACCTGGTGTCCCGGCGACCCCAACCCGGCCGGGCGTCCCGTGCCCTGGGACGGCAGCGTCTGCCACGACTACTACTGGGATTCCTACGGCGTGCACGACGTCGGCAACGGCGCGTTCTACTCGTGGGCGACCATGCCCTGGTAGCTGGTCAACCCAGGTCGCGGGCGAGCAGGTCGGCGATCGTCTCACGCCGTACCAGCTCGCGCACCCGCCCGCGGCCGACGCTTACCAGCGGCGGCCGGCCCACCAGGTTGTACGTCGAGGCCATGCTGTGGTGGTAGGCGCCCGTACCCGCCACCGCGAGCAGATCGCCGGGGCGCACGTCGGTCGGTAACTCGACATCGCGGGCAATCTCATCGCCGGCCTCGCAATGCCGGCCGGCGACAGTCACGAGTTGTCGGCTCACCAGCGGGTGGCGGTTGGCCAGCGCGACCGTGTACCGCGCGCCGTACAGCGCCACCCGCGGGTTGTCGCTCATCCCACCGTCAACCGCCACGAAAGTCCGGCCGCCCGGACGGGTCTTCACCGAACACACCCGGTACAGGGTGACACCGGCGCGGGCGCTGATCGCACGGCCCGGTTCCACCACGATGACGGGCCGGGGGAAATGCTCGGCGGCACAGGCCTCGTCCAGCGCGTCCTCGATCGCGGCGGCCAGCTCGTCGAGATTCAGCTCGCCGTCACCGCGGGTGTAGGGGACGCCGTGGCCACCGCCGATGTTGAGCTCGGTGAGGATCACACCGTGGCGGGATCGCACTTCGGCCATCAAGGTGATCATCCGGCGGATCGCTTCCCCGTACAGCGCGGCGTCGGTGACCTGCGAGCCGATATGGCAGTGCAACCCGATCAGGTCGAGGATCGGGTGGGCCAGCACCCGCTGCACGGCCCGGGCCGCCTGACCGCCGTCGAGGGTGAACCCGAACTTCTGATCGCTGACTCCGGTGGTGACCGCGCGGTGCCCATGGATGTCGATCTCGGGGGTCACCCGGATGAGCACGCGCTGCCGTCGGCGGGCCAGGCCGGCCAGGTAGGCGATCTCGATGTCGGAATCCACCACGATGCGGCCGACCCCAGCGGCTACCGCCTCGCGCAGCTCGTCTGGCGATTTCGCGTTGCCGTGCACGATGACGCGTACCGGATCCAGCCCCCCGGCCAGCGCGACGGCGAGTTCGCCGGGTGAGCAGACGTCGATGCCCAGGCCTTCCTCCCGCACCCACCTGGCCACGGCCGTGGTGAGCAGTGATTTTGCGGCGTAGACGATCTCGACGCCACGTAACGCCTTGCGGTAGCGGCGGGCGCGATGTCGGAAGTCGGTTTCGTCGACGACGTAGGTCGGGGTGCCGAACTCATCGGCGATGTCTGTGAGCGGTACCTCACCGAGGCATAGCCGACCTTGTTCGTCACAACCGGTCGTCACCGGCCATATCGCCGGGTCGACGCGCCGCGGCGCGGCTTTGCCGATGGAGGGCAGCATGTCAAGCAATGTCATGCTTTCAACCTGCGGCGCGAGCGGGCCCCTGACCGCTTTCCTGACGAACTCTTGACGGCCGTGCGGGCGATCTTGACGCAGTGCTTGCCCGATCGAAGGCCCCAGTCGGACGCCTAGAATGGCGGCATCATGACCGCACCGGGGACTGCGTGCCCAGATACCCCGATCGCGGGGCTCGTCGAATTGGCGCTGACCGCACCAACTTTCCAACAGCTCAACGAGCGTGCCTCCGATCGACCCGACAAACTCGCACTGGTAGGACCTGCCAGCGCGCGCCTTTTCGTGGCCGGCGCACTGGCACAACAGGGTCCGCTGCTGGTGGTCACCGCGACCGGTCGCGAGGCCGACGACCTGACCGCCGAGCTGCGCGGCGTGTACGGCGATGCGGTGGCCGTCTTCCCGTCCTGGGAGACCCTGCCGCACGAACGGCTCTCGCCGGGCATCGACACGGTCGGGACGCGGATGATGGTGCTGCGCCGGCTGGCGCACCCAGACGACGCGCGCCTGGGTCCCCCGTTGCGGGTCGTGGTGACGGCGGTGCGTTCCCTGCTGCAACCCATGGCGCCCGATCTCGGCCTGCAGGAACCGTTGACGCTGACCGTCGGCGACGAGACGCCGTTCGAGGACGTCGCGAGCCGGCTGGTCGAGCTGGCCTACACCCGGGTGGACATGGTGGGGCGGCGCGGCGAGTTCGCCGTGCGCGGCGGGATTCTGGACATCTTCGCCCCGACGGCCGAGCACCCGGTCCGGATCGAATTCTGGGGCGACGAGATTACCGAGATGCGGATGTTCTCGGTAGCCGACCAGCGCTCGATCCCTGAGATCGATGTCGACCACCTGATCGCGGTTGCTTGCCGGGAACTGCTGCTCACCGACGACGTCCGGGCGCGGGCGGCCGAGTTGGGCGTCCAACATCCCGGTTCGGAGAACACGGTCACCG
This sequence comes from Mycobacterium asiaticum, assembly GCF_001673635.1. Classification (GTDB taxonomy): domain Bacteria; phylum Actinomycetota; class Actinomycetes; order Mycobacteriales; family Mycobacteriaceae; genus Mycobacterium; species Mycobacterium asiaticum_C. The sequence goes on from NZ_LZMH01000037.1 coordinate 178,988, forward strand.
GCAGCATCATCGACATGCTGGCCAAACTGGCCGAGGGCATCCCGGTCGACGGGATGGAAGCGCTGCTCCCGGTATTACGCCCGGACGACCATGCCCTGCTGACCGACCAGCTGGCCGACGGCACCCCGGTGCTGGTGTGCGACCCGGAAAAGGTCCGCACCCGCGCCGCCGACCTGATCAAGACTGGCCGGGAATTCCTGGAGGCGTCCTGGTCGGTGGCGGCGCTGGGCACCGACGCGCCGGTCGACGTGGAGCAACTGGGCGGTTCGGGCTTCACCGAACTCGAGGACGTGCAGGCCGCGGCGAGCGCATCCGGACATCCGTGGTGGACGTTGAGCCAGCTGTCCGACGAGTCCGCCATCGAACTGGACATCCGCCCGGCGCCGTCCGCGCGGGGACACCAGCACGACATCGACGGGGTCTTCGCGATGCTGCGCGCGCACGTGGCCACCGGCGGGCATGCCGCCATGGTCGCGCCCGGCACCGGAACCGCCCATCGGATGGTTGAGCGGCTGGCCGAGTCGGACATCCCGGCCGCGATGCTGGACTCCGGTGCTGCACCCAAAGCTGGCGTCGTCGGGGTGCTCAAGGGCCCGCTGCACGACGGCGTGGTCATCCCCGGGGCCAACCTCGTCGTCATCACCGAAGCCGACCTGACCGGCAGCCGGGCCACCGCCGTCGAGGGCAAGCGCCTGGCGGCCAAGCGGCGCAACACCGTCGACCCGCTGGCACTGACCGCCGGGGACCTGGTGGTACACGACCAGCATGGTATCGGCCGGTTCGTGGAGATGGTCGAACGGACGGTCGGTGGCGCCCGCCGCGAGTACCTGGTGCTCGAGTACGCGTCCAGCAAGCGCGGCCAGCAGGCCGACCGGCTTTATGTCCCGATGGACTCGCTGGACCAGCTGTCGCGGTATGTCGGTGGCCAGGCGCCCGCGCTGAGCAAATTGGGCGGCAGCGACTGGGCCAACACCAAGACCAAGGCGCGCCGCGCCGTCCGGGAGATCGCCGGTGAACTGGTCGCGCTGTACGCCAAGCGTCAGGCCAGTCCCGGCCACGCTTTCGCACCGGACACGCCATGGCAGGCCGAGATGGAGGACGCGTTCGGCTTCACCGAGACCGTCGACCAGTTGACCGCGATCACCGAAGTCAAGTCCGACATGGAAAAGCCGATCCCGATGGACCGGGTGATCTGCGGTGACGTCGGTTACGGCAAGACCGAGATCGCGGTCCGTGCGGCGTTCAAGGCGGTTCAGGACGGCAAGCAGGTCGCGGTGCTGGTGCCCACCACCCTGCTGGCCGACCAGCACTTGCAGACCTTCACCGACCGGATGGCCGGTTTCCCGGTCACCGTCAAGGGCCTGTCCCGCTTCACCGACCCCGCGGAATCCCGCAAGGTGATCGACGGCATGGCCGACGGATCGGTGGACGTCGTGATCGGCACCCACCGGCTGCTGCAGACCGGGGTGCGCTGGAAAGACCTTGGTTTGGTCGTGGTCGACGAGGAGCAGCGGTTCGGCGTCGAGCACAAGGAGCACATCAAGTCGCTGCGCACGCATGTCGACGTGCTGACCATGAGCGCCACCCCGATTCCGCGGACGCTGGAGATGAGCCTGGCCGGGATCCGCGAGATGTCGACCATCCTGACGCCACCCGAAGAGCGCTACCCGGTGTTGACCTACGTCGGCCCGCACGAGGACAAGCAGATCGCGGCTGCGTTGCGACGGGAATTGCTGCGCGATGGGCAGGCCTTCTACGTGCACAACCGGGTGAGCTCGATCGACCGGGCCGCCGCTCGGGTGCGGGAGCTGGTGCCCGAGGCCCGGGTCGTGGTGGCGCACGGCCAGATGCCCGAAGAGCGGCTGGAACGCACCGTGCAGGGCTTCTGGAACCGCGAATTCGACATCCTGGTGTGCACGACGATCGTCGAGACCGGCCTGGATATCTCCAATGCCAACACGCTGATCGTCGAGCGCGCCGACACGTTCGGCCTGTCCCAGTTGCATCAGCTCCGCGGTCGGGTGGGTCGCAGTCGGGAGCGTGGGTACGCCTACTTCCTGTACCCGCCGGACGCGCCGCTGACCGAGACGGCGTACGACCGGTTGGCGACCATCGCGCAGAACAACGAGTTGGGCGCGGGCATGGCCGTGGCGCTGAAGGACCTGGAGATTCGCGGGGCCGGCAACGTGCTGGGCGTCGAGCAGTCCGGGCACGTCGCCGGAGTTGGGTTCGACCTGTACGTGCGACTGGTCGGCGAGGCCGTCGAGGCGTACCGGGCCGCCGCCGACGGCAAGACGGTGACCACCGCCGAAGAGCCCAAGGACGTGCGCATCGACCTGCCCGTCGATGCCCACCTGCCGCCCGATTACATCGCCAGCGATCGGCTGCGGCTGGAGGCCTACCGGCGTCTGGCATCGGCGACGGACGACGCCGGTGTCAACGCCGTCATCGAAGAGCTGACCGACCGGTACGGCCCGCCGCCCGAGCCGGCCCAGCGGCTGGTGGCGGTGGCACGGCTGCGGTTGCTGTGCCGCGCGTCCGGGATCACCGAGGTCAGCGCCCCCTCGGCGGCCACCGTGCGGCTTTCGCCGCTGAACCTGCCGGATTCTGCGCAGGTGCGGCTGGCCCGGATGTATCCGGGCGCGCGCTACCGCGCGACGACGTCCACCGTGCAGGTTCCCATCCCGCGCACCGGCGGCGTGGGCGCCGCGCGGCTGCGTGACGTGGAGTTGGTGCAGATGGTGGCGGATTTGGTGACTGCACTCGCGGGCATCCCGCAGCAAGATATTGGTATAACGAACCCCGAGCCCGTCACGTCGAGTAAGTCGAGTAAGTCGAGTAAGGAGCGGCAAGCGCGATGACGACTGTCGTCCTGGTCGACCCCCGCCGCCCCTCGCTGGTGCCGGTCGAAGCGATCGAGCTCCTCAGTGGTGAAGTGCAGTACACGGAGGAGATGCCGATCGCGGTGCCGTGGTCGCTGCCCGACGCGCACCCGGCGCACACCGGCGCGGACGCGCCGGTGCTGTTGTCCTCAGACCCCAACCACCCCGCCGTCACCGCCCGGCTCGCCGCCGGTGCCCGGCTGATCTCGGCGCCTGCGGGTCAGCGCGGTGAACGGCTGGTCGATGCGGTCGCGATGATGGACAAGCTGCGCACCGCGGGCCCCTGGGAGAGCGAGCAGACCCACGACTCGCTGCGCCGGTATCTGCTGGAGGAGACGTACGAGCTGCTGGATGCCGTGCACAGCGGCAATGTGGAACAGCTGCGCGAAGAACTCGGTGATCTGCTGTTGCAGGTGCTTTTTCACGCCCGCATCGCCGAGGATGCGGCGCTGCTGCCGTTCACTATTGACGACGTCGCCGACACGCTGATGCGCAAGCTCGGCAACCGGGTCCCGGGAGTGCTTGCGGGGGAATCTATTTCGCTGCAGGATCAACTGGCGCAGTGGGAGGAACGCAAGGCGGCCGAGAAACCCAGGGGTTCGGTGCTGGACGACGTGCACACCGGTCAGCCGGCATTGGCGTTGGCGCAGAAGGTGATTCATCGCCTCGTTCAGGCCGGCCTGCCCGCCGAGCTGATTCCCGAGGAGCTCACCACGATTACGCTGTCGGCCGAAGTCGATGCGGAAAACACCTTGCGGGCAGCGGTTTTGGACTTTGTCGACACGGTTCGCGGTGTGGAGAAGGCGATTGCGGCGGCGCGGCGCGGTGACAGTGTCGCTGAGGAACTCGACATGAGTCCGCTCGGCTTCGTCACCGAGGACGAGTGGCGCGCGCATTGGCCGCTCGGCGAAGTGCCCGAGGAGCCGTCGGCGCCGGCCGTCGAGCCCCGGGTCGAGCCCGGGCTCGAGCCCGCCGTCGAGGACGCCGCCGAGGAGGAACCCCTCGCGGCGTCCGCGTCCGTTAAGGAGTCCCGGCCCAAAAAGCGCAAAGGGCGCCGCTGAGGGTCGCTCGTCGATGTTTGCGGTGACTCAGACGGTTTTCACAAACATGCTGCTGAGGAATCACTGATCGGCTCCAATCCAGCACAAATCTGTGTGCTGGACGGCGAACTCGCCCGGGCGGCCGGCGAACCCATGGGACGATGTCTGGGGCTTTAAGAGACAAGTGGCCGCATGGGGAGACCAACAGGGAGAGTTTGTGTCGCCGAGACGCTGGTTGCGCGCGGTCGCCGTGATAGGGGCGACCGCGATGCTGTTGGCGTCAAGTTGCACCTGGCAGCTCAGCCTTTTCATCCCCGAAGGCGTGCCGCCCCCGGCGGGGGATCCAGTGCCTCCGGTCGACACGCACGTCAGCGGCCGGCCTGCGGATCAGTTGCGGGAATGGGCGCAGCAGCGCGCTCCCGCACTGGAAATGCCGGTCATCGCGCTAGAGGCGTACGCGTATGCCGCTCGCGTCGCCGAGGTCGAGAACCCGAAGTGTCATATCGCGTGGACGACGCTTGCGGGCATTGGCCAGGTGGAGAGTCATAACGGCACTTACCGGGGCGCGGCCATCGCCCCCAACGGAGACGTCCGGCCCCCCATCCGGGGTGTTCGGCTCGACGGCACCGGCGACAACTTGCGCATCGTGGACACCGACGCGGGGGTCCTGGATGGCGACGACGGGGTCGAGCGCGCGATGGGGCCGATGCAGTTCATCTCCGAGACCTGGCGGTTGTACGGGGTCGACGCCAACAACGACGGCGTCGCCAGTCCGGACAACATCGACGATGCCGCCCTCTCGGCCGCGGGCTATTTGTGCTGGCGCGGAAAGGATCTCGCGACGCCCCGGGGGTGGATCACCGCGCTGCGGGCCTACAACAACTCCGGCGTCTATGCGCGGGCGGTCCGGGACTGGGCGACCGCCTACGCGGCGGGTCATCCGCTGTAGAAGGATGGTCCGGGTAACCGAGGCTTTAGGCTGAGGCTGCCGGGGGTCTTTCAGCCAGGAGACAAAGGAGAACCCAGTGCCGATTATCGAGCAGGTCGGAGCCCGCGAGATCCTTGATTCCCGCGGCAACCCGACCGTCGAGGTCGAGGTCGCTCTGATCGACGGGACGTTTGCCCGCGCCGCGGTGCCGTCCGGTGCGTCGACTGGCGAGCACGAGGCCGTCGAGTTGCGCGACGGCGGTGACCGGTACAGCGGCAAAGGGGTGAAGAAGGCCGTTCAGGCGGTGCTCGACGAGATCGGTCCGGCGGTTATCGGCCTCAACGCCGACGACCAGCGACTGGTCGACCAGGCGCTCGTCGACCTGGACGGTACGCCGGACAAATCGCGGCTGGGCGCCAACGCGATCCTCGGCGTCTCCCTGGCCGTCGCCAAGGCGGCCGCGGATTCCGCGGCGTTGCCCCTGTTCCGTTATCTGGGTGGTCCCAATGCGCACATCCTGCCGGTGCCGATGCTGAACATCCTCAACGGCGGTGCGCACGCCGATACCGGCGTCGACGTCCAGGAGTTCATGGTGGCGCCGATCGGCGCACCGAGTTTCGCCGAGTCGTTGCGCTGGGGCGCCGAGGTTTATCACGCGCTGAAGAAAGTGCTCAAAAAAGAGGGCCTGTCCACCGGACTGGGCGACGAGGGGGGTTTCGCCCCCGACGTGGCCGGCACCACCGCCGCGCTGGATCTGATCACCACCGCGATCGAGGCGGCGGGGTTGCGGCCCGGCGCCGACATCGCGCTGGCCCTCGACGTCGCCGCCACCGAGTTCTACGACGACGGCACCGGATACCGCTTCGAGGGTTCGACCCGCACCGCCGAGGAGATGGCCGACTTCTACGCCCGCCTGCTCGCGTCCTACCCCCTGGTGTCCATCGAAGACCCGCTGTCCGAGGACGATTGGGACGGCTGGGCCGCGTTGACGGCGGGTATCGGTGAGCGGGTGCAGATCGTCGGCGATGATCTGTTCGTCACCAATCCCGAACGCCTTGAGGAAGGCATCGAGCGCGGGGTGGCAAATGCGTTGCTGGTCAAGGTGAATCAGATCGGGACGCTGACCGAGACCCTCGACGCGGTGGCGCTTGCCCACCACAGTGGATACCGCACCATGATGAGCCACCGCAGTGGTGAGACCGAGGACACTACGATCGCCGATCTGGCGGTGGCCGTTGGCAGCGGGCAGATCAAGACCGGCGCCCCGGCGCGCAGCGAACGCGTGGCCAAGTACAACCAGCTGCTGCGCATCGAAGAGGCGCTGGGCGATGCGGCGCGGTATGCGGGTGATCTTGCGTTTCCGCGGTTCGCGATGGATCCGAAGTAAATAGTTTGGCCGCCAAGTCCGATCCGAAACGCCGATCCCCGGCTTCCCGGCCGGGGAAGCCCGGTGATTCGGGTCGGGGGCGTCGCTCTTCGGGCACGGTGAAGCCGGTTGCCAAGCCGCTGTCGCGGCCGCAGTCCAAGCCCGCACAGACCGCGCCCGACGAGAGTCGCCACGCGGGCCGCTCGCAGGAACATGTCGTCGAACCGATCAGGCGGTCGTTCACCGAATCCGTTGAGCAGCGGTCGGATCAGCGGTTGGGCTTCACCGCGCGGCGGGCGGCGATCCTGGCCGCGGTGGTGTGTGTGCTGACGCTGACCATCGCCGGTCCGGTGCGCACGTATTTCGCTCAGCGCACCGAGATGGCGCAACTGTCGGCGACCGAGGCCGCGCTGCGCGGCCAGATCAAGGAATTGGAGCAACGCAAAGGTCAGCTGGCCGACCCGGCGTACATCGCCGCGCAAGCCCGCGAGCGGCTCGGTTTCGTCAAGCCTGGTGACATTCCGTTCCAGGTGCAGCTTCCGCCGACGGCCGCGGTGCCTGCGCAACCGGGGGAGGAGGCTGGCGGGCACCCCAAGAACGAGCCGTGGTACACCTCGCTGTGGCACACCATCGCGGACACGCCGCACTTGCCCCCGGCTGCTCCGGCCGCCCCGGCGGCGCCCGGGCAGGAGCCCCCGAACCCGACGGTCCCCGGTGGTTGATCGTGCCGACTTGGAGGTGGTGGCGCGTCAGCTCGGCCGTGAGCCGCGTGGGGTGCTGGAGATCGCCTACCGATGTCCAGACGGTTCACCGGGTGTGGTGAAGACGGCGCCGAAACTGCCTGATGGGACACCGTTTCCGACGTTGTACTACCTCACGCATCCGGTGCTCACGGCAGCCGCCAGTCGATTGGAGACCACCGGCCTGATGCGTGAGATGACCGCGCGTTTGGGTGCCGACCCGTCGTTGGCGGCCGCGTATCAGCGTGCCCACGAGTCGTATCTGGCCGAGCGGGACGCGATTGAACCATTGGGGACGACGTTTTCCGGTGGCGGCATGCCGGACCGGGTCAAGTGTCTGCATGTGCTGATTGCGCATTCGCTGGCCAAGGGGCCCGGGGTCAATCCGTTGGGTGACGAGGCGGTTGCGTTGTTAGCCGCCGAGCCGGGAATAGCGGCTTTGATTGCGGGACAGTGGAAATGACGCGGCTGGCTGGAATCGACTGCGGTACCAACTCGATTCGGTTGTTGATTGCGGACTGCGTCGACGGACGGTTACGGGACGTCCATCGCGAGATGCGGATCGTGCGGCTGGGTCAGGGGGTGGATGCGACCGGCTCGTTTGCGCCTGAAGCGATTGCGCGCACGCGGGCCGCGCTGGTCGATTACGCGGAGTTGCTGCGGGTGCATGGGGTTTCGCGGGTGCGGATGGTCGCGACGTCGGCCACACGGGACGCCGGGAACCGGGATGTGTTCTTTGCGATGACGGCGGAAGTTTTGGGGGCGGTGATTCCCGGCGCGATCGCCGAGGTGATCACGGGGGCGGAGGAGGCCGAGCTGTCGTTCGCCGGTGCGGTTGGCGAATTGGACAGCACGGATGCACCTTTCGTGGTTGTAGACCTGGGTGGCGGCTCGACGGAGATCGTGGTCGGTAAGGCGGCGGATGACGTGGTGGCGAGTTATTCGGCCGATATTGGTTGCGTCCGCCTGACCGAGCGTTGCTTGCACTCCGACCCGCCCACGCCGGAGGAGGTTGCGACGGCCCGGTCGGTGGTCCGTGAGCGGCTCGCCGTGGCGTTGCGCGCCGTGCCGGTGGAGGGGGCCCGCTGTTGGGTCGGTGTTGCCGGGACGATGACTACGTTGTCGGCCTTGGCCCACGGTATGGCGGTGTATGACTCTGCTGCGATTCATCTTTCGCGGGTGGGGCGCGACTCTTTGCTGGCGGTGTGTGAGCAGTTGATCGCTATGCCGCGGTCGGAACGGGCGAAGCTTGGGCCGATGCACGAAGGGCGCGTCGACGTGATCGGCGGAGGTGCGATCGTGGTGCAGGAGTTGGCCAATGAGTTGTATGCGCGGGCCGGTATTGCGGAGTTGACCGTCAGCGAACACGACATCTTGGACGGGATTGTTCTGTCGATAGCGGGATAGCTTTTCTCGGCTCTCAGGGGGATGTGCGTCGTTGCCCGGCTTGTAGCGACATTGTCGGTGGCGCGGTGGGGTGGCGGACGCGTGGGTCGACGGCGGCGGTCGGGGTCTGTGGACGCGTGAGGGTCGACGGCGGCGGTCGGGGTCTGCGGACGCGTGAGGGTCGGTGGCCGCGGCAGGTGGCCGTGGGGACGGTCTGTGGGGCCGTCGTGCGGGGCCGGCGGCCGGCGTCGAACGCGATTAGCGCTCGCGGTCCGTTCCTGGCGCTCTCAGGGGGATGTGCGTCGTTGCCCGGCTTGTAGCGACATTGTCGGTGTGCGTCATCCACAGCCGAAATGTGCTGACTGGCGGCACGTGGACGCGAATGCAACGTTCGAGTCATGAGCGTGCTGCTACGAGGAACCGAGCTTCGCTATGTGCTTACCTACCAGTTGGTGTTGCACGGACCCGCGACTATTCCGGAACTCATCGATGCCCTCAAGTGGCATGGCTTTACCGTCAACGGTCGGGCATCGAAAGCCATTTCCGATGCACTGCGATGGGAGATGGGACGGGGGCGGGTTGACCGCGTCAGACGGGGCAAGTATGCGGCGCTGGAATTTCCGCGCGGCACCGAACACCGGATGCACCAGCGAGTTCTGGCGTTGCGAGGGAAGTCGAGGGCCATTAGTGGACGCGAAGATCCGCTCCAGTGGTTCGACTGATAGCCGCTGCGAGCTGCGGCAAGGCGCATGCTCCTGAAGACCGTGGACAAGATCGGCGCCACACCGGTTCGGTGCGGTTACCTACGCCCGTTCGCGCCATCGACATTGTCGCTGCAAGCCGGGCACCGACGCATATGCTCCCCGAGAGGTATGGCGAGAAGGCCTGCGCGCGCAAACGGGTTCGATGCGGTCACCGACCACGACGCGCCACCGACATTGTCGCTGCAAGCCGGGCACCGACGCATATGCCCCCGGGAGGGGCCTGCAGAAGACCGGCACGCTAGACGGAGTCGATTCGGTTACCGGCCCTAACCATCCCACCGACAATGTCGCTACAAGCCGGGCACCGACGCGCATCCTCCTGAGAGGGCGCGCGCACGGGCCGCTCATGCCTCGAAGCGGTATCCCATGCCTGATTCGGTCAGCAGGTGTTTGGGATGCGACGGGTCATCCTCGAGCTTGCGCCGCAACTGCGCCAAATACACCCTTAAATAGTGTGTTTCGGTCGCGTAAGCCGGTCCCCACACCTCTCTGAGCAACTCCTCGCGACCCACCAGCTTGCCGCGGTTGCGCACCAGCATCTCCAGCATCCCCCACTCGGTGGGCGTCAGATGCACCTCGACACCACCCTTCACCACCTTCTTCGCCGCCAAATCGACAGTAAAAGAAGAGGTTTCGACCACCGGCTGTTCCACCTCCGACGCCGCGGCAGTGCGGCGCACCGCGGCCCGCAATCTGGCGAGGAACTCGTCCATCCCAAACGGCTTCGTCACGTAGTCGTCGGCTCCCGCATCCAACGCCTCGACCTTGTCGGAAGAATCGCTTCGCGCCGACAACACGATCACCGGTGCGGAAAGCCACCCGCGCAACCCGCCCAACACGTCGATACCCGAAATGTCGGGCAGGCCAAGATCCAGAATCACCACATCCGGGGGATGCTCGGCGGCGGCCCGCAGCGCTCCCGCGCCGGTCGACGCGGTAATCACCTCATAACCACGCACACTCAGGTTGATCCGCAGCGCCCGCAAGATATGCGGCTCGTCATCGATTACCAGAACCCGGGTCATTGCTCACCGCTGTCCGGTGGCCCGGCCAGGTCCAACACCACCGTCAGCCCTCCACCCGGCGTATCGCCGGCCTGGATCGTGCCACCCATCGCCTCGACGAAGCCGCGCGCCACCGACATTCCCAGTCCGACACCGGTGGTGTTGTCATGGTCACCCAAGCGCTGGAACGCCTCAAACAACCGTTCCTCGGTCCCGTGCGGGATCCCCGGCCCCTCATCGATCACGTTGACCAGCACGCGCTCGCCCACCCGTCCCGCGTTGACCCGAACCACGCAATCGGGCGCGTAGCGCAGCGCATTGTCGATCAGGTTGGCCAGCACCCGTTCCAGCAGCCTGCCGTCGGCCATCACTACGGCATCGCCGACGTCGACCTTGACGCGATCGATGGCGGATCGGTAGAAACCGGTGGCGCCCTTGCCAATGCTCACCAGCGCGCGCTGCACCACCTCCTCGAGATACACCCGATGTAGCTCGGGGCGCACCACCCCCGCGGCCAACCGTGACGAGTCGAGCAAATTGCCCACCAACGCGGTGAGCTGATCGATGGATTCCTCTGTGCTGGCCAGTAATTCGGCAGTGTCCTCAGGGGAGAAAGCCACATCGCCGGCGCGCAGGCTGGATACCGCAACCTTGGCGGCCGCCAGCGGGGTGCGCAAATCATGGCTGACCGCCGAAAGCAGGGACCGGCGCAATTCATCGGCCCGCACTATGGCCTCGGCACGGCTGGCCTCCTCGACGAGTTCACGCTGTCGGATCAGCCCCGCGGCTTGCCTGGCCACCGCGCCCAGCACGCGCCGATCCCGGGCCGACAGCTTGCGACCGGCCATCAGCATCCAGAACTCTTCGTCACCCACCTCGATGGCCGTGTCCGCCGAATCGACTGTGGTGCAAGGATCATTCCCCACCGAGGCGACCACTTCGCGCGAGCCCTCCAAACCTTCCCGCAGCATGCTCACCGCACGCTGCGAATAGGTCTCGCGCACGCGTTCCAACAGCGTGGACAGGTCCGCGCCCCGCAGCACCGATCCGGCAAACAGCGTCAACAGCTCTGCCTCTTGGGAAGCCAGCCGGGCTTCTCTGGCGCGCTTGGTAGCACCGTCGACCAACACGGCGACCGCGACGGCGATCAGCAGCAGCACCAGCTCGGTGACGGCACTGTCGGGCTCGGAGATGGTGAAACTGTGTCGCGGCGCGATCAAGTAGTAGTTCAACAGCGCACCGGACAGCATCGCTGAAAGTACAGCGGGGGCAACGCCGCCCAACAGGCCGACCAAGAGAACACCGACGAAGAACAGCGCACTCTCACCGCCGGTGTTTAAGAACGAGTCCAGCACACTCACCGTCACGGCACAGATCGCCGACGGGACGGCAACCGCCGCCAGCCACGATGCCGCGCGTCGTTCCCGGGGCGATGCGGCGACGGGCCGCGCGCCCCGCTTGTGTTCGTCGTGGGTGACGATGTGGACGTCGATCTTGCCGGATCGTTGCACGACCGCGGCTCCGATGCCCTCGGAGAACACGCGCGCCCACCGCGACCTGCGCGACGTCCCGATGACCAACTGGGTGGCGTTGATCTCGCGCGCGAAGTCCAGCAGCGCATCGGGCACGTCATCGCCGACCACCGTGTGGAGCGAGGCGTCCAAACTGTTTGCCAACTCTCGGATCTTGCTCATCCGCGCGTCTGAGAGACCGGCCAGCCCGTCACCACGCAGCACATGGACCACCATGAGCTCGGCACTCGACTTCGAGGCGATCCGGGATGCTCGTCTGACCAGTGTTTCGGACTCCGGGCCGCCGGTGACAGCGACCACGACCCGCTCGCGAGCCTCCCACGTATCGGTGATCTTGTTCTCCGCGCGGTACTTTGCAAGCGCGGTGTCGACCTGATCCGCAAGCCACAACAACGCCAACTCCCTCAGCGCGGTGAGGTTCCCCCGGCGGAAGTAGTTGGACAGCGCGGCGTCGATCTTCTCGGACGCATACACATTTCCATGGGATAGTCTGCGCCGCAGCGCTTCCGGAGTTATGTCGATCAGCTCGACCTGGGCGGCCTGCCGCACGATCGAGTCCGGGATCGTCTCCTTCTGTTCGATGCCGGTTATCTGTGCGACGACGTCGTTGAGACTCTCCAAGTGCTGGATGTTGACGGTGGAGATCACCGTGATCCCCGCGTCGAGCAGTTCCTCGACGTCCTGCCAGCGTTTGTCGTTCTTGCTGCCGGGCGTATTGGTATGGGCCAGCTCGTCAACCAACACCACCTGGGGATGGCGTGCCAATACCGCCGGCACGTCGAGTTCAGCGAAGCTGCCCCCGCGGTACTCGATGTAGCGCGGTGCGACGGCCTCGATCCCGTCCAGCAGCTCCGCGGTTCTTGCCCGCCCATGTGTTTCGACCACGGCGGCCACCAGATCGGTGCCGCGCTCCAACCGCCGGTGCGCCTCGCCGAGCATCGCGTAGGTCTTGCCGACACCCGGTGCCGCGCCGAGATAGATGCGCAGCTCGCCGCGTTTGGGGCGGTGGTCTGTGACGCTGGAGACGTTCACGTCAACAATCATCCACCCATCCGCTATCTGGAGACCGGATACCTGCTGTCCAACGCCAAGTTGAGCTGCAGCACGTTGACGGTTGGTTCGCCGAAGAAGCCGAGCATCCGGCCGGTGCGGTATTGCGCCACCACCTGGCGGATCTGGTCCGCGCTCACGTGACGGGCCCGGGCCACCCGGGCAATTTGGATGCCGGCGTAGGCGGGCGAGATGTCCGGATCAAGACCGCTGCCACTGGTGGTGACGGCGTCGGCCGGTACCTGTGGCTCGCCGGAAGCGCTACGCACCGGCACGATCAAGCCGCTCGAGTAGTCCTCGCCGAACCTCGCGCATTCGACATGGACACCGCGATAGCTGTCCACGAACGGTTGGCCGGTGGACGCGCACGGCTCGTTGACGCTGACCACACGAGTCGGGTGGACCACGTCACCTCGCGCATCGTGCGGGCCCATCACCGACAGCACCGCCCCGACCCCGCCGCCCGTGCAGAACGGGCGCGACCCGTCCACGCCTTCGAGCTTGCCGATCGCCGCGCTGCGGGAGCACACCAACGTCAACAAACTCGGCTTGAATCCGGCGTCGGTGGGGCCGGCGCCGGTGGCCAGCTTGGCCGGGTCGGCGGGGATGTCGACGACGCTTTCCGGACCGAGGTTACTGCCACCACTGGACATCGGGTCATAACCGGCGCCAGCGGCCGAGGGACGAGCCTGAAAGTACTGCGGCAGCGGCTTTCCCGCAGCGTCGGTGAACTGCTGGCCGATCAACGTGCTCCCGATCGCCTTGCCGCCGGTGGTGATGATCGAGCCTTCCGCCTTGGCGTTCAACCCGGGTAGCAGGGCGACCAGCCATATCAGCAGCGGGTAGCCGAGACCCAGTAGCACGGTGAAGACGAGCAGCGCGCGCAATGCGGCTCCGTATCGTCGAATTATGTTGGTGAGGTTCATTTCAGGCGATCCCGGGTAGTAGTTGAACGACCAGGTCGATGAGTTTGATGCCGATGAACGGGGCGACGATACCGCCCAGCCCGTAGCGATACAGGTTGCGGCTGAGCAACTTCGACGCACGGCTGGGGGTGTAGCGAACTCCGCGGAGCGCCAGCGGGATCAGCGCCACGATGACGACCGCATTGAAAATGACCGCGGACAGGATCGCCGACTGCGGGCTGTGCAACCGCATGACGTTGAGCAGGTCCAACCCAGGGAAGAGCGCGACGAACATCGCCGGGATGATCGCGAAGTACTTGGCGATGTCGTTGCCGATGGAGAACGTCGTCAGCGCGCCCCGGGTGATCAACAACTGCTTGCCGATCTCCACGATCTCGATGAGCTTGGTGGGGTCGGAATCCAGATCGACCATATTTCCGGCCTCTTTGGCCGCCGACGTGCCCGTGTTCATCGCGACGCCGACGTCGGCTTGAGCAAGCGCGGGAGCGTCATTGGTGCCGTCACCGGTCATCGCCACCAGACGGCCGCCCTGCTGCTCCTGCTTGATCAGCATCATCTTGTCCTCGGGGGTGGCCTCAGCCAGGAAGTCATCGACCCCGGCCTCCTCCGCGATCGCCCTGGCGGTCAATGGGTTATCGCCAGTGATCATCACCGTGCGGATGCCCATCAGGCGCATCGCCTCGAACCGGTCGCGCATACCCTGCTTGACCACGTCTTTGAGATGGATGACGCCCAGTACCTCGGCCTGCCCGGCGTCCCCGACGCGACCCACCACCAGGGGAGTTCCGCCCGCCGCGGAGATGCCATCGACGATGTCGCCGAGTTCGGCGGGCACCGTCCCGCCGCGGCTGCGGACCCACTCGGCGACCGAACTTGCTGCGCCCTTGCGCAATTGCCAGCCGTCCAGGTCCACGCCCGACATCCGGGTCGTCGCACTGAACGGCACCCAGGATGCGGTGGTGAGCTCGCCGGGTGTCCGCGCGCGCAACCCGTGCGCGGACTTGGCGTACACCACGATCGAACGGCCCTCGGGCGTCTCGTCGGCAAGGCTGGAAAGCTGTGCGGCATCGGCTAATTCGTCGGTGCTGATGCGGGCAACGGGGATGAACTCGGCGGCTTCCCGGTTGCCCAGCGTGATCGTTCCGGTCTTGTCCAGCAGCAGGGTATTGACGTCACCGGCCGCTTCGACCGCACGTCCGGACATGGCCAGGACGTTGCGCTGCACCAGCCGGTCCATGCCGGCGATACCGATTGCGGACAACAGCGCCCCAATCGTGGTGGGAATCAGGCAGACCAGCAGCGCGACCAGAACGATGCCGCTGATGCCGCTGCCGTTGAGGCCGTCCGTGTCCGGCACCCCGGGGTTGTTGGCCTTCGAATAGATCGCCAGCGGCTGCAACGTGGCGACGGCGAAGACGAAGATGATCGTCAGGGCGGCCAGCAGAATATTGAGCGCGATCTCGTTGGGGGTCTTCTGCCGGTTCGCGCCCTCGACGAGCGCGATCATCCGGTCCACGAAGCTCTCGCCCGGCTTCTGGGTGATCTTGACGACGATGCGGTCCGAGAGCACGGTGGTGCCGCCCGTCACCGCTGACCGGTCGCCACCGGATTCCCGGATGACGGGGGCGGATTCGCCGGTGATGGCCGACTCATCCACGGAGGCAATGCCTTCCACCACATCACCGTCGCCGGGGATCACCTGGCCCGCCGTCACCACCACAATGTCACCCTGCTGCAACAAGGGTGCGGCAACTTCCTCGTAGGCGCCCGGCGTACCGGGAATCCAGTTGCGTAGCCGGTGCGCCACGGTATCGGCCTTCGACTTGCGCAGCGTGTCGGCTTGGGCCTTGCCACGACCCTCGGCTACCGCTTCGGCCAGGTTGGCGAAAAGCACTGTCAGCCAGAGCCAGAACACCGTCAGCCAGCTGAACCAGGTCTCGTCGCCGATCGCCAGCACCGTCGACCACACGGCGCCGACCTCGACGATGAACATCACCGGGTTCCGCCACAGGGTGCGTGGATCGAGTTTGCGCAGCGCATCGGGCAGCGACTTGATCAGCAGCGCCGGATCGAGCAACCCGCCCTGCAGCTTCTCGCCGGGTCCGGGGCCACTCGGCCGTCGTGCGGCGGCAGTGGCAGAAATCTGCATGGTCGACACTTTCAGTGAATCCCTTCGGCGAGCGGCCCGAGCGCCAGCGCGGGCAAGAAGGTGAGAGCAACGAGGATGACGGTGACCCCGACCACCAGGCCGACGAATTGCGGTCGGTGAGTGGGCAAGGTGCCACTGGACGCCGGGGTGGCACCCTGTCGGGCCAGCGAGCCGGCCAGCGAAAGCACCAGGATGATCGGCAGGAAGCGGCCGAAGAGCATGGCCAGGCCCAAAGCCGTGTTGTACCAGGCGGTGTTGGCCGACAACCCGGCGAAAGCCGAACCGTTGTTGTTGGCAGCCGAGGTGAACGCGTAGAGCACTTCGGACAGGCCGTGCGGCCCGGTGTTGGCCATGCCGGCGCGTTCGCCGGGCAGCGCGATCGCAAGCGCGGTACCGACCAGCACGATCAGCGGGGTCACCAGGAAATAGCTTGCCGCCAACTTCATCTCGCGCGGCGTGATCTTCTTGCCCAGGTATTCCGGGGTCCGGCCAACCATCAGCCCGGCGACGAACACGGTGATCACGGCCAGGATCAGGATGCCGTACAGGCCCGAACCCGTGCCGCCGGGCGCGACCTCACCCAGCTGCATGTTGAACATCGTCATCATGCCGCCGAGGCTGGTGTACGAGTCGTGTGTCGAGTCGACCGCGCCGGTGGACGTCAGCGTGGTGGCATCGGCGAAGATCGCCGAGTCGGCAACGCCGAAGCGCTGTTCGACTCCCTCGCTGGACGCACCCACCGCGGTCGGGACGGTGCCGTGATGCTGCAACTGGAACAGCATCATCACCACGACGCTGAGCCCGGCCATCACCCCGACGATCGCGGCAATCGCGTAGCCCTGCCTCTTGCTGTCCACCATGCGACCGAACGTGCGCGGCAGCGAAAAGCCGATGACCACCAACAGGAAGATCTCGATCCAGTTGGTCCACGAGGTCGGATTCTCGAAGGGGTGCGCGGAGTTGGCGTTATAGAAACCGCCGCCGTTGGTGCCGAGCTCCTTGATCGCTTCCTGGCTGGCAACCGGACCACCAGGGATGGTCTGCTGCGTGCCCGCCACCGTATTCACCACCTGGTCGTGCAGGTGGAAGTTCTGGATGACGCCCCCGGCGACCAGGATGACGGCACCAATGACGGCGATCGGCAACAGGATTCGCAATGTGCCTCGGGTCAGGTCCACCCAGAAGTTGCCGAGTTCCTCGGTGCGATGCCGGGCGAACCCACGCACCAAGGCCACCGCGACGGCCATACCCACCGCGGCCGATACAAAGTTCTGCACCGCCAACCCGGCCATCTGCACGAGGTGCCCCTGGGTCGATTCGCCGGAATATGCCTGCCAGTTGGTGTTCGTGACGAAACTGACTGCGGTGTTCCACGCCAGCGCCGGGGTCATGTGAGTGGCCGGGTCGGACAAATGCAACGGCAGCCGGTCCTGCACCAGTTGCAACAGGAACAGGAACACGACGCTGACCGCGGAGAAGGCGAGCACGCTGCGGGCGTAGGTCCGCCACGTCTGCTCGGCGTCCGGGTCGGCGCCGATCAAGCGATAGATGAATCGTTCGGTGCGCGAATGCTTTTCGGAGCTGTACACGCGATACATGTAGTCGCCCAGCGGTACGTGCACCGCCACGATCGCAGCGATGAGCGACACCAGGAACAGCACACCGGCTGTGGTTTGGCTCATCAGAACTTCTCCGGGAAGAGCAGGGCCGCGACAAGCAGCAAGGCGATCGCAGCAGCCAGGATCAGACCCACCGTGTTCGCGATACTCACAGTTCCAGCTTCAGCAATCCGCCGAGCGCGGCGAAAGCCGCCACGGTCAGCACCAGATAAATGACGACGGACATGGATCTCCGATCGTTTTGCGGGCAACAAGTAGCACCCCTGCCAGGGCGACACTGCGACGCTAGGCGCGCGCAAAGGCGGAAGAATGGCGCCTTGACGGTTTCTTTACGGCTTGGGCGGCGACCTTTACGGTCCCCGCGCTCACCACAACACCGCTACTCCGCGGCGGGCGGTGTCTCCAGCATCGGTAGTCGTACCCGGAAGACCGTCAATCCGTTCCCGGATTCGGCGGAGACCGAACCGTGATGAGCCTTGACAATCGAGCTGACGATGGCCAGGCCCAAACCGTGACCGGAACCGTTGGACCGTGCCTTGTCGGCGCGCACGAACCGCTCGAACAAGTGGGGCAGCACGTCGGGGTCGATGTCGGGCCCGTCGTCGGCGACCGTCAGTTCCGCATACGGCGCTTGCGGCCCATACCGATGGCTGGTGACGCCCGTGGTCACCGTGACGCCGGGGGGAGTGTGCACGCAGGCATTGGTGAGCAGATTGCTCAACAACTGGTGCAACCTGGCGTGGTCGCCGTTGATCCATACCGGTTCGTCGGGCAATTCCTTGACCCACTGGTGCGTCGGTGCGGCCACCGCCGCGTCATTGACCGCGTTGGCGACCAGATCGGTGAGCTCGAGGTCCTCGGTTTGCAGGTCTTCGCCCTCACCTAGGCGGGACAGCAACAGCAGTTCGTCGACCAATGACGCCATCCGCCGGGCTTCCGATTCGATGCGCGCCAGCGCGTATTCGGTGGTCGGCGGCAAGTCCGAACTGTCTTGCCGGGTCAGCTCGGCGTAACCCTGGATGGCGGCCAGCGGCGTCCGCAGCTCGTGGCTGGCGTCGGTGATGAACTGCCGCATCCGCAGATCGGACTCCACCCGATGCGCCAGCGCGCTGTCGACGTTGTCCAACAGGCGGTTCAAGGTGTGTCCGACAATGCCAACCTCGTTGTCGGGGTCGGTGTCCTCGGGCCGGACTCGGACACTGATTTGGTGGTCGTCGCCCACCAGCGGCATCGCCGCGACCTCTGCCGCCGTCGCGGCGACGCGGCTCAACGGCCGAAGCGCATAGCCCACCACCCACGCTGTCAGGAAGGCCGTGATCACCAGGGCGGTCGCGACCAGCACGGTGGTGGTGAGTTGTTTGCGAGAGATGATCTGGTCGGCGATGCTCAACGAAACACCCACGACAAGGCGATCGGACCCGACGGTGCGGCTCTCCACCTGGTGGGGGCCCAGGCTGCCCAGGTTTTCGATACGCGAGCCGCCATCGGTCCAGTCCTGCGCCTCGATGGAGCGGATGACATCGGGTGGGGCCACCCGTGGTTCGTCTTCGGAGAAGACGGCCGAGCCCACCACTTTGCCGTCGCGCAATACCGCGATCAGGTTGCCGGGCGTCTGTCCGGTGAATTCCAGCAAGGCCTGCGAAACCGGTGGGATGCCGGTGTGTATCGAGGTGTGCTCCCCGTTTCGGTACCGGGCGTAGGAGTGGCTGAAGGCGTGCATCGACTCGGTGACCTCGGCGTCGTTCATCGCCGTGACGTAGCCGCGCAGGCTCAGCACGGAGACGGCTCCCACCGCCACCAGGACGAGGGTCACCACCGTCAATACGCCCAACAACAACTGCTTACGCAGGGAACGGGGGAGCCATCGCGGAATGTTGCGGTCCCCCGTCATTCAAGAACTCATTCCGGTGGTCGGAGCATGTATCCAATGCCACGTACCGTGTGGATCATCGGCTCCCTGTCGGCGTCGATCTTCTTCCTCAGATACGAAATGTACAGGTCAACGATGCTGGTGCGGCCGGCGAAATCGTAGTTCCAGACCCGGTCCAGGATCTCGGTGCGGCTCAGCGCGCGCCGCGGATTGCGCATCAAGAATCTCAACAGCTCGAACTCGGTCGACGACAGCGATATCGGGGTACCCCCGCGGGTGACCTCACGGCTGGCCGCGTCGAGCTTGAGGTCACCGACCTTGAGGGATTCATCGGCCGGCGGGGCGAGGTGGCTGGACCGCCGCAGCAGGCCGCGCAGCCGCGCGACCAGTTCCTCGAGGCTGAACGGCTTGGTCATGTAGTCGTCGGCGCCGGCTGTCAGGCCGGTGACGCGGTCCATCACCGAATCGCGGGCGGTGAGAAACAGTGTGGGCGTGTAGGTCTCGGATTCGCGGACTCGCTGCAGGATCTGCAAGCCGTCCACGTCGGGCAGCATGATGTCCAGGACGAGCACGTCGGGATTGATCCGGTCGAACTTGGCAATGGCCTCGCGCCCGTTGTGCGCGATCTCGACATCCCAGCCCTCGTAGTGCAGGGCCATCTTGACGAGGTTGGTCAGGGCGGGTTCGTCATCGACCAGCAACACCCGGATAGGTGAACCGTCGGCCCGGTTGATCCGGGGAAGTTGCCCCAGAATCGCCTGCCGTGGACGTTGGCTACGCGTATACCCAGACACTGCTGTCATAGTTGCTGATTGTTTCAAGCACATATGCGCTTGTCACCGAGTTCATAGGGTTCTCAAATCAAGTGTTCGATGGTTACCCACTTGGGTGCCGCCAAACCCTGACCATGATGGCTGCGCGCTCCACACTCAGGCATGGCAGCAAAGGTGTGCCAAATCCAGGCAGCCGGGCGCGGAGGTGACGGCCCACCCCGGTCAGGCAGCGTCGCTGGGCGCACCGCTCGCCCGGAAAGCCCGTCAGACAGCGAAGTGGCCGCACACCGCAGGGTGTGCGGCCACTTCGTGGGTTGGTGTCAGGCCCAGCTGGAACCGACGGCGCTGTCCGTTTGCGCCATGTTGTTGCCGGCGCTCTGGATCTTCTGGCCGTGGGCGTTGGCCTGCTCGTAGATCACCTGGAAGTTGCGGCCCAACTGGGCGATGAACTCCTGGCAAGCCACCGAACCGGCGCCGCCCCAGAAGTCACCGGCAGCCAGCACATCGCGAACGATGGCCTGGTGCTCGGCCTCCAAGTTGGCGGCCTGGGCGCGCACGAGCGCACCGTGCGCGTCGACATCGCCGAACTGGTAATTGATCGTCATTGCTGCGTCCTTTCTCGGGGCTAGCTGCTCAGGATCTGCTGGGAGGCCTGCTCTTGCTGCTCGTAGTTGTTCGCGTCGCGGATCAGCCCGTCCCGCACCCCGTGCAGCATGTTGACAATGTTGCGGAAGGCCTGGTTCATCTGGCTCATGGTGTCCAGCGAGGTCGCCTGGGCCATACCGCTCCAGCCCGCACCGGCGATGTTCTGCGAGGACGCCCACATCCGACGGGCCTCGTCCTCGACGGTCTGGGCGTGGGTCTCGAAGCGGCCCGCCATGTCCCGCATCGCGTGCGGGTCGGTCATGAAGCGTGTTGCCATGTTGCGTCTCCTATCTCGTCGTTCTCAGTTGGTTGATTTGAAAAGTGTTAGACCACAACCTGCTTGGGCATGATGGTCGGCTTGAAGCCGTACCGCGGCCCGGCGTATGCGCCCGCACCCTTGGCGGCCGCTGCCATACCCGGCATGCCGGCCATCATCCCCGGTGCCGCACCTTCGCCCGGAACCGTCCAGCCGCTGCCCGCCAGCGCGGTGCCGGCTGCCTCCGCCGCCGGGGCGGCACTGGCCCAGCTGGCCGGCACCGAGAGGCTGCCAACCAGCGATGCCTCGCCGACCGCCGCGGCGGCGCCCACCGATTCGACCTCGCCGGCCAGACCCGCGGCCGCCGCGGCCGCCGGCGCCGCCGCAACCTCCGCAGCCGCCGCGGCGATGTTGGCGTCGATGGTGTGCCCGGCGAAGATCGCGTTCGGGATGGCGGCGAAGACGAACCATGCCGCCGTGACACCAACCTGCTGGATGGCGTTGAAGATGAACGGGGTGCCCAGGAAACCGTCCAGCGCGGTGAGCAGTTCCTGCACCGGGACGGGCAAAGCGTTGAACAGGCCGGTGCCAATCGAGGAAGTGCCGAGGGCGAGATTTTCCAGCTCGGTTTGCAGGCCGGTGACGACATCGCCCAGCGACGCGGCGGTGGGGCCCTCCGCGGCAGCGGCGGCGACGGCGGCACTTTGAATCCCCGCGGCGCCCGGGTTGGTGGTCTCTGCGGCCGGCGTCAGGGGCTCGAGGACCGCGGCGACGGCGGCGTTGGCCTGATAGGTAGTCATCGCGATGACGTCCTGGACCCACATCTCCATGTACTGCGCCTCGGTCGCCATGATCGCGGGCGTGTTGATGCCCAGGAAGTTGGTGGCGACGAGCGCGGCCAGCAGCGCCCGGTTGGCGGCGATCACCGGCGGCGGCACCGTCGCGGCGAAGGCGGCCTCATAGGCCGCGGCCGAAGCCGACGCCTGTAGGGCGGCCTGCTCGGCTGCCGCCGAGGTGCTGGTCAGCCAGGCCACGTAGGGCTGGGCCGCGGCCGCAGCCGACGCGGAACCCGCACCGGTCCATTGCTCGGTGGTCAGTGAGGTGATGATCGACTCGTACTGGGTCGCAGTGGTGTTCAGCTCGGCGGCCAGGTTGCTCCAGGCCGTCGCGGCGGCCATGAGCGGTCCCGCGCCCGCGCCGGAGTACATGAGCCCGGAGTTGATCTCGGGTGGGAAAGCTGCAAAAGACATTTTGTATCCGTTCCTTTGGCTTTATCTGGCTAAGTGG
The DNA here is from genome assembly GCF_001673635.1 of Mycobacterium asiaticum. Classification (GTDB taxonomy): domain Bacteria; phylum Actinomycetota; class Actinomycetes; order Mycobacteriales; family Mycobacteriaceae; genus Mycobacterium; species Mycobacterium asiaticum_C. The sequence goes on from NZ_LZMH01000037.1 coordinate 201,205, forward strand.
TCTTCGATGGCTGGCTGGATGGCTGGTTGCATGCCTCGTTGCAAGGGGCGCCTAGACGCTCACCGGCTTCGGCATGACGATGGGCTTGACGCCGTAGCGCGGCGCACCGAAGCCGGCGCTGTTGCGCGCGGCCGACGCCACACCGGGCATGCCGGGGTAGAAGCCGCCGGTCGTGGCGGCCGGCGCGGCCGAGGTCCAGCCGGCACCCGACAGGGCGCTGGGGCCGGTGCTCGAGACGAGCGTGGCGCCGGCGGCCCAGCTCGGCGGCGCCGACATCGCGCCAACCATCGTCGACGTGCCAAGGGCCGCTGCGACCGGTCCGCCGCTGACCGCGCCGACCGTGCCGGCCGTGGCTGCCTCGGCGGCTCCGGCCGCCTCGGCGGCCGCAGCGAGGTCTTCCGGCACGCCGAAGCCGTCGGGGAACAAACCACCGCCGGCCAGACCGAGCAGGCTCGAGGTCGCCGAAGCCCAGTTGCCGATCTCGAAGCTGGTGAAGTTGGCCGCGTTGCCCGACAGGCTGAACGGCTGACCGCCGAAGCTGGTGACCGGGCCACCAAGCAGCGTGCTGATCTGGTTGATGAAGTCACCCGGGGTGGAAGCAGCGGTGGCCGCGGCCGCGTTGGCCGCCTCGGACTGCTCGTACGTGCCGCTGCTCAGGCCCAGGGTCTGCACGAACTGCTCCTGCATTGCCTGCGCTTCGGCGGCGATCTGCTGATACAGGGCGCCATATGCGGTGAAGATGCCGGATTGCAGGATCGACACCTGGTCGGCGGCCGCCGGCGCGATTGCCGTGGTCGGGGCCGCAGCACCTGCGTTCTGCCCCGCCAACGCCGCCCCGATAGCTCCCAGCTGAGCCGCTGCAGCGGCCAGTTCTTGCGGCACTGCTGTCAAAAAAGACATCTATTGCTCCTTGTGGGTGAAAATGCCGACCGCGTTCGCAGGGTCGGCCCTGTGTGTTTGCGTAATGGCCCCTGTGCGTTGGCGTAACGCTAACTAGCTCCGGCTCCACAGTCCGACTCGAAAAGGGCAGGGTGACGGACGTTTACGGCTTGTTAACGGAGGCGCGGGCAGTTTTAACAAGTCCATTGCGGCCGATACGGCCGTGTCATCTGGAGGGTGGGGGGTGGCACCATACATGGGCGCGCGGCGCGCGATCCTACTAATAAGTCCGCGCTCGCGCACGTCGGCAATTGGAGGGTGATCGGACGCCCTGGAGGCGGTGCTGGCACGCTAGATTCGCCGCCGGGCCCCCATAGCCCAATTGGCAGAGGCAGCGGACTTAAAATCCGCCCAGTGTCGGTTCGAGTCCGACTGGGGGCACTGGGGAACAGCTGCTCAGTGCATGTGAGGTCGCAGATCGGTGGGTTCGCTCGAGATGACCCTGTTTGCGCCCCAACCGTCGGAATTCCCCAGCTGCACGGATCGTTGAGGCTCGTTGTGAGCGAGCAACCCGGGCCGCCGTGCCCATGCGGCAACGCGGACGATTACCGCTCGTGCTGCGGGCCGCTGCACGACGGCGAGTGGCAGGCCAGGTCCGCCGAGGAACTGATGCGGTCGAGGTACTCGGCCTTCGCCTGCGGTGACGCCGACTATCTGTTTCGCACCTGGCATCCGCGCACGCGGCCGGCGAATGTGACGATCGACCCCGGTATCGCCTGGATCGGCCTGGAGGTCATCGACACAGTTGCGGGCAAACCCGACGACGACCTCGGCGAAGTCGAGTTCGTGGCGCTGTTCGAGAGCGGCGGTCGCCGCGGCCGGCTGCACGAGCGCAGTCGTTTCCAGCGCCGCGCCGGACGCTGGTTCTACGTCGACGGCCTGATCAGGTGAAAAGAGAGGCAACGCCCATGACCACACAACTGCCCGGCACCGCGCTTGAGCTGCGCTCGTTGGTGACGTCGCAAGGCGCACTGGAACTCTCGCTGCACGAGGTCCCGGTGCCCACGCCGTCCGGCAACCAGGTGCTGGTTCGGGTGGAAGCCGCCCCGATCAACCCCTCAGATCTGGGCCTGCTGGTCGCCAGCGCAGACATGGCCGCCGCGACGGTGTCCGGCACTCCGGACCGTCCCGTGGTGACCGCGCCGCTGCACACCGGCTCGCTGGGCGCGCTGTCGGCGCGAGTCGACAAATCGCTCCCGGTGGGCAACGAGGGTGCCGGCACGGTGGTTGCGGCGGGCTCATCCGAAGCGGCCCAGGCGCTCGTCGGTCGAAAGGTCGGTATCGCGGCCGGCGCGATGTACGCACAGTACCGCCTGGTCGATGCGGGCACCTGCCTGGTGTTGCCCGAGGGGGCGACGGCCAGGGAGGGAGCATCGTCCTTCGTCAATCCGTTGACCGCGCTCGGAATGCTGGAAACGATGCGCCGCGAAGGACATTCGGCCCTGGTGCACACGGCCGCCGCGTCGAACCTGGGCCAGATGCTCGTCAAGCTCTGCCAGGCGGACGGGGTCCCGCTGGTCAACGTCGTGCGCAAGCCCGAGCAGGAAGAGCTGTTGCGCTCGCTCGGGGCGGAGCACGTCTGCAACTCGGAGTCGCCGTCGTTCGCGAACGACCTGCTGGATGCGCTCAAAACCACGTCGGCGACGCTGGCGTTCGACGCCGTCGGCGGGGGCACCCTGGCGAGCCGGATCCTTTCCGGCATGGAACAGGCGGCAAACGAGACCGCGGCCGAGTACTCGCGCTATGGGTCGACGGTCCACAAGCAGGTCTACATCTACGGGGTGCTCGACACGAGTCCGACGAAGCTCATCCGGGACTACGGCATGGCCTGGGGTGTGGGCGGGTGGCTGCTGACCCCGTTCCTGCAGAGCATCGGGGCCGAGGGGGTGGCCCGGCTGCGGAACCGGGTGGCCGCGGAACTGACCACCACTTTTACCAGCACCTATACGCAGGAGGTGTCACTGGCGGGCATGCTCAGTCCCGATGCGTTCCGCCGGTACGTCAAGCGCGCGACGGGCGAGAAGTTCCTGGTCACCCCGCAGGCGCTGCCGTGACGGCTTTCGTGCGCGAGGTTTAGTTTCTGTCGCAATTGGGTAACGGCGATCCAGAGAAACGCCCGCCCGTAAGGTTCCCGGTTCGAAAAGTGAGGCGATCCCCGTCGGCTCGATCTGAATTGAGGGTTCCATGCATACGAAGCGTCTTGCGCAAGCCGGAATGGCGGCGCTGGCCATCACCGCTATGACCGGAGTGTTTGCTCCCGCGGCTTACGCCGACAACAGCACCGTCACCTTTGAGGCGTTGGGTTCCGGCACTGCCATGACCATCGACACCGACCCCGCCGTCGACCGCGTCTACAACGCACCGCTGCCCTGGAGCCGCACCATTCAGGCCGGTCCCGACGTGACGCTTTTCCAGGTAGTCGTGGTCGGCAGCGGCGCGACCAACCCCGGCTGCCGCATCTCGATCAACGGTCATGTGGTGGCAGAGCAGCCGGTCGGTGGTTCGGCGCACTGCATCTACTCGCGCTAGGCCATCCGCCGGCAGAGCCGGCGAAACCCGGCAAAGCAAGACCGGCACTGATTCAGCCGATCGCGAGCCAGCGACCCGAAAGTTTGCTGTGATGGGCGCACAGCCGCACGCAAGCGATTCGGGGACGCGCCATGTACAACTACCCACCGCCACCGCCGCCCGGTTATCCGCCCTACGGTTACCCTCCGCAGGGCCCGAAGAAGCGGCTGGTGTGGCCGTGGGTGCTGGCTGTGTCCGTCATCCTGGTTGGTGTCCTGGTGCTGGTCTTTTTCAACCTGTACAACCGAGACAATTGGGAGCGCGCGCACCGCAAGCGCACGCTCACCTATCAGGTCGAAGGAACGGCCAGTGCGCTGAGCATCAGCTACACGGTGCCCGACGGCAGCGACGGGGAAGACAGAAACCCAGCACTGCCCTGGAGCAAAGACGTGACCAACTTCGGCAGGAACGTCCTGATCGCTCGTGTCTGGGCCACTTCCTACGATTCCGGGGCCACCCTGACCTGCCGGATCCTGTCCGACGGCAAAAAGGTGACCGAGCAGACGTCCAGCGGTGCCGTGGCCTCGGTCAACTGTGTTGCCGACACCGGCAACAAGTTGCAGATAGGGATGCCCGCAACCCGAAGGTGAGTCCCCCATAGACTGGCCCACCGTGGGCATGCTCTTTGGCTTTGCGCCGTGGATCGTCTATTGGGTACTGGTCGGCAACGTTCCATTCGGCACCGCCGTATCGGTCGCGCTGTTGATGGCCGTCGCGGTTTTCGCCGTCGGACGGGCCTCCGGCAAACCGGGGCAAACGCTCGAAATCGGTGCAGTCGCAACGTTTGTCATCCTGGCCGCGCTGAGCTTCGTGCTCGACGACGCTTTCATGGCTCGGTGGATACAGCCACTCAGCAATGCCGGAATCTTTCTGGTCGCGTTAATCGGTGTGCTTATCGGCAAACCGTTCGTCCGCGAATACGCCGCCGCCGAGCAACCCGCGGACATCATCAACACCGATCTGTTCAAGCGCGTCACGACAATGTTGACCTGGATCTGGGTCGCCGCGTTCGCCGGCATGACCATCTCGTCGGCCATTCCACCGCTGGTGCAGGGGAATGCGACGATCCTGGACACCAAGACCCCGTTGTCGTTCCTCGGTTACTGGGTCATTCCGTTCACGCTGCTCGGCGCTGCGGCGGTTGCGTCGCGCTTGCTGCCCGAACGGATGCTGGCCGGCATCGACGACCTCGAACGGGAGACGTCGTTCGTGGCCTACGACGAGGCCACCATCGACGAGCTTTACTTCCTGGCCCAGGAACACGCCAACCGCGAAGTGGGACCCGGCAAGGAGGCATACAACGTGAAAGTGGGCGGCATGGGGACCCCGCTGACCGGCGACGAATCGCGGAAATCCTGGCCGTCGACCTACAAAGTCAGAGACAAAAAGCATTAACGGCGCTCGTCTCGTGTACACCAAGGTGTCAACTTGGCTTGTTACGTAATGCAAATGGCATGCAAAGCGAGAACGCTGGCCGTGCTCGGCACGGTCCTGATCACCGTGGTGGGGTGCGCGCAAAGCGCCTCCCCGGCACTGCCGACGTCCACCGGCAAGGCGGACCTGAGTACCCCGGCCGGCAAGCCCCTGACCATTTCGCCGGACCGGATGCTGGTGGCCACCGGCGGCATCACACCGACGGCGTTCGGTAAACCCGCGCACGGCAAGATCAGCTACGGCTCGGACGGGGCGGTCATCTACACGCCCGACGCCGGATTCACCGGCACCGACGAGCTGAGTGTCACGGTGAGCCGGGCCGTCAAGCTGTATGACGAGGACCAGCTGCCCCTGGCCACCATCGGCGGCGTCGTGATCAAGGCCAGCGCGCACGGGTCGGGCATCGCCGCCGTGCCCGGCAGCAGCGACGAGATCTACGGCCTCACCGACCGCGGCCCCAACGTCAGCGGACGCGCACCCAACGAGAAGGTGCTGCCCGTGCCCGACTACCACCCACAGATCGCCAAGCTCAAGCTCGCCAACGGCGTCGCGACGGTGGAGCGGACCATCACCCTGCAGGCTCCGGAGGGTACCCCGCTGGTCGGTCTGATCGACCCGCACGCCAGCACCGGCGAGGCGATGGTCGACCTCAATGGCACGCCGCTACCGCCCTCGGACTACGGCATCGACCCCGAGGGGCTGGTCGCCAGCCCCGACGGCATGTTCTGGGTGTCCGACGAGTACGGCCCCTACATCGCCCATTTCGACGCCAACGGCAAAGAACTGGAACGCTTTTCGCCGTTCGATGGCAGCTTGCCCCGGGAACTTGCGTTGCGTGCGCCCAACCAGGGCATGGAAGGTGTGACGATCACGCCGGACAGCAACACGCTGGTCGGGGTCATGCAGTCGGCTTTGCAGACGCCCGGGTTGCAAGGTCCGGCCAAATCGGTTCCGTTCGTTCGGATCGTGACGGTCAACCTCGTCGACCGCAGCATCGTGCACGAGTACCTGTACCCACTGGCGAACCCGCAGGAGTCGGGTGTCGCGGTATCCGATATCACCGCGCTCAGCGCCACCGAGTTCTTGATCGTCGAGCGCGACGGTAAGGCGCCTCCGAATGGCAACAAGAAGATCTATGTCGCCGATATCGCTGCGGCCACCGATGTCGGACCCCGCTCCACGGTGCCGGGTGCGGTCTACGAAGCCGACGGTGGTGGACTGCTCGTCAACCGAATGCCCCTTGAGACGTTGGTCGGCGTCAGCACCGACGCGGATGCCGTCGGCAGACTCAAGGCCGCCGGAATCTCGGTGGCGCGCAAGACAATCAAGCTCGATGTCGGCGATCTGCTACGCACTTTGTCGGCCAACGGCGACTTCTTCGGTCACGACAAGATCGAAGGGGTTGCCACACCCGACGACGGCAACACCCTGATCCTGTCCAACGGCAGCGATTTCGGGTTGGCCGGCTTGGCGTCGGACACGCCACCGTTCCGGCTCAAGCCCAAGACGCTGCCCAACGGCAGTCAGGACAGCGGCGAGATCCTGGTCGTGGACACCAGCAAGCTGCCCGCCAAGACCGAGTCGCAGACCATCCGGATCAAGGTCGGCTGACCGGTCACGGCAGCGGCCGCAGCCGGAAGACCCGGATTTCTCTTGGCTCGCAACTGATTCGATAATTCTCGAAGCCGGCATAGAAATCTATCGCGCGGGCCCAGGCTGCGGCGCGCTCTTCGCCGGTGAGCAGCTCGGCCTTGTGCCGCTTGGGCGGACCCCGGAACTCAACCGTGCACTCGGGGTGCGCGAGCAGGTTCGCGCTCCAGGCGGGGTGGTTGGGCCGACCATAGTTGGAGCCGATCGCCAGCAGCGCATCGCCGTCCTCGAACAGCGCCAAGGGATGCGTGCGCCGGCGTCCGGACTTGGCTCCGGTGCTGGTGACCAATCCGACCTTGTCGACGCCGGCACTGCTCAGGCGTCCCTTGGTTCGGGGGATGACCGCCTTATCGATCCGAGGTGCCACATGCAGCAGGAATTGATACCCGACCGGCGTCATCAGCGCGTGCTCGATGAGTGCCTCATCGAGGCGCAGTCGTCGCCCACGCGTCGGGCTCTCCCGCCGGAATGCCACGGGTAGACAGTACCCGCGCGACGAGCGGGCCGGAACGTGCAATTGTGCATTGATGACCACCGAAACTGATTACCCTCAGCCCGCCGCGGCCCGTGGACGGATCGAGCCGGCGCCGCGGCGGGTGCGCGGCTATCTGGGCAGCGAGCTGGTTTTCGACACCACCTCGGCGCGCTACGTATGGGAAATTCCTTACTATCCACAGTATTACGTGCCGCTGAACGATGTGCGTGCCGAGTTCCTCAGCGACGAGGACCACGCACAGCGGGTGCAATTCGGCCCCTCGAGGTTGTTCTCCTTGGTCGGCAACGGTCAGACCCACCCGTCGGCCGCGCGGGTGTTCGACGCTGACAGCGACAGCCCCGTCGCCGGTTTCGTGCGCTTCAACTGGGACCCGCTGCGTTGGCTGGAGGAGGACGAGCAGATCTACGGGCACCCACGCAATCCCTACTCCCGGGTGGACGCACTGCGCTCGCACCGGCACATCCGGGTGACGCTGGACGGGGTCCAGCTGGCCGACACCCGATCGCCGGTGCTGTTATTCGAAACCGGCTTGCCGACAAGGTATTACATCGACCCGTCGGACGTCGCCTTCGAACAGCTGGAACCTACATCGACGCAGACACTGTGCCCCTACAAGGGCGTGACGTCGGGCTACTGGTCGGTGCGGGTGGGCGAGACCCTGCACGCCGACCTGGCGTGGACCTACCACTACCCACTGCCCGCCGTCGCGCCGATCGCGGGGCTGGTGGCCTTCTACAACGAGAAACTCGACATCGAGGTGGACGGTACCCCGCTGGCCCGGCCGCGCACCCAGTTCAGCTGAAGCCGGACGTTACACGCGCCAGGCACGGTCGCGCAGCAATCGTAAACCGTTGAGGCCCACCAGGATCGTGGACCCTTCATGGCCTGCGACGCCGAGCGGCAGCGGCAGGTGCCCGAGCAGGTCCCAGGTGACGAGCACGACGATGAAGGTCGCGGCTATCAGCAGGTTCGCGGTCACCACCCGTCGGGCCCGTCGGGCCAGGGCAACGATGGCCGGCAGCGCGCCCAGCTCGTCGCGAGTTATCACGGCGTCGGCCGTCTGCAGCGCGAGATCCGACCCGGTGCGACCCATCGCGATCGCAACCTGGGCGGCCGCCATCGCGGGAGCGTCATTGACGCCGTCCCCGACGAACATCACCGCGGCCCCGCCCGCTTCCAGGCTGCGCACAATGGCGACCTTGTCCTCCGGCAACAGTGCCGCGTGCACGTCGGTGATCCCCACGTCTGCCGCGAGCTGGGACGCGGCCCGCGGGTTGTCTCCGGTGAGGAGCAACGGTGTTGTGCCGGTGAGTGATTCGAGTCGGGCGACGGCGTCGGCCGCTCTGTCGCGGGGATGGTCGGTCAGCTCGAGCACGCCTGCCGGCGCACCGTTGACCCGCACGATCACGGTGGTGCGGCCAGCCCGCTCACTGGCGTGTACCAGCTGTCCGACAGTGGCATCGTCACCGAGCAGTCCCGGACTGCCGACCTCCACGGTGTCGTCACCGATGCGGGCCCGGACACCGCGTCCCGGTGCGGAGGTGAACGCCACCGTCGGCCGCAGCGCGAGGCCTGCGCCCCGGGCGGCCGCGACGATGGCGCGGGCCAGGGGGTGCTCGGAGGGATGCTCGGCCGATGCGGCCAACGCCAGTAATTCGGTGCGACCGAATCCGCTCTGCGGCAGGACATGAATCCCGGTGAGCGCTGGCGCGCCGAGGGTCAGCGTGCCGGTCTTGTCCAGGGCAACCCGGCCCACGGTGGCCAGTTTTTCCAGTACCACCGCCGACTTGACGAGCACACCGTGGCGGCCCGCGGTGGCGATCGCCGCCAACAGCGGCGGCATGGTGGACAACACCAGCGCGCAGGGGGACGCCACGATCATGAAAGTCATCGCGCGCAGCAGCGCCGAGCGCAGGTCGGAGCCGAGTAGCAGCGGGATCGTCAGCAGCGCGATGGTCGCGGCCACCATCAGTGCCGAGTAACGCTGCTCAACATTCTCGATGAACAGTTGGGTACGGGCCTTGCTGGCGCTGGCCTCGGCGACCATGGCGGCGATGCGGCTGATCACCGTGTCGGCGCTGGGCCGCTGCACCCGGACCCACAGTGACCCCGTCCCGTTGACGGTGCCGGCGAACACCTCGTCGCCGGCGGTCTTGTCAACCGGCAGGGGTTCACCGGTGATGGTCGCCTGGTCGACCTCGCTGGCACCGTCGACCACCACCCCGTCGCCGCCGATGCGTTCGCCGGGGCGGATCAGCAGCAGGTCGCCGACCACCAATTCCGCGGTGTCGACGAGTTCTTCGCCGGAATCGGTCACCCGCGTGGCGGTTTCGGGAGTGAGGCCGAGCAAACCCCGCACCGAGTCCTCGGTGCGCTTGGTGGCCACCGCCTCCAACGCCCCGGAGGTGGCGAAAATGACGATCAGCAACGCCCCGTCGAAGATCTGGCCGATGGCGGCGGCGCCGAGCGCCGCAACGACCATGAGCAGGTCGACGTCCAAAGACCTGCGCCGCAACGCGATCAGCCCGTCCAGGCCGGGCTGCCACCCTCCGGCGACGTAGCAGGCCAGATACAGACCGCAGTAGAGCCACGCCGGCCCGCCAAGGAGGTGGGCCGCTGCGCCGCAGCCGAAAAACCCGCTGGCCGCCAGCGCCCAACGGACTTCAGGCAGAGACCAGGCACGCTCGCGCATCGGCCGGCAGGCGGCTGCCGGCCGGTCGTCCTGCAGCACCGGATGGGAAGTCATCCGAGTTACTATAGATGCGTATATGTGCAGCTATGCAACTGCGTTTACAGATTGATTCATGAATGCACAGGTCAGCGGTATGCTGGCTAGCGTGCACACGTCGATTGCCGACTTCTCAATGCCTTCCGAGGAGCAGGTGACCCGGGCCGCTGACACATTTCGGATGCTGAGTGACCCCACCCGGGTAAGACTCCTCTGGGCGTTGCTGCAGGGCGAGACGTCGGTGGCGTGCCTGGCCGAACTGGCGCAGGTGGCGCCGACCGTCGTCAGTCAGCATCTGGCGAAGCTCCGGCTGGCCGGGCTGGTCAAGACCCGCCGCGAAGGAACCTTCGTCTACTATTCGCCGGCCGATCAGGACATCCTGCGAGTGCTCAGCCAGGCATTGACGGGCGCGGACACCGTTAGCTCGCGGCGCGCCGCGGGCAAAAGCTGAAGCGACACGCCTGTGTCCAAGTGTGATATACGCCTCTATTAAGTGGCAAATTTAAGAATTTATTATTCGCGATTATCGGCCCATGCGGCAGGAGCGTTAGCCGGTTGGGCGTTAAGCCTCTTCCGCGGGCTTCCCGCCTTTGCCGAATCCACCTGCGGCGCATTTTGATCGCGCGGTTCCTGAGTGCCAACTGAGTAACACCGGTGACGTAGGTAACACTGCCCAATTTGAAATCTTTTGGCTATGAATTGTGCCGCTAAAATTGTTGCAAAACGCGGGTCGGAACAGCTCCAAGGTGCTTTCCAGGTGCTTTCCAGGTGCTTTAAGGGTGCTGAAGTGCGTTTTTCCCGGACACGGTTTGCCCGTTCCGGCGACCCGCCGAAAACAGCAAAGGTGGTGCCAGTATGAGCCTCGAACGCGATGTGAACGGCCGGGACGTGGAGATCCTCGAGCACCCGGTCGCCGTCCAGATCACAGTCGACCAGGGTCCCATCAGCGGCATAACGGTGAGCCCCGACGGTCGTCGGCTGATGGTCACCAACTACGGCGGCGACAGCGTCTCGATCATCGACACCCGGGCTTGCCGCGAGGTCGACACCATCTTCGGGTTGCACGAACCCTTCGCGATCGGCATCGACGAGGCAGCCAGGCGCGCCTACGTCACCACCGTGACGCCCGCCTACGACGTCATCCAGGTCGTCGACCTGACCACCAACACCGTCGTCGGATCGCACCCGGTGGCGCTGAGCATCAGCGACCTGGCTGTGAGCGCGGACGGCAAGCACGTCTACGCCAGCCGCAACGGCGCTCGCAGCGCCGACGTCGCCGTCATGGACACCACCACCGAGCAGTTCGAGATCATCGGTATCGCCGCCATCCCGGGCACCACCACCGAGTGCGTCCGGGTCAGTCCGGACGGGGGCCGGTTGTATGTCGGTGTGAACGGACCGGCCGGCGGCCAGCTGGTGGTCATAGACACCGGCAAGGGGCCGGAAGCGGACGCCGGGCGCGCACGTTGGCGGCGCCGGGCCAAGCAGCACGCTGCCCCGCACAGCTCGACGCCCAAGATCCTCAGCACGATCGACATCGGCCTTGCCGTCCGCGACGTCGCGGTGAGCCCCAACGGCGGGCTGGTGTACGTCGCCAGCTCCGGGCCGGACTTCGCCGCTGTCGACGTGGTGGACACCCGCACCGACAAGATCACCAGCACGCGCAAGATCGGCGAGATCACCGGCCTGCTCACCCGCCTGACGATCGGCGCCGACGGCCGGCGGGCATACCTGGTCAGTGACGACAGCGTCACCATGCTGTGCACGCTGACCCAGGACGTGATCGACTCGGTCAAGGTCGGCACACAACCGTCGTGCGTCGTCGAGAGCGGCGATGGCAAGTACCTCTACATCGCCGACTACTCGGGTGCGGTCACCGTGGCGCCGATCGCGGACAGCGTCGACTCCGGTTTCGAGCAGGCGGCGCTGGAGAGCAAGCGGTCGGCTGATCTGTTCGTGCCGGACCTGCTGCAGTACGACGCCGCCCTGGTCTAGCGCCGCGCGTCGGGCGGTCGGCCCGATGAACCGCATCGCGTGGCACGGCGCTAACATTCGGCTCAGGGCCGAAAGGTGCTGCGCCGAGACGCGTGAGGGCGGTTCACGATGTACAGCACGATGCAGGAATATCCGCTGACGATCACGGCGATCATGCGGCACGGCTGCGGTGTCCACGGTGCCCGCGAGGTCATCACCGCCACCGACGACGGCTACCGGCAAACCACCTACCGGGAACTGGGTCTGCAAGCCGCGCAGTTGGCAAACGCGTTGCGGCGCCTCGGCATAACCGGCGACGAGCGGGTGGCCACCTTCATGTGGAACAACGCCGAGCACCTGGCGGCCTATCTGGCGGTGCCGTCCATGGGCGCGGTGTTGCACACGCTGAACATCCGGTTGTTCCCTGAGCAGATCGCGTACGTCGCGAACGAAGCCGAGGACCGGGTGGTGCTGGTCGACCTGTCGCTCACCAAGCAGTTGGCCCCGGTGCTGGCCGAGCTGGACACCGTGCACACCGTGATCGCGGTCGGTGACGGTGACCTCGCGCCGCTGCAGGACGCCGGTAAGACTGTGGTGCGCTACAGCGAGATAATCGACGGCGAGTCAACCGATTTCGACTGGCCGCCCATCGACGAGAACTCCGCCGCGGCCATGTGCTACACCAGCGGGACCACCGGCAACCCCAAAGGCGTTGTCTACAGCCACCGTTCGAGCTTCCTGCACACGATGGCCGCCTGTACGACCAATGGGATCGGGGTTGGTTCCAGCGACCGGCTGCTGCCCATCGTGCCGATGTTCCACGCCAATGGCTGGGGGCTGCCGTATGCGGCGTTGATGGCCGGCGCCGACCTGGTGCTGCCCGACCGCCACCTCGACGCCCCGTCGCTGATCCGACTGGTCGAGACGTTGCGTCCCACGCTTGCCGGTGCGGTGCCGACGATTTGGAACGACGTCATGCATCACCTGGAGAAGAATCCGGGCCACGACATGTCTTCGTTGCGCATGGTCGCCTGCGGCGGTTCGGCCGTCCCGGAATTTCTGATGCGCACCTTCGAGGACAAGCACGACGTCCAGATCCGGCAACTGTGGGGGATGACCGAGACTTCGCCGCTGGCCACCATGGCCTGGCCACCGCCGGGCATCCCGCAGGACCAGCATTGGGCGTTCCGGGTGACTCAGGGGCAACCGGTCTGCGGGGTGGAGACCCGCATCGTCGATGACGAGGGCAACGTGCTGCCCAACGACGGCAAAGCGGTGGGCGAGGTGGAGGTTCGCGGGCCGTGGATCACCGGCTCGTACTACCGGGTGAGCGACGACTCCAAGTTCGACTCCGGCTGGCTGCGCACCGGTGACGTCGGCCGCATCGACGAGCGGGGCTTCATCACGCTGACCGACCGCGCCAAGGACGTCATCAAGTCGGGCGGCGAATGGATCTCCTCCGTCGAATTGGAGAACTGCCTGATCGCGCACCCTGACGTGGTCGAGGCCGCGGTGGTGGGCGTTCCCGACGAGCGCTGGCAGGAACGCCCACTGGCCGTCGTCATCCCCCGGGAGGGTGCCGCCGTCAGCGCCGACGATCTGCGAAAGTATCTGGCGGACAAGGTCGTTCGGTGGTGGTTGCCGGAGCGTTGGGCTTTCGCCGACGAGATCCCGCGGACCAGCGTGGGTAAGTACGACAAGAAAGCCATTCGGTCTCGGTACGCCGAGGGGGCCTACGATGTCGCTCAGGCCCACAACTAGGCCCCTGACTAACCGCGAACCGGGGTGCCGCATCCCTCGCGAGCAGACGCTAAAGCCCCCGGTTTCGTGCCGAAACAGGGGCTTTAGCGTCTGCTCGCGGTAGAAAGGTGACCATGACACTTCGGGTCGTGCAATGGGCAACCGGGTCCGTCGGGACGGCAGCGATCAAAGGGGTATTGGAGCACCCAGAACTCGAGCTCGTTGGGTGCTGGGTGCATTCGCCGGCCAAGGGCGGCAGGGACGTCGGCGACCTCATCGGCGGGCCGCCGCTCGGGGTGACCGCGACCAACAACATCGACGAGATCCTCGCGCTCGACGCCGACGCCGTCATCTACGCGCCGTTGCTGCCCAGCGTCGACGAGGTCGCCGCGCTGCTGCGCTCGGGCAAGAACGTGGTCACACCGCTGGGCTGGTTCTACCCGACCGAGAAGGAGGCCGCCCCGCTCGAGGTCGCCGCCCAGGCCGCAAACGTCACCCTGCACGGTGCCGGCATCGGGCCCGGCGCGGCCACCGAACTGTTCCCGCTGCTGCTCTCGGTGATGTCCACTGGCGTCACTTTCGTTCGCGCCGAGGAGTTTTCGGACCTGCGGACCTACGGGGCCCCGGACGTGCTCCGCTATGTGATGGGCTTCGGGGGCACCCCGGACAGTGCCCTGACCGGGCCTATGCAGAAACTGCTAAACGGCGGCTTCTTCCAGTCGGTGCGGTTGATCGTCGACAAGCTGGGTTTCGCCGCCGACCCCGAGATTCGCCCGTCCCAGGAGGTGGCGGTCGCAACCGCCCCGATCAACTCGCCGATCGGGGTGATCGAGCCCGGGCAGGTCGCCGGACGCCGATTCACCTGGGAGGCCCTGGCCGGTGACATCCCGGTCGTCCAGATCACCGTGAACTGGTTGATGGGATCGGAAAACCTCGACCCGCCTTGGTCTTTCGAGCCGGCGGGGGAACGCTACGAGATCGAGGTGCGGGGAAACCCCGACACCTTCGTCACCGTCAAGGGATGGCAGCCAGAAACGGTCGAGGAAGGGCTCACCAGCAATCCGGGCATCGTCGCGACCGCCGCGCACTGCGTCAACGCCGTGCCCGCCACCTGCGCGGCACCGGCAGGCATCCAGAGCTTCTTCGACCTGCCGCTCATCACCGGCCGGGCCGCTCCGCACCTGTCCAGGTGAGTCTCCAGAATCCAACCACTCCGAATCAGAAGGCAATCATGGCAAGGTCTGTCGTAGTTGAGCAGTGGCGTGCGATACCCGTTTCCGTCGAAGATGCGTTCGCCGGAACGTTGGCGATCTCCCTGCCGGTGATCTGTTCGCAGTGGTATGGGGTGATCCCGCCGATCAAGGAGGTGCGCGACCAGAGCGGCGAGTGGGGTCCGGCCGGGCAGACCCGAACCCTGGTGATGGTCGGTGGCGGGCGAGTGAAGGAGACACAGACCAGCTTCGACCCGCCGCGGTCGTTCGGGTACACGCTTTCCGACATCACCGGGCCGTTGGCGACGTTGGTGAGCACGGTCGACGGCAAGTGGTCCTTCACCCCGGCCGGCACCGGAACCCGGGTGAACTGGCAGTGGACGCTGCACCCGAAGTCGTCCACCGCGGCGCCATTGCTGCCGGTGTTCGCCAAGATGTGGAAGGGTTACGCGCGGGTGGTGCTGGAGAAGTTGTCCGCACAACTGGTCGACTGAAGGCGGACTGAAACCATGTGTCGCCTCTTCGGTCTGCACGCCGGTACGGAAGTCGTCACCGCGACCTTCTGGCTGCTGGACGCTCCGGACAGCCTGACCCAGCAGAGTCGTAAGAATCCCGACGGCACCGGGCTCGGGGTGTTCGACGAGCGCGGCCACCCACGGCTGCGCAAGGAGCCGATCGCCGCCTGGCAGGACGCGACGTTCTCCACCGAAGCGCACGAACTGACCGGCACTACCTTCATCGCGCATGTCCGGTACGCGACGACGGGTTCGCTCGATGCGCGCAACACCCACCCGTTTCTGCAGGACGGCAGGCTCTTCGCGCACAACGGCATGATCGAGGGCCTCGACATCGTCGACCAACGGCTTCGCGAACTCGGCACCTCGGACCTGGTATTGGGCCAAACCGACTCCGAGCGGGTGTTCGCGCTGATCACCGCCGGCATTCGCGCTCAAAACGGTGACGTCTCAGCCGGTTTGGTGGACGCGATCAGGTGGCTCGCCGACAATGTCCCCGTCTACGCCCTCAACATTTTGATGTGTATGGGCACCCAGATGTGGGCGCTGCGGTACCCGCAGACCCATCAGCTGTTCATGTTGGATCGCCGTCGTGACGGCGACCCGGATTTCGACCTGTCGACCAGCAGGATCCACGCGCAGAGCGAGTTGCTGGCCGAGCGGTCGTCGGTGGTGTTCGCCACCGAACCGATGGACGACGACCCCCGCTGGTGCCTGCTCGATCCGGGCGAACTCGTTTACGTCGAGGCCGCCCTGAACATCAGCCGCAGCATCGCGCTTCCCGACGCGCCCCGGATCCTCATTCGCAGGGATGATCTGAGCCAGCCGGTCTTTCGCGCGCAGCACGCAATGCCGGGCACGCGGCACCTCCCGTAACGTAAGCAAGCGTGACAACCAGACGAGCGCTTGTGCTGGCCGGCGGTGGGGTAGCGGGAATTGCCTGGGAGACAGGCGTTTTGCGGGGCATCGCGGACGAAATTCCGCAGGCCGCCCGGTTGCTGGTGGAGTCCGATGTGCTGGTCGGTACGTCCGCTGGGTCCACGGTCGCGGCGCAACTCGGTAGCGGCTGGACGCTGGACGCGCTCTACGAGCGGCAGACCGACGAGACGTCGGCGGAGATCGACCCGAATGTCGACATCGAGCAAATCACCGGGCTGTTCCTGGAGGCGTTGCGCGGGCCGGACGACTTGAAGGGGCGGCTGCAACGCATCGGGTCGGTGGCGCTGGCTACCGATACCGTCCCGGAACCGGTGCGGCGCGACGTGATCGCTCAGCGCCTGCCGTCCCACGAATGGCCCGACCGGGTGCTTCGGGTCACCGCAATCGATACCGCCACCGGCGAATTCGTGGTGTTCGACCGGGAATCCGGGGTTGGCCTGGTGGATGCGGTCGCGGCCAGTTGTGCGGTGCCCGGAGCATGGCCGCCGGTCACCATCGGCGATCGGCGCTTCATGGACGGTGGCGTCAAGAGCACCGTCAACGTCGACGTCGCGAACGACTGCGACGAGGCGGTGGTGTTGGTGCCCGCCGGTGCGGATGCCCCGTCGCCGTTCGGACCCGGCCCGGCCGCCGAGATCACAACCTTCCAAACCAGCCGCGCCGGCCGGGCATTGACGGTGTTCGCCGACGACGACTCTTTGGCGGCCTTCGGCACCAACCCGCTGGATCCGCGCTGCCGCATCGGCTCGGCGAGAGCGGGACGCGCGCAGGGCCGCCGGGAAGCAGAGTCAGTCGCGCGGTTCTTGGGACTCTGATGGGCGCTGATCAGCCCTCGATCGCGGGTTGCGGTTCGTCCTCGAAGTCGGAGCTTTCGAACGCGTCCAGGGCACGGGCGGCCAGCGTCCGGCCGGTCCCAATGACCTCTACCGCGCGATGGAATTCCAGGCTGCGGCATGTGGTGCGCGGCACCTCGATCAGAACGTCGGGCGGGTAGGCGGCCAGGATGTGTCGGGCCAGCGCGGACTGGGCGATGTCGATGGTCCGATTCATCACGTCGAAGCCGCCGAGTCGCGGCAGCTCCGGCACATCGATGACGTCATCCCGTCCGCCCGTCGGATCCGGGTCGTCTTCGAGGTCCGGGATGGTCGCACCGAATCGACCGAGAACCGCTCGGGCCGTAGGCCGATCGAGCAGAGCCTTGGCCGCGCTGGTGTCGAACAGTGCCGTCGTGCTGCGCAGCATCCGGTTCAGCCATTCGGCGGTGACACCGGGTTCCGCGTCGCGGGTGGCACCCGGCTCGCTGCCGTTGAGGCTCACCGCGATGGTGAGGTCGGCGTTGATCGCCGCGATCGGCGCCATCGGCAGCGGGTCGAGGATGCCGCCATCGGCGAGCAGCCGGCCGTCGACCTCGTGCGGGGCAATGACGCCGGGGATCGCGATGCTCGCGCGGATGGCCGCGTCGAGCGGTCCGCGCTGAAACCACACCGACTTGCCGGTCAGCAGGTCGGTGGCCACCGCCGTGTACGGGATGTTCAGCTGCTCGATGGTGACCGGGCCCAGGATGTCGCGCACCGCGTCCAGGATCTTTTCCGCGCGCAGTACTCCGGCCGCGGTCAACGACGGGTCGAGCAACCGCAGGATGGTGCGCTGGGTCAGCGACTTCGCCCAGTCGGCCAGCTCCTCGAGTCGTCCGGCGGCCTCCACGCCGCCCACCACCGCACCCATCGACGAGCCGGCGATCCCGACGATGTCGTAGCCGCGCGCCCGCAGTTCCTGGATCACGCCGATGTGCGCGTAGCCGCGGGCGCCTCCGCTGCCCAGCGCCAGCGCGACACGAGTTCCAGCGGGGCCGCGGGGACGAAGCGGGGTCGGTCCGGACATTGCTTCATTCTCCCTTGGCGGACCGCGGTCCGGGGGTCCCGGCCGACACTTTCATGCACGCCTGATCGGAATTGCCCGACGGGGCCAATTCGGCCTCAGCCGCACTGTTGGTTGGCGGCCGCTTGCGCGGCGACGATCACCGCCGCCTGGCGCGCCGGCGACAGGTCCGCCCACCGCTGGTTCCAGCTGCCGGCAACACCCGATCCGGCGGCCTGAACCATCTTCAGGTAGGGCTCGATCAACGCCTCCCCGGTGCTGCCCTGACCGTCCATCCACTCCTTGGCGGCGTGGCAGGCCTGGAAATACTCTTCCTCGGTCGATTCCGCGGGCGCGTCGACCCGGGTGGTGACGCCGCCGGGGGAGACGCCGATCGCGCCCGCCGGCAGCGAACCGCCGCCGCTGGACGAACGTGCCGACGAAGAAGTGGCACTGCCACCTTTGCCGCCTTCCGAGCACCCAGCCACCACCCACAAACTCAGCGGGACGAGCAGTAGCCAAAACAGCACAGTCACCCGCCGGAAGGATTGCCGCTGCCCGCGCATGGTTCCCAATCTATGCAACACTGCATTCGTGCAGGAGTGGTTCGGATTTTGCGAGTGTTGTCGGCCCTGACGCGCCGCCGTTCGCCCTGTCCGCTTCACACTCCGGAGTTCTCTGTATGGCTGTCTCTTCCCTGGCCACGCCTCGCTACGCACCGACCGTCCCCTCCCCGGGCCCGACCCGGTTGCGCGTGCCCGACTTGCTGCACGCCACCGATCAAGCCGCCGACGACGTGCTCAGCGGCCGCTGCGACCACCTGCTGCCGGACGGCGGCGTGCCGGCCGCCGAACGATGGTTCACCCGCATCCACGGCGACGAAGAACTCGACATCTGGCTGATCAGCTGGGTTCCCGGCCATCCGACCGAACTGCACGACCACGGCGGGTCACTGGGCGCGCTGACCGTGCTGTCCGGATCGCTCAACGAATTCCGCTGGGATGGAAGGAAACTGCGGCGACGGCGACTCGATGCCGGCGATCAGGCCGGGTTCCCGCTGGGCTGGGTGCATGACGTGGTGTGGGCGCCCCGGCCCGTCGACGCGCCCGTGCAGGTGACGACGCCCCAGCTGGAGCCCACCTTGAGCGTGCACGCCTACTCGCCGCCCTTGACCGCCATGTCGTACTACGAGGTGACCGACCGCAACACGTTGCGTCGCCAGCGCACCGAGTTGACCGACCAACCCGAAGGGCCATGATGAGCCGGATCGACCGAGTGCTGGACCAGGCGCGGCGGCGCTACCGCCGCCTGCCCGCCGACCAGGTCCCCGCGGCGCTACGCCGCGGGGCGGTGCTGGTGGACATCCGGCCGCAGGCGCAGCGGGCCCACGAGGGCGAGGTGCCGGCTGCGCTGGTGATCGAACGCAACGTGCTGGAGTGGCGTTGCGACCCCACCAGCGAGGCCCGCCTGCCCGAGGCGGTAGATGACGACGTCGAATGGGTGATCCTCTGTTCGGAGGGCTACACCTCGAGTCTGGCGGCGGCGGCGCTGCTGGATCTGGGCCTGCACCGCGCCACCGACGTGATCGGCGGATACCACGCGCTGGCCGCCGCCGATGTGCTGCGCGAGCTCGAGCCGGTGGGACGCTAGCCTCCGGCGGAGCTGTCGCCCGAGGAGCCTTCCAGCGTCACGTTGGCGTGCAGCAACGGGCGTAGCCGCTCGGTCTTGGCCGGTGTCCAGCCGGGCGGCGACATCACAGCCGCCCAGGCGTCAGCCACGTTGGCGACATAGCGGTGCCCATGGCCGTCCGGCACGTCGACCGCCACGGCCATGTCGGCGGACACCTGCAGGAACGTGACCAGCGGAATCCAGCGCATCTGCGGCAGCACGTCGTAGCCGCGTTTCTCCCGCAACCAGTCCGGCTGGCTGAACAGCAGGTCGGGCGTCCACCACGCGATCGGGTCGGACGCATGCTGCAGGTAGACCACCCGGGGTTTGCCCCACTCCGTTTTCGGGCGGTCCAGATTGTCCGGGTGCGCGACGAACCGGACATTGTGGCCGTCGTCGTAGATCGGTAGCCACTCCGGCGAACCGGCGTCACGGGTCCTGGTCAGCTGGGTCCAGATGGTGTTCTGGAAGGTGGGGCCGCTGAACAGGGCGCCATCGGTGCGGGCCAGCACGTTGTTGAGGCTCATGAACGGCGCCTCGCCGCCGAACGACCCCAGGCTCTCGCCGAACACCACGAGTTTGGGCCGCTTGAACTCCGGCATCTGCCGGATCATCTTGTCGACCGCCTCGAACAACGCCTGACCGGCGTGCCGTGCGTTCTCCTTGTCGACGAGGAAGGACAACCAACTCGGCAGGAATGAGTACTGCATGCTGACGATCGCGGTGTTGCCGTTGTACATGTACTCCAGCGCAGAGGCTTCCGCCTCGTTGATCCATCCGGTGCCGGTGGTGGTGGCCACCGCGACGACGGCGCGCTGCAGGCCGCCGGTCCGCATCAGTTCACGTGCGGCCAGGTCGGCCGCCGCGTCGATGCCGGTCGCGGAATCCAGCCCGGCGTAGGCCCGGATCGGTTCCATGGCCGGGGTCCCGTTGAAGTCGGTCAGCCGTTTCATCGACGGCCCGCCGGCCACGAAGATGCGGCCCTGATGACCCAGCGACTGCCACGACACAATCGACTCCGGACCGCCCGAGCGCAGCTTGGTCTTTGGCGGCGCGATGTCGGGGTCCATCTCGTTGTTGACCGAGGCGAAGGTGTCGTTCATGGACCGCATCGCGAATTTGAGCACCACGCCGTTGAGCAGGCTGACGGTCAGCACCATCAGCCCGATGACCACGATGGCTGCCGAAAGGCGAAATGGCGCGATCCGGTCCACTTGTGCCACAAGAAGATTGATGAGCCAACGGACGAACTTGCCGATCTCGACCAGGGCGAACAGCACGATCATCGACAGCGCGGCGGTGTAGGGGTACTCGTACCACTTCAGGTGCTCGACGCCCATCATGTCGCGGACGTCGTCCTGCCAGACGTGGAACCGGATCGCCATCACCCCGACCCCGATCGCCCCGACCACGATCAGTGGCGGCCACGCCCAGCCGGGCGCCGGGGGAGTGGAGTCGCGGGAGCGCAACCAGCGGATCAGCCAGACGATGAACACTCCCAGCCCGTAGCCGATCGCCCCCGAACAACCGCTGACAACCCCCTGGAACAGCGGGCCGCGAGGCAGCAGCGATGGGGTCAGCGACAGCCAGACGAAAATCAGGCCAAGCAGTGTCCCGGTGTAGGTGTAATTCCGGACCCACCATCGAGCCGGGACCAGCCGGGTCTGGGCCTGCTGTGGTGCGGCCGACTGGTCGTCTGCCGCTTCTTCGCCCGTGGCGATGGTGGTGGAACCGCTCATCGGTGACCGAAATCAGGCGGACGCTTCTCGATAAAGGCCGCCATCCCTTCGGACTGGTCGTCGGTGGCAAAGGTCGAGTGGAAGAGGCGGCGTTCGTACAGCAGCCCTTCGGCCAGCGTCGACTCGAATGCCCGGTTGACGGCCTCCTTTGCCATCTGCGCCGACGGCAGCGACATCTGCGCGATCGTGTTCGCCACGGCTTTGGCCTCGGTCAGCAGATCGTCGGCGGGCACCACCCGTGAAACAAGGCCGCTGCGTTCGGCTTCGGCGGCATCGATGGTGCGCCCGGTCAGGATCAGGTCCATCGCCTTGGCCTTGCCGATGGCCCGGGTCAACCGCTGGGAGCCGCCCATGCCGGGGATCACGCCGAGCTTGATCTCGGGCTGGCCGAACTTCGCGGTGTCGGCGGCGATCAGCAGGTCGCACATCATCGCCAGTTCGCATCCGCCGCCCAGCGCGTATCCGGCGACGGCCGCGATCGTCGGGGTGCGCACGGCGGCCAGCTTGCCCCAGGGCGCGAAGAAGTCGGCGCCGAACGCCTCGGCGAAGGTCAGTTCGGCCATCTCCTTGATGTCCGCGCCGGCGGCGAACGCCTTGGCCGAACCGGTGATGATGATCGCGCCGATATCTGGGTCGGTGTCCAGTTCGGTTGCGGCGCTGGTGACTTCGCTCATCACTTCGCTGTTGAGCGCGTTCAGTGCCTTGGGCCGGTTCAGGGTGATGATGCCGACGCGGTCCTCGCGTTCGACGAGGATGGTTTCGTATGCCATGGGTTACCTCTCCGATGCGTCTCTAGAACGTCAAGTCGTCGTTGACCGGTTCGAAGTAGGAAGCCACGTCCGCCACGGTGACCTCGGACAGATCCGCCGGTGACCACTTCGGATTGCGGTCCTTGTCGACCAGTTGGGCGCGGATGCCTTCCACGAAGTCATGCGAGCGCACTGACGCCGAAGACGTCCGATAATCCTGCACCAGAACATCTTCCAGGGTTTCTAGGTCCGTGGCGCGCCGCACCGCCTCGAAGGTGACGGAAAGGGAGATCGGGGAGCGGGTGGCGATCAGCTTGGCGGCCTCGTTGGCCGGCTCGGCGTGGTGTTCCTTGAGTGCCTCGATGATGTCGATGACACTGTCCTTGGAATAGCATTCGTCGATCCATTCCCGTTGTGCGGCAAGCTCGCTCGGCGGCGGCTCGACGGCATAGCGGGCCAGCGCGCCCTCGACGCCGTCGGTGGCGACCGCCGCGGCGAACGCATCGAGGTCGCTGTGCGGCACGTAGTGGTCGGCGAATCCCAACGCTATGGCGTCGGCGCCGTTGAACGGCGCTCCGGTCAGCGCGGCGTGCAGGCCCAACTTGCCCGGCGCGCGGGAGAGCAAGTACGTCCCTCCCACGTCGGGGACGAAACCGATGCCCACCTCGGGCATCGCGACCTTTGCCGTCTCGGTCACCACCCGGGTGTTCGCGTGCGCGCTGACGCCGACGCCGCCGCCCATCACAATCCCGTCCATCAGTGCCACGTACGGCTTGGCGAACCGGCCGACCAGACCGTTGAGCAGGTACTCGTCGCGCCAGAACCGGCGGGCGTCGACCCCGTCCTTGCGCGCGCTGTGGTAGAGGGCGACGACGTCGCCGCCGGCGCACAGTCCGCGTTCACCGGCTCCGGTGAGCACCACCGAACGGATCGATTCGTCGCGCTCCCAGCGGATCAGTACCGCGCTGAGCAGGTCGATCATCGTCTGGTTCAGCGAGTTGATGGCCTTGGGACGATTCAGGGTGATGTAACCGGTATTGCCTTCGACCCTGGTCAGGACTTCGTCGGACTCCCCTGTTACGGCCCCAGTCACGCCTCGTCTCCCCTCGCCGGAATCCGTCCATGGGTTCGGTGAAAGCTGCCCATGAGTTTGACGTGCAATCTAGATCGTGACTCGCTCGGCGATGCCCGCGGGGCTAAGGTTTATGTTGATCCAGACGAGGTAGGAAGGTGCTGGACCACCAGAAAAACAGCAGCTCCGCTGGGAACTCGGGCGGACCACTGATCGTTGAGCAGTTGTTCGCACAGCTCGAAGCCACAGCATCTAAGAGAGGATCCGACGGTGCGGGAGACAAGTAACCCCGTATTTCGCTCGCTGCCTAAGCAGGCGGGCGGATATGCGCAATTCGGCACAGGAGTGCAGACCGGTTATCCGGCCGACCCCTATGCCCCCTACCAGCAGGGCAGGGTCTCGCGGCCGCTGACCATCGACGACGTCGTCACCAAGACCGGCTTGACGCTGGCCATGCTGTCGGTGACGGCCGTTGTTTCCTACTTCCTGGTTGCCACAAACCTCAGCTTGGCTATGCCGCTCACCCTGGTGGGTGCATTCGGCGGCCTGGCGTTGGTGCTGATCGCGACCTTCGGTGGCAAGCAGGACAACCCGGCGATCGTGTTGAGCTATGCCGCACTCGAGGGCTTGTTCCTGGGTGCCGTCTCATTCGTGCTGGCCAACTTCTCGGTCGGCTCCGCCAACGCGGGCGTGCTGATCGGCGAGGCTGTACTGGGCACGCTTGGTGTCTTCTTCGGGATGTTGGTGGTCTACAAGACCGGTGCCATCCGCGTCACGCCCAAGTTCACCCGGATGCTGGTCGCTGCGATGTTCGGCGTGCTGGTTCTGATGCTCGGCAACTTCGTGCTCGCGATGTTCCACGTCGGCGGCGGCGAGGGCCTGGGCCTGCGCAGCGCCGGTCCGATCGGGATCATCTTCTCGCTGGTGTGCATCGGCATCGCCGCGTTCAGCTTCCTGATCGACTTCGACGCGGCCGACCAGATGATCCGCGCCGGCGCGCCGGAGAAGGCCGCCTGGGGTATCGCGCTGGGACTGACCGTGACGCTGGTCTGGCTGTACTTGGAGATTCTGCGACTGCTCAGCTATCTGCAGAACGATTAGTTCCTTACGGGCAAAGCCGGCACGCATCTTGCGTGCCGGCTTTTTCTTTGGTGTGTGTGTGGGTGGGTGTGGGGTCGCGTGGGCTGCCATCGCCTGCGTTGATTCTGCGCTGACGGCGCGCGCTACTCGACATTCGCCGCCGCCAACGCAGAGTCAACGCCGCTAAAGATCAGTTCAGCCGCTCAATCACCATCGCCATGCCCTGGCCACCGCCGACACACATGGTTTCCAAACCGAACGTCTTGTCGTGCGTCGTCAGGTTGTTCAGCAGCGTGGCGGTGATCCGCGCGCCGGTCATGCCGAACGGGTGGCCCAACGCAATCGCCCCACCGGAGACGTTCAACTTGTCCTCGTCGATCCCCAGTTCACGCGCGGAGCCAAGCACCTGCACCGCGAAGGCCTCGTTGATCTCGAAGAGGTCGATGTCATTGACCGACATGCCGGCGCGGGCCAGCGCCTGCTTGGACGCCTCGATCGGGCCCAGACCCATGATCTCGGGAGACAGTCCACTGACGCCGGTGGAGACAATGCGCGCCAGCGGCTTGAGGCCGAGTTCCTTGGCCCTGGTGTCGCTGGTGATGACAACGGCGGCGGCGCCGTCGTTGAGCGGGCAGGCGTTGCCCGCAGTCACCGTGCCGTTGGGCCGGAACACCGGCTTCAGCTCGCTGATCTTCTCGTACGTCGTCCCGGCCCGCGGTCCGTCATCGGTGGTGACCGTCGTTCCGTCCGGCAGGGTGACCGGGGCGATCTCGCGCTCGAAGAACCCGCTCTTGATCGCCTCTTCAGCCCGGTTCTGGCTGCGAACGCCCCAGTGGTCCTGGTCCTCGCGGCTGATGCCGGTCAGCAGGGCGACGTTCTCCGCGGTCTGACCCATCGCGATGTAGATGTCGGGCAGGTTCCCGTCGGCGCGCGGGTCATGCCATTCCTCGGCGCCCGCCGATGCGGCGGTCGTGCGTTCCTGCGCGGAGTCGTACAACGGGTTCTTGGTGTCCGGCCAGCCGTCGGCGTTGCCCTTGCCGAACCGCGACACCGTCTCCACACCGGCGGAGATGAACGCGTCGCCCTCACCCGCCTTGATCGCGTGGAAGGCCATCCGAGTGGTCTGCAGGGACGATGAGCAGTAGCGGTTGACGGTGGTGCCAGGCAGGAAGTCGTAGCCCAGCGCCACCGCGACGACGCGGGCGATATTGAAGCCCGATTCGCCGCCAGGCTGGCCACATCCCATGATCAGATCATCGATCTGGTGCGGGTTGAGTGCCGGCACTTTATCCAGGGCGGCACGCACCATCTGTGCGGCCAGATCGTCGGGCCGGATGTTGATCAGCGAGCCTTTCATGGCGCGGCCGATCGGCGAGCGGGCAGTTGAAACAATGACGGCTTCCGGCATGACGGCTCCTCCATATGAATGCGGCGAAGCCGAGCCTAGCCCGAGGGTTTAAGTCAACGCAGCGGCGGCCGCCGCGCCCGTCGCCACCGGCCGGCGCCACAGCTTCGCGGCCAACGCGCGACGGCTGCTTGGGGCGCTCGTCACGGGCACAGCGTCGGGCAATTCCGGCAGCGGAGTCCCGATTTTCTCGGGCAGCGCTTCATACAGCGCCCGCAGCAGCTGGTCGGCGGCTTCGGCGTAGCCGGCGGCCGACGGGTGATAGCGGTCGTCGGAGAACATCAAATCAGGCATCTGCCGGAACTTCGGGGCCAGCAGATGCGCCAACGGCACCGGTACTCCACCGGCCGCTCGGACCGCCGCCGCCTGCGCTCGAGCCAGCTGCAGGCCACGGGTGCGCGCCACCGAGCGCAGCGGCTGGGGTATCGCGGTGATCAGCCCGAAATCTGGGCAGGTCCCAACCACCACCACCGCGCCGCGATTACGCAGTTTGCGCACCGAAAGCCCTAGGCGTTGCGCCGACGGCCCGATTCCGTTGAGCGCGGTGATGTCGTTTGCGCCGATCAAGATGACGGCGACGTCCGGTGGCGGGCCCGCCACGAACATGGCGTCGACCTGACCCAAAACGCCCTTGGACGTCGCACCGACGATCGCCTTGGTGCTCAGCCTGATTCGTAGGCCGGTCTGCTCGGCGAGCCGGCGGGCGAGGACCACGCCCGGCACCTCTTCGGCGGTGGCGCAGCCGTATCCGGTGGCCGTCGAGTCGCCGAAAATCATCAAGTGCAGATCGAACGGAGTCCCACTGCGCCACCGTTCCACCGGCCCGCCGCCGCGGCAGTACACGCCGTCGGCGCGCGGCGGCGCCTCCCACTTCTTCGGAATCACGGTGCGCACATGGATCGCCTGACCAACCAGCAGGTTGCGTGCGCCCAGATAGGCCGAGCCTGTCGAGGCGAGAGCACCCGCTGTGGCCAAAGCGATCGTTGAACGCCGCGGCACGTGCATGCCCACGGACACCAGTTTAGGACCGTTGTGCTGATTTCGGGGGTAGCTGAAGAACAAAGCGGTTACGGTGTGAAACAGATGCGGTATCAAAAGCGAATAATCGAATGTTGAGTGGGTAAAGGACTGTCAAGCTAAGTTTTCGAGGACGCTGAACCAACCACTCGGCTTCTTCGTCACATGCTGTATCGGACTACAACGGCGTAGGAAGTGTTGAGCATGACTGCACCAAGTGAGGTATCTGGCGCACCCAGAGTCGCCATTCGCCCGCGCGACGCGTTGAAGGCTCGTAGACTTGAAGCCCGCAGGTTCGCCATCAGTGACGGCGCGCCAGTCGAGGTTCTCGAGTCCGGACCCACTGTCGCCGGACGATTAGCTGCGCTTGCGTCTCGCATGACGATCCGACCGGTCTTGGCGGTAGGCAGCTACGTTCCGAGCCTGCCGTGGCCGTGGGGCCTGATCGACCATGCCGCCCGCGTGCTGCTTCCGGCGACCAACACCGTCAGGGCGGAGGTGTCGCTGCCTAACGCCTGCGCACAGCTGGTTCGGGCGGCCGGCGTGTTGCCGGCGGACGGCACGCGCCGGGTGGTTCTCTACCTGCACGGTGGTGCGTTCCTGACTTGTGGAGCAAACTCGCACGGCCGATTGGTTGAGGCCCTGTCAAAGTTTGCCGACGCGCCGATCCTGGTCGTCAACTATCGCCTCATGCCCAAGCATTCCATCGGCATGGCGCTCGACGACTGCTACGACGGATACCGCTGGCTGCGGCTGTTGGGCTACGACCCGGACCAGATCGTGCTGGCGGGTGACTCCGCCGGCGGGTACCTCGCGCTGTCCCTCGCGCAGCGGTTGCAGCGCGAAGGTGAGGAGCCGGCGGCCTTGGTGGCCATCTCGCCACTGCTGCAGCTGGCAAAGGAACAAAAGCAATCGCATCCGAACATCAAAACGGACGCGATGTTCCCCTCAAAGGCTTTTGATGCCCTCGGCGAATTGGTTGCTAGCTGTGCCGCTAAAAACAAGGTGGACGGTAAGCCGGAGGAAATTTATGAGCCCTTGGATCACATCGAGCCGGGGCTGCCGCGGACGCTGATTCACGTGTCCGGCTCCGAGGTGCTATTGCACGACGCGCAGTTGGCGGCGACCCGGTTGGCCGCGGCCGGTGTACCCGCCGAGGTTCGAGTCTGGCCGGGCCAAGTGCACGACTTCCAGGTTGCCGCGCCGTTGTTGCCCGAGGCGATTCGTTCACTGCGCCAGATCGGTGAGTACATCCGCGAGGCCACCGGCTAGCGAATCGGTGCCCGCAGGGGTCGGCCCAAGTGCACCGCCCGCAAGCGCCTGAGACCATAGGCGCATGCGAATCGCCCAGCACCTCAGTGACCTCATCGGCGGCACGCCGCTGGTTCGCCTGAACTCCGTCGTCCCTGAAGGGGCCGGCACCGTGGCCGCCAAGGTCGAATACCTCAACCCGGGCGGCAGCTCCAAGGACCGGATCGCGGTCAAGATGATCGACGCCGCGGAGGCCAGCGGAGCGCTCAAGCCGGGCGGCACCATCGTCGAACCGACTTCGGGCAATACCGGCGTCGGCCTCGCGCTCATCGCGCAGCGCCGCGGGTACAAATGCGTGTTTGTGTGCCCCGACAAAGTGGGTGAGGACAAGCGAAATGTGTTGCGCGCCTACGGTGCTGAAGTCGTGGTGTGCCCGACGGCGGTCCCGCCCGAGGATCCGGACAGCTACTACAGCGTCTCAGACCGGCTGGTCCGAGAGATCGACGGTGCGTGGAAGCCGGACCAGTACTCCAACCCCGAAGGGCCGGCGAGTCACTACGCGACCACCGGCCCGGAAATCTGGGCGGACACCGGCGGCAAGGTCACTCACTTCGTCGCCGGCATCGGCACCGGCGGCACGATCACCGGCGCCGGCCGCTACCTCAAAGAGGTCTCCGACGGGCGGGTGCGGATCATCGGCGCCGACCCCGAGGGCTCGGTCTACTCCGGCGGCACCGGCCGGCCCTATCTGGTCGAGGGGGTCGGCGAGGACTTCTGGCCGGCGGCGTACGACCCGTCGATACCCGACGAGATCATCGCCGTTTCGGATTCGGATTCCTTCGACATGACCAGGCGCCTGGCCCGTGAGGAGGCGATGCTGGTCGGTGGCTCGTGCGGAATGGCCGTCGTCGCCGCGCTCAAGGTGGCCGAGCAGGCCGGGCCGGACGCGTTGGTCGTCGTGCTGTTGCCCGACGGCGGCCGCGGCTACATGGCCAAGATCTTCAACGACGCATGGATGTCGTCGTACGGGTTCCTGCGCAGCCCGCTGGACGGCTCGACCGCGGAGTCCACCGTCGGTGACGTGTTGCGGCGCAAGTCCGGCGCTTTGCCCGACCTGGTGCACACCCACCCGTCGGAAACCGTGCGTGACGCCATCGGGATCCTGCGCGAGTACGGGGTCTCGCAAATGCCGGTGGTCGGTGCCGAGCCACCGGTGATGGCCGGTGAAGTCGCCGGCAGCGTCTCCGAGCGCGAGCTGTTGTCGGCGGTTTTCGAGGGCCGGGCCAAGCTGGCCGACGCGGTGTCCCAACACATGAGCCCCCCGCTGCGGCTGATCGGGGCGGGCGAATCGGTGAGCGCGGCCGGTAAGGCGCTGCGCGACTCGGACGCGCTGATGGTGGTTGAAGAGGGCAAGCCCGTCGGCGTGATCACCCGATACGACCTGCTGGGCTTCCTGTCGGAGGGAACGCGGCGACGCTGATCGCTGTGACCTGCGTCTCGGTGCTCGGGTACTGTATGCGCCTTAGTTCAGCTAGTCCGTTCTGGAAGGTTGCCCCATGACCGATCAGCCGCCCGGCGGTTCGTATCCGCCCCCGCCTCCGCCGCCAGGCTCGTCCGGTGGATTCCCTCCGCCGGCGGGCGGCTCGAGTCCGCCTCCTCCTCCGCCGCCGGAAGGGGGCTACCCGCCGCCGCCCCCGTCGGCCGGCGGATATGCGCCACCACCGCCGGGACCGGCGATCAAGGAATTGCCCACCGAGTCCTACACGCCGTGGCTGACCCGGGTGCTGGCGTTCCTCATCGATTACGCGCCGGTGGTCGTTGTCTATGGCATTGCATGGGTGATCGCCATGGTGACCCAGCAAGAGTCCTGCACGACCAGCGTCACTCAGTACGACGTGGCTCAGTACTGCTACACCCAGGACTCGATCATCGGGTTCCTGGCCCAGGGACTGGCATCGCTGGCGATCCTGGCCTATGTGGTCTGGAACTACGGCTACAAGCAGGGCACCACCGGGTCGAGCATCGGCAAGACGATCATGAAGTTCAAGGTGGTGAGCGAGGTCAGCGGGGAGCCGTTGGGCTTCGGGATGTCGCTGGTGCGCCAGATCGCGCACTTCGTCGACGCCATCATCTGCTACGTGGGTTTCCTGTTCCCGTTGTGGGACAAGAAGCGTCAGACGCTGGCCGATAAGATCATGACAACGGTCTGCTTGCCGCTCTGAGGCGGGGCGGCGCGCTCGGTGCGAGCGGACCGCATCGTCATCGGACTTGGCCTGATTGTCCGATTTCTCCTCGGTCCGCTCGGTGCGAGCGGACCGCATCGTCATCGGACGGGGCCTGATTGTCCGATTCCTCCTCGGTCCGCTCGGTGCGAGCGGACCGCATCGTCATCGGACTAGGCTGACCGTCGATGACTGAAGACTTCACCCGCACCGGACTGGCCACCAGAGCGATCCACGCGGGCTACCGTCCGGACCCGGCGACCGGCGTCGTCAACACCCCGATCTACGCCAGCAGCACCTTCGCACAGGATGGCGTCGGCGGCCTGCGCGGCGGGTTCGAGTACGCGCGCACCGGCAACCCGACCCGTTCGGCGCTGGAGGCGTCGTTGGCGGCGATGGAGGAGGGCGCTTTCGGGCGCGCCTTCAGTTCCGGCATGGCGGCGACCGACTGCGTGCTGCGCTCCATACTGCGACCGGGCGACCACGTGGTGATTCCGGACGACGCCTATGGCGGCACGTTCCGTCTGATCGACAAGGTCTTCTCCCAGTGGGGGGTGGAGTACACGCCGGTGGCGCTGTCGGATCTGGACGCGGTGCGCGGTGCGATCACACCGCGCACCCGGTTGATCTGGGTGGAGACGCCGACCAACCCGCTGCTGTCCATCGCCGACATCGCCGGCATCGCCCAGCTGGGCGCGGACAGTACCGCAAAAGTGTTGGTGGACAACACCTTTGCCTCGCCAGCACTGCAGCGGCCGCTCACCCTCGGCGCCGACATCGTGCTGCACTCGACGACCAAGTACATCGGCGGGCACTCTGACGTGGTGGGTGGCGCCTTGGTCACCAACGACGAAGAACTGGATCAGGCGTTCGCCTTCCTGCAGAACGGGGCGGGCGCGGTGCCGGGACCGTTCGACGCCTACCTGACCATCCGCGGGTTGAAGACGCTGGTGCTGCGGATGCAGCGGCACAGCGAAAACGCCGCTGCCGTCGCCCAGTTCCTGTCCGAGCAGCCGTCGGTGAGCGCCGTGCTTTATCCCGGTTTAGAAGGACACCCCGGTCACCAGGTGGCCGCCCGGCAGATGAGCGGGTTCGGCGGCATGGTTTCGGTGCGGATGTCCGGCGGGCGGGCGGCGGCCGAGAAGCTGTGTGCCAAGACCGAGATCTTCATCCTGGCCGAGTCCCTGGGCGGGGTGGAGTCGCTGATCGAGCATCCCAGCGCGATGACCCACGCCTCGACCGCCGGCTCGCAGCTGGAGGTGCCCGACGATCTGGTCAGGCTGTCCGTCGGCATCGAGGACGTCGCCGACCTGCTCGCCGACCTCGAGCAGGCACTCGCCTAACCTCCGCGAGCAGACGCAAAAGCCCCCGACACGCCGTGCGTGAGGGGGCTTTTGCGTCTGCTCGCGGGAAACCCGCTCAGGAGTGGTACGGCTCCGCGCTGACCAGGGTGACCTCGACGGTATTGCCGCTGGGCACCTTGTAACTACGGGTCTCGCCGACCTTGGCGTCGATCAGCGCGCCGCCCAGCGGCGAGTTGGGCGAGTAGACCTCGAGCTTGCCGTCGTTCACGCCCTCCTGGCGGGTGGCGATCAGGAAGGTTTCGCTGTCCGACTTGTCGCCGTTGTAGTACACCTTCACCACCGAACCGGGCAGCGCCACGCCGGACTGCTTGGGCGCCTCGCCTACCTTTGCGTTGTTCAGCAGGTCCTGCAGCTGGCGGATGCGGGCCTCCTGCTGACCCTGCTCTTCGCGGGCGGCGTGGTAGCCGCCGTTCTCGCGCAGATCGCCTTCTTCGCGGCGATCATTGATTTCGGCGGCGATCACCGGGCGATTCGCGATCAGCTGGTCGAGTTCGGCCTTGAGTCGGTCATGTGACTCCTGGGTCAACCAGGTCACCTGAGTGTCCGTCATCTCGTGGCGCTCCTTGTGTGTCGTTCCGCGTGTTCGCGCAAGTATCGGATCCCGTTAACGGGCGTAGTTGCGGGTCCCCAACCCGGCTGCTGCCACTCCAGTTCTTCCCACGGGCCATTAATGCAGCAATACACGGTCCCCGCAGGACCGTGCATTCATCTATGTTACCACCGCGCAAACAGTTGATGACTGACATATCCGCAGTTCGCGGTCAGGACGGCCGCAGATATCCGGGCACGTCTGTGCCACAGCCGTATACGTCAGCCATCACCGGCGGCTTGGTGGATTTGACGATTGTCGTCACCTGGACCGTGCCCTGGCCGGCCGGCGGAACCAGCACCTCGCGACGGCCCGTTTCGCTGCCGTCCTTGGCGCGCACCCGGACGATGCAGTCCACCGGTCGCGACGGGTCTTCCCGGGTGACGCTGATCGTCACCGACGCGGTCTCATCATCGACCACCTGATAGCCGGCCAGCGTGCCGGAAACCGGACTTGTGCCGATTCGCTGGTAACCCACAATCGCGATGCCGATGCCCGCGACGAGCACCACGCCGGTCAGTCCGATGGCGATGCGGCGGCGGTCTCTGCGGGACAGGCCGCTGCGGCCGTAACGCGCTTCCGGACGCGAGATCGAGTCTTCTGTCATGCCCTCGGGATTTGTGGGGTATTGGAGAACTGGAATTATAGGGAACACGCACAGGGTCGGTGGGCGGCCAACGAACGGACGAGGGAGCACGTGAGCAAACTGCGATTGATGGCGGTGCATGCCCACCCCGACGACGAGTCCAGCAAGGGCGCCGCGACGCTGGCCAAGTACGCGGACGAGGGCCACCGCGTCATGGTGGTGACCCTGACCGGCGGGGAGCGCGGCGAGATCCTGAACCCTGCGATGGACCTGCCTGACGTGCACGGACACATCCATGAGATCCGCCGCGACGAGATGGCCAAGGCGGCCGAGATCCTCGGCGTGGAGCACACTTGGCTGGGCTTCGTCGACTCCGGACTGCCCAAGGGCGACCCACCACCACCGCTGCCCGAAGGCTGCTTCGCCCTTGAGCCCCTGGAGCGCTGCACCGAGGCGCTGGTCCGCGTGGTGCGGGACTTCCGGCCGCACGTGATGATCACCTACGACGAGAACGGCGGCTACCCGCACCCTGACCACATTCGCTGCCACGAGGTGTCCGTCGCGGCGTACGAGGCGGCCGGTGACTACTACCGTTTCCGCGATGCGGGGGAGCCCTGGAACGTGTCCAAGCTGTACTACGTGCACGGTTTCCTGCGCGCCCGGATGCAGCTGCTCCAGGACGAGTTCGCCAAGCACGGGCAGGAGGGCCCGTTCGACAAGTGGCTCAAGCACTGGCTTCCCGAGCATGACCACTTCGAGAAGCGGGTGACGACGCGAGTCGAGTGCTCGGCGTATTTCGGCCAGCGTGACGATGCGCTGCTCGCCCACGCCACCCAGATCGACCCGAACGCCGAGTTCTTCGCCGCCCCGATCTCGTGGCAGGTGCGGCTGTGGCCAACCGAGGAATTCGAGCTGGCCCGCTCGCGCGTTCCGGCTGCCCCGCCCGAGAAGGATCTGTTCGAAGGGATCGAGCAAGGGTGAATCATTTTCTGATCACCGTGATTGCTGAGGGCCCGCCCAAGAACAACGGTCCGGACTTCGGCAAGGCGAGTCCCATCGGGCTGGTCGTGGTGGTGCTGTTGATCGTGGCGACCTTCTTTCTGGTCCGCTCGATGAACAAGCAACTGAAGAAGGTTCCCGAATCGTTCGACCGTCAGCACCCCGAGCCGGACCAGGCCGCCGACGACGGGACGGACGCGGTGGACGGGGTCGATCGCGAAATACCGGGGGGCGACGGATCAACCCGACCACCTGGGTCGACGCATGAGTCCGGCTGACCCGGCCGGAACCAATACCCTCGGGCTGGCCACCAGTCCCTACTTGCGCCAGCACGCCGACAACCCGGTGCATTGGCAGCAGTGGACGTCGGCGGCGCTTGCCAACGCGGCGGCGCGCGACCTGCCGATCCTGCTGTCCATCGGCTACGCCGCCTGCCACTGGTGTCACGTGATGGCGCACGAATCGTTCGAGGACGACGAGGTCGCCGCCGCCATGAACGCCGGGTTCGTCTGCATCAAGGTGGACCGCGAGGAGCGCCCCGACATCGATGCGGTCTACATGAACGCCACCGTCGCATTGACCGGTCAGGGCGGGTGGCCGATGACCTGCTTCCTCACCCCGGACGGCAGGCCGTTCTTTTGCGGCACCTACTACCCCAAAGACAGCTTCCTGCAATTGCTCTCGGCTATCAGCGACACGTGGCGGGAGCGCCGTGGCGAGGTCGAGCAGGCGTCGGACCAGATAGCGGGCGAACTGCGCTCGATGGCATCGGGACTGCCCGCCGGCGGCCCCGACGTCGCACCGGACTTGTGCGATCACGCCGTCGCCGCCGTGCTGCGCGACCAGGACACCGTCCATGGCGGCTTCGGCCGGGCACCCAAGTTCCCGCCGTCGGCGCTGCTGGAGGCGTTGCTGCGCCACTACGAGCGCACCGGGTCCGCCGCGGCCCTGCAGGCGGTCACCCGCGCCGGCAACGCGATGGCCCGCGGCGGCATGTACGACCAACTGGCCGGCGGCTTCGCCCGCTACAGCGTGGACGAGCAGTGGGTGGTTCCGCACTTCGAGAAGATGCTCTACGACAACGCCCTGTTGCTGCGTTCCTACGCGCACTGGGCCCGCCGGACCGGGGATCCGCTGGCCCGCCGGGTCGCCGCGCAGACCGCCCGGTTTCTGCTGGACGACCTCGCGGACGGCGACGTCTTCACCTCGTCGCGCGACGCTGACGCCGATGGCCGCGAGGGGTCCACGTATGTGTGGACGCCGGCGCAGCTGACCGACGTCCTGGGGGCGGATGACGGCGGCTGGGCCGCGCAGGTCTTCGGAGTCACCGAGTCGGGCACCTTCGAGCACGGCAGTTCGGTGCTGCAGTTGCGCGACGAACCCGACGACCCCCAACGACTGGACCGCATCCGCGCCCGCCTGTTGACCGCTCGGGGTGACCGAGCCCAGCCCGGCCGCGACGACAAGGTGGTGACGGCCTGGAACGGGCTGGCGATCACCGCGCTCGTCGAGGCCAGTGTCGCCTTGGACGATGCCGAGCTGGCCGGCGCCGCACGGCGCTGCGCGACCACGCTGCTGGACCGGCACCTCGTGGACGGGCGGTTACGGCGCGCGAGCCTGGGCGAGACGGTGGGCGAGAGCGCGGCGATCCTGGAGGACTACGCGATGCTCGCCACCGGGTTGCTGGCGCTGTATCAACTCAGTGCCGAGGACTCCTGGCTGGTGGCCGCCGCCGACCTGCTGGATACCGCCGTGCGCCACTTCAGCGACCCGCAGCGTGCCGGTCGCTGGTACGACACCGCCGATGACGCCGAACAGCTGGTGTTGCGCCCCGCCGACCCGCTGGACGGGGCGACGCCGTCGGGGGCATCATCGATCGCCGAGGCGCTGCTGACGGCCGCGCACCTGGTCGACGGCGCGCGCGTCGAACGGTACCTACAGCTGGTCGGGTTCACGCTGGAAGCGCACTCGGTGCTGTTGGCACGCGCCCCGCGATCGGCGGGGCACTGGCTGGCGGTGGCCGAAGCCGCGGTGCGGGGACCGCTGCAGATCGCGGTCGCCTGCGCCGGGCCGTCATCCTTGCTGACCGACGCGCGACGGTTGGCCCCGGGCGGGGCGATCGTCGTGGGCGGTGCGCCGGATTCTTTGCCGCTGCTTGCCGGACGGTCCCGGGTGGAGGGGGCCGACGCAGCTTATGTGTGCCGCGGCCGGACCTGCGACTTGCCGGTCACCAGCGCGGACCGACTCGCGGCCGCCTTGGGAGTGCCCGGGTAGTAGCGTGCGTTTCATGCCGAACGCCGCCGACCGGGCGCAAACGATCACCGACACCGTTCACCGTTACATCGCGACGGTTAGCGAAGGCAGCGCCGACGAGCTGGCCGCCTTCTACGCCGACGACGCGACGCTGGAAGATCCGGTGGGCGGCGAGGTACATATCGGCGTCCAGGCCATCCGCGGCTTCTATGCCGCGGTGACCGGCATGGAGCGGCACTGTGAACTGGTCACGCTGCGCGTCTCGGGCAACGAGGCAGCGTTCCACTTCCGGCTGACCATCGGCGCCGGGAACAGCAGAATGCGCATCGAGCCGATCGAGACCATGGTGTTCGACGGCAGCGGCAAGGTCACCGCGATGAAGGCCTACTGGTCTCCCGCGGACGTTACCCAGCTGTAGTTAAAAGACCACGAACCACATGGCGATGTAGTGGCAGATCGCCGCTATCGCCGTACACGCGTGGAAGAACTCGTGGAAGCCGAACGTCCTGGGCCACGGGTCGGGCCAGCGCAGCCCGTACAGAACTCCGCCGATGCTGTACAGCGCACCGCCGACGATCAGTAGCACCAGCGCCGTCACGCCGGCGTTGTGCAGGATCGGGCCGATGTACCAGACCGCGACCCAGCCGAGCAGGATGTACAGCGGAACGCCGACCCAGCGTGGCGCCGACGGCCAGAGCATTTTGAGCGTCACCCCGGCCAGCGCCCCGCCCCACACGATCGCGAGCACCACGTGTCCGTCGTGGCCCGGCAATGCCAGCAGGGCAAACGGCGTGTAGCTGCCTGCGATGAAGATGAAGATCATCGAATGGTCCGCACGCTTCATCCACTTGCGGGCCGTCTCGGATTTCCAGTTGACCCGATGGTAGGTGGCGCTGACCGAGAACATGAGAATGGTGGCGAACGTGTAGAGCATCGTCGCCAGACCGGCCTTGGTGGAATCCAGCGCCCAAGACACCGCGATCAGCGAGGCGCCCGCGAACACCGCCGCGCCCGCTGAGTACACGTGGATCCAGCCGCGGAAGCGGGGCTTGGTCAGGACTTTGGCGACGCCCTCGACCATCTGGCGGGCGGCGTTTTGCGCGGTCTCGCCGGGCGAGGTGCCGTGAGATTCCGGTTCTGCGCTGGTGAGCGTGCTGGTCTGGCTGCTCATCTGTGTCGTGGGCCCCATCCTGTGAATACCGGTGAGTTGTCTGGATTTAGGTTAGCGGGATTGTCTGAAAGTGGGCTGAGCGACGTGACGTGAGATTGCCCAGAATCCGGCCCGGTAATCGGTCTGGGTCACAGTAGGGTTGATCTTCGTGGAGATCATCCCGCCGCGGCTAAAGGAGCCGTTGTACCGGCTGTACGAGCTGCGTCTTCGGCAGGGATTGGCGGCCTCCCGATCCGAACTGCCCCGACACATTGCAGTGCTGTGCGACGGTAACCGGCGCTGGGCGCGCAGCCTCGGGTATGAGGACGTGAGCGTCGGCTACCGGATGGGCGCGGTCAAGATCGCCGAGATGCTGCGCTGGTGCCAGGAAGCCGGCATCGAGATGACGACCGTCTATTTGTTGTCGACGGAGAACCTGCAGCGCGACCCAGAAGAGTTGTCCGCGTTGATCGAGATCATCACCGATGTGGTCGAAGAGATCTGCGCGCCGGCCAACCAGTGGAGCGTTCGAACGGTCGGTGATCTGGCTTTGCTGGGCGAGGAACCCGCCCGCCGGTTGCGGGGCGCGGTCGACTCGACGCCGGCCAACGCCACCTTTCACGTCAACGTCGCAGTTGGCTACGGCGGGCGGCAGGAGATAGTCGGTGCGGTGCGGGCGCTGTTGGGCAAGCACCTTGCCAATGGGGCGACGGCCGAAGAACTCATCGAAGCGGTGACCGTCGAGGGGATCTCCGAGAACCTCTACACCTCTGGCCAGCCGGATCCGGACCTGGTGATCAGGACCTCGGGGGAGCAGCGGCTGTCCGGTTTCCTGCTGTGGCAGAGCGCTTACTCGGAGATGTGGTTCACCGAGGCGCACTGGCCCGCGTTCCGTCGCGTCGACTTCCTTCGCGCGCTGCGCGACTACAGCATGCGCAATCGCCGATACGGGCGGTAGCGGACCGGCTATCGGGCGCGACACGGTCGCGTGACACTCCGAGCGAGAAGTGTCACTTCCGGTATGACAAAACTTGCATCTCTGGTGTGGCCGTGATGGCGCACAGCAAACTTGGAGCTTCCGTTCCTAGTTCGCAATCTGACTAGAGTTAGCCGACTTAACTCATAGGAACTTCCAATCCTACTGACAGCGTGTCAGTAGGGAGCATGTGCTCCATACCTAAGCGTATAGTTCCGAAAGATGTTGCAGCGCAGGTTATTTCAAAAAACACGAGCACTATTGTATAAATGTCAACAGTGTGAATTGGGCGCTTGAATGGATCCACTGGTGCCAGTCTGGATATGGCAAACTTCGTCTGGCGTCTACCTAACGGGGCGCGCCGATCCCGTCTCAGAAAAATTAAGAAATTTCTGTTCTCAGATCTGGCGATTCTTTCCGATCGGCATGTACATTCCCCAAACGAGTGACCCCCATCTGCCATGAACCACAGGAGTTTCAGCGATGTCGTATTTGGTGGCTGCCCCGGACTTGCTCGCTGCTGCGGCGGCGAACCTGGAAAGTCTGGGCACGTCGATCAGCACCGCCAATGGCGCGTGGGCCGGCCCGATAGCGACGCTGGTCCCAGCGGCTCGCGACGAGGTTTCGGCCGCCATCGCTGCCCTGTTCGGTACGCACGCGCAGAGCTACCAGGCGCTGACTCAGGAGGCGGAGGCCTTCCATCAGCGGTTCATCCAGGCCCTGACATCAGCGGGGAATGCCTATGCGACGGCCGAAGCGTTCAACGCCTCGCCGCTGCAAGCCGTGACGGATCTGATCAACGCCCCCGCGGAGGCGATGTTCCAGCGTCCCCTGTTCGGCAATGGAGTCGACGGGGCTGCAGGGACGGGAGCTAACGGCGGTGACGGCGGTTTGCTGTGGGGCAACGGTGGCGCCGGCGGGTCCGGCGCAGCGGGCAAGGTCGGCGGTAACGGCGGGGCCGCTGGGCTGTTCGGTAACGGCGGTATTGGTGGGGCCGGTGGCGCCGGGGCGACCGGTGGTAACGGCGGTTCGGGCGGGATGCTGTTCGGTAACGGCGGCATGGGCGGCGCGGGTGGTATCGGCGCTGGCCCCGGTCTGACCGGCG
Organism: Mycobacterium asiaticum; assembly: GCF_001673635.1. Classification (GTDB taxonomy): domain Bacteria; phylum Actinomycetota; class Actinomycetes; order Mycobacteriales; family Mycobacteriaceae; genus Mycobacterium; species Mycobacterium asiaticum_C. The sequence goes on from NZ_LZMH01000037.1 coordinate 240,481, forward strand.
GTGCGGGCGGTATCGGCGGAAACGCTGGGATGTTCGGCGCCGGCGGCGTGGGCGGAACCGGCGGCGCCGGCGGTGCCGGCGACCAGGTGCTGGGCATCCACGGCGGTGAAGGTGGCGTAGGCGGTAGGGGCGGCAACGGCGGTGCGATGTTCAGCACCGCCGGGGCAGGCGGCGTGGGCGGCGCGGGCGGCGTCGGCTACACCGGCGCGGACGGCGCCGTCGTAGGCCAGGCAGGTGGCACCGGAGGTAACGGCGGCAACGGCGGCGCCGGTGGCGCCGCAGGTGGCACCGGCATGTTCGGGGCCGGCGCCGCGGGCGGTCAAGGCGGTGCGGCCGGACTCGGCGGTGACGGTGGCGCCGGCGCTGCGGGCGAGGCTGGAAACATCCACGGCGCCGCCGGTGGGCAGGGTGGGAACCCGGGCATTGCCGGCCTGGGTGGCGCGGGTTCCCTGGGCGGGCCTAATGGCGCGGCCGGAGCCGCGGCCACCAGTGGCGGCAACGGCGGCATCGGCGGCGCGGGCTTCAACGCGGAGGGCGGGTCGAACGCCACCGGCGGCAATGGCGGCAACGGTGGCAACGCCGGTGTGGCCGGGCACGGAGGTGCCGGCGGGGCTGGAGGCTCCGGTGACGGCAGCGGTGCCGGCGGCAATGGCGGCAAGGGCGGCGTGGGCCAGGTCGGCGGGACCGGTGGTGCCGGCGGCGACGGCGGCGCGACGGGCAACGGCGGTAACGGCGGTGCGGGCGGTGCCGGAGTGGCCGGCGCCGCGGGGGCGAACGGGGCTACCGCGGGCGCGGCAGGCGGCACGGGCGCAGTCGGCGGTACCGGTGGCGTCGGCGGTGCCGGTGGCCGCGGCGGTTCTGTGTCGGGTAACGGCGGCAACGGCGGCGAAGGCGGTATCGGCGGTCTCGGCGGCTCGGGTGGCGCCGGAGCCACGGGAGCCGACGCAACCGTCGCTGGGGCCACCGGCGGTGCCGGCGGCCTCGGCGGCAATGGCGGTGCCGGAGGCCACGGAGGTGCCGGCGGGGCCGGTGGAGCCGCGCTGGGTAGTGGCACCGGTGGTGTCACCGGCGCAGGCGGCGCGGGCGGACAGGGCGGCGCGGCCGGCATCGGCGGTGACGGCGGCGTCGGCGGGGCCGGCGACCAGATTGTGCGTAACGGTGGTACCGGCGGCCAGGGTGGCAACCCCGGCACCGGCGGCGCCGGTGGCACCGGCGGCGTGAACGGCGCCGGAACCAGCGTCGCCGCCTCCGGTGCGGCAGGGACCGCGGCCACGACGGGTGGCAACGGCGGTGCTGGTGGCGCCGGCTGGAACGCCATCGTCCCTGGCGCGAACGGCGGTAACGGCGGTGCCGGAGGTGCCGGAGGTCTTGTCGGCAACGGCGGTGACGGCGGCGTCGGCGGTAAGGGTGCTATCGGCGCCACCGGTACCGACCCGACCCAAAGTGGTGGTGCCGGCGGGACCGGCGGCAACGGCGGCAGCGGCGGTGACGGCGGTTCGGCAGGGACCAAAGCCGGCTTCGGCGGTAACGGCGGTGCCGGCGGCATCGGCGGGCAGGGCGGTACCGGCGCGGTCGGCGCCGACGCAACCAACCCGTCCCAGATCGCCGGCACCGGAGGAAACGGCGGGGCCGGTGGGCAGGGCGGCACCGGTGGTAAGGGCGGCAACGCGCCGAACCCGCTCGGCAACCTGGGCGTCGGCGGTGACGGTGGTAAGGGTGGTGCGGCCGGGCTGGGCGGTAACGGTGGTCATGGCGCGAACGGCACCGCTGCCCACTTCGACGGTGGCGCTGGCGGTATCGGTGGAAACCCCGGCACCGGCGGGGCCGGCGGAAAGGGAAGCACCTTCGGCTCGGCCAGTGGTACGGACGGAACGGGCGGCGCTGCGGCGACCAGTGGCGGCAACGGTGGCGCCGGCGGCGATGGCTACAGCGACCCGACCGCAAGCGGCCTGGCCGGCGGGAAGGGTGGCGCCGGCGGTGCCGCCGGCTCGGTCGGTAACGGTGGCGCCGGCGGCAACGGCGGTACCGGGGCCAAGGGCGTCACCGGTCTTGCCGAATTCGAAACCGGCGGGACCGGCGGCGTCGGCGGTAAGGGTGGTGCCGGCGGCGCCGGCGGCTCGACATCCGGTAATGGCGGTGCCGGCGGCCTCGGCGGGGTCGGCGGACAGGGCGGTACCGGCGCTCACGGTGTCGACTCGGTCGACCCGACTCTGGCTGGTGGTAAGGCCGGCGACGGCGGCATGGGCGGCCAGGGTGGTGACGGCGGCAACGGCGGCACGGTTACCCCAGGAAAGGGCACAGTCGGCGTGGGTGGCGCCGGTGGTAATGGTGGTGCGGCCGGTCTCGGTGGCAAGGGCGGTGACGGCGCCGCCGGCACCGTAGCCCACATCGACGGCAGTGCCGGTGGTCAGGGTGGTGACCCGGGTACCGGCGGGGTTGGCGGTACCGGCGGCTCCGGCTCAGTCGCCGGTGGCAAGGGTGGCACGGGCGCTGCGGCCACTACCGGTGGTGACGGCGGCGACGGTGGCAAGGGCTTTGCGGCTGAAGCGGGCTCCAACGCGAACGGTGGCGTCGGTGGTGACGGTGGCGCTGGCGGGTCGCTGGGTAGCGGCGGTACCGGCGGTGCTGGTGGCGCCGGCGACGGCAGTGGTACCGGCGGCGCCGGCGGTCAGGGTGGCGACAGCGGAGCGAAGGCCGGCAACGGTGGTGCGGGCGGCACCGGTGGCGCCGGCGGCGCGACCGGTGGCGGCGGCATCGGTGGTACCGGTGGCCTTGGCCAATCGCCTTCGGGTATCGGTGGTGTCGGAGGCCACGGCGGCGCCGGTGGTGCGACATCTGGTGACGGTGGTACCGGTGGTGACGGCGGTATCGGCCAGGCCGGCGGCGGCGCCGGCGGTGATGGTGGCGATGCCGGACAGAACGGCAATGGTGGCGCAGGCGGCACCGGTGGCGCCGGCCTGATGGGTAAGGCCGGCGCGGCCGGGGTCGGCTCGGGCGGTAATGGCGGCGACGCCGTTGCCGGCGGCTTCGGTGGTCGCGGTGGTAACGGCGGTGCCGGCGGCACGGTGTCCGGTAACGGCGGTGCTGGCGGTACGGGTGGCGCTGGTGCACAGGGCGGTACGGGCGGCAATGCCACCGACTCGACGAACCCGAACACGGCTGGCGGTGCTGGTGGCAAGGGCGGTGCCGGCGGCGAGGGTGGTGCCGGCGGTGACGGTGGTAAAGCCACCGCAGGCACCGCGGGTGCTGCCGGAAACGGCGGGGCCGGTGGTGCAGCTGGCCTTGGCGGTGACGGCGGCGACGGTGCCAACGGCACGGCGGGCAACATCAACGGCAGCAATGGCGGTAAGGGCGGTGACGCAGGCGCCGTCGGGATCGGTGGCGCGGCAGGCACCGGCTCGACCACCGGCAACAACGGCCCTAACGGCGCCGATGCCACCAACAGCGGCCACGGCGGTAACGGTGGCAACGGCTTTGACAACGCCGCGAACACCACCGGCGCCAATGGCGGCAACGGCGGCAAGGGTGGTGCTGGCGGTTCCCACGGTGACGGTGGTAACGGCGGCAGCGGTGGCAACGGCGGGACCGGCACCACGGGCGGCGCCAGCGCCGTTGGCGGGGCCGGCGGCGCGGGCGGAAACGGTGGCGCCGGCGGTGCTGGCGGATCTGTCCTAGGTGACGCGGGTAATGGCGGCAACGCCGGCAACGGCGGCAAGGGCGGCCAGGGCGGTAATGGTGCTGCCGGCGCCAACTCCAGCACCGCCAATGGCACCGCCGGCACCGGCGGCAATGCCGGCGCCGGCGGCGCCGGCGGCGCCGGCGGCAAGGGCGGTGACGCGGGTACGGCCACGCTGGGCAACAACGGCACGGCCGGCACCGGCGGTAACGGCGGTACGGGCGGTAACGCCGGGACAGCTGGAACCGGCGGTACCGGCACCGGCAACCGCACCAACGGCGGTACCGGTGGTAACGGTGCCGCTGGTGGGACCGGTGGCGCCGGTGGTGCCGGTGGTACCGGCACCGCAACCACCAACGGTGGTGGTGGTGGCAACGGTGGCCAGGGCGGCGTCGGCTCTACGGGCGGTACCGGTGGAGCTGCTACCGGTACGACCGGTGGCAACGGTGGCGCCGGTGGCACGGGTGGCAACGGTGGCGCCGGTGGTGCCGCGGGTGCCGGCGGCGACGGTCAGTCAGGTGGTGCGGCGGGTAACGCGGGCAACGGTGGCCAGGCTGGGGACGGCGGCGCCGGTGCCAACGGTGGGAATGGCCAGAACAGCAACACGGCCGCCAACCGTGACGCACGCGCTGGTGGAACCGGTGGCGCCGGCGGTGTGGGTGGTACCGGCGGCAACGGCGCGTCCGGTGGCAACGCGACTGGCGGCGGCACCGACGGCGCCGCGAGTGAAGGCGGCAACGGTGGCGCCGGCGGTAAGGGCGGAGGCGGCGGTGCCGGTGGCACTGGCGGTCAAGGTTCCAGCGGTAGCCAGCCTGGCGGCCTGGGTGGCAACGGTGGGGTTAGCGGTGCCGGCGGTGCTGGTGGCGCCGGCGGTACCGGTGGTGCCGGCACCGACACCACCGCAGGCGCGGGCGGTGGTAATGGCGGGCAAGGCGGCGAGGGCGGCCTGTCGGGTACCGGCGGTAAGGGCGGCAATGGCATTGGCACCAACATGAATGGTGGTAAAGGCGGAGATGCCGGCGCAGCAGGCTCGGGCGGCATCGGCGGTGCCGGCGGTACCGGCGGCGCGGGCAACGGCGGCGGCGTCGGCGGTGACGCTGGGAACTCCGGCAAGGGCGGACAAGGCGGTGGCGGCGGCGGTGGCGGCACCCCGACGGGCACCGGCATCGGTGGAGGGGCTGGCAACGGCGCGAACGGCGGTGCCGGCGGAAACCACACCAACGGCGGCACGGGAGGAACCGGCCTGGGCGGCGGCCCCGACGGTGGCACCGGGGCAGCCGGCGTCCCCGGTACGGGTGGCGGCGGCGGTGCTGCAGGCGTTCCCGGTACCGGCGGTGCCCCAGGCTCTGCGGGCGTCACCGGTCCAAGCGGCACCTGAGAACTCAGCCACGGCTACCAGGCAATACTCCACACCCGTCGAACAGCGATTATCTGAAATGTTAGGAAGAGGATTGAGCCGGTGAGTTTTCTGACCTTGCCACCCGAGATCAACTCCCTGAACATGCTGTTGGGCGCGGGTTCGGCGCCGATGGCGTCGGTCGCGTCGGCGTGGGATGGTTTGGCTGCTGAGTTGGGTTCGGCGTCGTCGTTCTTCGAGGGTGTGACCTCGGGTCTGGTCAACGACGCTTGGCAGGGCCCGGCTGCGCTGGAGATGGCGGCGGCGGCTACGCCGTATACGGCGTGGTTGAGTGCGGCGGGGGTTGCGGCTGAGCAGGCGGCGGCGCAGGCGCGGGCGGTGGTGTCGGCGTTTGAGACGGCGCGGTCGATGGTCGTGCACCCAGCACTCATCGCCGGCAATCGCAATTCCCTGGTAAGACTTGCGATTTCGAACTTGTTCGGCCAGAACTGGCCGGCGATCGCGGCGGCCGAGGCGGCCTATGAGGAGTTCTGGGCTCAGGACATCGTGGCGATGTTGGGTTATCACGGTGGGGCTTCGGCGGCGGCGGCGGCGTTGACGCCGTTCGCCAGGGTGCCCCTGGGCGCGTCGGGCGGGGTGGGTGGCTTCGTCAAGGCTGTGGTGGCGGAGTTGTCCGGTTTGGCCGGCGGCCTGAATTCCGGTGGCCTTAGGGCGGGTCTGGGTGCGGTCAGCGCCAGGTTGAGCGGTTTGTTGGGTGGGTTCGATTTTGCCGGTGTGTTGCGCAGCCTGCAGTCGGGCACTGGTGGTCTGGCGAACCTGCGTCTGCATGAGCTCGGTGGGGTACCGACCGGCGGAGCGGCTGCGGCCAGTGGTTGGGGAGCGTTGGGACGCAACGGTTTTGGATCGGGTGCCTGGGGTCGCTTGGGCGGTTCGGGTGGTCTGCAGGCGTTGGTGGCGGGCCTGTCGGGTTCGGGGGGGCTGAACAGTCTGCTCAATAGCGCGACCGTGACGACGGCGTTGACCAGTGCGCTGAGCAGTCCGACCGTCACCACCCTGCTGAACAGCCCGACAGTGGCCAATCTGCTGAGCAGCCCCAGCGTGTCCAGCCTGTTGAGCAGCCCGACCGTCAGCAACCTGCTGCGTAACCCGGCGGTGAGCAACCTGCTCAGCAGCAAGGCGTTGAGCAGCTTGTTGAGCACTACCAACCTGGGCAACCTGCTGGCGCACGGCCTGAACCCCGCTACGGCCGAAGCGGCGGTCACCGATATTTTCGGGAATACCGGTACGGGCAATATCGGGTTCGGTAATACCGGTGATAACAACATCGGGTTCTTCAACACCGGTGACGGCAATGTCGGGATCGCCAACTCCGGCTTTGACCTCAAGGGCATTTCGAACTCCGGGGTCGGTAACTCGGGGTTGTTCAACACCGGTAGTTACAACACCGGGATCGGTAACTCTGGTATCGGTAACACCGGGTTGTTCAATCCGGGCAATTTCAACACCGGTATCGGTAACCGGGGTAGCTATAACACCGGCAGCTTCAACGCGGGCAGTTTCAACAGTGGTGATTTCAACGGTGGTGACACCAACACCGGGTGGTTCAATACCGGCAACCTCAACACCGGTATCGGCAACTCCGGGAACATCAACACCGGTATCGGCAACTCGGGCAACATGAACAACGGGATGTTCGTGCGGGGCGACGCCCAAGGCATGACCGGTGTCTCCTACTCGATCCGCATCGAGCAGATTCCCGTGGACTTCGGCATGCGATTCCCAGTGAATACAACGATTTCCGGTGGCACATTGCCCATCACCATTGCGCCCTTCAACATCGGGGCGATCGATATGGGCGCTCTCAGCAACACGTCCGGCACCATCGGTCCGATCAACGTTCCGATGATTACGATCGACGGACCACGGCTGGTCTTCACACTCGGCGGCCCGGGTTACACGACTTACGGTGGCATCGTCGGCACTATCGGTCCGATCGATATTCCGTTGTTCTCGATCCCGGCGGGTCCGGGTATTGGTAATTCGTCGGGTGCTCCGTCGTCGGGGTTCTTCAATAGTGGTTCGG
>NZ_LZMH01000038.1 GCF_001673635.1 Mycobacterium asiaticum
CCCGAACGGCTAGTCCGGCGACCGCGGCGCCGAGCGCGACACCCGCGGCCACGTCGCTCGGATAGTGCACGCCCAGCAGTATTCGCGACAGCGCCATCGGTGGGACCAACAGCACGGGCAGCGGCAAACCGGTCACCCGGCCGAGCAGGATCGCCGCGGCTGTCGTCGAAGTGGCGTGCGCCGAAGGGAAGCTGAGCCGGCTGGGCGTGCCGACGTTCACCGCGACCGCCGGGTGGTGCGGCCGTTCGCGCCGTACCACCCGCTTGACGAGGACGGCGGCCGCGTGGGCGGCGAAGGCGCCGCCGCCGGCCAGGATCCACTCCCGGCGGCGGCTCGGGGACAGGATTGCCCCGAGCAGTGCCACCACCAGCCAACCGAGGCTGTGCTCGCCGAAGTGCGACATCGCGCGGGTGACGGGCAGCACCCCGGGGCGGTCAGCCAGCGCCGACTGAACGGCCACCATCGCGGCAACCTCGCCGCGCGGTGACTCCGCGGAATCAGCCATGTCTGGGCTCTTGGCTGGCCGCCGCGCCGCTGGGAAGCAGCACCGTCTCCCACTTCTGCTTGCTGGACAACACCGGCAATGCTTCGCGGTAGACCCGGCGCATCTCGTCGAATCGGCGGGCCAGCTTGCGCTGCCGACGGATCGACTGGAACAGCAGCGAAAGCATCTTGGCCCGGTCGCGCTGCCGGTAGACCACGCCGCACCCGTCGGCGGTGGTGACGGTGACGCCGTCGACCGTGCACAGCCGGAACCAGCGCGCGTCCTGGGTGGGCACGTTGTACTCGGGCCGTACGTGGTGCGCCGGGTCGGCCGCCTTCATGTTGTGCAGGATCCCGCGGCCGAGCCGGTAGCTGATGGTCACCGGGTTCACCGGTGGCTTCATCTCCCTGGTCATGTTCAGCGGCGCGGGTAGTTCGCTGGCCGCCGGCAGCACCACCGCATCCGGGTAGGCCTTGCGCAGTCGGTGCACTTCGGGCAGCGCCGATTCCAAGATCGAGAAGATGTGCTCCGGTCCCGCCAGAAAGTCGTCGATGGCCCGGTTCTGGATCTCCACCGTCGAATACTCAAGGCAGGCAAGGTGTTTCAGTGTCGCCTTGAGGTGGCTGCGGACCAGGCCGGAGATGTCGCCATCCCAGTGCATGGCCGCGACCACCAGCCGGTTGCGCAGGTGGAAGTAGGCCTGCCAGTCGATGGCGTCGTCCTTGTCGCTCCACGCCATGTGCCAGATCGCCGCACCGGGCAGGGTGACGGTCGGGTAGCCGTGCTCGGCGGCCCGCAGCCCGTAATCGGCGTCGTCCCACTTGATGAACAACGGCAGCGGCTGGCCCAGCTCCTCGGCCACCTGCCGCGGGATCATGCAGGTCCACCAGCCGTTGTAGTCGACATCGATGCGCCGGTGCAGCAGCTTGCTCTTGTCCTCTTTGTCGCTGAGCGGGTACTCGGCGAAATCGTGGTCGTATTCGGTGTGCGGCGCGGCGGTCCACATGAAGTTCGACCGGTTGACCACTTCGCCCATGATGTGCAGGTGCGAGGGTTCCTGCAGGTTCAGCATCTGGCCGCCGACCAGCATCGGGCCCTTGGCGAACCGGCTCATCGCCAGCACCCGCAGGATCGAGTCCGGCTCGATGCGGATGTCGTCATCCATGAACAGGATCTGTTGGCAGTCGGTGTTTTTCAGCGCCTCGTACATCACCCGGCTGTAGCCGCCGGAACCGCCCAGGTTGGGCTGGTCGTGAATGGACAGGCGGGCACCGAGTTTCGACGCCGCAGCCGGGAAGTTCGGGTGGTCACGCACCTTGCGGGTGCCCTGATCGGGCACGATCACCGCGCCGATCACCTCGTCCACCAGCGGATCCGCGGTGAGCTCGGACAGCGCGTTGGCGCAGTCCGACGGCCGGTTGAACGTCGGAATCCCGACGGCGATGTTGGCCGTGCCCGGGGCCGGCATCGGCGCATACCAGCCGCCGCTGACCAAGGTGACCTTGGTGTCGGTGGTGATGTCGAACCAGATCCAGCCGCCGTCTTCGAACGGCCGCAGTCCCACCTCTATTTCCAGCACCTGGGGCTGGTCCTCGCTGCCGGCGAATTCGCGACCTTCGATGAAGATCCGCGCCCCGGTGGCCTTGGTCCGGTAGAGGTCGACACGTCCGGTTCCGACGAGTTCGACGCGCAGCACCACGGCGGGGCAGATGGACCAGCGCCGCCAGTAGCTGGCCGGGAACGCGTTGAAGTACGTCGCGAACGACACCTCGGACTCGGCGCCGATCTCCAGCGACGTGCGGCTGGTCGCGTGCGCGCGACGGGAGTTGGTGGTGGACTCCTCGAGGTAGAGCTTGCGGACGTCGAGGGGTTCACCCGGTCGCGGCAGGATGATGCGCGACAGCAGGCTCACGGCACTCATTTGGCGCCTTCTTCGATCAGCGGGGCGCCATCTCGCAGATGCGGCGCAAGGACGTTGTCGTACATGCTCAAAGCGCTGGCAATGGCCATATGCATATCCAGATATTGATAGGTGCCCAAGCGTCCGCCGAACAGCACCTTCGATGACGCCGTCTCGGACTTCGCCCTGGCACGATAGGCGGCCAACAGGGCGCGGTCGGCCTCGGTATTGATCGGATAGTAGGGCTCGTCGTCGTCCCCGGCGAACCGGGAGTACTCGCGCATGATGACCGTCTTGTCGGTCGGGTAATCGCGCTCGAGGTGGAAGTGACGGAACTCGTGGATGCGGGTGTAGGGGACGTCGGGGTCGTTGTAGTTCATCACCGGCGTGCCTTGAAAGTCGCCGATCGGCAGTACTTCCGCCTCGAAATCCAGTGTGCGCCAGCCGAGTCGGCCTTCGGCGTAGTCGAAATAGCGGTCCAGCGGGCCGGTGTAGACCACTGGTGCGTCCGGGTTGGCCGCGCGCAGTTCGTCACGGACGTCGAACCAGTCGGTGTTCAGCCTGACCTCGATGCGGTCGTCGGCGGCCATGTTCTGCAACCACGCCGTGTAGCCCGCGGCCGGCAGGCCCTCGTAGGTGTCGCTGAAGTAGCGGTTGTCGAAGGTGTAGCGCACCGGCAGCCGGGTGATGTTCGACGCCGGCAGCTCCTTCGGGTCGGTTTGCCACTGCTTGGCGGTGTAGCCCTTCACGAACGCCTCGTAGAGCGGCCGGCCGATCAATGAGATGGCCTTCTCTTCGAGGTTCTGCGCGTCGGCGGTGTCGATCTCGGACGCCTGCTCGGCGATGAGCTTCCGGGCTTCCTCGGGACTGAAATAACGGCCGAAGAACTGCGACACCAGGCCTAGCCCCATCGGGAACTGGTAGGCCTGCCCGTTGTGCATCGCGAACACCCGGTGCCGGTAATCGGTGAACTCGGTGAACTGTCGCACGTAGTCCCACACCTTCTTATTGGAGGTGTGGAACAGGTGCGCCCCGTACTTGTGGACCTCGATCCCGGTCTGCGGTTCGGGTTCTGAATAGGCGTTACCGCCGATGTGCGGGCGCCGGTCGACCACGAGAACCCGCTTGTCGAGTTGGGTAGCCACGCGCTCGGCAATCGTCAGGCCGAAAAATCCGGAGCCGACGACATAGAGGTCATAGCGACCTGAAGGAGAAGTCATCGGTTGCCTAGGGTATCGGACCTCGCAGCCAAAACCCGATTTGGCGGGCGGGGGGCTCCCGGTTTTCCCAGGTATCAGAGGATACGAGGCCAGACGTCGGTCGAACGTCACACCTGTGAACCACTCACCTCACGATTCGGTCTCGCCACTCTAGTCACAGCATTCTCACTCGTACCATCGGTCGTGTGGGTCTACGACCCGACTCCACATAATCCAGATTGAGGAGACTTCCGTGCCGAACCGACGCCGACGCAAGCTCTCGAAGACCATGAGCGCGGTCGCCGCCCTGGCCGTCGCAAGTCCGTGTGCCTACTTCCTCGTTTACGAGTCGACCGCCGACAGCAAACCGGTGGAACACCACGAGTTCAAGCGGGCGGCGAACGTCGCCGACCTGCCCAGCGAACTGATCGGCGCCCTCTCGCAGGGGTTGTCCCAGTTCGGGGTGAACCTGCCTCCGGTTCCCGCGCTGGGCGGCACCAGTGCCGCCAGCACCGGGTTGGGTACCACCGGCCTGGGGACCACTCCGGGCCTGGCCAGTCCCGGCCTCGGCGGCGGTGGCCTGACCAGTCCCGGGCTGGCCAGCCCCGGCCTGTCGCCCAGCACCGCACTGACACCCAGCACGCCCGGCTCGTTGGCGCTGCCGGGTACCACGCTGCCGGCGCCGACCGCGGCGACCGGCACGGGTGTCAACCCGGCGCTGACCAGCCCCACCGGAGTGGCGCCGGGCCTGAGTAGCCCATCGGCGCTGAGCCCGGCGACCGGCACCGGCGAGGTTCCGATCACCACCCCGGTCGGCCTCGACCCGGGCGCGGACGGCACCTACCCGATCCTTGGTGACACCTCGGGTCTGGGCGGTGGCGGCGGCGGCCTGACTCCGCTCAGCCCGGTCGGCTCGGGCGGCGGTGGTGGTGGCGGTGGCGGCGGCGGCCTGGTCAACGACCTGATGCAGGCGGCCAACCAGCTGGGCGCCAGCCAGGCGATCGACCTGCTCAAGGGTCTGGTGATGCCGGCGATCATGCAGGGCGTCCAGGGTGGTGCCGCAGGAGCCCCGGCCGGTGCGGCACCCGCGCTGCCCGGCATCCCGGCCGTGCCTGGCGCACCCGCGCTGCCCGCTGCCGGCGCGGCGTTACCGGCTGCCGGTGCGGCGCTGCCCGCTGCCGGCGCGGCACTGCCGGCAGCCGCCGGCGCTGCCGCGGCACCAGCGGTGCCTGCCGTGCCGGGCATTCCCGCGGCGGCCGCACTGCCGGCAGCCGCTCCGGCGGCGCCGGTGGCTGTGCCCGCGGCGATCGTGCCGGAAGCTCCGCCCGTCTAATCCCTACGAACCTGTCGCTGGACGGCACCGCGGAGTTCCTCTGCGGTGCCGTCGACAGGTTTTCGGCCTCCACACCGTGTCGCCTCATATGAAACACCAGACACACACGTAACATCGCCTGGTGCCCCGCGGTCGCGCTCCGACGATGCTGCTCACTGCAGCTTTGGCGACGGTTGTCATCGTGACCTGGGTATTGATGCGTCCCCCGACCGGACCGCAGCCGCCCGCGGCGGCCCGCGACACCCAGCTGACCGAGCGACCGCTTGTCGGCTTGGGTGGCGGCGTGACGGTGCGCGAGATCACCCAGGACACCCCGTTCTCGCTGGTCGCGTTGACCGGAGATCTGGCCGGCTCGTCCACCCGGGTGCGCGCCAAACGGCCCGACGGGTCCTGGGGTCCCTGGTATCAGACCGAGTTCCAGACGTCGGCGCCCAACGGTGCCGGAGCCACCGGGGACCCGCGCAGCACCGACCCCGTCTTCGTCGGCACGACCACCGCGGTGCAGATCGCGGTGACCCGGCCGGTGGATGCGCCGGTGACCCAGCCGCCGCCCACCTCGGGTGCGCCCGGCTTGGGCTATCGACCGGTGACCAAAGAGCAACCGTTCGGCCAGAACATCAACGCGATACTCATCTCACCGCCGCGGGCCCCCGCGGAAACCCACTGGACGCCGCCGACCGGAGTCAACATGCCGGGACAGGCGCCGCCTATCATCAGCCGCGCGGAATGGGGTGCTGACGAATCGCTGCGCTGCGGGAGCCCGCAATATGACCGCGCCGTGCGGGCCGCCGTGGTCCACCACACCGCCGGCAGCAACGACTACTCGCCGCTGGAATCGGCCGGCATCGTCAAGGCGATCTACACCTACCACAGCAAAACCCTGGGCTGGTGCGACATCGCCTACAACGCGCTGGTCGACAAATACGGTCAGGTCTTCGAGGGCAGTGCCGGCGGACTGACGAAGCCGGTGGAGGCCTTCCATACCGGCGGATTCAACCAGGACACCTGGGGTGTGGCGATGCTCGGCAACTTCGATGACGTGGCGCCCACCCCGTTGCAGCTCCGCGCCGTCGGCCGACTGCTGGGCTGGCGGCTGGGCATCGCCGACGTCGACCCAAAAAGCACCGTGGAACTGGTGTCGGCCGGCAGCTCTTACACCACCTATCCCAGCGGCGCCGTCGCGAAGTTGCCGACCATCTTCACCCACCGCGACGTCGGCAACACCGACTGCCCGGGCAATGCCGCCTACGCGTTGATGGACGAGATCAGAGACATTGCAGCGCATTTCAACGATCCGCCAGAGGAACTGATCAAGGCGCTGGAAGGTGGTGCGATCTACGAGCACTGGCAGGCCATCGGCGGGATGACCAGCGTGCTGGGCGCTCCGACCTCACCCGAGGCCGAGGGCGCGGCGGGGTCGCGGTTCGCAACGTTCGCCAAGGGCGCCATGTACTGGTCGCCCGGGACCGGCGCCCAACCGGTCGGGGGTGCGATCTACGACGCCTGGGCGGCGCAGAGCTATGAACGCGGACCGCTGGGGCTGCCCACCAGCGCAGAAATCCACGAGCCGCTGCGCACCACCCAGAATTTCCAGCACGGGGTGCTCAACTTCGAACTCCTCACCGGCAACATGACCGAGGTCATGGACGGCATCACGACACCGCTCGCCACCCAGCCGCCGAGTGGTCCGGAAGTGCCGCCCGAACACTTCTCGCTGCCGGCTCATCCGCCGACCTGAGCAGGCCGCTAATCTGCGACGTGTGCCGGAGACGCCCTATCTGAGGATCGATCTCGACCGGGTGCGCGGTAACTTCCAGACACTGCGGGCCGCGCTGCCGGGCGCGTTGATTCGCTACGCCGTCAAGGCGAATCCGGCCCAGCCGGTGCTGCGCTTGCTCGCCGCCGAAGGGGCCGAGTTCGATGTCGCATCCGTGGGCGAGGTCGACGCCTGCGCCGGGGCCGGCATCGACGGCCGGCGACTGACCTTCGGCAATACCGTCAAGAAGCCGGCGGCGGTGGTTCGCGCATATGCGTCCGGGGTGCGGCGGTTCGTCTTCGACACTGCACACGATGTGGCTGTGCTGGCCCAGCACGCTCCCGGTGCCAGCGTGGAATGCCGGGTGGCGCCGGTGTTTCCGGCATCGGTCACGCCGTTCGGGCACAAGTTCGGCTGCGCACCGCAGGATGCTTCGGAGCTGTTGCGCCAGGCTCGGCAGCTGGGACTCAGTCCGGACGGAGTGTGCTTTCATGTCGGATCGCAGCAGCTGGACCCGAGCGCGTGGGAGCTGGGAATCCGCAGTGCTGCAGAGATATTCGATGTTTTCAGCGAACTGACCATGCTGAATATCGGGGGCGGGTTCCCGCTGCCGTACGCGGATGGGGCGCCATCCCTGACGGTGGTCGCCGACACCATTACGTCGGCGCTGGACCGGTATTTTGGCTCCCACCCACCACGATTGGTGATCGAGCCGGGACGGGTGATCGTGGGCTCGGCCGGGTGGATCGAGTGCGAGGTGGTGTCGGTGCGTACCGGCACCGACGGTTGCCGCTGGGTGTATCTCGACATCGGCCGCTATGGCGGTCTTGCGGAGACCGAAAACGAGTACATCCGGTATCGGTTACGTACCCAGCGCGACGGTGATGCCGTCGGTGACGCGGTGGTCGCCGGTCCGACGTGCGACGGAGACGACGTGCTCTACCGCAGCTATCCGCTGCCGGTCACGCTGCGGCCGGGGGACTCCGTCCGGATCGAGGATGCCGGCGCCTATACGGCGAGTTACGCATCCGTCGACTTCAACGGCTTTTCGCCGCTGCCAACGTATTTCATGCCCGCTGTTGGCAACGGCCGTACGATCGTGGAACCGCTGGCTCCGGGACTCACCCGGAACTGGTGGCTCTCGGAGGTCATTTGCGACGTACGGACCGAGTATCAGCAGCTGGTGATCGGCCGGACCTCGCAGGGCATCGCGTTGTTCAGCGACGGCGAACGGCAGAGCACGGAGTTCAGCCAGCTGGTCTATCACGAGGCGCTGCTGGTTCCGGCGCTGCTACTGGCCGAGCGGATCGAGCGGGTACTGATCATCGGCTCCGGCGAGGGCGTGGTGAGCCAGCTCGCGGTTGCGGCCGGAGCCACCCACGTCGACCATGTCGACATCGACCGTGACGCGGTCCGCCTCTGCGCGCAACACCTACCCTACGGCTACACGGTGGACGAATTGCGTAGAGCCGAACGGGGACTCGGACCGGTCACGGTGCACTACCGTGACGGCTGGGACTTCGTCGAGCACTGCTCGGAGCCCTACGACATTGTGGTCATCGACCTGCCTGACGAACGCGCCGAGACCGCTCAGCACAACCGCCTGTATGACGCCGGCTTCCTGGAACGATGCCGCGGGGTCGGCCAGGTGGTGGTCGACCAGGCCGGCTGCCCAACGCTGTGGCGGAATGAAACGTTGCGGTGGTCCTGGCGGCGGTTTCACGAAACCTTTGCCACTGTGGTCTATTTCGGCAGCGACGAACACGAGTGGGCGTTTTTGTCCGGCCTCGCCGGCGACCTACCCGATGACCCGGTGGCTCTGATGTCGGCGCGGCTGGCGACGCTGCCATACCGGCCGCGCACCATCGACGCCGCCGCACTGGTGGCGTGCACCGTCCCGCCGAAGACGCTGCGCGGTTAGGGATCCTCGTCGTCTTCATCCGCGAAGAGCCTTTCCGGGTGATGGAAGGTGTTGATTCTCGGTTGGCCGTGGTCGAGGTGGGCCGGTGGGAGCCATTGGGTTTGGCCGCGGGTGTTTTTGCGGGTGGTCCAGCCTGTTTCGGCCAGTCTGTTGTCGGGTCCACACGCCAGGGTGAGGTCGGTGATGTCGGTGCGCCCGGTGGTGGTCCAGCCGGTGACGTGGTGGACCTCGGTGTGATACGGCGGTTGGTCGCAGCCGGGTCGGGTGCAGCCACCCTCGAGCGCGTGCAGCATGAGCCGCTGGGCGGGGTTGGCGAAGCGTTTGGCGTGATACAAGGCTAGGGGTTTGGCGTCGTCGAAGATGGCCAGGTAGTGGTGGGCTTGGGCGGCCATGCGGATCAGATCCGACATCGGCAACAGGGACCCGCCGCTGGTGCGAGCCTTGCCGGTGCCGGCTTCGAGATCTTTGAGGGTGGTGGTCACGATCACGGTGACCGGTAGCCCGCGGTGCTGGCCGAGTTGTTCGGAGGCGAACAGCGTCCGTATCGCGGCGGCCAGGGCGTCGTGGTTGCGTTGCCCGGTGCTGCGGACATCAGCCTTGGCCTCATCGGCGGGGTTGGCCATGCCGGGGGCGGCGAGTTTGGCGAGCATGGCTTCGATCAGCGCGCGTAGTTCGGGGGTGATCAGCCCGCTGATGCGCGTCATGCCGTCGTGCTCTTGCTTGCCCAGCATCAGCGTGCGTTTGCGGGCGCGGTCTTCATCGGTGTAGTCGCCGTCGGGGTGCAGCAGGTCCATGAGTTGGCGGGCGTATTTGGCGACCTGCTCGGGGCGGTACTCGCGCGCCTTGCCGGCGAGGTCGGCCTCGGCGGCCTCGCGGGTGAACACATCGACGTGGGTGGGCAGGTGGGTGAAGAAGTCGCGGATCACCTTGACGTGTCCGTCGCCGATCAATCCTTGTCGCTGGGCGCGTGCGGTAGCGCTCAACGTCGGCGCCAAGGGTTGCCCGGTCAATGCGCGCCGTTCACCGAGATCCTCGGCCTCGCCGATACGGCGGCTGGCTTCGGCTTTGGTGATCCGCAACCGCTCGGCCAACGCGCACGACAGGGTGCCGCCCAATTCTTCGGTGCCGGCTTGGGCGCCGAGTTCGTTGATCAACACATGCTGGGGCACCCGCAGCCGCCGACCAACCCGCTCCAAACGCTCCAAGGCCCGCAACCGCTCCGAATTCGTCAACACCTCGAACGACAACGCACACAACCGATCCAACTCGGCATCGAGCGCATCGAAGACCCCCACGATCTCCTCACGCGAACTCGAAAGCATGTTCGAATTCTACGTTCTGCTACCGACAAGAGATGCCGCGCGATCGGCGCCTATTCCGAACTCATGCAACAGGTTTGAATATGGAACCGGTCAGGGGTCCACTGCGTCTAATCCGCACGGGTGTGACCGGCCGCCCAAATGGGTAAGTAGTGCAGTTACCGCTATCTGGGTAGCGTGGTCAATCTTGTTCCCAAGACTGCCGAGGGAGGGTGTGTGCCGATGGGGTCCGAGCGACTGCTCACTCTTGCAGCACCGCCCCCAACAGTCCCACCCATTTCCGACGCCGATCTCAAGGAGCGCACGCGGCCCGCGCGTCGCACCCCGGAATGGCTTACCTCGGATGTAGCCGTCTCTCTCACCATTGCCGTGCTATGGCAGGTGTTGATGACAATTCTCGGCGCCGTTTTGTCACCAGATCGTGCGGCGCTCTTGGAACACACAATGTTGTGGGACGCGCAGTGGTATTCGAACATTCTGCACGAGCATTATCAGATCAACCCGGCGTCGGCCGCGTTCTATCCCTTGTTCCCGCTTATCGTGGGCACGCTGTCGGTGCTGACTTTCCATCTGATTTCGAACACGGCGCTCGGTTTATTCGTCAACACCGTTGCCCTTGGGTTCGCAATCGCCGCACTACTGACGATCTCGCGCGAGTTCGAAATCAGGAAGTTCCGCTACGCCACAGTGGCGCTGTTTCTCGCGGCTCCGGCCGCGGCGTTCATGCATCTTTTCTACACAGAAGCGGTCTTCGTCGCACTCGGATTCTGGGCGTATGCCTTTGCACTGCGCAGGCGTTGGGCGTTCATGGCCATCCTGCTCGCGTTCCTTACCGCGACCCGGCTACCGGCACTTCTCTTCGTCGGTCTGTGTGGTTTGGAGTACTTGCGGGCGTACGACTGGAGCATCAAGAAGGCCGCAAACCGCAACGCAGCTTATTTTCTCCTGGCGCCCGTTGGGTTCCTGCTCTATGGGACGTACCTATGGGTGATGCGCGGCAACTTTTTTGGCATGTTCAGCGCATACCAATCCACCAAAGCGTGGGGCTACCTCAATTTCGAGCCGAACTTCGCCTACTCCATTTTCCGGTCGGCCCGGGAGACGGTCCGCGCCGTCCTCGGTCAACGACCGATCGACAACGACATAGTCGTCAACTACTCGATCCCCCTACTTTGCCTGGCATTGCTGTTGAGTTGTTCGCTCTATTTACTCTGCGGGTACCGCGGCAAGGGCATTCCGCTCGGCATCTTCGGCTTGTGTTCCCTGGTGTTCTTCACGATCAACAGCAGCTTCGTGGCTGTGCACCGCTATGCACTGCCGTGTCTGTGTATCTATCTGGCCCTCGCTCTGATTTCTGCCGAGTCCCGACGGGGAAGGGCGCTGGTGTTGAGCACCGGTCTCGCAATGCTTTTCGCCCAAACGGTGCTCATCCACTTGCTGTTCGTAACCCGAGATTTCGCCGGATAGCTCAGACGGCCACGAAACGACTGCCGCACAAGCAATTAGGCCAAACCCCAACGCGCTCGACCCGATGGACATTAGGCTCGAATTCGTCTGGCGGGCGCAGGCACACCTCGGAGATTTCGTCGAGAGGAAACGGCCATGTCATTCGTGGTCACCATGCCGGAGTGGGTAACGACGGCTGCCGAAAATCTGGCCGGCATCGGTTCGACGCTGGAGCAGGCAACCGCGTCGGCGGCCAGCCCCACCACCGGCCTGGCCGCCGCGGCGGCCGATGAGGTTTCGGCCGCCATTTCGCGGGTGTTCGGCGCCTTCGGCGAAGAGTTCCAAGCTGTCAGCGCCCAGGGCGCAGCCTTCCATGCCGAGTTCGTACGGCTGATCAACACCAGCGCGGCGGCGTACGCCGGCACCGAAATCGCCAATGCGGCACAGGCTTTGGCCAATGTATCCAACGGGACCCCAGCGGGGACGGCGGCGACCGCCCCTGGCGGCGCGTACGCACAACTGGTCGTCAATACCGCCAATAACCTGCAAGCGCTCGGCAACGGCTGGGCCGCTAACCCGTTGCCGTTCTTGCGGCAGGTCGTCGCCAACCAACTGTCCTACGCGCAGCAGGCGATCACCGGTTTCACCACCGCCATCCAGAACTTCCCGGCGACCGTGGCAAACCTGCCGACTACCATCCCCGCCGCCATCCAGCAGCTGCTGAACTTCAATGCCGCGGCGCACATACAGCAATTCATCGCCACCCAGGCCGGCTTCGCGCAGACGTTCATCACCTCGGCAACCAGTGGTCTCAGTGGTCTGGTGGCCGGCCTACCCGCGTTTGCGACGGGCGTTCAGACGTCGTTTCAAACGCTTGTCACGACCGGCAATTACAACGCCGCCATAGCTCAGTTGGCGGGGGCCTATCGGGATCTGTTGATAACGGGGTACGACACCAGCAACTACTCGATCAACTTCGACATTCCGACGCTCACCTTGACGGGCACGGCCTTTCCTCGACCGATTGGGCCGCTGGAAGATTTCTTCACCATCCTGAACATCCCGGCGCAGGAAGCGCAGTACTTCACCAACCAAATGCCGCCATCCATACCCAGGCAGATATCGCAGAACTTCACCAACGTATTGAGCGCGTTGACCGCAACCAACGTCGAAGCGCGGCTAGTGCTTCCGTTCCTCGCCCCGCAGACCGGGTTCGTGAGCCTGACGTACAGCCTGCCGTTGGTTGTCACCTATGCCTTGGCGGGTCCGCCGTTTGCGGCGCTGGATGCCTTCACCGCCAGCCTGGTGACGTTCAACCAAGCCATCACCGCGGGCAATGCCGTAGGCGCCCTCAGTACGCTCATCGATGCACCGGCCAATATCCTCAACGGCTTCCTCAATGGCCAAGTGATCGTAAACGAGACCATCCTGGTGCCGACGGGTCTGCAAGACATAGTCATTCCCGAGACCCCCCTTCCGTTCCCCCTACCTCCGATCCCTGGCGGCACGATCCCACTCCCTCACAACATTTCGATCACTCCGCACGTACCATTTGACGGACTTCTCGTCCAACCGCATTACCTCACGGCGACGGTCGGAGTGCCCGATTACTCGATCCCGTTGGTCGGTCCGATTCCCGACTTCGACGTCACCGTATTGGGTACGCCGTTCATGGGACTCGGCCCGCTGCTGGTCAACTACGTCCCGCAGCAGCTTGCGCTGGCGATCAGGCCCCCCGGCTAGAAAACTCAGAGAATCGCGACGGCCACGACAATGCCCAGCGCGAACTGCGCTGCGGCCACTATCCGCGACTCCCAACGGTATTCGTCCGATTCGAACAACACGTCCATGTCGATACCGATCACCACGGTGGCGATGCGCATCATCAACACCTGCGCCGCGATACCCACCAACCCGAACACCGCCGACGCCAGCAGCCCTTCACCGAGCTTGCCCGACGACGAGTAGATCGCCAGCACCACGATAAGCGCCATGCTGACCATTCCGGCGGCAGCCACGATGACCGCATTGGGTTTGCCGGCATTGACCATCTTGCGCAGCGGTCCCGGGGTGGTCAGGTCAATGGCGTAGAACCCGACGACCATCAGGACCAGGCCAAGGATGGAATACAGGACGATGGCGGCGGCACCGCCACCGAGCCAGGTCCAGTAATCCGAGTGCGGCAGCGCCACAATGCTTGTCGTCATCGAAGATCAACTCCCTTGTTCCGGTTACCTGAGCGGGATTCGGTGCGGCACGAATGCGGCGCCGTCGTCGGTGATGAGCCCGGCCGTCTCGCGGATACCGAGCCCCGCGGACGTGTCACCGACGATCCAGGCGCCGAGAGCGGGCCGCATGTCGTCGAATTCGGGCAATGGGTCGAGCAGTTGGTAGACAAAGCCTTCCTCGCCGTAGAAGCCGCCGGTCGCGGTCTCCATGCCGGCGCCCACGATGGTGACGTTTGCGCCCTCACGACCGAGTTTGGGCTTGCGCACATACTCGGTGAGTTCGTGCGGGTCGTCGAGGTATGCGGGCAGCAGGTTGGGGTGCCCGGGGTACATTTCCCACAGCACGGCCAGGATCGCCTTGTTCGACAGCAGCGTCTTCCACAACGGCTCGATCCACATCGTCTGTGGCAGTGTTGAAACGACGTACTTGCCGAACTGGTCATCCAGCACCCACTCCCAGGGGTGCAGCTTGAAGATCGCCTGAATCGGATCCTCTTCCAGGTCCACGAACCGCTCCAACGCGGAGTCCCAGCCGACATCCTCGATCAGTAGCCCGACGGTCTGAAAGCCCGCCTCCGCGGCGGTCTCCTGCATGTAGGTCGTGGTGATCTGGTCCTCGCCGGTCGCCTCCACACCGGACCAGGAGAAGTGCAACTCGTTGCTGGGCAACAGGTCTCGTACCGCCTTCCAGCGGTCCACCAGCTGTTCGTGCAACGAGTTCCACTGATCGTCGCCGGGAAACTTGTCCTTGAGCCAATACCACTGCAGGATCGCCGCTTCCAACAGCGTGGTCGGGGTGTCGGCGTTGTACTCGAGCAGCACCGCCGGCCGCCGCCCGTCGTAGCGTAAATCGAAGCGGCCGTACACATGTGGGTCGGATCGGCGCCAGGATTCGGCGATGTGGGGCCAACTCCATTCCGGCAGACCGAAATCCGCGTACCGCTCCATCAGGATCACCTGCTCGACAGCGTTCAGGCACATGGAGTGCAGCAGTTCCACGTCGGCTTCGAGAGCGAGGATCTCGTCCATCTCGAATTCGTAGTAGACCGACTCATCCCAGTAGGGCCGATCCGCGCCTCCCGCATCGCGCGCCGGCGTCCCGTACACGAGCCCTTGCGATTCGACGATCGACTGCCAGTTCGGCCGCGGCGGCGTCCTGCCGCGTTTCACGAGCCCCCCCCGCCCTTGCCGCCACTGCCACCGATGCCGCCGCGCTGAATCGTGGTGCCGGACTTGGTAGTGACGGTTGCGCCCTTCGGCAGGCTCGTCGAGCCGCCCACCGGCCGTTGCCCCACCGACCCGGAGCTGCCGTAGTAGTAGCGGTAAGAATGCCCGCCCCAGAAGAAGAACCCGTTGAGGCCCGGGGTGTGACCGGTGCAGTAGCTGTCGGGAACGATTACCGGCTGACCGTTCGGGTCGTCCCGGACGCACTGGGCGGTGACGTGATTCGGCGACAGCAACCAGTACCCCACGCCGGCGACCAGGCCGACCACGCCCACCGCAGCCGCGGAGCCCATCAGGATCCGCTTCTGCCGCTGACGCTTGGCCTCCGCCGCGAGCCGTATTTCCTCGAGCTCGCGTTGCTTGTCCTCGTATTTCTGCCGGGCGCGCAACTCCGCCGGGGTCGGCGGCCGCGGCTTGGTGGTGGCCGCGTCCTGGAACTGGATGCTGCCGAGCGGCTTGAGTTTGGGCGGCGCGTCGGGCACCTTACCCGGGCCGTCTTTGCGGTTGGCGCCTAGCGAGCTCTTGCGGGGCCGTTCCGCGGCGGGACGGTCGCTCGTGGGTTTGGGCGGCGCGGCGGCGTCAGCCTCGCGAGCCTTCCGCTTGCCTTCGATCTCACCGAGGTCGAACTGCTCGGTGACGCCGTCCGCGCGGGCTTTTCTCTTGCGCTCGATCTCCTCTAGATCGTCTGGCTTGCCCTCCGCGGGCTCGTTGCCTTCCCGCGGGTCTTCTTCTGACCCCACTAGCTGTCCTCCCGGTCCCCTCCGGTCGTCGCGCTACACGCGGGCAGTCTCCCACATCCTCGTGGCCAAGGTGGCCAAGGTGGGCTAAGACCACCAACGCTCCAGGACGCGGGCGACGCCGTCCTCCGAATTGCGGGTGGTCACCTCGTCGGCTACGGCCAGCGCCTCGGGGTGCGCGTTGCCCATCGCCACGCCGCGTCCGGCCCGCAGCAACATCGGGATGTCGTTGGGCATGTCCCCGAAGGCGATCATCTCCGCCTCGCTGATCCCCAACGGCTCGGCAACCTCCCGCAGGCCGCTGGCCTTGCTGATACTCCGCGGCACGATCTCCAGCAGGCCGTTGTTGGTGGAATACGTCAAGTCACCTTCGTCGCCGATGTGCGGGGCCAGCGCCTGGGCCATCTCCGCGCTGGACGCGCCGGCCTTGCGAATGAGCAGCTTGATCGCCGGCGCGCTGAGCAGGTCCGCAACAGACACCTCGGTGTTGTCGGGGTTGAGCCACGCGTGCTCGTAGCCAGGCGAGCTGACGAACTGCGGGGTTGCGGTGTCGTGGGCGCGCTCGCCGATCCGCTCCACCGCCAGCCCTGCGCCCGGGATGGCGCCCTCGATGATCTCGGCGAGGGCGGCGAGGGTGTCGACGGCCAGAGCGCGCGCCGAGATCACCCGGTCGTGTTCGGGGTCGTAGACCACGGCGCCGTTGGCACAGACCGCGGTCGGCGCGAAGCCGAGCGCGTCGACCACCGGCCGGATCCAGCGCGGCGGTCGACCGGTGGCCAGCACGAAATGTGCTCCGCCGTCGACCGCTGCGCGCACCGCGGCACGGGTGCGCGGGCTGAGCGTTTCGTCGTCGTCGAACAGGGTGCCGTCAACGTCGCACCCGATGAGTGCAGGATGGTTGAGCAATAGGTTCCGTCGGTCAGAGTTTGCCGGTGTCGTCAGCGGGGGTCGCCCTCTTGCGCCTCTTGGACCCCACACCTTCTTGCGCCCGCTTCTGTGCCCGCTCGGCCAGTTCGGCGATGCGGAACTCTCTGGACTCATCCGGGGTTGGCGCGCTGCCGCCGAGCCGGCGCGGCACCCAGTATTCACCCTTGGGATGCGGGTAGCGCTCCTGCACCCAATAGAGCATCGACTCCATCGCCTGGCGCAGAACGGCGTTGAACTCCTCGGGGGTGCCCTGCGGCCACAACGGCGGACCGATCGCGACGGCGATCGGAATCTTGTTGCGCAGCAATTTCTTCGGATGGTCCTTGGGCCAGATCCGGTGCGCGCCCCAAACGATCATCGGCACGATCGGCACCTGCGCCTCGATCGCCATCCGAGCGGCGCCCGTCTTGAACTCCCGCAGCTCGAAGCTGCGGCTGATGGTCGCCTCGGGATGCAACCCGACCAGTTCGCCTTCCCTGAGGCGCTGCACCGCAACCGCGTAGGCCTCCGAGCCCAGGCTGCGATCAACCGGGATCAACTGGGTGTGCTTGATCACGTAGTTGACCGCTTTCACCTCCTGCATCTCGGCTTTGATCATGAACCGCAGCCGCCGCTTGCGTTCCAGCGCGGCGAGCGACGCCGGGATCCAGTCGACATAGCTGGTGTGGTTGAGGGCGATGATCGCGCCGCCGCTCTCGGGGATGTTTTCCAGCCCCTGATACGTGATCTTGTTTCCGTTCAGCGCAACGACCGAGGGAACGAAGAATTCCATGAACCGGAAGAACGGCTCAGCCATGTGTCGACTCTCCTCCCCGCTTCCGCTGCGGTGTCCGTCGCGCGGCCCTCGCCGCATTCTTCTCGTCAGCGTCCATTTTCGCTGCTTCCGCCACCGTCGGCGCAGCACCGCCGAGCCGACGCGGTACCCAGTACGCACCCGCCGGATGCGGGTAGTCCCGTTGCACCCGGTCCAGTAGCGCCGTCATCGACGAGCGCAGCGTCTGGCCGGTCGCGGAGATATCGGTGGCGGCACGGATTGGCGGCCCAGCCGCGACGGTGACCGGTATCTTGTTGTAGCCCACCTGTTTCGGGTGGCCCTTGGTCCAGATGCGCTGCGTGCCCCACACGATCAGCGGCACGATCGGAACGTCGGCTTCGACGGCCATCCGCGCGGCACCCGTCTTGAACTCCTTGAGTTCGAAGCTGCGGCTGATCGTGGCCTCGGGATAGACCGCTACCAATTCGCCCTCGCGTAACGCCCGGACCGCGAAGGTGTAAGCGTCCGCGCCGGAGCTGCGGTCCACCGGAATGGCGCCGTTGCGTTTGATCAGGAAGTTCACGATCTTGACCCGTTGCATCTCGGCTTTGATCATGAACCGCAGGCGACGGCCGCGTCGGCGCATCGCCAATCCGGCCGGCAACCAATCGACGTAGCTGGTGTGGTTGATGGCGACCACCGCCCCGCCGCGCTCCGGGATGTACTCCTCGTCCTGGTACGTGATCCGGGTCCCAGTTGCCAGAACCAGGAACTGGGCCAGGATCTCGCAGGCGCGATAGGTGGGCTCCGCCATCGGTCACTGCTCCGGCGCTCCGGACGGATGCGCTCGCTCGGCACGGCGCGCCGCCTTCTCCGCAGCCTCCTCGGCGTCCATGCGGGCCGCTTCGGCCAACGACGGCGCGCCGCCACCGAGCCGGTGCGGTACCCAGAACTCGCCCGCCGGGTGCGGCCCGTACTGCTCCTGCGCCCGGATCAACAGGTGCTGCATCCGGGAGTGCAACAGCGCGGTCAACTCGGCGGTGGGCAGCGTGGGTTCGATCGGTTCACCGACGATCACCTGGACCGGCACCTTGGGCCGGAACAACTTCCGTGGATGGCCTTTGGTCCAGATCCGCTGGGCGCCCCAGATGACGTGCGGCACGATCGGCACGCCGGCCTCCACCGCCATCCGCGCGGCGCCCGTTTTGAATTCCTTGATCTCGAAGCTGCGGCTGATCGTGGCCTCGGGGTAGACGCCGACCAGTTCACCGGCCTTGAGTTTCTCGACCGCGGCGGCATACGACGCTGCGCCGCTATCGCGGTCCACCGGGATATGCCGGAACGAGCGCATGAGCGGGCCGGCGATCTTGTGGTCGAAGACCTCCTGCTTGGCCATGAAACGCACTTTCCGGCCCAGGCCCTGCCGGTAGGCGGGCAGGCCGGCGAGGGTGAAGTCCAGGTAGCCGGTGTGATTGATCGCGACCACGGCACCGCCGCTGGTGGGCAGGTTCTCTACCCCCGTCACGGTGATCTTGAGACCCTGTAGACGAAATATCAGGCGGGCAAGAGTAATGGCAGTGCCGTATGCCGGTTCCACAGCAGATCAGCCTAGTGCGCTCGGCTGGCATGCTCCTGAAGTGGTGGAAACCGGACGTGCGACGAGACGGGATCATCGGTGAGCTACCCAGCTGATTTCCCGCCCGCGGCGGTGCCCGCGGTGGTGCGCCGGCTGGCGGCCGGCAGACCGGTGCGCGCGGTCTGGCGCAACGAGTTGGGCGATGTCACTTTCCGGGTGGATTCGGGGGCCGAGTTCATCAAGGTGGGCGCCGAGTACTCGATCGATTTCACCGCCGAGGCACAGCGGCTGAGCTGGGCGGGGCGGTATATCCCGGTGCCGCCGGTGCTGGATTTCGGGGTCGACGACGGCTGCGCGTGGCTGCGCACCCTCGGTCTGCCGGGGCTGTCCGCGGTGCACCCGCGCTGGCAGGCGGAGGCGGCCGTAGCGGTCCGGGCGATCGCGGTCGGGTTACGCACCATGCACGATGCGTTGCCGGTGTCGTCGTGCCCGTTCGATTGGTCGGTGGCGAGCCGGTTGCCGCTGTTGCACCCGGCGCACCGGGCGAACCTTCCCGATCCGCCGCCGATCGATCGGCTGGTGGTGTGCCACGGCGACGCGTGCGCCCCCAACACACTGATCGACGAAACGGGGCGCTACCGCGGACATGTCGACCTCGGCGACCTGGGCGTGGCCGATCGATGGGCGGATCTCGCGGTGGCCACCCTTTCGCTGAGCTGGAACTACCCCGGCCACGACTGGGCGGCGGAGTTCTTCAACGCCTACGGCATCGCACCGGATCCGGTCCGGATCGACTACTACCGGCGGCTGTGGCAAGACCCGGACCTTTGACGCCAGCTAAACTCGGGGCGAACTCCCAGCGTCTTCTCAACGGTATTTGAAGGGTATTTGTGCAGGTCACCAGCGTCGGCCACGCCGGCTTTCTAATCCAAACCCGGGCGGGCAGCATCCTGTGCGACCCGTGGGTGAACCCGGCGTACTTCGCGTCGTGGTTCCCATTCCCGGACAACAGCGGGCTGGACTGGGACGCGCTGGGCGACTGCGACTACCTGTACGTGTCGCATCTGCACCGGGACCACTTCGACGCCCAGCTGCTGACCGCGCATGTGAACAAGGACACGGTCGTGCTGCTGCCCGACTTCCCGGTACCCGACCTGCGCAGTGAACTGGAGAAGCTGGGGTTTCACCGGTTCTTCGAGACCACGGATTCGGTGCAGCACCAGCTGTCGGGCCCCAAGGGCGATCTCGACATCATGATCATCGCGTTGCGCGCCCCCGCCGACGGCCCGATCGGCGACTCGGCGCTGGTGGTTTCCGATGGCGACACCACGGTGTTCAACATGAACGACGCGCGGCCGGTCGACCTGGACATCCTGGCCGCCGACTTCGGTCAAATCGACGTGCACCTGCTGCAGTATTCGGGCGCGATCTGGTACCCGATGGTCTACGACATGCCGGCCCGCGCCAAGGAGGCGTTCGGCACCCAGAAGCGTCAGCGCCAGATGGACCGTGCCCGCCAGTACATCGCCCAGGTCGGGGCGACGTGGGTGGTGCCGTCTGCGGGCCCGCCGTGCTTCCTGGATCCAGACCTGCGGCACCTCAACGACGACAGCGGCGATCCGGCGAACATCTTCCCCGACCAGATGGTCTTCCTGGATCAGATGCGCCGCCACGGTCAGGACGGCGGATTGCTGATGATGCCGGGTTCGGTCGCGGACTTCACCGGTTCGGCGCTGAACTCGCTGACCCATCCCCTGCCCACAGATGAGGTCGAGGCGATCTTCAGCACCGGCAAGGCGGCCTACATCGCCGACTACGCCGAGCGGAAGGCGCCCGTCCTGGCCGCCGAGAAGGCCGGCTGGGCCGCGGCGGCCGGAGAGCCGCTGCTCGAACCGCTGCGGGCGCTGTTCGAGCCGATCATGTTGGGCAGCAACGAAATCTGTGACGGCATCGGCTACCCGGTGGAACTGGTGATCGGTCCCGAGACGGTGGTCCTGGACTTCCCCAAACGAGCGGTGCGGGAACGCATTGCGGACGAGAAGTTCCGCTACGGATTCGCGATCGCACCCGAGTTGGTGCGCACGGTGCTCCGCGACAACGAGCCGGACTGGGTCAACACCATCTTTCTGTCCACCCGCTTCCGGGCCTGGCGCGTCGGCGGTTACAACGAATACCTGTACACCTTCTTCAAGTGCCTCACCGACGAGCGGATCGCATACGCCGACGGGTGGTTCGCCGAAACCCACGACGACTCCGCGTCGATCACCATGGACGGCTGGGAGATTCAGCGACGGTGTCCCCATCTGAAGGCCGACCTGTCGAAATTCGGTGTGATCGAGGGCGACACGCTGACCTGCAACCTGCACGGGTGGCAGTGGCGGCTGGCCGACGGCCGCTGCCTGACCACGCGCGGGCACGAATTGCGGAGCAACCGGGCATGACCACGATGGCCGATAGGTGCTACGACGACGGAGTCGTCCAGCTGGACCAGATGGCGATCACGTTGCGCCGCTATCACTTTCCGTCCGGCACGGCGAAGGTGATCGGGCTCGACCAGATCCGGTCGTACAAAGCCGAGCCGCTGGGCCTGTTCACGGTCCGATTCAACGTCTGGGGCAGCCCCGACCTTCGCCGCTGGCTGCCGCTGGACCTGTACCGCCCGCTCAAGTCCACGCTGATCACGCTGGACATACCCGGGTCCAAGCCGGCCTTCACACCCGCGCGTCCCGACGAATTCCTGGCCTGCTTGGAAGAACTGCTGGCCGAACGCCGTTAGAGATCTTCCAGGGCGGCTCGGCCGGCGTTGTATCCGGGCGTAAAGGTGATCCCCGGCCCGCCATGGCAACCGGCGCTGCCGAGATACAGCCCGCGTACCGGAATGGGTTGTCCTATATAGCCTCTCGGGCCTGGCCTGTTCTGGCCTATCTGGTCGGAGTGCAGCAGGCCATGGCAGTAGTCGCCGCCCGGCGCGCCGAACATGACTCCCATGTGCTTGGGGGTGAAGGTGGTGTGCCGAATGATGCTGCGTTCGAAATTCGGTGCCAGACGGGTGATCTTGTCGATGACGCGCTGTCCCATCTCGACCTTGGCCTGGCCGTAACGTCCCTCGTCCTGGGCGCCACCCTCAATCGGGAACCACAGTGCGAATGCCGAAGCGGCGTGCTTGCCCTCCGGTGCCAGATCCGGGTCGTGCACCGACGGGATCTGCAGCACCAGCGTGGGATCGGCCGGCACGATGCCCCGCCGGCAGTCCTCCCACTGCTGCTGAACTTCTTCCGGTGTGCAGAACAGCCCGATGGACGCCTGCATGGTCGGGTCGTTGAGCGCCTCGTAGGGTGCCGCGAATTGCGGCGCCTCTTCGAGGGCGAAGTGCATTTGCAGGTAGCTGCCGCGGTGGTCGATACGCGAGTACCGGTCACGGATCTCCGACGGCAGCACGGCGGGGTCGATGAGATCGTTGAGCGTCACGTCGGGCGCGATCGAAGACACCACGATCGGGGCCGAGAAGGTGTCGCCGCTTTCGGTGCGCACTCCGGCCACCCGGCCGTCCGCGACCAGAATCTCGCCGACCTTGGACCGCAGCCGTACTTCGCCGCCGTTCTCTTCCAGCACTCGCGCCAGATGGGCGGTGAGCGCGCCGATCCCGCCGCGCAGCTTCTTCATCTGCATGAAGTCGCCATCGGGAATCCCCAGCCCGAAGGCCAGCGCGGCGGCGCTGCCCGGAGTCGACGGGCCCCGGTAGAGGGTGTTCACCGCCAGCACCGTCATCGAACCGCGTATAGCCCCGTGCTTTTCCTTGTCCGGGAAGTAGCGGTCCAGCACGTCGGTGACCGAGCCGAACAGCATGTCGTCGATCGCGGAGCGTTCGAATTCGTTTGTGGCGCAGGCATACATCTCGTCGAACGTCTTGGGCAGCGTGCCCGCCTCGAATCGGCCCAGAGCGCGGGTCGGAGCCTGTGCCCACATCAGCAGGCCGCCCATTCCGGCGACTGCGTCCGCTCCGTGCACCTCGTTGAGGTGGGCGAACATTTTCATCGGGTCGCTGTACTGGACCAGCGGGTCGTCCCCGACACCGCGCAGCGCTACTGACATCACCTCGAGGTCGACCGTCGGAATGGTGTCCAGGCCGAGTTCGCTGATGACCTCCAGCGAGGTGGGGAATTGCACCGAACCGGCGATCTCGAAGTGATAGCCGTCGAACAGTTCGACCGTGGAGGACATGCCGCCGGCGTACAGCTTGGCGTCCAGGCACAGGGTCCGCAGGCCCGCCCGTTGCAGCAGCACCGCCGCGGTCAACCCGTTGTGCCCTGCGCCGATGACGATCGCGTCGTATTGGGTGCCAGATTCAGACATGCGCCACCTCCCGGATTGGAGGCTGGCATGCCGGTCAAGTTTTGTCAATTATGACGAAACTTGGCTCGGGGAAGTCCCGTCGGGCGGTCAGTCGGACCAGGTGTCCCCGATGCCCTCGCGCAGCGACTCCAGCGCCAGGTGGCTCATCTTGGCCAGCGCGCCGAGCGTCCGGTCGTCGCCAACCATCCACGCCTCCATCGCCCCGAATACGGCGGCCGCGATGCATCGGCTGATCACCGTAGCGCGTAGCCGAGCTTCGGAGGTGAGTGTGCCTGGACGCCTGCGGCGCTGTAGCTGGACCTGGATCGCGTCGGCCAGATCTGCCTGCACGTCGCGGATGTGCCGGACGATGCGGCCCTGGTCAACCTCACCACCTCGGAGTGCGGCGATCTTGGTGACGGCCTCCACGTCGTAGGGGAACGCGAAGATCGCCGCCTGCACCGAATCGATGACCGGCTCGTCGGCGGGCCGGGCTTCCAGCGCGGCGCGGAACCAGTTCAGGCCGGTGTAATCGGCGAACAGCAGATCATGTTTGGAGTTGAAGTGGCGGTAGAAGGTCCGCAGCGAGACTCCGGCGTCCGCGGCGATCTGTTCGGCCGACGTCTCTTCGACGCCCTGGGCCAGGAACCGCACCACCGCGGCTTGGCGCAGCGCTTCCCGGGTGCGCTCGCTGCGCACCGTCTGAGCTGGGCGGACCATTGCGACAACGTACCAAAAGTTCGAGTTTTTGCTATGCCGGGTTTCGGCAATATTGACAAAACTTTGCCAGGAGCGCGAAACTGCGCGCATGGTGTCTCTCATCGCCCACGCTGTGCTCGGAATCGCCGTCATCCTGTGGATCGTCAAGTCGAATCCGGCGGTCTACGCCAGACCCGCCGACGGACCACTGTTCTCAACCCTGGAAATCGTGTACTACGTCGTCGGTATCGCCTCGATCGCGCTGGGCTGGTACTTCAACATCCGGTTCGTGCAGGGGTACGCACCGCACGGATTCACCGGGGCGCACAACCCGATCTGGGGTCCCGGCAGTTGGACGCAGTACATCCAGTTGATGTTCACCAACCCGGCGGCGGGCTCGGCCAGCCAGGACTACACGATTGCGAATGTGATTCTGCTGCCGCTGTTTTCGATCACCGACGGGTACCGGCGTGGGCTCAAGCGGCCGTGGCTGTACTTCGTCAGCAGCCTGTTCACCAGCTTCGCGTTCGCGTTCGCCTTCTACTTCGCCACCATCGAACGCCAGCGCCGGCACGAACGGTCGGGTCGGCCGGCCGGCGCTCTGGTCTCTTAGCGGGTGCGTGAGCCGGTCAGGCCGGCTCCAGCACCTCGGTGCCGACGTACGGCACCAGCGCGGCGGGGACGCGGACGCTGCCGTCGGGCTGCTGGTGGTTCTCCAGAATCGACACCAGCCAGCGGGTGGTGCCCAGCGTGCCGTTCAGCGTGGCGGCGGTTTGCGGCTTGCCGTTGGCATCGCGGTAGCGCGTGGCCAGCCGGCGGGCCTGGAACGTGGTGCAATTCGACGTCGAAGTCAGCTCGCGGTAGGTCGCCTGGGTCGGCACCCACGCCTCGCAGTCGAACTTCCGCGCGGCCGAGGAGCCCAGGTCACCGGCGGCCACGTCGATCACCCGGTACGGCACCTCGATGTGCGCAAGCATCTCGCGCTGCCAGCCCAGCAACCGCTGGTGTTCGGCTTCGGCCTCGTCGGGCCGGCAGTAGACGAAGCCCTCCACCTTGTCGAACTGATGCACCCGGATGATGCCGCGGGTGTCCTTGCCATAGCTGCCGGCCTCCCGGCGGAAGCAGGACGACCAGCCCGCGTACCGCAGGGGCCCGGCGGACAGGTCGAGGATCTCGTCGGAGTGGTAACCCGCCAGTGGCACCTCGGAGGTGCCGACCAGGTAGAGATCGTCGGCCTCCAGCCGGTACACCTCGTCGGCGTGCGCGCCCAGAAAGCCCGTCCCGGACATCACCTCGGGGCGCACCAGGACCGGCGGGATCATCGGGATGAAGCCGTTGTCGACCGCCACTCGCAGCGCCAGTTGCAGCAGACCGAGCTGTAATAAGGCGCCGCGGCCGGTCAAGAAGTAGAACCGCGAACCGGAAACCTTCGCGCCCCGCTGCATGTCGATGAGACCCAGCGATTCGCCCAGTTCGAGGTGGTCCTTGGGGTCGGTCAGCGCCGGCGGTTCGCCGACGACCTCGAGGACCGCGTAATCGTCCTCTCCCCCGGCCGGAACGCCGTCGATGACAACGTTGGAGATCGCCATGTGCGCGGCCGTCAGCGCCGTCTCGGCCGCGGCCCGGTCCGCCTCGGCGGCCTTCACCTGCTCGGCGAGATCCTTCGCGCGTTCCAGCAACGCCGGACGCTCCTCGGCCGAAGCCGCACCGACGCTCTTGCTCGCGGCCTTCTGCTCGGCGCGCAGCGCGTCGGCGGTCGCGATTGCCGCCCGGCGTGCGGCGTCGGCGCTCAACAGCTCATCCACCAGCGCCGGGTCTTCGCCGCGGCTTCGTTGGGAGCGTCGTACGGCGTCGGGGTCCTCGCGGAGCAGCTTCAGGTCGATCACGGCCGCAAGATTACTTGGGTCGCCCGCCCGGTCTCACATCAGCAACATTGGTAACGCTGCCCATTCGCGCCTGTCAGAATGGAGCCGATGTTGGACGAGCGAGACGAAAAGCCCGACCACGACGCCACCGGCGCCGAGGCGGACGAGCCGTCGACCGAAGCGACGCCGGACGAGCCCGGCGCCGTTGAGGCGACCCAGGATGTGGCCGAGCACGAAACCGCCGAGGACTTCGAAGAGGACCCGGCCGAGGACGTGGACCTGGTCGACGACGAGGACGCGGGCGCCGCGTCGGGCGGGTTCCGCTGGCCGCGGGGGTTGCAGGCGTCGGCGACCCGACGCGGGCTGCTGTTGACGGCCCTGGGTGGTCTGCTGATCGCCGGGCTGGTCACCGCGCTGCCTTCCGTCGGCACCGGCCCGGGGCGGCTAGCCGGTTACATCGACAGTGATCCGGTGCCCAGCACCGGGTCCAAGAGCAATGCCGCGTTCAGCCGCGCCGTCAGCGGGGACTGCCTCAACTGGCCGGACGGCACACCGGAGTCGGCGACCATCGTCAGTTGCGCCGATGACCACCGCTTTGAGGTCGCCGAGTCTGTCGACATGCGGACGTTCCCTGGCGCCGAATACGGCCCCACCGCCCCGCCGCCGTCACCGGCCCGCATCCAGCAGATCAATACCGAACAGTGCGAGCCCGCGGTCCGCCGCTACCTCGGCCCAAAGTTCGACCCCAACAGCAAGTTCACCGTGAGCATGCTGTGGTCCGGTGACCGCGCCTGGCGGCAGGCCGGTGAGCGCCGCATGCTGTGCGGTCTGCAGCTGCCCGGCCCGAACAACCAGCAGGTCGCCTTCAAGGGCAAGGTCGCCGAGATCGACCAGTCGAAGGTGTGGCCGGCCGGCACCTGTCTGGGCATCGACTCGACCACAAACCAGCCGGTCGACGTTCCGGTCGACTGTGCGGCGCCACATGCGATGGAAGTCACCGGCACCGTCAACCTGGGCGAGAGGTTCCCCAACGCGCTGCCCCCCGAGGCCGAGCAGGACGGGTTCATCAAGGACGCCTGCACCAAGATGACCGACGGCTACCTGGCACCCGTCAAGCTGCGCACCACCACCCTGACCCTGATCTACCCCACGGTGTCGCTGCCCAGTTGGTCGGCGGGTAGCCGCGAGGTCGCGTGCAACATCGGCGCGACGCTGGGCAACGGCGGCTGGGCCACCCTGGTGAACAGCGCCAAGGGCCAGCTGCTGATCAACGGTCAGGCGCCCGTGCCGCCGCCCGACATCCCGCAGGAGCGGCTCACGCTGCCGCAGATCCCGGTTCAGGTGCCGACTCAGCAGCCGTCGGCGCCGTCGCAGCAGACGCCGAGCACACCGCCGGGCAATCAGCATTTGCCCAACCAGCAGCCGGTGGTGACGCCTACCCGGGAGCCGTCCGCGCCCGCGCCCCAGGCACCCGCGCCCCAGGGACCACCGCCAGCACCGGACGGCGGCGCGCCGCCGCCGGCTGACAATCCACCACCCGCCGAGCCGGCACCGGTGAACTGACGCCGTGGCCGTGCGGATGGACCCGCAGCGTTTCGACGAGCTGGTCTCCGACGCCCTCGACCTCATTCCCGAAGAACTGACGGCCGCGATGGACAACGTTGTGGTTCTGGTCGCCGACCGGCATCCAGAGGGAGACCTGTTGGGTTTGTACGAAGGTGTGGCGCTCACCGAGCGGGACTCTGACTACGCGGGCGCGCTTCCGGACACGATCACCATCTTCCGCGACACGCTCCTGGACGTGTGCGACTCGGAGGACGACGTGGTGGATCAGGTCGCGATCACGGTGATCCACGAGATCGCACACCATTTCGGCATCGACGACGACCGGCTCGATGAGCTGGGCTGGGCCTGATTGGTCCGGCGTTGCTCCCCCACTTGTCCGTGTGGAGTGCTATGAACGGCTTATGAGCACAGGCTGCCGCGACTGCCAGGCAGGCTTAGATCACTGCCACGGCACCGTCATTCGTCATTGGCTGGGCAGGCCGGAATGTACCGACCCGGACTGCGTTGCCCCCGAACTGTTCACCCACACCTTCGTGGTCGACTGCGATGCAGTCGGCTGCACCTGCGTGGAAACGACCACCATCATCGGCTCAACCCATCGGGTCGGTGCTTGACGCGACAGCGTCCTGCACCGGCGTGGCGCCGGGCTCGGGATAAAACGGCGGCGTCAGGTTCCCCCACCGCACGCAGCTCCACCGTCCGTCGGTGATCGGCGCCAGCACCACCGACTCGGCATTGTCCAACGGGTTGTCCAACACGAAGCTGCCGTCCACTCCGGCCAGCACCGCCGAAGCCAGGCGGATCGCCGCGCCGTGGCTGACCACCACGATGTCGCCATCCCAACCGTCGTCGTCCAGATAGCGCATCCGCAGCTCGGTCAGCACCGGCACGTACCGGTCCAGCACCTCGTCAGCGCTTTCACCGCCGGGTAGCGCCACGTGCCGCTCGCCGAGGTGCCACCGCTTGTAGATGGCGTTGAACTCGGCGACCGCGTCGTCGTCGTTGCGGTTCTCCAGCTCGCCGACCTGCACCTCGTGAATGCCGCCCAGCGCGACGGGAGGCAGCTCGAACTGCGCGGCTATCACCTGCGCCGTCTCGGAGGCCCGGATGGCTACCGAATGGGCCAGCATCGCCGGCCGGCTGGCCCCGCCGCGCGCGAACGCCCGAGCCTGATCCCTGCCCAGCGGTGTCAGTGCGGCCCCCGGCGGACGGGTGTCCAGCCTGCGCTCGACGTTGCCGTAGGACTGTCCATGCCGAAGCAGTACCAGTCGGCCACTCATTGCTGCCCTTCCCCCACGTTCACGGCCGGATCCGGTCTGCCCTCCCGCAGCGCCGTCAGCCAACTCGAAGCCTCATCCGAAGAAGGCGGCGGCACCCCCGCGGGCCGGCCCGTGGGCCAGGAACCCAGGTAACGCACCTCCGCGCAACGGCGGTGCAGCGCCTTCAATGCCTCGGCGACGGCGTCGTCGTCGATATGTCCCACGCAGTCCACGAAAAACCGGTAGGTGCCCAAACTGGTGCGCGTGGGCCGGGATTCGATGCGGGTCAGGTCGATGCCCCGCATCCCGAACTCGGTCAGCGCCAACAGGAGCGCCCCCGGCGCGTTCTCGATACGCAGCACCGCCGAGGTGCGATCCGCCCCGGTTCGCGCCGGCGGCGGCCCGGGTGGACCGATCAGGACGAACCGCGTGCGAGCGCCGGCCTCGTCGACCACACCCTCGGCGATCGCCGCCAGCTTCCAGTGGACGGCAGCCAGCGGAGACGTCACCGCGGCGTCGACCTCCCCGTCGGCCGCCTGGCGCGCGGCGTCGGCATTGGAGTAGGCGGGTCGCAGTTCGGCACCGGGCAGGTGGGCGGCCAGCCACTGCCGTACCTGCGCTGCGGCCACCGGGAACGCTGCCACGGTGCGCACACCGGTCGCGTCGCGGCCGGGTTGAACGGCGATGCTGAATGCCACATCCAGCGTGGTCTCGGCGAAGATCTGCAGCGGCGAACCGATAGCCAGGCTGTCCAGCGTGGAGGCCAGTGAGCCGTCGATGGAGTTCTCGATCGGCGCACAGGCGTAGTCCGCCGCTCCGCCCCGCACCGCATCCAGTGCGGCGGGTGTGCTCTCTACCGGGACCCGCTGCACAGCACCGGACTGAAGGTCGGGCTCGCAGCCGGGAACGAGCCCGGCGGCCATCATCTGGAGCAACGCCGCCTCGGTGAAGGTCCCTTCCGGACCGAGATAAGCGATGCGGGCCACGTCACAACCCTAACGGCGGTCCGGCTCTTGCGGCCTTACCAGCCCTAAGTTACCTTAGCCTTACCTAATTTAATGGAGGTAAGCGTGCTACCGGTCACACACCCTACGCCGACCACTGCCGAGCGGATTCGCAGCGCATGTGTCCGGGCCGGCGGGGCACTGCTCGCCGTCGAGGGTGAGGATCCGGTGGCCACGCCGGTGCATCACCTGATGCACGACGGCACCTTCGCCGTCGCGGTTTCCCGCGAGCACGCCGATCCCGATGAGCTGCCCTGCGGAACGCAAGCGCTGCTCGAGTTGACGGACTATGCGCCGCTGCCGCTGCGCGAACCCGTGCGGTCGCTGGTGTGGGTACGCGGGCGGTTGCACCAGATCCCACCCGGCGTTGTGACCAAAGTGCTCGACCTGATCGCCGCAGAGAACCCCGCCGCGGTACTGCTGCAGATCCAGACGCCGAAGTCCGGTCCCGTCGAAGCGGACGACCCGCGCTACACGCTGTTGCGCCTGGAAATCGACTCGGTGGTGGTGACCGACGCGACAGGCGCGGAGCCGGTCAGCGTCCACGAACTGCTCGCGGCCCGGCCCGACCCGTTCTGCGAGGTCGAGTCCACCCTGCTGTGGCACCTGACTACCGATCACAACGACGTGGTCGCCCGTCTGGTATCCCGACTGCCGGCGCCGCTGCGGCGCGGGCACGTGCGCCCGCTTGGCCTGGACCGGTACGGGGTGCGGTTTCGCGTCGAGGGAACCGACGGCGACCGCGACATCCGCCTGCCGTTCCACAAGCCCGTCGACGACATGACCGGCCTCAGCCAGGCGATCCGCGTCCTGATGGGCTGCCCGTTCGTCAATGGCCTGCAAGCGCGCCGGTAGCCGGCCGCCGCCCCGGACCGGGCGCGACGACGTACGTTAGCCAGGTGAACGGCGATCGGCCACAGCGGGAACCCCCGCCGGCGATTCGCCGCGCCGTTCGTCCGGCGCCTTCGTCGCGACCACCATCGCGACCACCGTCGCAACCACCGTCACTGGCACCGCCGGCACCGGTCCGGACGCCACCGCCGCCACGACCGGTTCCTCCGAAGCCACGCCGAGAACGCGCCAAGCGCCGGTGGATCCGGACGACGGCGCTGTGCTTGCTGATCCTGTTGCTGCTGGGCACGGCGGGGATCCTTGGCGGGATGCTGTGGTTCGACTCCGCGGTGCATCGACAGACCGTGCTCACCGACTACGCGGGTCGCCCCGCCGCGGGCAGCGGCACCAACTGGCTGCTGGTTGGCTCCGACAGCCGCCAAGACCTCACCCCCGAGCAGCAGCAGGACCTGGCCACCGGCGGCGATGTCGGCACCAGCCGCACCGACACCATCATGCTGGTGCATGTGCCAGGCTTCGGGAGCAGCACACCGACCACCCTGGTGTCGATACCGCGCGACTCCTATGTGCCGATCCCCGATCACGGTCGGGACAAGATCAATGCGGCGTTCGCGATCGGCGGCGCGCCGTTGCTGATACGGACGGTCGAGCAGGCCACCGGCCTGCGTCTCGACCACTACGCCGAGATCGGCTTCGCCGGATTCGCCGTTCTGGTCGACGCGCTCGGCGGGGTGACCGTTTGCCTCACCGAACCGGTCCGCGACCCCCTGGCCGGCCTGGACCTGCCGGCGGGATGCCAGAAGCTGGACGGGCGCGGTGCGCTCGGCTACATGCGGACGCGGGCCACGCCGCGAGCGGATCTGGACCGGATGACCCACCAGCGTCAGTTCATGTCGGAGTTGCTGCACCGCGCCGGCAGCCCAGCGGTTTGGCTCAACCCGTGGCGGTGGTACACCGTTCCGCGCGCGGCGGCCGGCGCGCTGACGGTCGACCGCGGCGACCATGCGTGGGATCTGGCCCGGCTCGGCTGGGCACTGCACGGACCCACGACCCCCATCACGGTCCCGATCGGCGAATTCACCGACAGCGGCGCCGGTGCGGTGGTGATCTGGGACCACGACGCCGCCAGCGAGTTGTTCGACGCGCTGGGAGCCGACCGGCCGGTGCCGGCCGGAGCGATCGACGGACAGCCCTGACTGCTGGGGGACCTAACGCCCCTAACGCCGGATAAATGCGCGTCTGGAAAATTCAACGTAGGCTTCCATAACTTAGGTAACGCTGCCCTGCGCGAGAATACTGTTTCCGCTTGAATTAATTAGGGAACCCTTTCCTGACTAAGTGGAACCTTCGTTGCAGATGCCGTCTGAGCTGCACTAACCTGCAACTATGACCGATTTCGATGGACCAAGAACCAAATTCCATGCATTGATGCAGGAACAAATATTCAATGAATTCACCGCATCACAACAATATGTCGCAATTGCGGTTTATTTCGACGGCGAGGCCCTGCCTCGGCTGGCGAAGCATTTCTACGGCCAGGCGGTCGAGGAACGCAATCACGCGATGATGCTGGTGCAGCACCTGCTCGACCGCGACCTACGCGTGGAAATACCGGGCGCCGACAGCGTGCGCAACCAATTCGATCGGCCGCGGGACGCCCTGGCGCTGGCGCTCGAGCAGGAGCGTGCCGTCACCGACCAGGTCAGCCGGTTGGCCGCGGTCGCCCGCGACGAGGGCGACTATCTGGGCGAGCAGTTCATGCAGTGGTTCCTCAAGGAGCAGGTCGAAGAGGTGGCGCTGATGTCCACCCTGCTGCGCGTCGCCGACCGGGCCGGATCCAACCTGTTCGAGTTGGAGACGTACGTTGCCCGCGAGGTCGAGACGGTATCGGTCGGGTCGGGCGCGCCCCAGGCGGCGGGCGGCCACCTGTAAGACGCGGGGATCACCCGCCGTTGTTCTTGCTGTCCAGCCAGGCCTTGGTGCGGCCGGGGTTGTTCGTGGCGATCCAGGCGACCCCGACCTCTCGGCAGAAGTCGATGTCGGCGTACTCGTCGACCGTCCAGCAGTACACCGACCGGCCTTGCGCGGCGGAACGATCGACCAACTGGGGATAGTCCCGCAACGCCGGCAGCGAAGGCCCCACCGCCGTGGCACCGACGGCGGTGGCGGCGCTGCTGCTCAGGTAGCGCCCGGTCTTGCCCAGCAGCACCGTGGGCAGCATCGGCGCCGATCGCCGCACCCGCCAGACCGCTGCCGCGGAAAAGGACATCACCACCGCGCGGGACCGGTCCGCCGATGGGGGCGAGGCGATACCGAAGCGGTGCAGCAGCGCCAGCAGTTTTGTTTCAACCAGCGACCCATACCGCACCGGGTGTTTGGTTTCGATGAAGATTTTCACCGGGCGGTTCCAATCCAGCACCAGAGCCACCAGCGCGTCCAAGGTCAGCAGGCTGGTGTCACCGTGGGCGCCGTCCGAACGCCAGCTGTCGTGCCAGGCGCCGTAATCCAGCTCGTGCAGCTCGGCCAGCGTCGCGGTGCTGACCAGACCGGCGCCCGTCGAGGTGCGATCCAGCCGGCGGTCGTGCACGCAGACCAGGTGGCCGTCGCGGGTCAGCCGCACATCGCACTCCACCCCGTCGGCGCCTTCCTTGAGGGCCATGTCATAGGCGGCGAGGGTGTGTTCGGGCCGGGCGGATGACGCGCCGCGGTGGGCAACCACGAAGGGGTGGCCAGTCAGGACCTCATCCGCCCGCGTCATAGGCCTATGCTGCCGGTTCCTGTCCCTCCGGCTCAACCGGAGCGGCAGGGACGGGCCGCGCCGGTTGATCAGGTTCTACAACGAGCCAGCGGTGCGCCGGCCGCTCGACCGGCTTGCGCTCGAATCCCTCGAAGACACGCCCGGCGGTGGCCACCGTGAGCGCCGCGACCACGTAGGAGAGCACCACCATCACGGTGTTGTTGGCGATCCCCTGCGCGTCACTGGACAAGCTGGTTGCGATCGCGAACAGCGACACCAGATAGCTGAGCACCCACGCCAGCCACCAAGTGGTGATTGGTCTGCGCAACCGCTCGTAGTGGTCTTCGACCAGTGCGAGCTCGATGACGTACACCGGCGCCATCACCAGGTTGGCGAACGGCAGCAGGCAGCCCGCCCACAAGCGGCGGACCGACCGGTGCTCCGGCAAACCGTGATGGGTGAAGGCGGCGGCACGGCGGGCGATCAGCCACTTGATGAGCACTACGAAGCAGGCCAGCATCGACACCAGCGCGGCCACGCTCGCGGCAATCCCCAACCAGTCCGCGGCACCCGCCACCAGCGAGTTCAGCAGCGTGTTCCGGTTGAAGATCAGCAGCCCGTACCGCACGGTGTAGACCAGGGCCGCGCCACCAAGCACCAACTGGGTGGCGAAGAGCAGAACGCGGACGATCTCGGCGCTGGGTCCGGCTTTGACCGGCGCATCCGTCGGGGTGGGTCCGACGTGGGCCACTCGGTCCGCCAAGCCCCACCGGGGGATGGCGGCATAGCGCGGCGTCGGGCCCAGCGGGCGTCGGGGCCGCCTCGGCGGCGGAGCCGCCCCCGGCCGAACCGCAATCCAGCGGAACCCCGGCGGCAACCGAGGTGGCGTGCGTTGGCCGACCGGTCGGGCGGGTACCGGTCCGGCGGGCGGCCGCCACCGTGGGTCGCCCGGCGGGGCGTCGGGCAACGGTGCCATCAGCGCGCCTCGACAGCGCGGGCACCAGGAGCGCTGTCGTTCGCGCACATTCCACCGCGTGCCGCACTGAGAGCACACCTGGATCACCGGACCAGCCTAACTTGGCCTCGCGGCGATTCGGAGATCCCGGCGGAGCCAGCACAGCGGTCGATACCCGGCCCAGCCGGGGGCGTGACCTACGCCACAGCTAAATAGGACTATCCACAATTTCCACAGGTTTATCCACAATGGGTATGGGTCGGCGATACAGCCTCTATCGGCCAGCTTTTCAAGCGACTGTGGATAACACCCCGGTAACAAAACGCATCAATCGACAGCCCAGCGGTGCCCTGAGCGAAATAGGTCGTCGTGCTTAACAACGCGGATTACCCAATCGCGGCCGGCACCAAACCTGACGGCCGGCCCCGTTGGACCGTGCGCTCCGGCGCCGTCTCCGGCACCCGGCGGCGTTCAGCAAACGCCCTGATCAGAGCCGCGCCAGTGACCAATGTGCGACCGGTTTTCCACTCGGCCAAGTT
The DNA here is from genome assembly GCF_001673635.1 of Mycobacterium asiaticum. GTDB lineage: Bacteria > Actinomycetota > Actinomycetes > Mycobacteriales > Mycobacteriaceae > Mycobacterium > Mycobacterium asiaticum_C. The sequence continues at coordinate 34,613 of NZ_LZMH01000038.1, forward strand.
AGCGTTATGATCGCGAACGCTATACTCGGTTGTGACTCACCTCACGTGTGATCGGTATCAATCGCCATCAAACCGTTGAGGTGAACGTGCAGGTGGAAGGCGTCTGATGGCCACACATTCGTTCGGTCCGGGATCGACACCGTCGAACTCGTACTCGGGGTCGCCTGCCTGGAATCAGGCCTACATGGTCGCCGCCCTGCGGGCCGGCTTGATCGCTCTCGCACTGCTGGGCGTCCTGGCCCTCATCGCGCTTTCCTGACCACCCGTCCGGCGGCTCCCGCGGAAGGTGTCCGCCGGGGCCCGTCCTTGCGGCATAGGCCACCATGGAGCAGGGTTGAAGGTGCCAGGTTTCGTCCGTGGCGGGACCCCGCGAGTAGCACGTCAGACGATCCGCTCATCGAAGGAAGGAAAGCCGTGGCTGAATACACCCTGCCCGACTTGGACTGGGATTACGCAGCACTCGAACCGCACATCTCCGGTCAGATCAACGAGATTCACCACACCAAGCACCACGCCACCTACGTCAAGGGCGTCAACGACGCGGTCGCCAAGCTGGAAGAGGCGCGGGCCAAGGGTGACCACTCCGCGATCTTCTTGAACGAGAAGAATCTGGCCTTCCACCTCGGCGGGCACGTCAACCACTCCATCTGGTGGAAGAACCTGTCGCCGGACGGCGGCGACAAGCCGACCGGTGACCTGGCAGCTGCCATCGACGATCAGTTCGGTTCGTTCGACAAGTTCCAGGCCCAGTTCAGTGCGGCCGCGAACGGCCTGCAGGGCTCGGGCTGGGCGGTGCTGGGTTACGACACGTTGGGCGGCCGGTTGCTGACCTTCCAACTGTACGACCAGCAGGCCAACGTGCCGCTGGGCATCGTTCCGTTGCTGCAGGTCGACATGTGGGAGCACGCCTTCTACCTGCAGTACAAGAACGTCAAAGCCGATTACGTGAAAGCGTTCTGGAATGTGGTGAACTGGGCCGACGTCCAGTCTCGCTACGAGGCAGCGACTTCGAAGACCTCGGGACTGATATTCCCCTGATTTCACCTCCTGGCAGGGGCGTCGCGCGGCATCGTGCGGCGCCCCTGTCTTTTGGCCAAATCGTTAGCCGTGTCGAGTTGCACGACACCAAAACCCCGCGCATTCTTAATTATTCGAGCTACCATTTTGTTCGAGCTACCAGCGTGGTTACTTCGGATGAAGGCGTCACGGAGGCAACATGGATGCGGGGTCAGAACGGCCGATCGGGATTGCTCCTTTTCATGCTCGCGGTGCATTGAAAGGGTTCGTCATCTCTGGCCGCTGGCCTGATTCCACCAAAGAGTGGGCGCAGCTGCTGATGGCTGCGGTCCGCGTCGCCTCGTTGCCCGGATTGCTCTCCACCACAACGGTGTTCGGCGCCCGTGAAGAACTGCCCGACGAACCCCAACCCGGGACGGTCGGCCTGGTGTTGGCCGAAGGCACCGTCACCGGTGAAAAGGCAATTCGGCCTGGGTATTTCGCGGATCACCAGCCGCCTGCCCTGCTGATGTTGCACCCGCCGTCCGAAACGACGCCGTCGTTGCCGGAGTGCACCGGCGCCGCGTCGGGGTGCGTACTGCTGCCCGGGCTGCCGTACCTCGGCCTGGAGCATCGGGCGGCGTGGGTGGAGGCGGAAGCGGACGGCACCATCACCTCGATGGTGAGCCGCGTCGGCGTCGACCCGATCAGCCATCCCGACACCGCGATTCTGGCGATGCTGCTTGCGGCATAAGCAAATTCAAACCGAAGAATACGGCCACCCGAACATCGCCCGTACGCTGGCGCGGCCCGAACTCGGCCGCTAGCCTGGGTTTTGTCAGCGAAGGGGAGTAGCCCCCAATCGTCGTGTCGACATACTGGCGCAAGCCCGGCCGGCGAACCGATCCTCTGGGACGGTGGGTGAGACCTTCGACCGGTGTCGACGGCTTTACGGCCGCCGACGACGCGTCGAAAGGTCGTCTCACATGCTCGCCGCTACTTTGCTCAGCCTCGGCGTAGTGTTCCTGGCCGAACTTGGCGACCGCTCGCAGCTGCTGACCATGACCTACGCCTTGCGCTATCGCTGGTGGGTGGTGCTGAGCGGGGTCGCGATCGCCTCCGCCACGGTGCACGGCGTCTCGGTGGCAATCGGGCACTTCCTCGGAGCGACGCTGCCGTCGCGGCCGATGGCGTTCGCATCGGCGATCGCCTTCCTGATCTTCGCCGCCTGGGCCTGGCGAGAAGGCGCCGAAAGCGGTGGCGAGGATGTGTCTGCGCCGCGCCAACCCCGTTTCGCTCTGCTCACCATCGTGTCCTCATTCGTACTGGCGGAAATGAGCGACAAGACCACCCTTGCCACGCTCACGCTCGCCAGCGAGCACGATTGGGTCGGCGTGTGGATCGGCACCACGCTCGGCATGATCCTGGCCGACGGCCTGGCCATCGGTGCCGGACTGTTGCTGCATCGGCGACTACCGGAGCAGCTCCTGCACTTCATAGCCAGCCTGCTGTTCCTGATGTTCGGATTATGGATGCTGTTCGACGCGGCGCTGGGGTGGCGTTGGGTCGCCGTCGGGGCCACCGCGGCGGTCGGGTTGACCGCTGGGACGGCAGCCGCGGCGCAAACTCTGCAACGACGCCGCAAGGCCGCCGCGAGCGTCCCCCCTGCGTCCTGACGGACGCCTCCTCCGCGTCCGGCCGGAGGCTGACCCCGCGCCGCATTTGCAGAAGCGCCGGTAACTTGCTGGCGGGCCGCTCCGCCGGTTCCGCGACCACAGCGCAGGTCTGATGATGCGCGTTCGTGGTACCGAGTAGCAAAGTGCGCGTTTGCGGCTTTCCAGCTCGTCGCTGGTTGCCCAGAACCCGGCGCAGCTGGCGCGTTCGGTCCGGAGCGCCGTCACGACAGGCGTTCGGGCGCGCCGCAATCTCGTGCATCTCCAGCGCGTTTTCTGCGGATAACCTGTGAGATTTGGACTTTTTCTGGACACCCGGCCGTTTCATTTGGATGCTCATCGGGGGTGTCTCGCCGAGGCACCTTGCACGGCCGTACCGAAACCGATCAGGTTTGCACCTGGTTGTTGGACACAAGTATCGCTACCATGGTCAGCAAATAACCTAGTGATTACCGTTTACCCTTAGAGCTCCGTTGGAGGTCATATCGATGAGCACGACGTTCGCCGCCCGCCTGAACCGCCTGTTCGATACGGTTTATCCCCCGGGGCGGGGTCCGCACACCTCGGCGGAGGTGATCGCGGCACTCAAGGCGGAGGGCATCACGATGTCGGCTCCCTACCTCTCGCAGCTACGTTCCGGCAACCGCACGAATCCGTCCTCGGCGACCATGGCCGCCCTGGCCAACTTCTTCCGGATCAAGCCGGCCTTCTTCACCGACGACGAGTACTACGAGAAGCTCGACAAGGAGTTGCAGTACCTCTCGTCGGTCCGGGAGAACGGCGTCCGCCGCATTGCGGCGCGGGCCCAAGGTTTGACGCCCGAGGCCCAGCAGAAGGTGCTGGACCGGATCGACGAACTGCGCCGCACTGAGGGCCTGGACGACTAGAACGGCTGACGGCCCACCCCGGCTCCTCTGACCTGGCGGGCCGCGCACGTTGCGCGCGGATTAGGGTTGGCGCAGCGCTTGCGCACCTGCACCGCGCTAGTTCACGAGATACCGGGAGGCGGCCGGGGATGGGCCTGTTCGGCAAGCGAAAGAGCCGCGCGACTCGTCGCGCCGAAGCCCGTGCGATCAAGGCCCGCGCCAAGTTGGAGGCCAGGTTGCTGGCCAAGAACGAGCGCCGCCGCATCAAGAACGCGGAGAAGGCGGCCGAACGGGCACTCAAGGCGCAGCTCAAGGCGCAGAAGGACAGCGACCGGGCCGCCCTCAAAATCGCCGAAGCGGAGCTCAAGGCGGTGCGTGAGGGCAAATTGCTGTCCCCCACCCGCATCCGCCGGACGCTGACGGTATCCCGATTGTTGGCCCCGGTGTTGATCCCGCTGATCTACCGGGCGGCCATCGCCGCGCGCGGTTTGCTCGACCAGCGTCGAGCCGACCAACTCGGCATCCCGCTGGCTCAGATCGGGCAGTTCTCCGGGCACGGCGCCCGGTTGTCGGCCCGGGTGGCCGGAGCCGAGCAGTCGCTGCAGGCGGTGCAGGAGAAGAAGCCGAAAGACCCCGAGACCAAGCAGTTCGTGGCCGTCATCAGTGAGAAATTGTCGGACCTGTCCACTGCCATCACGGCCGCGGAGCACATGCCCACCCAGCGGCGCCGGGCAGCCCATGCCGCCATCTCGTCGCAGTTGGACGGAATCGAGGCCGATCTGTTGGCCCGACTGGGACTCGGCTGAGCGCATGCACCGATTCATCACCTGGGTTGGTCTGCTGTCGGCCCTGCTGACCTCGACGGTCCTCACCGCGGGTCCGGCCTTTGCCCTGCCGAGTGCCACGCCTGCCAACGCGGAGCCCGAGGTACCGGCGTGGGTGTTCGGGGTGGGGGCCATCGCCGCGGTGGCCGTGGTCGCGTTCTGGTCGGTGCGGCGCAGACCGTAGGCCCGACGGGCCACAGGGCGGCCCTAGCCCGCCCTGGCATGATGGACCCGAGTGTTGAGCGACCCCGTTTAGCGACGACAAAGCTGTAAAGGAGCGGCCGCATGGCAGATCCGCAGGATCAACCCGACGGCGAGCCCCAGGCGGCCCAGCCGGAGAAGAAGGCCCCCGCCAAAAAGGCCGCCAAGGCGCCCGCCAAGAAGGCAGTGGCGAAGAAAGCCCCGGCCAAGAAGGCCCCCGCGAAAAAGGCCCCGGCCAAGAAGGCGCCCGGCAAGAAGGTCGCCGCCGCGGCTCCCGCCGAGCCGCCGGTCGAGAAGCTTGCGGACCTGCAACAGCGCGCGGAAACCAACGGCCAGCTCGCGGCCGCCAAAGACGCCGCAGCACAGGCCAAGTCGACGGTCGAAAGCGCGAAGAACCCGCTGCCCGTCGCTGCGGCCACACCGACCTCGGCCCAGTCTCCCGTCCCTTGGATCGTCGCCGTCGCCGTCAGCCTGCTGGCGCTGCTGCTGGTGCGCCAGCTGCGCCGCCACTGAGTGCCGATGACCGTGTCATTTCGGCCGACGGCCGACCTAGTCGACGACATGGGGCCCGACGTCCGCAGTTGCGACCTGCAGTTCCGGCAGTTCGGCGGTCGAACGACGTTCGCCGGACACATCACCACCGTTCGCTGCTTTCAGGACAACGCGCTGCTCAAATCGGTGCTGTCGGAGCCCGGCGATGGCGGGGTGCTGGTGATCGATGGCGACGGCTCGCTGCACACCGCCTTGGTCGGTGATCTGATCGCCGAGTTGGCCCGGTCCAACGGCTGGGCGGGCCTGATTGTGAACGGCGCGGTGCGTGACGCCACCGCGCTACGGGGCATCGACATCGGTATCAAGGCGTTGGGTACCAATCCACGCAAGAGCACGAAGACCGGCGCCGGCGAGCGCAACGCCGAAATCACCCTGGGTGGTGTGGTGTTCGTGCCTGGAGAGGTGGCCTACAGCGACGACGACGGCATTGTCGTCGTCGCCGCAGGAGCTTAAGCCGCCGCTAAACAGACACGGCGACAGGCTTTTTGGCGAACCGCAATCCCTCGTCGTCGATCTTGCCCCGCCGGATCAGGTGGATGTCGCGCAGGTAGTTCTGGTTCAGCCGCCACGGCTTGCGCGAGCCCTGCTTGGGTAGCTCGTCCAGCGATCGCAGCACGTATCCGGGCGTGAACTCCATGAACGGCCGTTCGTCGACATCCGACGGCGGCTGTTCGACGACCACGGTGTCGAAGCCCTTGGCGTCCATATGGTTTAGCATCCGGCAGACGAATTCGGAGACCAGGTCGGCCTTCAACGTCCACGACGCATTGGTGTAGCCGACGGTGTAAGCCATGTTCGGGACGCCGGAGAGCATCATGCCCTTGTAGGCCATCGTCTTGGTCAGGTCCACCGGTTCGCCGTCGATGCTGGCGGTCGCCCCACCGAACAACTGAAGGTTCAAACCTGTTGCCGTGATGATGATGTCGGCCTGCAGTTCCTGTCCGGAGTTGAGCAGGATGCCGGTCGGGGTGAACCGCTCGATGGTGTCGGTGACCACCTCGGCCTTTCCGTGCCTGATCGCGCGGAACAGATCACCGTTGGGCACCAGGCACAGCCGTTGTTCCCACGGGTTGTAATGCGGACCGAAATGCTTACGCACGTCGTAGTTCTCGGGGAGTTGGGCCTTGACCATGCCCATGAACATCTTGCGCATGCGGCGCGGCCATTTCTGGCAGGCCCCGTACACCGCCTGCTGGCGCAGCACGTTCTTCCACCGGATGGCCATATAGGCGGCCCGCTCCGGGAGGTAGCGATTGAGCTTCTCGGCGATGCCGTCCTCTTCGGGCTGGGACACGATGTAAGTGGGCGAACGCTGCAGCATCGTCACATGCTTGGTACCCGAATTGGCAAGCGCCGGAACGAGAGTGACGGAGGTCGCGCCACTGCCGATGACGACGATCTTCTTGTCCTGGTAATCCAGGTCCTCAGGCCAGTGCTGCGGATGAATGATCGGCCCGGTGAAGTCCTGCTCACCGGGGAACTCGGGCGCATAACCCTGCTCGTAGTTGTAGTAGCCGCTGCACAGGAACAGAAAATTGCACGTGATGCTGCTCGTGGTGCCATCGCTTTCGATCTGCACGGTCCAGCGGTTGTCCGCCGTCGACCAGTCGGCGCTGATGACCTTCTGATTCAACCGGATGTGCTTGTCGATCCCGTACATGGCCGCGGTCTCGGTGACGTAGTCGAGGATCGGTTTGCCGTCGGCGATGGCCTGGCGCTCGGTCCAGGGACGGAACCGGAAACCCAGCGTGTACATATCCGAGTCGGAGCGGATGCCCGGGTACCGGAACAGATCCCAGGTGCCGCCCATGGCTGCCCGCTTCTCCAGGATCGCGTAACTCTTGCTTGGGCAGCGGTCTTGCAGATGCCAGGCGGCGCTCACGCCAGAGATGCCGGCGCCGACGATGACGACGTCAAGGTGCTCAGTCATGGAACCCACGGTATCAACAGGGTGTTGAGAGCGCCAACGATGTGTCGACGAGTTTGCCGCGAGCCTTTTCGCGCGATAACGACGTGGTGTTTCGAATTCGCTGTAGACCCTTCTCGGGTTCGAGGGGCTGCGCTGATCCTCCCGCCGGTCCGCTGTCGACAAGCTGTCGAGAAAGTCAACACGATGTACGCTGCCGGGGTGGCCACCCCTGCGAGCAAAGTCCCGCTCCCCCGCGGCCGGCGCAGCGCGCGGCCGTCGGGCGATGAACGGGAGCTGGCCATCCTCGCCACCGCCGAGCGCCTTCTCGAGAATCGATCGCTGACCGACATCTCAGTCGACGATCTCGCCAAGGGCGCCGGCATTTCCCGGCCCACCTTCTACTTCTACTTCCCCTCCAAGGAAGCCGTCCTTCTCACACTGCTGGACCGGGTGGTGAACACGGCCGATGCTGCGCTCGAGGCTCTCGGCAAGCAGTTGGCGGAGAACGGCGACAATCGCTGGCGGCTGGCCATCAACGTGTTCTTCGAGACATTCGGGGCCCACAAGGCGATCACCCGGGCGTCCATGGCCGCCCGGGACACCAGCCCGGAGATACGCCAACTCTGGTCGACGTTCATGCACAAGTGGATCGCATTCTCGGCGGCAGGTATCGAGGCGGAACGCGAGCGTGGCGCCGCCCCGCACACCCTGCCCAGCCATGAACTGGCCGCGGCGCTCAACCTGATGAACGAGCGGACGCTGTTCGCCTCCTTCGTCGCTGAACAGCCGTCCGTACCGGAAGCGCGGGTGATGGACACCCTGGTGCACGTCTGGGTGAGCAGCATCTACAGCGACAGGCGCTGATTGTCGGACCGGCGTGCGAACATACGTTCGTGCGGTGTGAGGCGTCCATCCTGCACGCGGATCTGGATTCGTTCTACGCGTCGGTCGAGCAGCGGGACGATCCGGGATTGCGTGGCCGGCCGGTGATCGTCGGCGGCGGTGTGGTGCTGGCCGCCAGCTACGAAGCGAAGGCATACGGGGTGCGCACCGCGATGGGCGGTGCGCAGGCCCGCCGGTTGTGCCCGCATGCCGTCGTGGTGCCGCCGCGCATGAGTGCCTACTCGAAGGCCAGCGATGCGGTGTTCGAGGTGTTTCGGGATTGCACTCCGCTGGTCGAACCGCTGTCGGTGGACGAGGCGTTTCTAGATGTCGGCGGCCTGCGACGGGCCTGCGGAACGCCGATCGACATCGCGGAGCGGTTGCGCGTCGACGTGCGGGAGCGGGTCGGACTGCCCATCACCGTCGGGATCGCCAGGACCAAGTTCCTCGCCAAGGTCGCCAGCCAGGAAGCCAAGCCCGACGGCTTGTTGCTGGTGCCACCGGACGGGGAACTGGCCTTCCTGCACCCGTTGCCGGTGCGGCGGTTGTGGGGCGTGGGCGCGGTGACCGCCGAAAAACTGCACACCCACGGCATCACGACGGTGGCGCAGGTCGCCGAGCTGAGCGAGAAGATGCTTGCCTCGATGGTGGGCCAGGCGATGGGCCGTCAGCTATACGGGCTGTCCCACAACATCGACCGCCGCCGGGTCAGCACCGGGGTGCGGCGCCGGTCGGTGGGCGCGCAGCGGGCGCTGGGCCGCAGGGGCAGCACGCTGTCGGCGGCCGAAGTCGACGCGGTGGTGGTCAACCTGATCGACCGCATCACCGGCCGGATGCGCGCCGCGGGTCGCACCGGACGCACCGTGGTGCTGCGGCTGCGCTTCGAGGACTTCACCCGGGCCACCCGATCGCAGACCATGCCGTGGGCGACATCGTCGACCCAACCCATCCTCACCACGGCTCGCCGGCTGGTCGCGTCGGCGGCCTCGCTCATCGCCGAAAAGGGGCTCACCCTGGTGGGTTTCGCGGTGACCGGGATCGACCGCAGCGGCGCTCAGCAGTTGATGCTGCCCTTCGACGGCGACTCACCCGCGGTGGACTCCGCCATCGACGCGGTGCACCGCCGTTACGGCAAGTCCGCGCTCACTCGCGCGGTGCTGGTCGGGCGTGATCCGGGATTGGAGATGCCGCACCTACCCGACTGACTGGGCCCACTCCAGCAGCCGCTCAGCCGGCCAGGTGTTCACGATCCGATCCGCCGGGATGCCGGCGTCCAGGGCCCGCTGTGCGCCGTAGCCCAGGAAATCCAGCTGCCCGGGCGCATGCGCGTCGGTGTCGATGCTGAAGACACAGCCGATGTCGCGGGCCAGGTTGAGCAGCCGGGTCGGCGGGTCCCGCCGCTCGGGACGGGAATTGATCTCGACGGCGGTGCCGTGGTCGCGGCACGCGGTGAACACCGTCTCGGCGTCGAACTTCGACTCCGGCCGAATCCCGCGGTTACCGGAGACCAACCGGCCGGTGCAGTGACCGAGCACGTCGGCCTGACCACCGGACACGGCGCGGACCATCCGCCGGGTCATCGCCGCGGCGTCCATCGACAGCTTGGAATGCACGCTGGCCACCACGATGTCGAGGCGCTCGAGCAGTTCCGGCTCCTGATCCAGGCTGCCGTCCTCGAGGATGTCGACCTCGATCCCGGTGAGGATGCGCAGCGGCGCGAAGTCCTCCCGCAGGCCGTCGATCACGTCGAGCTGCTTGCGCAACCGGTCCGCAGACAGGCCGTTGGCAATGGTCAGCCGCGGCGAATGATCGGTCAGCGCACAGTATTCGTGACCGAGCGCGGCGGCGGTGGCCATCATCTCCTCGATCGGCGCCGACCCGTCCGACCAGTTGGAATGCAGGTGCAGGTCGCCGCGCAGCGCGGCACGTATTTCTCCCCCACCGAGATCTTCAGCGGTGCCGCGTAATTCGACGAGCTGGTCGGGCTCCTGACCAGCCCAAGCCTGTGCGATCACCTTGGCCGTCTTGGGTCCGATGCCCGGAATCGTCTGCCAGCTGTTTGCCTGGCCGTGCCGCTCCAGCGCGGCTTCGTCGAGGCGCTCGATGATGTCGGCGGCGTTGCGATACGCCATCACCCGCCGCGGGTCCTGCCGGCTGCGGTCTTTGTAGTAGGCGATCTGACGCAGGGCGGTGACGGGGTCCATCACAGCAACTGACCCACCACGAAGCCGGCCAGCACCACCGCGAACCCGCCTATCTCACCCACGATGAGCGAAGCCATCGCCAACCGCGTCCCCGGCAGCGGCGGGTCGAACTGGTTCTCGGTGTCGCGGCGCGCTCCGTGCAGGATGTAGCTGCCGATGGCCGCGACGAAGAAGAACACCGCCACCATCGTTGCCACCAGGTTCACCCACACCGGCCACGCGCTGAGTTCGACGAACGCCGCGAACAGCAACGTGGCGAAGGCATACAGCAGCGCGGCACGGTGCGCGATGTCGACGTAGGGGTGTGCCTGATGGTTCTCGGACACCATGATCTGCCGGTATTTCCACACGCCGAGACCGAGCGCCAACAGAAAGATCAGGCCGGCCGCAAGCAGGGTGAGTTTGGTGTCGAGTCCGATGGTCATTGCCAGCCCGAGTTTACTGGGGACACAGGAAGCCCCAGGAAACACCGCCTACTGTCGAAAGCATGCGATTCGCTTTCAAGACCTCACCGCAGAACACCACGTGGCCGGACATGCTGGCCGTCTGGCAGGCCGCCGACGAGATCGACATCTTCGAATCCGGGTGGACCTTCGACCACTTCTATCCCATCTTCAGCGATTCCACCGGCCCGTGTCTGGAAGGCTGGACGACGCTCACTGCGTTGGCGCAGGCCACCAAGCGGCTGCGGCTGGGCACCCTGGTCACCGGCATCCATTACCGCCACCCCGCGGTGCTGGCCAACATGGCCGCAGCACTGGACATCATTTCCAACGGCCGCCTCGAGTTGGGCATCGGCGCCGGGTGGAACGAGGAGGAGTCCGGGGCCTATGGCATCGAACTGGGCAGCATCCGGGAACGCTTCGACCGGTTCGAGGAAGCCTGCCAGGTACTGATCAGCCTGCTGAGCGAAGAGACCACGAACTTCGACGGCAAGTTCTACCAGCTCAAGGACGCCCGTAACGAGCCGAAGGGACCGCAGCGTCCGCACCCGCCGATTTGCATCGGCGGCAGTGGTGAGAAGCGCACCCTGCCGCTGACGGCGCGGTATGCACAGCACTGGAATTTCGCCGGCGGCACGCCCGAGGAGTTCGAGCGGAAGCGAGACGTATTGGCCGCCCGCTGCGCGGACATCGGCCGCGACCCGAAAGAGATCACCCTTTCGGCCCATCTCCGGCTCGGCGAGGACCAAAACTACGGTCAGTTGATCGAAGATGCGGCCGCACTCGGGTCGGTGGGACTGGAACTGGGCATCGTCTATCTACCCCCGCCGCATGACGCCAAGGTGCTCGAGCCGCTGGCCGAGGCGATCCGGGATTCTGGGCTGTTGTCCGACTAGCAAACCATTCGGGCGGCGGCGGATTTGCCCGCTGGGGTCAGCTACCCCACTAGACCGCGAACCGCATCATCTCTTCCGCTGTCACCAGACGCTCGTTGCGGGCGGGGAATTCGCGACTCTTGACCGGGTGCCGGAACAATGACCAGGCGATTCGCCCCATCTTAGACCGGGGAACTGGATTCATGTGCACAGTCATCACTCCTGCGATCGTTCAACGCAACCGGGCTGGTGTCACGACCCGTGTGTGACGAAGCCCACAGCAGCTATTAGACACCCGCCGTCTGGCAAACGTCAGGCGACGCGCCGAAGCAATATCAAATGTTTCGGGTGTGACTGATGTGATTACCGGAGCGGCACCGCGGTCGGTTTTATCGGGGCAGGCAACGCCGTCGCGCCCATCAGGAACCGGTCGACGGCGGCTGCCGCGGCCCGTCCCTCGGCAATCGCCCAGACGATCAGCGACTGACCGCGGCCCATGTCGCCGGCAACGAACACACCCGGCACCGACGTTTCGAAGTCGTCACCGCGTGCCACGTTCCCACGCTCGGTGAACTGCACGCCGAGATCGGTCAGCAGCCCCGGCTTCTCCGGACCGACGAAACCCATCGCGAGCAGCACCAGGTCGGCGTCCAGCTGGAAATCGGAGCCCTCGACCTTGACGAATTTGCCGTCCTCCATGGTTACTTCATGCACCTTGAGGGCACACACGTGCCCGTCCTCACCGATGAACTCCTCGGTGTTGACGGAGAACACCCGCTCGCCGCCCTCTTCGTGCGCGGACGCGACCCGGTACATCAACGGGTAGGTCGGCCACGGCGTCGAGGACGCACGGGTTTCCGGCGGTCGCGGCATGATCTCGAACTGGTGGATGCTGGCCGCGCCCTGACGGTGCGCAGTGCCCAGGCAGTCGGCACCGGTGTCGCCGCCGCCGATGATGACGACCTTCTTGTACTTGGCGGTGATCGGCGGCTCGCCGTCCGGCCCCAGGACGTCGTCACCCTCCTGCACGCGATTGCCCCACGGCAGGTATTCCATCGCCTGGTGGATGCCGTCGAGGTCTCGGCCCGGGATGGGTAGCTCGCGCCAGGCGGTCGCCCCGCCGGCCAGCACCACCGCATCGAAGTCCGACAACAGCTGCTCGGCGGTCAGGTCCTTCCCGACGTTGACGCCGGCCCGGAACTCGGTGCCCTCGGCCTCCATCTGCTCGAGCCTGCGGTCCAGGACGCGCTTTTCCATCTTGAACTCGGGGATGCCGTACCGCAGCAGCCCGCCGATCCGGTCGTCGCGCTCGAACACGGTGACTTTGTGCCCGGCCCGCGTCAGCTGTTGTGCCGCGGCCAGACCGGCCGGACCGGAGCCCACCACGGCCACCGTCTTGCCGGTCTCACAGTGCGGGGGCACCGGTTCCACCCAGCCTTCCTCGAAGGCCCGGTCGATGATCTCCAGCTCGATCTGCTTGATCGTCACCGGCTCCTGGTTGATGCCCAGCACGCACGCCGGCTCGCACGGCGCGGGACACAACCGGCCGGTGAAGTCGGGGAAGTTGTTCGTCGCGTGGAGTCGCTCGATCGCGTCGTGGAAACGGCCCCGCCGCACCAGGTCGTTCCACTCCGGGATCAGGTTGCCCAGCGGACACCCGTGGTGACAGAACGGGATGCCGCAGTCCATACAGCGGGTCGCCTGCTCGCGCAGGGTCCCGACGTCGAACTCCTCGTAGACCTCTTTCCAGTCTTTCAACCGCAACGGCACGGGCCGCCGCTTGGGCAACTCCCGGTGCGTGTACTTCAGGAAACCTGACGGGTCAGCCATGAGCCGCCGCCATGATCGCCTTGTCGACATCGGTGCCGTCACGCTCGGCTCGGGCGATCGCCTCGAGGACCTTCTTGTAATCCCGCGGCATCACCTTCACGAAGTGGCGCCGCTGATTGGCCCAGTCGGACAGAATGCGTTGGCCGACGGCGGAATCGGTGGCATCGATGTGTGCCTGAATAATGCCGTGCAAGAACTCGGTGTCTTCCTCGTCTAGGGTTTCCACATCCACCATCTCGGTGTTGAGGTTGTCGGGCAGGTTCTCGTCGGGGTCGTACACATAAGCGACGCCACCCGACATGCCCGCGGCGAAGTTGCGGCCGGTAGAGCCTAGGATGACCACCCTGCCGCCGGTCATGTATTCACACCCGTGGTCGCCCACGCCCTCGACCACGGCGTGCGCCCCGGAATTGCGGACCGCGAACCTCTCGCCGACCACGCCGCGCAGGTAGGCCTCACCGCTGGTGGCACCGAACAGAATCACGTTGCCGCCGATGATGTTGTCTTCGGCAACATAGCCTTCCGGCGCGTTGTCAGAGGGCCGCACCACGATCCGGCCGCCGGACAGACCCTTGCCGACGTAGTCGTTGGCGTCACCGTAGATCCGCAGGGTGATGCCTTTGGGCACGAAGGCGCCGAAGCTGTTCCCGGCGGATCCCTCGAAGGTGATGTCGATGGTTCCGTCCGGCAACCCTTGGCCGCCATAGGCTTTCGTGACCTCGTGGCCGAGCATGGTGCCGACCGTACGGTTGACGTTGCTGATCGTGGTGGAGAACCGGACCGGCTTTTGGGAATCCAGCGCCTCCCGGCTCATCACGATCAACTGCTGGTCGAGTGCCTTGTCCAGGCCGTGGTCCTGGCGCGAACTGCAGTACAGGTCCTGGTTCATGAACGCCGACTCGGGCTCGTGCAACACCGGGGTCAAGTCCAGCCGGTGCGCCTTCCAATGCGCGCGCGCCAGGGTGGTGTCGAGTGCGGCCGCCTGGCCGACGGCTTCGTTGATGGTGCGGAAGCCCAGCTGCGCCATGTATTCCCGAACTTCCTCGGCGATGAACAGGAAGAAGTTCTCGACGAATTCGGGCTTGCCGGTGAACCGCTCGCGCAGCACCGGGTTCTGGGTAGCCACACCAACCGGGCAGGTGTCCAGGTGGCAGACCCGCATCATGATGCAGCCGGCCACCACCAACGGCGCCGTGGCGAAACCGTATTCCTCGGCACCCAGCAGCGTCGCGATCATCACGTCCCGGCCGGTCTTGAGCTGACCGTCCACCTGAACCACGATGCGGTCACGTAAACCGTTGAGCAGCAACGTCTGCTGCGTCTCAGCCAGACCCAACTCCCACGGCGCGCCGGCGTGCTTCATCGATGTCATCGGTGTCGCGCCGGTGCCACCGTCGTGCCCGGAGATCAACACCACGTCGGCGTGCGCCTTGGACACGCCCGCCGCGACGGTGCCAACACCGTTCTCCGACACCAGCTTCACGTGCACCCGCGCCGACGGGTTGGCGTTCTTGAGGTCGTGAATCAGCTGCGCGAGATCCTCGATGGAGTAGATGTCGTGGTGCGGCGGAGGCGAGATCAGACCCACGCCAGGCGTCGAGTGCCGAACCTTCGCAACCCACGGGTACACCTTGTGCCCCGGAAGTTGGCCGCCCTCACCGGGCTTGGCGCCCTGCGCCATCTTGATCTGGATGTCGGTGCAGTTGGTCAGGTAGTGCGAGGTGACCCCGAACCGGGCCGACGCCACCTGCTTGATCGCGCTGCGGCGCCAGTCGCCGTTGGGATCTTGCTCGAAGCGCTTGACGTCCTCGCCGCCCTCACCGCTGTTGGACCGGCCGCCCAACCGGTTCATTGCGATGGCGAGGGTTTCGTGCGCCTCCGCCGAGATCGAGCCATAACTCATCGCACCCGTCGAGAAGCGCTTGACGATCTCGCTGGCGGGTTCGACCTCTTCGATCGGCACCGGCGGACGTACTCCCGCACGGAATTTCAGCAGACCGCGCAGCGACGCCATCCGCTCGCTCTGGTCATCGACCAGCCGGGTGTACTCCTTGAAGATCGAGTACTGACCGGTGCGGGTGGAGTGCTGCAGTTTGAAGACCGTCTCCGGGTTGAACAGGTGGTACTCGCCCTCGCGACGCCACTGGTACTCCCCACCGACCTCGAGTTCGCGATGCGCGCGCTCGTCCGGACGGTCCAGATAGGCCAGCGCGTGCCGGCTCGCCACGTCGGCGGCGATGTCGTCGAGGGTGATACCACCAGTGGGACAAGCCAATCCGGTGAAGAACTCATCGAGCACCTCCTCGGAGATGCCGACGGCCTGGAACAGCTGGGCGCCGGTGTAGGACGCCAGCGTCGAGATGCCCATCTTGGACATTACCTTCAGCACGCCCTTGCCGGCTGCCTTGATGTAGTTGCTCAGCCCGGTCTTGCGGTCCACCCCGTCGATTACACCGCGGTCGAGCATGTCCTCGATCGACTCGAATACCAGGTAGGGGTTGACCGCGGCGGCGCCGCAACCGATCAGCAGCGCCATGTGGTGCACCTCGCGGGCGTCGCCGGATTCGACGACCAGGCCCACGTGGGTACGGGTGCGGTCGCGCACCAGGTGGTGG
>NZ_LZMH01000039.1 GCF_001673635.1 Mycobacterium asiaticum
GATATCCACCTCACTGGAACGCCCCAACCGCCACACCCGATCCGGCGTCACCCGCCACGTCCGGCCACCCCCGCGCAGCTCCAGGCGCGCCAGCTCAGAAACCGCCGTCCCCGCCGTGTCGTCCATGCAAAGCCTCCGGTATGCCGACCAAGCTGCCCCGAATCATTCCTCTTGCAGGCGCTGCAGCGCTACGGCTCACGAGTGCGAAGCCCGTCGGGATCGCGGTGCCGGTATGCCTGGTGTTGTCGTCCCGGGTGGCCGCGTAGATACCGATGACGGCCAGTATCAAAACCAGGACGACGGCAACGACAGCGGCAACGATCTCCCAGGTGTTGTGGCGCCGCGGCGGCGCCGGGTGCCACGGCATCGGCCCGGCGAACGGTTGCGGCGGTGGCGGACCGCCTTGGAAGCCTCCCAAGGGCACCGGGCCGCGCGGATAGCCGGGCGGCGCCACTGGGACGCCGGGCTGGCGCGGGATCGGACCGGACGGGCCGGGATGCATGACCGGTGGGGGTGGTGTTGGGGTCGGTGACCTCTGGGGAATTGCTTGAGGTGCAGCCCCTGGGCAACGAACCACCGGTGGCGGGGTCGCCCTCGATCGGGGAAGCGACCACCCAGGTGGTGCAGGTGCCGCTACCCCCAGCCCCGCCTGACCCGCTGGGTGCGCCGGGTGAGGGTCGTGCGGGCTTGGAGGCCACCTCGGTGCTCGATATCACCGGCCCGGTGACACCGCCCAGTGCGGTGACGGGCCAGACCGGGTCGGTGCGTACCCCGACCGCGGTACACACCATGGACGCGGTGGTGGTCAGCATCGGCCGCGCCCCGGAAAACACCGTGGTCCTCAACGATCTGCTGGTCTCGCGCCGACACGCCCTGCTGCGCCGCTCGGGTCAACGCTGGGAACTGATCGACAACCACAGCGCCAACGGCACCTACGTCAACGGCACCCGCATCACCCGCGCAGTGATCGGACCCGAGGACATCGTGGGCATCGGCCACCAACTGCTGCACCTGTCCGGTGACCGGCTGGTCGAATACGTCGACACCGGCGACATCTCCTATGAAGCCACCCACCTGGGCGTGGCAACACCCAAAGGCAAAACCCTGCTGGCCGATGTCAGCTTCGTGCTGCCCCAACGCAGCTTGCTGGCCGTGGTCGGCCCCTCCGGAGCCGGCAAATCCACCCTGCTGGGCGCGCTGACCGGATTCCGCCCCGCCACCGCGGGCACCGTGCGCTATGACCAACGCGACCTCTACGACAACTACGACGAACTGCGCCACCGCATCGGCTTTGTCCCCCAAGACGACATCCTGCACACCCCACTGACCGTGCGCCGCGCCCTGAACTACGCCGCCCAACTGCGCTTCCCCCACGACGTCAGCGCCGCCGAACGCCAACAACGCATCGACGAAGTCCTCACCGAACTCGGCCTGATGACCCAAGCCGACCAACGCATCGACAGCCTCTCGGGCGGACAACGCAAACGCACCAGCGTCGCTCTGGAACTGCTGACCAAACCCTCCCTGCTATTCCTGGACGAACCCACCTCCGGACTCGACCCCGGCTATGAGAAATCAGTCATGCAAACCCTGCGCAGCCTGGCCGACGACGGGCGCTCAGTGGTCGTGGTCACCCACAACATCGCCCACCTCAACATGTGCGACCGGCTCCTGGTCCTGGCCCCCGGCGGCCGGCTGGCCTACTTCGGCCCACCCCAACGAGCCCTGGCCTACTTCAACTGCACCGACTTCGCCGACCTGTTCATCCTGCTCGAAAACGACACCACCACCGACTGGACCGCCCGCACGGCCACCGCGATCTCGAGCCGCGGCCACGGCAGTACCACCGATTGGTCCGGTGGCGGCAGGAATGCGACGCCCAGAAAACCCAGAATCAAGCCCTGTGCACTCGTAATCGCGCCCAGCACAGCCAGTTTGGAGGCGAGGTAGGCGCTGCCGGATAGGCCGATGCCGTGTTCGCGCCGGTAGATCGCCTGTTCCTTGACGATCTCGCGGATCGAAGTCGCACACCCCATCAACGCGCCACCGATGATCAGCAGTACCAACAGCTGGCCCGGCTGGGTCGATACCTTCTCGATCGCTTTGGCCAGGGAGAGGCCGGCGTCGCCGGGGACGGCGTAGGTGAACAGGCTCAGGAGCAGGGGTAGGGCGAGCAGGAATAGGGCGTATTGGCGGTCGGCGGCGATGACGGCGAGGTGCTGCCCCAACGCAGCTTGCTGGCCGTGGTCGGCCCCTCCGGAGCCGGCAAATCAACGGAAT
>NZ_LZMH01000040.1 GCF_001673635.1 Mycobacterium asiaticum
CAACTGGCCAGCATCCCCATCGGTGGGCGGTCTGATGCCCGCACCGCCGTCGGTTCGGCGGTCGTCGACCTGACCCCCGGCCGCGCCTGCGCTGGAACCCGTCCCGCCAGCACCGCCGAGACCGCCTGCCCCGCCGGTGCCGCCGGTACCGCCCACACCGCCGGCCTCACCGAATGTCGATGCCGCCGCACCGGTGACGCCGGTGCCGCCCGCGCCGCCCAGCCCGCCGGTGCCGCCCGCGCCGCCCGCGCCCTGAGTGCCTGCGGTACCACCGTTGGCATTGCCGGCTGCCCCGCCGGTACCACCTGCGCCGCCGGTACCGCCTTGGCTGCCCGCGCCCCCGTATGTTGTAGCGGCGGCCCCGGCCGCACCACCGCCGCCCGTGCCACCGGTACCGCCGGAACCGGCCGCCCCCGTAGCGCCGTGAATACTGCCGGTGCCGCCCAATCCGGCGTCGCCGCCGGTTCCG
This sequence comes from Mycobacterium asiaticum, assembly GCF_001673635.1. Classification (GTDB taxonomy): domain Bacteria; phylum Actinomycetota; class Actinomycetes; order Mycobacteriales; family Mycobacteriaceae; genus Mycobacterium; species Mycobacterium asiaticum_C. The sequence goes on from NZ_LZMH01000040.1 coordinate 470, forward strand.
CCGATTCCGCCGGCACCGCCTGCGCCGTTGTTGAGGCCAGTAAGCCCCGATCCACCTGCGCCGCCGGCCCCGCCGATCCCACCCCCACCGCCAACGCCGCCGACGCCTTGACTGGCACCGCTTCCACCGCCAGCACCGCCGGCACCGCCCGCACCGCCTGCGAAACCGGTTCCGCCGACGGCGCCAGAATTAGCCGCAGCATTGGTACCTGCGGAGCCCGCACCGCCGGCACCGCCCGCGCCGCCCGTGCCGTTGGCGCCGGCACCGCCCGCTGCACCGCCGCAACTCAAGAGTCCCGCCGCACCGGCGGCTCCACCTTGGCCAGCGATACCCCCGACGCCGCCGGTCCCGCCGCCGCCACCGACACCGCCCAAACCAGCCAAGTCGCCGTGGGCGCCGCTACCGCCGATGCCGCCGAGGCCACCGGCGCCGCCAATGCCACCGTGTCCTCCGCGCCCGAGGAACAGCGCGCCGTGACCACCGACGCCACCGGCACCCCCGGCGCCGCCCATACCGCCGGTGCCACCGAGCGCACCGCCGTCGCTACCTATCCCGCCCGCGCCGCCGGCCCCACCTGCACCGCCGGCGCCGCCGCCGCTGAGGAGCCAACCGGCGCCCCCGGCACCGCCTGCTCCACCGGCGGTGCCGTTGCCGCCAGTACCACCATCCAGGCCAGCGCCACCCCCCCCACCGGCGCCACCGGTACCGAACAACAGCTCGGCGCGACCACCGGCGCCACCGGTGCCGCCGCCGATGCCGCCGGCACCACCATTGCCGCCGCCGCCCCACAGGAACCCGCCGTCGCCGCCCGCGCCGCCGGTTCCTCCACCGGCGCCGCCGGCGCCACCGTCACCCGCCGCGCCGAATAGCCATTCGCCGCGGCCGCCCGCGCCACCGGTGCCGCCGCCGATCCCGCCGGCACCACCATTGCCCCCGCCGCCCCACAGGAACCCGCCGTTGCCACCAACACCGCCGGTGCCGCCGCCGATGCCGCCGGCACCACCCTGTCCGCCAACTCCGAGTAGCCACCCACCGCTACCCCCGGCACCACCGCTGGCGCCGAGCCCGCCGGTGCCGCCCGTACCGCCACCACCGATCAGGCCGGCCGATCCACCGGCGCCACCGGCCTGGCCGACCGCTCCAGCGGCACCACTGCCGCCGTTACCAAAAAGGATCCCGCCGTCTCCGCCGGCACCGCCCGGGGTTGTCGCATTGGCACCGTCACCGATCAGCGGACGGCCCAGCAGTGATTGCACGGGCGAATTGATCGCGTTCAGCAAAGCCTGATGCGCGTTTTCGGCCTCGGTCCACAGGTATGAGCCAGCCCCGGCGCGCAAGTTTTGCACGAACTGATCGTGGAACTGCGCAACCTGCGCGCTGATGGCTTGGTATTCCCGGCCATGCCCGCCGAATAGGGCCGCGATGCGAAGCGAGACTTCGTCGGTCGCAGCTGCCAACACCTGGCTGGTCGAGGCTGCGGCGGCAGCGTTCGCCGTGCTGACCGACGATCCAAGTCTGGCCAGGTCAGCGGCGGCCGCCGCGACACTGTCAGCCGAGACCGAAACGAAGGACATTAAACGAAGCTCCCAGCAGGAGGGTCAAAGTTCACATTTTTCGCTCCACGCCGGGATCGCTTACGCAGATGTTAGTAAAAAACCATCTCCATGTCGCCAGTTTCGGCAAATCAAAAACTATTAGTGTGATCCGCGCCCCTATACCGCCTCGACAGGTCTCATGAAGGCAGTCCCAAAGACGATCTGCGTGACTCCGGGCTAGATGGCTACTGATCAGTTAGCTCTTTACGGGTAAGGCAAGTCCGCTAGCCGAGTAAGTACGTCTTTCGCCGTGTGCCGGTTGTCGCTCGAGAGCCGCGGCTGATCCGCAGCGCCCGGCCGAAATCCGGCCGACGCGCACCCCGCCTGGCAAATATCGAGACGGTCCACGACGCCGTCTAGAGTCCATCCCCATGTGCCGATCACCGGACCGATGTGACTGACTTCGTCAAACGGCACCCAGGCGTGCCCGCCGGCTACTTCGCGTGGGAGGCCGCGGGGTTGCGCTGGCTTTCCGGCGCTGCCGGGGGAGTGCCATGTGCACAGATCGTCTCAGTCGAACAGAGCAGCCTCACGCTGCGCCGGCTCGCCTCGGTTCCGCCGACGCCTGAGGCGGCGCGGGATTTCGGCAGTCACCTGGCCGTCACCCACGACGCTGGTGCGCCCGCATTCGGCGCCGGGCCCGATGCGTGGGACGGGCCCGGCTTCTTCGGACCGTTGTCCCAGCCGCTGCCGATGTCGCTGCGACGGCACCCACGTTGGGGTGAGTTCTATGCCGAGGAACGATTGATTCCGATGGCTCAGCTCGCAGCGCCGCGCCTCGAGCCCATGACCCGCCAGCTGATCGATTCGGTGGTGGTGCGGTGCCGAGCTGGCGACTTCGACGACGACGACCCGCCGGCTCGCCTGCATGGAGACCTGTGGAGCGGCAACGTGATGTGGACGCACGACGGAGCGGTGCTGATCGACCCGGCGGCCCACGCCGGTCACCGTGAAACCGACCTGGCCATGCTGACACTGTTTGGGTGCCCGCACTACAACGAGATCCTGGCCGGCTATCAACAGGTTCATCGGCTGACGCACGGCTGGCGCCACCGGATCGGGCTACACCAGCTCTTCCCCCTGCTGGCGCACGTGGTGCTATTCGGCTCGAGTTACTCGGCCAGGACGCACGCCGCCGCACGCGCAGCCGCGGAAGCCTCGCGCTAACCTCGAACCTCGATGGCGATCGATGTGTGGATGCAGCATCCGACACAGCGGTTCCTGCGCAGTGACATGTTGGCCTCGCTGCGACGCTGGACCGGTGGGTCCATTCCGGATACCGACATCCCGATCGAGACGACGATTCAAGCCATGGACGCCGCCAACGTCGAGTTCGGACTCCTCAGTGCCTGGCGGGGACCGCATGGTCAAGACCTCGTCTCGAACGACGAGGTGCAAAGCTGGATCCGGTTGCACCCGAACAGGTTCGCCGGTCTGGCCGCCGTTGACCTGGACCGCCCGATGGACGCCATCCGCGAGCTCGGGCGCCGCGTCGACGATGGGTTCGTCGGCCTGCGGGTAGTGCCCTGGCTGTGGAACGCGCCGCCCACCGACCGCCGCTACTACCCTTTGTTCGCGCAATGTGTGGAGTCCGGAGTGCCGTTCTGCACGCAGGTGGGCCACACCGGGCCGCTGATGCCGTCGGAAACCGGACGCCCGATTCCCTACATCGACCAGGTGGCCCTCGACTTTCCGGAGTTGGTCATCGTGTGCGGGCACGTCGGCTACCCGTGGACTGAAGAGATGGTTGCGGTTGCTCGCAAGCATCCGAATGTCTACATCGACACATCGGCGTACACGATTAAGCGCCTGCCACATGAACTCGTAAGTTTCATGAAAACCGGTACCGGACAACGCAAAGTGCTGTTCGGCACCAACTATCCCATGATCAGCCACAGCCACGCCCTGGCGGCTCTTGACGAACTCGGGCTCACCGACGAGGCTCGTCGAGACTTCCTGCACGACAATGCCGAGCGGGTTTTCCAGCTGCGACGAAAGGTAGTCACGTGAACGGTGCCCAGGCCCTGATCAACACCTTGGTCGACGGCGGCGTCGACGTGTGCTTCGCCAACCCGGGAACCTCGGAGATGCATTTTGTCGCCGCGCTGGACAGCGTCGAGAAAATGCGCGGCGTACTAACCCTTTTCGAGGGCGTGGCCACCGGCGCCGCCGACGGCTACGCCCGCATCGCCGACCGGCCGGCGGCCGTGCTGCTGCATCTGGGACCGGGCCTGGGCAACGGCCTGGCGAACCTGCACAACGCCCGGCGCGCCCGGGTGCCGATGGTCGTCGTCGTCGGCGACCACGCCACGTATCACAAAAAGTACGATGCCCCACTGGAATCCGACATCGATGCCCTCGCCGGGACCGTCTCGGGCTGGGTCCGGCGCAGCACCGCCGCCGCCGACGTCGCGACCGACACGGCCGAGGCGATCGCGGCCAGCCGGTCCGGTGCGCAGGTCGCCACGCTGATCCTGCCCGCGGACGCCTCGTGGTCCGACGGCGCCGAACCCGTCAAGCCTGCCTCGTCGACCTGGTCGGGGGGAGCCACGGACGACGGTTCCGTAGCCAAGGTGCTGCGTTCGGGCGAACCGACCATCATCCTTATCGGGGGTGACGCCACCCGCGGGGCAGGGCTGGCGGCCGCCGCACGCATCGCTGAGGCGACCGGTGCCCGGCTGTTGTGCGAGACATTCCCCACCCGCCTCGAGCGCGGCGCCGGAGTGCCGGCCGTCGAGCGGCTCGGCTACTTCGCCGAAGCTGCCGCGGCTCAATTGGACGGCGCCAAACATCTGGTGTTGGCCGGCGCGAAGTCGCCGGTGTCGTTTTTCGCCTACCCGGGCATGCCCAGCGATCTGGTGCCTGCCGGTTGTGAAGTGCATGTGCTGGCCGAAGCCACCGGCGCCGGTGTGGCTTTGGCCGCGCTGGCCGAGGAGTTGGCGCCCGGAACGACGGCCCCGCCGGCGCCGGCGTCTCGACCGCAACTGCCGTCGGGCCAGCTGACGTCCGCCTCGGCCGCCGACGTGATCGGCGCGTTGCTGCCGGAGCGGGCCATCGTGGTCGACGAGTCCAACACCTCGGGAGTGTTGCTGGCTCAGGCGACTGCCGGCGCGCCGGCGCACGACTGGTTGACCCTCACGGGGGGAGCGATCGGCTACGGGATCCCGACAGCGGTGGGCGCCGCGGTCGCCGCGCCTGACCGCCCAGTGCTCTGCCTGGAATCCGACGGGTCGGCCATGTACACGATCTCGGGCTTGTGGACGCAGGCCAGGGAGAATCTTGACGTCACCACCGTCATCTACAACAACGGCGCCTACGACATTCTGCGGCTCGAGCTGCAACGGGTCGGCGCCGGGTCCGCACCCGGTCCCAAGGCGCTGGATCTGCTTGATATCTCCCGGCCGTCCATGGATTTCGTCAAGATCGCCGAAGGCATGGGGGTGCCCGCGCGCCGGGTCACCACCGCCGAGGAGCTCGCCGACGCGTTACGCGACGCCGGAGCAGAGCCCGGCCCGCATCTGATCGACGCGGTGGTGCCGTCACTGCTCGGTTAGGTCACCCAGCCGGCTGAAAAGCCATTCCGTCAGCCGGCCGAGCGCAGCTACACCGTCTTCGAACGTCGCCGCGTCGGCCGCCAATGCCGCGCCGAGCTGTCCCGGCACAATGACGCCGAACTGGCGCACCAGGTAGCCGTTCTCGACGCCGGGCCCCCAACCACCTTTGGCCGTAACACCTTCGGCGGCCAACCCCCAGCGCTGCCGAGGCACCAGGCTGCGCATCAAATCGAGCACGAAAGCATCATCCAGCCCGGCAGCGAACCTCGCCTGCCGCTCCAGGGACCACCGGGTCTGTCCGAACGCGGTGTACGGCGCCCGCAGCCGCCGGGACTCCACCACCGTGCCCGGATCCCCGCACTCGGCAAGCACCGCCTGAACCCGCCGTGCGGCCTGCGCGGGTTCCCCAAGAAGGGACCACAGCTGTTCGGAGGCGGGGTTGTCGGATTCCGTTATCGTCTTGGCGACCAACGGTTCTGCGGCCGACGGATGATCGCGCAAAGCCGCAATGGCCAGCGGCACTTTGATCGTCGACCACGCCACCCCGGTGGACCACCAGCCGAACGAACGCACTGAGGTGCCGTTCGCCAACGCGACCCCGACCCGCGCAGGAGTCGTCGCGGCAAGTTCCTCGAAGCTCGGAGTAATTTCGTTGCTCACCGGCGGATCCGGAACACCGGGTCCGCGCAGTCGACCCCCTCGGCCGAAAGCTGACGCTTGAGCACCTTGAACGTCACCGTCCCGGGCAGTCCCGCGCTGACCCGAACATAGGAGGGCCACTGCTTGGGCCCCAGGTCGGGCTGCTCGGCCAAGAAGGCCTGGAACTTCGACTCGTCGAATTCCCCACCGGGCGCCATCACCAAGGCTGCCATCACCTGGTCACCGACAACCGGATCCGGCACCGGATACACCGCAACCTCCTGCACGTCGGGATAGCGCATCAGTACCCGCTCGATCGGGGCGGTGCCCAGGTTTTCGCCGTCGACCCGCATCCAGTCGCCGAGCCGGCCGGCGAAGTAGACGTACCCCGCATCGTCCCGGTAGGCGAGGTCGCCGCTGTGATAAATGCCGCCGGCCATCCGCTCGGCCTCGGCCGCCTCGTCGTTGTAATACCCCTCGAAGCGCCCCGGACCGGTGCTATTCACCAATTCACCGACCACACCGGCCGGACACGGCGTAGCGGTGTCGGGGTCGACGATCTGGATTCCTTCCGGCAGCGGGCCGAGCGATCCCGCCGGGGTGTCGGGGGTGCGGGCGATCGCCACGCCACCTTCGGTGGAGCCGAACCCGTCCTGCACGACGCAACCGAACCTGCGCCCGAACCGTTCGATGTCGGCCGGCACGCCTTCGTTGCCGTATACCGCGCGCAGCGGGTTGTCGGCGTCATCCGGTTGCTCGGGTGTGGCGAGCACATACGACAGGGGCTTGCCGACGTAATTGGCGTAGGTGGCGCCGTACCGGCGCACATCAGGCAAGAAACCGGACGCGGAGAATTTGCGCCGCAATGCCAACGAGCCCCCGCACGCGGCCGCCACCGCCCAGCCCACCAGCACCGCGTTGGAGTGGAACAGCGGCATCGACACGTAGCAGACGTCCTCGGGTCCCAACCCGAAGCGCCCCGACATCGTCACACCCGCGATCGCCACCTTGCCGTGGCTGCACTTCACCGCTTTCGGCTCACCGCTGGTTCCCGAAGTAAAGATGAGCATGAAAAGGTCTGCAGCCGAGGCGGATTGGAAAGTAAGCGGACAATCTGCATGAGCGGCAACCTCATTCGCCCACGCGACGGAGTCGACATCGACGTAATCGATACCATCCAGCGTCGCCGCCGATTCGGAGTCGGCCAGCACCAGTTGGCAATCGGCGTGCTTGATGTCGCGTTCCAGCGCCGCGCCACGCCGCACGGGATTCAGCCCGACCGGGATGATGCCCGACATCCCGGCGGCCACCAGCATCGCCGAGAAGAACGGGGTGTTCTGCAGCAGCACCCCGACGTGCGGTGGCCGCGCCGGGTCGAGCCGGGCCCGCAACGCCGCGGCAATCGCCGCACCGTGCCGCAGGTGATCACGCCAGCTGGTGAACGAGTCCTCGAAATAGACGCCGCGATCGTCGATTTCGGCCAGTGGCACCAGCAGGTCGGTGACCGTTGGATCAGGGCTCATGAACTCACGTCGCCCCCGTTCGGTCTCGCGAACGGGAAGCTAGTTTCACATTCGGTCTCGATCGTGAGGCCAGCTTCAAGCTCGGCGCAAGGCAGACCGGATCAGGCGGGCGTCTCGGCAAGCTCACGACCGATCTGCCGCAACTGCCCGGTGGCGCCACCCAGCGCGAACTCGGTCTCCTTAGCGGCCAGGAAGTAGCGGTGCACCGGATGATCGGTGTCCACACCCACGCCGCCATGCACGTGCACGATGGTGTGCGCCACCCGATGCCCGGCATCGGCGGCCCAAAATGCCGCTGAGGCAACATCGATCTCGGCGGGAATGTCCTCGGCGACCTTCCAGGCGGCCTGCGTCAGCGTCAACCGCAGCCCCTTGACATCGATGTAGCCGTCGGCCATCCGCTGACCGACCGCCTGGAAGCTGCCGATCGGACGGTCGAATTGCTCACGGGTGCGGGCGTATTCGGCGGTCATATGCAGGCCGCGCTCCAGCACACCCAACTGATAGGCGCTGCGGCCCAGGGTGGAAATCGTCCGCAGCCAGACGAGCACATCGGCGCCGCCGACCTGACGGGCGGAGTCCACCACGACGCCGTCCAGCGCCAGATGCCCGACGCTGCGCAGGCCGGTGGTCTGCAGCGGCGTCACCGTCACCCCCGGGTCGTCCGCGGCGACCAGGAAAACAGCCGTGCCGGAAGCGGTTTCGGCGGGCACCAGGAAAGCGTCCGCCACCGGGCCGAAGGAAACCTGGGTGCGGCTGCCGGTCAACCGGTGCCCGCCGGATTCCGCGGCGGCCTGCACCGGACCCTCGCCCATCTCGTCGTCGAGCGCGGCGGTCAGGATCTTCTCACCCTGCACCGCCGGCGCGCCCCAGCCCTGCCGCAGCTCCTCGGAGCCGAATCGGGCCAGCGCCCCCGCGCCCAGCACCACCGACTCCAGGTACGGCACCGCCGCCAGTTGGTGGCCGAGCGCCACCAGGATCGCGACCTGCTCCAGGACGCCGAAACCGTCGCCGCCCACCTGGGTGGCGGACGCACTGGTCAGGATGTCGCTGTCGATGAGCTTGCGCCACAAGTCCCGGTCGAACCGCTGCTCGAGCTTGTCCAGCTCGCGCTGATGCTCGGGCGTGCAAACGGAGTCGACGATGGTGTCGACCAGGCCCCCAAGGTCCTGGGCCGCTTCTGTTGTCGAGAAATCCATGAATGTCCGTCCTTTACAGGGAGATCAGCGGCTGGCTCGCGGCAGGCCCAGCGCGACCATGCCGATGATGTCGCGCTGGACTTCGTTGGTGCCCCCGCCGAAGGTCAGGATCAGGCACGCCCGGTGCATCCGTTCCACCCGGCCGCGCAGCAGGGCGCCGGGGGAGTCCTGGCGCAAGGTGGCGCCCGTGCCCAGCACCTCCATCAGCAGCCGGTAGGCCTCGGTGGCCAACTCGGTCCCGTACACCTTGGCGGCCGAGGCGTCGGCCGGCGACAGGGATTCGCTCTGCGAGGACGACAGTTCCCAGTTGATCAGCTTGAGCACTTCGGCCTTGGCGTGCACGCGCGCCAGGTTGATCTGCACCCACTCCGAGTCGATGACGCGTGCGCCGCCGAAGTCCTTGGTGTTCTGTGCCCATTCGCGCACCTCACGCAGTGCCAAGAAGATCGGCGCCGAGGAGACCAGGGCGACCCGCTCGTGGTTGAGCTGATTGGTCACCAGCTTCCAGCCGGCGTTCTCCTCACCGACCAGGTTCGTCACCGGTACCCGCACGTCGGTGTAGTAGGTGGCACTGGTGTCGGGTCCGGCCATGGTGTGCACCGGCGTCCAGGAGAAACCCTCGGCGGTGGTCGGCACGATCAGCATCGAGATGCCACGGTGTTTCTTGGCCTCGGGGTTGGTGCGCACCGCCAACCAGACGTAATCGGCGTAGGCGATCAGACTGGTCCACATCTTCTGGCCGTTGATCACGTACTCGTCGCCGTCGCGGACTGCGGTCGTGCGCAGATTGGCCAGGTCGGTGCCGGCGCCCGGCTCGGAATAGCCGATCGAGAAGTGCAGGTCTCCGGCGGCGATCTTGGGCAGGAAGAACTTCTTGTGCTCTTCGGTGCCGAACGCCATGATCGTCGGTGCCACGCTGTTGATGGTCAGGAACGGCACCGGGGCGCCGGCCAAAGCGGCCTCGTCGGTGAAGATCAGCGAGTCCATCGGACTCCGGTCCTGGCCGCCGTACTCCTTGGGCCAATTCAGGGTGAGCCACCCGTCCTTGCCCATCTGCGCAACGGTCTCCCGGTAGACGTTTCCGGTGCCGTATTCACCCTGGACCGAGCTCAGCGCCTCGCGACGCTCGGGGGTCATCAGCTTGTCGAAGTACGAACGCAGTTCGCGCCGCAGCTCCTCCTGGTCAGGGGTGTAACTGATGCGCATTGCTGCCGCCTCCGATCAAGCGATCGTGCTGGTAACCAAGGGCCGCTTCGCACGCGGCGGCCACCCATTCGTCTCCCCGGTTGTAACACGTTCTAGTCTTGGAATCCAGCGACCCTATCCTCAGACGTACCGGAGCCCTAGTGTGTTGCTACATACTGATCGAGTTGGACATCGAGTTGGCAAGGCGTGTTTCCGAACTCCCAGCCCAGGTTCAAGGAGGATGCCGTGCGAGTGAAAGTGGACCGTGACCGTTGCGAAGGTAACGCCGTGTGCTTGGGAATCGCACCGGATATCTTCGACCTCGATGACGAGGACTACGCGGTCGTGAAGACCGATCCGATCCCGCCCGACCAGGAAGATCTGGCGGAGCAATCGATCGCCGAATGCCCACGCGCCGCGCTGTTGCGCAGCGACTAACCCCGCCTGAACCGAGACTAGAGGTATTCATAAATTGAGTAGCAGCACGAACGCGACCGATCTGTCCGGGAAGGTCGCGGTGGTGACCGGTGCCGCCGCGGGCCTGGGCCGGGCCGAGGCGATCGGGCTCGCCCGGTTGGGCGCAACCGTCGTCGTCAACGACATCGCCGCGGGCCTGGACTCCTCCGACGTCATCGACGAGATCGGCGCGGCAGGCTCCAAAGCGATAGCGGTCGCCGGCGATATCAGTCAGCGTTCCACCGCCGATGAACTGGTCAGCACCGCCGACGGCCTGGGCGGCCTGGACATCGTGGTCAACAACGCCGGCATCACCCGCGACCGCATGCTGTTCAACATGAGCGACGAGGACTGGGACCAGGTGATCGCGGTGCACCTGCGTGGTCATTTCCTGCTCACCCGCAACGCCGCCACCTACTGGCGCGGCAAGGCCAAACAGAGCGCGGAGGGCCGCGTCTTCGGCCGCATCATCAACACCTCCTCCGAGGCCGGACTGGTCGGGCCGGTCGGGCAGGCCAACTACGGCGCCGCCAAGGCGGGCATCACGGCGCTGACCCTTTCGGCGGCGCGGGCGCTGGGCCGGTATGGCGTGTGCGCCAACGCGATTTGCCCGCGGGCGCGCACCGCGATGACGGCCGACGTGTTCGGCGAGGCGCCTGAGGACGCCGACATCGACCCGCTCTCGCCCGACCACGTGGTGACCCTGGTGCAGTTCCTGGCGTCACCGGCCGCCGCTGAGGTCAACGGCCAGGTGTTCATCGTCTACGGTCCCCGGGTGACGCTGGTGGCCGCCCCGACGGTGGAGCACCAGTTCCAGGCGGACGCCGCCGCCTGGGAGCCCGGACAGCTCAGCGCGACGTTGCAGGATTACTTTGCTGGTCGCGACCCGGAACGCAATTTCGCCGCCACCAGTGTGATGAGTTGACGCAAGCGCCATAAGAGGCGCGCCACCGGCTCGCAGGCTTGCAGGCCGGCGGCCAGGTCAGCACAGATAGAGAGGAAATACCAGCTAGGCATATTTGCTGCAAAATATTCCGGGGTTCATCGACACCCGGAACTTGTTCTAGTTAGTATGAGCCGGCTCACACCAAGCAACGAGTCAACCAACGGTGTGTTCAGGGCATAACGATTCGCCGCGAGCAGCAGATTGGGGGACCCGGGTTGTTGCAGAAGCTTGCCGTACCGGCCCGGGGCGTCGGCGGGTTCTTCGAGATGTCAATAGAGACAGCGCGCGCCGCCTTCCGGCGGCCTTTTCAATTCCGGGAGTTTCTCGACCAGACGTGGATGGTCGCGCGGGTGTCCCTGGTTCCGACCCTGCTCGTCTCCATCCCGTTCACGGTGCTCGTCGCCTTCACCCTGAACATCCTGCTTCGTGAGATCGGCGCGGCCGACTTGTCCGGTGCCGGAACCGCATTCGGCACCATCACCCAGTTGGGCCCGATCGTCACCGTGCTTGTGGTTGCCGGTGCCGGCGCCACCGCGATCTGCGCAGACCTCGGCGCCCGCACCATTCGCGAGGAAATCGACGCGATGCGCGTGTTGGGCATCGACCCGATCCAGCGACTGGTGGTGCCCAGAGTCCTGGCCTCGATGCTGGTGGCGGTGCTGCTCAACGGGCTGGTTTGCCTCATCGGTTTGTCCGGCGGCTACGCCTTCTCCGTCTTTCTGCAGGGCGTCAACCCGGGGTCGTTCATCAACGGTCTGACGGTGTTGACCGGGCTGCGGGAATTGATCCTCGCCGAAGTCAAAGCCCTGCTGTTCGGGGTGATGGCCGGCCTGGTCGGTTGCTACCGCGGCCTGACCGTCAAAGGCGGACCCAAGGGCGTCGGCAACGCCGTCAACGAAACCGTCGTGTACGCCTTCATCTGTCTGTTCGTGATCAACGTCGTGATGACCGCCATCGGCGTCAGAATCTCGGCCAAGTAGGGGCGAGGTAACGAATGACGACGGACGAGCGATGGTGAGCATGCGATGAGCTACGACGTCACCTTTCGCCTGCGCAACTTCTTCTCGAGGTTCCAAGAACCGGTCGACAACTTTGGCGAGCAGGCGTTGTTCTACGGCGAGACGGTGCGCTACATCCCCAACGCCCTCACCCGGTACCGCAAGGAGACCATTCGGCTGATTGCCGAGATGACGCTCGGCGCGGGCGCGTTGATCATGATCGGCGGCACCGTCGGCGTCGCGGCGTTCCTCACCCTGGCCTCCGGTGGGGTCATCGCGGTGCAGGGCTATTCGTCGCTGGGCAACATCGGCATCGAAGCGCTCACCGGGTTCCTTTCGGCCTTCCTCAACGTCCGCGTGGTCGCGCCCGTCATCGCCGGGATTGCGCTGGCGGCGACCATCGGCGCCGGCGCCACCGCCCAACTGGGCGCCATGCGCGTGTCCGAGGAGATCGACGCTGTCGAGTGCATGGCGGTGCACTCGGTGTCCTACCTGGTGTCGACGCGGCTGATCGCAGGCTTGGTGGCGATCGTTCCGCTCTACTCGCTCTCGGTGCTGGCCGCGTTCTTCGCCGCCCGGTTCACCACGGTGTTCATCAACGGGCAGTCCGCGGGCCTGTATGACCACTACTTCAACACCTTCCTGATCCCGTCCGACCTGCTCTGGTCGTTCGCGCAGGCGATCGCGATGTCGATCGCCGTCATGCTCGTCCATACCTATTACGGCTACAACGCCAGTGGCGGATCGGTCGGCGTCGGCATTGCCGTCGGTCAGGCGGTTCGTACGTCGCTGATTGTGGTGGTCGTCATCACGCTGTTCATCTCGCTCGCCGTCTACGGCTCCTCCGGCAACTTCAATCTTTCGGGGTAACGACGATGTCAGACACGGGATCACGACGCACTGCGGGCCGGGTGGCCGCGGCGGTGCTGGCTGGTCTGCTCGTCGCGTCGGCCGTACTGACCTACCTGTCCTATACGGCCGCCTTCACGTCGACCGAAACCGTCACCGTCTCGTCACCGCGGGCCGGGTTGGTGATGGAGAAGGGCGCCAAAGTCAAGTTCCGGGGCATCCAGGTCGGCAAGGTCGAGGAAATCACCTACAGCGGTGACCAGGCCCGACTGACGCTGGCCATCAACAGCGGCGAAATGCGTTACATCCCGTCGAACGCGACGGTGCACATCGGCGGCAATACGATATTCGGCGCCAAATCGGTGGAGTTCATCCCGCCCAAGGAGCCGGCGCAGACCTCGCTGCGTCCGGGGGCGCGGGTCGAGGCCAAAGCCGTTCAGCTGGAAGTCAACACGCTGTTCCAGTCGCTGATGAACGTGCTGCACAAGGTGGACCCGGTGGAGTTGAACGGGACGCTGAGCGCGCTCTCGGAAGGTCTGCGCGGCCACGGCGACGACCTGGGCGCGACCCTGACGGGGCTCAACACCCTTACCCGCCAAGCCAACCCGAAGCTGCCCGCGCTGCAGGAGGACTTCCGCCAGGCCGGGCTCGCCCTGGGCTACTACGGCGACGCCGCGCCCGACCTCAATACGGTGATCGGCAACCTGCCCACCATCAGCCGAACCGTGGTGGATCAGCAGAACAACCTCAACACCACGTTGCTGGCCGCGATCGGGTTGGCCAACAACGGGTACGAGACGTTGGCGCCGGCCGAGGAGAACCTGATCGCCACCATCAACCGGCTGCGAGCCCCGCTGAAGGTGGCCGCGGACTACTCGCCGGAGTTCGGGTGCCTGCTGGCCGGCATCGACCGCGGCGTCAAGGAATTCGCACCGTTGATCGGCGTCCGCAAGGCCGGCCTGTTCACCTCGTCGAGCTTCGTCCTGGGCGCACCCGCCTACACCTACCCGGAGAGCCTGCCGATCGTGAACGCGTCCGGCGGCCCGAACTGCCGTGGCCTGCCCGACATCCCGACCAAGCAGACCGGCGGGTCGTTCTACCGCGCCCCGTTCCTGGTCACCGACAACGCGCTCATCCCGTACGAGCCATACACCGAATTGCAGTTCGACGCGCCGTCCACCCTGCAGTTCCTGTTCCACGGCGCCTTCGCGGAACGGGACGACTTCTGATGGCCGGCGGCGGTATGCCATCGCACCGGTCGATGGTGATCAAGGTCAGCGTCTTCACCGTCGTCATGCTTTTGGTGAGCGCGGCTCTGGTCGTGGTCTTCGGCGATTTCCGGTTCGGCTCCGAGAGCACCTATCACGCCACTTTCATTGACGCGTCCAAGCTCAAGGGGGGCCAGAAGGTCCGCATCGCCGGCGTGCCGGTCGGCGCGGTGTCCGGCGTCAAACTCAACCCGGACAACACCGTCGACGTCGAGTTCGGTGTCGACAGCCGCTACACGCTGTACTCGTCCACGCGCGCGGTGATCCGCTACGAAAACCTGGTCGGCGACCGGTTTTTGGAGATCACGTCCGGCCCGGGCGAGCTACGCAAGCTGCCCAAGGGCGGCACCATCAACGCCCAGCACACCCAGCCCGCACTCGACCTGGACGCGCTGCTCGGCGGCCTCAAACCCGTGCTCAAGGGCCTGGACGCCGACAAGATCAACACGATCAGCAGCGCCGTCATCGAGTTGTTGCAGGGCCAGGGGGGCGCGCTGGCCAGCGTGCTGGCCGACACCAGCTCCTTCTCGTCGACGCTGGGTAAGCGCGACCAACTCATCGGCGACGTGATCAGCAACCTCAACACGGTGTTGGGCACCGTCGACGAGCGTAGCGCCAAGTTCTCGGCCAGCGTCGACCAACTCCAGCAGCTCATCGAAGGGCTCGCCAAGAATCGCGATCCGATCGCCGGCGCCATTCCACCGCTGTCGTCCACGGTGACCGACCTGACCGAGGTGCTGCAAACGTCGCGCCGGCCGCTGCAGGGCGTGCTGGAAAACGCCCGGCCGTTCGCCACCGAATTGGACACTCGCAAAGCCGAGATCAACAACGACGTCGAGCAACTCGGCGAGGACTACCTTCGGTTAGCCGCGCTGGGCACCTACGGATCGTTCTTCAACATCTACTTCTGTTCGGTCACCATCAAGATCAACGGGCCGGCCGGTTCGGACATTCGACTGGGCCTGGGCGGCTCGGTCGATCCCAGTAAAGGGAGGTGCGCCTTTGCCAAGTAGCTCACGGGATCGCGACCCCCTGCGCACCGGAACCATCGGGCTGGTCGTGGTGGTATCCGTCATGCTCGTCGCGTTCGGCTACTCCAAACTGCCGTTCTGGCCGCAGGGCCGCAGCTACCAGGCGTATTTCAGTGACGCGGGCGGCATCAGGCCCGGCAACAACGTGCTGGTCTCCGGCGTCAAGGTCGGCAAGGTGACCGAGGTGAGCCTGGCCGGCGACAGCGCCAAGATCGTGTTCGACGTGGACCGGCACGTCAACGTCGGCGACCAGTCCCTTGCGGCCATCCGCACCGACACCATCCTGGGTGAGCGTTCGATCTCGGTGAGTCCCGCCGGATCGGGTCATGCGACGTCGATTCCGTTGAGCCGCACCACCACTCCCTACACCCTGGCCGGTGCGCTGGAAGATCTGGGCCAGAACGCCAACAACCTCAACAAGCCTCAGTTCGAGCAGGCCTTGCGGGTGCTCACCGAGACGCTGCATGACGCGACGCCGGGACTGCGCGGGACGCTGGACGGTCTGACGACCCTGTCCCGGACGCTGAACAGCCGCGACGACGCGCTGCAAACCCTGCTGGCGCACGCGAAGTCGGTGACGGCCGTGCTCTCCCAGCGCGCCGGGCAAGTCAGGAGCCTGGTCAACGACGGCAACCAGTTGTTCGCGGCGCTGGACGAGCGACGCGCCGCGCTGAGTGCGCTGATCGCCGGCATCGACGACGTGTCCGCGCAGCTGTCCGGTTTCGTCAACGACAACCGCAAGGAGTTCGGCCCGGCGTTGACGAAAGTCAACCAGGTTCTGTCGAACCTCAACGAGCGCCGCGACTACATCACCGAAGCCCTCAAGCGCCTGCCCACCTACGCGACCACGCTGGGTGAGGTCGTGAGCTCCGGACCGGGCTTCAATGTCAACGTGTACGGCGCGATTCCGGCGCCGGCGGTCGCGATGATGTTCGACTTCGTCTTCCAGCCGGGCAAGCTTCCGGACAGCCTCGCGGACTACCTGCGCGGCATGATCCAGGAGCGCTGGACGATCAGGCCGAAGTCGCCATGACCACCAAACAGCGCTTCGGGCGCAAGGGACTGCGGACGGTCACCATCATCGCGCTGGTGGCGGCGTTACTGGGTGGTGCGTACACGCTGTTCTCCGCCGGTGGCGGCGGCCGCAAGCTCACCGCCTACTTCACCTCCGCGGTCGGCCTGTACCCGGGTGACGAGGTGCGCATCCTCGGTGTCCCGGTCGGCGAGATCGAATCGATCGAGCCGCGGGCATCCGACGTCAAGATCACCATGAACGTTTCCGAGGACGTCAAGATCCCCGCGGACGCCAAGGCCGTGATCATGTCGCCGAATTTGGTGGCCGCCAGGTTCATTCAGCTCACCCCGGCCTACACCAAGGGTCCCGCCCTGTCCGATGGCGCCAGCATCGATCTGTCGCGCACCGCGGTGCCGGTGGAGTGGGACGAGGTCAAGGAAGCCCTGACGAAGCTGTCGGTCCAGCTCAGCCCCGCCGCGGGCGAGATGCAGGGTCCCTTGGGCCAGGCGATCAACCAGGCCGCGGACACCCTGAACGGCAACGGCGACTCGTTCCACAGTGCGCTGCTGGAACTTTCGCAAGTCGCCGGGCGCCTTGGGGATTCCCGCAACGACATCTTCGGCACGGTCAAGAACCTGCAGATTTTGATCGATGCGCTGTCGCAGAGCAACGAGCAGATCGTGCAGTTCGCCGGCCACGTGGCATCGGTCTCGCAGGTACTCGCCGACAGCTCACGCAACCTGGACAACACCCTGGCCACCCTGAACCAGGCTTTGTCGGACGTCCGGGGATTCCTGCACGAGAACAACTCGACGCTGATCGACACGGTCAATCAGCTCACCGACTTCACCCAGACGTTGAGCGAGCAGAGCGACAACATCGAGCAGGTCCTGCACGTGGCTGGCCCGGGCATCACCAACTTCTACAACATCTACGACCCCGCCCAAGGCACCCTGAACGGTTTGCTCTCGCTGCCGAACTTCACCAACCCGGTCCAGTTCATCTGTGGTGGCTCGTTCGACACCCAGGGTGGTCCGTCGTCGCCGGACTACTTCCGTCGCGCCGAGCTCTGTCGCGAACGCCTGGGACCGGTCCTGCGCCGGCTCACCGCAAATTTCCCGCCGATCATGTTCCACCCGCTCAACACGATCACGGCCTATAAGGGTCAGATCATCTATGACACTCCCGCGACCGAGGCCAAGGCCCGGACCCCGGTTCCGGAGCTGACGTGGATCCCCGCCAAGGGATCGGGAACACCTGCGCCCGGCAGCAACACCACCGACCTGCAGAGTTTGTTCGTCCCGACGGCTCCGGGACCCGGCCCCGGACCGGCGGGTTCGCCGCCGGGATACGGGCCTGCGCCGGGTCCCGCGCCCGCGGCACCTGCGGCCGCGCCCGGCCCAGCGCCCGGCCCGGTGGCCCCGCCCGGGGCGGTGGCGCCGTTGCCGGCCGAGCAAGGAGCCGGCCGATGAAGCGACTCTGGTTGCGCGGCACCGTGATTGCCGCGAGCAGCACCCTGCTGGCCGGCTGTTCCTTCGGCGGCCTGAACTCGCTCAACATGCCCGGTACCGCCGGCCACGGCTTCGGCGCATACTCGATCACCATCGAGCTGCCCGACGTGGCCACCCTGCCGCAGAACTCTCCGGTCATGGTCGACGACGTCACCGTCGGAAGTGTGTCCGGGATCTCGGCCGAGCAGCGCGCCGACGGATCCTTCTACGCCGCGGTCAAGCTGGCGCTGGACAAGAACGTGAATCTGCCCGCGAACGCCACCGCCAAGGTCGCGCAGACCTCGCTGCTGGGGTCGCTGCACGTCGAACTGGCCGAACCGACCGACCAACCGCCGTCAAAAGCAAAGCTGAAAGACGGGTCCCGAATCCCGGAGTCGCGCACCGGTCGTTTCCCGACCACCGAGGAAGTGTTCTCGGCGCTCGGCGTGGTGGTCAACAAGGGCAACGTCGGCGCGCTGGAAGAGATCACCGACGAAACGTATCGGGCCGTCGCCGGCCGGCAGGGCCGGTTCCGTGATCTGATGCCTCGATTGGCCGAGCTGGCGTCCGGCCTCAACCGGCAAGTGAACGACATCATCACCGCGGTCGAAGGCCTCGACCGGTTCTCCTCAATCCTGGCGCGCGACAAGGACAACCTGGGCCGCGCGCTGGACACCTTGCCGGACGCGATCCGGGTGCTGAACAAGAACCGGGACCACATCGTCGAAGCGTTCACGGCGCTACGCCGGCTGGCGCTGGTCACCTCGAACGTGCTGTCCAAGACCAAGACCGACCTGGCCGCCGACCTCAAAGATTTGTATTCGGTGATCAAGGCGCTCAACGACAGCCGCAAGAACTTCGTCACCGCGCTGCAGATCATGCTGACGTTCCCGTTCCCCAACTTCGGCATCAAGCAGGCGGTGCGCGGCGACTACCTCAACGTGTTCACCACGTTCGACCTGACCCTGCGCCGCCTCGGTGAAACCTTCTTCACCACGTCCTATGCGCTGGACCCGAACATGATGCACATGGACGAAGTCCTCAACCCGCCCGACTTCCTGACCGGCGAACTGGCCAACCTGTCCGGACAGGCGGCCGACCCGTTCAAGATTCCGCCCGGCACGGCGGCGCAGTAGAGGCGGGAACATGATCGACAGACTCACCAAGATCCAGCTGGCCATCTTCGCCGTGATCACCGTCATCACCCTGGTCGTGATGGCGATCTTCTACCTGCGGTTGCCGGCCACGTTCGGCATCGGGACCTACGGTGTCAGTGCCGATTTCGTCGCCGGTGGCGGTCTGTACAAGAACGCCAACGTCACCTACCGCGGTGTGGCGGTGGGGCGCGTGGAGTCGGTCGGGCTCAATCCGAACGGTGTCACCGCCGACATGCGGCTCAACAGCGGCACCCCGATTCCGTCCAACGTCACCGCCACCGTCAAGAGCGTGTCGGCGATCGGTGAGCAGTACATCGACCTGGTGCCGCCCACGAATCCGGCGCCGGGCAAGCTGCGCAACGGATCCAAGATCGACCGGAGCAACACCCGCATCGGCCAGGACGTCGCCGACCTGCTCAAGCAGGCCGAGACACTCGTCAACAGTCTCGGCGACACGCGCCTGCGCGAGGTGCTGCACGAGGCGTTCGTCGCGACCAACGGCACCGGCCCGGAGTTGGCCAGGCTGGTCGAGTCGGCGCGGTTGCTGGTCGACGAGGCCAACGCCAATTATCCGCAGGTCTCCCAGCTCATCGACCAGGCCGGCCCGTTCCTACAGGCCCAGGTGCGCGCCGGTGCCGACATCCGGTCACTCTCGGACGGATTGGCGCGGTTCACCTCCGAGGTGCGCCAGGCCGACCCGCGCTTGCGTGACACGCTGGCCACCGCGCCAGGTGCACTCGACGAGGCCAACAACACGTTCTCCGGCATTCGCCCCTCGTTCCCGGCGCTGGCGGCGAACATGGCCAACCTGGGCCGGGTGGGCGTGATCTATCACAAGACCATCGAACAGCTGCTGGTGGTTTTCCCGGCGCTGTTCGCCGCGATCACCACCGCGGCCGGTGGCCAGCCTCAGGATGAGGGCGCCAAGCTGGACTTCAAGCTCGACCTGAACGACCCGCCGCAGTGCAACACCGGCTTCATACCCTCGCCGTTGATCCGTACGCCCGCCGACGAGACCGTGCGCGAGATTCCCCGCGACCTGTACTGCAAGACCGCCCAGAACGACGCCAGCGCGGTGCGCGGCGCGCGCAACTACCCATGCCAGGAGTTCCCCGGCAAACGAGCCCCGACCGTGCAGCTGTGCCGGGACCCCCGCGGTTATGTGCCCATCGGCACCAACCCGTGGCGCGGGCCGCCGATCCCCTACGGGACACCGGTCACCAACGGGCTGAACATCCTGCCGCCCAACCACTTCCCGTTCATCCCCCCGGGAGCCGACCCGGATCCGGGCATCCCGGTCGTCGGTCCGCCCCCGCCAGGGGTGACACCGGGTCCCGGCCCGGCGCCGCACCAACCGGCCTACGACCCGCCGCCACCCAACGACAGCGGGCCGCCGCCGGGCAACCCGTCCTGGATGCCGCCGAACTATCCGCCGCTGCCGCCGCAGCTCCCGTATCCCAGGTATCTGGAGCCGCCGCCACCACCGTTGGGGACGGGTGCGGAACCCCAGGCCAGCGGTCCGGCGTACACCACTTATGACCCCACGACCGGCCGGTTCCAGGATCCGGCGGGCGGCACTGGTATCTTCGCGTCCGGTATCGCCGGTACCGCCAGCGCGGAGAACTGGGTGGATTTGATGCTCGCGCCCAAGCCCCTGTGACCAGCGCGCTTTGACGACACACGCTTCGATGGATCAGTAGTGGCAGAACAGCAGTCGACGACGCAACGCGTCCGCCGTCGGGCATCGCGTGCGGCGGGCCCGCCGAAAGTCGAGGCCGAGGCGGCCGAGGCATCGGTCAGCCCGGAAACGACCGTCACCCTCGAGACCAAAGCCGATACAACAGCGGATACCGAATCTGCCACCAGAGGCAAGGGCAAAGGCAAATCCAGCACGAAGGCCAAAGCCAAGGCGAAAGCCAAGGCCGCCGCCAAGAAGGCCGGCAAGTCGCCGACGACCCTGCGCCCGCCGCCGCGACGCCGAGCCCACGCCGCGATGGTTGGCTGGGTCTCGCTGGCGGCTGCGGTGTTGACCATCGCCGGGCTGGCCTGGGGCGTGACGGTCCTGGTGCTGCAGCACCGCGACGCGCAGGCGCGGCAGGCCCGGGAGCAGCGCTTCGTCGACGCGGCCCGGCAGACCGTGGTCAACATGTTCAGCTACACGCCGGACACCATCGACGAGGCGGTCAACCGGTTCGTCAACGGGACCAGCGGCCCGCTTCGCGGCATGCTCAGCGCCAACAACAACGTCGACAACCTCAAGGGGCTGTTCCGTTCCACCAATGCCACGTCGGAGGCGGTGATCAACGGGGCCGCGCTGGAAGGCATCGACGCGGTCAGTGACAACGCGTCGGTGCTGGTCGCGGTGCGCGTCACCGTCGCTGACATCGACGGCGTGAACAAACCCTCCATGCCCTACCGATTGCGGGTTATCGTCCACGAGGACGAGTCCGGCCGGATGACCGGCTATGACCTGAAATATCCCGATGGAGGCAACTGATGCGCTGGCTGCGGTGGTTGTTCATCACCGCCGCGAGTTTCGCGGTCACGCTGGTGGTGACGCTGTCGGCCCTCGGTGGCTGGTATTACTGGCAGCGGGTGGAAACCCAGGGCGAGCAGGCGGCCCGGGCGGTGTTGCCCAAGCTCGCCGAAAAGGAGATCCCCCGGTTCTTCGGCTATGACTTCCAGACCGTCGAGCGCACCCTCGCCGACGCCTATCCGTTGCTCACACCCGACTACCGCCAGGAATTCAAGAGGGGCGTCAACGACCAGATCATTCCCGAGGCCAAGAAGCGTGAGGTGGTGGTTCAGGCCAACGTCGTGGGCGTGGGAGTCATGGCCGCCAAACGCGATTCGGCATCGGTGATGGTCTACATGAACCGCATCGTGACCGACAAGTCCCGCCAGCCGCTCTACGACGGTAGTCGGCTACGGGTCGACTTCAAGCGCATCGAAGGTCACTGGCTGATCGCCTACATCACGCCGATCTAACTCAGAAGCAGATCGCAATCTCATTGCACCGCAACGGGTATCGCTCGACCGGGCTGGGCGGCGCCCCGGCCAGCGCCAAGGAAAACGGTTCCTTCTTCATGTCCGGCTGCAATCCGCACACCGCGCCGTGCAGCGTGGTGTGGGTGCCGGTGAGGGTTTCGTCGCTGAACGCGTAGGTCTCGCTGGTCTGGGCAAAACTGCCGTCCGGACAGGTCACCCCCTCCGGCTTGCTGACCTGCAACGTCCACAGCATGCTGCTCATTCGGGCCCGGGCGCTGAAGTTCTGCAGGTGCTCTTCGCGGGTGTTGTTCGCCGGCGTGGTGCTGACCACGTTCAGCGCGCAGTTCATCGCCCAGACAATCGGATCGGAGTAGTCGTTCATGTTGCGGGTGCCGTTGGGCTGATCGCACAGCGCCGAGATGGTCCAGCTGGCGCCGGAGACACCGGCTTGCTGGTAGGCGTACGTACCATCGGGCGGCGGGCCGATCGCGTAGGCCGGGCTTTCCGAATCCAGCGCCATACCTACTGCAATCGCCGTGCTGACGACGGCGCCGGCGGCCAGTCCACGACGGAGGTTCACTCGCCCAGTATCACAGCCAACCGCCACTAACACCATGGCTCGGCGTGGCTGTTATTCGTCTCCGCTGGAACGCGGTTCGGCCAGCGCTTCCAGGAACGACCGGGCCCACCGGTCCACGTCGTGCGCAAGGACCTGGCGCCGCATCGCGCGCATGCGGCGCCGCCCCTCCTCGTCGGACTGGTTAAGCGCCGCCTCGATCGCGTCCTTGACGCCCTCGAGGTCGTGCGGGTTGACCAAATACGCCTGCCGCAATTCCGATGCCGCCCCGGTGAATTCGGACAGCACCAGGGCGCCGCCGAGATCGCTGCGGCACGCGACGTACTCCTTGGCCACCAGGTTCATCCCGTCCCGCAGCGGGGTCACCAGCATGACGTCGCTGGCGACGAAGAACGCGATCAGCTCGTCGCGGGGGACCGGGCGATGCAGGTAGTGCACCACGGCATGGCCGACCTCGGCGTACTCGCCGTTGATGTGGCCGACCTGACGTTCGATGTCATTGCGCAGGATCTGGTAACTCTCCACCCGCTCCCGGCTGGGCGTGGCCAACTGGATCAGCACGGTGTCGTCGCGTTTGGCCCGGTCCTCGGCGAGCAGCTCATCCAGGGCCTTCAGTCGTACGTCGATGCCCTTGGTGTAGTCGAGGCGGTCGACGCCGAGCAGGATCTTGCGCGGGTTACCCAGCTCGGCGCGGATCTCGCGGGCCCGGCGCCGGATGCCGCGTTCGCGGGCGGCTTGGTCCAGCGCTCCGGAGTCGATGGAGATGGGGAATGCGCCCACCCGTACGGTGCGCGAGTCGTATTCCACCTCGCCGAACCGGGACCGCACCCCCACCGAACCGCGGGAGGTGTTGGCTCCGATCAGTTGCCGGGCCAGGACCAGGAAGTTCTGCGCGCCGCCGGCCAGATGGAACCCGACCAGGTCGGCGCCGAGCAGGCCCTCGATGATCTGGTTGCGCCAGGGCATCTGCCGGAACAGTTCCACCGGCGGGAACGGGATGTGCAAGAAGAACCCGATGGTCAGGTCGGGTCGCAGGTTGCGCAGCATCTGCGGCACGAGTTGCAGTTGATAGTCCTGTACCCAGACGGTGCCGCCCTTGGCGGCCGCCCGTGCGGTGGCCTCGGCGAACCGGCGGTTGACGTCGACGTAGCGCTCCCACCATTCGCGGTGGTAGGTCGGCTTGACGATCACGTCGTGGTACAGGGGCCACAGCGTGGCGTTGGAAAATCCTTCGTAGTACTCCGCGACGTCCTCGGAGCTCAGCCACACCGGATGGAGTTGCAGCTCGTCCTGAACGATCGGCTCCTGATCTGGTTCCACGTCGTCGCTGACCAGGCCCGGCCATCCGATCCAGGCGCCGCGGCGTTTGCGCAGCAACGGCTCCAGGGCCGTGACCAACCCCCCCGGGCTGCGCTTCCAGGTGGTGCTGCCGTCGGGCAGCCGTTCCAGATCGACCGGCAGCCGATTGGCGACGACGACGAAGTCGGAATCGCCGTAGCCCGCCGACTTACCCGGACTCTTGGCCTTCGAGGTGCGACCGCCCCCGGAAGCCATCAGCTCTCGTGCTTTGCCGGCCCAATACCGAGCATGGACAA
The DNA here is from genome assembly GCF_001673635.1 of Mycobacterium asiaticum. Taxonomy (GTDB): domain Bacteria; phylum Actinomycetota; class Actinomycetes; order Mycobacteriales; family Mycobacteriaceae; genus Mycobacterium; species Mycobacterium asiaticum_C. Next base: position 24,535 of record NZ_LZMH01000040.1, read on the forward strand.
AAAGACGCGGCACTCGTCGGCATCGTTCGCATAAGCGGCTACGACCCGCCTGGCCTGGCTCGCGGTGCTGTCGGCCAGCGGTTCCACGTCACCGATGTCACCATGATCCGTTTTCGTTGGCATCAGCCAATGCTATGTCAAGCGGTGGTTGAGCCTGCTTCGAGCACCTGTTTGGCGGTCCGGTCACCCGGCCCGGCCACCAGCCGCTTACATACTGGCCGTAATCTGTAACGGCAAGCCGGTGACAAGTGAGGTGGGCGAAATGACGGTTTCCGATCAGGCCAGCGCTCAAGATGGCAAGGCGGAGGCGGCCGAGGCGCCGGAATTCGTCGCCTACGAAACCCTCGACGAGGGTCGTATCGCGCGGATCTGGCTGAACCGACCGGACGCCCACAACGCGCAGAACCGCGGGCTGCTGGTTCAGTTGGACGAGGCGTTCAGCCGGGCCGAGGCCGACGACACGGTGCGGGTGGTCATCCTGGCCGCTCGCGGGCGCAATTTCTCGGCCGGCCACGACCTGGGCTCGGAGGCGGCGCTGCTGGAACGCAAACCCGGCCCGCAGCAGCACCCGACGTTTCGCTCGCACGGGTCCACGCTCGAACCGATCGTCGAGAAGCTCTACCACCAGGAATGGCACTTCTTCTTCGAGAACACCCGGCGCTGGCGCGATCTGCGCAAGATCACCATCGCCCAGGTGCAGGGCAACGCCATATCGGCCGGTCTGATGCTGATCTGGGCGTGCGATCTGATCGTGGCGGCCGACAACGCGAAGTTCAGCGACGTGGTAGCGGTCCGGCTGGGCATGCCGGGTGTCGAATACTATGCGCACCCTTGGGAATTCGGGGCGCGCAAGGCCAAAGAGCTGTTGTTGACCGGTGATTCGCTGGACGCCGACGAGGCCTACCGGCTGGGCATGGTGTCCAAGGTTTTCCCCGTCGACGAACTCGAAGAGAAGACGCTGGAATTCGCGCGGCGCATCGCCGAGCGCCCGACCATGGCGTCGCTGTTGGTCAAGGCCTCGGTCAACGCCGCGGCCGACGCGATGGGATTCACCGAGGCGCTGCGCCACGCGTTCCACGTGCACGAACTCGGCCACGCGCACTGGGCGGCACATAACGAGAACCGCATGCCGGTCGGACTGCCTCCCGACGTCGAGGATTGGCGCACCGCCCGGCCCACCAAGGTCGCCCGCCGCGATACCCCGTAGCGCCCGTGGTTCGATAGCTAGAACCTGTTTCAGTTTCGGCGGAAGGGCCCCGGGTGCAGCTTTCTTTCCAGGACCGCACGTACTTGGTCACCGGTGGCGGTAGCGGCATCGGCAAGGGGGTGGCCACCGGGCTGGTTGCCGCTGGCGCGTCCGTGATGATCGTCGGCCGCAATGCCGACCGGTTGGCCGGTGCCGTCGAGGAAATCGAGGGGCTGCAGCTGCCCGGTGCGGTGCGTTACGAGCCCACCGACGTCACCAACGAGGACGAGGTCGCCCGCGCGGTGGACGCCGTGACGGCGTGGCACGGGCGCCTGCACGGCGTCGTGCACAGCGCGGGTGGCTCGTTGACCGTCGGGCCGATCACCCACACCGATTCCGACGCGTGGCGGCGCACCGTCGACCTCAACGTCAACGGCACCATGTACGTGCTCAAGCACGCCGCGCGCGAGCTGGTGCGCGGCGGCGGCGGGTCGTTCGTCGGGATCTCGTCGATCGCGGCCAGCAACACCCACCGTTGGTTCGGGCCGTACGGCGTCACCAAGTCGGCCATCGACCACATGATGCAGCTGGCCGCCGACGAACTCGGGGCGTCCTGGGTTCGGGTCAACAGCATCCGGCCGGGCCTGATCCGCACCGATCTCGTCGATGCGAGCGTCATCCAGTCGCCGGAGATCAGCGGGGACTACGCGCAGTGCACGCCGCTGCCTCGGGTCGGCGAAGTCGAGGATGTGGCAAACCTGGCAATGTTCCTGCTCAGCGATGCCGCGAGCTTCATCACCGGCCAGTGCATCAACGTCGACGGCGGCCATATCCTGCGCCGCGGCCCGGATTACTCCGCAATGATGGAGCCCATGTTCGGCGGCGACGCATTGCGCGGCGTGGTCTGACTCGATTTCGCCCGTCGCGGCATTTTGGCGTTACAACAATGCGCCGCAGTGACATTTTGTAAAACTCATTGACAGCACGCGCTGCCTTGAACAAATGGCGATTCCGCATGCGCTGGCACGATTCTGCTGCTACGGTCCCTGCGATATACGTTCCGTTATTGGTTCGAGATATGCCCGTTATAGCGCCAATATTGTTTCCTGATCTAAGGAATTTGACATGTCATACGCGATTGTCGAACCGGAGTTACTGACGCTGACGGCCGCCGATGTGGCAGGTATCGGCGCATCGCTCAAGACGGCCAATGCGGCCGCCGCGGCCACCACAACGGGTTTGCTGGGACCCGGCGCCGACGAGATTTCGGCGGCCATCACCGATTTCCTCAATGTGCAGGCTCGCGAGTATCAGGCGATCAGCAACCAGCTGACCGCGGCCATCAATGCCCGGTTTGTGCAGGCGTTGACCGCGGCGGCGCATTGGTATGCCGGCACCGAGGCGGCCATCGTGGCTTCTCTGCAAAACGCGGAACGCCAACTGCAAGGGATTGCCGGCCTGCTCGCCAATGGTGGTCGCCCGCCGCAAGCTCCACCCACCGCGGTCCCGACCGAACCGACGACGCCGACCACCCCCACTACACCCACTACACCCACTACACCTACCCCGATTGGACTTTCCGCGAAGTATGCAACCGCGTCGCAGTGGGATGGCGGCTTCATCGGGAAGTACACAATCACCAATTCCACGGCCACCCCGATAAACAACTGGCAGTTGCAATTCACCATGCCCACCGGCTCCGCCATCAGCAGCGCGTGGGGTGGGCAACTGGCGTCTTCGGGGCAGCAGTACACCTTCACCCCGGTCGACCACAACGCCACGATTGCGCCGGGCACATCGATCGATGTCGGCTTTCAGGCCGCGCACAGCGGCGCTTACGCCCCGCCGTCCAGCTCGCTGATCAACGGAAGCCCCGTCACGACTACCCCGACCACCCCGACCACGCCGACCACGCCGACCACGCCGACCACGCCGACCACGCCGACCGGCGGCACGGTCATCTCGACTCAGTACGGGACGACAACGGTCACCGGCGGGTACGTCGTGCAGAACAACGCCTGGAACAACCCAGCCGGCCAGACCATCAACGTCACCCCCACCGGTTTCTCCATCACCCAGATGAACGGATCGGCGCCCACCAACGGCGCCCCGCTGGGATACCCGTCGATCTACGAGGGGGTGCACTACGGCACTTCGTCGATAGGCACCAACCTGCCGATCCAGCTGGGGCAGATCAATTCGGCGACCACCAGCATCGACTACAACTACGTCCCGACCGGCACCTGGAACGCGTCCTACGACATCTGGCTGGACTCCACCTACACCACCACCGGGGTCAACGACCAGGAGATCATGATCTGGTTCAACCACCAGGGCCCCATCCAGCCCGTCGGCTCCCCGGTGGGCAACACGACGATCAACGGCAAGACGTTCGTCGTCTGGGACGGGAGTAACGGACAGAACAACGTGATGTCCTACGTCGCCACCGAACCGATCGAGGTCTGGACCTTCGACGTGATGGACTTCGTCGACCACACCAGCACCATGGAGTCGATCAACGACTCGTGGTACCTGACCAGCATCCAGGCCGGCTTCGAGCCGTGGAGCGGCGGCGTGGGCCTGGGGGTCGACTCGTTCTCCGCGAACGTCAACTAACGGCTGCACGGGCGTTAGGCTCGTGCCGTGAAACGACTGGAAGGCCAGCGAATCCTGGTGACCGGCGCCGGGTCGGGGATCGGTCAGGCAACCGTGGTGCGCCTATTGGATGAGGGCGCCGCGGTGGTGGGTGCCGACATCGGGGCGGACGGGCTTGCCCGCACCCGGGACAAAGCCGGAGCGGCCGGTGATCGGCTGACCACCTACGAGATCGACGTCGCCGACGAGCAGTCGGTCATCGCGGGTGTGCGGTCGGCCGTCGACACGCTGGGCGGTCTGGACTCTCTGGTCAACGCGGCCGGCATCCTGCGGGCCGCCCACACTCACCAAACCACCCTCGAGCTGTGGAACAGCATCATCGCCGTCAATCTCACCGGCACCTTCCTGGTGGTCCGCGAGGCACTGCCCAAGCTGCTGGACAACCCGCGCAGCACGATCGTGAACTTCAGCTCCACCTCGGCCGCCTTCGCCCACCCGTATATGGCGGCCTACGCGGCCAGCAAGGGCGGGGTCCAGTCCTTCACCCATGCGCTGGCGCTGGAATATGCCCGCGCCGGGCTGCGCGCGGTGTGCGTGGCGCCCGGCAGCATCAAGTCCGGCATCACCGACGCCACCGGCGGCTACATCCCCAAGGACGCCGATTGGACGCTGTTCAGCCGGCTGATGCCGATCCTGCCGACCACCGAGACATCCAGCGGCGCCGGCATGGCGGACCCGTCCGTGATCGCCGGTGTCATCGCGATGCTGGTGTCGGAGGACGGCGCGTTCATCACCGGGACAGAAATCCGCATCGACGGCGGCACCCACGCGTAATTCGCGGTCGTCTCCCGCCCGTTCGCCGTCGAGCGTCACGCTGGCACAACGGCCGACGTCGAGAGCCACACTGGCGTGACGCTGGGCGGGTAAGCGACAACCGGCGGCAACGCGGTGAGCCCGCTCGCGCTAGTTCACGCAGGGCACCCCGCCGCCGTCGATCGGCTTACCGTGATCGGGCGTCGGGTAGGTGGTGGCGGTGCCGTTGTAGTAGTACGTGTTGGCCTTGCTGGTCGTCGTGGTCGTCGTCGTGCTCGTGGTCGTGTCGTCCGCGTCGGGCAGGGAGAAGTTGGTGTCCACGGTCACCCGGATGTGCCCCGGCGAGATGCTGGAGTCCGGCTGCTTGGGCGCGTCGACGCCGAGCACAGTGGCGATGTTCTGCGCGTCGGCCTCGGCGCCCGCCCCGTATTGGATCGTCGTGTACGACGGGTCACCCGACTCGCGGTCGCGGACCTGGCCGGCGGTATAGCCGCGCTTCTTCAACGCGGTGGACAACTGGCTGGCCATACCGCTGATGCTGCCGGCGTTGATCACGTCGACGACGGTCGACGGGTTGGGCTTGGCGCTCGTGGTGGCGGGTGCAGTGGACGGCGTCGCCGTCCCGAACGCCGCGGCGATCTCCGCCTTGATCGCGGCCTGGTCGATGATGTTGACGTCCTGGCCGTCGATGTTGTCGTAGCGGACGACCGGCAGGGTGCGGAACTCGACCTGACTTTGACCGGGGCCGCCCGCCAGTTCGCCCATCCGGCGGAACAGGCCCTCGTCCCAGCCGGCCGACAGCACCACGTCCTTGCGGGCGACGGCCATCAGGCTGTTGAGCCGGTCCAGGTTGGTGAAGGTGCCCGAGTCCTGCAAGTCGTGCATCACCGACGACAGGAAAGCCTGTTGGCGATGGGTCCGGTCCAGGTCGCCGTTTTCCAGACCGTGCCGCTGCCGCACGAAGGACAGGGCCTGGGAGGCGTCCAGTCGCTGACGTCCGGCGGGGAAGTCGGCCCCCGAGTACGAGTCGTAGACGGGGTGGTTCAGGCACACGTCGACCCCGCCCAGCGTCTGGGCCAGGTCGTAGAAACCCGCCAGGTTGATCTCGGCGAAGTAGTCGATCGGGACACCGGTCAGACTGCGCACCGCGCGCAGCGTCGCGGTCCGGCCGGCCTCGCGGCCCCGCGCCTCGAGTTCGCGCTGCGAGCCCACCCCCTGGTTGGCGAGCTGGTTGGCGACGTACTGCTTGGTGAGCCCGTACGCCTCCTTGATCTTGATGTGGTTGTAGCCCGGCACGCCGTTGAACGGCACCCAGTCGTCACGTGGGATGGAGAACGCGACGACCTTCCCGTCGCCTCCGACGTGCACCAGGATCAGCGTGTTGGTGTTGTAGCCGCCTTGATCGGAATCCCCGGCGTGCAGGTGCTTGAGGATGGACCAGGGCAGGTCGTTGCCCTCCTGGTCCTTGCGGGAGTCCAGCCCGATCAACAGGATGTTCATGCTGTCGCCGGTCGACCGCGGGTCCTCGGCGGTCAGCGCCTGCGAGATCGTGATTCCGCCGAGTGCGCCGTGCGCCACCCAGTAGCCGGCACCCGTCATTCCCACCGCAACCGCGGAGGCCAGCGCCATGACAGCGCGCGACAACCGTTTGCGCACCCGCGACGGCTGCTTGGCGGCACGTTGATTCTTCAGGCGGTGCGCACCGCCCGAACGCCCCACTAGCGCCCCCGACCAAGCACCGCGAAACCGGCCGGCGCGCGGCCGGCGGTTTGCGGTGAAGTCGTTCGACGCATGCCGTCTAGTATGCGGTAGCTTGCTGTACGGCCCCAACACGAAGTCGCTGTTGTGCGCAGGCTCACCCGTGTCTGTAGCCCGCCTCGGCGCCGCTAAACTTCTGCGACCAGCGCATTCGGCTACAATTCGGCACGTCCGGAGGGGATCACAACGGGAAAGGTCGGCATCTGGGATGGTTGCTGAGGACGTCGATCCCGACTGGCCGCCGCCCGCCTACGACCCGTCCGACGACCTGGACACCACGCCGCCATCGACGGGCCGGGCCGTTTGGCTGGTCGCCGCGCTCATCGCCGTGGTCGTGATCGCCGCCGTAGCGACCTACGTGGCCAAGCATGCGGACGCCCCGCAGCGGGCGGCCGACTCGCCGCAGCAGACCACCGCCGCCGCACCGACGTCGGCCGCCGGCAGCGCGCCGACGGACCCGTGCGGACCCGACCAGGCAGCGGCGCTCGCCGCGGCGCTGGCCAAGGTTCCGCCCGACCGCAAGACCGGCAAGCAATGGGATCCAAAGGTGCTGTCGGGCAATTACGACCCGTGCGCCGAGCTGTCGGGCGTGGTGGTGACCGTGCGCGACGCGACCCGCAGCGCCCCCGATCTGGCGCTGTTGTTTCACCGCGGCGACTTCGTCGGGACCGCGACACCCAACGCGTATTCGTTCACCGAACTCGAGGCACCGGCATCTAACGGGAAGACCGTGGTGCTGACCTATCGGACCGGCCAAAGCTGTGACAGCTGCCCCGACGGCACCCTGACCACGGTCGGATACCAGTGGCGCGACGACAAGGTCCAGATGCTCGACACACCACCGGTGTCGCTCGATTCACCGCCGTGAGCCGTTCGGTACTGAGTAGTTGATCCGCCCGCCTTCTCCCGCATCGAATGGAGCGACAGTGCCAACTTCGCCACCGGCAGGCTGGTACGTCGACCCCGATGGGTCCGGCGGCCAGCGCTACTGGGACGGCGCCGGGTGGACCACCCACCGTCGGACATCGGGGGCGCCCACCGGCCTGGCAGCCCGGGTGCGCAGGGGCTGGGCGGTGCTGCCGATCGGGCTCCGGGTGGTGCTTCCACTGGCCCTCGTGGTGGCGCTGATCGCCGTCGGCTTCACCGTGTTCACTTCCTCGCCACGAGACGACTGGGCACGGCTGCCCAACCGCCTCAGTTGCCGCACCGAGAGCGGGCACGTTCCGCCGCCCAAGATCACGGTGTCCTCGGTGGACGTCAAGCACCCGCGGGGCAGCGTGCTGCAACTGGCGGTTCGGTTCGCCCAACCGCTGCCCCCGGTGCCGATCGGGACCCGCGCGACCCGGTTCGTGGGTTACGTGCTGACCTACAGCATCGCCAACAACGGCACCCCGTTCGCCGAACTGGGTCCCGAGCCCGACACCAACGACCTCGCCATCACCAGCACGCGGACGGCCAGCCCGGGGGAGAACCGGATGCGCTTCGACCGGGACACCAACGCTCGCATCACCGCGCCGGACACGGTCGAGATGCTGCTCGACCTCAACCGGTTCGACGTCGCCAGCCAGCCAGTGTCCCCGGAGCTGACGCTGCGCGCTCAGTTCAATACGCCGTCGACGACAACCGTCCAGTTCGCGCCGCAGGTGTGCCGCGCCTGACGGGACACCCGTCAGCAGTACTGATAGTCAATGTGCCAGCGGCCGTTGACGTAGTCGGCGACGAAGTGGCCGCCCAGACTGGGATCCGCGTCATTGACGTTCCCCGAGCCGCCGGTCCCAGGCCGGAAGCCGGGCGGATCCCAGGTGACCGATTGCGGGTCCGCCGGCAGGTCCGGCGTGCAACTGGCCTGCTTGGCGACGTAGCCGTCGACGACGTGGCGTTCTGCGGTCGCCTGGTCGGCGCCGTCGGCAGGCGGCTCGGAAGGGCACAGGTAGTGCGCGGCGCAGAAGTCCTCGCTTGCGGTGACCAGCGCGACGTTCGTCATCCGTACCGACGCGAGGGCACCGCCGAGCATCAACGCCGACACCACCAGCGCAGCTATCCGCACCTGTCCTCCCGTCTATCTGGCTCTCTCGACCTCTTCACCTGAGGTGTAGAAGACCGGGATATCCGAGCCCAACACGTTTTCCAACAGGAATACCGCCACTGGCTCGACTTCGTAGTAGTAGTGGACGTTGCCGTCGGCGTCCACCGCGGTCGCGCAGGTGCGGCCGGGCGCGCCACACCGCTGCTTGATCGGCATCGCCAGCGCTGCCGCCACCAGCAGCACGGATATCCCGATCACCAGGGGCGTTCTCATCGAGATACGAACCTCGTTTCGTCAAGCCTGCCCTGACCGCAGTGTACGACCGGCCGCGGCAGTAGGTTGCTCAGCTATGGCCACCGTGAGCCCGGACGACGCGTCGTCGGCGCACCCGCGCGTCGAGGTGCTGGGCAACATCGGACCCAACTGGTTCGCCTCGGTGATGGGCACCGGGATAGTTGCCATCGCCGGCGCCACCCTGCCCGTGCACGTGCCGGGGCTGCGCGGGTTCACCCACGGGGTGTGGGTGTTCGCGGCGGTCCTGCTGGTCGTACTCATCGTGCTGGTGGGCGGCCACTGGCTGCGGAACCCGAAGGTCGCGCGCACCCACGCCCGCAACCCGCAGATGGCCCACTATTACGGGGCCGCTCCGATGGCGCTGATGACCGTGGGCGCCGGTGCCGTGCTGGTCTCCGGGGACCTGATCGGCGAGCAGATCGCCGTCGACCTGGACTGGGTGTTGTGGACGGCCGGCACGCTGGGCGGTCTGTTCACCGCGGTGAGCATCCCGTTCCTGATGTTCACCCAGCTGCACGTCGAGCCCGACGCAGCGTTCGGCGGCTGGCTGATGCCGGTCGTCCCGCCGATGGTGTCGGCAGCGACGGGAGCCTTGCTGCTTCCGCACATGCCGCCGGGGACGGGCCGCGAGACCATGCTTTACGGCTGCTACGCGATGTTCGGGCTGTCGCTGCTGGCATCGGCGAACATCATCGCGATGATCTGGAGTCGCCTGGTTCTCTACGGTACGTCCGGGTCGACGCGGGTGCCGACGTTGTGGATCGTGCTCGGCCCGCTCGGGCAGTCCGTCACTGCCGCGGGACTGCTGGCAGCGGCCGCGTCCACCGGTGCGGTCGACCGCCGACTGTCCGAAGCGATGAACGCATTCGCCATCATTTTCGGCGTGCCGGTGTGGGGCTTCGCGGTGCTGTGGATCGCGCTTGCCACCGCCCTGACCGTGCGCACCCTGCGACGTGGCATGCCGTTCGCCCTGACGTGGTGGAGCCTGACGTTCCCGGTAGGCACCTTTGTCACAGGTACCTCGCAATTGGCCGTCCACACCCACCTTCCGGCGTTTCGGGTGGCCGCGATGATCGCCTATCTCGGCCTGCTGCTGACCTGGATCCTGGTGACGGTCCGGACCGCGCAGGGCAGCGTGGGCGGCACTCTGCTCAAGCTGCCGCCGAGTTCGGATCCCGTGAAGGCCAGCAAGGACGCCGCGGCCGACGCAAACTGAGCTTTGCGTCAATTCGGGCTTCGGCTGACTGCCCCGTGGGAAGATTGCTGCCCGTGACAGGACATTGGAGCTCGGTGCTGACGGCTCTCATCCCGTTGGCTCTGGTTATTGCGGTCTCGCCGTTGACGATCATTCCGGCGGTGCTGGTCCTGCATTCGCCGCGGCCGCGTCCTACCGGGTTGGCGTTCCTGGGCGGCTGGTTGCTGGGGCTGTGCGCGCTGACCGCGATCTTCGTCTCGGCGGCCGGGCTGCTCGGTGGTCTGCAGAAGACGCCGCCGGCCTGGGCGTCCTGGCTGCGTGTCGTGCTCGGGTCGGCGTTGATCCTGTTCGGCATCTATCGCTGGCTGACCCGGCACCGCGAGTCCCAGGAGCCGCGCTGGATGAGGGCGTTCGGCACCATCACGCCGGTGCGGGCCGGCGTGACGGCCCTGATTCTGACGGTGGTCCGGCTGGAGGTGTCGCTGCTGTGCCTGGCGGCCGGGGTGGCCATCGGCACCGGAGGGTTCGATGCCGGCGGCAAATTCCTCGCGTCCGCGGTGTTCGTCGTGGTCTCCGCGTCGACGGTGGCGATCCCGATCCTGGCTTACGTCAGTGCCGGGGACCGCTTGGACGAACCGCTGACCAGACTCAAGGACTGGATGTCGAAGAACCATGCGGCAATGCTCGGCGCCGTCCTGGTGCTCATCGGGTTGATGGTGCTCTACAACGGTGCCAAGGCCTTGTGACAAAGCTTGTGACAAAGTCGCGGCCGCCGGCAGGGTGCTGGCCCTGGTTGCCGCGGCGCTCATCCTGACGTTGACGTTGCTGCCGTCCAGCGTCAGGTCTTCTCCGCTCAGGGGGTAAAGCCGGCTGATCGAACACGCTGTCGGGCGGTCGTTTCTCATGTTTAGCTTGAAGACGGCCGTGCGTCCCTGCGGGTGCGGTTTTAATGTATTTGCCGAAGTATCATCTGGTTTTCGCTGAGGGGGCCGAGTGCAAGGCACGACATTCGGCCGCTACCAGTTCCTTGAATTGCTGGGCCGGGGCGGCATGGGTGAGGTCTGGCGTGCCTACGACACCGAGACCCAACGCGTCGTCGCCGTCAAAGTGCTGACCGCCAACCTCGCCAACGACCCGACGTTCGAACAGCGCTTCCGCCGGGAGGCCCTGGCGGCGGCCGGTCTCAACGACCCGCACGTGGTGCCCATCCACCATTTCGGTGAGATCGACGGACGCCTGTACGTCGACATGCGGCTGGTCGTGGGCCGCGACCTGCAAGACATCATCGCCGATGGCGCGCTGGAACCTGAACGCGCGGTCAACATCATTGAACAGATCGCCTCCGCGCTGCGCGCCGCGCACCGGATCGGCTTGGTGCACCGCGACGTCAAGCCGTCCAACATCCTGGTCACCGAGGACGATTTCGCCTACCTGATCGACTTCGGCATCGCCAGGGCGGCAGGGGATTCCCACATGACCGGCACCGGCAACGTGATCGGCACCTGGGCTTATATGGCGCCCGAACGGGTGACCTCCGGTCAGACCGACCCGCGCGGTGACACCTACGCGCTCGGCTGCGTGCTGCACGAGTGCTTGACCGGCAGCCAGCCTTTCCCCGGCAGCAGCCTGGAACAGCAGATCGGGGGGCACCTGAGCCTGCCGCCGCCGCGGCCGTCCACGCTGCGGCGCGGCATACCCGAAGAGCTGGACAACGTGATCGCGACCGCAATGGCCAAGAATCCCGAGCAGCGCTACCCGACGGTCACCGACATGGCGGCCGCCGCCCGGGAAGCGGTGACCGGAACGCGCCCCATCCCGCTGCGCCGGCCCGAACCCGTCCAGCAGCGCACCCAGCTCGCACCGCCACCCGGTCCGCCGAGGCAGCCGCCCCCCGCGCCGCGACGCGGCGGCCCGGCCTACCCCGACCAGTCGCAGCGCCGCCCCCCGGGCGAGCCGCCGCGGCGCCCACCGCCGGACCCGAATCAGCGCCGCCCGCAGTCGCCGCCGCCGGCCCCCTACCGCCCGCCGTCGGACCCCAATCCGTACCGCCCGGCGCCGGATCCGTCCCCGCAGCGGCCGCCCACCGATCCCACTCAACGCCGGCCCAGCACGGACCCGAACCAGCATCACTCGATCAACGACGAGCCGACGCTCTACCGGCACCCGAGTGACCCGCCCACACCCGTCCCGTTCCCGGTAGTCGCTCCAGCGGCCGCCCCGGACAGCGGCCCCAGCCGCGATCCGGGCAGCAGACCGAACCGCGAGCAGGGCGGCAAACCGAAGCGCAAGCGCCGCACCCCGCTCATCCTGGCGGGGGTCGGTGCGCTGCTCGCCGTCATCGCCGTGGTCGCCGTGATCGCCCTGAGCGGCGGTGGCGGCAGCCCGGGCAGCGGCCAGGCGACCGAACGGTCGGGCACCGAAGAAGCGACGCCGCCGTCCAACGGCGGCCCGTTCACCGGCACCTACACCGCTGACTTCGGTCCGAAGATGTCTTTGGCGGGCAAGGAGGTTGCGAATTCCGAACCGCCCGGCCAGGAGACGTGGGTGCTGCGTTCCGCTTGCACCGGCAAGGGCGGGAGTGGGTGCGTCGCGACGGCGCAGCGCACCGACGGGCCCTACAACCACACTCCCAAGCTGGTGTTCGACGATGTTCGGGGACGCTGGATCGCGATCGCTCTCGAAGGCGGCAAATGCAACGAGAAGAGCATCGAGAAGTGGAATTACGTCTGGCTGAAGCCGCAATCCGACGGCTCCCTGGTCGGCGAGTGGATCACCGATTCCCTCGATTGCTACAGCAAGCGGTCGGTGACGTTCACCCGAACCGGCGACGCTGAACTCGGCGGCCTCCCTGACCCAGCCGAGCAGCGCGCGCGCGTCGTGTCCCCTGCCGAGGCGCTGCACGGCGCTTACCACCTGCTGACCACCTACACCGGCGCCAACGCCCCGAAGCCGCAGGAAGCCGATTACACCGTCGACACCATCTGTCTGCGTACCGGAGACCGCTGCCTGAGCCGGTTCGTCAGGAACGGCACCAGCGGCACCCAGTTGCTGCAATTCGCCAATGACGTCTGGACCCGCGACGACGAGTACGACGCGTCCTGCCCGGCCGGCGGCACCTCGCACGTCAAGATCAAAGGCACGTTCCCGCTGCCGGAGCCCCCGCAGGACCCGATAGCCGTGCTGGCCGGGAGCGGCACCAAGGATGAATCGGGCAGCGCCTGCAAAGGCGGTCCGTACGAGATGAAGTTCACCCGCACCGGCGACTGACGTCTGTTTGGGCCCCCCGGTAGCGCGGGTAGGCACCAGGGAGTCCAGCAAGGAGCCGTTGATGATCGACGCACGTTCAACCGGACCCCAGACGCCGGAACGGGGTACGCCCGCAGAGGCGCCGGAACGCCTCACCCCGTCGGAGACGCCGGAACGGCTCACGCCATCCGAACCGCCGGAGCGGCTACCACCGCAGGACCCGCCCGAGCGGCTCACTCCGGCGTGACGCTTGTCAACCCGCTTAACCAAGGAGAGTTTCATGCGCGCAGAAGAAGGCGACGAATCAGTGAAGGACTACGCCGTGGAGGGCGAGCAGACGTTGAACAGGATCAAGGATGCGCAGCATTCTTCGGACAATCCGCTGACCCGCATCGCCCGTCGACTGTTCCGGCTGTTACCGGGTCGGGCGGGCGGCGCTTAAACCGCGTGACCCCGACGCGTTTTCCGGCGCGCCTCAGCGGGTACTGAGACCGGGAGTCTCGCTACGAGACTGACAGTCTTGTTTTACTGCTGTCCACTGCAACGGAAGCAGGGCCCGTGACTGGTTTCGCGGTCAGAACCCTCAAACGCTCCGATCAGCCACCGAACTCCTTCGCGCAGGGTTCCCGTGCGCGACGGGGGTGGACGCTGTTCATCGCTTGCGCGGGGGTGGCCCTCGTCATCGCGTCGATGGTCGCCCTGAACACGGCGCTGAGCGACATCGCAGCCGCCACGGGGGCCACCCAGACGCAACTGACCTGGATCGTGGACAGCTACACGCTGTTGCTCGCGTGCCTGCTGTTGCCCGCCGGCGCCATCGGCGACCGGTACGGCAGGCGCAGTGCCCTACTTATCGGCGTCGCCATCTTCTCGATCGCATCCGCCGCGCCCTTGATCTTCGACAGCCCGGTGCAGATCATTGCGGCCCGCGGGTTGGCCGGGGCCGGTGCCGCCTTTGTCATGCCCGCGACCCTGTCGTTGCTGACAGTGGCCTACCCGCCGGAGGCGCGCACCAAAGCGGTCGGCATCTGGGCCGGCGTCGCCGGATCGGGTGGGCTGTTCGGCATGATCGGTGCAGGGCTGCTCGTCGAGTTCTGGGACTGGCGCTCGATCTTCTGGACCCTGGCGATCGGCGGGTTGGTGGTTTTCCTGCTCACCCTGACCATCGCCGAGTCGCGCGACCCCGACGCGCCGCGGCTGGACGTGCCGGGCGCAGCCACCGTCGGGGCGGCGGTCGCGGTGTTCGTGTTCGGCATCCTGCAGGCACCCGCGCACGGCTGGAGCGATCCCCGCGTCTTCGGCTGCCTGATCGCTGGGGCGGCGCTGGCGGTGGTATTCGGGGTGATCGAGCTTCGGCGCCGTGATCCGCTGCTCGACATCCGTCTGTTCGCCAATCCCTATTTCGGCACCGGCGCCGCGACGATCACCATGGTCTTCCTGGCCACATTCGGGCTGTTCTTCCTGGTGGTGCAGTACCTCCAACAGGTGAAGGGCTATTCCGCGCTGATCGCCGCGCTGGCGCTGGGCCCGATGGCGGTGCCGTTGCTGGCGCTGTCGCTGCTGTCGTCGTGGTATCTGCTAAGGCTGGGGTTGCGTGTGGTCGTCTTCGCCAGCATGGTGCTGGTGTCTATCGGCTTCTTGTGCATGTGCACGCTGACCGCCGACTCCTCCTACCTCCAGATCTGCTGGCCCCTGATGATCATCAGCACCGGCTTCGGGTTATGCACCGCCCCAACGACTTCGGCGATCATGGGCGCTGCGCCGGACGAGAAGCAGGGGGTGGCCTCCGCGGTCAACGACGCCACCCGCGAGGTGGGCGGCGCGCTGGGCATCGCCCTGGCCGGCTCGATCCTGGCCGGCAGCTACAGCCATCGCATCGCGGGTGCGCTCGGTGACCTCCCCCAACCGGTCCGGGGTCCGGCGTCGGATTCGTTGACCAAGGCGCTAGCGGTCGCCAATCACCTTGGACCGCAAGGCCTTGCATTGGCGGAGCGCAGCAAGGACGCCTTCGTGGCGGCCACCAGTTCGTCATACGCGGTCATGGCCGCAATCGTCGCCGTCGCGGCCTGCACCATCCCGTTGTTCGCTCCCGGACGTGACGGTCAACGGCTGGCCGCGGTGCGTCGGTTGCGTGGTCGTCGGCTGTCATCCCGGTTACGAGGCCACCCGACCTCTTAGTATTTCCTGATGGCTCCGGTCTCCAGCGCTGCCGAACCGTTCATCACCCACCGACCCGGCGGGTTACGCATCGTCTCTGACCGCCAGGGCGACCCCCAAGCGCGGGCCGTGGTGTTTTTGCACGGCGGTGGGCAGACCCGCCGCTCCTGGGCAAAGGCGGCCGCGGCCGTCGCCGAACGCGGCTACCAGGCGGTGACGGTCGATTTGCGGGGCCACGGCGAATCCGACTGGTCCGACGACGGCGACTACCGGGTGGTCAGCTTTGCCCGCGATGTCGAGGAAGTGTTGCGCGGGCTGCCGGCCAAGCCGGTGCTGGTGGGTGCCTCGCTCGGCGGGTTCACCTCGATGCTGCTGGCCGGCGAGCTCACGCCGGGCATCGCCAGTGCCATCGTGCTGGTCGACATCGTGCCCAACATGGAGCAGTCGGGCGCGGCGCGAATCCACGACTTCATGTCCGACCGCGTGGAAACGGGCTTCGCCTCGCTGGACGAGGTGGCCGACGCGATCGCCGAATACAACCCGCACCGGCCCCGGCCCACCGATCTCGATGGGCTGACCACCAACCTGCGCCGCCGCGGCGATCGCTGGTACTGGCACTGGGATCCGCGGTTCATCAACGGCACCGCGGCTCACCCGCCCATCGAGGTCACCGACCCCGATCGCATGCACGACGCCGTCGAGTCGATCCTGCGCGACGGCGTGCCGATGCTGTTGGTGCGGGGCAAGATGAGCGATTTGGTCAGCCAGGAACGCGCAGAGGAATTCCTCGCCCGCTTCCCGCAGGTCGAGTTCACCGACGTCCGCGGGGCCGGCCACATGGTGGCCGGTGATCGCAACGACGTCTTTGCCGGCGCGGTACTGGATTTCCTAGACCGGCATGTCGCCACGGGCTGATCGGAGTTACCCGTCAGGCCCGGTCAGGTCGCCGCAATAGTTAGCGGTGCCAGGTGCGGGTCAGTACAGGTCAGTACAAAGGAACCCACACGCCCATGAACCAGTAGCCCCATCCTCCGTATTGCCAATTGAAAACTGGCAGGACGGTGTAGGTGTTGT
This sequence comes from Mycobacterium asiaticum, assembly GCF_001673635.1. Lineage (GTDB taxonomy): Bacteria > Actinomycetota > Actinomycetes > Mycobacteriales > Mycobacteriaceae > Mycobacterium > Mycobacterium asiaticum_C. Next base: position 40,879 of record NZ_LZMH01000040.1, read on the forward strand.
AGTTGAACGGGGCGAAATACTGCTGGCCGTAGCTGACGTCACGCGGCGGCCCCTCCCAGGGGCGGTTCCAGCCGCCCGGGGGCGGTGCCCCGTCCCAGCCGTTCGACGGCGGAGGTCCTTCCCAGTGTGGCGGTGGGTGGCCGGGCGCCGCGCCGTTGTTCCAGCCATACCCGCTCGGTCGCGGTGGCGGCGGGGCCCCCAGTCCAGGCACGTAGAACCCGACTGTGAGGTCGATGGGACCGCCGATTTGCACAGTGCCGCGTGAGTAGTCGCCGTGCGGCGGAATGTAGGGCGGGTGCGGCGGCTGAGTGGTAGGCGCGTTCAGGACGGGGGTAGTGGTCGGCGGGTAGGAAGTGCTCGCGCCTGGTTGCGTCGTCGAGCCCCACGGACCTGAGGTCGTCGGCGGTGTGGAGGAACCCCATGGTGCCGAGGTTGTGGTGGACGGTGTGGTGGAACCCCATGGTGCCGAGGTTGTGGTGGGCGGTGTGGTGGAACCCCATGGTGCCGAGGTTGTGGTGGGCGCCGTCGTGGAACTCCATGGTGCTGTCGTCGTCGGCTGCGTCGTTGTGCTGCGCGGCGGCGCCGTAGTTGACGGGGGCGGAGTCGAACTCGGCGGCTTCGACGTTGAAGGCGGCGGGGTGCCGGCACCGGGCACAGATGATCCCGGTGGCGGCACGGTCCCGGTGCCTCCGTAGCCAGGAGGGTTGGGGCCGGGGTTGGGGCTGGCGGTGGTGCCACCACTGCAGGCCTTGTTCCAACTCGGGCAGGGGTCCTGCGGCGCCGAGTTGGCCAGACCTGCGTTGATCGCTGTCGCGGAAATGCCGAGGCTCACCGCCACCGCCGCGGCCCCGGCCGCTGCGACACGTTTGATGGACATTTGCTGCATCCCCTCTCGGGCTTGAGCCCGCGATGTCTAAACCCCCGTTATGGGCAGGTCACGTCCAATTCGAACGGCTTGGTGAGCGTCTTCGGCTGGGCTGGGTTGCTGACGTCAGAACCGGTCGCAGTGCCCTTGATCTGGTAATACTTGCCGCTTACCGCCGCCCCGGCATTGCCGGCTTGACCCGGCGCGGCGTCGGAGTAGCCGAGTGTCACACCGTTGACGGCACCTAGGCCGACTGCGTGAACTATGGGCGGACTACCGGTGCTCACCACCGCACCGATGCCGTTGGCCACGTCGCCGACACCGATATTGATGTTTTCACCGTTCGGGGTGCAGGTAACCGGACCGCTGACATTCTGGTTCTGGCCGTCAACGATCACCCGTGGACCCGCTGGGGCGGCTGGGCCGGGGCTCGGCGAACCCTTGTCAGAGTTGTTGCTGGAACACCCTGCGCAACCAGCGGCCACGAGGACCAGGCCGGCCGCGGCGACGACGATCGGACGCTTCATCGCAGTACTCCTCTGCGCCGTGGGTGCCCACTCGTCGCGGCGCCCAGGTATCGGCAAACTTACCGCGCTTTGCGGGAAACTCATATACACGTCATAGAAATTGACAGCCAGATACCCCGAACCAAAATTTTGTAAACGTTGGAACGAAAAATCTGTCCAGCTTGCGCACTCTGTCGTGGAAGATGTCGATGCTGACGGTGCGGCCCAGCGCGCGTCCCCAAGGGACGGCGTCCGGCAACCGCTCGTCTCTGCAGCGGCGCGCCGGCTTGCGGGGTGGGTGCCTCGCTACTAGCCCAGCAGTGGCCAGCCGGGCGCGGCCACTCGCTCTCGCAACGAATCAAGCTGCGCAGCGACATTTTCGGTCAGCGGCGCGCGGTGCCCCGGGCATACGTAGCGAATCGGTAACTGCAGGAACGCCGCCATCGACGCGCGGGCGTCGTCCAGCTCGAGGGTCACCGGCCGCGCCATGAACCGCAGCTTGCCGCCGACCACCGCCAGGGCATCCCCGGCGAACAGCACGCCGTCGGGTTCGTAGAAGTAGGCGACATGGCCCGGCGTGTGACCCGGCGTCTCCAACACTCGGAACTGGCCCAGCAGCAGATCGCCGTTGCGCACCAGCACATCCGCCGCCACGGCTGTGGATGTCGCGGCGCTCAAGAGCCCGCGGGCCAGCACGAGTGGACCGCGTTCGGGAACCTGCTTGCTCAACCAACCGGGGAAACCACCGCGCGCGGTTTCCCGCATGAAGTACGACCGGTCGCCTCCGTGGTAGTGAACCCGGGCGCCCGACAAGGTCTTCATCCGTGCAGCCCCCGCCGCATGATCGTTGTGCCAATGAGACAACAGGATCGTGTGCACATCGGCCGGACTCCGCCCCAGCATGTCCAGGCCGTTGAGTATAGGGGCCGCATCCGACGTCATTCCGGCGTCGACCAGGACAACGCCGTCGTCGTCCACGACCGCGTACGAACAACAGACGTAGCTGCGCTGGCGGAAGCACCACACCTGCTCCGTCACCGGCAGTAGCTGGACCCGCGATCGCATGCGCCCTCCTCCGGGCTGGGGCTCCATCCTCCCGCGGCGGCCGAGTCGGCGGCAGCCTTTTTCGCATATCCGCGGGCCTTCGGTTTCGACTACGGTCACAAACTGGTGGGTTGTTTCGGTGAGTGCGCGACAGGGATAGAAGGAGTAGGCCATGGGCAAGACCGCCCGGCGGCTCGGTCCGCAAGACATGTTCTTCCTCTACGCCGAGACGTCCAGCACGATGATGCATGTCGGTGGCCTGATGCCCTTCACGCCGCCGCCCGACGCACCGAAGGACTTCTTGCGCCAGCTCGTCGACGAGAGCAAGGCCAGCACGGTCGTGGATCCGTGGAATCTCAAGTTGAGCCAGCCGGACCTGTTGTTCAGCCCGATCCAGTCGTGGGTCTACGACGACAACTTCGATCTGGACTACCATGTGCGGCGCTCGGCGCTGGCCAGCCCGGGAGATGAGCGCGAACTCGGAATCCTGGTGTCCCGCTTGCACAGTAACGCTCTGGACCTGCGCCGTCCGCCGTGGGAGATGCACTTCATCGAAGGCCTCGAAGGCGGCCGTTTCGCTCTCTACGTCAAGATGCATCACGCTCTGGTCGACGGCTACACCGGGCAGAAGATGCTGGCGCGCAGTCTGTCCACCGACCCGCACGACACCACCCATCCGCTGTTCTTCAACATTCCCACGCCCGGGCGGGTCTCGGCGACCAAGGAGGAATCCGGCGGCGGCATTGCCGGAAGTCTGCTAGGCAGCGTGGGCAGCGTGGTGAACAACCTCGGTGGTGTGGTCAGCGGGGTGGGCAGTGCGATGGGCTCAGTGGCCGGCGCCGGCCGGTCCACCCTGGACCTGACCAAAGCCATCATCAACACCCAGCTGCGAAGCGACAACGAATACCGCAACCTGATCGGCTCGGTGCAGGCGCCGCGGTCGATCCTGAACACCCGCATCAGCCGAAACCGCCGCTTCGCGACCCAGCAGTACGAGTTGGACCGGCTGAAAAAGATTGGGGCGGCCCATGATGCGACCGTCAACGATGTCGCGCTGACGATCGTCGGGGGCAGTCTGCGGCGGTTCCTCGACGAGCTCGGCGAGCTGCCCGACAAGTCACTGATCGCGATGCTGCCGGTCAACGTGCGTCCCAAGGACGACGAGGGTGGCGGCAATGCCGTGGCCACGATCCTGGCGACGTTGGGCACCGACGTCGCCGACCCGATCGAACGCCTACGCGCCGTCACCACCACCACCCGAATCGCGAAAGCCGAACTGGCGAAAATGAATCGGGAAGCGATCCTGGCGTACACCGCGGCGCTGATGGCGCCGTTCGGGATGCAGCTGGCGAGCACCCTCACCGGGGTGAAGACGCCGTGGCCCTATACGTTCAACCTTTGCGTCAGCAATGTGCCTGGTCCCCAGGACGTGCTTTACCTGCGGGGCAGTCGGATGGAGGCCTCGTTCCCCGTCTCGCTGGTGGCGCACAGTCAGGCGCTCAACGTCACGCTGCAGAGTTATGCCAGCACCCTGAATTTCGGGTTCATCGGTTGTCGAGACACGCTGCCGCACCTGCAAAGGCTGGCGGTCTACACCGGGGAAGCGCTCGACGAATTGGAGGACGCGGGTTGATTATTCAGCCCCGCCGGCCCACTCCTGCCGGCACTCTCGCGGCGTCTTGTCGAACCAACGCCGGCAGGAACGGTTGAGCGCGCTCTGCTCGGTATAGCCGAGCAGGCTCGCAATCTGACCCAGCCGCAACCGGGGCTCGGCAAGATATTGCGCCGCCAGGGTGCGACGTTCCCGGTCGATGACGTCCTGACAGCTCGTGCCTTCCGTTGCCAACCGCCGCTGCAGTGTTCGCGGATGCACGGCCAACCTGTCGGCAATGACCTCACCGCTGCAATGCCCGAGGGGCAGCAACCGACGGACCAACTCGGCCACCCGATCCGACAGCGGTGCCGTGCTCGGCAGGCATGTCGCCTCCAGATACTTGATGGCTATGCGCCTGGCCTCAGGATCGGCGTGGTTGATGCGTTGCTGCAGCACGTAACTGGGAAGCTCTACCCCGCACCAGGATTGGCCGAAGCGCACCGGGCAGCCCAGCGCTTCGCGGTAGGCCGCGTCGGAGCCGAATTGGTCATAAACGAATGAGACCGTGATCGGAGTGTGCGGTCCGGCCAGGATGCGGTTCGTCCGCACCATCAAACCCACGCTCATCTCATACGCCTGCAACGAGTACGGCAGACCGGGTTCAACCTGCTCCACAATCATCCGGACTTCGGTCTCGGTGGGACGGGCCGAGGTGATTCTGACCCCGGCGGTATGCGCATAGCTATAGCGCGCGCTGGTTTGCATGGCTTCCAGAACCGTGTCGCAGTTCCGCAGGATCACTGCCACGGGCCCGACGGCGTCCAGACCCCTTATGCGAGAGAGGCGAAGCCCGAAATCCGGGCACTTCAGTTCCTCAGCGGTCGTTTCGATCATGCGCGCGAACGCCGGCGTAGGGATGAACGCGTCTTCCTCTTCCTCAATCCCGACCGGGATGTGGAATCGCGAGAGATAGCTGAGCGGGTCACCGCCCAGCTCTCGGACCAGGTCGGGATAGCCCCGCATGGCGGTCGCACGAACCAGGCTGCTCATGTATCACCTCCCGGTGTCGGGAAATGATAAAGAAGTGTCGGAACGTGTCAAGACCGTCGGTCTCGGCGGCGCTCATCCTGAATGCTATGACCACACAGCACTTCGACGTTCTGATCATCGGTGCCGGACTGTCCGGTATCGGGACGGCATGTCACTTGACGACGCGCCAACCCGGCCGGTCGATCGCGATCCTGGAGCGACGCGAGCGGATCGGTGGCACGTGGGACTTGTTTCGCTACCCGGGAATCCGCTCTGACGCGGACATGCTCACCATGGCCTACGAATTTCGGCCCTGGCGGAATCCGCAGGTGCTGGCGTCGGGCGAAGCCATTCGGCAGTACATCGCCGAAACGGCGGCTGCCTACGGCGTCGACGAGAAGATTCATTACGGGTTGAGGATCGTTGCCGCGCACTGGTCCTCGACGGATGGCCGGTGGACGTTGACCGCGCACCGCGAAACGACCGGCGAGACCTGCAGGTACAGCTGCCGCTACCTGATCGCATGCACTGGCTACTACGACCATGACACCGGTTACCTGCCCGCGCTGCCGGGCTCGAACCGGTTCTCGGGTCCCATCGTGCACCCGCAGCACTGGCCCGAGGATTTGGAGTACGCCGGCAAGAACATCATCGTGATCGGCAGCGGTGCGACGGCAGTCACGCTGGTACCGGCGCTTGCCGGTAGCGCCGCCCACGTCACCATGCTGCAGCGTTCACCCGCCTACGTCCTATCGCTGCCCTCGGTCGACAAGATTTCGCAGTGGCTGGCGAGATTTGTTCGCCCCGAACGGGTTTATGCCCTGGCCCGCAGGCGCAACATCGTTCTGCTGCGCCGGGTCTATTCGGCATGCCGGCGTTGGCCGCACCTGAGTAGACGTCTCTTGCTGTTGTTGGTGCAACACCAGCTCGGACCCGGCTTCGACATGCGTCATTTCACGCCGCGATACCAGCCATGGGACGAGCGCATGTGCATGGCCCCCGACGGTGATCTGTTCAAGACGCTCACCTCCGGCGCCGCATCGATCGTTACCGATGAGATCGAATCCATCACTGCCACAGGTATTTTGACTAAATCAGGACGGGAGATCCCGGCCGACATCATCGTCACGGCGACCGGTCTGAGCCTGCAGATGCTGGGAGGTATGCAACTGTCGGTAAACGAGCGACCTGTCAACCTCTATGACCGAATGGTCTACAAGGCGGTCTTGATCCAGGACCTCCCGAATTTTGCTTGGCTGATGGGCTATACCAATGCACCGTGGACGCTGAAGTCCGACATTGCCGGCGCGTACGTGGCCCGGCTACTCGGCCACATGGATCTGAACGGCTATGCGGTGGTGACTCCGCGCGACCTGCACGGCTGTAAGACCGACATCGGCGTGATGGACACCTTGAAATCCGGGTACATTGCGCGCGCGAAAAACATATTGCCGCGGCAGGGTTCGAAGTTGCCGTGGCAGACGTTGAATCATTACGAGAAGGATTGCCAGCTGCTGCTCGAGGACCCGATCGAGGACGGCGTACTCGAATTCAGCAGGGTGCCCGCCGAGGCGGTCGCGTAGCGGGGCAGCCGAATCCTATGCTCGGGTGTCCACCATCGGAGTCGAGCCGAAAACGAGCGCATGGACACAATCGAAAGCCGTTTTGTCCGATCCACCCGCCAGGACGGCCGGGTGACCATCGAGCTGACCGCTGCCGGTCCGCTGAACATCATCGGCAGCGAGGCGATCTCGGCTCTGACCGACGCATTCCGTGCCATCGGGGCGGATACCGATGCGCGGGTCGTGGTATTCCGCGGTGCGGGGGAGAAGGCTTTCATCGGCGGTGCCGACATCCACGAAATGGTCACCCTTGATCAGTCCACCGCCGAGGTGTTCATCCGCCGGTTGGCGGGGTTGTGCGAGGCGATCCGCGACTGTCCCCTTCCCGTCATCGCCCGACTCGCCGGGTGGTGCCTCGGCGGCGGCCTGGAAGTCGCGATGTGCTGCGACCTGCGCATCGCGGAATCCGGCGCCAGGTTCGGCATGCCGGAAGTGGCCGTCGGGATCCCGTCGGTGATCCATGCGGCGCTGATGCCCGCGCTGATCGGCGCGTCCCACTCGGCCTGGCTGCTGATGACCGGCGAAACCATCGACGCCCGGACGGCCGCCGATTGGGGCTTGGTGCACGAAGTGCTGGCACCGGAAATGCTGGATATCCGCATTGCCGAGTTGACCGCGAAACTCGCCGGCTTCGGCCCGCATGCGGTGCGGCAACAAAAACGTCTGCTGAATAAGTGGTTCGACATGACGATTCACGGGGCGATCGAAGACAGCGTCGAACAATTCGGCCGTTCGTTTTTGACCGGCGAGCCGCAGCAGCACATGCAGGCGTTTCTGTCCCGCAAGCGTCAAAAATAGGGCCACATTTTTCTTTCGATTCAGCCATCTATTGCTGGCTCAAGGCCCATGATGTCTCTACGCGACAGCACTGGGGGTATGGCTATGTCTTTTGTGCTCTTGGCGCCGGACATTTTCGAGACGGCGGCAGCGAATGCGGCGCAGATCGGCTCGGCCGTGCTGACCGGCAATCTCGCCGCGCTGGCCCCGACTACCGCCCTGGCGGCGGCCGGCGCCGACGAGGTGTCGGCGGCACTCGCGGCGCTGTTCGGCAACTACGCCGACGAGTACCAAGCGGCCGCGGCGCAGGCGGCGACATACCACGAGCAATTCGTGGCCACGCTGAGCGCGTCCGCAGTTTCGTACGCAAACACCGAGGCGGCTATCGTCGCCTCGATCCAGGGCGCGGCGGCCACCCTGGACACCTCCCTTGCCAACGGGTTCCAAACCTTCGTCTACGGTCCAGTCCACACCGCCGGCAACGCCTGGATCGGCAGCCCATACGGTCAGGCGCTCGATCCGATCATCAATGGCCCGACCACAATGCTGTTCGGGCGTGCGCTGATCGGCCACGGAGCCCCCGGCACGGCGGCGAACCCCAACGGCGGTGCAGGCGGTTTGCTGTTCGGTGACGGCGGCGCCGGTTACAGCGCGACCGCCGGCATGACGCCCGGCGGCAACGGCGGCAACGCCGGACTCATCGGCAACGGCGGCCCTGGCGGCGCCGGCTTCGGCGGCGGCACCGGCGGTATCGGTGGCGCCGGTGGCTGGCTGATGGGCAACGGCGGCATCGGCGGCGGCCCCGGTGGTGCCGGTGGCCAGGCGCTGTTGTTCGGCAACGGCGGCCTCGGTGGGCCCGGCGCTCCGGATGGACGCGGAGGGTTGTTCATCGGCACGGGCGGAACCGCCGCGGTGGTGGGCAGTCAACAACCGGTCGTCATCGATTTCGTGCGGCACGGTCAGACCTTTGCCAACCTCGACGGCTGGATCGACACCGCCATACCCGGTGTTTCGCTTACGCCGCTCGGGCAGCAGGAGGCGGCGAACGTCGCCGCTCTGTTGGCGCCGGCGAACCAATACTCGGGGATCTTCGCGTCGCAGCTGCTGCGCACCCAGGAGACTGCTAACGCGTTGTTCGCGAACCCGCAGATCCTGCCCGGTCTCAACGAGATCAATGCCGGCTGGATGGAGGGCATGCCGCAGATCCCCATCGGCGTGCTGTATCTGGTGGGGCCCCTGGCATGGACGCTCGGATTCCCGCTCTTCCCGAATCTGGGGTTGGGTCCCGACATCAACGGGATCGTCTTCAATCGCAACTTCACCGCCGCGATGAACGCCATGTACGGCAACGCCATGGCGAACGGCGGCACCCCCGCGGTCGCATACTCGAGTGCGTTCACCATCGGTGTCGGCACGCTGATGAACGTCGACAACCCCAATCCTCTGCTGCTGCTCACCCACACGCTGCCGAACACCGGTCAGGTGGTGGTCACCGGCAGCCCGGGCGGCGGCTGGACCATGAACAGCTGGGACGGCATACCGATCGCCCCGGCGAACTTGCCGACGAAGTTGTTCGTCGACTTCCGCAACCTCATCACGGCGCCGCAATATGCGGCCTGGGACATTTTCGAATCGCTCTTCACCGGTGATCCGACGACGATCCTCAGCGAGATCCGCGATGGCGCCGAACAGGTCGGCGCGGCGACCTTCCAGTACCCGTTCGCGGTGACCCGCGACCTGGTCGACGCGGTCGCCTAACCGCGCTCAGCCGCAACGGTATTCGTCGACCGTCGGGACCGCTTGCAGGTGCCGGCGGGACCGGCGCCGACTGATGCGCTCGACAACCGCACGCGACCGCGGGCCCGACCCGGTGTGGGTCGAGGCCGACCAGTCGCTGAGCGAGACCGGCGCCGCCGCGGCCGGAGTCTCAATGTGCCGGCCGTCTGCTTCGATGAAGTCCTCGATCAGAGTGGCCACGGTCTCGGTTTGTTCCGCGTGCGGATGGTGTGCGGCACCGGGAATGATGTGTAGCCGGCTGTGCGGCATCTTCTCGTGTGCGGCGTAGGCGTGTGCAACCGGGATCACGGGGTCCCGGTCGCCGCTGATGATCAGCACCGGCACACTGGCGTTGAAGTGCAGCCGGTTCAAGGCGCAGACGTACTGACCCCGACGGTCCACGACCGCCCGCAGTGTCCGCAGCAGCGCCTGCCGGTTCTCCCGGTTCGCCAGCGCGGCGTGGGCTTCCCAGTGTTCGTGCAGCCGTAGGGCGTTCGGGTCGTCGGACTTCAGCGCGGAGAAGGCCCGGCGGGCTTTGATCGCCGGCTTCGAGGAGACGAGCCCCAGAACGAATTCGGAGCCCGGCAGCGACGCCAGGCGCAAGATGCGATTCACCTCGCCGCCGAGGCCGCCGCTGCTGATCAGGATCATCCGCTCGCAGTAGTCGCGGTGCTGGTGGGCGAACTGCATGGTGATTCCGCCGCCGAGGGAGTGGCCGATGATGGTCGCCCGGGAGATACCGAGGGCGTCCAGGAAGTCGCGGAGCAGGACGGCGAACGCGCCCAGCGAGTAGTCGCCGCGGGGCTTGTCGGATTGACCGTGCCCCAATAGATCCGGAGCGATGACGCGGTACTTCTTGGACAGGGTCGGGATGATCGACCGCCAGTGGTTCGAACTGCCGCCGATGCCGTGGATCAACAGCAGTACCTCACCGGCGCCTTCGTCGCGGTATGCGACGCGGTCGCCGTGCAATGTGATGGTTCGGAGGTTGCTCATTTTGGCCTGCTAGGTCACTTCGGTGTGAACGGTTAGTTCCTGGTGAAGTGAGTCTGTGGCGCGGGCCTTGCAACATTCTTGGGAGTTTCTAAAGGCATGCTTGGCGCCGTTTTCCGACGAGCGCCGAAGCGGCTTTCAGTCCCTGATCCGGGTGAAGACCTGGTCGTAGGGACCGCCCTTGCACGCGCTGCCCGTCGCATCCTCCATGCCGTGCCCGGAGATCGACGTGACGGGATCCTGCGCAGGCTTGGGCAGCGGGAACACACCCGTCATGCGGACATGACTGGTCCCGCCGGCCGGGCAGGGCACGTCCTCCTCCGAGTTCTCCGTCCACGCGTTGTTGGCGTAGATGAACAACTGGTGGTCAGAGAAATCGGTCAGCACAAAACGGCTCAGGCATCGGTCGCCGGCGCGCAGACAGAACGTGTCGACGCTGAAATCCTGATCGGCCAGCTTGGGTTGACCGGCCGCTGTGGTCACCCTCGAGCGGTAGAACCCGCGCAGTCCGAGCGCCGGGGACGCCACCCGGGCCGGCAAGCCGGCCGGGTCGGGCAGCCCGGCGATATCCGCGTCACCGGTTCGGGTGAACGTCACACTGCGCTTGCTGTAACACTCCACCGAGTCGTCGATCCACTCACCGGCCATGCTGCCGTCCGGGCGGGGCAGCAGATAGATCCAATGCCACTCCTCGATGTCGTGGTTGTTGCACCGCTCGGTGTCCAGCGTGACCGCGACCCAGCGCCCGTTGATGTCGTCGAACACCAGGCTGGTCGGGTGCTTGAAGGACCCGGAGCTCCGCGAACCGGTGGCCACGCAGCCCTTCGCGCCGCACATCGACCGCAACTTCCACGTCTCGTTCCCCGCCGGGTCCTGCCCTGGCTCCGGCTTCCCGTTCAGACCGATGCTCTGACCGAACGCGAGGGTGTAGGTGCCGGTGAGCGGGCCACTGTTGGCCAGCGGCGCGGTCGTGGGGCCGCCGCCACCGGGGCCGCTCTTGGTCAGCGCGAAGGCGGCGACCAGGCCGATGACCACGATCACCGCCGCGATGCTGCTGGCCAGGATGACCTTGCGGCGTTTGGGATCCGATTTGGCGGCCGGCTTCGCCGGCCTCGCCGGCTCGGCGGCAGGCCCGTGCGGGCTCGCCGGGGGCTCGGGGGGCGGCAGCGCGGTACTGGCGCGCGACGGGCCGGGCGGTGGCGCGTCAGAGCCGGCGCCGTATCGGCGGTACTGCGTCGGGTCGGTGTGTGATACGCCGCTGGGCGCAGCCGGGTAGTAGTTGCGCGGTGCGCCCGTCGGGAGCGCCACGGTCTGGGAGTCGTGCTGGGCCGGCTCTGCTCCGCGCGACCCGGTGTTATGCGTCGTCGTCGGTTGGGTGATGGCCGCGCGGGCCGCGGCGGCCAGCTCGGTCGGTGTGGAATAGCGCTGGTCCGGATTCTTGGCCATCCCGATCGCGATGACGCCGTCAAGCTGCACCGGCAGCCCCCGCCGAAGCGTAGACGGGCGCGGGGCCGGCAGCCCCAGATGGCCACCGATCTGCTGCTCGATGCTCCGGCCCGGGTACGGCTGGCTGCCCGTCAGGCATTCGTGGAAGACACAGGCCAGCGCGTACGTGTCGCTGCGCGGGTCATTCGCGCCGCTGCTCAACCGCTCCGGGGCCATGTAGGCCCAAGTCCCAATTACGCTGCCGGTACCCGTCATTCGCGTTTCCCCGGCCGCGCTGGCGATGCCGAAGTCGATCAGGTAAGCGAAGTCGTTCGGGGTGACCAGGATGTTGGAGGGCTTGACGTCACGGTGCACCAGGCCGATCCGGTGTGCGTCGTGCAGCGCCGAGGCGACCTGCTCGATGATCTTCACCGCACGCGCGGGATCCATTGGGCCTTCGGCGATGATGCTCTGCAGGTCACGGCCGTTGATCAGCCGCATGTCCACATAGAGGCGACCCTCGATCTCACCGAAGTGGTGGATCGGGACGACGTGTGGATCGTTGAGGCCCGCGGCGGCCAGCGCCTCCCGGCGGAACCGCTGCACGAATGCCGGATCGCCGGCCAGGTTCGGCGGCAGCACCTTCACCGCGACCACGCGCTGAGTTTCGATGTCGTACGCCCGCCATACCTCGCCCATGCCGCCGCGGCCCAGCAGTTCGAGCAGCCGGTAACGGCCGAACGGCGTCCCCTCTTCTTCCACGATCCTCCTGAAAAAACGTAGAAACCCCTCAGCCAACTGATTCAAGCCGGAAAGTCAACGTGCGCGAACAGATCTCGAGAACTCAAAGAAATGTCATATATTGCGCACACGTAGCCCAGACGTCGGTAACAGTTGCTGTAATGGAAACGCCGGTATCGGCCGGTCGACCGACGAATCGAGGTCCGCGTAATGAACACGGTGAGCTTCGACTTCACCGGTGCGAACGTATTGGTCACCGGCGGCACGCGCGGCATCGGGTATGCGATCGCGTCTGATTTTGCAGCAGCGGGAGCCACGGTCACGATCACCGGCACACGGGCATCGGCGAACGACTATTCCGGTGCCGACCTCAGCGGCTTCACATATGCGCAATGCCAACTGTCGGAACACGATTCGATCGATGCCCTCGCTGCCTCGCTCGGCAGCCTCGACGTCCTCATCAACAACGGGGGCGCGCCCTACGCCGGTCATAGGGACGAATGGGATCCCGATGGATTCGCCGGATCGGTAGCGGTCAACATGTTCGCTCACATGCGGTTGAACATGGCCTGTCACGAACGGCTGAAGGCGAGCAGCATGACCGGCGGAAGCAGCGTTGTCACCATCGCCTCCATGTCGGCGTTCGTGTCCGCTGTCGCGGTTCCCGCCTACAGCTCAGCAAAGGCCGGAATGGTCGCCTTCACCAAGAACCTTGCCCGGCGCTGGGTGGACGACGGTATCCGGGTGAACGCGGTGGCGCCCGGGCTGATCCAAACCCGCATGACCAGACCGATGACGGGCATCCCGGAACTGCTCGACCCCGAGATACGGCACATCCCGATGGCTCGTATGGGATTGCCTGAAGAGATTTCCCCGGCGGTGCTGTTCCTGTGCAGCGCCGCGGCCTCCTACGTCACCGGCACCACCCTCGCAGTCGACGGCGGCTACCTCACCGTCTAGCAGTAGCGATCCTCAGCCAGGTCCCGGCGTGAACACGTCGATCGACCGCACCGTCCGCAACATCACCAGCGGGATGTGCCGGCTCGTCGACCGCTGATAGGCGACGTACGGCGGGTACAGGTGGCACATGTACTCCCACACGTCGTGACGCTCGGTGGCTTCGGGCTCCCGCCAGGTGGCCTCGAACGCCTGAGTGGCGATCTGCACCCCGATGGTCTTGCCGGCCACGATGTTGAGGTACCACTCGGGGTTCGTGTCGGCGCCCCCCTTGGACGCGACGATGACGACCTCACCGCCGACGTTGCCGTAGATGAGGGGCTTGATGTACGTCTTGCCGGACTTGCGGCCCGTGTACCTGATCAGGCAGTGCGTCGTCAGTTCGCGACCGCCCAGGTCGCTGAGATCGACGATATGGCCTTGAGTGCCGCCGGAGTTCAGGTACGTCGCCAGGTGGTGCTGCATCCAGTTGGCGCGCTGCGCACGAATCGCAGCGGCGTCGGCGTCCCCCATCAAATTGCTCCCCTCCGGCGGCGGTCAGATGTATTGACCCATTCTTATGAGATTGCCCCCTCCCGTGCGCCGGCTTCGGAAGAATCCGCGACAACCTTGACCATGGGCGCTGTGTCGATGACAGCGACAAGGTCGGGATCTCCCTGCTCAGGGGCTCGCCGCGCGGATCCGAGAGGTGCGCCGCCCCGCTCGGGTACTGTCAAGAGGACTCGGCACACCTGAAGGGCCGTGCCCATTGCGTGCTCTCCGTCGAAGACGATGGCGCCGCTTGCAAAGCGAGGACATCATCTGATGGCGATTACCGATATCGCACAGTACGCGCATCTGAGCCCAGCCGATATCGAGGCGCTCGGGGCAGAACTGGATCAAATCCGCCAGGACATCGAGATGTCGCGCGGCGAACGCGACGCGGCATATATTCACCGCACCATTGCGTTCCAGAGAGCGCTCGAGGTGGCGTCGCGCTTGATACTCGGCATCAGCCGCTCCCGAGCGGGTTGGGTTATCGGCGCGGCGTCTCTGGCCTTCGCTAAATGTGTGGAGAACATGGAGATCGGCCACAATGTCGGCCACGGCCAGTGGGATTGGATGAGAAACCCCAAGATTCACTCCAGTACTTGGGAGTGGGACATGGCGGGCGTATCGGCGCAGTGGAGGTATTCCCACAACTATCGCCACCACGTATTCACCAACGTCCTGGACATGGACGACGACCTGGGCTTCGGGTTCATGCGGGTAACCCGTGATCAGCCGTGGGAAGGTCGTCATCTGCTCCAGCCGCTGCGAAACATCTTGTTGGCCATTACGTTTGAATGGGGTGTCGCTTTGCACGGCCTGCGCGCAGCACGTACTGCGCCGCGGGCCGTCGCCGGAGCGCCGGACGCCAAGAATGCCTTGCTGATAAAGAGTGCGCGCCAGCTCGTCAAGGACTTTGTTGTGTTCCCAGCGCTGTGCGGAGCGCGGTGGCCTCGGATCCTCGCCGCAAACGCAACCGCGAATCTGTTGCGCAACCTGTGGGCATACATGGTGATCTTCTGCGGACACTTCCCCGACGGCGCGGAGAAGTTCGACGCCGTCGTCCTAGCGGGCGAAAGCAGAGCTGACTGGTACCTACGTCAGATGCTCGGTACGGCGAACTTCGATGCCGGCCCAATGTTGGCCTTTGCCAGCGGCAATCTCTGCTACCAGATAGAACACCACCTGTTTCCCGATTTGCCCAGTAACCGCTACGCCGAGATCGCCGAGCGCGTACAGGCGTTGTGCAATAAGTACGACCTGCCCTACACAAGCGGACCGCTGGCTCGCCAACTCTTTTTGACGACCCGCACCATTCACAAATTGGCCTTACCCGACAGGTTTATGAAGGCGACGTCCGATGACGCGCCGGAAACCGCATCGGAACGGAGATTCCTGACTGCTCCGATGCGGCCGGTCCCGGCTGACGCCCACGCGTCCCTGTCGGGTCGAATCGGTTTGCGTACGGCTTTACGCCAGCGGGTGACCATGAGACGCAGACAGGCCAAGGGGTCGTGGGAGCCGATGATCCGCTGATGTGCGGCGCTGGTGGTTTCGCGCCGGCACAGGCACCGATCAGCCGGGTTGTGCGCAGAAGTAGGTGTCGAGTGCATACCGGAACCAGCGGTTGCGGTACTGGATTGCCCGCTGGCTGATTTCCACCTTGCCGGCGAAGCCTTCGAAGCCGTGATAGCAGCCGGGGAAGACCCGGAACTCGGTGGGAACCTGCGCCGCCTTCA
Organism: Mycobacterium asiaticum; assembly: GCF_001673635.1. GTDB lineage: Bacteria > Actinomycetota > Actinomycetes > Mycobacteriales > Mycobacteriaceae > Mycobacterium > Mycobacterium asiaticum_C. Next base: position 56,475 of record NZ_LZMH01000040.1, read on the forward strand.
GCCCTTCCATGTAGGCGATCGTCTCGTCGCGGAACGTGTCGATGTCACCGACGAAGGTGAATGTCGGCGGCAACCCGCGGAAGTCGGTGGCGCGGGCCGGTGCGGCGTAGGCCGGAACATGTTCTGTGCCATACAAATCACCGAGATACATCTGCCACGCCGCCTTGTTCGTCGCCGCGTCCCACACCGGTGCGTCGTTGTGTTGTGCGAACGGTGTGCCGGCGCGGTCATCGATCATGGGATACAGCGGCATCTGAAATGCGATACCCACTTCGCCTTTGTCTCGCGCGTACAGCGTCACTGCTGCGGTCAATCCGCCGCCGGCGCTGCCCCCGAATACGGCCAGTTGGTCGCTGCGCACCCCCAGGCGTTCGGCGTTGTCCCGCAACCAGATCAACGCGGCGTAGCAGTCTTCCAGGGCCGCCGGGTAGGGGGCTTCGGTACTGAGCCGGTAGTCCGGTGACACGACCACGCAGTCGCTCTGCTCGATCAGCGCTCGGCAGCCCACCGCCTCCAGGTCGGGCGAGCCAAGCGCGTAGCCGCCGCCGTGCAGGTACAGCACACCGGCGACGCCCCGTTGCGGCTCGAGCGGGGTGTACACCACGACGCGCAGCCGGGACCCGTCGGCGCGCGGGATCCACTCAATCTGACGTTGTATCCCGGAGACCGCGCGGCGCTGGGCGTATCGCCCGATGGCGCCTTCGATGCGGCGCATGCGCCGCAGCCTACGTTCGTCCTGGTTGGCCATCAGCACCCGGAACAGCCTTGCCCGCCTACGCAATTGCGGGTCGATCACGTTGGTGTACGGCATCTATTCAGCAGTCGCCTACTTGGCCGACGGCCTTGCCCGCGCCTCGTCCGATTGCTCCGGTGGTCACAGGAAATGGACTACCAACAGGACCACCGCAAAGATACTTACGGTCAGCAGCAGCGCGACCGTGATCCTCCATTGCGTTCTCGTGGGTTCGTCGGGCACGAGCGCCGGCCGTTCTGGGCGCTTGCGCTTTGCCGCCGGAATGGCGGCCGCGGTTGCGTCAGTGGCGCCCGTTGCCTCAGCCACGGTTCCGAGTAATTCGGCGAGCTCGTCAGCGAACTGGACGCAGGTGTCGTAACGGTCCGCCGGCGACTTTGCCAGAGCCTTGCAAAAAACGGGGCCTAAATCCGTCAAGTCAGGACGCCGGGTTCCGATCGCCGGGGGTGGGGTGCTCAGTTGATTACTGATAACGACGGCGGGATTGGAATGCTGAAATAGCAATGTGCCGGTGAGCATATGAAAGGCTGTGGCAGCCAACGCGTATTGGTCCGCGCGACCGTCGACGTGCTCACCCAGTAATTGCTCGGGCGCGGCGTACGCGACGGTCCCGACCGTCATGTTCGTGGCCGTGAGCTTAGTCGTATCATCATCGACCCAGCGAGCAATGCCGAAGTCCGCCAGAAGGATTCGCTCGTTCGGTCCGTCGAGGTGGGCAAGCAGGATGTTGGAAGGTTTGACGTCACGATGCAAGAGATGTTTCTCGTGCGCGCAGTCCAATGCGCCGGCAATCGCTCGGATGATCCGTACCACCAAGTCCGGCGGCATCCCATTGGGATACCGCTGTTCCAGCATTGAAGCAGCGTCGGTTCCCTCGACGTAGTCCATCGAGATCCACAACCGGCCGTCCAATTCGCCGCGGTCGTGCACTTCGACGATGTGCGGGTGCCACAGCGTCGCGGCGATATCGGCTTCGCGGTTGAACCGCTGCCGATACTCTTCGTTGACGGTCAAAGCGGCCGGCAAAACCTTCAGTGCGTCCCGGCGCGGCAGCCTCGGGTGCTGCGCCAGGTAGACGATGCCCATTCCGCCTTCGCCGAGTTTCCGCAACACGGTGTAGCCGGCGTAAACCTGGCCATCAGCTAATGGCATATGCGAATCTTACAAGCCTGGACTCGCCATGGAAACGCCCTCGACCAGCAGTTTGGACGCGCAGGCGGCTCGGGGCAGGCGAGCTACGAGAAGACGTTTGGCGACGGGCGTGCAGACGCTGACTTGGCCGGAATCCAGCTGCCTGGCTCAGATCGGCACAGACCGGGTCGACGAACGAGGGCCACACAGCGCCGTCCCGATGCAATGATTGCTGAAGTAGGCCGAGGAGGCGCAATGAGTGCATTCACAATCACGTCCCCGCGTGGGATAGCCGCCTTCGTTGCCGGCCTGGGCGCCGCACTGATGGGCGCTGGACTGATCGCCGCGGCGCCACCGGCCAGCGCCGGCTGTGTCTACCCCGGGTGGGGTGTCATCAGCAAGTGCGACGGGCCCATCCAGCCCGACGGCACCTGGGAACGTTGCGTCGCGGTGCAGACGTGGGTGCCGCACGGCGCCAGTTCGTATCAGGTGCCGGTGAAGCACTGTGACTCGATGGGAGCCGATCAGCGCCCGGCGGATCCAGCCGTCGCCGACCCACCGGTGCACATCGACGACTGAGCGGTTTTATCGGAACCGTTAATTCATTGCATCTGAGCGGGTTTCGGGCAAATCGGCAGTTTCGCAGCCCGCACGGCGATATGATTCTTTCCTGCCCAAGGGTCGTCGACGACCCGGGGGCATCTCCCGGGGTCGTCCTGGCTTATTGGGTCATGACCCGCTGGGAGGTGCCCAATGACTTTTGTAATCGCGCTGCCGGAATTCATGGCCGCGGCGGCCAGTGATCTGTCGGGTATCGGTTCGACGATCGGCGCGGCCAACGCCGCGGCCGCGGGCAACATCGAGGCGGTACTGGCTGCGGGCGCTGATGAGGTGTCGGCGGCCGTGGCGGCGGTGTTCGGTGCGCACGGCCAGGCCTATCGGGCGGTGAGCGCGCAGGCCGCGGTGTTCCATGACCAGTTTGTGCGGGCCCTGACCGCGGGTGCGGGGTCCTATGCCGGCGCCGAGGCCGCCAGCGCCGCTTCGATAACCAGTCCGCTGCTCAACGCGATCAACGCGCCCTTCCTGGCGCTCACCGGGCGCCCGCTGATCGGCAACGGCGCCAACGCGGCGGCGGGGTCCGGTGCCGCGGGCGGAGCCGGCGGTTGGTTGTACGGCGATGGCGGAGCGGGCGGGTCCGGCACGGTTGGCGGTGCCGGGGGCGCCGCCGGGCTGTTCGGTAACGGCGGCGCCGGCGGCGCAGCTCTCGTCGGCGGCGGGGCCGGCATAGGACCCCGCACCCGCGGTCAGGGCC
>NZ_LZMH01000041.1 GCF_001673635.1 Mycobacterium asiaticum
CGGCCTGGACACCCGAACGAGCGACGAGGAGAAGGCGCAGGCCTTCGGCGCGATGTACGCCTACATCGAGGAGTTGGTGGACCGCAAGGAGCACGAACCCGGTGACGACCTGATCAGCCACCTGGTCGTCGATCACGTGGCGACCGGCGAGGTCAACCGCGAGACGGTGGCCATGACCAGTGTGATCATGATGCAGGCCGGCCATGAGACGACCGCCAACATGATCTCGCTGGGAACAGTTGCGCTGCTTGACAATCCGGAAATATTCCGGTGCCTCGGCCAGACCGAAGACCGGATGGTGGTCGCCAATATCGTCGAAGAGCTGATGCGCTACCTTTCCATCGTGCACAGCCAGGTGGACCGAATCGCCACCGAGGATTTCACGCTGGGCGGCCAACTGATCCGGGCCGGGGATGCGGTCGTGATGAACCTGCCCGCCGGCAATTGGGACACCGAATTCGTCGATCGCCCAGAAGTTTTGGACGCCGACCGCAATCCGCGCGGCCACCTGGGTTTCGGTTACGGCGTGCACCAGTGTATCGGCGCCAACCTGGCCCGGGTCGAGATGCAGGTGGCGTTCTCGACGCTGGCGCGCCGCCTGCCCGGGCTGAAGTTGGCGGTGGCCCCGGATCAATTGCAGTTCAAGCAATCCGACATCTACGGCATGAAGGAGCTACCGGTCAGCTGGTGAACGAGGACATGCGCTTCGACGATCAGGTCGCGGTCATCACCGGTGCCGGCGGCGGTCTGGGCGAGCAGTACGCGTTGCTGCTGGCCGCACGCGGCGCGCGCGTCGTCGTCAACGACATCGGTGGATCGGTGACCGGAACGGGCAACTGCCCCGCGGTCGCGCATGACGTCGCTGCCGACATCAACCGGCGGGGCGGCCAGGCCGTCGCCGACACACACAGCGTCACCAGTCCCGAAGGGGGACAGGCGATCATCGACACCGCCCTGGACACTTGGGGCCGGCTGGACATCCTGATCAACAACGCCGGAATCGTCGGCGACGCGCCGTTCGAGGACATGACGCCCGCTCGCCTGCAACCGTTGGTGGACGTGCACCTCAACGGCGCTTTCAACGTGACCAGGCCGGCCTGGAAGGCGATGCGGCGGCAACGCTACGGCCGGGTGCTCAACACCTGCTCGGCTGCCGGACTCCTGGGCGCGGAGAACATGAGCAATTACGCGGCGGCCAAGACCGGGTTGGTCGGCTTCACCCGGGTGCTGGCCGCCGAAGGGGCCCGCGACGGCATCAAGGTCAACGCCATCGCGCCGATCGCGCTGACCCGGATGCTGACGCACTCGATCGACGGCGCCGGCGCGCCGGATGGCCCGGCCGCGCAGGCCGTCTTGGACGACCTTGTCGGACAGTATCTTCGCAAGCTGGACCCCGGCCTGGTCGCTCCCGTGGCGGCCTACCTGACGCACCGGGATTGCCGCGTGTCCGGCGAGATCTACACCGTCGGCGCGGGGCACGTCGCCCGCTTCTTCATCGGCCGGACACGAGGCGTCTACCGTCCCACGCTGTCCGTCGAGGACGTGCGGGACCACCTCGACGAGATCCGCGACGAAACCGGCTACACCGTGCCGAGTGGTCCCGCCGACGAGATGAGTGAACTGTTCGCCGTCATCATGAGCAGTTGAACGCGATGCCGACGCCGTCCGGCGGCGGCACCGACCGCAGGCATCCGTAGGGTTGCACGCCGGCGGCGCCGAACCGGGCCGCGGACTGCCGCGCGTAGTTCACGCAGAACACCCCGGCCTGATCCGCCCGGCAGCGGTAGTCGTTGAAGGACAACGAGTCCCCGTTGGCCAGCTCGGTCCCGGTGCCGGCCAGGAACGGTCCCGGATCGGCCCGCGCCGCGCCCACCCACAGTTTGGTGCCGTCGAAATCGACCCATCCCGGCTTCCACTCGCCGTACGCCGTTTCCGGCCGGGGCGGTGGGCTGGCGAGCTGCACCAGGCAGGACAGCCCGCCGGGCGTGTGCGCGGTGTCCGTCGTGCAGCGCGTCTTGTTGCCCGGAGCGCTGAACGCGGTGTCGGCGCCCAGCCGGTAACGGCCCGGGTCGGCGGGACGGCCCGCTTCGATCCAGGCGATGACGGCGGCGATCGGCGACCCGGCGGCCGGCGCCGCACCGGCCGGTGGCGGCGTTCCGGTGGCCGCGGTCGCCGTGGTGGTGCGCGGGGTGGTCTGCGTCGACGCCGGGCCGCCGTCCACGGTGTGTGAGCAGCCGACAACCAGCACCGAAACGGCAACTACCGCGGCAATCCGCATCACGACAGGTTAACCGCCTGACAACGGAATTGGGCGCTGCGCACGGCGAGCCCGCGACGCGTCCGCTACCGTCAATTTATGCACGAGCGCATCGTCCGCGCCCGAACCACCGCCGGCACCGTCGAAGGATTCACCCGCGACGGCGTGAACCGCTGGCGCTCGATCCCCTACGCGCGGCCGCCGGTCGGGCCGCTGCGCTACCGCGCGCCGCAGCCTGCCCGCCAATGGTCAGGAGTCCGACACTGCCACGGATTCGGCAACTGTGCGCCCCAGCAGCGCCGCTACACCCTGCTCGGCCTGTCCGGTCTGGGCGGCCGGTACCAGCCGATGAGCGAGGACTGCCTGACCCTCAACGTGGTCACGCCCGAGGGCGGAGCGTCCGAGCCGCTGCCGGTGATGGTGTTCATCCACGGCGGCGGCTACATCCTGGGCAGCTCGGCCACCCCGATCTATGACGGCGCCGCGCTGGCCCGGCGCGGTTGCGTGTACGTGTCGGTCAACTACCGGTTGGGCGCGCTGGGGTGCCTGGACCTGTCGTCCCTGTCGACCCCGGACATCACCATCGACAGCAACCTTTACCTGCGCGATCTGGTCCTGGCGCTGCGCTGGGTGCGGGACAACATCGCCCATTTCGGCGGGGACCCGGACAACGTCACCATTTTCGGCGAAAGCGCCGGCGCCCACATCACCGCCACCCTGCTCGCCGTGCCCGCCGCCGCGGGACTGTTCCACCGGGCGATCTCGGAGAGCCCGGCGGCGGGGATGACGCGTTCGCAGGACGTGGCCGCCGAGTTCGCAACGCGCTTCGCCCACCTGCTCGGCGCCCGCACGCAGGACGCCGCCAGCACCGTCATGCGGGTGTCGGCGGCCCAGCTGGTCGACACCCAGCACCGGCTGATCGACCAGGGCATGGAACAGCGGCTGGGCGCCTTCCCGATCGGGCCGGTATACGGCGACGACGTCGTCCCGGTCGACCCGGTGGAGGCGATGCGCACCGGCCAGGCCCACCGAGTACCGCTGATCGTCGGAACCAACGCCGAAGAGGGCCGGCTGTTCACCCGCTTCCTGGGCATGCTGCCGACCAATACGGCGATGGTCGAAGAGCTGCTGGGCGAACTGGAACCGGAAGTCCGCGAACGCATCACCGCCGCGTACCCGAAGTACCCGCACCCGTCGGCGTGCATCGAGCTGGGCGGCGACTTCGCGTTCAGCTCCGCGGCATGGCAGATCGCCGAGGCGCACGGTGCTCATGCCCCCACCTATCTCTACCGCTATGACTTCGCGCCGCGGACGCTGCGGTGGTCGGGCTTGGGCGCCACGCACGCCACGGAACTGTTCGCGGTGTTCGACATCTACCGCACCCGGTTCGGGGCGCTGCTGACCGCGGGGGCCGACCGGCGCGCGGCGCTGCGAGTCAGCAACCAGGTGCAACGGCGCTGGCGGGCGTTCAGTCGGCACGGCGTACCCGGCGACGACTGGCCGGTGTACACCCACTCCGACCGCGCCGTGCTGGTGATCGACCGCAAGACCCGCGTCGAGTTCGACCCGCACCGGGACCGCCGGTTGGCCTGGGACGGTTTCTCCCTCGCACGCTGACCTGGCACGCTGGGGCTCATGGCCCCGCAGACCGGAGAAGACACCGACCATGCGATCGAACGCCCCAGCGACCTCACTCCGGACTGGCTGAGCGCCACCGTGCGCGCCGGGACCGTCGCCGACTTCAACGTCGAGCGCATCGGCACCGGGCAGATGAGCGAGTGCTACCGCATCGGGCTCAGCTACACCGACAGTGCAGCTGCCGGCCCGCCGTCGGTGGTGTTGAAGGTCGCCGCGACAGACCCGGTGAGCCGCCAGACGGGGCTGGCGCTGGGCCTGTATGAGCGCGAGGTCCGCTTCTATCACGACATCGCGCCGCGCCTGGGCGGGGCGATCGCACCCTGCTACCACGCCGCGATCGACGTTGCCACCGGCGTGTTCGACCTGCTGCTCGGCGACGCCGGCCAGGCCGTCGTCGGCGACGAAATCAGCGGCGCCACAACCGAACAGGCCTTCCTGGCGGTGACCGAGCTGGGACGGCTGCACGGTCCGCTGCTGGGCGACACCGCGCTGGCCGACGCGCCGTGGCTCAACCGGGAGTCACCGCTGAGTCAGGCGATGATCACGCCGTTGTACGCGGGATTCGTCGAGCGTTACGGCGACCAGATCGCCCCCGAGCACCGCGCGGTCTGCGAACGTCTGGTCAGCGCCTTCGACGGCTATGTTGCCCAGCAGGCCGCGCACGACGGCATCCGCGGCTTGGTGCACGGCGACTTCCGGCTGGACAACTTGCTTTTCGGGACGGCCGAGGGCAGCCGGACGCTCACGGTGGTCGACTGGCAGACCGTCTCCTGGGGCCCGGCACTCACCGACCTGGCGTACTTCTTGGGATGCGCGCTGCCGGTGCAGGACCGTCGCGAACACTATGACGCGCTGCTGGGGGCCTACCATCAGGCACTCGGGCCGGACGCACCACTCAGTCCCGCCGAGGTGCGCGACGGTGTGCGCCGCCAGGGTTTCTTCGGTGTGACGATGGCGATCGTGTCGTCGATGCTCGTCGAGCGCACCGAGCGCGGTGACCGATTGTTCATGACGATGCTGCAACGGCACTGCGAACACGTCCTGGACACCGACGGCCTGGCGCTGCTGCCCGCCGCGGCGGCGCCCGAACCGCTGCGGCCCGCGCCCGAGGACGAGTTGTCCCACCCCGCCACCGACGAACCGCTGTGGAGCGAAAGTTGGTATGCCGACTTTGCCGACGCCGCAGAAGGTTTGGGCGGCTGGTTCCGGCTCGGACTGATCCCCAACCAGCAGACGGCCTGGATCCACGCGTTGCTGTGCGGACCTGATCTGCCGACCATCGCGGTCGACTACCAGGTGCCGTTGCCCGACGATCCGTGGCTGGTGAAGTCGGACGGCATCGAACTCGAGCACTCCGCCACCGACGCCCTCGGCGGTTACCGCGTCGAACTGCGCGGGCTGGGCCAGTCCTATGCGGATCCGTCGGCGCTGCTGCGCGGGGAACCAGGTGAGCCCGTCGAGATCGCGATGAACCTGCTGTGGACCACCGACGGCAGCCCGTATCAGTACCGGTTGACCACCCGCTACGAGATCCCGTGCACCGTTTCGGGCACCGTCACCGTCAAACATGCTCGCTACCAGATCAACTCGGTTCCCGGGCAGCGTGACCACTCCTGGGGGGTGCGGGACTGGTGGAGCATGGACTGGATGTGGAGCGCGCTGCACCTCGACGACGGCACCCACCTGCACGGCGTACGGATACAGATCCCGAACACCCCGGCGATCAGCGTCGGCTACGCGCAGGACGCCGACGGAAACGTCACCGAGCTGACCCAGGTGGCAGTGCGGGAAGCGTTCGGCGCCAACGGGTTACCGGAAGGCCAGACGCTCGAGCTGGCGCCGGTGGGCATCACCGCGCAGGTCGGCATCCACGCGCATGCGCCGGTGCTGCTGACCGCCGTCGACGGCCGGGAAAGCCAATTCCCCCGGGCCTGGGTCACCGTCACCACCGCGGACGGTCGCAGTGGCGCGGGCTGGATGGAATGGAACCGCAGCCAAGGCGGACAGCCGCGGTGAGCCCGGCCGGGCCGCCCGTCGTCGTGATGGGCGTTTCTGGCTCAGGCAAATCCACCGTCGGCGCGGCCCTGGCGCGCCGGCTGGAAGTCCCGTTCGAAGACGCCGACCGGCTGCATCCCCAGGCCAACATCGACAAGATGGCCGCCGGCGAAGCGCTCACCGACGCCGACCGCCGCCCCTGGCTGGACCGGGTCGGCGCGTGGCTGGCCGAGCACCGCGACGGCGGAGTGATGTGCTGCTCGGCGCTCAAGCGCGCCTACCGGGACCAGCTGCGCGGACACTGTGACCGCGTCCGGTTTCTGCATCTGGACGGCACGCCCGAACTCATCGAACGCAGGATGGCCGACAGAACCGGTCACTTCATGCCGCCCTCGCTGCTGCGGTCGCAGTTCGACACGCTGGAGCCACTCGGCGCCGACGAACGAGGCGTCGTGGTCGATCTGTCCGCCGAGGGCCGCGATGCCGCGGCCGTCATCGGCGTCTTTCTGGCTAACGACCCCAGCGCTTGCGACGGCTCTTGAGGTCGCCGAGCTGGTCGTCGAGGCGCCCGCGGGCGGTGTAGGCGAGTTCGGTGCCGCGGGCGGCGGCCCGGTCGGCGAGTTCGCTGCTGCGGGCCGCGGCCAAGTCGGCGAGCTCGCTGCTGCGCGCCGCCGCACGATCGGCCAATTCGCTGCCCCGGTACCGCGCCGTCTCGGCCAGCTCCAGGCTGCGGGCCTGGGCCGTATCAGCCAACTTCTTGCTGCGCTTGCGTGCGGCCTTGGCGTAGGGGGCGCCGCGCTCGGCGGCGGTGCTGGCCAGTTCCTCGCCGCGCTTGCGGGCCTTCTTGGCGTAGGGCGCGCTCTTCTCGGCCGCGGTGCTGGCGAGCTCGCGGCCGCGCTCCAGGGCCGCCTCGGCGTACGGTGCGCTCTTCTCGGCGGCGGTGTTGGCCAGTTCCCGGCCGCGCTCCAGGGCCGCCTCGGCGTAGGGTGCGCTCTTCTCGGCGGCCGTGCTGGCCAGTTCCCGGCTGCGCTCGGCGCCGACCTGCAGACCGTGCACGATCTTTTCGCCCAGCTCGGAGTCCAGCAGGGTGTCACTCGAACCCGGCAGCGCGCCGGACACCCGCTCGGAGAGCCGCTCGGCCGCGCGCCTGCCGCGCCACCCCAGCGACGGCTTGCCCGCGGTGTCGGCGGCCGCGATGATCAACCCGCCCAGCAGGCTCACGTCGGCCAGGAACGCACGCCGCTTCTCGGCCTTGCGCTCCGGATCGGTTTCGGTCCAAAACATATGCGCGCCAAGGTTGCCCGGGATCACCGTCAGCGCCAGCGCGGCTGAGGCCACCCGGGGCAGGCGGCCGGCGGCCAGCAGCACCCCGCCACCGATCTGCACGGCCGCGTTGATCTGAGCGAAGGTCTCGGCGTCCGCGGGAATGCTGCCACTCACCGACTCCGGCAGCGCCTGCAGGCCGCTCACCGTCGGCTGTGCAGCTTGAGCTGCGGGTTTCGGGTTCAGCAGCGCGTCCACTCCCTGGCCGATGAACACTGCGGACAACATGGGTCGGGCGATTCTGCGGATCAACATGGGCGCTGTGTTCCCCGGCCGGCGGGGGCACAAACCCGGTATCCGCCGGTTCGGTCGCCGCGGCAACAGGCGGCGATAGGCGGCGCTAGGGTGTACGACGTGCGGGCGTTGATCATCGTCGACGTGCAGACAGATTTCTGCGAAGGCGGTGCGCTGCCGGTGACGGGCGGGCACGCCGTGGCCCGCTCGATCAACGCCTACCTGGCCGGGCGGCCCGGTTACCAGCACATCGTGGCGACCAAGGACTTCCACATCGATCCCGGCGACCACTTCTCCGACGACCCGGACTACCGCGCGTCGTGGCCGCCGCACTGCCGGGCGGGCAGTCGCGGCGCCGACTTCGACCGCGATCTCGACACCGCATCCATCGAGGCGGTGTTCCGCAAGGGCGCCTACAGCGCGGGCTACAACGGCTTCGAGGGTGTCGACGAAGACGGGACGCCGCTGCTGGATTGGCTGCGCCACCGCGGCGTCGGCGAGGTGGACGTCGTCGGCATCGCCACCGATCACTGCGTCCTGCACACGGCACGGGCCGCGGCCCGCAACGGCCTGACCACCAGGGTCCTGCTGGACCTCACCGCGGGTGTGTCACCGGACTCGACGGCCCACGCACTCACGCACATGCAAGCCGCCAACATCGCACTGATCGGAAGTAGCTCATGACGACATCGAATCGGGATGCCCTGCTGGCCGCCGTTGAGCGCTCACCGCAGGCCGTTTCCGTGCACGACCGCACCGCATGGGTCGCGGTCTTCACCGACGACGCGCGCGTCGAGGATCCGGTGGGGTCGAGTCCGCACGTCGGACACGACGAGATCTACCGGTTCTACGACACTTTCATCGGTCCGCGCGACATCGAATTTCATCGCGACCTGGACATCGTGCGCGGGCCCGCCGTGCTGCGCGACCTTCAACTGGAGGTGGGCATGGGTGCCGGGGTCACCATGCACATACCGGCGTTCCTGCGCTACGACCTGCACGACGTCGAAGGGGAATGGAAGGTCGCGCACCTAAGGGCCTACTGGGAGTTGCCGGCAATGATGCTGCAATTCCTCAAGACCGGGCCACGTGCGCTCTCACCCGGGCTCGGCCTGGCCCGGGGACTACTCGGCAACCAGGGACCACGCGGCGCCGTTGGCTTCATGACCGGCTTCCGCCGGGCCGGGACCCGACACAAGAAGCTGGTCGAGGATTTCCTGTCGTCGGTGGCCCGCGGTGACAAGTCGGCCGCGGTGGCCGCGTTGTCCTCAACCGGCCCAATAACTTTGGGCGACGACGATCCGCTGGACCTCGCCGAATTCCGGGAACGGTTGCGCTCGGCGAGCACCGGCAAGGTGATCGGCGCGGGATCCAACGTGGTCGCGTCGGTCACCTCCGACCAGGGCCGCGGCATCCTGTTTGCCGACGTGACCCGCCGCGGCGACCAGATCAACGAAATCCGTTACTTCCCAGCCTGATTCCGGCCGTCAGCCACCAGCCCGGTAATGCCACACCATGAGCACCAGGGACGCGATCGACAGGGCCAGATAACCGCCCGGGAACGCGATGTTGTCGAACACCCGCGCCCGCACGTGCGCCGCGACGGCGCCGACGAAGTACAACACCAGCCCCACGGCGGCCGCGATCCCAATTCCATGCAGGCCGAGCAGGCCGACGGCCAAACCGCCGGCACCGGCGAATTTCAGCACGGCAAGCGTCGGCAACCAGGATCGCGGCACACCCACGCGAGCCGAATTGGCCAGCACGAACCCGGCGGGCACCAAGTCGGGCAGGGCAACTGCGGCGGTAAGGGCGGCTGTGGTCGTCACGACCACCACATAGGCGAAATCCATCGACGGGGTCATAATGCTGTTCTCTCCTTCTTGCTTGGACGGTCGAGTGGCTCACCTTCACTGACGATCGCTGTGCCGGAAAGGTGACCTTGTGGACCGAACGGACCTCGCGCAACGTTTCGACGCCGACCGTCGACACCTCAAGGCGGTGGCCTTCCATCTCCTCGGCTCCGCGCCCGACGCCGAGGACGCGGTCCAGTCCGCGTGGCTGAAAGCCAGCCGCGCGGATGCCGCCGGTCAACCGATCGAGAATCTGAGCGGGTGGTTCACCACCATCACCGCGCGGGAGGCCCTCGACCAGTTGCGGGCACGCAGGCGACGGCCCGAGCGGCCGCTGACCGACGCCGACGCGGACCGGTTCGCTGCGCCGCCCCCCGAGGACGACGCTCTGCTGGCCGATTCGGTGAGCCGGGCGCTGCTGGTGGTCTCTGAGCGGCTCTCACCGGCGCAGCGGGTGGCCTTCGTGCTGCACGACGTGTTCGCGGTGCCGTTCGAGACGATCGCCGATCTGCTGGACCGGTCACCGGCCGCGGCGAAGAAGCTGGCCAGCCGCGCACGCGAGCGGGTGCGTCCGGCCGCCACCGCGCGCACCGGGCGGACCGCCGAGCACGTCAAGCTCGTCGAGGCGTTCCTGGCGGCCTCGCGCGGCGGCGACATCGACACCCTGCTGCGTCTGCTGGCGCCGGACGCGGTGCGCAGGGCCGACCGCGCCCTGGTGCCCGACACCGTGCCGGCCGAGGTGCGCGGTGCGCGGGAGATTGCCGAAGAGACCCGCACTTTCGCGCAACGCGCGGCGGCCGGTGCCGTCGTGCTGATCGACGGGGCACCCGGTGTCGCGATCACGGCCGCCGGCCGGCTGCAGATCCTGCTGCGCATCGAGTTCGGCGTCGACAACCTGATCCACACGATCGATATCACCGCGGACCCCGACCGCCTCCGCGGCGCATGTCTCACACTGCCGCGGTAGCAATACAGCAAGACCACAGCAGCATGCAGTAGTAAGGACATGACACAGTCGGCTCACAACCGGTGCCCAGGAGCGGAAGTCCATGTTCGATAACCCAATCGGACGTCGCCGCCTGCTGCGGGGCGCGGGCGCTCTGGCCGCGTCCGCGCTGACTCCTTGGGCTACGGGATGTGCCGCCGACGACGACGCGTTGACGTTCTTCTTCGCGGCGAACCCGGACGAGATCCGGCCCCGGATGCGGGTGGTCATCGAGTTCGCGCGCCGGCATCCCGACATCAAGGTGCGGGCGCTGCTGTCGGGACCCGGCGTGATGCAGCAGTTGTCGACGTTCTGCGCGGGTGGCAAATGCCCCGATGTCCTGATGACCTGGGAGCTGACCTACGCTGAACTGGCCGCCCGCGGAGTGTTGTTGGACCTCGGGACGCTGCTGGCGCGCGATCGGGAGTTCGCCGCACAGCTGAAGGCGGACAGCATCGACACGCTGTATCGGACGTTCAGCTTCGACGGCGGCCAGTACGCCCTGCCTGAGCAGTGGTCGGGCAACTATCTCTACTACAACAAAGCCCTGTTCGCCGACGCGGGCCTGCCGCCACCGCCGACCACCTGGCAGGATAGCTGGAGCTTCGCCCAATTCCTCGACGCGGCAAGGGCTCTGACCAGAAGAGACACCTCGGGCCGGGTCACGCAATGGGGTTTCGTCAATGCCTGGGTGTCGTATTATGCGGCCGGGCTGTTCGCCATGAACAACGGGGTGCGCTGGGGCACGCCGCGGACCAATCCCACCCACCTGAACTTCGGCGACGACGCGTTCATCGAGGCGGTGCAGTTCTACGCCGACCTGATCAACAAGCACAAAGTGTCGCCCAGCACTTCCGACCAACAGTCGATGTCCAACGCGGACCTGTTCGCGGTCGGCAAGGCGGGGATGGCCCTGGGTGGACACTGGCGCTACCAGACCTTCGACCGGGCCGATGGACTGGATTTCGACGTGGCGCCGCTGCCGTTGGGGCCGCGCGGACGGGAGGCCTGCTCCAACATCGGCGTCACCGGTCTGGCCATCGCCTCCACCAGCCGGCACCGCGAACAGGCCTGGGAGTTCGTAAAATTCGCGACCGGACCCGTCGGGCAGGCCGTCATCGCCGAATCGAGGCTGTTCGTCCCGGTGCTGCGCTCGGCGTTGCGCTCCGACGAATTCGCCCGTGCCCACACCAGGATCGGCAACCTCGCCGTGCTGACCGACGGTCCGCTCGTTTCCGAAGGCTTGCCGATCACCCCGGCGTGGGAGAAGGTGCTCGCCCTGATGGACCGCAATTTCGGCCCGGTGCTGCGCGGCGCGCGGCCGGCGGCCACGCTGACCGGGCTGTCCCGGGCCGTCGAGGAGGTGCTGCGAAACCCATGACGGCACTGGACACGCCCCTGGCGGCCGAGCGGACCCGTCCCTCGCGCCGGCGAGCCTGGGCCGGGCGGATATTCGTCGCGCCGAACCTGGCCGCGGTCATGGTGTTCATGCTCTTCCCGTTGGGCTTCTCCCTCTTCATGAGTCTGCAGCGGTGGGACGTGTTCACACCGCCGAAGTTCGTGGGTGGGGCCAACTTCAGCCGACTGCTCACCGCCGACCCGCTGTTTCTGATCGCGATGCGCAACACCGTCATCTACACGGTGGGCACCGTGGCGCCGACCGTGCTGATCAGCCTGGTGGTCGCCGGCATGCTGAACCGAAAGATGCGTGGCATCAGCGTCTTTCGAACCATCGTCTTCCTGCCGCTGGCCATCTCGTCGGTCGTGATGGCGGTGGTCTGGCAGTTCGTGCTGAACACCGACAACGGGCTGCTCAACATCATGCTCGGCTGGGTCGGGATCGGCCCGGTACCGTGGCTGGTCGAACCCCACTGGGCGATGTTCTCGCTGTGCATGGTCAGCGTCTGGCGCAGTGTCCCGTTCGCCACCGTGGTGTTACTGGCGGCGATGCAGGGGGTGCCCGAGACGGTCTACGAGGCGGCGAAAATCGATGGCGCAGGGGAGATCCGGCAGTTCGTGTCGATCACGGTGCCGATGATCCGCGGCGCACTGTCGTTCGTGGTGGTCATCTCGGTCATTCACGCGTTCCAGTCCTTCGACCTGGTGTACGTGCTCAGCGGCTCCAACGGCGGACCGGAAACTGCCACCTATGTGCTGGGCATCATGCTGTTCCAGCACGCATTCAACTTCTTGGAGTTCGGTTACGCGTCGGCCCTGGCCTGGGTGATGTTCGCCATCCTGCTGGTGTTGACGGTGCTGCAGCTCCGGATCACCCGGCGCCGCTCCTGGGAGGCTTCCCGTGGGCTCGGCTGAACCGGCCATGCGGCGCAACATCGTTCGGGCCGCCGCGCTCTACACCGGACTGCTCGTCATCGCCTGGTGCGCGTTGTTTCCCATCCTGTGGGCATTGTCCGGGTCGCTGAAGAAGGACGGCGAGGTCAGCGAGCCGAAGCTGCTGCCGTCCAGTCCGCAATGGTCGAACTACGCCGCGGTATTCGACCTGATGCCGTTTTGGCGGATGTTCTTCAACACCGTGCTCTACGCCGGGTGCGTAACAGCCGGTCAGGTGTTTTTCTGTTCACTGGCCGGATACGCGTTCGCGCGGTTGGACTTTCGTGGCCGCGACACGTTGTTCCTGCTCTACCTGGGCACATTGATGGTGCCGCTGACGGTGACGGTGATCCCGCAGTTCATCCTGATGCGCACCGTGGGCTGGGTGGACACGCCGTGGGCCATGATCGTTCCGGGTCTGTTCGGCAGCGCGTTCGGTACCTACCTGATGCGGCAGTTCTTCCGCACGCTGCCCACCGACCTCGAGGAGGCCGCGATCCTGGACGGTTGCTCACCCTGGCAGATCTACTGGCGCATCCTGCTGCCCCACGCGCGGCCCGCCGTGCTGGTGCTGGCGGTGCTGACCTGGGTCAACGTTTGGAACGATTTCCTGTGGCCGCTGTTGATGATTCAGCGCAACAACCTGGCCACCCTGACCCTGGGGCTGGTCCGGCTGCGCGGCGAGTACGTGGCCCGGTGGCCGGTGCTGATGGCGACCTCCATGCTGATCCTGCTGCCGCTGGTGTTGATCTACGCGGTTGCGCAACGCTCGTTTGTCCGCGGCATCGCCGTGACCGGACTGGGCGGCTAGCGGCATGGCCTCGGTGAGCTTCGAAGCGGCGACCCGGCGCTATCCCGGCACCGACCGGCCCGCCCTGGACAGCTTCGACCTGGACGTCGACGACGGCGAGTTCGTGGTGCTGGTCGGGCCGTCCGGGTGTGGCAAGACGACGTCACTGCGGATGGTGGCCGGCCTCGAGACGGTGGATTCCGGCGCCATCCGGATCGGCGAACGCGACGTCACCAACGCCGACCCCAAGCACCGCGACGTCGCGATGGTGTTCCAGAACTACGCGCTTTACCCGCACATGACGGTGGCCCAGAACATGGGATTCGCGTTGCGCGTGGCGAAGATGCCCAAATCCGAGATCCGCCAACGGGTGCTGGCCGCCGCGCAGATGCTCGATCTGGAGCGGCACTTGAACCGCAAGCCCAAGGACCTGTCCGGCGGGCAACGGCAGCGGGTGGCTATGGGCCGCGCGATCGTCCGGCGCCCCCAGGTGTTCCTGATGGACGAACCGCTGTCGAACCTGGATGCCAAGTTGCGGGTGCAGACCCGCAACCAGATCGCCGCGCTGCAACGCCAACTCGGCACCACCACGGTGTATGTGACGCACGACCAGGTCGAGGCGATGACGATGGGGGACCGGGTTGCCGTGCTGTGCGACGGTGTGCTGCAGCAGTGCGCGGCGCCGCGAGAGCTGTACCGCAACCCTGGCAACGTGTTCGTCGCGGGCTTCATCGGATCCCCGGCGATGAACCTGTTCACCGTCCCCGTCGCCGAGTCCAGTGTGTCACTCGGCGACTGGGTGATCCGGCTGCCGCGCGGTATCTCCGACGGCGGCGCCGAGATCGTCGTCGGGGTCCGGCCCGAGCACTTCGAGGTGGGCAGCGTCGGCATCGAGATGGAGGTCGACGTCGTCGAGGAACTCGGCGCCGACGCCTATCTCTACGGCCGCATCACCGGGTCGGACACCTTGATCAGCAAGCCGATCATCGCGCGCACCGACGGCCACGACCCGCCCGGCAAGGGCAGCCGGGTGCGGCTGCACCCGCAGCCGGGCCGGCTGCACTTTTTCGGCGTGGATGGGCTTCGGAGAGGTTGAGGAAAGGTTGAGCAAAGGGTGAGCCCGCCTGCGAGAGTGAACTTTACGACGCCGACGCGGCGTGTCCCGTCGTGAAATGCACGCTCGGCGAGAACGATTGCCGGGTGATTGATCGCTATGGAACCGACGTGCTGGCCGGGGGAGGGCGACGCAAACCCCGCTCGGTCGAGCACCCCGTCGAGATCGGCATGGTCGTCGAGGACGCCCAGAGCGGATATGTGGGCGCCGTCGTGCGCGTCGAATACGGGCGCGTCGACCTCGAAGACCGGCACGGCAACACCCGCGGTTTCCCGCTGGGGCCGGGATACCTGTTGGACGGCGAGCCCGTCATCCTCACCCCGCCGCGCCGCGCGAGGCCCGCTGCGCCCGCCCGGACCGCGTCCGGCTCGGTGGCGGTGCCGGGTGCGCGGGCCCGGGTCGCCCGCGCCAGCCGCATCTACGTCGAGGGACGCCACGACGCCGAACTGATCGCCCAGGTCTGGGGCCAAGACCTCAAGCTCGAAGGCGTCGTGGTCGAGTACCTCGGCGGTGTCGACGACCTGGTCGGCATCGTCGAGAAATTCCGGCCCGGCCCCGGGTGCCGGCTCGGCGTGCTGGTCGACCACCTGGTCGCCGGGTCCAAGGAATCGCGGATCGCCGACGCGGTACGGCGGGGACCCGGCGGCGCTGACACGCTGATCGTCGGTCATCCGTACGTGGACATCTGGCAAGCCGTCAAACCGCAGCGCCTAGGCCTGCGAGCGTGGCCGCGGGTGCCGCGACACATCGAGTGGAAACACGGTGTGTGCCAGGCGCTGGGCTGGCCGCACGCCGACCAGGCCGACATCGCCCGCGCGTGGCAACGCATCAGGTCCGCAGTCCGCGACTGGAACGACCTGGAACCCGCGCTGATCGGACGGGTCGAAGAGCTGATCGACTTTGTGACGATGCCTGCTCAATAAGAGTGGCGTACATCACCGTCACATTCGCGTCGGCATTGGTCACCAACTCCTCAGAACACCCATCTGCCTGGAGAATTGGAGGACGTCCATGACCGACGCGCTCGTCATCGATGCTGAGGGCCTCGACCGCCTGTCGTGTAACGCCAAGGCCGACCCCACTACCGGCAAGAAGACGCTGAAGGCCAAGACGGTCAGTGAGTCCGGCTTCCGCAACATGACCTACGTGCGTGACCTGGCGCCGATGCTGGTCGGCGAGCCGCCCGCGCTGCTGGGTGACGACTCCGCCCCCAACCCGTCCGAGACCTGCCTGGCGGCGCTCGGATCGTGCATCTCGGTCGGTCTGTTGGCCAATGCCACGCACCGCGGCGTCAAGCTGACCAAGATCGAGGTCGAGATGGAGGGTGACATCGACATTTCCGCCGTGTGGGGTGTCGGCGACACTCCCGACGGCAAGGTCCTGGGCTTCACCGACATCCGCTGCAAGGTGACGCTGGCCGGTGACACCGACGACGCGACCCTGCAGGAGATTCACGACAATGCGATCGCCTGGTCGCCCGTGGTCAATACATTCAGGCGTCCCGTAACGGTCGACTCAGCGCTCACCATCGGCTAGGGATAGCACGGTGACCCCAATCACGACGATCGACGCCGCGGCGAGCCTCGTCGACTCGGATTTGCTGACTGACATCCGCGAGCACGCCGGCGCGCTGGACCGCGGCGAGAACACCACGCGGCGCAGCTTTGCCAGCCTCGGCGAGGCCGGCCTGCTCGGCTTGGGAGCGCCCGCCAACCGCGACGGCGGGCTCCCGCAGATGGCCGAGGTGATTCGGTTGATCTCCGGGGAGTGCATGAGCACCGGGTTCTCGGTGTGGGCCAACCGGATGACGATCGAGTATCTGCTGACCGCGGCGACCGGATTCAGCTCGGCCGCCGCCCAGTCGCTGCTGGCCGGCACGTCGTTGGGTGTCACCGGGATGGCGGCGGCCTTCAAGGAGCTGGCCGGCTGCGGCGAGCTGGAACTCACCGCCACCCGGGTGGACGGCGGCTACCAGGTCAGCGGGCCGATCCGGTGGGCCAGCAACCTGCACGAGGACTCGCTGCTGGTCACCGCGGCCCGCACCGACGACGGGCACAAGGTCATCCTCGCCCTGCCGCTGAGTACCCCCGGGGTCAAGGTCGGCGACCACTTCAAGCTGCTCGCCATGGACAGCACCGCGTCATCGTTCCTGAACCTGCAGGACGCGTTCGTCCCCGACGAGCAGGTGCTGACCACCGCCTTCGAGGAGTTCCTGGGCGCCGTCCGGCCCACCTTCCTGGTGCTGCAGTCGGCGATGTGCGTCGGTTTGGCCCAGACGGCGGTGCAGCACGCCAGAAGCGGACTGAGCGGCGTGAACGCGGTGTTCGCCGGCGAGCTCGACGCGGTGGCCCGCCGGCTCGCGGCGGTGGAAACCACGCTGGCCAGCGCCGCCCGCTCGGTCGGGGGACAACGACCGCCCGGCAAACAGGATCTACTGTCCCTGCGCCTCGGTGCGGCCGAAATCGCCAGTGCCAGCGCGGCTCTGGAGATCCGCACCGCCGGCGGAAAGGGTTACGCGAGCAAGACCCCGGCCAGCCGCCGCTACCGCGAGGCCGCGTTCATCCCGGTGCAGTCACCGTCGGAAGCCCAATTGCGTTGGGAATTGGGGCGGACGTCGCAAGGGTGACTCCGGCGGTGGCGCCGCTCGAGGGCGTGGAACCCGAGCATTCCGTCGGTGGGATTCCGCTGGCCAGCTTGGTGCGCGACTTTCACCTGCCGATGGTCAAGTTCGCCCGCACCATCGTGGGCTCGCCGGCAGTGGCCGAGGAGGCCGTGCAGGAGGCGTGGCTGCAGGTCCTCAAATCCGCCGAGACGTTCGAGGGACGCTCCTCGGTGGCCACCTGGTTGTTCGGGATCGTCAAGCACACCGCGTTCCGGCACCGGCGGCGCGAGGTGCGGATCCGCCGGCATGAGGTGCTGGCCACCGAGGAGGCCGACCCGCTGTCGGGGCGGATGCATCCGCCCGGCCACCCCGACGCCGGTCATTGGAGCGTGCCGCCGTCCCGTCGCTTCCTGCCCGAAGATCAAACCGTGGCGAGGGAATTGGCGGAATACGTGCGCGCGGCGGTGGAGAAGCTGCCGGTGCGCCAGCGTCAATTGATCATCCTGCGGGACCTGGTCGGCACGTCGTCGGAAGAAGCCGCCGAGATCCTGGAACTGTCCGCCGATGCGCAGCGGGCCCTGCTGTATCGCGCCCGCGGAAACCTTCGAAACGAACTGGAAAGGCGGTATCGACAATGACCGTCTCCGACAACACCGTTCCGGCGATCGACTGTGTCGAGTTCGTCCTGCTGGTCGACGATCTGGTCCAGTCCGACCCGGAGCAGTGGGGCGCGATCGTCCACAAGCACCTGGCGGACTGCCCCCCGTGCCTTCTCTACCTGCAGCAGATGCTGGACCTGAAAGTCCTGCTCAATCACATCGGCGACCGGGACAGGTTGACCGGCGCCACCGTCGCGGGCGTCCTGGACACTTTGCAGGGCCTGCAGGACGGTGGAAGCGACTGAATCCCAGTGGCACCGCCTGAGCCCCGCCGGACCGATTGCCCTCCTTAGAGTGACTTACCTTGCAGCGCAACGACATTGTCGCTAAAAGGCGGGCAAAACTCCATATGCCCCCGTTCGGCGATTAGGGTCCAACGGCCCTGACAGCAAAGCACCCGGGTCTCGTAGGATCGCTGCATGTCAGGTGAAGCGACGAAGTACGGGATTCTGGTCGGCGTCGACGGGTCCGCGGAATCGGACCGGGCGGTCGCCTGGGCAGCCCGGGAGGCCGCCCTACGCCACGTGCCGCTGAACCTGCTGCACGCGGTCACCCCGGTGGTGGTCGGCTGGCCGGTGGGCAGACTCTACGAGGAGATGCCCGACTGGCAGAAAGACAATGCGGAGCGGGTCATCGCCCAAGCCCGGGAAACGGCGGCCAAAGCCGGTTCCGACGCGACGCAGGTGCACGCCGAGACCGTCTACGCCAACGCGGTGCCTACCCTGATCGAGGCATCGGCAGACGCCCAGATGGTCGTCGTCGGCAGCCAGGGCCTGGGTGCGCTGGGGCGGATGCTGCTGGGCTCGGTGAGCTCGTCGCTGGCCCAGCACGCCAATTGTCCGGTGGCAGTGATCCATTCGGATGACGGCGCCGAGCCCGATCCCGCCGCGCCGGTCCTGGTGGGTATCGACGGATCACCGGTGTCGGAAGCCGCCACCGCGTTCGCGTTCGACGAAGCCTCCCGCCGGGGTGTCGATCTGGTCGCGCTGCACGCCTGGAGCGATGTCGGGGTGTTCCCGGTGCTCGGCATGGATTGGCATGACCGCGAAAGCGAAGGCCAGGAAGTGCTCGCCGAGCGCCTGGCGGGCTGGCAGGAGCGCTACCCGGACGTCCATGTGCAGCGCTCGCTGGTCTGCGATACGCCGGCAAAGTGGCTGCTGGACGCCGCCGAACGGGCCCAGCTAGTGGTCGTGGGCAGCCGTGGCCGCGGGGGATTCGACGCCATGCTGCTGGGATCGGTCAGTTCCGTCGTGGTGCACTCGGCCAAGATTCCGGTGGTCGTGGTCCGCTCCTGAAGAACAGACCTTCCGCAGAAAAAGGCCTTTGGTCCTTTCCGGTAAGGGCTTTCGACCGGCGCGATCGGTGCCCCGCATCTCCGATCATGAGACTCATGACCTATGTGATCGGCAAGGAATGCGTTGACGTAGTAGAGAAATCCTGTATGCAGGAGTGCCCGGTGGACTGCATCTACGAGGGTTCCCGCAGCATGTACATCAACCCCGACGAGTGCGTCGACTGCGGTGCCTGCAAACTTGCGTGCCGGGTCGGGGCAATCTACTGGGAAGGCGACCTGCCTGAGGACGAACTCGTGCACCTCGCCGACAATGCCGCCTTCTTCGAGCAGGTACTGCCCGGCCGGGACGCACCGCTGGGGACACCCGGCGGTGCGTCCACCGTCGGCCGAATCGGCATCGACACCGCCATGGTCGCCGCGATGCCGACCAACGAAAGCTCTAAACACCGCCCCGAAAACGGCTAGGAGGAACACGAAATGAGTGCCACCGCATCAGTAAACGCGAAAAGGCTCGGTGTTCTCGTCGGGGTCGACGGCTCTCCCGCATCCAACGCCGCCGTGGTGTGGGCGACGCGGTCCGCCGAGCTGCGGAACCTCCCGCTGACCCTGGTCCACGTGGTGAACACCGATGTGGCGACCTGGCCGCCGATGCCGTACCCCGACACCTGGGCACTGTGGCAAGAGGACCAGGGCCGCAAGGTCCTCACCGAGTCGGTCAAGATCGCCCGTGAGGCGGCCCTGAGCGACCGGAAACTCACCATCCACAGCGAACTGGTGTATGCGACCCCGGTCTCAACCATCGTTGAAATGTCAAAGGAAGCACAACTTTTGGTGGTGGGATCGTCCGGGCGCGGCGCCGTGGCGCGGCTGTTGCTCGGATCGGTCAGCTCCAGCGTGGTGCGGCACGCCGGTTGCCCCGTCGCTGTAATCCACGACGAGGACCCGCTGATGCCGGAGCCGCTGCGGGCGCCGGTGCTGCTGGGCATCGACGGTTCGCCGGCCTCGGAGGTGGCGACCGCGATCGCCTTCGACGAGGCCTCGCGTCGCGGGGTCGAGCTGATCGCGCTGCACGCCTGGAGCGACCAGGAGCTGGTGGAACTGCCCGGGTTGGACTGGGACAACGTGAAGACCGAAGCCGAATTGAGTCTCGCCGAACGGCTGGCCGGCTGGCAGGAACGCTATCCCGACGTCACCGTGCGACGCGTCGTGGTCTGTGATCGGCCCGCGCGCCAACTGGTCGCGCGTTCGGAGTCGGCTCAGCTGGTCGTGGTCGGCAGCCACGGGCGGGGCGCGCTGTCCAGCATGCTGCTGGGTTCGGTCAGTAACGCGGTCGTGCATTCGGCCCGTATGCCGGTGATCGTCGCGCGGGCGTCCCACGATTGAAAACCGCTGTCCTGGGAAACCTGGGTGGTATGGCTGAGTACAGAGTTATCGACCCCAAAGGCAATGTTGTCGCCACAAAGGAGATCGAAAGCGCCGACGATGCCCATGCGTGGTTTGTCGACTCGGCCGCCGACAACGCCGAGTTGGGTTGGCGAATGGAGGTCAAGCACGACGGCGAGTGGTCGTTCTTCGACGACACCGAGGGCACGTCGAGCTAGCGGCCGCCGTTCACGCGGCCGCCGTTCACGCGCCGGCCGTTCCTATGGCTGACCCGGCCGACGCGGCTGTGCGCGGTCAACAGCACCTGGTCGAATGCGGACTGCGCGGTGATCGCGCCACGCACCCCGCGGAAGTCTTCGACTATTTGCTCAGCCAGTGGACGCAACTTGACGTTGGCTTCCTGTGACAGCCATTTCAGCACGTTGAACGCGGCATCGGCGTCGATCCCGTAGACCAGCATCAGCATGCCCTTGGCCCGTTCGATGCCCGCTCGATTCGCCGCGATTTCGGCCAGCTTCTCGGTGACCTGTTCCTGGTGCACCGCTTCGGAAATCGGTGACACGTCGACGTAAAAGCCCTGCGTTCCGATCACGGCACCGCGATCGTCGCAGAGTCGGTCACCCACGACCACGACGTGATGCACCTTGCCTTTAGTGTCGATGATTCGATGACGGGTGCTGAAGGCCCGGTGAGTGTGCAGGATCTCGTCGATGGTGGCTGCAACCTGGCCCCGGTCATCGGGGTGCTTGTGGGCAAGCACCAATTCGGTTGTGGGGGTGACGCTTCCGGGCTTGTACCCGTGCATGCGCTGCACCTGCTCAGACCATTCCCACCGCTGGTCGGCGAAATGGAATCGGAACCAGCCGACCCCTTGCGGGGCGCCGCCGGCCAAGGCTTGTTCGACGGCGGCGGACTGGCCATCGAGATCCCAGGCCATCGCCTACCTCCTGTTGAGAACCGATGAGAGTGAGAGATCAGCGGCCGCAAGCCGCCGCGGCCGCTGCCTCTCGAAGCGCTGATCAGGCGTTTATCACCTCCCGTCGGGCCTCGTTCTCGTTGATTGCTTTGTGGGTGGACCCGTTGTTGCCGCCGCGCTCGACGGTGATCTTGCGTGGCTTCGCCTTCTCGGCCACCGGAATCTGCAGGCTCAGCACGCCTTCCCGGTAGGTGGCCTCGATTCGTTCGGTGTCGAGGTTCTCCCCGAGGACCAGTTGGCGGCTGAACACCCCGCGTGGGCGCTCGGTGGCGAGCATCTCGCGGTTCGGGTCGACCTTGGGGCGCTCGGCGCGCACGGTCACCACGTTGCGCTCGATGTCGATGTCCAGCGAGTCGGCGTCGATACCGGGGAGATCGAACTCGACCACGAATCGTTCACCTTCGCGCCACGCGTCCATGGGCATGACTGCCGGTCGGGCGGCGGTTCCCAGTACTTGCTCGGTGAAACGATCCAGGTTGCGGAACGGGTCGGAACGCATCAGCATGGCCGTCACCTCTTCCTCCAATGTGCTGTCGTTGGTGATGATTAATCTGCGTCGTACGACATAGATTTCTTATAGCACTATCGACAGGACATCGCAAGCTGTGATAAACAGTTTTTCTGTAAGACAAGAGGGGGTCTGGCATTGACCGATCGTCTTGACAACTCCGGCGCTCCGCCGTCGGATCACGGCGTCTACGGGATCTCGGTCGCGGCCGAGCTGTCCGGCGTCGCCGTGCAGACGCTCCGTCTCTACGAACGGCATGGCTTGCTGTCGCCGGCGCGCAGCGACGGCGGCACCCGGCGTTACAGCGCCGATGACCTGGCCCGGTTACAGCGGATCAGCGCCCTGGTCGAGGAAGGCGTCAACCTGGCCGGCATCGCGCGAATCCTCAGCCTCGAAGACCACAACGCCGAATTGTCCGCTGCCAACAGCAATCTGCGGTCCACCAACCGAAGCTTGCGGGACGCCGCAAAAAGCGGGAGCAAGGGCTGAAGCAGGGTCAGGCCACCACGCGAAACCGATGCGCGGTGGGATCGGCGGGGTCCGGCAGGTTCATGCCCGCGTCCACGCCGGAGCGCAGATAGTCGATCACCGCGTCGTTGAGGCGTTCGCCGGGGACGACGGCCGGGATCCCCGGCGGATACGGGGTGATCTGCTCGGCGGCGATGCGTCCGGCCGCCTTGTCCGCCGGCACCATCTCCGTCGGGCCGAAGAACGCGTCTCGGGGCAGCGCAACGGTTTCCAGCTGCAGCTCCGCCGGTGCCGGCAGGTGTATCTGCGGCGGCCGGTCGAAATCGTCGGCGGCATTGCGCCACATCGTCATTGCGTTCACCAGCCGGTCGGCCGTCTGCTTGTCGTCGGCGAAGGACATGGTGGCCAAAATCCGCCGATGATCGCTCAAGCCGAGGTCGAGTTGGCAGTGCTCCCGCAGCCAGTCCGCCGCCTGATAGCCCGATGTCCCGGTGGCGGAGAGGTCCATCAACACCTGGGTGGTGTCCAGGTCGCAGGACGCTTCCCCGCCGAGCAGTTCGTCTTCGAGCACTTGCAGGTCGGGTATGTCGGCCAGTCGCTTCCGCAGATTCTTCGCGAGATCGAGTTCGGCGGTGAGCAATTCGTGCCCATGCTCGACCATCTGGCGTCGCCAGCCATCGAGTGCGGCGTAGACCATCACGTTCGGACTCGTCGTCATCAGCAGGTCCGCGCATGCCGAAAGCCGTATCGGATCGACCAGATCGCCCTGCAGGTGGAACACCGACCCCTGCTCGAATCCGGCGCCCATCTTGTGCACGCTCACCACGCAAACGTCCGCGCCGGCGTCCATCGCCCAAGTCGGCAGGTCCTCGTGAAAAGGCAGGTGCGCGCCCCATGCCTCGTCGACGATCAGTGGCTTGTGGCGCTTGTGGCAGATGTCGGCGATCGCGCCGATGTCCGCGCAAGTCCCATACGGGCTCGGGCTCACGATGAGCGCACCGGCCGCATCCGGGTGCCGCCGCCATGCGTCCTCGACCTGCTCGGGGGAGGGTGGATGGGAAAAGTGCCGCTCGCTATCCCACTGCGGGGTGATCCACCGGGGCTGCACCCCGGAGAAGATCAGCCCGGCCACGATCGACTTATGGCTGTCGCGCGTGACGAGCAACCCGCCGCGGTCGCCACCCGCCACCGCCAGCATCGCCGCCTTGACCGACAGCGAACTGCCGCAGGTGGAGAAGAATGCGGTGTCGGCACCGACGGCGTCTGCCATCAAATCCTCGGCGCGGGCGAGGAACTTGCCCCGCGATTTCCGGTCGTCCAGGCCATTGCTGGCGAGCACGTCGTTGCGAAACGGTTCTCTGCCCAGCACGGCCAGGACCCGCGGGTCGGCACCGGCGCCCTGGCGGTGACCGGGCGGGGTGAAGCCGTACCGGTCGCTGTCGTGATAGTCCCGCAGTGCGTCCAGCAGCGGTGCTTGCGACTGGTCCATGGCCGGGGGCTACCCCGTTTACGAAGCTATATGCCGGGTATGACCCCGCTATGGTCGATCAGCCCGAGGTTCCGTTGCGCGCAATTGCGCTGGTCTGCAGTCTCAAAGGCAGCCCCGACCAGTCCAGCAGCGCCCTGATGGCCGAACACGTCGCCGCTGAACTGGCCAAACACGGCGTGGAATGCGAGCACGTGCGGTGCGTGGACTACAACATCGCCCCCGGCGTCGAGGACGATATGGGCAACGGCGACCAGTGGCCGACCATTCGGCGCAAGGTGCTCGATGCCGACATCCTGCTGATCAGCACCCCGATCTGGTTGGGGCACCCGTCCAGCGTGACCCAGCGCGTCCTGGAACGTCTGGACGCGGAGCTGTCCAACACCGACGACGACGGCATCCCCGTGATGGTCGGCAAGGTGGGGATCGTCAGCGTGGTGGGCAACGAGGACGGCGCCCACAAGGTGGTCGCTGACGTATTCCAGGGGCTCAACGACATCGGCTTCAGCATTCCGGCGCAGGGCTGCACGTACTGGAACGGGGAAGCCATGCAATCCACCAACTACGACGATCTGGACGAGGTGCCCGAACAGATCGCCGCCACGACGGCGACCGCGGCCCGCAATGCGGCCCACCTGGCCAGGGCACTGAAGACCCTCAACTACCCGCCGTACGAGTCGTGACCATGAGTGAGCTAGCAGAGGTGAGGGACGACGTGGCCGATCGGGCGCGACAGGAAGCCGACGAGTATCGCGGCGAGAATGGCCGGCCGCTGGCCGGATACGTTGTGGTGCTTGGTGTTTACTCGGTGCTGGTGGCGGTGACGACCGTGCTCGCGGCGGTGACCGGTCGCAGATTGCCAGATCGGTGGAATCTGCAGGACCTCGTGATGCTGACCCTGGGCACGCACAAACTCTCCCGCACCCTGAGCAAGGATTCGGTGACCAGCCCGCTGCGCGCACCGTTCACCAGGTACAAGGGGACCGGCGGGCCGGCTGAGGTGAAGGAAGAACCCCGACAGGACAGCGCAATTCGGCACAGCCTGGGCGAGTTGTTGACCTGCCCGTTCTGCCTGGATGTGTGGGTGGCGACCGGGTTCGTGATCGGGCTGGTCTTCGCGCCCCGGTTCACCCGCCTGGTCGCGGGCACCTTCACCGTGCTCACCGGCGCCGACTTTCTCCAGCTCGCCTATGCCATGGCGCAGCAGGCATCCGAACGCTGAGGTGGTGGTGTCATGCCGAAGACGACGAAGAGCGGTGCGGCCAAGAAAGACGAATTGCCCAGCACGTTAAGAAAATCCAGTGCCAAGGCGCAGCGGACGTTCGCCAAGGCGCATGACGCTGCCGCCGAGCAGTACGGCAGCGAGGAGCGCGCGCACCGCGTCGCCTACGCCGCTGTCAAACACAGCTATGAGAAGGTCGGCAACCACTGGGAAGCCAAGGAAGAGAAGGGCCCCTCGGACAAGCGGGCCGAGGGCGGTGGCCTCAACAACCCAGAGCCGTCCGAGGAGGGCGTCAACGCCAACGCCAGCAAGAAGCATCTGCTGGAGGTCGCACGGCGACTCGATGTGCACGACCGCTCCACGATGACGAAGTCCGAACTCGTCGAAGCGATCAAGAAGCAAAACCGCCGTGCCCAAAGGCGTTGATAAGAACGATGTTCCCGGAGCGCAGCGCTACCTGCCGGAGGACCGTGGGCTGAGCTCACTGGAGCATGCGGCCGGCGGATGCCGGGGTTGCACGCTGTATCGGGATGCCACCCAAACCGTGTTCGGGCACGGCAAGGCCGAAGCGCCGGTGATGCTGGTGGGCGAGCAGCCCGGCGACCGGGAAGACCAGGAGGGCCAACCGTTCGTCGGCCCCGCCGGTCGGCTCCTCGTGCGCGCACTGTCGGACGCCGACCTGGACCCGGCGCTGACGTATCAGACCAACGCAGTCAAGCACTTCAAGTTCAAAAGGCAGGGCAAGCGGCGCATTCACCAGAAGCCGGGCCGTATCGAAGTCGTCGCCTGCCAGCCCTGGCTGATTGCCGAAATCCAGGCGCTCCGGCCCCAAGTCATCGTGTGCCTGGGTGCAACGGCCGCACAGTCGCTGTTGGGCAGCACCTTTCGTGTCACCGCGCACCGGGGTGAGCGGCTGCGCCTGCCGGCAGCGCTGGACCTCGAGGTCGAGCCGGAGCCGCTGGTCATGGCGACGGTCCATCCCTCGTCGCTGCTGCGGGATCAAAGTGACCGTCGGCAGGAGAACTACGAAGCGTTCGTCGCTGATCTGCGCGGCGCCGCCGACGCGCTGCCGGCCATGTTTCGGTCCTGACCACATGGGTAGTCAAAACCGATGAGCCTGCACAGCCAAGAAGCTACCCGGGCGGTGCCTGACCAGACCGCTCAACCACCGCACACGCACGATCACAGCCGCGGCCGCCGAGCGGTCGTGAATTGGATTTTGTCCCTGCTGACGATCCCGGCGGCAGTGCTCATCGCGATCTTCGCGGTCGGCGCGGCCATGAGCTTCGCCGCGTGCAGTGGTGCGCAGTGCCCCGAACTGGGTCCGAGCGGCCTGGTGTACGGCGTGCTGCTGTACGGCGCCCCGGTAATCGCGGGGCTGACCATCATCGCAGCATTCTTCACCGCCTTCCGCCGCCGCGGTTACATCGTCCCGCTGGTCGGCCTGGCATTGCTGCTGGCCGACTTCGCCGCCATCGCAATCCTCTTCTGATCCGTTGGCCGGCAACAACATCGATGCCGCGGTGCTTTTTGACATCGACGGCACCCTAGTCGACTCGAACTATCTGCACATCGACGCTTGGCAGCGCGCGTTCGCCGAGGTAGGTATCGGGGTGGAAGCCTGGCGCATCCATCGATCCATCGGGATGGACGGGTCCACCCTGGTGAAAGCGTTGTCCGACGACGCTCCCGAGGACCAGCAGAAGCGCCTCAAAGATCTGCATTCTCAGTACTACAAGGAGACGGCCAACCTGTTGCAGCCGCTTCCGGGTGCGCGCGAACTGCTACAGCGCGTCGCCGAACTCGGGCTCAAAGTCGTCTTCGCCACGTCGGCGCCCGAGGACGAGCTGAAACTGCTACGTGAGACGCTTGACAGCGACGACCTGGTCGCTGCTATCACGTCGGCGGACGACGTGGACACCGCAAAACCGAAGCCGGACATCATCCAGGTCGCCCTGGACCGAGCCGGGGTTCCCGCCGAACGCGCGGTCTTTTTGGGCGACGCCATCTGGGATGCCGAGGCATGCGTCCGAGCCGACCTGCCGTGCATCGGAGTGCTCAGCGGCGGCGTATCCCGCGACGAACTCCGAGATGCCGGCGCGATCGAGGTTTTCGAGAACGCCCGTGACTTGTTGGAGCATCTGGACGAATCGGCGATCGGGCGGCTGGTCCGCGATCCAGCTCGGTAACTCACGACCAAAACGAAAGGGGCCCAGTCCGTTCCGGACTGGGCCCCTTTCGGTTACAAGCTACTGGTTCGCCTTCTGGCGCTCCTCGGCGGCTTCGGCGCCACCGCGAGCCGACTCGGCTTCCGCTTCCTTCTTAGCAGCGTCGCGCTGCGCGTCGGCCTTGTCCTGCTGGGCCTGGCCCTCGCGCTTGACGTCGTCGCGGCCCGTCACGGCGCCGATGACTTCCTTCGCCTTGCCCTTAACGCCCTCGACGACGCCTTCGACGCCTTCCTGGGGTCCACTCTTGTCGGCCATGAATTCCTCCTGCGTGCGTAATCACCTACATGGCGACCGTGCGCTTTCGTCCGCGCTCAGCCAACAGGGTCTGTACGTTGCGTACATTTCCCCCGCGAGAACAGGGTTTCCGATGCGCCTGATACTCAAACCTGTGGGTTGGGTCACTGGCGTCCGCTCCTGCCCCGATGGGGGAGAAACTCCTGGGCCTTGATCTTCACGCCCTCTTTCAGAATGCCGAGCGCATCCTCGTCGCCGCGCACGACGGCGCTGGCGGCGCTCTTCATCTGTTCGAAGGTCGCGTGGGGTGGGACTGGCGGCACATTCGGATCGCAATAGACGTCGAGCACCGTCGGACGATCCGCGTGCAGCGCCCGCTCCCACGCCGGTGCGATCAGGTCGGGATCGCGCAGCGTGGCGTGGCCCAGCCCCAGGCTGGCGGCGAAGGCGGCGTAGTCGACTTCCGGAAGAGTTTGGGACGCAGCGAATTTCGGCGCGCCACCCATGGCCCGCATCTCCCAGGTCACTTGGTTCAGATCGTTGTTGTGCAGGACGGCGACAATGAGCCGCGGGTCCGTCCACTGCTTCCAGTAGTGCGCGATGGTGATCAGTTCGGCCAGCCCGTTCATCTGCATCGCCCCGTCACCGGCGAAAGCGATCGCCGGTCGGTCCGGGTGGGCGAACTTGGCGCCGATCGCGTACGGAACCGCGGGACCCATCGTGGCGAGCGTCCCGGACAGCGACCCGCGCATGTTGCCGCGGAATTTGAGTTGTCGCGCATACCAATTCGCGGCCGATCCCGAATCCGCCGTGACGATCGCGTCGTCTGGCAGCTGCGGCGACAGGTCGGCGAACAACCGCATCGGGTTGATCGGGTCGGCGGCGACGCCGGCTTCCATCGCCATGGTTTCCCACCAGCGGACGACGTTGCGCTCGATGGTCTCTCGCCACTTCCGGTCGGATTTGCGTTGCAGCAGAGGCAGAAGCGCGCGGGCGGTCGCGGCGGCGTCGCCGACCAGGTTCACCTCGTTCGGGTAGCGCATCCCGATCAGCGTGGGGTCGATGTCGATCTGTACGCCGCGCGCACCGCCGTACGGCGGCAGGAACTGCGAGTAGGGAAAACTCGATCCGATCGTCAGCAGCGTGTCGCAGTCGCGCATCATCTCGTAACTGGGACGCGTCCCGAGCAGCCCGATCGAGCCTGTCACCCAGGGCAATTCGTCGGAGAGCACGTCCTTGCCGAGCAGCGCTTTGGCGACGCCGGCGCCCAGCACGTCCGCGAGCTCGCTGACCTCGGCGACCGCGCCACGGGCCCCGCATCCGATCAGCACCGCGACGCGCTCGCCGGCGTTGAGCACCTCGGCGGCCTGTTGCAGTCCCGCGCGAGAGGGTTCGACGACGGGCTGCTGGAAGCCCAGGCTGGACGGCACCATCTTGAATTTGTGCGCCGGCGGCTGGTATTCGAGCTCCTGCACGTCTGCGGGGATGATCACGGCCGTCGGGGCTCGCCTGGTCAACGCGGTGCGGATGGCGCGATCGAGCACGTTGGGCAGTTGCTCGGGCACGGTGACCATCTGGACGTAGTCGCTGGCCACGTCCTTGTACAGGCTCATCAGGTCGACTTCCTGCTGATATGAGCCGCCGATCGCGGTGCGTTCGGTCTGGCCGACAATCGCCACCACCGGCACCCGGTCCAGCTTGGCGTCGTAGAGCCCGTTGAGCAGGTGGATGGCGCCGGGGCCGGAGGTGGCCGCACAGACGCCCAGCTCGCCGCTGAACTTGGCGTAACCGACCGCTTCGAAGGCGGCCATCTCCTCGTGCCGCGCCTGGATGAACGTGGGCTCATTGTCGGCCCGTCCCCACGCCGCGAGCAGGCCGTTTATCCCGTCCCCGGGGTACGCGAAGACGCGCGCGACCCCCCAATCGCGCAGGCGTTGCAGCAGAAAATCACCGACAGTCGTCGTCATGGCCACCCTCCGGGTTCCGGTTATCGGTCGCGGTTACCCCCGTTGGCGGGGTTTGATCAGTCGAATAGCGGGAATTCGGTCTGTCGCGATGTGATCGGGAACTCATTGCGCAAGGAGTGGAGATGTTGGTTGGTGACGCCGTTGCGAAGGTTCTGAGCTTTCTGCGCGCGGGGTACCCCAAGGGTGTACCGACTACCGACACTTTCCCAATGCTGGCAGTGCTGCCCCGGCACCTTGCCGCGCCCCTTGCCCCGGCCGAAACCGGTGCGAATACCAGCGGCACAGCTCACTGACGTCCCGGGCGGCGCGCAGCACCGTCCGGTCTGGACGCACCAGCGCAGCCTGAGCCCGTCCACGACGTAGCCATTCATCCAGCTCGTCGTGCGGCCGCGTCCAGACGATCGTCACATCGTGAGAGCGCAGTAGCTCTTCCTGGTCCGCGGCCAACGCGGCCCGGGTGATCACCGCGAAACCGCCGCCGGCGACGTCGTCGAAGCGTCGGTCGGCGGCCACCACCGCGTTCGGGCACAACGCCCCGCACAGTGGCCCGCCGCGCAGCGACTTGTGCACCAGCGCCGAGCGGCGCAGGGCCGGTGTCGTCGAGTCGACGACCTTCTCGCGCAGCCCGGGAATGAACCGCAGCCGCGGCAGTATGTACCGGCGGGCCCGGTCGCCGACCCTGCCGCCCCCGGTCATCGACCACCCGATCGCCAGGGCCAGCCTGATCAGCGCACGGGCGTGGCACTTGCGTTCCTGCTCGTAGCTGTCCAGGGCGTCGGCGTTAAGCGTCCCGCGCCGCACGGCGGCGATCTTCCAGGCCAGGTTCATCGCGTCTCGAACCCCGGCGCCCATGCCTTGCCCGATGAACGGGGGAGTCAGGTGCGCCGCATCGCCGAGCAGGAAGATGTTGCCGCGACGCCAGCGGTCGGCGATCTGCGCGCGGAAGGTGTACTCGGCGACCCGCAGCAGCGTCAACTCGCTTTCCGGCACGTCGGCGGTCCAGGGTGCGATGAGCGGCCGCAGCGTGGTGAGCGTGCCGAAGTCGCGGGCGCTTTCGTCGTCGACCAACCGGAACTCCCAGCGGTAGCGGTTCGCGCCGATGCGCATGTAGGTGCCGGCGCGGACGCGGTCGCAGACCTGGTAGACCCCGTCCCACTGGCCCAGGTCGGCCTCGGTCGCGACGTCCACCACCAGCCAGCGCTGTTCGAACCTCAAATCCTGCATGCGGGAACCCATTTCGGCACGCACCACGCTGTTGGCGCCGTCGCAGCCCAGCACGTACTCCGCATCGACGCGGTGAACGCTGTCGTCGGTTCGGTCGGTGAACGTGACCCGCGTCCGGTCGCCTTCGGCGCGAACCGCGGTGACGTCGCAGTTGCCGCGTAATTCCACGCCGGGATAACGCTCAAGGTTTCGCCGCAACAGACATTCCAGCTCCGGCTGGTCGAACATGTTGGCCTGGGGGTAGCCGTGGTCGCTGCGCGCGGTGTCGCGGTGAAACTCGGCCAGCACGTTGAATTGCCAGTCCAGCAGCCGCAGGCCCAGGGTGGGCCGCGATATCGCCGCAAACTCCTCGGCGATGCCGAGGTGGGCGAGGATGCGGTAGATCTCGTCGTCCAGATGGACCGCCCGCGGCTGCGGGTACACGCCGGGCCAGCGTTCGAGGACGAGGGACTCAACGCCATACTGCGCCAACAACGTTGCCGCCACGATGCCGGTAGGCCCGGCACCGACGATGACGACGGGAACCTGCTGCGTCACGGGTATCGCACTGTGGTGCGCTGGGTTCCGAGGTCGATCGCGCCGTCGTCGGTGGCCACCGAGGCCTCGACGACGTCGCCGTCCTGCAGGTATTTCCGATTGCCGGCCTGCCGCTTGAAGAACGCCTTCCATTTGACGGCCGGCGGCAGCAGATTGGCGATCATTTCCACCGGCTTGGGCGGTGCGCTCAGCGCGGTGCCCACCGGTGTGCCGGTCAGGATGAGATCGCCGGGGGCAAGCTCCTGGAACTGGGTGAGCGATTGCAGCGCCTGCAGCGGGCGGTACAGCATGTCGCCCTCGACGAGGGCGTTCTGCCGTTCGGATCCGTTGACGCTGAGCCGCAGCCGCAGATCACCGAAGCGGCTGAGCTCCGCGGCATCCAGCAGTACCAGCTTCGGCCCGACCGGGGTGAACGTGGGGTAGGACTTGGCTTCGTAGAACTGGGTCTGCGGCAACTGGATGTCGCGTGCCGACACGTCGTTGGTGACGACCAGCCCGGCGACGAGTTCGCCGAGGTTCGCGTCGGTGATGCTGGCGCCCACCGGGATTGGACGCCCGATCACCAGTCCGATCTCCACCTCGTAGTCGAGCAACTGGACGTGCGCCGGTTTGACGATGTCGGCGAACGGGCCGCTGATCGATGCCGACGCCTTCCGGAAGAAGGTCAACGGAATCGAGGCGGGGTCCATCCCGGCATCCCTGACGTGCGACTCGAAGTTCGTCATCTGGGCGACCACCCGGCAGGGGCGGGTTACCGGAGAGACGAGGTCCAGGGTCTCGACGGCGACCGTGTCGGTGCCGGCGAGCGCGGCTTCGATCGCGGCGCGATCGGCCAGCAGTTGCGCGGTGGTGGTCGCGTCGGTGGCGATCCTGGTTGCGCCGGCTGGTGTTTCGACCCACCAGGCATCGGCGGTGTGCAGGACGGAGATGCTCATGCGGTGGTCACCTTCAGTAGACCGACAAGCCGGTTGAAATCGAATTCGTTGCCACGGCGCAGCGCGCCGATCATCGTAAGCGCTTCGCGGCGCGCCGATTTCGCGTCGGTGCCGAGGAAGTCCCTGGTCACCGGCGGCCCCCACTGCGCCAGACCCGATGCGGTCAACGGCGCCCAGCCCGGCTCCAGCGTGTTGTCGAACATGTCGCCGTCGGTGAAATGCTCCACCAGGAAGCCATCCGGATCGCGCCAGTAGTCGAAGATCTGGCTGCCCTGGATGTGCCGGCCGATGCCCCAGGACCTGAGATAGCCGCGCTCCTTGAGGTATTCGCCGCCCGCGGCCAGCGCATCGAGGTCGCTGACCTGGTAGGCCGAGTGCAGGTAGCGGTTGGCCGGGCCCAAGGCCAGCGCCAGGGTGTGGTGATCGGCGGGTGTCGAGCCGCGGTCGCAACGGATGAAACTCATGGTCGGGCCGCGTTCGCGCTGGCCCGGGAAGAACTGGAAGTCGCTGACGATCATGCCCAGGTTGTCCAGGTACCAGTTTAGGGTCTGCAGATACCTGGTCGACTGCATTACCAGGTGGCCGAGTCTCTGCACCCGGGCGGGCACCCGCGCTGGCCGCTGGGTTGCGTTGGCGCGCAACAGCTCTGAGCCAAAGTTGAAGGTGTGCGGCTGCTGGGCCGGCACCGCAGGCAGTTCGTGCAATCCGGCCACCACCCGGACCGGAGTTCCGCTGGGGTCGGTCAGGTCGACCGCTATTCCGCCGATCGCTTCGGGCAGCGGACGGGCGGTGATGCCCGACTTTTCGGCCAGTCGCAGCACGTCGACCTCGTCGCCCGCGCGAAACGCCACGCCGGCGAAGCGCGAGCGCGGTCCGCGCCGCACCATGACGCACGGGGCTCCGGCGTCAGTGCCGCGCAATGCGAGTCGGTCGGGACCGCGATGCGCCGTCTGGAAGCCGAAGGCCCGCGCGAACGCCTCGCATCGCCGCACATCCGGCTTCTCGAACTCCAGCCAGGCGATGTCGGCGACTTTGATCACCGGGTTCCGGGACCGACCGGTGTGTTCACCGGGGCGGGCGCCCTGCTCACTATGCAAGTCGCGGTGCGCGTCCGCCTGGGTGCCGATCACGTGTATCACTTCTCTCGATAGGAACTGACGAAATCGTCACATATGCCGGTGGTCCGCGTCAACAGTGTCTGACGATTTCCTCAAAAGTGAGGCATACTGCTCTGGTGACGATGCCGAGTGACAACACCAGTCGTTTGGAACGGCGCAAACAGCGCACCCGGTCGGCATTGGTGAAAGCCGCCCAACACCTGATCGCCGAGGGCAAGGTCAACGTGCCCGTACTGGAGATCACCCAGGCGGCCGATGTCGGCATGGGGTCCTTCTACAACCACTTCGACAGCAAAGAGCAGTTGTTCGAGGCAGCGGTCGCCGACGTGCTCGATGCGCACGGGGCGCTGCTGGACCGGCTGACCTCAGCCATCGAGGATCCCGCCGAAACGTTCGCGACCAGTTTCCGGCTCACCGGCCGGATGTTCCGTCAGCGACCGCAGGAGAGCGAGATCCTGCTGGCCAGCGGGCTGAGGCTGTTGTCCTCTGACCGTGGCCTGGCGCCTCGCGCGCTGCGAGACATCAAGGCGGGCATGGCATCCGGCCGATTCACCATCGACGACGCGGAGCTCGCCCTGGCCATCGCCGGCGGGGCGCTGTTGGGTCTCGGAGCCCTGTTGCGCAACGATCCGCAGCGCGACGGCGCAAAGGCCGCGGACACCGCCACCGAGAGTGTGCTGCGGCTGTTCGGGCTGACCGCCGAGGAGGCGCACGCCGTTTGCCGGCGGCCGCTGCCGGACTTCGCGGCGGGCTGACGCACAGACGCCGAGACGATCAACGCGGACGTGCTCGAGTTCGTGTGCACCTCGCCACCATCACCGGTACGTGGGCCAGCAGCACTACGCCGGCACTGACCGAGCCAAACAGCATCCCCGCGAGTCCGCCACTGCCGCAACCGCCGACGACCACCAATTGGGCCGACAACGAGGCGTTGACGAGTTGCGGGACTGGATCGTCGCGGGCGACGATCCGGTCGACATCGACGTCGGGGTACCGCTCCGACCAACCGGCCAGCCGTTCGGACAAGATCTCGTCTTCTTTGGCCCGCAACGCCGGCCAGCCCGGGCCAGGGAAGCTGACAATGTCGTCGAACACGCTCACGGGCTTCCAGGTGTGGATTGCCGTCAGCCCCACTCGCCGTCGTGATGCCTCGTCGAAGGCGATCCCGATCGCTGCTTCCGATTCGGGTGACCCGTCGATTCCGACCACCACCCGCTTCTGCGCCGCCTGGGCATCCAGTTGCACGTCGTCGTGCAGGACCACCACCGGACAATGCGCGTCGTGGATTAGACCGGCGCTCACCGAACCCAGGTGCCGACCGCGCAACGTACCTGTGCCCAGGCATCCGACTACCACCAGCTCTGCGCTCTTCGACATCCTGGCCATGGTGGAAACCACTCTTCCCCGGGGCATTTCGCAGTCGATCCGGACCGGGCCGTAGCGGCAACTCTTTCTCGCTATCCGCGCCGCGTCGTCGAGCAGGCGCCGCACGAATTCGGGCTGCTCACCGTCCACCGGAGGCAGAACGTGAACCAATGTCATCGGCACATTGCGCAATTCGGCGTCGCGTGCGGCCCACTGCACCGCGACCTTCGAACCGCGTGAGCCGTCAACGCCGACGATGATCCCTGAATCCCCGTGGACCTCTGTCATACGTGGCTCCCTTCCTGCCGCTTCGCACACTATGGTGTGCGGTGCGCCGTTCCCACGAGGACTTAGTCACTCATATGGTGGTCTTTCGGCCCTTGCCGCAACCAAAACCGTGCCCAGACCGAACGCCAGTGCACTGAGCCAGGGGAACCGGCCGTCGGGCGCGAAGCCCCGGGCCGCGAACAACGCCAGCCCGAAGACCGCCAGTGCCGCGCCCGCCGGCAACGCCGCGGCGGTCCATCCCGCGCGGACCGGTGTGTTCAGGAACGGCAGGGGCGCCGCGAAAACGGCACGGCCCCACCACAACAGCGTCAACTCGACCGCGGTGACCGCAACGAGAATGGCGATCCACACCAGCCGGAACTGCCACCACGCCAGGGTCCCCTGGTCGGGCTGCGGAAACAGTCCGGTGGGGTAACCGACGATGCCGACGATCACCACTGGCACCATGTGCCATAGGTACAGCGCCATCACATTGTCGTTGACCAGGGACACCGCGCGCCGCACGGCCGGCCGGCGCAGCACCCGGTTGAGCCACGGCGCGAGCGCGGTGGCGATACCGATCTGTGTGCAACCGAACGCCAGCAGCGCAACCGTCGGCGGCGTCGTATTCTGCACCTGCTGGCCGGGCACGCCGATCATGCTGACCGGGTAATGGCCCACCCCTACCAGCAGAGCAAGTGCCATACCCGCCCCAGCGGCCAGCAGCACCGGTCTCTTACCGCCCAAATCCCCAGCCCGCCAAGATATCCCGAGCTGGTAAAAGGCGCCCCAGCACAACACGTAATTCAGCAGGCCGACATACCCAACCCCGAAACCGATCGCGGCCACGTCGACCACAACAGCGCCCACCACCAAAGCGACCGATGGCCACAGCCCCCAACGGCGTTGGGCGGCAACCGCAACCGGCGTCAGCATGACCACCACGAAATAGACCGCCAGAAACCACAACTGCAACGCGACCGCCCATCCCGCATACTGCAGTGCCGACCGCGCCACCCCAGTGGCCTGCAGCACCGCGACGACGATCAGGACGGCGGCGACGTACACGGCGGTGGGACCCAGTACCCGGGCCAGCCGATGCCGCAGCCAGGTCTGACTCGAGAAGCCAGCGTCGCCGCTACGGTGCGCCCACGACACCGCGGTGGCGTAACCGGCGACCAGAAAGAACGTGGGCACCGCCTGGAACGCCCACGTCAACCACTGTGTCCAGGGCTGGTCGACCAGCGGGTTCTGGCGGCCGAAGCTGCCGTTCCGGTAGGTCAGCGAGGACGCCATCCAGTGCCCCAGCACGATCAGGACCACACCCGATGAGCGCAGGAAATCGACCGCGACGTCGCGGGCCGGTCGCGTCGTATCGGTATCGGTCACCAGCGCGACGTTACCCAGCGTGGACAATGGGCCCATGGACCGGGCTCAGCTGGGAAACCTGCACGTCGGACGGATCGGACTGGGCGCCATGGGCATGTCCGCGGCGTACGCCGGCGCCGGCAGCGACGACGCCGAATCGATCCGGGCCGTGCACCGCGCGATCGATTTGGGCATCACGCTCATCGACACCGCCGAGGTGTACGGCCCGTACCGCAATGAGGAGTTGCTGGCCCGCGCGCTGCGGGGCCGGCGGGATCAGGTGGTGCTGGCCACCAAGTTCGGCATGATCTCGCACACCGGCCGAAGCGGCCTGGACAGCAGCCCAGACAACATCCGCATCGCCGTCGACGGCTCCCTGCAACGGCTGCAGACCGACCACATCGACCTGTACTACCAGCATCGGCTCGACCGCGGAACACCGATCGAAGACACGGTCGGGGCGCTGGCGGAGCTGGTCGCGGCCGGCAAGGTTCGGCACATCGGCCTGTCCGAGGTGGGCGTGCAGACCATCCGGCGTGCGCACGCCGTGCACCCGATTACCGCCGTTCAGTCCGAATACTCCCTGTGGACGCGAGATCCCGAGGCGGCGGTGTTGCCGTTGTTGCGTGAACTCGGCATCGGATTCGTCGCGTACTCACCGCTGGGCCGCGGATTTCTCACCGGCGCAATACGTTCCACCGACGCCATTCCCGAAACCGACTTCCGCAAGACCAACCCGCGGTTCATCGACGAGAACTTCGCGCACAACCTGCGCAGTGTCGATCAATTGACGGAGATCAGCAACGACGTCGGCGCCACCCCGGCGCAGGTCGCCCTGGCCTGGCTACTCGCCAAGGGACCCGACATCGTCCCGATACCGGGCACCAAGCGGGTCGTGCGCGTCGAGGAGAACGCCGGCGCCGACGGCGTCCACCTGTCCGCCGAGCAGGTCGCCCGGCTGGACGACCTGCTGCCCGCAGCCGGGGAGCACCACAGTGCGGCCCAGCTGCAGTGGATCGACCGGGACTAGATGCTGCGCACCAGCGCCGCCGCGCGGACATCCTCGCCGACCGTGAAATGCATCAGCACGGAGTCACCGCGGTTGACCGAGCGAATGGTCAACGGCTCGCCGTACTTGATCGGACTGCGGTGTTCGAGCACGGCGCGGTAGGGCTTGCTCTCCAATTCGGGCAGCTGGCCCAGTATCTCGTGCACACCGTGCCAGTAGATGGTGTTGTTGACGTGCTCGAAAAGGTCGATGTCCGTGCGGCGC
The DNA here is from genome assembly GCF_001673635.1 of Mycobacterium asiaticum. Lineage (GTDB taxonomy): Bacteria > Actinomycetota > Actinomycetes > Mycobacteriales > Mycobacteriaceae > Mycobacterium > Mycobacterium asiaticum_C. The sequence continues at coordinate 37,635 of NZ_LZMH01000041.1, forward strand.
AGGGGAAACGGCGTGGTCACCGGGTCGTCGAGCGGATCGGTGACCTGGGGCCGCCACTTGAGCCGGTGGTTGTCGGTGGTGCTGCCGAACCGTTCGATGCAGTAGTCGGTGAGCCGCGAGGGCGTCAACGTGTCCTTGTTCATGCAGATCCAGAAGCCTTCGGTCTCGATGCGCCCGCCCTGCGAACCCTCGAGTTGCACGCGCATGTTGCACCACCGGCTGGACAGCCCCGCACACCAGCGGCGAAACGTGATGTCGCTGGGGATCTCGATGGGCTCGATGACGTCGATGACCGTGCGCAGCACGATCCAGTGCGGATGGACCTCAGCCAGGTCCGCGTCGGCCAGATGCTCGGCCCCGACCTCCTGGATATAGCGGGCCACCCCGTCCAGGCGCAGCCGGCGGTGCTCGTCGATGTCGGAAGTGGCCAGCCGCCAACCGGTTTGATAGACGTACCCCTCGTCGGGTACCCGGACGAGCGGTGCTGTCAGATCGGGATTGGTGGACACGGCGCTCCTAGCGTGAGACCGCGGCGGCATCGCTTTGCAGCTGCTCGAGCTGCTCGCTGGCCGTGTCGAGTTTCTTCTGGAACATCGACACCACCCGGTCGCGCACCCGCGGCTTGTGCGACAGCGGCGGCAGCAACTCGGCAAGCAGGTTCAGCCGCGCGGAGCTCAGCCAATCGGTCAGGTCCGGATCGTCGAGCCAGCGCCGGAAGTTCTGCAAGTCGGAGTGGGTCAGCCGCAGCCAGTCCACGTCGCGGTCCGGATGCGGAATCGGCTTGCAGAGTTCGTTTCTGGTCTCATCGGAGTCATAGGCGAACTCGACGTGGGCGATGAACGCGGCGCTGAACACCTGCTGGCAACCCCGCACCGCCTGCAGGGTCATCCGGTTGCCGTCGAAAACCGGTGTCGCCGAACACTGCGGCGCTCCGTCCGCGGTGCAGTCGATATACAGCGCCGACGGCGAGGAGGTGACGCAGCCCTCGTCCAGCACGATCGCGGTGGGCTCGATGCGCTGCACGTGCCCCATCCGGATCACATCCTTGATCCGGCGCAGCTGCTCGAATTCCGGCTGCGACACGGTGGCACACCGGTACATCAGGGGCCGGACCGTGGGGTCGAGGCGCAGCAGGGTGCCCGCCGCTTCGAGCCGGTCGAACAGATCCTCGACCGAAGTGGCGGCCTCGATCGCCTCGAGTTGGGCGCCGTAGTTGTCCCGGAACTGCTTGATGAACGACGGCCCGGGTTGCAGGGTGGCCCGGTCCATCAGCCAGGAGTCGCGGGGCTTGATCCAGGTCAGCCGGTCGGGGTCGACTCCGTGCCGCAGCAGCCACAGGCAGACGTCCATGCCGGTCTTGCCGGCGCCAACGATCACGTACCGTTCGCGTGCGCCGAACTTCGGCAGCTCGTTCGGGGGGATGCAGTCAATCCCGGGGGCGACGTCGTAGGGCGCGGGCCGCATGGACGGCACGACGGCCCGCAGGTAGGTGGCATCCACGATGCGGTGCTTGACGTCGACGACGTATTCGGCACCCGCCAGGGTCCGGAACCGGCCGTCACCGAGGTAGTCGCTCATCGGGAAGTACTCGACGCGCCCGGTCGGCAGGAACTGCTGCTGCATGACGGCGTCGAAGTAGGCGCAGATCTCGCCTACGGGGGCAAGCTCATTCAGTCCCTGATTCCAGCCGACGATGTCAATTGTGTTGTTGCCCAACGGTCTTGAATTGACGCCGTAGTAGGCGGACGGCTGGTGCAGCCGCACGAACGGGTACGCGGTGGTCCAGTGCCCGCCCGGTTGGTGGGCGCGGTCGACGATCACGACGCTTGCCTCGGATTCGGTGATGACCGTGTCGGCGAACGCCATTCCCATGGCCCCCGCGCCGATCACGAGGTAATCGGTGTCCAACTTCTGGACACTGCCGGTCATTGCGTGCACTCCCTCATGGGCGCCACCATAGACGGCTTTACTTCGCCAGCCGTGCCTGCCTGCGATTTCAGGGCCGGTATTTCGCCGTGTGGTTCGGTTGGCGGCATCGCCGAGGGTCCAACCGGGTAAGTTTGCCCAGCATGGGAGCCGATCTCACCGTCGCGATCGCCGACGGTGTCGCGGTGCTGACCCTCAACCGGCCGGAGCGGCGCAACGCCTACACCGCGCAAATGGGCGAGCTGCTCAACCGGGCCTACCGGCGGTGCGACGAGGACGATGCGGTGCGGGCCATCGTCCTGACCGGCGCGGGCGACGCATTCTGTGCCGGCGCGGACTTCGGCACCGGCACCAATCCCTTCGACACGCCATCCGACGGCGCCTTCACCGCCTCGCCGACCGATCCCGCCGCGTTCGAACTGCACACGCCGGTGATCGCGGCGGTCAACGGACACGCCATCGGGATCGGGCTGACCATCGCGCTGCAGGCCGACATCCGTATCATGGCCCGCGATGCGAAATATGCTGTGGCGCAGGTCCGCCGGGGTGTCGTCGCGGACTGTATGTCGCACTGGACGTTGCCGCATCTGGTGGGTGGGGCCGTGGCGGCCGATCTCCTGCTGACCGGCCGCACCTTTGACGGCGCGGAGGCCGCGGCGCTGGGCATCGCCTCGCGCTCGGTGCCCGCGGCTCAGGTGCTCGACGACGCCATGGCGGTAGCCCGCGACATCGCCGTCAACGTCGCACCCATGTCGGCGGCGCTGAGCAAGCGACTGCTGTGGAACACGATGATCAACGGCTACACGGCGCGCCAGGTCGCCGACCTGGAGACGCAGCTGCATCACCGGGTGATGGGCAGCCCGGACGCCCGCGAAGGAGTCGAGGCGTTCCTGCAACGCCGGCAGCCGCGCTGGACTGGGACGGCGGGGGAGTAGAAGCGATGGCCAGTTGGCGAAGCCGGGCGATGCCCGCGGTCCTGCGCCTGATGGGCCGGGGCCGCGCGTACGCGAGCGCCGAGACGGCCCGCGCGCACATTGAACAACGTGCCCGGCACCCGCAGCTGTTCGCCCCGCCGCCGCGGCTGCGCCCGGAGGTGAAGATCGCGCTGGAACGGCGAAACGATTGGCCGATCTACACGGTGCGGCCGCGTGATCACGAGCCCGATCGGGCGGTCTTGTATTTGCACGGTGGCGCGTGGGTGAACGAGATCACGCCTCAGCACTGGCAATTGGCGGCGCGGATGGCGGTCAGCGCCCGAGCCGAAGTGCTCGTCCCGATCTACCCGCTGGTGCCGTCGGCCACCGCGGCCGATGTGTTGCCGACGATCGTCGAACTGGCGCTGGAGAAACCCGGCGTTGCTTTGGTCGGGGATTCGGCGGGTGGGCAGATCGCGCTGTCGACGGCGCTGGTGTTGCGCGACGATCACAATGTGATCGTCCCAAGGGCCGTACTGATCTCGCCCGTGGTGGACCTCTCCCTGGACAACCCGGACATCGCGGCGGTCTCGGATGACCCTTGGCTGGGGCGCGACGCGCTGCGGGTGTTCGCCGACCAATGGCGCGGCGAATGGCCCGTGGACGACCCGCGGGTCAGCCCGCTGGCGGGCGACCTGGCCGGTCTGGGCCCGCTGACGATCTTCACCGGCACCCGGGACATCCTGAACCCCGATGCCCGGCTGCTGGCCGAAAAGGCCGCTGCCGCAGGCGTGGACGTCGATTTCCACGAGGAGCCGGCGTTGTTGCACGTCTATCCGCTGATGCCGATCCCGGAAGCCCGGGCAGCGCGGGCGGTCATCGTCGAGAGCCTGACCCGGGCATGACGGACGACGACTACTTCGACCTCGGTTCCTATCACCGGCCGGTACGGACGCCCTGCCCGCAGGCGCAGGTGTGGTTCGACCGGGGACTGGTCTGGGCATACGCGTTCAACCATGAAGAGGCTGTTGCCTGTTTCGAGCGGGCAGTGGAGCTTGATCCGGATCTGGCCATCGCCCGCTGGGGCATCGCCTACGCGGTTGGGCCCAACTACAACAAAGCGTGGGAGGCGTTCGACCCGGTCGACCGGAAGACGTCCCTGGCCCGCGCGCGTGCCGAGTTGACGCTGGCTGAGCGGGGCCGGGTCAGCGAGGTCGAACACGATCTGATCAGCGCGCTGTGGGCCCGGTTCCGCACCGCTGACCCGGAGAACCCCGACGCCCTGGTCGCCGGTGGAGTCGCCTACGCCGACGCGATGTCGGTGCTGGCGGCGGCCTTTCCGAGCGACATCGACGTGCAGGCCCTGGCCGCCGACGCCCTGGTCAACGTCACCGCGTGGGCGCTGTGGGACACCTGCACTGGAGAGCCCGCGCCGGGCTCCCGGGTGCTGGACGCCAAACGGCTGCTGGAAAAGGCGCTGGCCCGGCCGGCGGGACGCACTCATCCCGGGATCCTGCACCTGTATCTGCACACCATGGAGATGTCCCCGACACCGGAGGACGCGCTGCCGGCGGCGGACCTGTTACGCGGCCTGGTGCCCGATGCCGGTCACCTGCAACACATGCCGAGCCACATCGACGTGCTGTGCGGCGACTACCGCAGCTCGGTGGTGGCCAATCAGGATGCGGTGCAAGCGGACCGGCGTTTCGTCGCGCAGCGGGGACCGTTCAACTTCTATTCGCTCTACCGTGCGCACGATCTGCACTTCATCGTGTATTCGGCGATGCTGCAAGGACAGTCGCAAACCGCATTGCGGGCCGCCGACGAACTCGCCGGGCAGCTGACACCCGAGTTGTTGTCCATCGAATCCCCGCCGATGGCCGACTGGCTGGAAGCGTTCGTGCCGCTGCGCACCCACGTGCTGGTGCGGTTCGGCCGGTGGGACGAGTTGATCGCGCAGCGCCTGCCCGATGACGAAGAGCTCTACTGCAGCACCGCCGCGACGATGCATTACGGGCGTGGAGTGGCATTGGCCGCCACCGGCCAGCTGGAGCGGGCGCGTGCCGAACGCGCCGCGTTCCACGCTGCCTACGATCGCATACCGGAATCCCGCTACCTGTTCAACAACAGCGCCCGGGACATCCTCGCGGTGGGGGCGGCCATGCTGGACGGCGAAATCGCCTACCGCGAACAGCGTTTCGATGAGGCCTTCACTCACCTAGGGCGCGCGATCCAGCTCGACGACGCGCTGCCCTACGACGAGCCGTGGGGGTGGATGCAGCCGACGCGGCACGCGTACGGGGCGCTGCTGCTCGAGCAGGGCCGCATCGAGGAGGCCGCGGCAGTGTATGCGGCCGACCTGGGCCTGGACCCGACACTGGCCCGGTGTTGCCAGCACCCGGGCAATGTATGGAGCCTGCACGGCTACCACGAGTGCCTGCAGCGCCTCGGCCGCAGTGACGAAGCCGCCATCGTCGGGCAACAGCTCAGACTGGCCGCGGCCCGCGCCGATGTGCCGGTCCGTGCGTCCTGCGCGTGCCGGCTCGACGTCGCGCCGTGCTGCGATGAACGAGGGCCGCGGGACTAGAGTTTCCGGCATGTCAGAGGACCAGGCGCGCAACTTTGTATCCCTGCCCGACGGGGCCCAGCCGCCGTCCGCCGCGGGCGGACGACTGCTGATCACCGGTGTCGATGCCGCGGGTCGGTCCTGCGCCACGCAGGACGGCCCGGTCACCCTGGCCGGCTTTCCCGGTTACGAGGGCATCTTGTTCTCGGTGCTGTATGACACGCCCTCGCCGGGGATTTCAACCGGCGGCCGCGCCGCGGACACCCTCGACTTGGGCGTGCCACCGGGCGCGGTCAATTGGAAGATGATCGATTACGGCCCGGGAGTGGAGTTTTCGATGCACCACACCGATACGGTCGATTTCGATCTGGTGGTGTCCGGCTCGGTGGAGCTTATTCTCGACGACGGCCCGCACCCGCTGGAAGCCGGCGACACCGCGGTGGTCACCGGCGTGGATCATGCCTGGCGAACCGGCCCGGCGGGTTGCCGGCTCAGCGTCATCTGCTTCGGTGTCGCACAGAGCGCGACCGCGACGTAGCCCGAACTCAGCGCCGGTGTCTGGGATAGCGGATCCACAGGTTCGCCGTCGATCAACAGATTCCGGTTGACGCCGAAGGACTGCGGCGCCGCGCCATCCTGCGGGTCGAAAACCCTTGACCCCCAGCCGTGGTCCAGCACCACCAGCCCGCGCCGGGTTCGCTCGCTCAGCGACGCCCGCACCTCGACCGCGCCGACGGGGGAGGACACCCGCACCAGGTCGCCGTCCCCGATCCCCAGGACGGCCCCGTCGGCGGGGTGAATGAGCACCGTGCTGCCCTTGCCGCCGGGGTGCAGCCCGGGCAGGTCGTTGAGGAACGAGTTCATCGAATGGCGGTGGCGGCGGTTGCCGATCTGGAACGGGTAGGCTTCCGGCGCTTGCGGGGGTGGCGCCGCCAGCAGCTCCCGAGCCCGCGCCACCAACTCGGCGGGAGCGATGCGCACGCGTTTGTCGTCGGTGCGCAGCGCTTTGACAAAGTGCCCGTACTCTCGCGGACCGAGCACCATGCCATGCGGGTGTGCCAGCAGGTCGCGCCATTTCAGTCTGTGGCCGTTGACCTTTCGAGACATGGCGATGACCAGGCGGTTAATCCAGTGCGGCGAGAACTCCATTGCGGGCCGGCCCGTCATCGCGGCGAGCCGTCGACTGCCCTTCACGAACGCGTTGACGCCCTTGACGCCGAACAGCGGGACGTTCATCGCCAGCGCCAGGTCGACGAAGATGCGCCATTCCTCGCGTGCGTCCGGCGGCGGATCGACCGCCCGCACGCCGTACTGCACGTAGGGCTCGTCGTGCAGATTGCTGGTCAGGGCCAGCAGGTCGTCACGCTCGAGCCAATGCACCGCCGGTAGCAACCAGTGGGCGTGGCGGTGACTTTCGCGCTGAACGAAGTCGATGGCCACCAGCAGATCCAGCTGCGCCAGCGCCCGATCCAGGGCGGCCCCGTTCGGGCCGGAGACCACCGGGTTGCCGCAGTTGATGACCAGGGCGCGGATCTGCCCGGGGCCCGGCGTGGTGATCTCGGCGGGTAATTCGCTCAGCGCGTGCGCCCCGGCCACCATCGCCCGGCCCGTCAGCCGGCTGCGGTGTTCGGAGGGCTTGGCGGCGGCGGCCAGTTTCAGCGCGTCGATGTAGCCGGGTTCGAAGCGCCGGCCGCCGGGGCGGTCCATGCGTCCGGTGATCACATTGAGCACGTGCCCGAGCCATTCGCCCACGGTCCCGGACACATGTAGTGAGACGCCGGTGCGGGTCACCGCCATCGCCGACTTTGCGGTCGCGAAATCCCTTGCCGTGACTTCGATTTGCCCGCGCGGGATGTCGCAACGGTGGGCCAGGTCGTCGAGTTCGGCCTCGGCCACCAGTGCTCGCAGGGCCGGCATGCCGGAGGTCAATTGCGCACAATCGCCGGGATGCTCGAGCCGCTCGTCGAGAATGACCTTGACCATGGCGAGCAACAGCGCCCAGTCCTGGCCGGGTCGCACCGCGAGGTGGACGTCAGCCTTGTCGGCGGACTCGGTGCGCAACGGGTCGACGACGACGATGGTGGCGCCGTCGCGCTGTCGCGCCAGTGCCCGCTTCCAGCCTCCGGGCGCGCTTTCCACCCAATTCCAAGCGCTCACCGCGGGATTGGTACCGACCAGCAGGAAATAGTCGCAGTTGTCGATGTCGGAAACGGGCACCATGATCGCCGACCCGTACATCGCCTCGGCCACCACGTGCAGCGCATTCTGGTCGACCGAGCCAACCGCATAGCGGTTCTGGGTGCCGACGGCGTCCAGCCAGCCGTTCATGAAGATCAGGTTCGATGAGCTGTAACCCGCCGGGTTCCCGTAGTAGGCGCCGACGGCATCTGGGCCGTCCGCGTCGATGAGTGCCGTCATCCGGGCGGCGATGTCGGAGATCGCCTCCTCCCAGGACGCCGGCACGTACCGGTCCCCGACCCGCCGCAGGGGAGTGCGGATGCGCTGGGGATGCTCGACGAGTTGGGCGGCGTTGCGGCCCTTGGCGCAGAAGTCCTGCCAGCTGTGCGGGTTCTGCTTGTCCGCCGAGATTTTGTGCACCCGGTTGTCCTCGACATGGACCTCGATGCCGCACGAGGCCAGGCAATAGCGGCAGAAGGTAAAGACCGTCCGCGGGTCCACCTGCTGGTGTCCTGCCATCGTCACAGCGTGACATTTACACCCATTTTTGTATAGGTCTGCCGAGGATCGCGGCAGCTCAGCGGCGTAGAGTCCGACAGATGAGTGACCAACTGCGCGACATCCGGGAGCTGGCCGGTGACACCGAGGCGTATCGGGATGAGCTGTACCGGCGCTGGACCGGACTGCTCAGTTACCGCTACATCGGCCGCAAACACTCGTCGATGGATCTCGGTGAGGTGGACAACACCGTCACCATCCGCCGCGACATGCGCACCGAGGCGGGCGGCATAATGGTTGCACCGCTTGCTATTTCCTCGCCGGAGGGGTGCCAGACCGACATGGTGGCGGTGCCGAATCCGGTGATCGCCTCGGTGCAGATCATCGACCCGGGGTATGACGTCAGTAGGGTCGAGATTGTCGACTCGGGCATCGTGCATCAGGGTCGCACCATGGGCTACGGGCGCTGCAAGATCGTGGATGCGGACAACCCGGACCGGGTGATCGCGTTCAACGAGGGTCAGGGCGCGATCATCGGCATCCCGCCCGAGGGGCTGGACCGGATGGATGTGTCCGGGACCGAGTTGGTGATCGAGGATTCGCCCGACCTGCCGCCGCTCTGGGAGGCCTTCGGTGCCGCCAAACGAGCCGACGGGCACTGGGTGCTGCCCGCGCTCAGCGCCGAATTCGCTTCGCCCGATGCAGCATTGCACATCGGCCCGCAACACGTGGTCCTCGAAACCGCGGCGACCGACCTAGCCGCGTCGGCAGCGGGGACGCAACGGGTGCAGGTGATGAGTTGGCATGTGATGTTCATGTCGCGCGGCAAGGTAGGCCCGTTCCGGGCCGAGGGCACCGCGCACGTCGGCGGGTCCGGGCGGGTCGGCGTGCGGATGCTTCTGCACGACGAGGGGAATGCCGACAAGGCGATCACCTCTGCAGCCGCCGTGTTCGACGTGGTGGCCTGAGCCGCGCCACCGCGTGGCGTTTTGCACCGGCTAGTTGTTGGTCGGTGGTTTGGGTTCGTAGGGGTCGTACCACCACCAGTCGGCGCGTTCGCCGAGGGGGCCGTCGAGGCCCCCGGCTCGGGATCGTGGATGCGCGTAAAGCCTTGCGCTGACTGATCTCTGATTGCGTGCCGGCGGTAGTGGTGTGGACTCAGCCTCGGCCCGGCGGTGGATATCGCGGCGGTGGATATCGCGGCGGCGGGCCGGGCGGTGGATACTGCGGCGGCGGATAGCGCGGTGGACTGTCGGGCCGTGGGTACTGCGGTGGTCCGCTGGGCGGCGGGTATTGCTGCGGCACACCGGGCGGCGGGTAGTGCGACGGGCCGCCCGACTGGGCGTAATAGTGAGCACCGCCCGAAGCCTGTTGTCGAGGCACTCCGGGACGGCGCCGGTAGTTTCGGATCCCCTTTACGACGCCACCGATCATCACCGCGGCGCCGCCCCCGACCATGACCAGTCCCATGCTGTGGTCGGCAGTGAGCTGCTCGTCGTAGGTGTTGGTGCCGCGCTTGGGTTGCCTGCAAGTGTCGGCTCTGTGCATCATCTTCCCGTCGCATTCCGGGACTTTTTCCGTGGCGAAGGCGATGCCGAAGCCTAGTGCGCACAGCCCGATGAGGACGACGATCAGTGGTCCGATGATCTTATTGAGCATGGGTCCCTCTCCGGAGATCCGTCGAGCCCCCGTCACTGTTGCTGAATAGCTGATTCTCCGCGCGAAGTTCCGGGATGTCCATCTTTGCCGGGCCACCCCGGGCCTCCGCCGGCGAGCCACCCGACAGCAAGAGCGTCAAAAGCTGCAATGCAACAACTTTCACGCATCACCAGCCGATATCGCGGGAACGTCACAGGCACCGAACTCAGGTAGCCGCGCGAGGGGAGACGCCTGCCTGCCGTCGTTAACCTCCCGCCCGAACCACCCCATCCGAATGGCGCCGTTTACGCACCCGTTACGTCTAAACTGCTGGCAGATCGACACGCCGCACGAATTCGATGAACGGAGTGATTCCGGGGTGCACCGGATCTTGGTGATGACGGTGGCGCTAGCCGTGCTGACCGCGCCGCCGGCACTCGCAATCACTCCACCGCCGATCGATCCGGGAGCGTTGCCGTCGGACGTCACCGGACCCGATCAACCCACCGAACAGCGAGTGCAGTGTTCGGGCCCGACGGTCCTGCCGGATTCCAGCTTCCACGACCCGCCGTGGAGCAACTCCTACATCGGCGTGACCGAAGCGCACAAATTTGCCACCGGCGCCGGAGTGACGGTCGCTGTCATCGATACCGGTGTGGACGCCTCACCCCGCGTCCCCGCGGAGCCCGGCGGCGATTTCGTCGACCAGGCCGGCAACGGGCTGTCCGACTGCGATGCCCACGGCACCCTCACCGCGGCCATCATCGGCGGCCGCCCCGCACCCACCGACGGGTACGTCGGCGTCGCCCCCGACGCCCGCCTGCTCTCCATTCGCCAGACGTCCGAGGCGTTCGAACCCGTCGGCTCCCAACCCAACCCGAACGACCCAAACGCCACCCCCGCCGCCGGATCGATCCGCAGCCTGGCGCGGGCCGTGGTGCACGCCGCCAACCTGGGCGCCGGGGTGATCAACATCAGCGAGGCGGCCTGTTACAAGGTCAGCCGGCCGATCGATGAGGCGAGCCTGGGAGCGGCCATCGACTACGCGGTCAACGCCAAGAACGCAGTGATCGTCGCCGCGGCGGGGAACACCGGCGGCGACTGCGCCCAGAATCCGCTGCCCGACGCGGCCACGCCGTCGGACCCCCGGGGCTGGAACAAGGTGCAGACCGTCGTGACCCCAGCCTGGTACGGCGACCTGGTGATGACGGTGGGCGGGATCGGCCAAACCGGGGTGCCCAGCTCGTTCTCCATGCACGGTCCATGGGTGAACGTCGCCGCGCCGGCCGAGAACATCGAGAGCCTGGGCGATCGCGGCGAGCCGGTAAACGCTCTGCAGGGCAAGGAAGGCCCGGTGCCGATCGCGGGCACGTCGTTCGCCGCAGCCTACGTCTCCGGCCTGGCGGCCCTGATTCGCCAACGGTTTCCCGACCTCACCGCGGCACAGGTGAAGAACCGCATCCAGTCCACCGCACGGCACCCCGGCGGCGGCACCGACAACCTCGTCGGCGAGGGCGTGATCAACGCCGTTGCGGCCCTCACCTGGGACATCCCGCCGGGCCGGACGACGATTCCATACAACGTGCGGCGGATGCCACCGCCGGTCATGGCACCGGCCCCCGACCGGGGGCCGATCACGGCGGTCGCACTGGCCATCGGGGGACTCTTGATCGCCATCGGACTGGGCGCGTTGACGGCGCGGGCATTGAGGCGCCGATGAGCAGCCCAATCAGGTTGAAATTCAGCACCGGGCACACGCTGATCTGGGCGGTGTTGACCCCGGCGGCGATTCTGGTGTTCCTGCCCACCCGTTATTGGTGGGCGGGCATCGCCCTGGTGGCGGTAGGCGCGATAGTCGCGTTCGTCACGTTCTTCGGTCGTCGGTTAACCGGTTGGGTGGCAACGGTATTCGCCTGGCTGCGACGGCACCGCAAGCCACCGGACGTGCCGTCCGAGCCCGAGGTCGGCGCCACGGTCAAACCGGGCGACCACGTCGCGGTGCGGTGGCGGCGCAACCACCTGATCGCGGTCATCGAACTCAAGCCGCGACCGTTCACTCCCACGGTCATCGTCAACGGGCAGGCCCACACCGACGACGTGGTGGACACGCGCCTGCTCGAGCAACTGCTGTCGGTGCACTGCCCCGATCTGGAAGCCGACATCGTGTCGGCCGGCTTCCGGGTGGGCAATACCGCCGCACCCGAAGTGGTGAACCTCTACCAGCAGGTGATTGGCGGTGACCCGGCCCCCGCCAGCCGTCGCACCTGGATCATGCTGCGGGCCGACCCCGAACGCACCCGCAAATCGGCACAGCGCCGCGACGAGGGTGTGGCGGGCCTGGCGCGCTACCTCGTTGCCTCGGCGACGCGAATTGCCGACAACCTGGCCGCCCATGGCGTCGACGCGGTATGCGGGCGCAGCTTTGACGACTACGACCACGCCACCGACATCGGTTTCGTCCGGGAAAAGTGGTCGATGATCAAAGGCCGCGACTCCTATACCGCGGCCTACACCGCCCCGGGCGGCCCCGACCTGTGGTGGTCGGCGCGCGCGGACCACACCATCACCCGGGTGCGGATCGCCCCGGGCCAGCCTCCACAGACCACCGTGCTGCTCACCACCGCGGGCAAGCCCAAGACGCCGCGGGGCTTCTCCCGCCTTTATGGCGGACAGCGGCCCGCGTTGACCGGCCAGAATCTGATCGCCAACCGGCACTGCCAGATTCCGATCGGATCGGCCGGTGTGCTGGTGGGCGAGACCGTGCATCGGTGCCCGGTGTACATGCCGTTCGACGACGTCGACGTGAGCCTCAACCTGGGTGACGCTCAAACGTTCGCCCAGTTCGTGGTGCGCGCGGCGGCCGCGGGAGCGGTTGTGACAGTGGGCCCGCACTTCGAAGAATTCGCCCGGTTGATCGGCGCGCATGTGGGTCCGGTGGCCAAGGTGGCGTGGCCGAATGCGACGACCTATCTGGGCCCGCATTCCGGCGTCGACAAAGTGATCCTGCGCCACAATCTCATCGGTACGCCGCGGCACCGCGAGTTGCCGATCCGTCGTATTTCCCCGCCCGAAGAAAGCCGCTTCCAACTGGCGCTGCCTAAGTAAGCGTTATCCAAGAATTTTGGTGCAGGAACCCCCTCCTCCAGCGACGATAATGGTTAGAGCATTAAGGAGGATGTTCCGATATGACTCAGCCGCAAACCGTGAAGGTCGATCAGCAAGAGATTCTTTCGCGGGCCGACGAGGTCGAGGCGCCGATGGCGGCACCGCCGACCGATGTGCCGGTGGCGCCAAGCGCGATCACGACGGCCATCAACGCGACCGAGCAGATCAAGCTGAACGCCGAGAACATGCGCATGTTTCTCGAGGCCGGCGCCCGCGAGCGGAGCCGCTTGGCGACCTCCCTGCGTAACGCGGCCAAGGCCTACGGTGACGTCGACGAGGAGGGCGCGGCCGCCCTGGACAATGACGGCGGTGAGGTGGCCGCCGAGTCGGCCGGCGGCGTCGGCGGTGACGAGTCCGCCGGGCTGGAAGACACCCCTCAGGTGGCGGTAGCGGGTGACGACGGCTACGCGGATATCGAGGCCACCGCAAAGAAGCTCGAAGCGGGCGACCAGGGTGCATCCCTGAGCCGCATGGCCCAGAACTGGTTCAAGCTGAGCTTCGCCCTGCAAGCGGATACCAAGCGGTTCCGGATCTTCCAGAACTGGGAGGGCGATGCCGCCGACGTCTGCGAGCAAGAGCTCGACAACCAGCGCCTGTGGATCGACTATATGGCGGCGAACGCCACCGCGTTGGGTCAGCAGGCGGATTACATGGCGCAGTTGCAGGCCAGGGCCATACGAGCGCATCCGTCGTCGGCGTCGATCGCATTGGTGCGCGAGGCGGCCCAGGAAGGCAATAAAGAGGCCATCAAGACCTACGCCGAATACCAGCAGGCGTCCGAGACGATAATGAACGACTACAACACCAGGGCCGCCAACGAGATTAAGGCGTTCAAACTCGAGAAGCCGCCCAAGGCAATCAAAATCGATCCGCCCCCGCCGCCGCAGACTCCGGGACTGATTCCCACTCAGGTGATGCAGGCGGCAGCCATGGCCGGCGGTGGGTCGGGCAGTGGCATGCAGCCTCCAATGATGACGCCGCCCACCGGTGGCGCCGGCGGTGGCATGCCGGCCGGAGTCGGTTCCGAGCTGACCGCGGCGGGTCGGGAGGCGGCCGCCAACCTGCCGAAAGACCTTGGCGTCAAACCGATGTCGCTCGGCGGCGGTGGCGGTGGCGGCGGTGGCATGCCGTCGATGCCGCTGGCTCCGGCGACGGGTGCCGGCGGTGGCTTGGACGGCCAGTCGATGCGGCCCGCGGGTGCCGGTGACATCGCGGGCCTCGGCGCTGCCGCCGCAGCCCGCGGCAGTGGTATGGGTGGCGGCGGCATGGGCATGCCGATGGGTGGACACGGCCAGGGTGGTGGAGGATCCAAATCCAAAGGCGCTCAACAGGATGACGAAGCGCTTTACACCGAAGACAGGGCGTGGACCGAAGCCGTTATCGGCCAGCGCCGCCGGCAAGACATGAAGGAGTCAAAGTGACCAGCTCGGAATTGGACCCGCATGTCGCGGCGGCGCTCGCATTGGCGGCGCATTTCCAAACAGCCCTCGAGGGCACCCTCAACCAGATGAACAACGGGAACTTCCGCGGCACGGACGAATCCGAGACCGTCGAAGTGACGATCAACGGGCACCAGTGGCTGACCGGTGTGCGCATCAACGACGGCCTGATTCGCGAGGTCGGCGCGGAAGTGGTGGGCGCCCGAGTCAACGAGGCCCTGCAGAACGCGCAGGCGTCGGCAAGCCAGTACAACGCGGCGGCCGGTGAACAGCTGACCGCGGCGCTCGAGGCGATGACGAAGGCCGCCAACCCCGGCTTTGCCTAAACACACTGGCTGGGTTGAACTTTCGGCAAGTGATGCCGCTCTTCGTCGTACCCGCGGCAGCGCCGAAGTCGCGAAATTGCCGCAGCTACCAGGGAATAACCTCAGTTAGGCTTGATAACCATGACGTCCGGCAAGACGCAGCACGCTCGGGTTGGCCACCGCGGGCCGGAGAGTGACGGCTGCGCACCGGCCGAACGAGGAGAGTAGCAATGGGCATTCCGAGGCCGACGGGCGAGTACGCCGGTCAGATGCTTGAACCGGGCGGATGGCCGCAAGCCGACGAGGACACGTTCTACGACCGTGCGCAACAATACAACCGCGTACTGCGCGAAGTCACCGACGTCATGGACTCCGCTCGCCGCCAGCAGGTCGAGATCTTCGACGGAGGTATCTGGTCGGGCGGTGCCGCAAACGCGGCCAATGGTGCGCTCGGCGCGAATCTGACCGAAATGAGCACGCTGCAGGATTATCTCGTCACCGTCATCACCTGGCATCAGCACATCGGCAACCTGCTCGTCCAGGCCAAATCCGAGATCGGGAACAACGTCGACGGGGCACAGCGCGAAATCATCATCCTGGAGAACGACACCGAGCTCGAGGCGGAGGCACGCCAAGCGGCGATCGAAGCGCTGGTCCGCGAAACACATCAGGCAAACACGAGTTTGGTCACCGAAACCGCGGAACAGGTTCGGGCGTCCAAGAATTGGAAGCCGCCGCACAACGCGCTCGAGGATCTGCTGCACCAGGTGACGCCGCCCGCTCCAGAGGTCCCGACGGTCGTCGTTCCGACGCCGGGCGCGCCCACCCCGGTCGGGCCGACGCCGGCACCGTTCGAGCCGATCCCGGCCAACCCCTACGAGCCCGTGGGTCCGGGCACACCTATCAGCCCGGTCACGCCGACCCCGTTCGACCCGGTGAACCCGAACCCGGTCACGCCGATCACCCCGGTGCCGTCGCTGCCGGTCACGCCGGTCAACCCGAGCCAGCCGGGCACGCCCATAACTCCGATCACGCCGGTCAACCCCAAACCTCAGCCATACCAGCCGGTCACCCCGGTGAACCCGGCGCCAGCGCCCGCGCCGACCCCCGCGCCGACGCCGGGCAAGCCGACGCCGGGTCCTGCCCCCGCGCCAACGCCCGGCGGGCCGCCGCCGGACCTGCCATCCGCGCCGGCGAGCCCGAGCACTCCGTCGGGTCCGGCTATTCCTGGCACCGAACCGGCGCACGTGAAGCCGGCGGCGGCCGTCGATGTTCCCGCCCACACCGGTCAACCGGGCGGTTCCTCGTCTCCGTCGCATCGCGGGGACGACGCAGCGCCGGCGATGGCACCCGCGGCGGCCACCGGAATCCCGCCGGCTGCGCGAAGCACCGCGAGCGGAATGGGACCGGTGGGTGCGGCGGCAAGTCCGAGTGCGGGTGCGGCCGCGGGCGGTCCGGGTGCCGGTGGGCGCGCCGCGGGCGGTCGGGCGCCGCTGGGTGGGGCCGGGCGGGCACCGGCCGGCGCGTCGCCGCCGCGCCCGGCGTCGGCCCGCACTACACCGGCGGCCCGGCCCACCCCGGCGAACCGTACGGACGACGACCAGAAGGACAAGCCGAGCTCCGCAGACGATGTCACCGCGCTGCCGTCCATCCCGGTCTCGGCCGCACGGGCCGCGCGTGACGCGGCGGCCGCGGCATCCCGCGCCGGTGGCGCCAAAAAGGATCCGCTGCGCCTGGCGCGACGGATTGCTGCCGCGCTGAACGCCCGCGACCTCGCCGGTGGCGACGACTATGGATTCTTCTGGGTCACCGCCGTCACCACCGACGGTGAGATCGTTGTCGCCAACAGCTACGGGCTGGCCTACATACCGGACGGCGTCCAACTGCCCGCCAAGGTGTTCATGGCCAGTGCCGACCGAAACGTCCCGGTCGACGAAAAGGCCCGCAGCGCAACCTATCCGGTCATCGCCGTGCAGACCTGGGCCGCCTATCACGACCTGAAGCTACGGGCCGTGATCGGCACCGCCGAGCAACTGGCGAACTCCGATCCCGGTGTCGCCAAGATCCTGCTGGAGGACGACGACATCCCGGACACCGGCAAGATGGTCGGCCGGCCGCGCCTTGAGGTGGTGGACCCGGCGGCGGCGGCGCAGTTGGCGGAGACCGATGACCTGCATCTGGTGGACCTGCTGCCGCCGGCCCCGGCCGACGCCAACGCTCCCGACGACGAGCGACACATCCTGTGGTTCGAGCTGATGAAGCCGATGACGAGCACGGCGACCGGTCGCGAGATCGCGCACCTGCGCGCCTTTCACGCCTACGCCGCGCACAGCCAGGACCTCGCTCTGCACAAGGCCTACAAAGCGGCCGACGCCGAGGCGCAGCGTCCGGCGGTCGAGGAGTTCTTGTACTGGCGTCACGTCGCCGCCCTGCTCGACAGCGCGATCTCGCAGGCCACCTGACGGGCGGGTGGGAACCGGTATGGCAAACACGACGGCGGGCCGCCCGGGCGGCTCTCCCGGGTGGCACGGCGCGCCGATGCCTGCGGCGGGCCGAAATTGGCGTCCGGGGGGTTGTGGCACGTCGGTTAAGATTTTCTGGATGGCAAACGACGGAGAAGGGACGCTGTGATGGTTGAACCACTAGCAGTCGATCCCGCCCGTCTGGTCGCCGCCGCGAGCAAACTCACCGAGCTGGTCTTTCCGACGCCGCCTTCACCGATCGCCGCGACCGGTTCGGACGCGGTGTCGGGGGCGATCAACGAAACGATGCCGGCCATCGAATCCCTGGTCACCGACGGGATGCCCGGCGTCACCGCCGCGTTGAAGAGGACCGCGACCAGCATGGGCGCCGCGGCCGATATCTACACGAAGGCCGATCAGTCGCTGGGCCAGGCACTGACGCAGTACGCATTCGGTGCGGACGGCCAGTCGATGGGCGCAAACGCACTTGGGGCGGTGACGGGCTTGGGCGGCGCCGCCGCGGGAGCTGCGATGCTGGGCGGACCTGTGGCCGCGGCACAACAGCTGGCGGGCGCGGCATCGGCAGGGGCGGTGTCGCAGGTCGGCGCCGCGGTTGGGGCACAGGCCGAGGCGTTGTCACCCCGGATCGCCGCGACCGTGCCACAACTGGTTCAGTTGGCGCCGATGGCTCAACAGATGGCGCCGATGGGACAGCAGGTCGGCCAAAGCGTTCAGCAGGCCGCATCTCAAGCCGGGCAGGGCGGTGGGGCCCAACTCGCCAGCGACACCAAGCCGGCCGACGAGGACAAGAAGGACGACGAGGAGAACCCGGACGCCGACGGTAGCCCGGCCGACAGTGCGCCAGCCGACGGTGCCGCCGCGGGCAAGGCGACCCTGGTCAGCGCCCCGGTGGAGGGCTCCGCCGGCGGGAAGTCGGCGGCGGGGCCGGTCGCGGCGCCGATCTGAGAAGGATCTAGAACCGCAGATTCCGCACCATGTCGTAGACCCCGGTGGTCCACAACAGCAGCGGAATGATCGAAGCCACCACGGCACCGTCGAGGAGTTCGGTGATCCGCTTCATCACGGGCGACAGGCGCTTGATCGGGGCCATCGCTCCGAAGATGATCAACGCGACCACCACCAGCACCAGGTAGCCGGCGAGAATCGCCCACGCCCACTGTGGGTACCAGAGGCAAAGGCGCATGGCCAAGCCCGTCGGGATTGCGGCGGTCGCGGCCAGTAGCGACCAGGCGCACCAACGATCCACATAAAGCCGCGAACGGAACCCACACAGCACGGTCAACAACCCGGCGACAACCAGACTGTGGACGAAGAAGTGCCCGTGCACCACCACCGCGACGGCACCGGCCGCCAGGATCACGGCGCCCGCCGTCACATACCCGACCAGCAGTTGTTTGGCCAGTTTGCTGCGTTCGGTCAGCCGGGCCGCGGACGCCGGCACCGACGCGATGATCGCCTGCCAGGTCGGCGTCTCCTCGTTGGTGGCGTCCTCGGCGGTCACCGGGTCGAGGAGTTCCTCGTTGTCGACCGTCTCACCCGGAACGGGGATCGGCGGCAACGCGATTCGCGCCACGGCGACCGTGAGCTTGGCGGCGTTGGTCACGACGAACAAACCGAATGCGATTGCCCCGGCCGGCACCCACTCCTGGTAGCCGTAACCAGTCGCGACGGCGGCACCGACCAGCGCCATCATGCTGATCACGACGAACGAGGCCACTTCGTGGCGTCGGCGAGGGCCGCCGCGGACCAACACCGTCAACAACAGCACCGCGGTAGCTGCGGCGGCCAGGTGCGGCGCCCCGAGCGAACTTGTGCCACGTGGCAGCGGGACGGCGGTCGCCGCCGCGCCCGCCAGCAGCGGGTAAGCGGCAATCAGCAGGCACTCGGAAAGATCGGCCTTGGCGTAGAACCGCTTCGCCACGAACGACACGACCAGGGCGATGATGCCCAGCAGGCCCAACGCCACCGGCCAATACCAGCTGCGCCCGGTCGTCCACCACGCGCGCATGGCGATGGCGGTCAGCGGGAGGGCCAGGATCGGGATGGCCACCGAGATGAAACGCTCGACCGCCGTTCGATCGAATTCCGGCGATTCGTCCAGCACCGCGATCGCGTCGATGACGTCTTCGACCAGCGGTCGGTATCGCTCCGTCCGGCTGGCCGAAACAAGGGTCAACAACGAGCCGTCCACCACGCCGGCCTCGTCTAGGGACTGTTCGGGCCGCAGCGGCGGCGACCCCGGGCGGGCGAACGTCCACACGCCCTGGGCGGCGAAGTCGAAGCCCGCCAGGACATCCGGTGGGGTGTCTTCGAGCATGTCGGCCAGGACCGCGACGGTCTCGTCGATGTAGGTGGCCATCGGTGCCGCCGCCGGCAGCACCAGGTCGGTCATCCGCTTTCCGGTCAGGACCGTCACCCGGGTGGTGGCCGGCCTCGCGGGCGCGGTCTGAGATGCGGTGGAGCCGGCGGCAACAGCAGGTGCGCTCAACGACGTCCCGCCCTTTCAAAATCGTCGGACAGAGCCGCGGCCAGTTCGAGTACCCGCCGTTGGTAGGCGGGGTCGAGTTGGTCGAGCTGAATTTCGGTTCCCGTCGCGATGTGCTTGTCCCAGGGCAGCAACACGACCCGGTCCGGTTGTATCAGCTGCTGGAACTGCCGCACTAGTTTCTTCTCCGCGACGTTGGTCTCGCCGACCGCGACGTGGTTGATGACCACGACGACGCGACTCAGCAGATCCTGATACCCGTTGTGCCGCAGCCACTCCAGCGCACTCTCGGCTTGCCGGGCGCTGTCCAGCGACACGTTGGTCACGATCACGATCGCCGACGCGGTCTCGAGCACACCGCGGGTGACCGGGTCGAACAATCCCGGCCCGCAGTCGGCCAGCACCAGGTTGTAGAACTTGGACACCGTGTCGACCGCGAAGCGCAGGTCCTCACCGCTGAGTCCGCGTTGCGCCGTGGTGTATTCGGCGGTCGGCAGGATTTCCAGATTGTGGGCGTTCACGCTCGTGTGTGCGCGCACATCGTTGTAATGCGAAAGGTTCTGGTCGGCAATCAAATCCGCGATCGAAGACGGCGAGGTACGCCCGGCGCGCTCGGCCAAGTTGCCGCAACCGGGGTCCGCGTCGAGC
>NZ_LZMH01000042.1 GCF_001673635.1 Mycobacterium asiaticum
ACCGATCGCCCCGGCGATCAAGCCGGCCCGCAGCGACGTCAAACCCAATGTCGCCGAAACGGTTTGGGCTTCCGACGACTCGAACGACAGCGGCAGGGACCCGTACTTCAGCACGTTGGCGAGCTGTTTGGCGGTCGCGGCGCTGAACGGCGGCTCACCGCCGCTGATCTGGGTGCGGCCGCCCGGAATGGCCTCCCGGATCATCGGCGCGCTGACGACCTGCGAGTCCAGGGTGAATGCCGTCTGGGTGCCGGTGTGCGCGGCGGTGTAGTCCGCCCACACGTTCGCCGCCGGTCCCTTGAACTGCAGATCGACGACATAGCCCAGGCTGCTCTGATTCATCCCGGAGGTCGCGTCCTGAATCTGATCGCCGCTGATGATCGACGGTCCCAGCAGGTAGGCGGTCTTGTGGTCGGTGGAGCAGGTGACCAGCGGAAGCTTGGGGTCGTCGTTGCCGGCCAGGATGTCGTCTTTATCGCAGCGGGTGGCCTGGAACTGCAGGGCGACCATCTGGATGTACTGGCTGGTGTTCTGCCGCCACTTCTTCTCTTGGGCGATGCGCTCGGCGAGATCCTTGCGCGGGTCCGGAGCCGTGGGCTGCTCCGGTGGCGGCGCCTCCCCCGTCGGCGCGGGCGAAGGCGCCGGACTCGACGGCGGGGCCGGGCTGGGTGCCGGGGCGGGG
>NZ_LZMH01000043.1 GCF_001673635.1 Mycobacterium asiaticum
AGCGACAATGTCGCTGAACGCCTGGGCGGTGCTGGCGGCTTGAGAGATTACTGCGATGGGGCTGGTGTGGGATCGGTCTGGTGAGCGCCGGGGAGGCCGGGGAGCCCGGCTGAGCGGTATTCCGGCTAGCTGGGCGCTATTCCGGCTAGCTGGGCGCCATGCGCATCTTGCCCTCGCCTGAGACAGTGACCTTTGCCCGGCTTGCAGCGACAAACCATCGACAGTTGCTGCGGCTAAATAACTTTCAGCGACATTGTCGCTGAAAGGCGGGCAACGACGCACATACTCCCCTGGGCTCCCGCGGACGTCCCAGGGCTCCCGCGGACGTCCCAGGGCTCCCGCGGACACCCAACGGCTCCCGCGGACACCCCAGGACTCCCGCGGACGCCCCAGGGCCTCCCGGCCGATCACGCACCAGTCCAATTCCCCAGGAACGCCTCAACCACCCGCGCCGCGTTCTCCGCGGCGATTTGCTTGTAGAAGAAGAACTGAAACGGAAAACCCGGTAACCCCAGCGGATCTCCGGGCCCATCCGACATGCCCCGGATACCGAGGAACGGCACCCCGTGTGCCACCGCAACCGCCAGGGCGGCGCCGGTCTCCTGGTCGACCGCGTCGAAGGCCGGGTTCTCCGCCGTCTGAATGTTCAGGTTGCTGAGCAACCCCTTGGCCAGCCACGGACCGATCGCCTGAAAAAAGTTGCCGGTGTACAGCAGCGATCGGCCAGGTGCGCTGCACGGTTGGCACCCAAACACGTCTCCGCTGTTGGGCACACACGGAAATGCCTGGCCGTTGTTGGAATCGTGGCTGTACCCGTCACCGCCAACGAACAACTGTGGTTGGCGTTTGAGATCGATCAGCTTGACCGTCGGCACATGACGGCACAAGCACATCGGATTCCCGAGATTGTTGACGCCACTGAGGTTGACGGCCAGCGTCTGCGCCGCGGCCAGCATGCCGGGATCGACCGCCGCGAAGGTCGCGCCGTTGTCGACAGTCCACCGGGCCGGCACGGCGACATCGCCGATGCTGGTTCGGCCGGAACCCCCGGCCACACCCGAAAAGACCACTCCCCCAATGGCAATGTTGGACGACGCACAGGTAAAGCGATTCAGCGCGGCCTCGGTGACGCGTGTCGCGTTGACCATGCCGATACCCGTCATCGCGACGACCACCTTCTTACCGGCGATCGAGCCGCGGTAGTAAAACTGGTTGTCGTACACCGCAACGGGATTCGCATCGAGCATGGTGTGCGCCAGCACGGCATCCGCTTCGGCGGGAAACGCGGTCAGCACCAGGGTCCGTTGTTCGCATGCGGCCGCCATCACGCTCGCAACGCCTCCGGGGTCCGCCGCGGCCAAGCCGCCGCCCAGGCACGAAGCGACCACCACGACGAGTGCAGCACGGAACCGTCTGAGCACGATCCCCCTATCCCTGCACCGGTATCGCCATTCATGAGTGTCAGAATTCGCATTTCTTCCTGGCTGAAGTCGGCCGCACTTTGCCTGCGCATGATTTTCGCGCGACACCGTGGTGGCTTGGAGATTCGTTATCGTTATTTTTGCTTAGCGATTTCATGTCGTGATCCGCTTGCGACTCGGGATACTATGCTCAGCCGGGCTGACAAGGGAGGGACTGTATATGGCGAAGCGGCGAAGGCGACACCAAGCAATTCGCCGGAAAAGTCTGGCGCTCCTTGGAATCCTGCTCACCACCGCCGCCTGCACATCGACGCCGAAGCAATCCGGTGGCACCGCAAGTCCCCCCGCCGACCCGCTAGCCGGGGTCACGGTCCCGGACGCGTTCACCCCGCTGACCGTAAACCCGATCAGCCGGCCGACCTTTCCCTTCCCGGGCACTGACGACAAGTACCACCTGGCCTTCGACGTGCAGGTCACCAATTCGACCGCCGCACCCGCCACCCTCACCGGTGTGGACGTCGTCGACGCCCGGGAACCCAACAAGGTGCTGGCCTCGTTCACCGGGCCGGCACTGGTCGATCCCGCCTGCAACTACGGCAACTGCAACCGGCTGCGACTGGTACCGGCCGCGCCCGCACCCGATGTCACCATCCCGCCGCAATCAGCGCGCTCACTGCTCATCGATTTCCGGTTGGACAACCTGTCGGACTTTCCCAAAGCCGTGATGCTGCGATTGCACGGCACCGGCGTCACCAATCCGGGCGCATCCAGCCAGCCCAGCCCCATTGACACCTTGGGCGCGCCGCTCAACATCTCGGCCGGCATGCCGCGGCTCATCGCTTCCCCATTGCAGGGCAACAACTGGGTCGCCTTCAACGGTTGCTGCGATCCGGGCTGGGCACACCGCGACGCCATCCTCCCGGTGAACATGAAACTCAACAACAGTCAGCGCTTCGCCATCGACTGGATGCGGATGAACGACCAGGGCAACTTCTACGACGGCGACCGGACCAAGAACGAGAGCTTCGTCAGCTACGGGACGCCCGTGTACGCCGTCGCCGACGGCACCGTCGTCTCCACCCTCGACAACGTCGAGGCCAACGTGCCAGGCATCCTGCCCGCATCCGAGCCGGCCCTGGCCGCCAAGCTGACCGTGGAAAACGTTGACGGAAACCACATCATCATGGACATCGGCGACGGTGTGTACGCCATGTACGCCCACTTCATCCAAGGCTCGCTACTGGTCAAGCCCGGCGACAAGGTCAAGAAGGGCCAGCAGATCGCCAAATTGGGTAACACCGGCAACTCCAACGCCCCGCACCTGCATTTTCAATTGATGAGCGGCCCGTCGCTGCTGGAGGCCGACGGCCTGCCCTACGTGATGGAAGGTTTCAGTTATCAAGGGCAGGTCAATGCGGAACAAGTGTGGAACGCCGACAACTACCTCAGCGGATCATTCTTCGGCCCCGCGGTGCTGGCCGCTCCTCAACTCAAGGGAAACCAGTTGCCCTTGCTGCTGGCCATTGTGACCTTCCCGCTCACCTAGCCCAGAAAGGCCAACACCATGGACGTTTTTGTGGAATGGAACAGCGGCGGAACGGAATTGCAGTGGCGATCCACCACTGAGGCCAATGACAAGCAAGAGGTCACGGTTTTCCTTCGGCGCTACGGCACACCCGGTGCACCCCCGCTGGTCTGCGTGCACGGCTTCCCCACCTCCAGCATCGATTACTACCCGCTGGCCCGCGAACTCAGCGAGGAGTTCGAGATCTTCGCCCTGGACTTCCCCGGCTACGGCGTGTCCGACAAGCCGCCCCAGCCCTACGTCTATTCGCTCTACGACGACGCGCGCCTGCTCGTCCATGCCATCACCGAGGTGTGGAACCTGACCGACTTCCGCATGATCACCCACGATCGCGGCAGCAGCGTCGGCATGATCGCGCTGGGTCTATTGGCGGAGAAGTCGGCACTGCCGATCGATCTCATCATCACCAACGCCAACATCTACCTGCCGCTGTCCAACCTCACCGCATTCCAGACCGCGCTGCTCGACAGTTCGACGGGCCGGGCCACGGCCGCGGAGACCACACCGGAGATGTTGGCCGCCGGTCTGGGGTACACCACCTTCATGCCGCGCCGCACACTGGAGCATCCCGAAATCGCCGCGCTGGCGAAGTGTTTCACCTACAACGACGGAATGCGCGTGCTGCCCGACACCATCCAGTATCTGCACGAGCGCGCCGCCGACGAAAAGCGTTGGCTGGAAGCACTATCCAAACTGCACGTCAACGTCAGCCTGGTCTGGGGCGTGCACGACACCGTTGCACCGCTGCGGGTGGCGAACCACGTCTGGCAGAAGTATCTGCGGAACATGGCCGGCCGAAGCCGCTACTGGGTGATGCCGACCGCCGACCACTACCTGCAATGCGATGCGCCCGGCGAACTGGCCCAGGTGCTGCGCCTTACCGCGCAGGCCGAAAGCATTGCGCTGCAACTGCAAACACTCGGTAACCGACCCGAGGGCGCGGTGTTGGTGGACCAGCTCGGATAGCCCGGCCCGGATGTCTCAGTACCTCATCCGGTGATGACGGGCAGCTTGGCCCAGCCCCGCACGCTGCTGGTGTGCGCCTTGCTGGCGTTGGCGTAGTCGACTTCCCACTCCGGCCAGCGCTTGAGGACCTCTTCCAGCGCCACCCGCGCCTGCATGCGCGCCAACGCCGAACCCAGACAGAAGTGCAGGCCATGCCCGAAGCTCAGATGACCACCGCCCCGATGAATGTCGAACCGCTCACCGTCGACGAATTTGCGCTCGTCACGGTTCGCAGATCCGTTGAGCAGTAACATGATCGACCCCTCGGGGATCACGGTGCCATGGCTTTCCACGTCATGGGCCACATACCGGGCCTGCACCGGCGACGGCGCCTCGTACCGCAACACCTCTTCGATCGCCATCGGGATCAGCGCCGGATTCGCCACCAGCTCGCGGCGCTGGTCCGGATGCTCGGCGAGCAGCTGACCGATGAAACCGATCAGGCGGGTGGTCGTCTCGTTACCGGCCCCGGCGATCATGCTGGTGTACATCAGCACCTCGGTCCGCTCCAACCGCCGGGTGACACCGTTCTCCTCCACCTCGGCGTTGAGCAACTGCGTCATCAGATCGTCGGACGGGTGGTCCATGCGCCAGTCGATGTACTCGGCGAAGACCTCGTAGCTCTTCTCGAACAGATCCTCGTCGACCGCCCGGAAAGTCCCCTCCCGGAGGTTGATTGCTCGCCCGCCCCGATCACGGATGTTGGCCTGGCTGTCTTCGGGGATGCCCAGCAGATAGCCGATGGTGCGCATCGGGATCATCGCGCCGAGGTTCTCGATGAAGTCGAAGCGCCCCGAGCCCACCAGCGGGTCGAGCGCACGAACGCAGAAGTCCCGGGTGAGCGGTTCGATCGCCTCCATCCGTCGCGGCGTGAAAACCCTTGACAGCAACCGTCGGTGCAGATCATGCAGCGGTGGATCCTCGAACAGGATCACCCCAGGCGGCACCGTGACCCCGCTCATGATGATGTCCATGGTGGTGCCGCGGCCGGAGCGGTAGGTCTCCCAGTTGGTCAGCTCCGGAGCGACATCCTCATACCGACTCAGCGCATAGAAGTTGTACTTGGGGTTGTAATACAGCGGAGTCTCATCGCGCATCCGCTTCCAGATCGGGTACGGATCGTCATCGATGTCGAAATCAAAGGGGTCGTAATAAATCTCGGTAGATGTCATGCACTCTCCGCGGCTACCGGGCGGGCGGCCTCGGGCAAGACGACCTCACCCACCCTCTTCAGATATGGCCACGCCACTTCGGGCGGCACACCGCCGCACAACGGCGACAGGGTCAACATCTTTCCGGCGCGGACCCAGGAAATCGCCTGCTCCACCGTGATGATCACGTGCGACTTTCCGGTTTCGCGCAGCTCGTCGATCGTCGAGACATGCGAAAAGCCCGCCGAGGTCTCGTTGCCGGGATTCCAGGCGGCGTAGGTACGAACGTCGTGCAGCAAGTATTCGCCGAGCTCCGACCAGGCCCGGTCCACGTCGTCTGCGACGAAAGTCACCGAGGGCGTGTCGCGGTCGGGAAAGAACGCCGGCCCCGGCTCGTGGCCGTGTTTGCGGCACGCCGACTCGTACGCCTCGCGCATTCCCGGCACGTTGCCGTTCGCCAGCATGCCCAGCCCGTAGCGGCCGGCCCGGCGGGCCGCCGCGACGCTGCCGCCGCCCCACATCATCCCCGGCCCGCCCGGGGTGAGCGGTTGCGGCGTCACCTTGATTCGCCGCCCGTCCTGCACCACGGTCTCCCCGGCAAGCAACTGGCGCAGCATCCCCAGCTTTTCGTCCGCCAGTCGCCCGCGGTCGCCCAGGCCCAGCCCGAACATCTCGTATTCCTCGGGCCGATATCCCAACGCCATGATGTAGGACGCCCGGCCCCGGCTGACGATGTCGAGCACGGCGATGTCCTCGGCCAGCCGGATCGCGTCATAGAACGGCAAGATCAGGATCAGCGTCAGCGCCAGCCGCTCGGTGCGCGACGCGATCGCCGACGCGAGCAACAGGGGTGACGGCAGGTAGCCGTCGTCGGATCCATGGTGTTCACACAGCACCGCTGCCAGGCAGCCATGGGTTCACCCCATGCGCACATCTCCGGCACTGCGGCATACAGCTCCGCCGGGTCACCCCCAAAAGCCGGGGCCCGCATGTCGAACCGCAGCGTGAACAAGGCCACTCCTAGCAAACCTAATATTTGTCTCACGTACGCTACGTGGGACCTGCGACAGAGGTCAACCGCGGGGTTTGTAACTTACATCTGGTCCAGATACTGTAACGTCGGTGCACGAACCACCAGGGAAAAAGGGGATGAGATGACAACGGCGTCAGACTTGTTGGGTTACCAGGGAAAGCGTGTTCTGGTGGTCGGCGGCGCGACCGGTATGGGCGCCGCGGCGGCGCAGATCGCGAAGTCTCTCGGTGCGCACGTCACGGTGATGGACTATGCACCGGTGGACTTCGAGGTCGATCGGGCGATCTCGCTGGACCTCAGCGATCAGGATTCGATCGACCGGGCGGTCGACGAACTCGACGGGCAGGTCGACAAGCTGTTCTCCGCCGCCGGTGTGGCCGACGGGCCAAAGCTGATGCGGGTCAACTTCATCGGGCACCGGCACCTGATCGAGCGGCTGTTCGCCAAGGACCTGCTGCAGCGCGGTGCGGCAATCTGCTTCATCTCGTCGGTGGCCGGCATGGGCTGGGAGAACGATCTGGAACTCGTGCAGGACTTCTTGGCGACGCCCGACTACAAGTCGGCACACGACTGGTGCCAGGAGCGCGAGGCGCAGGGCATCATCCACTACGGGTTCAGCAAGAAGGCGATCAACGGCTACGTCGCCTGGCAGGGATACCCCTTCCAGAAGAAGGGCGTGCGCATCAACGCGGTCTGCCCTGGCCCGACCGACACGCCGCTGGCCCGGGCCAATGCTGACCTGTGGCTGACCTTCGCTCAGGACTACCGCGACGACACCGGCAGCCAAACCCTGACGCCCGAGGACATCGGCAAGGCGATGATCCTGCTGAACAGCGACGCCGCGGCATCGGTCAACGGCATCACGCTCAACGTCGACCAGGGCCACGCGATGGCGTCGATCACCGGGTCCTACGCCCCGGGCAAGCCGATCATGGACCTGATCACCGGCCGAGTCCAGCTCGCCTGACGCGCGAGCAGACGCAAAAGCGCCCACACGCTCGGCGTGTCGGGCGCTTTTGCGTCTGCTCGCGGGCGCTACTCAAATGCGTGCCGCGGCAAGGTCGTCGGCAAATCCAACGAACTCAGCAATCCCGCTGGGGCCTCGACAACATACGGAATTGCATTCACCACCCGCATGGCCGTGGCGGCCATCGCCGCGCGTCCGGCGCCGTGTCCCTCCGCCGCGCCCAACGTCAGCACACAGTGAATGTCCGGCTCACCCTCGATGTCGACCCGGTAGGTCGCGTCGCAGTCGGACGTCGGCCAGTCTGGTGCGACGTCGCGGGCCATCCGGATCACGTGCTCGACCACGATCGCTTCGCGGCCGTTCACCACCCCGGCCGCCCGAGTTCGTACCGCCCCGCAGGTGCCGGCGGGAATCGTGCCGAAAGCCACCTCGATGTCGCGGTCGGTCAACTCGCGATCCAGCGTGCCCCGCACCTCCTCGATCTCGACGCCCAGCCCGCTGGCGATCAGGCAAAGCGATGCCTTCCAAGCCATTTCGATGAACCCGGGCGTCTTGAGCATCGGCTCGAAATCCAGCGGGCGACCGAACCCCATGCCGTCCATCATCACGTCGGCCACCGGATAGTGATCGTTGAGGGCCACCTCGCTGACGGTGATGCTGCGGATGCTCTTCGACTGCGTGGTCATCAGCAGCGCCATCTCATCGGAGGCGAAGCCGGGAAAAATGCCCGACACGTACAAAGACGCCCCACCGTCCCGCGCCGCCGATTCGAGTTGGTCACGCCAGTCCGGCGCGAAATAGGACGGCGGATACACCAGGCTCGTCGAGGACGTCGAAACGACATTGATCCCGGCCGAAAGCAGACGCACATATTCGGGCACGGCGGCGCCGTCGCGGTCGGGGCCGCTGGCGGCATACACCACACAATCCGGTTTCATGGCAATCAACGCGTCCGCGTCGCCGGTGGCCGCCAGCCCCAGCGGCGCACCACCGGCCAACTCGCCCGCGTCCCGCCCCACCTTGTCCGGCGAATGTACCCAGACCCCAACGAGTTCCAGGTCCGGCCGGCGCCGCACCGCGTCGATCGCAATCGATCCGACTCCCCCGGTCGACCACACCACGACCCGCATAACCGTCTCCTCACGTCCGCTATAACCTAACGTTTGTTCATGACGCTCGGCCAGGCCGACCCAGAACATACTGCAACCCTTGACCCGTCATCGCGCCGACTGTTAACTTGCGGATCAAATATTCGGTATCGCAG
The DNA here is from genome assembly GCF_001673635.1 of Mycobacterium asiaticum. Taxonomy (GTDB): domain Bacteria; phylum Actinomycetota; class Actinomycetes; order Mycobacteriales; family Mycobacteriaceae; genus Mycobacterium; species Mycobacterium asiaticum_C. Next base: position 8,427 of record NZ_LZMH01000043.1, read on the forward strand.
AGCAGCAAGGGGGCCCGGATGGCCAACCCGGCAAGTCACCGCGTAGTGGTTTGGGCGACGGGAGGCATCGGGTCGATAGCCATTCGCGCGATCCAACGGCGCCCAAATCTGGATCTTGTTGGGGTATGGGTGCATTCCGCGGACAAGGACGGCCGGGACGCCGGGGAATTGGCCGGTGGCGATCCGATCGGCGTTGCCGCCACCACCGACGCCGATGCCCTCATCGCGCTGAAACCCGACTGCGTCATCTATGCCGCCAGCGGCCCCGAACGCGACGCCCTGGCGATCCCGGACTACGCGAAGTTGCTGGAAGCCGGAATCAACGTCGTCACCACGAGCACCACCCGGCTGGTGAACCCGCACGCCTACACACCCACCGAATGGCGCGACCAGCTGGTCGCCGCCGCAAAGCAGGGCCAGGTGTCATTATACGCCTCGGGTATCGAGCCCGGCTTCGCCGCCGATTACCTGCCCCTGGTGCTGTGCACGCAATCCTCGGCCATCGAGAAGATCCATTCCTACGAGATCGGTCTCTACGACGACTACGGCGTGCCCGACATCATGAGCGACGCATTGGGTTTCGGTCGCCCGCTGGACTATCAGCCATGGATCAGCTTCCCGGGCGCGATCGCCGGTGAGTGGCAGGGCCAGATCCGGCTGATCGGCGATGCGCTCGGCGTGGAGGTTCAGGAGATTCGCGAGACCTTCGATCGCGCCGTCACCAACCGGACATTGGAAGTGGCGATGGGCACTGTCGAAGCCGGTACGTGCGGCGCGCTGCGGATGCGGGCCATCGGCGTGGTTGACGGTCGGGAGGCCATCGTCATCGAGCACGTCACCCGCCTGGCGCATGACGTCGCGCCGGACTGGCCGACCGGGATCGGCGACCTCTCCTACCGCGTGGTGATCAGCGGCGACCCCGACATCGACTGCAGCCTGGCCGCCACGCTGCGTGATCCCGCCCGAGCGGGAATCGCGAACATGACCTCCGGAGCCGGCGCCATGGTGGCCACCGCCATGCGCGTCGTCAACGCCGTCCCGTATGTCGTTGCCGCACAACCCGGTCTGCTGAGTTCGGTGGACCTGCCGCTGACCATCCCGACACACGCCTTCATCACGTCCTGAGCTCCTAACTGCGCCATCTTCTAATCTCGAGCAGTGGTCGATAACCCGCTAGAGGAGTTGACGCTTGATCAATTGCGCCACCGCACCAGCATGAAGTGGCGCGCCCACCCCGCCGATGTCCTGCCGTTGTGGGTCGCCGAGATGGACGTCAACCTGGCTCCCAGCGTGGCGGAAGCCATTCACCGGGCCGTCGACGCCGGCGACACCGGCTACCCGCACGGCAAGGGCTATGCCAAAGCGATAAGTGAATTCGCCGCCGGGCGCTGGCAGTGGGATGGGCTGTCGGTCGGACGCACCCGGGTGGTGCCCGACGTCATGCTGGGCATCGTCGAGATGTTGCGTCTGGTCACCGACCGCGGAGACACGGTCATCGTCAATTCGCCTGTGTACGCGCCGTTTTATGCGTTCGTCTCGCACGACGGCCGCACCGTGCTGGAAGCCCCGCTTAATGCCGGGGGGCGCATCGACCTCGACGTGCTGGCCGAAGCGTTCGCGCGTTCGCGCAAGACTGCGGGCGCTGCCGGCAAAGTCGCCTACCTGTTGTGCAACCCGCACAACCCGACCGGCGTCGTGCACACCGCCGACGAATTGCGTACGGTCGCCGACCTGGCCCGCCGGTTCGATGTCCGGGTGGTCTCCGACGAGATCCACGCTCCGCTGGTGCTGTCGGGAGCACGCTTCACGCCCTATCTGAGCGTCCCGGGTGCCGAGAATGCGCTGGCGCTGACATCGGCGTCCAAGGCGTGGAATCTCGCGGGTATCAAGGCGGCGCTGGCCATCGCCGGCCCCGAGGCAGGTGCGGAACTGCGCCGGATGCCCGAAGAGGTGGGCCACGGCGCCAGCCACTTGGGCCTCATCGCGCACACCGCGGCGTTCAGCAAGGGGGTCGACTGGCTCGATGCGCTGCTGGGAGGCCTGGATGCCAACCGCGCGCTGCTCAACGACTTGGTCGCCGAGCACCTTCCCGGCGTGCGGTTGTTGGAACCCCAGGGCACCTACCTGGCCTGGCTGGACTGCCGCGCGCTCGGCATCGACGATGACCACACCGAGGGCCTGAAAGTGGTGGCCGATCTGTCCGGTCCCGCCCGCTGGTTTCGCGATCACGCCCGCGTCGCGCTCAGCTCCGGGCACGTGTTCGGCAGCGGCGGCGCGGGTCACGTCCGGATGAACTTTGCGACCTCGCAGGCGATCCTGACCGAGGCCGTAGCCCGGATGGGCCGGGCGCTACGCGATCGAACCGACCGCCGCCCTTTTACGTAATACATTGCTGTGACTCCAATCGCTGACAAAATCACAAGCCTCGGCCAGCTCGTCGCCCGCTACGGACTGGTCTTGGTGCTGGCCTGGATCGGGTTCGGCAAGTACGTCAAGATGGAATCGAAAGTGCTCATCGAACACAGCCCGTTGATGAGCTGGATCTACGACTTCCTCAGTGTCACGGCTGTCGCGCGAGCGTTGGGAACGATGGAAATCGTTGCGGCACTGCTGATCGCGACGTTCCCGGTATGGCCCAGGGTGTCCGTGCTCGGTAGTGCGCTGGCTATCGTGCTCTTTCTGGGGACGGTGAGTTTCCTGTTCACCACACCCGGGCTGTTTGCAACCCATGCCGCGGGAATACCCGTCCTGACCGCCCTACCGGGCCAGTTCCTGCTCAAAGACCTGGTGTTGCTGGGCGTGGCAATCTGGACGCTTGGGGATGCGCTGCGAGCGGCCCAGCCGGCTGAGCTGGTTAAGCCGACCGTTTAGCGCTGCGCTCCCGCAGGCCGTCGAGCACCCACTTCGCCCATTCGATCTCATGCTGGGTCCAGCGCAGACCCTGTTCCAGGGCAGCCCGGGCGAAGAACGCGTCGTCGTCCATCGTCCAGTCATAGGCATCGAGCATCTCGGCGTAGCGGGCGTGTTCTTCTTCGGCCAGGGCCAACAACGACTCCAGATACTCCCGCGCCTGGGGGGGCTCGAGTTGACCGAGTAGAAAGACCCGCAGGATCGCGGCGTTGCGGATGGGCGGATCCTCCTGCGGCGACATCATCCAGCGATACAACTCGGCGCGGCCGGCGTCGGTGATCTCGTATTCCTTACGCCCGCGCGGACCCACGTCGGAGACCTTGATCAGCCCGGCGCCAGCGAGCTTGTTGAGCTCGCCGTAGAGCTGGCTCTGAGTGGCCGGCCACATGTTGTCCATCGACTCTTTGAACCGTTTCAGCAGGTCATAACCGCTGCCGGGCTCTTGGGACAACAATCCCAGCGCCGCGTGTCGTAAACTCACCGGACCATCATAACCTTCCACAATTGACATGTCACTGGCACGTATGTCAGTATCGACCTGTCACAATTGGAATGTTAGGAAATCGGAGCCTGTTATGACCCAGCCGACCCCCCGCGACACGCAGCCCTCGATGGAGCAGCCCAAGGCACGCCGTGGTGTCGGCGAGATACTTGACGGGTTCTTGAAGTCGCCGTTCTCCGGGATCGCGCCGTGGGCGCTGTTGTCAATCCTGTCGGCGCCGGGCCGATTCGAGATCGCGGTGGCCTCCGCGCTGGCCTTCTCGGTGTTGATCCTGCTCGTCGGGCTGGCGCGCGGCATCAAGATTCACCTGCTGGAAGTGTTCGGCGCCGTCTTCTTCGCTGCGCTGGCCATCGTCGGCCTGGTCGCCACCGACAGCGCCCTGCGGTTCCTGGAAGTGTGGGCCGGTGAGTTGACCAATATCTCCCTCGCCCTGTTCGCGTGGTTCACACTGCTGATCCGCCGGCCGTTCACCATGGCGTACGCGAAGGACACGACACCGCAGGAGTATTGGGACAGCCCGCTGTTCAAGCGGATCAACAACGTGATCACCGCGGTGTGGGCGAGTGCCTTCACGTTCGCGGCGGCGGCCGGTTTCTTCGGCGACGCGGTTCTGCAGGACGCCGGCAACTTCTGGACGGGCTGGATCCTGCAGCTGGCAGCGATCTTCTTCGCGATCGCCTTCACCGAGTTCTACCCCGACTACGCCTCAGCCATGTTCGACCTGGACAACGGCGAGCCGGCGGAGGTCCCCTCGATGCTGCAGATGGTCGAATGGTTGCCGACGTTCATCGTCGTCACCGGCGTGGTGGGACTGGTCACCGACTCGGTGGACTTCCTGCTGGGTATCGGCTTGATCATCGGCGGCAGCGTGGCCTCGGGTGTCCTTACCAAGTTCAGCGGGGCAAGGTAAGCCCGTCCCGGGGACATATGGACTGTTGCCCGCCTCTGAGCGACACCTGTCTGGTGTAATGCGCAATCCCGTCCGGGACTTGCGAATTCAACCAGACAGTTGTCGCTCGGAGGCGGGCAAAGCCGTATCTGCGGCCGGGCCGGCGCAGGTCCGCTCAGGAACGGCCGGTAACCGCCAGCACGGCGTCGGCGAATTCGGGACGGCACACCACCAGATCCGGCAGCTTGGGATCGGGTTGGTTGTAGGCCAACGCGGATCCGTCGATGCGGGAGGTGTGCAGGCCGGCGGCCCGGGCGACGGCCACCGGTGCGGCCGAATCCCACTCGAACTGCCCACCGGCGTGGACGTACACATCGGAGAGCCCCTGCACGATCGAGGCCACTTTCGCTCCGGCAGAACCCATTTCGACCAGAATCCCATCCAGCTCGTCCCGCACGGCCAGCGCGATAGCGGGTGGACGGGTACGCGACACCACGATCCGCGGCTTGTCCGGGGTGGCCGGCGGCGGCGCGACCGTCGGGGTCGCCAAAGTGATCCCTTGGGCGGGCAGGGCGACCGCGCCGGCGAGGAGTTCGCCGGCCTGCCACAGTGCGACATGCACCGCCCAGTCGTCGCGCTCGAGTTCGGAGAACTCGCGCGTGCCGTCCAGCGGGTCGACAATCCAGACCCGCTCCGAGCGCAATCGCACCGGGTCGTCGGCACCTTCCTCGGACAGCACCGCATCGTCGGGCCGCTCGGCGCCCAGCGCTTCCATCAGAAAGTCGTGAGAGCGCTTGTCCCCCGCAGCTTTCCGCTCGCTTGCGTCGGCCTCGGCGAATTCGGCCCGGACGCCGAGCAGCAACCGGCCCGCCTCGGTCGCCAGTCGCGCGGCCAGCTCATGGTCAGTCATGGCAACAGTCAAACAGATCAGAGTCCGAACTGATCGTCGATGATGCCCAACCAGATCTGCGCGCAGTCCATCGCGACCTTCTCGCTGATGAACGCGTGCTGGGTGCCGGTATAGAGGTCACGGAAGGCGCGTTCGAGCCGGCTGCCCTCCCGGATCGAGCTGGTGCCGGCCACCAGGTGAGCCCACTCGGCACACTCGCGCGCGGTATCGGTGGCGTAGACGGCGGCCGCCCGCATGTCCGCGCGCAGGGTCGGGTTCAGGTCCTCCCCCGCGGCAACCGCGGTCTCCGCGGTGCTGAACGCGTCGAGCACCAGCAGCCGGGCAGCGCGCCACGCCGCGACGTGGTGTGCCAAGCCTTTCTGGAAGGTGGGCCGGCTGGCCAGCGACGCCATGTCGCTCATCCGGAATTTCGTCGCCGCCAGCTCGGTGACGTCGTCGAGCATGCTCTTGGCCACCCCGAGCGCCCACGACGCGTGCCCGGCGGCGGTCACCGGCATCAGCCCCATCCGCGCAGCTGGCGACGTCCCGCGGTACGGGCGGCGGTCGAACAGCCCGAACGTCCTGGCCGCGGGCACGAACACGTCTTCGGCGGTGTAATCGTAGGAACCGGTGCCCTTGAGACCCTGCACATGCCAGCCGTCATTGAATTGGATCTCGTCGCGCGCAATCACCGCCACCCGCATCTCGGGAATGCCCTCGCTAACCCAGCGCATTTCGCCGTCGTCCATCGGGAAGAACCCCGCCGCGACGTACTGGGAATGACCGACACCCGAGCCGAAACTCCACGAACCACTCACCCGATAGCCGCCGTCGACGACCGCACCCTGTCCGTTGGGAAAGAACTGCCCGCCCATCGTGACGTGATTGTCGTGGGCCGTGAACACTTCGGCGAAACCCTCGTCGGGAAGGTAGGTGGCCGCGGCGAACCGGGACGGCAGGTTGGCTATCCCGATCCACCCGAAAGAGCCGTCCTGCCACGCCATTTCGATCCATGTCTCGATGGTCTCGGCCAACGACGGCTCGATACCGCCCGCCTCGGCGGGGCTCAGTGCCGTCATCAGCCCGCTGCCCCACATCTCGTCGACAATGGCGTCGGTCATGGTGCGTTTCCGCTCGGATTCGGCCGCTTCGGCGCGCACCAAATCACGCATCCCGCGAGCCAGCGAAACGAGCTGGTCATCTCTCACCGACGTCACCTGATTCCTATCGCCGCTTCACCGCCGATCGATGGTGAACAGTACGCCGCAGGTTTCGCTGTCCGGACATTCGGCTACCCCAACGGGCAGAAATCGCGCGCGATCCCGCATGACCTGAATACGACACATGGAAACTCAGCCCGGAAGCCCCACAGGTCGCCAGCCCCAGCCCACGGGTGCGGCGGTGTTGGAGCCACCGCCGGGACTGCTCGCAGGCCGATATGAACTGGGGCCGGTGCTCGGCCGCGGTGGCATGGCCGAAGTGCGCGAAGGGTGGGACTCGAAGCTGGGCCGCCGGGTGGCGATCAAACTGCTCAGTCCGATCGGCGAGTCCCGGCCGGAAAGCCGGCTGCGGTTCGAGACCGAGGCCCGCGCCGCCGCCGCGTTGAGCAGTCAGCACATCGTGGTGGTCCACGACGTCGGCGAGCACCATGGGATGCCGTTCATCGTGATGGAACGATTGCCCGGGGTGTCGCTGGCCGACCACATCGCGCGCGGGCCGCTCCCCCAGCCCTTCGTCCAGTCCGTCCTCGAAGACGTTCTCGACGCGCTTGCCGTCGCGCACGACGCAGGCATAGTGCACCGCGACGTCAAGCCCGGCAATATCTTGTTCACCGCGACGGGCGAAGCCAAGCTGGCCGATTTCGGAATCGCCAAGACCAGCGGCGGCGTCCAGACCATGACTGGTCAAATCGTCGGCAGCATGGCCTATGTGAGCCCGGACCGGTTGACCGGCAAACCGGCCACCCCGTCCGACGACCTGTATGCCCTGGGAGTTGTAGGGTACGAGGCCCTGGCGGGGCGCCGCCCGTTCCCGCAGAACGACTTCGGTTCGTTGGCGCACGCGATCCTGCGCCAGTCGCCGGCACCGCTGACCGCCGTGCGACCGGATGTCCGGCCCAATATTGCCGCGGTGATCGAACGGGCTATGGCGCGCCAGCCCAGCCAGAAGTTCGGTCAGGCCGCAGAGATGCGCGCCGCGCTTGGCAGCGCGGACCTGGCAACCTCGCCGATTCGGCCGGCAACGCGGGTGATGACGGCTCCGTTGCCCGCGTTGGGCAGCAGCACCTTCATCGGCGCACCACCGCAGGCGCCTCCCTCGCGGCGCGGCTTGTGGGCGGCGGCATTGTTGGCCACCTTCGTGCTCGCGGTCCTGTTGATCGTGATCAGCCCGTCGTTGTCGACGCCCTCGCCGTCACCGGCGGGCACCACCGCACCAATGCCACCGCCGACCACAACCGTCGCACCCGCCACAACAGTCGCCAGCACGCCGGAACCCGCGCCGCCGCCGCCCCCCGGGCCGCCGGGCAAGCACGGTAAGAAACCCAAAGGCGGAAAAGGCGATTGATCAGCCGGGCAGCCCGAACAGCTTGACCACCCCGTGGTCACGCCCGGCGGTGTAGCCGCCGTCGACGGCGATAGCCTGGCCCGTCACGAATGAGGCGTCCGGGGAAACCAGGAAAGCAGCCACGGCCGCGATCTCTTCCGGCCGGCCCAGCCGCTGCAAGGCGTGCTCGGTGGTGATCGAGTCCAGCGGCCCGTCCATGCCGGGCAGTTCGAACACGGACTTGAGCATCTGCGTGTCGATGAACCCCGGGCAGATGGCGTTCGCCCGGATGCCGCTCGGACCGTAATCGAGCGCAATGTTCTTGGTAAGCAACACAACTCCGCCCTTCGCGGCGTTGTACGAACTGCCGCCCGCGGTTCCCTCCAGCCCTTCGACACTGGCCAGCGTGACGATCGAGCCCCGCTCACCGTCGACCCGCGGCTGTTCGATCATCTTCGTCAGCGCCGCCTTGGCGACCAGGAACGTCGCGGTCAGGTTCACCCCGATCACCCGGTCCCATTCGGCTTGCGGAAGCAGATGAACGGGCCCGCCGCCGGCCACCCCGGCGGAATGGACGACCCCGTCCAGGCGGTCGGGTACCGCGGCGAACACCGCCGCCACCGAGGCCTCGTCGGTGACGTCGGCCGTCACAAAGTGGAACCGCGAACCCAGGTCGGGTGGTGCGCTCAGGTCCGCGCCGACGACGGTGCCGCCGTCGTCCAACAGGCGCCGCGCGGTGGCCAGGCCGATGCCCGAGGCCGCACCGGTCACCACGAAGGTGCGTCCCTGAGCGCGCGTCACCCTCGGCTCTCCAGCGCTTTGGCGCAGGCCGTCAGGATCGCCTCGAAATTCGACCGCAACAGCGGGCGGCTGACCTTTTCCAGCAACTTGCCACCCGCATACAACGGGTGCGTGTAGTTGGTCAGCCAGTCGACGCGGGTGCCGCTCCCGGACGGGGTGAAGGTCAGCGTGCCACCGTCATGATTGAAGGCCGGAATTGAGCGAACGATGAGGTAGGAGTACTTGTTCGGGCGATCGTAGGCGGTGATGTCCTCGCGAAACCACATGCCGGTGCCCAGCACCACTCGGACGGCACCCGCCCCCGGAGCCGGTGAGTCCTTCGCCCAGCCCGACTTGATCACCAACGGTGCGGCGGTCAGGCTCGCCGGATCCGCCAGCCAGTCGAAGACCTTCTCCACGGGCGCGGCGATCGTTCGTTCGATGTGGATCTGGACCATCGGATCTCCTGACTTCCGTGTGTGTCCCTGTGCATGTTAGACCGCGCCCGGACCGCCGCGGCGGGCGCGAAAGTAGCCGCGTTTGCTGTCGATCTCGTCGACGGTGAACCCGCGCCGGGCCAGTCGTTGCCCGATGAGTTCGCCGCTGATGGCCGGTTCCAGGCGCGCCCCGTTCTCCCGGCAGAACACCCGCGCCTGGGGCAGGACGATGGCCGGTGTCTGGGGTGTAACCGGGGTGAAGCGGATCGTGGTTCCGTCGGCGGTGACGTCGGAATATTCATATTCGAGCAGTGGCTCGAAGCCCCGCGTGGTGCGGATCGAGATCGAGGCGTCGGGTTCGACACGGAACTCCCGACCGCGCCGCACGAACGGGACGAGGGTGAAACCGAGCAGCAGCAGCCCGGGCACGATCAGCACGAACAGCGCGTAGGCGTGCGTCTTCTCCAGCTCCGCGTCGTAGGCGTAGTTGGTGAACATCTCGGCGAGCCAGCCCTCGACGAAGATCGCGATGTCGTGCAGCACATCCCCGATCGTGGCGCGCCCGCTGGACAGGTCGTAGACGATCGCGCCGATGGCGCCCACGCCGCCGACCGTGAGGATCGCACCCAGCAACACCAGGCCCCAGCTGGTCTTCGACACGAAGGTCCCGCGCGCCTGGGCCGGGGTCTCGATGTCGACCTTCGGCCCACCCAGCGGCCGCGCCAGGCACCAGACGCTGACGCCGATCGCGATCGCCAGTGCCAGAAACTCCAGCGCGCCGAAGGACGGCCGGTCGGAGTTCTTGACGGCGATGCCCAGAAACGCCAGCCAGGCGACCCAGCGCAGCGCCCGCTGCCAACCCGCGACGCGGCGCTCGCCCGACCCGAGCCGCCCGGAAGTGTCCCGGTCGAGTTCGTCCGGCCCGTACCCGTCGCCACCGGCCTGGTTAGCCATTCCAGGATCCTACGTCCGGGTTGTGCCGTTTCCCGAGGTTGAACGCCGGTCACGCGGCAATAGAGATGGCAAGGAGGCAAACCATGACCAGCAAAACCGTCGCGATCACCGGTGCCACAGCGGGTATTGGCCGGGCCACAGCCGTCCGGTTCGACCGCGCGGGGTACCGCGTCGCCGCCTACGGGCGCAACCCTTCGGCGCTGGAGGCCCTGCGTGCCGAGCTGCGGCCGGAGGCGGTGGTCGATTCCCTCGACGTGCAGGATGCTGACGCATGGGGCACCCGCCTGGGCGAGCTCGCCGAGCGCACCGGCGGCCGATTGGACGTGCTGATCAACAACGCCGGCATCCTCGAATCGGGGCGCTTCGCAGAGATTCCTCTCCCAGCGCAGCGGAAAATCATCGATGTCAACGTCGGCGGCACACTCAACGGTTGTCATTCGGCCTACCCGTACCTCCGATCGACGCCCAACGCCCAGGTGATCAATGTGTGTTCGGCATCGGCCATGTACGGACAGGCCGAGCTGGCGGCGTACTCCGCGTCCAAGTTCGCCATCCGCGGGCTAACCGAGGCACTCGAATTGGAATGGGCCGCAGACGATATCAGGGTATGCGCGGTGTGGCCGCTGTTCGTCGACACCGGCATGGTCAGTGGCGTGGACACCGGAAGCACCCGGACCATGGGAGTGTCGCTGACTGCCGATGACGTCGCGGAGTCCATCCTGAAGATCGCGCGGGGCCGGCCGCGCCTCCCCCACGGTCCGCACTATGCGGTGGGTACGCAGGGCAAGGCGTTGATGGCGGTCGCCAACCTCGCACCCTCCTGGGTGGCACGGGAGATCAACCGTCGTGCCACCCGGTCGTGAACGCACAGGTTCGACGGTGAGAATGGCATCCATGACCACCGAAGCGCTCGTTCAGCGCGACTCAACGCAGACCGCCGCCCAGCGCGTCGGGATTGGCCTGCTCGGCATCGGCACCCTGCACTTTTTGGCACCGAAACCGTTCGACGGCATCATCCCCGCCGAGCTTCCTTTCAGCGCACGGTTCTACACCTACGCATCCGGGGTCGCCGAGCTGGTTATCGGAGCGCTGCTGCTGTCGCGACGCACCCGGCGTCCCGCCGCCGCGGCGGCGGCCGCGTTGTTCATCGGCGTCTACCCGGGCAACCTCAATATGGTTCGGCTGTGGTGGGACAAGCCGTGGTACATGCGGGCCATCGCGGTGGCCCGGCTGCCGTTGCAGATCCCGATGATCACCACCGCGATCAAGATCTACCGCAACAGCTAAAGCCTCGAGCCGACGCGGTGCAGCGTGCCGTCGGGATCGACGTAAGCGAATTCCCGTAAGCCGTAAGGGGTGTCGTGCGGTGGGTGCAGGCGACCGCCGAGGTTTTCCAGAGCCTGCCACTCGGCGTAGAGGGCGTCGGCGTCGCTGACATAGAGATACACACTCGATGCGGTACCCAACGGGTCGTGCTCGGCCCATTCGGTCAGATGCATTGACACCGATCCGCGGTCGACAAAGCCGTACCGCTCCGGGCCTTCGTAGACGCGCGCATCGAAGCCGAGGCGACGGTAGCGGTCGAGGGCGGCGTCGAGGTCAAGGACGGGCACGATAGGTGCCACCGAGGTGAAGTCAATTCCGGACACGGAAGAAGTCTGTCACCTGGACGTTCGCTGTGGCATTCTGCGTGGGTGAGCGCTGATCCGCAGGATTGGCCGACGGGGATTGTGACGTTCCTGTTCACCGACGTGGAAGGTTCCACGCGTCGGTGGGAAGCCGACGCCCAGGGCATGCGGACCGCGTTAGCTTCTCACGACCAGGTGCTGCGTCAGGCCATCGAAACCCGCGGCGGGTACGTGTTCAAACACACCGGTGACGGAGTGTGCGCGGCGTTCGCCTCGCCCCGATCCGCCGTCGACGCCGCCGTCGCCGCGCAGCAGGCACTCGAGCTGCCGGTACGAATGGGCTTGGCGACCGGGGAAGCGGAACTGCGCGATGCAGACTATTTCGGCACGGTGCTCAATCGCGCCGCACGGGTGATGGCCGCCGGACATGGCGGGCAGATCCTGTTGACCGATTCGACGGCTGCGCTGGTCACCGGAGTGGACCTGGTGGAGTTGGGTCCCCGGCGACTGCGGGACCTGTCCACGCCGGTCGGGGTGTTTCAGGTGCGAGCGCCGGGCCTGCGCTTTGAGTTTCCCGCGTTACGAGCGCTGGACAGCAGTCCCGGCAATCTGCGTCCTTCATTGACGAGTTTCGTCGGACGCGAGTCCGAGGTCGACCAGGTGCGCGCCGCGCTGAAGGTGCACCGGCTGGTGACCCTGGCCGGCGTCGGCGGAGTGGGCAAGACCGGGTTGGCTTGTGAGGTCGCTACTCGCATGTCCGACGAATTCCCGGACGGGGTCTGGTTTTTCGAGCTGGCCGCGGTCTCCGATCCAGGCGCGGTGCCCGACGCGGTGGCCGCGGTGCTGGGCATCACCCAGCAGCCGGGCAAGAACATGACCGAGAGTGTGGCCACCGCGCTGGAGGGCCGGATTCGGCTGCTGGTCTTCGACAACTGCGAGCATGTCCGCGATGCCGCAGCCGATCTGATCGAGGAGATACTGGCGCGTTCGACGAGCGTACGGATCCTGGCCACCAGCCGGGAACGGCTGGACGTCGCCGACGAACAGTCGTGGTCGGTGCCATCCCTGGACGTGGGCGACGGCATCGCCTCTCCCGCCGTCAGCCTATTCGTCGAACGCGCGCAGAGCGTTTCGGCGGATTTCAGCGTCGCGGAAGCCGACGACGCTAACGCGGTGGTTGAGATCTGCCGGCGTCTGGACGGGATACCTTTGGCGATCGAGCTGGCGGCGTCGCGGATGGCGTCGATGTCGCCGCTCGAGGTTCGCGACCGGCTCAACCACCGGTTCCGGCTGCTGGTCGGCTCGCGACGCGGTCTCGGCCGGCACCAAACCCTGCGCCACGCCGTCGCGTGGTCCTACGATCACCTTGACCCCGCGGAACAGCTACTGCTGGAACGCTGTTCGGTGTTTGCCGGTGGGTTCGACCTGCAAAGCGCCTGTGCGGTAGCAGGATCGGGCAGCGACGATTACGAAGTCTTGGATCTGCTGGATGCGTTGGTACGCAAATCATTGGTCACCGTCGACCGACGGGGGGGCCGGACACGTTACTCGATGCTCGAGACGATCCGTGAGTTCGCCGAGGAACAATTAGCGGGTCGCGGTGTAGCACAAGAATTTCGGTGCGCTCACACCCAGCACTTCGCCCGGCGGAGCACCGACATCCTGACCTTGTGGGACAGCCCCGCTCAACGCGAAGCCTACCAATGGTTCACCGCCGAGCTGGCCAATCTGCGTACCGCTTTTCGCTGGGCGGCCGACAACGAGGTTCTCGACGATGCCGCCGCAATCGCCGAGAATGCCGCCTTTCTCGGCTACGCGGTGGACAATTTCGAGCCGATCACCTGGGCCGAAGAACTGTTGGAGGCTGCCCGCGCCGCCGATCATCCCAGGTCAACATTTCTTCATGTGCTGGCGTCGATGTGCTATTCGGCCGGGCGATTCACCGACGCGCTCCGGTATGCCGAAATCGCCGTGCAGATGCTCGACACCTGTCCCAACACAGTGCCTTACGGTCTGCACGCATGGTTCAGTGGCGCCTTCACTGTCAGCGGAAGACCAGACCGTGGAATCGCGGTGTCCCGCGCCGAGTTGGCCCGCGGTCTTGACGTCCTCACCCTCACTCGGGGATGCCTCATCCTGGCGTTATCGATCCAAGGTCCCAGCGATGAGGCCATGGCACTGTCAGACGGGTTGGTCGAGGCCGCCCAGGCCACCCGAAATCCGTTCGCAGTTTGCTTCGCGGCCCTCGCCGATGGCTTCGCCTTCCGCGACACCGACCCCGCACGAGCGATGAAGGTCATGCGCCGCGGCTTGTCGATCGCCCAGGAAACCGGCAACCGCAGTGCTGTGTCCCACCTCGCGGCCGTCCTGTGCCGCGTCGAAGCGAATCACGGCGACCCGCTGGCCGCGCTGGACTTCTTCACCCTGGCCATTCGCAATCACCACGAGGCGGGAAGCACCGCGATGATGAGCACACCGCTGGCTCTGCTTGCCGCATTCTTCGAGCGGTTAGGGCGGTACGAGCCGGCCGCCACCCTGGCCGGATTCGCGTTCAGTCCGGTGACCGCGCAGTCGGTACCCGAGCTCAAGACCGTGATTGGGCGGCTGCGCGACGAGTTGGGCGATGCAACGTACGAAAGGTGCGCGCAAGTCGGCGGGAACATGACCACCCCTGCGATGGCCAACTACGCCTACGACCAAATCGACCAGACGCGAGCCGAACTCATGCGCGCGGACGCCGCACCTCGCGCGTAGGCGCCATGACCGAAGCGGTGCTGGGCAACACCTACGACCTGCGGCACGCATGACCGCGATGAACCCGAACGGCGACCTGGACACCTCGTACCTGCGGCAAGGCGACGTGGACCGGCTCTGCCCACTGGACGCCCGCGGTGTCGGCGAGTGATAGCGCGCCGTCTCATTACCCGCCGAGCGCGGGCCTTACGTAGCTGAAACGCGCCCAACGCCTCCATCAGGCCCACGCTCGACGCCCGCCCGTGTCCAGCGTTCCAAGAATCCTCCAAGGATCCTTCAAGGGCTCGGCACAAGCGTGTGGGTTGGTAACAACACAGCAAAAGCGACGAACCAGAACCATCACGGTGGCAACCCCAGCTTGGTCGTCGAAAGGGGGTCGACCATGACCGATATCGCGCACGACGAGCCGATAACCAGGCACGACGGGCTCTCGGACGTGGCTCCCCTACTCGACGCGCTGGCCGCGGTCGCGGTCCGGGGCGAGGCCCCTGGTCCCGAATTGCTCGCACGCGCCAATGCGGCGCGACCGCTGCTGTCTGCTTTGGCGCAGGACCCCAAGCACGGCGAGCCGTATTCCCGGTCGGTCCTGCGGGTCGACGACCAGGTCGAAATCATGCTCGCCCGCTGGCGTCCGGAAAGCGCTTGCGCACCGCACGACCACGGCGGCTCGAGCGGTTTCGTGATCGCGGTCGAAGGCAACTTCCATGAGCGGCGGTTCGACTGGGACGACACGCAGTTGGTCGTCGCCGAGCAAGCCCTACGCCGAGAAACCACCACCATCCCGGTTTCACCCGACGACATCCACGACATGACGGCCGAGGCGGGCGGGCTGACCCTGCACCTCTACAGCCCACCGCCGGCCGGAATGCGGGTCTTCGACATGGAGCGCGCCGAGGTGCTCGAACTCGTCGGTGACTTCGGCGCCTGGATCCCATCGGGCGACCACCCGCGCATCCCGTTCGCCGCCGTCGCCCCCAAGAGCCGGCGCAAGCCCGTCATCTGGGTCGCGCACACCACCCACTACCGCGGCGGCTCGGCCGAATTCGCGGTGGCTGCGGCCACCATGGGACGCGAACTTGCCGAGGAGAATCCCGACGCGGAAGTCATCGTCTCGGGTCTGCACCGCAAGGCCGACTTCGAAGCCGAACTCACCCGGCTCGCGCTGACCGGCCGAAGGATCAGTCAGCTGCATTTGATCAGCCACTCCGGCATGTACGGGCCGATGTTCGGCTCCACCGATTGGCCCGAGCAGTTCTCCCCGCATGAGTGGCGGGACATGACGATCCCCTTCGCCGCCGGTGCTCAGGCGTATTTCCACGCCTGCCGGACGGCGCGCTGGTTCACGCCGTTCTTCGCCGACGTGTTCGGCGTCGCCACGTTCGGCAACCACAACTACACCACCGTGTCCACGCGCAAGGACCGGTTTGCGTGGGCGGGTCGTCATCCGGCGGCCCGCCCGAAGCTCTATATGATCGCCGCTCCCGGCAAGAAGTCGCACGGCTGGGCCGGCAGCGTGCGCAAGTATCTCGGCTGCGCCGCCGAGCCGATGGCGCAAAGTCTGCCCGCCGCAACGCATCCGGAACGCTCCTACGATCGCGTCGCCGAACTGTACGACCGCGCCTACGCCGACATCCGAGTCCGTGACGCCGAATGGGAATGGGTGGCCAACCGGCTGGCCGGCTTGCACGCCGACCTCGGCCGACGCCTCCGCGTACTCGAGATCGGTTGCGGCAACGGTGCTTTGCTACGCGCCTTGGATGACAACGGTGACATCGACTTCGCCGTCGGCGTCGACAGCTCCGCCGGCATGTTGGCTCGGGCACGCGAACGCAGCCGCGACCGCGCCCGCCTGCGATTCGGCAAGGTCAATGGACCCGCGTTGGATGTGCCCGACGACCACATCGACGTGGTGATCTCCTTCCTGTCCTTCCGATACCTGGACTGGGATCCCGTGATGGCCGAGATCCGCAGAGTGCTTGCGCCCGGCGGCCGGCTGTGGGTGGTCGACATGGTGGAGCAACCGGTGCGGCTGCGCGAGCTGCCCATCCTGGCCCGATCAGCCGTCGCGCACCTGCGGACGCGCCGCGCCCGACCGCAATTCGCCCACGACCTCGCCGCATTGACCCAACACCCAGATTGGCGGAATATGTTGCAACACAACCCTATCCGTGCTGAGCACGAGTATCGATGGTATTTCGGCAGCCGATTCCCGGGCGCGAAAGTGGACACGCTGACAGCGACCATGTCCGCGCGGGTGATCGCGTTCGACTCCGGCCCCCTGACCAAGGGGCAGACCGCCCCGCTCTCCTACCCGTGATGGCCACGTCAACCGACGCCCGGCTGGGCATCGTCGACTGGGGCATCGGCGGTGTGGGGCTGGTCAACGCGCTGGACCGGCTGGCTCCCGGCCTGCCGGTGCTGTACTGGTCGGACACGGCAGCCACACCCTACGGCCGGATGAGCGCCAACCAGCTGACCGATCGGCTGATGACCGTGGTCACCCACCTCGCCGAACGCGGCGCCACCGAGGTCGTGCTGGCCTGCAACGCCGCCAGCACCGTGGTCACACGGTTGGGTTCAGCACCGGTGCCGGTCGAGGGAATCATCGCCCATGGGTTGGCCTCCGTACCCGAAGATCTCAGCTTGGTCGGGGTGGTCGGCGGCCTGCGCACCATCGATGCCGGGCTCTACCGGCGCGGCCTCGCCCGCCCGGGGCGGGGAGTCCTGAGCCGCGTCGCGCAGCCGCTGTCCGCGCACATCGAAGCCGGCCGCACCGGCTCCAGACGGTTCCGCGCCGACCTGGCCGACATCGTGGCGCCGCTGCACGAGGTGGAAGCCCTGGTGCTGGCCTGCACGCACTACCCCGCCGCACGCCAGTGGTTCGCCGAAGCGCTGCCGAACGCACTGCTCATCGATCCGGCCGAGCACCTGGCGGCCGCGATCGCCTACCGGTATCCGGAGGCACGGACGGCCGACCGCGCGGAGCGGGTCTACCTCACCACGGGGAACCCGGCGGCCATGCGGCACGGCGCCGCCCGCGCCTGGGGCACGATGCTCACCGCCACCGCCGTCCGCCGAGTCGAGCCGCGGGCCGGACACCGCGTCGCCCAGCTGCGCCACGCGGGGTGACACGCAACCCGGCAATCGCGGCATGGCAGGGTGGCCTACGTGGCCAACACTGCTGAAACTGACCTGCGCGAGATCGGCACCGAGAACGGCACATTGCGCTACTACGACGCCGGCGACCCGCAAGCGCCGACGTTGTTGTTCCTGCACGGATCCGGTCCGGGCGTGACCGGTTGGCGGAACTTCCGCGGCGTCCTGCCGGTGTTCGCCGAGCACTTCCGTTGCCTGATCCTGGAATTTCCCGGGTTCGGCGTGACCGACGACTTCGGTGGGCATCCGATGGTGACCGCTCAGGGTGTGGTGGCGCCGTTCCTGGATGCACTCGGCGTCGAGTGGGCCCACATCGTCGGCAACTCGATGGGTGGCGGCGTCGGCATCAACTTCGCCATCCGGCATCCGGACCGCATCGGCCGCCTGGTGACCATCGGCGGGATCGGCACCAACACGTTCAGTCCCGGTCCGAGCGAAGGCATTCGGCTGCTGCAGGAGTTCACCGAGGATCCCACCAGGCAGCGGCTGGTGGACTGGCTGAAGTCGATGGTCTACGACCAGTCACTGGTCACCGAGGAACTCATGGAGGAACGCTGGCAGTTGGCGACCGATCCGGACACCTTGGCGGCGGCACGCCGGATGTACGGCAAGGCCGCCTATGCGGCGATGATGGCGGCGATGAACGCCTCTGACCGGCCGATGCCGTGGGCGGTCATGCACAAGGTCGCCGCACCCACGCTGTTGACCTGGGGGCGCGACGACCGGGTGAGCCCGCTCGACATGGCGATCGTTCCGATGCGCACCATCCCGAACGCCGAGCTGCACGTGTTCCCCAACTGTGGGCACTGGGCGATGATCGAGGCCAAGGACGCGTTCGAGAGCACCGTGCTGGCGTTCCTTTCCCGCGGCTAGACGGCGCCGGCCAGGCCCCTGGTCAACAGCGCGTGCGCCTCGGCTTTGCCGTCCAGCACGCGACTGGTGCGCGCGGCGATCCGCCACCCCTGTTCGCCACGCGCCAGCACGAAATGGTTTGCGGTGCAGCGCCATACCCGATAGCCCTGGCCGTCGCGGACCAGCACCAGCGATTCGCACACCGCCACCGCGGAGTCACCGTCCACGGTCACCACGCACGGTCCCAGGAAATGACAGCAACCGTCGGCCACGAGGTTCTGATGATGCTGCGAACTCACCATGGCGTGCACGTCAGCGCGGCTCTGCATGCGCCAGCCCTCGACGTCATAGGTGCCGTCGACGGCCCATAGTCGTGCGGCAATGTCGGCGTCGCCGGCGTCTACCGCGGGGCCGTAGGCGGCGATCAACCTTGCGATGTCCCGTTCGTCCTCGAGCCTGCGCAGCCGCTCGGCAAGGGCCTCGATGTCGGTCATGTGGAACCCCCAATCAGCGCCTGGACCCTCTGATGCGCGCCCAGGACGATCGCGGCCCGGTCCGCCCCGCTGCCCCACCGCACCGCGGCGGCGTTGTCGCCGGCAACGAACACCGGGCCATTGGCCAGGTTCGCCAACCCCTCGCGGGCCACGTCGGCGGGGTCGGAGACAGACAGCCCCGGCACGTCGAAATTCAGCCCGGCCCGCTCCATCGCCGGCGTGCGGGTGACCCCCAGCATCAGGTCCAGCACGTCGACATTGTGGTCACGCAATTCCAGCCACAGGCTTTCAGCGAACAACCTGCCGAAGGCCTTGACTCCGGAATATGCCGATTGCTGCATCGAACCGTAGGTGCCGGCGATCGAACCGACCAGGATGATCCCGCCGCGGCGGCGCTGCCGCATGGGGCGCGCGAAATGCTGCACCAGCGCCAGCATCCGGGTCACGTTCAAATCGATGACCCGACCGATCGCGGCGAGGTCGGCGTCCAGGAACAACTCGCGACAGGTGTTCGCGCCGGCGTTGTAGATCAACAGGCCCACCTCGACGTCGGCAGTCTCCTCGGTGATACGCGCAACCGCTTGAGGGTCAAGCAGATCCACCGCGACAGTGCGCACCTGGGCGCCGATTTCCCGGCAGCGGGCGGCGGTGTCGGCCAGCGGTTCGGGCTTGCGCGCGATCAGCACCAGGTCCAAGCCGTCACCCGCCAGCTGTTTGGCGAATTCGGCGCCGACGCCTTCCGAGCCGCCGGCGATGAGCGCCCAGGGGCCGTATCGGCTGCGGTCGGCCATCGTCATCTCCTCATCTCGGTCCAGTTCCGGACGAAAGGCGCCGGTGCGGTTTTATGTCGTCTTCTGCGTCAGGCCGGCGTCGACGACGAGCTGGGTACCGGTGATGTAGCGGGCCTGATCGGAGGCCAGGAACACGACGGCATTGGCGACGTCGACCGGCTCCACCCACGGCACGGGCAGCAGGTTGCGGGCCCGCAGCACTTCGGCCGCATCTTCGGCCGTCGGGTTGTCCAGATCCGGTCGCAGGCGCCGGAAAGTCTTCTCGTTGAGCACCATCGGCGTCGCGACGGCACCGGGGTGCACGGTGTTGACCCGGATGCCGCGCGGCCCCAGTTCGTTGGCCAAAGTTCGGGCCAGGCCCACCACGGCATGCTTGCTGGCAGTGTAGTGGGCGGCGTTGGCCATGCCGCGGATCCCGCTGGTCGAGCTGATGATGACGACCGAGCCGCCGTCGGCACCGATGTGCGGCACTCCCGCTTTGACGGTGTGCCAGACACCGGTGAGGTTGATGTCCAGCGTGCGCTGCCAGTCCCGTGGGTCGAGTTCCCAGGTGGGCCCGCCCGGCGTGTGGATCCCGGCGTTGGCCAGCACGACGTCCAGCCGACCCAGCCGCTCGACGCCGGCATCCACGGCCGCGGTCACGGCCTGCAGGTCGGCGACGTCCGCCGAGCCGGTCACGCAACGCCGGCCGCGGTTCTCGACTTCGGTTGCCAGCGAAGCGAGATCGTCGGCGGCCGCCGGGAAGTCCAGTGCGATCACGTCGGCACCCTCGTCGGCGAACCTTTGGCAATGCACCCGCCCAGTGCCGCGGGCAGCGCCCGTCACCAACACGACCTTGTCCCGCAGGCCGGTCAGCATGGCTTCTTGATCAGGTCGAATCCCTTGTAACCGGCGTCGGCGACCTCGGCGCAGATCCCGTTGTAGGTGGCGAAACCTCCCACGAACAACATGAAACCTCTCGGCTTGCCCGGCACGTTGGCGCCCATGTACCACGAGTTGGCCTTGGGGAATAACGTCGCTTCGGCGAGCCTGGCGCATTCGGCGCCCCAGGCGTCCACGCTGTCCGTGCGGGCCTCGATCGCAGCATAGTCCGTCCTGTCGAGATACTCGATGGCCGCCACGATCCAATTCACTTGCGCCTCAGCGTGTAACACCATGTTGGCCAGCACGGCCGGCGCCCCAGGACCCGAGATCACAAACAGGTTGGGGAACCCGTCGATGCCCAGCCCCAGATAGGTGCGCGGTCCGTGCGCCCACTTCTCCCGGAGCCTCACACCGTTGCGGCCAACGATGTCGATCTTGGCCAGCGCGCCGGTCAATGCGTCGAAACCAGTTGCCAGCACGATCATGTCGAGGTCGTAGTGCGCGTCGGTGGTGTTGATCCCGGTGCGGTCCACGGATTGGACCGGGGTTCTCCGCACGCTCACCAGCGTCACGTTGGGCTTGTTGAAAGTCTCAAAGTAGTTGCTGTCAGTGCATATTCGCTTGGTGCCGATCGGATGGTCATTTGGGATGAGCAGGTCGGCGACCTCGGGGTCGTCGATCACCGCGCGGACCTTCTCCTCGTAGAACTTCCGGGCCTCCTCGTTGGCGGCCGGGTCGATCATCTGATCCGGGAAAGTCTTCGAATACAGCACACCGCCCAGCTGCCAACGCTTTTCGAAGGCCGCGCGGCGCTCTTCCGGGCTGAACTGCATCGCCGGTTTGGCCGCCGTGAGGTGCGGTGACCCGCCGCCACTGCGCCAGGACAGCCGCCGCCGTTCGGCGTAGCCGGCCTTGATGTCGGCGAGTTCGGTGGCCGACAGTGGCTTGTTGCCGGCCGGGACGCTGTAATTCGGGGTGCGCTGGAAGACATAAAGTTGCTCGGCTTGTTCTGCGATGATCGGGATCGATTGGATGCCCGAGGATCCGGTGCCGATCACCGCGACCCGCTTGCCGGTGAAATCCACCTGGCGGTGCGGCCATCGGGCGGTGTGCAGGATCTCACCCTCGAAGGTGTCCAAGCCTGTGAAGTCGGGTGTCATCGCGTCCGACAACGGACCCGTGGCCATCAGCAGGAAGCGGGCCGTCAGTGTCTGCCCGGTGTCGGTGGTGACCGACCAGCACATCGCGTTCTCGTCGAACACGGCCGAGACCACCCGCGTGCTGAACGAGATGTCGCGGCGCAGGTCGAGTTTGTCGGCGACCCAGTTGAGGTAGCGCAGGATTTCGGCCTGGGTGGCGTACTTCTCGGTCCAGTCCCATTCCTGCTGCAATTCCTCGGAAAACGAGTAGCAGTAGTCGACGCTTTCCACGTCGCAGCGGGCGCCGGGGTACCGGTTGAAGTACCAGGTGCCGCCGACTTCGGGCGCGGCCTCGATTACCCGCGCCGTGAGCCCTTGGCCGCGCAGCTTGTGCAGGGCATACAGACCGGCGAATCCGGCGCCCACCACCACTGCGTCCAGAGTGTTCACAACCATCCACGGTAGGTCCTGCGGGGCGCCGAACCCAGCGTTTCGTCCGCTGACCGGGATCGGCGGTGAGTCGGGACACCGAGTGGAGTAAACACAGAGGCACGACCACACACGTAAGGACGACAGCATGAGCGAGCGGGTACTCGACCGAGTCGTGCAAATCGCCGACCAATTGCGTGAGCAGGCCCCCGAGGCCGAGCGCATCGGGCGGCTCACCGACGACACGGTCAAGATGATGAAGGCCGCCGGCCTGATCCGGCTGCTGCAGACCAAGCAGTACCAGGGCTTCGAGGCCCACCCCCGCGAGTTCGCCGAGACGACCATGGCGACCGCCGCCCTGGACCCGGCGGCGGGATGGATCGTCGGTGTGGTCGGGGTGCACCCCTACCAGCTCGCCTACGCGGATCCCAAGGTCGCCGCCGAGATCTGGGCGGACGACGTCGACACCTGGATGGCGTCCCCGTATGCGCCGCAAGGTGTGGCTCGTCCGGTGGACGGCGGCTACATCTTCAACGGACGCTGGCAGTTCAGCTCGGGTACCGATCACTGCGACTGGATCATCCTGGGCGCCATGCTCGCCAACCCTGAGGGTGTCCCACTGATGCCGCCGCAGATGCTGCACATGATTTTGCCGCGCAAGGACTACGAGATCGTCGACGACTCGTGGAATGTGGTGGGGCTGCGCGGAACCGGCTCCAAGGACGTCATCGTCAAAGACGCGTTCGTCCCGACTTACCGGACCATGGACGCGACGAAGGTGATGGACGGGACCGCTCAGCGCGAGGCGGGCATGACCGAGCCGCTGTACTTGATGCCGTGGTCGACGATGTTCCCACTGGGCATCTCCGCGGCGACGATCGGCATTGCGGAGGGCGCGCTGGCCGCGCACCTGGACTACCAGCGTGAGCGCGTCGGGGCCACCGGCACCGCGATCAAGGACGACCCGTACGTGATGTACGCGATCGGTGAGGCCGCGGCCGACATCAACGCGGCCCGCCAGGAGTTGCTCGCCAACGCCGATCGGATCTACGACATGGTCGCCGCCGGCAAGGAGGTGTCGTTCGCGGATCGCGCGGCCGGACGGCGCACCCAGATCCGCGCGGTGTGGCGGGCGGTGTCGGCGGTCGACGAGATCTTCGCGCGCTCCGGCGGCAACGCGTCGCGGATGGACAAGCCGTTGCAGCGGTATTGGCGCGACGTGCACGTCGGGCAGTTGCACGCCATTCACATGCCCGGCACGACCTACCACGCATCGGCGTTGAGCTCGTTCGGCGTGGAACCGCCGATGGGTCCGCTGCGGGCTCTGATCTAGGGAGGTTCGAGCGTGAGTGATCTGAAAAGCCTTGGCTACATCACTGTTTCGACCAACGACATCGAACGATGGCGGCATTTCGCGTTCGGAGTGCTGGGGTTCGCGCAGGGTAAGGGCACCGATAGCTCCGCTTTATATCTGCGGATGGATGAGCGTGCGGCCCGGATCATCGTCGTCCCGGGTGAGTCCGACCGGGTGATGACGGTCGGGTGGGAGGTGCGCGACCGCGCGGCGCTGCAACGCGTCAAGGCGAGCCTGGATAGCGCCGGGGTGGCGGTCAAGGAACTGTCCCAGCAGGAGGCTGACGACCGCCGCGTCGAAGAGGTGATCACTTTCCAGGACCCGGCCGGCATCACGCTCGAGGTGTTCCACGGCGCGGTGCTCGATCACAGCCCGGTGGTCACCCCGTTCGGCGCGAAGTTCGTGACCGGCGCCCAGGGGCTTGGCCATGTCGTGGTGCCGGCAATGGACCCCAACGGGTTGTTCGACTTCTACACCGAGGTGCTGGGTTTCCGGTCTCGCGGGGCGTTCCGGGTGCCGGCGCCACCGGAGTTCGGGCCGATCCGGGTCCGCTTCCTGGGCATCAACGAGCGGCATCACAGCCTGGCGATCTGCCCGGCCATGCATCAGCGCGACCCGGGACTCGTGCACGTCATGGTGGAGGTGGACACCCTGGACGCGGTAGGCCAGGCGCTGGACCGGGTGAACGCCGAAGGCATCCAGTTGTCCTCGACCCTGGGCCGGCACACCAACGACAAGATGGTGTCGTTCTATGTCCGCACACCGGGCGACTGGGACATCGAGCTCGGCACCGACGGGCTGCGGGTCGACGAAACCTATTACACCGCAGAGGAAATCACCGCGGACAGTTACTGGGGCCATCAGTGGGTCGGTGAGATGCCCGCGGCGATGCGGCCCTGAGTTTATGGGCAGCGTGTCACAGCAGTCTCATGTGTCACGTGTTTCCGGGCATATGCCGATGTGCCCGCCTTGCAGCGACAACAGGCCTCCCCTGTGACTTGAGTGATAGAAGGGATTGCCGAGCTCAATGATCGACCGTGACGTCACTCCTATCCCGGCAGGCACGATCACCGACTGGGAGCACGAGGCCGACGTCGTCATCGCCGGTTACGGGATCGCCGGCGCGGCGGCCGCGGTGGAGGCGGCCAGGTCCGGTGCCGACGTCCTGGTCCTGGAACGCACCGGCTCGTGGGGCGGCGCTGCGTCGATGGCGGGCGGGTTCATCTACCTCGGCGGCGGTACCTCGCTGCAACAGGCCTGCGGATTCACCGATTCGGTGGAGAACATGGCGGCGTTCCTCAACGCCGCCATGGGTCCCGGCGCCGACGAGACACGCATCGCCGACTACTGCGCCGGCAGCGTCGCCCACTTCGACTGGCTGGTGGAGTGCGGCGTGCCGTTCAAGGCCGAGTTCTTTGCCGAGCCCGGCTGGGAGCCGATGGGCGATCAGGGCCTGATGTACAGCGGCGGAGAGAACTCGTGGCCGTTCAACACCATTGCCTCTCCCGCGCCGCGGGGTCACGTCCCGCAGATGTCGAACAAGAAGCAGGGCGAAGCCAGCGCTGGCTACATGTTGATGAAGCCGCTGGTCGAAGCGGCCGCCGCGGCCGGGGTCAAGTCGCTCTACGACGTCCGCGTGCGGGCGTTGATCGTGGCTGCCGACGGCCGGGTGGTGGGCATCCGGGCGCGGCGGTACGGCACCGAGATTAATATTCGGGCCCGCCGCGGAATCATCTTGGCCACAGGCAGTTTCGCCTACAACGATGCGATGGTGGCGCAGTATGCACCCCGGATCGCCGGCCGGCCCGCCGCGTCCATCGAGCAGCACGACGGGCAGGCGATCCGGATGGCCCAGGCGCTGGGCGCCGACCTGGCGCACATGGACGCCACCGAGGTCGCGATCTTCATCGACCCCCAGCAATTGGTGCGCGGCATCCTGGTCAATGGTCGCGGCCAGCGCTATGTCCCCGAAGACACCTATCCGGGGCGGATCGGCCAGCTCACCCTCTATCACCAGGACAACACCGCCTACCTGATCATCGACAACGATTCGCAGGAAGAGGCCATGGCGTCGTGGTCGCCCAAGTTCATGCTGCGCCCGGCCACCTGGGTCGCCGACACCGTGGCCGAGTTGGAGTCGGAGATGGGCCTGGCGCCCGGCTCGCTGCAGGCGACCGTCGCGGCATACAACGAAGTCGCCGCGCGCGGCGAGGACCCGTTGTTGCACAAGAAGTCTCAGTGGCTGCGGCCGATCGGGTCCCCGGTCGGGGCGGTCGACCTGCGCGATTCCACCGGTGGCTTCACCCTGGGCGGGTTGCGCACCTCGCTGGACGCCGAGGTGCTGCACGTCAATGGTGAACCCATCCCGGGACTGTTCGCGGCCGGCCGCTCGACCGCTGGACTGGCCGCCTGGGGTTATGCCAGCGGCATCTCGCTGGGCGACGGCAGCTTCTACGGCCGCCGCGCCGGCCGCTCCGCCGCTCGCCTCTAGCGCGCGGAATAGCGCGAGGCGCGCGGAGCACCGCGAGCAGACGTAAAAGTCCCCTGAAACTCACATTTCAGGGGACTTTTGCGTCTGCTCGGCAGGATGCGGTGACATCAGGCACCTCAGTGTGGTATTCCTAATAGGAATATTGCAGCCAGGCAGGCGGGATTCTTGGAGGACCTATGCCAGCGACCGTGTCCGCACCGCCAGAACCCACCACGCCCAGCGCCGTGATCGACCGAATCTCGTTGGTGCTGGATGCTTTCGAGGGCCCCGGGCGCCTGACGCTGGCTCAGATCGTGCGCCGCACCGGTCTCCCGCGGTCATCGGCGCACCGGATGCTGGAGCGGCTGGTGCAACTGCGGTGGCTGCGCCGCAGCGGTCGTGACTACGAGCTCGGCATGCGGCTGGTCGAGCTGGGGTCGCTGGCCGTGCACCAGGACCGGCTGGTGCGCGCGGCGAAACCGCTGCTGGGTGAATTGCACCGGGCCACCGGACTGGTCGTTCACCTCGCCGTGCTGGACGGAACCGACGTCCTGTACCTCGACAAGATCGGCGACCGCATGATCGCCGCAATCCCCACCCGGGTCGGCGGGCGTCAGCCGGCGCACTGCGCGGCGGTCGGCAAGGCGATGCTGGCCTACCAGGACAACCACGAACCGGCCGACCTGGCCACACGCAAGACCAAATACTCCATCGCCACCGCTGCTCAGCTCACAACCGAACTGGCCAAGATCCGCAGCCACGGTTTTGCATTCGACCGGGAGGAGTCTCTGCTCGGATTCGGTTGTGTCGCAGCACCGATCGGTGGCCCTGGTGACGCGGTGGCAGCGGTGTCGGTGTGTGGTCCAATGAACCGCATGATGTTTGACCAACGCCTCGTGGCGCCGGTGCGCATGGCCGCAATGGGTATCTGGCGCAACGTCGAAGACGGCCGTGTCGCGCCGACGCTCCAGTCGCCGAGGCCACTGCTGCGATACGCGTGAGCCTCGATCCCCAGATCGCCGAGCTGATCGAAGGACTGGACGCCGGGTTTCCGCCCGTACACACCATGACTGGTGCGCAAGCCCGGGCGGTGATCCGCGACCGGTTCGTGCCGCCGGCCGTACCCGAACCCGTCAGCGAGGTCCGCGACACGGTGGTCGCCGGGCCCGGAGGCGATATCCCGGTCCGCATCTATCGACCCGAGGGTGATCGCTTGCCGGTGCTGGTCTACGCGCACGGGGGCGGGTTCGTGTTCTGCGATCTGGACAGCCACGACGGCCTCTGCCGCAGCCTCGCCAATCACGTTCCCGCCATGGTGGTTTCGGTTGCCTACCGGCTGGCACCGGAGTATCCCTGGCCCGCGGCGGCCGAGGACGTCTACGCGGTGACCGACGCGGCAGCGGCCGGAGCGTTCGGCGGTGACCCGGGCCGGATAGCCGTCGGTGGCGACAGCGCCGGCGGGAATCTGGCCGCCGTCGCGGCGGTGATGGCCCGGGATCGCGGTGGTCCGGCGATCGCGGCGCAGCTGCTCATCTACCCGGTGATCGCAGCCGATTTCACGACCGAGTCGTACCGATTGTTCGGCCGTGGGTACTACAACCCGCAGCCGGCCATGCAGTGGTACTGGGACCAGTACGTGCCGTCCCGCGCCGACCGCACTCACCCCTACGCCGCGCCATTGAACGCCGACCTCCGGGAACTGCCGCCCGCAATCCTGGTGATTGCGGGGCACGACCCGTTGCGCGACGAGGCGCGGGCCTACGCGTCCGCCCTGAAGTCGGCCGAGGTACCGGTGACGCTACTCAGATTCGACGGCGGTATACATGGCTTCATGAGCATGCCGATGCTGGACATAGCTCAGGAAGCACGGCGACGGGCCGGTGCGGCGCTCAGTGCGACGCTTGGGTCGGCCGATGTCTGACGGGCAGGTCTTCGTTATCGACCGGGTGGTGACCAAGCCCGGCAGCGCGCGCCGGTTCGTGGACTCCTATCTGGCCGAATATGCCCCCGGCGCGCGCGAGCGGGGCATGACACTGCGCGATGTCCTGGTGAGTCCGCCCATCTGGTTCGACGACGAGGTCAACACCATCACGATCACCTGGACGCTACCCAGCGTGCAGGCGTGGTGGGAGATGACGTGGCAGGGACGCCCGGATCCCGGGTTGGGTGAATGGTGGGCGCGCATCAGTGACTTGGTGGTGGAGCGATCGCGGTCCTTCGCGGCGGCCGCGGACGACGTGGACGACCTGTGCGATGTATAGCGTCATCAGGTTGCTCGACGTAGACGAGTCCGAGCGTGACCGAATCCTTCGTGACCTGCGCGCGGTAGCGGTCCGCTCGCCGTACTCGATCGTGCAAGCGACAATGCCAGGCTCCCGCAACGGTGGTGACATCATCTTCCATCTGCGCTTCGCCGCAGAAGACGAATGGCGTTCCATCGAAGACGATTTCGCTGCCGTGGTCGCCGACGCCGCGGTGACGGGGATGACCGGTGCGAACTATTCGGGGAGCCCCGTGCGCACCGACGTCACGAGCGGCACCGTGTACCGCACCCTGTTGCTGCGGGTGGCGCCCGGCACCCCCGCCGACATCATCGAACGTTTCGAGGCCGAGCTCGGGTCGATAGCGCGTTACGTGAACACGATCACCGCCTGGCAGCTGAGTCGTGTCGACGAGCCGGTTGGGAACCCGTGGACGCATGTGTTCGAGCAGGGATTCACCGACGTCGACGGTCTGGTGGGTCAGTACATGATGCATCCCATCCACTGGGCGATGGTGGATCGCTGGTTCGACCCTGAATGCCCGGAAGTCATTGTGCGCGATCGGGTGTGCCACAGCTTTTGTGTGCTGCCCGACACCGCGAACTGGGACAATCTGCCGCTGCCTCGCTAGTTGGAATGCCCTGCAAGGCAGGAGTTTCGGCTTCTGCGCTGAAAAAAGTTGTCAGTCCTTCGCCATAGCATGTGGCTATGGTTTCGAGTTCGCGTGAGGAGATCGTGGAGGTCTTCGACGCGTTCGATGCCGAGTTGGATCGGTTGTGTGCGTTGTCGTTCGAGGTGTTGACGAATCCGGAGCGGTTGCGGGCCTTGGAGCGCTTGGAGCGGGTGAGTCGGCGGCTGCGGGTGCCCCAGCATGTGCTGATCAACGAACTCGGCGCCCAAGCGAGCACCGAAGAAATGGGCGGCACCCTGTCGTGCGCGTTGGCCGATCGGTTGCGGATCACCAAAGCCGAAGCCAGCCGCCGTATCGGCGAGGCCGAGGATCTCGGTGAACAACGCGCATTGACCGGGCACCTTGGCGCCAACGTTGAGCGCCACCGCACGCGCCCAGCGACAAGGATTGATCGGCGACGGACACATCAAAGTCATCCGCGACTTCTTCACCCACCTACCCACCCACGTCGATGTGTTCACCCGCGAGGCCGCCGAAGCCGACCTAGCCGACAAAGCCTGCCAGTACCGCCCCGAGCAGGTCGCCAAATACGCCCGCCAACTCATGGACCTGCTGCACCCCGACGGCGACTACACCGACGAGGACCGCGCCCGCAAACGCACGCTGATGCTGGGCAAGCAAGAGTACGACGGCATGTCACGCCTGTCCGGGTTGATCACCCCCGAACTACGGGCGCTGATCGAAGCCATGCTCGCCAAACTCGCCGCCCCCGGCATGGCCAACCCCGCCGACCAAGCCCCGGCCGTGGACGGCGAACCCGACTACGACACCGCCCGCCGTGATATCCGCAGCACCGGGCAACGCAATCACGACGCCCTGATCACCGCGATACGGACGTTGTTCGCCTCCGAACAGCTCGGCCAGCACCGGGGGCTGCCGGTCACCGTGATCGTGACCACCACGCTCAAGGATCTCGAAGCCGGTACCGGCAAGGCCCGCACCAGCGGCGGCTCCCTAATCCCGATGGCCGACCTGATCCGCATGGCCGCCCAGGCCCATCACTATCTGGCGGTCTTCGACGACGCCAAACCGTTGGCCCTCTACCACGCCAAGCGCTTCGCCAACCCCGCGCAGCGGCTCATGCTGCACGCCCTCGAGGGTGGCTGCACCCGGCCCGGCTGCGACCAACCGCCGTATCACACCGAGGTCCACCACGTCACCGGCTGGACCACCACCGGGCGCACCGACATCACCGACCTCACCCTGGCGTGTGGACCCGACAACAGACTGGCCGAAAAGGGCTGGACCACCCGCAAAAACGCCCGCGGCGCCACCGAATGGCTTCCACCGGCCCACCTGGACCACGGCCAACCGAGAATCAACACCTTCCATCACCCGGAAAAGCTCTTCGCGGATGAAGACGACGACGAATCCGCTTGACTCAAAGGCCCAATCACATTCCAGTAGCCCGAATATTTGGGTTCGCTGACTCCGGCGGTTCCAGTGCCGGCAGCACGCACCGTCCGTCCAAACTGTGCACGACTAAACCCTGCGACCACGGATAGTGCAGGCTGAATGCCACCAATCCGGTGCGTTCGGCGGCCGGCCGATGACACATCGCCAGTACCGTCTCGGCCAGATACTCGACCGGCTCGGTCGGGAATGACTCGGGAATCAGTTGCGCCGCACCGGGAGTGCGGACCGCGGTCGACGGGCCGACGCAGTTGACCGCGATGTTCGCATCAAGCAACTCGGCGGCTACGCCCTGCGTGAAGCGGTGCAGCGCGGCCTTACACGACGCGTACACCACGTCGCCGGCGGTCTTGTTGTAATCCCGATAGGGCCGCACCGGCGCCAACCCGGTCACCGATCCGATGTTGACGATCCAGCCGGCACCTTGCTCGCGCATAACCGGCACCGCAAACTTGGTCAGGGCGAACGGGATCCGCAGATAGTGCTCGACGGTCCGGTCGAACGTCGCCATCGACATGTCCGCCACCAGCGAGTAGTCGGCGAATCCCGCGTTGTTGACCAGGATGTCGATGCGGCCGGTGCGGTCGAGGACCTCGTCGATCAAACGGTCCCGCTGCGAAGGATTCTCCAAATCCGCTGCCACCCCGATAGCCCGGCCGCCCGTCGCCTCGATCAGCGCGACCGTCTCACCGACAGTACCGGGCAAGGTCGCAGCCATTCCGGCCCGCACTGACGATGACGGCTCCAGAGCCCGCGCCGTCACCACCACCGTCGCCCCCTCGGCGGCAAGCCGCTGCGCGATCGCCCGACCTATCCCCCGGCTGCTACCGGTCACCAAAGCCGTTCGCCCGGAGAGCAACCCCGTCATCGCAGCTCGAAATGCTCTTCGATCGGCGCCCGGTGTTCATGCCAGAGATCGACCAATCGGTACGGGGTGGCCACTACCACCCGTCCCGAGCCTGACCGGTAGTAGGTATGCGCGTTCGGGGTGTGACACCACACCGTGCCCGCCATCGCTTCGTCGATGCCGGCCACATATTCGTCGTAGGCCTGCCGCGTCACTTCCATGGTGGTCGCGCCGCGCAGCGCCATCAGCTGCAGACACTCGATGATGTAGTGCGCCATCACTTCCATCGAGAAGTTGGCGCCCGCCCCATGCCCCGGGCTGTAGTTCGGCGCTGAGTTGATGAAAAGGTTCGGGAATCCCGGCACGGTGCCGCCCCGATAGGCCGCCGGGCTGTTCCCCCACTCGTCGACGAGTCGACGGCCGTCGCGGCCCCGGATGTCGATGGTGGACAGGAAGTCCAGATGGTAACCGGTGGCATACACGATGACGTCGAGGTCGATCTGTCGACCGTCCTGGGTGACAATGCCTTTCGCATTGACCTCGCGCGGCTCGCTGGCCTCGACGTCGACGTGGTCGCGCGTCAGCGCCGCATAGTAGCCGCCCGGGTCGCGGATGATCCGCTTGCCGTACGGCGCGAAGTCGGGCGTGACCTTCTTCGCCAATTCCGTTCCCGCACCGAAGGTTCGGTCGATGTAATCCAGGCACATCTGCAACAGCACGTCGTTGGCTGGTGAGATCGAAAGATGGGTCTGCGCCCATTCCGGGTCCCGCAGGATGACCGGGTAATTGTTGTCGGCGGTGCCCCAGAACGACTTCAGCCGGTTCCAGTTCGCGTAATACGGCAGGTGCCGGCCGAGATAGCGGCGGTGCGAAGGAACATCGTCGGTCAACCGCTTGCGGGGCGCCACCCAATGCGGTTGCCGCTGAAACACCGTCAGGTGCTCGACCTCGTCGACGCAGGCGTCCACGATCTGCACCGCGGTACACCCGGCGCCGATCACCGCGACCCGCCGGCCGGTCAGATCCAGGGACGGATCCCACTGCGCGGAGTGAATGCTGGTGCCCGCGAACGTTTCCCGTCCCGGCAGATCCGGCCAGCGGGGCCGGTTCAGGTAGCCGGCCGCGGTGATGACCACACGGGCATAGCTGATCGACCGGTTGCCGGCACGGTCTACCGAGTGGATATGCCACTGCGCGCGGTCGCTGTCCCACCACAGCGCTTCGACCTCGGTGGCGAACCGGGTATGTGCCCGCAGCCCGTATTTGTCGGCCAACTTCACCAGGTAGGCCTGGTACTCGGCGCCCTGCGGGTAGTAGCTCGTCCATTCCGGGTTGATTTCGCGTGACAACGAGTAGTACGCCGACGGGGTGTCCACGCCAATACCCGGGTAGGTGGTGGTCAGCCACGTGCCGCCGACCTCGTCGTTGCGGTCGAAGATCTGATAGGCGACACCAGCGTCGGCGGCGGCCAGCGCGGCGATGATGCCCGCGATGCCCGCCCCGATGATGGCCACCGTCGTCGTCTCGGGGATCGGCACCGTACGGGGCAACGTCGGTTGGGAAAGCTGAAAACCACCCTGCTCGAGCAGCAGCGGCACGAACTCGTCGTCGACAGGGGAACCCAATGCCAATGGCAGCAACCGGCGAAACAATTCAGGGTCATCGGCGGGACGCGCTCCCGGGCACCGATCCAGCGCGGAAACCACGGCCTCGACGAGCGCATCAAAGGTGGCCGGGTCGGTGACGCCGGCGCGTTCGGGCGGGTCGGGGATGTGGGAGATCTTGGGCCCGAACCTGTCGACGACCCCCCGATCACCGGTGAGCTGCGCCAGCACGGCGACCAGAACGCCCGGATCCGCCTGCCGCAGGTTCGCGCGCAGTTCTTCGGGATCCGGCTTGGCCATGCAAGTCAGTATCGAAGCTATGGCGCATCAGGGCCACGGTGCTTTCCTCTGAGCGGGACATGATGCCTATGTTCGACGTATGCAAGACGTGATCGCCCGCGCGCGAAGTCACTCGCTCGGGGACATCCCTCGCCGCCCGGCTCGTAAGCACCCGAACAAGACGGCGATCATCGACGGCGAAACCGTCCTGACCTTCGCCGAATTCGAGCACCTGGTGGACCGGGCGGCGGCGGCCCTGCACGACAAGGGTTTTACGGCCGGCGACCGCGTCGCACTGCTGGCCCGAAATTGCTGGCAGTACGCGGTATTGGTGTTCGCAACCGCGCGCGCCGGGGTGGTCCTGGTCCCGGTGAACTTCATGCTCACGGCCGAAGAGATCGGTTTCATCCTCGGGCACAGCAACGTCAGCGGGTTCTTCGTCCAGGACGAATTCCTGGCAACCGCCCAAGACGCGCTGCGGGTGGGCGGCCGCGACACGACGACATTCACGCTGAGCGACGACTTCACTGACTGGTTGAAAACGAGGACGAGAGCACCGCAGCCGCTCATCGACGACGACCAGCTGCTGCGGTTGATGTACACCAGCGGCACCGAATCCCGCCCCAAGGGCGTCATGCACAGCAGCCGCAGCCTGCTCTGGAACTACATCAGCACCATCGCGGCCGGCGACAAGAGCGAGGACGACGTCGAAATCCACTCATTGCCGCTCTACCACTGCGCCCAGCTGGACAACTTCCTGATCCCCGATATATATCTCGGCGCCACCAGCATCATCCTGCCGCGTCCCGAACCAGAGGCCGTACTGCGCACCATCGAGCGCTACAGAGTCACCAATTACTTTGCGCCGCCCACAGTTTGGATCAGCCTGCTGCGCTCGCCGCTGTTCGACGAAGTCGACCTGTCCAGCCTGCGCAAGGGTTATTACGGAGCTTCGGCAATGCCGACCGAAATCCTCGGCGAAATGCGCCGACGGTTGCCGCACTTGAGGTTGTGGAACTTCTACGGCCAGACCGAGATGGCGCCGTTGGCCTCGGCACTGAAGCCCGACGAGCAGGACGCTCATGCCGGCGCCGCGGGCCGCCCGGTGCTCAACGTGGAGACCACGATCCTCGACGATGACGACGAACCCGTCGGCGCCGGTGTCGTCGGAGAAATCGCGCACCGCAGCCCGCACCTGATGCTGGGATATCTCGACGACGCCGAGAAAACCGCGGAAACGTTCCGAAACGGCTGGTTCCATTCCGGTGACCTCGGCTTCTACGACGAGCACGGTCTGCTGCATGTCGTCGACCGCAAGAAGGACATGATCAAGACCGGCGGCGAGAACGTCGCCAGCCGGGAGGTCGAGGAGGTGCTGTACCGGCACGGCGGCGTGCAGGAAGTCGCGGTGTTCGGGCTGGCCGACCCGGTGTGGGTGGAAGCCGTGGTGGCCGCGGTAGTGCCACGCGACGGCGTGCGCCTCACCGAGGAGGACCTGATCTCGCACTGCCGGGAACACCTGGCCGGGTTCAAGACGCCCAAGCAGGTGTTTCTCGTCGATTCGCTGCCCAAGAACCCCAGCGGCAAGCTGCTCAAACGGGCGCTACGGGAGCGGTTCGCCCGCGCGTCGGCGGGCGACTGAAACCGACTCCCTACAGTTGCCAGCATGAGCACCGCTTTGGATATCAGCACCAACGGACCGATCCGCACCTGGACGATCAACCTGCCGGCCGTCGGAAACGCGATCACCGGCAAGGACGTCATCTCCGAGTTCGAGGCGGCGGTCGACAGCGCCAATGCCGATACCGAGGTGCGCGCGGTGATCCTCACCGGCGAGGGCAAGATCTTTTCGGCCGGCGGCAACGTCAAGGAGATGGCCGACCAGGCGGGCATCTTCGCGCTGAGTGCGCTGGACCAGCGCCGTGCCTACGTCGACGGAATCCAGCGCATTCCGCGGGCACTGGCCCGGCTCGAGGTTCCGTTGATCGGGGCGGTCAACGGCGCGGCCATCGGCGCCGGATGTGACCTGGCTCTGATGTGTGACATCCGAATCGCCTCTGAGCGAGCATCTTTCGCGGAAAGTTTCGTGCAACTCGGTCTCATCCCCGGCGACGGCGGCACCTGGTTCCTGCAGCGGGTCATCGGATACCAACGCGCCGCAGAGATGACGTTCACCGGTGACCGCATCGACGCGGCCACCGCGCTCGCGTGGGGCCTGGTCAGCAGCGTCGTGCCGCACGACGAACTGTTGCCGAAGGCGAACGAGCTGGCCGAACGCATCGCCAAGAACCCGCCGCACGCGCTGCGGATGGCCAAGCGGCTGTTGCAGGAGTCCCGGACGGGCTCCCTGGAGTCGACGCTGGGCATGGCGGCAGCGATGCAGCCGCTGGCGCACCGCGACCCCGAGCACGAGGAACGCATCGCCAAGTGGCGGACGCGCTGATGCCACCCAGGTTGGTGCCGCCGGCAGGGCTCGACGACGAGGCCACCGGACAGCTGCGCGGCGAGGTCCGCGCGTTCGTCGCCGAGCAGCTGGCGGCGGGCGCGTTCACGCCAACCGTCGACGCGTGGCTGTCCCGGTGGGACCAGAATTTCACCGCCGCGCTCGCCGCGCGGGGCTGGTTGGGCATGACGGTGCCGGTCGAGTACGGCGGGCACGGACGCTCCTTCCAGGAGCGGTTCGTCGTCACCGAGGAGCTGCTGGCCGCCGGGGCTCCGGTCGCCGCGCATTGGATCTCCGACCGCCAGATCGTCCCGTCGCTGCTCAAGTACGGCACCGAAGCGCAGAAGCGGCACTTTCTGCCGCGCATCGTGCGCGGGGAGTGCTTCTTCGCCATCGGGATGAGTGAGCCCGACTCCGGTTCCGACCTGGCCAGCGTGCGTACCCGGGCCGAGCCGGTCGACGGCGGCTGGTCGCTGTCCGGCACCAAGGTCTGGACCTCGGGAGCGCATGTCGCCGAGGCATTTATCGCGCTGGCCCGAACGGAGCCGGTGGACCCCCAGCACCGGCACGCCGGACTCAGCCAGTTCATCGTCGACCTGCGCGGCCCAGGCATCGACATCCGGCCGATCATTTCAATGAACGGCGCCCATCACTTCAACGAGGTCATCCTGGACGGCGCCTTCGTGCCCGACCCCATGGTGTTCGGCACGATCGGCGACGGTTGGCGGCAGGTGACCTCCGAGCTGAGCTTCGAACGCAGCGGACCCGAACGGTTCCTGTCCACCTACGTGCTGCTGGCGGCGTGTGCCGACCGGATGGCGGCGAACGCGATCCCCCGCGACGCGGATCTGGGTCGGCTGGTGGCACGAATCGCCGGCCTGCACCGCATGTCGACCGCGGTGGCCGGTGCGCTGCAACGCCACGAACCTGCCGACCTGCCCGCCGCGGTGGTCAAGGTGCTTGGCACCAGCACCGAGGGTGATATCGCCGAATTCGCCGACCTGCAGGACCCGCCCGATGCGGTGTTCTCGGAATTGGCTCGCGCCGCTGTGGACCAGCGGCCGGGCTTCACCCTGCGCGGCGGCACCAACGAGGTGCTGCACGGTGTGATCGCGCGCGGATTGGGTTTGCGATGAGCGCCGACCCGGCCCTCGTCGAGATGATGAGCGCCGTGTTCGGCGAGTACCGGGAGAAGCATCCGCCCGGCGCGACCGTCCGGCGGGATCCGGAGTTGTGGAGCCAGCTCGACGAACTCGGTCTGGTGCGGTTGACCGGCGCCGAAGCAGTAGGCGGTAGCGGGGCCGGCTGGTACGAGGCGGCCGAGCTGCTGTCCGCCGCGGCCGGTCATGGTGTGCGAATCCCGTTGGCGGAGCATGATTTACTGGGCTGCTGGCTGTTAGAGGCGACCGGTCTGCCCGTCGACACAGCGGTGCGGACGGTGGCCGTGCTCGACAAGCAGGGCGAGGCGACCGCGGTGCCGTGGGCCGCGGGCGCCGACCGGGTGGTCGTGGTGTGGCGGCCCGAGGGCGGGTACCGGGTCGCAGACGCCCCCGTCGAGGAGCTGTCCATCACCCCGGGCGTCAACCTGATCGGTGAGCCGCGTGACGCGATTGCCGCCGACCTGACGGTGTTGTCCGGTGAGCCGGCGACCCTGGCTTTGGTCACCGAGTTGCGGCTGAAGGCGGGCCTGGCGCGGGCCATCCAGATCTGCGCCGCCCTGGATCGGATCGTGCAGCTGTGCATCGAGCACGTGACCGCGCGAGTCCAATTCGGCCGGCCGCTCGCGAAATTCCAAGCGGTGCAACACATGCTCTCCGACATCGCGTCCGAGGCTGCGCTCGCCCGTGCGGCGACGGAGGCGGCGCTGGCCACCGCGGTGTCCAGCGGATGGTCAGCGTTCAACCTGAATTTCCTGGTCGCCGCGGCGCGTTCGTGCGCGGGCCACGCCACGGCGGTGGTGGTGCGCAACGCCCACCAGGTGCACGGCGCGATCGGCACCACCCGCGAGCACCGGTTGCACGAGTTCACCCGGGCCGCACTTGCATGGCGCTCGGAGTTCGGTTCGACGCGCTACTGGGACGAGCAGGTCACCGACGCGGCGCTGCACGCCAGTGCCGGCGGGCTGTGGGACCTGATCACCGGGTGAAGACGGTGTTCCACTGACCGGGCGCTCTGGGTGCCTTCAGGGCTGCGCCGGGGTTGACTCACAGCCATGAGCCACGACATCACGCTGCCGGAACTTCAGGAGTTCATCGCCGGCTTCTGGTACTACTACGACGAGGCGCACTATCCAGAGTTGGCCGCGCGGTATGCCGACGACATCCGGTATGTGAGCAGAAGCGACAGCGGCGCAAGCCCTTTCGAAGAGCTGATGTCGCCTGAGCTGCACGGCCGCGAGAAGGTGCTGCAGTGGCTGACCGAGCACCGGGAGCAGAGCCCCTACCCGTTGCGCCACCACGCAACCAACGTGCACCGCCTCGGTTCCGACGGGGATGTCACCCGCGTCCGGTTCTACCTCTTCGTCAACCAGATCGCCAACTTCGTGCCGTTCGCGGTGTCCAGCGGCGTCGCGGAGGTCGGTGTGCGACGCGGCGGGACCCACGGCCTGGAGTTCACCGAGATGGACGTCGTCCTCGACACCACCAACTCGGAGCTGCTTTCCGAGCGGCATGCCAGCATGGGGTCGTGAACGCGCGCGAAACGTTCTCCGGCGGCGTGGCCGTCATCACCGGCGCGGGCGCGGGAATCGGCGCGGGACTGGCGCGGTACGCGCACCGGCTGGGCATGTCGGTGGTATTGGCCGATATCGACGCCGATGCCATCGCGGCACTGCGTGACGAACTGGGCACCGCCGTCGCTGCCGACTGCGACGTCCGAGACCCCGATGCGGTACAAGACTTGGCCGACCGGACCTATCGCGACGTCGGCCCGGTACGGCTGTTGGTCAACAACGCCGGCGTCGAGCAGTTCGGTTATCTGTGGGACACGCCGCTGGACAACTGGCGGCGCATCGTTGACATCAACATCAGCGGCGTATTCCACGGTGTCCGAGCGTTTTTGCCCGCGATGATGGCCAGCGACGAGCAGGCCTGGGTATGGAACCTGTCGTCGGTGGGCGGGGTGACCGCAATACCGCTGCAGTCGCCCTACATCATGAGCAAGCATGCCGTGCTCGCGCTGACCGAGTGTCTGCGTCTCGATATCGAAGCCGCCGGGCATGGCCACCACATCCACGTGCAGGCGGTGCTGCCCGGCGCCGTCGTCTCCAACATCTTCGAATCGGCGGGCGGGGTCGACGACGGTGACACCGGAGCCGCCGAGGCGCAGAGGGCCGCGATGCTCGACATCAAGGCCGCGGCGATGGATCCGCTAACCGCCGCCGAGACGCTGTTCGACCAGGCCGCCGCGGGGCGGTTCTATCTGGTCACCCAGGAATCGGTGACCGAGGCGATGATGCGGCGAGCCGAAGTCCTTGCTACACAGAGCCCGCCGGCCCGGCGCCAGACATGAAGCTCGACCCGGACGCCGCCGCGCGGATCGCCTCGTTCGGTGACGTTCCGCCGATGCGGGAGCGGGGCTTTGCGGCGGTCCGAGCCGCCATCGAGGCCGCTCCCCTGCCCGACGATATGCCGGAGATGGCCGGCATCACCGACGTGGTTATCCCCGAACGCCTTCCGGCCCGGATCTATCGCCCCACCGACGCTTCCGGCCAGCCGGTGCTGGTGTATTTCCACGGCGGCGGCATGGTGATGGGCAGCAACCGCTCGTTCGAACCGTTGGCCCGGGCACTGGCGTCGGCGTCCGGTGCGGTCGTCGTCGCCGTCGAATACCGGTTGGCGCCCGAATCGCCACCACCCGCCCAGTTCGACGACGCGTATGCGGTGACAGAGTGGGTTGCCTCGCACGCCAAGGAACTGGGTGTGGACGCCGGGCGGCTCGCGGTGGTCGGGGACAGCGCGGGCGGGTCACTGGCGGCCGGCGTGGCGCTGGCCGCCCGCGACCATGCGGGGCCGGCGATCTGCGCGCAGGTCCTGCTCTACCCCGGCCTGGATCGCGACATGAGCGCGCCGTCAATCACTTTGCTCGCCGACGCGCCGATGCTGAGTCGCGACGACATCGACTACCTGCATTCCCTCGCCGACATGGGTACCGACCCCTATCTCGTTCCGGCGTACGCGACCGACCTGAGCGGACTGCCGCCGGCGATCGTGGTGACGGCGGGCTGCGACCCGATCCGGGACTGGGGCGAACGGTATGCCAACCGGCTCCGCGATGCTGGGGTGCAGACCACGTGCACGCGTTACCCCGGGATGTATCACGGCTTCCTGATGCGGTCCGAGGCGACGGCACGCGGCCGGCTGGCCATCGCCGAGATCGGCGCACTGCTGCGCGCAAAGTTCGAGAACCCCCTTCGCTTTTAGCGTCCCGGTCACCGGACAACCGGACTCCCTGGCGTGCGGGTGCTGCGCAGAATCGCATGGGTATCGCAGCGGCAGAAGGAGACGATTGATGCTCACCCAGGAGCGGCGGATGGAGCTGTCCGATGTCTTGCGGCCCGCCGCACCGCCCCGCGAGGTCGACAAGGTCTACACCGACGACCAGCGTGAGCGGCTGCTGGACGTGGTGCGCACCGAGGGGCCGTGGCGGCTGATCATCTCGCAGCACTTCGCGTCTGCCGACGAGCTGATCGCGACGATGAGCGGGTTGTTCCCGGAGGGCTACACCCCGTCACTGGACCTGTTCCTCACGCCGACGTTCCGGGGATACCTGGCCAACTACGGTGCGGTGCTCTACCCGCAGCTGCACGACTGCTTCTACAACGCACGGTTTTTGGAGCTGGCCAAGAGCTATTGGAACGCCGAGTACGCCAAACCCCAACTGATGCTGTTCAACATCAACGGGCCGTGCGCGAATCGCGATCCGGGACACCTGGATTCACCCAGTTTCCGCGGTGTGCGGCACGAGAATGCCCCGACGTGGCTGACCAGCGTGATGGGCAAATCCGGCTTGTTCACCGATTACCTGATCAAGATGGCTCAGGTCATCACCTGGTTCTCGCTGGACGCCAGCAGCGGCTTCACCTATTGGCCGGACGGTCCGCTGAAGGCCCCCAAGCGGGTGCTTCCGCCGATCTACAATCGGGGCGTGGTGGTGCAGAACGAGATGATGGTGCACCGCGGTGAGGCGAACGGGCCGCTGGAGCAACAGATTCCGGTTGGACTGGCCTTCGACACCGTGTTCACCGGCGACCCGGGCCACCGCGACCACTGGCTGCTCAAGAACGGTGACGAGGTGATCGCCCGCCACCACACCGACGAACTGCGGTTCCTGGTGCACTGGTCGGCCGAGGTGTTCTCCGACTTCGACGAACTCAAGAAGAACATGGAAGGCTCGGACGACCTGACTATCGAAAAGGCCATCGACATCATGGTCGACGACGCCGGCACCCGGGGCATCAAGCTGGACATACCCAGCGAGCCACTGCATGACGCGGCGTTCATCAGTGCGCTGAATGCGGCGTTCGATCTGGGCGGGCCGTCGGTCTACCCGGAGGAAGCGCCTATCAGCGCCTTCCAGCTGTAGCGCCGGTACCCCCGGTCTCCCCGGTCTCCCCGGTCTCCCCGGTTTCCCCGCGAGCAGACACAGAATCGCACTGAAACAGCGCTGTTTGTGCGATTCTGCGTCTGCTCGCGGGGACTGGCGACCACCACGCTGCTCGCGAAAGCCCCGCGGGCTAGCATCCCTACCGGACCACCACGCTGCTCGGGTCACGCGGCGCGCCCAGGTGCCGGTGCGACGGCGGCCGGCGGCCACCCTCGTCGGTGATGCCGTAGCGGTCCGCCAACTCCGCCCCGATGAACGTCCGCCCGCTCAGCTCGGCCAGGCCGGGGTCCCGATACAGCGCATCGATCAAATGCCCGGTGAATTCCGGTGTTTCGGCGTGCTCGGCGGTCGCCGCCAACGCTTTCGGATTTCCTTCGAAGGCGCCGCGCAGTCGTTCGGTGAGCAGAATGCCCATCCAGATCGACACCGCCGCAACGCCCGTCCCACGAAAGTCGACTGCCATGTCGGCGGCCATTTTGTCGACCCCGGCTTTCTGCGCCCCGTATGCGGGCCCATGCATGTAGCACACGGATCCCGGTGACGAGGTGAAGGCAATGAG
Organism: Mycobacterium asiaticum; assembly: GCF_001673635.1. Classification (GTDB taxonomy): domain Bacteria; phylum Actinomycetota; class Actinomycetes; order Mycobacteriales; family Mycobacteriaceae; genus Mycobacterium; species Mycobacterium asiaticum_C. The sequence continues at coordinate 49,964 of NZ_LZMH01000043.1, forward strand.
GCCACGACCGCGTGACACCAGCAGCGGCGCGGCATGCCAGGACGCCGCGTAAGAAGACCGCAGTCCAACATCCAATACGTCCGCCAACCCAAGCGGCTTCTCCCAGAACGGTTTCGGGCTGACAAGTTCGTCGGAGATGACGGCGGCGTTGTTCACCAGCAGATCCAGGCCACCGTCGGCACGCACCCGGTCGAAGAACGCGGCCACGGCGTCGTCGTCGCTGTGATCGAGCCGAACCGCGACCCCACCCGGGGGCGCGTCAGTGATGGTGCGCCCGGTGCCATACACCCGCCACCCGGAAGCCGCCAGTGCCCAGGCGATACCGCGGCCGGCACCGCGACTGGCGCCGGTCACCACCGCAACGGGAGCGTCAAAGTCCGTCAACGATCGCCAAATTCCCTGCCACGATGGCGGCTTCGATCGACTCCCGCAGGGCCGAGCAGGCCAGGAACGGCCGCCGGTGGTGCCCGGCGATCCGGTCGGCGTCGCGACGCTCGGCGCATTGCGCGGACGCCGCGGCGTTCCACTGCACGCTGGTCTGATTCCAGCTGCTCTTGCGCACCAGCACCGCGGCCCCACACGCGCCGCACGACACCGGAGCCATCGGCATGTCGTCGAGCCGGTTGTCGGTCCGCACCGAGAGCATCACGACACCGAACCCGCCTTGGCGGCCATGTTCGCCTCGATCTGCTTCATCCACGCCTCATAGGGCCGGGTGGTGTCCAGTTCGAACTCGAAGCGGTCCACCATGTCTGGCTGCACGTCGGCGACATCGACATAGAACTGTTGATACCAGCGCCGCAGCTGGTACACGGGGCCGTCCTCCTCGACCAGCAGCGGGTTGTCGATCCGCGCCTTGTGCCGCCAGATCTCGACGTCCTGCTCAAAGCCCATCTTCACGTAGTCGCCGAGGCTGATCGCGGTCTGCATGGCCTCGTCCTCGGGCAGCGTCTCGGACTTCTTGACGATGATGCCGTATTGCAGCACAAAGGAATTGGCGTCGATCGGATAGTGGCAGTTGATCAGGACCGTCTGCTGGTCACCGTCTTCGTAGTGGTAGGTCAGATCGTCGATCATGAAGGACGGGCCGAAATAGGACGCCACCGAGGTGGTGCCGAGCATCTTCGAGCCCTCACCACCCATATCCGGCCGCCCCTCGCCGTTCATGTACTGCGTGGCGACGTGTCCCTCGAAGATGTTCTTGAAGTAGGTGGGCAACGAGCCGTGGATGTAGAAGAAGTGCGCCATATCCACCACGTTGTCGATGATTTCGCGGCAGTTGCTGCCGACGACGGTGGTGTACCAATGCCAGTCGGTCCACTCGTCGCTGCTGGCGCCCTCGATACGCGGGATGGTCGCGTCTGGCGAGGGTGGGTTGCCTTCGGGGTCGTTCCACACGAACAACATCCCGTCCTGCTCCATGGTGGTCCAGGTTCTCGTGCGGGCCGTGCGCGGCGTGCGCCGCGCATAGGGCACCTGCTTGCACCGGCCGTCGCCACCCCACCGCCAATCGTGGAACGGACACGCGAGCTCGTCACCTTTCACCTCGCCCTGCGAGAGGTCACCGCCCATGTGCCGGCAGTAGCTGTCCAGCACGTTGATCCTGCCGTCCCCGCTGCGAAAGACGACGAGCTTCTGACCGAACGCGTTGATGGCGTGCGGCTTGCCGTCACCGAAATCTCGGACCAAGCCCAGGCAGTGCCAGCCCCGGGCGAACCGGGTGGGCGCGGGTTGGGCCTCAATCAGCCGAATCTCGTCGGTCTCGGGCTGCGACGTCATAGCCATCATTCAACGCCCCCCGGCCCGGCTTGGCGATCACATGTTCCACTGATCAGGAAGCCTCTTCCGCGCCCAGATCAGACCGGCCTAGCGTGAGAACTGTGACTGCACCCAGCGCGACGATCCCGTCCGGACTCGCCGTCGCCGACATTTCCGTGGATCTGCTGGTGGTCGGCTCCGGCACCGGCATGGCCGCCGCGCTGACCGCCCATGAGCTGGGGCTTTCGGTGCTGATCGTGGAGAAGTCGCTCTGCGTGGGCGGGTCGACGGCCCGCTCGGGCGGCGCCCTCTGGTTGCCCGCCGGGCCCATCCTCCAGGAAGCCGGCGCGGGCGACACCGCCGCCAAGGCCACCAGCTACCTCGAGGCGGTGGTCGCCGGCTCGGCACCCGCACAGCGGTCAATTGGGTTTGTCCAACACGTGCCCGCAATGGTCGACATGCTGCGGCGCACCACGCCCCTGCGGCTGTTCTGGGCCCGCGACTATTCCGACTACCACCCCGAGGAGCCGGGCGGCAGCGCGGCGGGCCGCACCTGCGAGTGCCATCCGTTCGACACCGCGATCCTGGGCCAGTACCGCACCCGCCTGCGGCCCGGTGTGCTGGAGGCCGGGTTCGCGATTCCGACGACGGGTGCCGACTACCGGTGGATGAATCTGGTTGCGCGCGTGCCGCGCAAGGGCATACCGACATTCGGCAAGCGCATCGCCCAGGGCATGGGCGGGCTGCTGATCGGGCGGCGCTACGCCGCGGGCGGCCAGGGCCTGGCGGCCGGCATGCTCGCCGGGGTGATCAACGCCGGCATCCCGGTGTGGACCGGCACCTCGCTTTCGCGCCTACTCGACGACGGTGACCGGGTGACCGGCGCGGTGCTCAGCCACGGCGGCCGCGAGGTGACCGTCACCACCCGCCGCGGCGTCGTGCTGGCCACCGGGGGCTTCGACCACAGCATGGACATGCGGTGGAAGTTTCAGTCGGAGTCGCTCGGGGCGAACCAAAGCCTCGGTGCCGACACCAATACCGGCGATGGGATCCGGGTCGCCCAGGAGATCGGTGCCGGCATCGACCTGATGGACCAGGCGTGGTGGTTCCCCGCGATCGCGCCGCTGCCCGGCAAGGCGCCGACGGTGATGCTGGCCGAACGGTCGCTACCGGGTTGCGTGATCGTGAACCAGCACGGTCGCCGGTTCACCAACGAGGCGTCGGACTACATGTCGTTCGGCCAGCGGCTGCTCGAACTGGAGCGGTCCGGCAGTCCCGTCGAAACGATGTGGATCGTATTTGACCGGCAATATCGGAACAGTTATGTCTTTGGCGCCGAACTCTTCCCGCGGATGAAGGTGCCGCAATTGTGGTTCGACGCGGGGATCGCCGCGCGTGCCGATACGCTGGCCGACCTGGCGGCGCAGATCGGTGTTCCAACGTCGGAATTCACCGAAACGATGCGCCGGTTCAACGAAAACGCCGTTGCGGGTAGGGATCCCGAGTTCCACCGCGGCGAAAGCGCCTACGACCGTTACTACGGCGACCCGACCATCAAACCCAACCCCAACCTGCGCCCGCTGACCAACGGACCGTTCTACGCGGTGAAAATGGTGTTGAGCGACCTGGGCACGTGCGGTGGGCTTCGGGCCGACGAACGCGCGCGGGTGCTGCGCGAGGACGGCAGCGTGATCCCCGGGCTGTATGCCATCGGCAACACCGCCGCCAATGCGTTCGGCACTTCCTATCCGGGTGCGGGCGCCACGATCGCGCAGGGCCTGGTGTACGGCTACATCGCGGCCCGGGACGCGGCGCGCAACCCCGCGCGAGACGCAGCGGGTTAGTCCGCGGCGCGCTTGGCCTGGACCTGCTTCTCGACCTCGCGCCAATAGCCCGGCGTGGGCCGAGGTTTGCCGAACCCGCCTTTGGCTGCGTTCTCGATGACGGCGCCGGCCTCGTCGATATCCTTCATCAACTCCAGCGCGAATTCACGCTCGGCCGCGTAATACTTGGCGGCCCAGCGCAGGGCCATCACCGAATACGCCCATGCGGGCTGCACCTCGGCACCCTCGGCGTCCTCGACGGCTTTGCGGTACCGGGCTTCGGCGTAGGCCACGTGTTCGGCCAGCAGCTCCTTGAGCCGGGTTGGGTTGCTCAGGTGACCGAACGTAACCCGAAGCAGCATGCTGTGTTTGAGTACCGGTGGGTCCAGCGGCGCATTGTTGGTCCAGTCGGTGATCGCGGCCATACCCTCCGGAGTGATCTTGTAGAGGCGCCGGCTGCGGGTGCCCTCGTCGCGCTCGACGCGCGATGTCACCAAACCGAGGCTTTCCAGCTTCTTCAGCTCGGTGTAGATCTGGCTGTAGGACGGGCTCCAGTAGTAGAGGTCGACGCTCCAATCGATCCACTTCTTCAGGTCGTAGCCCGAGATCTCTTCCTCGTAGGACATCATGCCCAGTAGCGCCCAGCTGGTGGCGGCCAGCGCCGACTTCACCTTGTCGCTGGGTGCGCTGGGTTCGCTCACTTCGCCAGGTTAACAATCCCCACCGTCGAATCGCTCAGGCACGGACCGCTGACCGGGACAATCACGGCTGCTCTATCGTGACGGGCATGGTGGATTCGTTTGCGTCGATGACTGATTCGTTGCCCGTATACGAGACGTTGGCAGCGTCGGTGCGCCGCTTGATCGACGCGACGATCCGCACCGAGGTCGACCACGACGTCATCGCCGACGCCACCGTCAGAATCGACAGCGTCACCGCGCAACTCAGCGCCGAGCTCATGCCGGGCACGTTCGGGCAGCGGGAAATCGACGACGGTCAGGGCATCGCATCCGGCAATGTTGTTATCGGCGTTCGTAATCCGTCGGCGCCGCCGTTAGTGGTTCACCATGAGGACGACGGGTCGGTGTGGACCGAGTTCAATTTGGGCGCCGCGTTCGAAGGGCCCGTCGGACACGTGCACGGAGGCGTGTCGGCGCTGATTCTCGACCATGTGCTGGGCGCCACGGCACACCAGCCGGGCAAGCCCGCCTACACCGGGACATTGACCCTGCGCTACCACAAACCCACACCGTTGCGGCAGCCACTGCGCGCGGACGCGTGGGTGGACAGGATCGATGGCGTCAAGACGTTTGCGGCGGGACAGATCAGCGGCGAAGCGGGCGTAATGGTGTCGGCGGAGGGTATTTTCATTCATCCGCGCAGCTAAGCCGGGAACCGGGAAGGAACCCTCGTGTCGAAAATGTTTGCGCTCGTCCTGGCCGCGGGCTGCTTCGCGACCGCCGGATGGCAGCCCGCGGCCGCCGCACCGGCCTGCTTCTCCTCTGATGGCTGGCAGCCGACGTCTTCCGGCGCCGGCATCGAAGTGTGGTACTTCCATGAGCCGCAACATATTTTGACCGCCGAACAGGTCACCGCGGTGGTGATCAAGAAGGACGGCAGCACCGAAACGCTGGAGAGCACCATCGAGGCGGGCCAACAGGTGCACCGCTTCGAGTTCCCAGCCATTCCGCAATCCGCGGTCGCCGAGGTCTTTTTCGATACCGCCGGTGGCCGGTGCCTCGTGGCCGCCCCCGGCAGCTAGGGTCGCTGGCCGCCCAGCACAGCCCCGGCCGCCGCCGGTGCCCCCCGGGCGATCACCACCGGCATGGACGTCGAAGCGTTGGTGCGCAGGATCGTGTGCACGACCTCGACGAGATCCTCGACCGGCATCAGCTGACCCGGCATGCAACCGCGAGAGACCCACAGCGGATAGGCCTGCATGGCGAGTTCGCGATCCCACCCGGTGTTCATCCCCGTTTGGGCCTCCCCCTCTCCGCCGGCGCACTCGCCGACGATGAGGTTGGTGAAGCCGATCTCGGGGTGTTCGGCGCGCCACGCCTCGACCAGCCGCTCCAGCGCCGCCTTGCTGACGCCGTACGCGCCGAGCCCCGGCCACGGCGGACCGAAGGTGCCCGCATCCGAAGACAGGTACACCACCTTGCCCGCTGACGCCGCCAGATGGCCGACGGCGGCCGCCGTCGCCAGCGATGCACCAATCACGTTGGTATCGAACACCCGCCGCCAAGTCTGCGCGTCGGTATCGACCAGGCGCACCAGCGGACTGATGGCCGGGGCGTAGACGAGGTTGTCGATGCCGCCCAACGCCTCGGCCGCGGCGCTGATGCCGGCTTGCGCGGATGCCTCATCGGTCACATCGCATTCGATGGCGGTGGCCGCCGATCCCGCCTCGTGGGCGGCGGACTCGATGCGTTCCCGCCGCCGGGCGAGCAGCGCGACCTGATCGCCGCGTTGCGCCAAGCCGACACCAATACAGCGCCCCAGACCGCTCGAGGCTCCGATCACCACTGTTCTCGCCATATCGACCTCCGTAGCCGACTATGACACACCGCCAGAAGCGAATGAGAACGGGGTTACCGGTTTGGCAGCATGACGTTGCCCTGGGCCGACGCGGCTATCCCTTGCCTCGGATCGGCCACCCCTTGCGCCCGCGACATCAAACGTCACCCCATCTCAGGTGGCCCGCGTCACCGTTTAGCCCCCGTGTCGCCGGGTATGTGGCTTCACGGCAAGGAGCAAATGTGACCAATCCAGAGACCGACCCGATCGACCACCATCGCACCACCCGGCAGCACGCCGGCGAGACGATGAAGAACGGTACGAACGCCCTTGGCATCGTCGGCGTCGCGCTCGGGGTAGCCGGTCTGATCATCGGCCTGGCCGCGCTGGCCAATGGCAGCATCGCGGCCGGAACGGTCTGCGCCGTGGCCGGCCTCGTGATCGGCGGCGCCGGACTGGCGTGGTTGCGACGCGCGCACCGCCAGGTTCGAGACGCGGAACTGCGCTGGCACGACGCACATTCCGACGAACCTGTGCCGCCGCCGACCAGCTGATTCAGGCTGTCTTCCGAGCAAGTGCCAACAGGCTCGGATCGTGTGCGCACACGATGACCACGTCCGGATCCTGTCGTTCATAGAGTTCGGCAAGTCGCGCCTGGTTGTCGTGCAGCTGTTTGCGGTTGAACGAGAACATCTCCTCCTGCAACCGCAGCAGGGACTGTGCTCGACCAGCTTCGGTTGATGAGCCCACTGCACACTGCGATACCGGACCCGCTCCCGTAGCGACGGAGCGTGCACGGCGCCGCGGGCCTCTGCCGTGGTCACATGAACGAAAGCGTCCGGGAAATCGCCGATTCCGCCGATGTGGTCGAAGTCGAAGTGCGTCACGACGATGTGGCGAACATCGGTGCGCCGGAAGCCCAGTGTCTCGATCTGGCGCGCCGCGGTCTCGGCCGGATCGAACGCAGGGCGAATCACATGCCGGAACGGACCAACCCGCGCAGGGTTCTCACAGTCGCGTAGGCCAAATCCGGTATCCACCAACACAAGTCCCCGGTCGGACTCGACCAGCAGCACGTGACACACCAAGGCGCTGCCCGGCGCATCCATGCTGCCGCAGTTGAGGTGATGAACTTTCATCTGGCCGCCCCTCCGCTGTTCATCCGAGCACGCGGACGGGTTCGGTGCCATCCCAGTTCCTGGCTACCTCGCGAATGTAGCCGAACAGTTGTCCCTTGGGGCCACTGATATCGCTGATCTCGATGACGGTGCCCTGCTCGAACTCGGTGTCGAGATACGCGAACCGCCCTCGCTCACCGCCGATGCAGCCCTCCTGGGCGACGGTGTAACCGGCCGCTATCGCGCGGTCATACAGTCCCTGATAGTCGTCATTCCAATACGCGATGTGTTGGGTCCCTTCCCTCCCGGAGTCGAGAAAGTCTTTGTACATCGACGGTGCGTCGTTGCGCTGCTGGATCAGTTCCAGCTGCACTTCACCCGAATTGGCAAGTGCGACGCTCATTTTCAGGTCTGAGTCAATGCCCCGGTAGCGGAAGTAGTCGACGGTGACGTCCCCGATGTAGAACCACGGCCCGACGCCGTGGCGCACCCACCGATCCATGGCGGCGTCGATGTCGCGCACCACGTAGCCAATCTGGTTGATGCTGCCGAACATTCGACTCATCGAGCGCTCCCTCTCGTCCACCACGACCACCGACAGTCATCGCACGCTCGCCTGGGCATGTCAAGGTCATCGGCGGTCGGTACGGTGGGGTTCATGAAATATGTGGACGTCGAGGGCGTCGGACAAGTCAGTCGCATCGGACTCGGCACCTGGCAGTTCGGCTCACGGGAATGGGGTTACGGGGACAGCTACGCCTCCGGTGCTGCCCGGGACATCGTGCAGCGCTCACGCGCGCTGGGAGTCACGCTGTTCGACACCGCCGAGGTGTACGGCCTCGGCAAGAGTGAGCGGATCCTCGGCGAAGCACTCGGTGCCGAGCGCGCCGAGGTGGCGGTGGCCAGCAAGATCTTTCCGGTCGCCCCGTTTCCGGCGGTGATCAAGCAGCGCGCGCGGGCCAGCGCCCGCCGGCTGCAACTCGACCGCATCCCGCTGTATCAGATCCACCAGTCCAATCCGCTGGTTCCCGACTCGGTGATCATGCCGGGCATGCGCGACCTGCTCGACGACGGCAAGATCGGCGCCGCCGGCGTCTCCAACTATTCGCTGTCGCGCTGGCAGCAGGCCGACGACGCGTTGGGGCGTCCGGTGATCAGCAACCAGGTGCAGTTTTCGCTGGCCCAACCGCGGGTGCTCGAACACATGGTGCCCTGGGCGCAGCGCGAGAACCGCATCATCATCGCCTACAGCCCGCTCGCGCAGGGACTGCTCGGCGGCAAGTACGGCGTCGACAACCGGCCCGGCGGGGTCCGCGCGGCCAATCCGCTGTTCGGCACCGAGAACCTGCGCCGCATCGAGCCGCTGCTGCAGACGTTGCGTGATGTGGCGGCCGAGGTCGACGCCAAGCCGGCGCAGGTCGCGCTGGCCTGGCTGATCAGCCTGCCGGGTGTGGTCGCCATTCCGGGTGCCTCCAGCGTCGAGCAGCTGGAGTTCAACGTGGCCGCCGCCGACATCGAGCTGAGCACCGAGTCGCGCAACGCACTCACCGCCGCGGCACGTGCGTTCAAGCCGGTCTCGACCGGCCGGTTCATCACCGACCTGGTCAAGGAGAAGCTGGGACGCTAATCAGTGGGCGACCCGGCGCCGACTCAACGGGGCCGTGAAGCCGCCGGTGTCGTCGAAGCCGGCCCACTGACCGTCGTCGTCAACCTCCATCCGCCAGCCATGTTGGTAGCGTCCGGCGATCGTCTCGGCAAACCACCGGTGCGCTGCCTCGGCGTCGTCGAAGTCGCTGGTCGCCACCACATGACCATGCGGATCTATGGCCCGGAACACAGTCATGCGATGCGTGTAACCATTTCGGGCCGTATTCAACCCGCCAACCTGGTTTTTTACAGCGTCCGGGCCAGCCGGTCGGCCAGCAGCTCGGCAAACCGGGCCGGATCCTCCAACGCGCCGCCCTCGGCCAGCAGGGCGGTGCCATAGAGCAGTTCGGCCGTCTCGGCGACCGTGTCATCGTCCGGACGGTCCGCGTGGGCTTGGCGCAGCCCGGTCACCAGCGGATGGTTCGGGTTCAGTTCCAGCGTCCGTTTGCCCACCGGCACATCCTGTCCGGATGCCTGGTAGAGCCGCGCGAGTGCCGGGCTGATCCCAAAGGCGTCGGTGATCAAGCAGGCCGGCGAATCGGTCAGGCGGGTGGAAAGCCGCACCTCCTTGACGTGCTCGCTCAGGGTTTCCTTGAGCCAGCTGAGCAGGTCGGCGAATTCCTTCGCCTGCTCCTCGCGCTCGGCCGCCGAGGACTCTTCCTCGGAATCCAGGTCCACCTCGCCCTTGGCCACCGACTGCAGCGGCTTGCCGTCGAATTCGTTGACCACGCCCACCCAGATCTCGTCGACCGGGTCGGTGAGCAGCAGCACCTCGTAGCCCTTGGCCCTGAACGCCTCCAGGTGCGGCGACTTCAGCAGCTGCTGGCGCGACTCCCCGGTGGCGTAGAAGATCTGCGTCTGCCCGTCCTTCATCCGCTCGACGTACTGCGCCAGCGTGGTCGGCTCCTCTTCGCTGTGCGTGGAGGCGAACGACGAAATGGCCAGCAACGTCTCCTGGTTGTCGAAATCCGACAGCAGGCCTTCCTTGAGCACCTTGCCGAACTGGGTCCAGAAGGTGCGGTAGTCGTCGGGCCGCTGGGTCTGGATGTCCTTGATCGTCGACAGCACCTTCTTGGTCAACCGGCGGCGGATCGCGTTGATCTGCCGGTCCTTCTGCAAAATCTCGCGAGAAACGTTGAGCGACAAGTCTTGTGCGTCGACGACCCCCTTGACGAAGCGCAGGTACACCGGCATCAGGTCTTCGCAGTCACCCATGATGAACACGCGCTTGACGTAAAGCTGGACCCCGATCTTGGCGTCCTGGTTGAACAGGTCGAACGGTGCCTGGGAGGGGATGAACAACAGCGCCTGGTACTCGAAGGTGCCTTCGGCCTTCATCGCGATGACCTCGAGAGGGTCGTCCCAGGCGTGCGCGACGTGCTTGTAGAACTCCTTGTACTCTTCCTCCGACACCTCCTCCTTCGGCCGGGCCCACAGGGCCTTCATCGAGTTGAGGGTCTCGGTCTCGATGGTCACGGTCTCCTCGCCACCCTCTTCTTCCGAAGGCGTGCGGCGTTCGACCTCCATCCGGATCGGCCACGCGATGAAGTCCGAGTACTGCTTGACCAAGCTCTTGAGCTTCCACTCCGAGGTGTAGTCGTGCAGCTCGTCCTCGGCGTCCTCGGGCTTCAGGTGCAGTGTGACCGACGTGCCCTGGGGGGCGTCCTCGACGGTCTCGATGGTGTAGGTGCCCTCACCGCTGGATTCCCAGCGGGTGGCCTCGCTTTCGCCGGCCTTGCGGGTCACCAGCTCGACCTTGTCGGCGACCATGAACGAGGAGTAGAAGCCGATGCCGAACTGCCCGATCAGTTCCTCGGATGCGTCACCGCTCTTGGCGTCCCGGAGCTGCTGACGCAGTTCGGCCGTGCCCGACTTGGCCAGCGTGCCGATCAGGTCCACCACCTCGGCCCGGGTCATACCGATGCCGTTGTCGCGGACAGTCAGGGTGCGCGACTGCTTGTCGACGTCCAGCTCGATGTGCAGATCGGAGGTGTCGACGTCGAGGTCCTTGTTACGCAAAGCTTCCAGCCGCACCTTGTCCAGCGCGTCCGAGGCGTTCGAGATCAGCTCCCGCAGGAACGAGTCCTTGTTGGAGTAGACCGAATGGACCATCAAATTCAGCAGTTGCCGGGCCTCTGCCTGGAATTCCAGCTGCTCGACCTGCGCGTTCATGAGGTTCCTTCCTAGCTCTTAAGCCAACTATCCGCCCTGAATTTAGTCAGATGTGAATTGTTGGTGAGCCGGGGGTCACCGCGGCGAGGGTGCGCGCATCAGGTCGTCGACGACGTTCGCCAGGCAAGCGAACCCGGGTGCCGCGGCCATCTCGGCCGCGATGTCACGGCTTCGTGCCCGGTAGCGCGGCTCATTGAGCACGGCGAGAATGTCGCGGCGCAATGCCCTCGGCGACGGCCGTTCGGTGCGCAGCCGGCGCCCGACGCCCGACCACGCCACCCGCGCGCCGACCTCGGGCTTGTCCTCTTTGCCGCCGGTCGCCACGATCGGCACGCCGTACCGCAAGGCGTACTGCACTCCCCCGTAACCGCCGTTGGTCACGTAGACGTCCGTGCGCGGCAACAGCTCGTCGTAGGGGAGAAACATTGCGGCACGGGCGTTTTCGGGTAACGGCGGTAGCGTGTCCAACGGGCGCCCACCGGTGCTGACCACAACCAGAACGTCCTCGTCGGCCAGGGCCGTCAGCGTCGGCGCAATGGCCTGGCGGTAATCGACGTTGGCGACGGTGCCCTGGGTGACGTGCACTACCGGCCGGGAACCGTCCAGGTCGGACCACCAATCCGGCAGCGGGGCCTGCGAGCCGGCGGCGCCGAGCGGTCCGGCGAAGTGCAGTGTGGCGGGCGCGTCCGAGCGCGGATATTCGAACGAAGGAATCGTGAACTGGACGATCGCGTCGGCATGGCCGCACCAGTCGATCAACGAATAGGGCAGCCGGCAACCGTGCACCTGCCCGTACAACTCATCGGCGGTCCTGTTGGGCCCAGCCAACATTCGCCTGCCCAGTACGCCCAGCGCCGCGTTGCGTTGCCGGTTGGCCCAGCGGGCGGGTGGTAGTCCCATGCCATACGGCGCCGTGTCCGCACTGGCGATCGGCAGCGGCACGACACCGCACACGACGATCGGCGGACGGGTCGGGCAACGGTGGCCGAGCAGTAGCGCGCCGCCCATGGTGGCCGGTTCTAGCAGCACGCAGTCCGCGGGTTCAGTTGCATGTGCCGCGCGGATCGCCTGATATTGATAGATCGCCGGCCGGACGAAGACGTGCTCGATGTCGAAGGCAGCAGCCTTGAGGCCCTTGAGCTTTGCGCGTTCAGGAAATCTCTTCAGCACGGTCTCATCGAGGTCGGCCTCGGGCGGCAGCGCAATGTGCACGGCGCCAACCGCCCGCACCCGATCGGCGAAGCGGGCTCCGGTGATGAACCGCACGGAGTCACCGCGTTCGACGAACATCCGGGCGATCTCGAGCATGGGCGAGACATGACCATGGGCGGGAAAGCTGCCGATGATGATCGATGCCATGTTCGCCCCCTGGCGTCATGCTTCACTACCTGATGGTAGTATTCATTACTGTGGCACCGGAGTCAATATCGAAGACGTCCGCGCGGCCCGCCCGCGCGTATCGATCAGAGCTGCGCCAACGCCAGGCTCAGCAGACCCGGCAACGCATACTCGCCGCTGCGGCCGAGTTGTTTGCCGAGCAGGGCTATGCCCGCACCACGCTCGCCAAGATCGCCGAAGCCGCCGGCGTCTCGCCGGAAACAGTGCAAGGTCACGGGCCCAAGGGTGCGCTGTTGACGGCGGCCGTCGAATACGCCGCATTCGGCATCGCCGGCGAAGAGGACATTCGCAACCTCGAAGTGGGGCGCCTGTTCGCCGCCAGCGCGACCAGCGACGAGGCGCTCGGCCACCTGATCGAGGCGCTGACAAATGTCCACCTCGGGACGGCGCGGATCGCGCCGGCGTTGATCGGCGCCGCCAGCCACGATCCCGAGGTGGATCGCTTTCTGCATGAATTGAACGTCGGCATCAACCAGCAGATTCGGCGAATTCTCGAGATTGCGCACGAACGGGGATGGTTGCGCGAGGATCTGCCCTTCGACGAACTCCTCGAGACCACCGCGGTGATCTGCAGCGTCGACAGCTACCTGCGCCTCACCCGAGACGGCTGGACCGCGGACCGCTATCGACCGTGGTGCCGGCGGATGATGGCCGAAAACATTTTCGCTCCTGATGAATAGCTCGATTTCGCGGCGTGGATCGTGCGGGACCGAGCCAATGTGCGTAGATTGTCTATGGGGTTGAGCTTGCAGCCTTTAGTCGCCACAAGGCGCGGAGTCAGTTCCGGGAACCGGGCACGTTTTCGAACCAGCCTCCGCCGACAACCGTGAGGCCCTGTTGAGGGCCGGAAAAAATGTTGGTGAGTGCGCGTGAGTCGGATCCCGACGCCGCCGCCGGAAGGTCAACCTGTCGCGGACCTGCTTCCGGTCGGCACACCCATCGACCTGGACAACTGTGCCCGCGAACCGATCCACATCCCGGGCAGTATCCAGCCGCGCGGCGTGCTCGCCGTGGTGCGTGAGCCCGGCTTCGAAGTTCGTCAGGTCAGCGCCAACGTCGAACGGCTGCTGGGCCGTTCGGTGGACGCCGTCGTGGGACGGCACCTCTCGGCGCTGCTCGGCCAAGAGCAGGCCGCCCGCGTAGAACAGACGGCATCCGCGTTCGGCAATCTCGCGCAGCGCAATCCGGTCGAGTGTGTGATCGATGTGGCCGGCGAAGCCAAAGCGTTCGACATCATCCTGCACCGCGACCCCGGCGGGGTGCTGCTGGTCGAAATCGAGATCGCCTATGGCGAACGCCCGTTTTCCTTTCCCAATACCTACCAAGCCGTCCGTAGCTCGGTGGAGGACTTGAACCGCGCCGCCACCCTCACCGAGTTGTACGACCTGGCCGCGCGGGCGGTGCGCGACCTGACCGGGTTCGACCGGGTCATGGTGTACCGCTATGACGCGCACTACAACGGCGAGGTGGTCGCCGAGTCCAAGCGCGACGACCTGAACTCGTTCCTCGGCTTGCACTATCCGGCCAGTGATATCCCGGCTCAGGCCCGCGCGCTGTACGAGAAGAACTGGATCCGGTTGATCTCGGACGTCGACTACACGCCGGTGCCGATTGTGCCGACCATCGACCCGTCGAACGGCGCGCCGCTGGACCTGACCTTCGCCACGCTGCGCAGTGTCTCGCCGATCCACATCGAGTACCTGCAGAACATGGGCGTGCACGCGTCGATGTCGATCTCGTTGCTGCGGCACGGACGGTTGTGGGGGCTCATCGCCTGCCACCATTACGCCGGCCCGCACCTTCCGCCGTTCGGCACTCGCGCTGCCGCCGAGTTCCTCGGATCAACCCTGTCGTTGCGCCTGGTCGACCGGTTCGAGGGCGACCTGCTGCAGAAGCGACTGGCGGCGCAGGCGCTGCTGGCCAAGCTCACCGCCGCCGCGGCGGACGACAGCCAACCGCTGGCCGCCACCCTGCTTGGAGCGCCGGACCTACTCGACTTGGTGCCCGCCGACGGCGTCGTTGTCGACATTCAGGGCGACCGCCGCACCCATGGGTCGGTGCCGCCGCCGGAAGTCGTGTCCGCCGTCGCCGAGTGGGCGCGGGGCGCGGGCGACGAGATCGCAAGCAGCGAATGCCTCTCCGAAGAGCTGCCCGAGCTCGGCTTCGATTCGCAGCTGGCCGCCGGTGCATTGGCGCTGAACCTGCCCGATGGCCAGTCGGCCATCTGGTTCCGCCGCGAGGTGCTGCGTTCGGTCGACTGGGGCGGCGACCCGCACAACAAGGCGATCGCGACCAATGAGGGTTCCGGAGTCCGGCTCAGCCCACGCAAATCGTTCGACCGGTGGCGCGAGGTTGTGCACCAGCGCAGCGAACCGTGGACGGTCACCGAGCGCGAGTCCGCCGAGGCGTTACGGCGCTATCTGGTGGAGTCGCTGTATCGCCGCACGCGCGGTGCGCTGCGGGTGGCCGAGACGCTGCAGCGCAGCCTGCTGCCGGAGTCAATTCCGACGCTCGACAGCTGGCAGCTGTCCGCGCACTACGAGCCCGCCGCCGGCGACAACGTCGGCGGTGACTGGTACGACGCGTTCGAGTTGCGCGACGGCCGGCTGATCGTGCTGATCGGTGACATCGCCGGGCACGGCGTCACGGCAGCCGGCACGATGGCACAGCTGCGCAACGCGCTGCGCTCGCAGTTGTTCGCCGGCGCCGCACCGGCCGACGCGTTGCAGCAACTCAACGATTTCTGTCTACACCTGATGCCCGGCGCGTTCGCCACCGTGATCGCCGCGCGGGTGGATCTGGAATTGGGACACGTCGAGGCCGCGTGCGCCGGCCACCTGATCCCCTACCTGACGAACTCGGGCGGCGGCTCGGTTCCGGCGCCGATCCGACTGTCCCCGCCGATCGGCGTGCGAGGCGTGACCTACTCCGCCAGCGCGTTCACCGTCGAGCCCGGGCAAGGCCTGGTCCTGTACTCCGACGGCTTGGTGGAGCGGCGCGGTGAGTCGATCGACGACGGACTGGACCGGTTGGCCGAGACGCTGAGTCGGACCGGCGATGCTACGGCGAACTGGATCTGGACGGCGATGGCTACCAACGACACCGAGGACGACATCACCATCGTCACCTTGCGGCGCCCATAGGCACGCGATTCAGCAGGCTTGATAGTGGTGCGACGGCTCGACGAGCTGCAGGCTCTGCGGCGCGCTAGCGTGCACGGACAGGATGTCGTCAAGACCGCACGCGGCGACGATGCGGCGCACCGACGGGTCGATGCTGACCAGGCACAAATCGATGCCGCGTTCCCGGCACCGGTGGGCCTCCTCGGCCAGCGCCTCGTACGCCGAGCAGGACATGAACTCCACGCTGTTGACATCCACGATGAACAGTTGAGGTGCGGTGACGAAGGCCGACGCTTCTGCCAGCAGTAGCCGCCAATTGCCGTCGTTGCACGCGTCGATGTCGCCACCGACATAGACGATCACCGCCGAATCGAAGCCCTGGACGGTGGCACGCATCGTGCTGTTCTCCGCACCGAGTTCGGAAACCAGGCGCGCGCTCAATCGCAGGGGTGTAGCGAAGACTTCGGTGACGGCACGGCTCATGCTGCGCTCCTCAACCACTCGGGGGAAATCGACCCTCGGAAGGCTCACTTATGAACCTGCCGAGGTTTAGCCGCATTCGTCGGGCCTGAAACGCTCGACTTTGCGGCGATCAACTTGCTTGGCTGAAGACGAAGTTGTTCGGTGGGCAACCGAAAAACCGGAGGCACACTGTGGTGCCCTCCGCTCCGCCGTCGATGGTGCAGTCGTCGGCGAGGGTGCGCATCAGCATGATGCCCCGGCCTCGAGCGTTCGACGGCGAGGTGTCGGGCTCCACCCAATGGCCGTGGTCGATGACGCAGACCCTGAGCTCGGTGGACACCGGGTAGTACGTGATTTTGAGTGTCAGGTCGCCGACGTGGTTGAGTACGCGGTAGGCATGGTCGGCGCAGTTGGACATCGCCTCGTCGGTGGCAAGGACGATGTCGGCGGCGCGCTCCTCGTCGAGTTCCAGATGCTGGTCGAGCCAGTGGCCGAACTTGCGGCGAATCATGGCCACGGTGTGCGGGTCGGCCGTCCCGGTATGGGAGTCGCCGAACTCGTCGGCATCACCAATGCCGACCGGATCGCTTGACGTGGAACCACTCACGGGTTTTGGGCTACCCGAATGCGCGCGCCGATACACCTGGTGTGACGGGTCCCGCACCTGCGCGGTTTAGCGGGAAGCAGTCACCTGGCCTTTTACCGGCTCTGCGCGACAGATTCCCAGCAGCGGCTAGCCTTTCGTGCCCACCGTCAACAGGTCCGAGATGAGCCGCGTCCACACCGGCCGCGGGATACGGTGCTGGTCGCTGACGGTGAAGCCGGCGTCCTCGAACAGGGTCCGCATCTCCGCCGGAGAGGGGTTGTGCTGCGGTTTCCACCTGCTCGGCACCTGGAACCGTTGCCGGGTGCTCAGGGTCGCGACGGCAACCAGGCCTCCGGGGGCGAGCACGCGGTGGAACTCGCGCAGCGCGGCCGGCTGGTCGAAGAAGTGAAACGCCGAGGTCGTCACCACCGCATCCAGCTCCCCGTCGGCAAAGGGCAGCTGTTCGGCCGGACCGCGCCGCCACCGCACCGTGTCGGACTTGGCGCGGGCCTGACCCAGCATGCCGTCGGACATGTCGACGCCGTAGATCTCGTCGGGCTGCAGTTCCCGTTCGATCCGGGTGCTGAGCACGCCCGTGCCGCAGGCGATGTCGGCGATCCGGCGGGCCCCGTGGGCGCGCAGCTGGGCGATCACCTCGTCGTGCGGCGGCCGGTAGACCCACTGCTGCAGGAACGGCAGGTCGTAGGCCGGGGACAGCACGCTCCACATCGAGGTGACAGCGTCGTTGAGTACGCGGCGCGGAGCGGTCACTTGGTCAGGACCGAGGTGTAGTAGATGGTGTCGGCCATCGTCACCGAGTCATGGGACTGCGGAACGGGTTCCAGACCGTGCTCGTCGAGCAACTCGCCCATCTGCACTCCGCTGGTCTGCCAGCCGAGCTGCTGCAGATACTCGGCGACGTCCTTGCGCTCACCCTCGAAACCGAGGCTCTCCCAATCCAGCTCGAATCCGTGCTCGCGCCACTTGGCGGTGGCGCGGCGCATCATCTCGCGCGCCTGCTCGGTGTCACGCTCCGGCCGGTTCGGGATCGCTTCGACCGCCAGCCGGCTGCCGTCGGCGCTGAGCGCGGTGATGTTGTCCATCAGGCGATCCTGGGCCTCGGGCGGTAGATACCCGAGCAGGCCCTCGGCGATCCAGGCGGTCGGCTTGCTGGTGTCCAGGCCGGCCTCGACGAGGGCCGCGGGCCAGTCTTGGCGTAGGTCGATGGCGACCGTGCGCAGCTCTGCCGTCGGTTCGGCGCCCAGACTCTGCAGCGTGGTGGTCTTGAACGCGATCACTTCGGGCTGGTCGATCTCGAAGACGGTGGTGCCGGCGGGCCACGTCAGCCGGTAGGCGCGCGCGTCCAGTCCGGACGCCAGGATGACGGCCTGGCGGATCCCCGCCCGGGTCGCGTCCTGGAAGAAGGAGTCGAAGAAGCGGGTGCGCGCGGCCATCGCGGCCGGCATGTGTTCGAGCTTCCAGGTCGACTCGTCGTCGTCGACGTCGGCGGCGGCGAGGTCGCCGGTGACCCAACGGGTGAAGAAGTCGACGCCGACGGCTCGGACCAGCGGTTCAGCGAACTGGTCGGTGATCACCGGGTTGTCGGCGTTGGTCGCGATTGCGCGGGCGGCGGCCACCATGGTCGCGGTGGCGCCGACGCTGCTCGCCAGATCCCAAGTGTCGTTGTCGGTGCGTGGCACGGCTGTTCTCCCATATCGAGCCAGAGGATACTTAGCCAGTTTAACGCTTAGCTAGGTTAAGAACCGGGACGGTGTGAAGCGATTCACACCGGCCGGGCTTCAGTGGCGGCCGGGACCGCCCGGGCCACCTGGGCCGCCGGGTCCACCGGGACCGCCCGGTCCACCCGGACCACCGGGTCCGCCCGGTCCCCCTGGGCCGCCGGGCCCATTCACGGCGGGAAGCACGAAGACGCACTGATTCAACTCGAAGCTCCACGCCCAGCCGGGCGCGCAGTCGTCGGCGCGACTGACGGCCGGCGCGGCCAGTGACGTCGATACCGTCGATGCGAGAACGAACGCGCCGATCGCGCAACGCCGAAGAACGCGGCTCATGCCCAACCTCCTGCTGTGATCTGCCGGTAGGTCGATTGTGCGCTTTGCTGGAGTCGCGCGTGGCAATTCGGCGCCATTTCGCCTCAGCCGAACCGCACCCCGCGTTTACGTGCCCAGAGCACCGCGAAAACCGTCCCGACCATCCACACGGCCACGGCCATGCCGAGA
The DNA here is from genome assembly GCF_001673635.1 of Mycobacterium asiaticum. Taxonomy (GTDB): domain Bacteria; phylum Actinomycetota; class Actinomycetes; order Mycobacteriales; family Mycobacteriaceae; genus Mycobacterium; species Mycobacterium asiaticum_C. The sequence goes on from NZ_LZMH01000043.1 coordinate 68,807, forward strand.
TGCACGAAGCTCTTGGTGTCGCGGCCGAACACCGGCCCGATCGCGGCCGGTATCTGCGTCCAGAACACCTTGTGCTCGAAGCTGCCCATCGGGTCGGCCACGTAGTACACCGCGTACGGCACCGTAACGGCGGCCAGCCAGCTCGTGGTGCGGCGCCGATTGTGCCGCTGGCGCCAGCGGCGGATCAGGGGTTCGGCCGGCACCGGATGCAACACCGAAAGCACATTGCCCACGCCGAGCCAGGAGACGATGGGCACCGCGACGTTGGGGATGGTCATGGCCAGCTGCGGCACGCCTTCCTTGGACAGCGTGAGCGCCGCCGCGACGGCTAGCGTCGGCAGGCCGACGATCACGATCAGCGCCAGGTTCTTGATCACCAGCACACGCCAGATCGGCACCCCGTCGGCCAGACCCTGTGCGACCCGATAGTGGTCGCCGCCAAGCAGATTGGTGGTCGTGACGTCGGCGAGGATGAACGAGGAGAAGTAGGTGCTGACCAGGACCACCCAGTCGAGCTGATTGTGGTGGAAGTGCGGGGTGGGATGTTCGGCGCGAGAAGCCAGTGGTTGCACCAGCAGCCAGGCGCCCGCCAGCACGAGGTTGGCCAGGACACCCGAGAGCCAGGTCCGCGGCGGATGGAATGCCCAGCGGACCTCGGCGCACACGGCCAGCGGCAGCGGCCGCCAGAAATCCTTGGCGGCACGTTTGGCCGCGGTCGGTCGCGGGGCCCATGCCCGGGCCAGGGCACGCAACGCCGGATGCGCCGCTGGGCGCGTCGGCGTTTCGGACATTCCCTTAGATCTCCCAGTTGACGGTGAAGTCATGCCGAAGTACCAAGTCGACAAGGATATCGGTCCGATCGGCAAGTAACCACGATTCCGCAGTGAACGCGTCGTGGGCGAAGAATGCGTAATTAACCGAGGTTTCGGGAGTGGTGCGCGACCGGTACACGATCGCGTCGAGCTCGGGCCACCAGCGGCGGGCGGCATCGGCCAGTCGGTGACAGGTGTGCCATACCCGGCTGCGCTGGCCGGTGCTGATCTGGTCGTCGACGTCGAGGACATCGAGATTGCGTTGCGTCCTGAGATCGAAGATCCGCAACGGCCGGTTCGCGACCAGCCGGATCAGGTGTTGGGACGCGTGGTCGGCGGGAATGATCCGGCCGGTGTCGCGATAGCGCTCCCGGAACGCGCCCTCGGATGCGGTCGCCGCGTAACGGGTGCGGAAGCCGCCCGACTCCGGATCGAACCGGAACCGCGGTTGTGGGAACCCGCTCCACGTCCAGTCGGCAGGCGCGGCCGCTTCGACGCGCCACAGTTCGGTGCCCACCGGGACGGTGCGGCTGGCCAGGCCGACCGGACGTCTGTCCGGCAGCGGCGCCCGGTAGCCCGCCGCGAGGCTAGGCACCGAGTCCGGCGAGCAGCCGCCAGGCGGTGTCGGCGGTCTTCTTGCGCCGCAACCCTTCCGAGATCGACGTGCCGTCCAGTTCCTCGCGCTTGATTCGCATGATGCGGTCGGCGGCCACCGGGTCGGAGGTGAAGCGCGCCAACGCCGTGAGGATCTCGGGCAGGTCCGACCGCAACCGGCCGTCCTGGAACTGCCAGGCCGGGAACCAGGTGTTGTTGCCGACGGTGACGCCGAGCACCTTGCCGCGGCGGCGCAGTTCGTGCACCGCTTGGGGCGTCTCGTAGCCCAGCCGGGCCTGGACCTCGCGGGTGGGGATGGCGCCGGCCCGGAAGTCACCCATCATCCCGGCCCGCCGCTCGTTGTTCAGCTTGCGCGCGGCGACGCGCTCCAGCTGCTCGAGCGGAACGGTCGGCACGTCAAGCAGCGCGTCGAGGAGCCTGGCGAAATCCGGGTCGCGGCGTACGCGTTCCTCAACCTGTGTGACGAGGGCATTGACCGGGGACATGGCACCAGTCTATCCCGCGGCTTGCCAATTGAAACAATTGAAACAGACCTTCAGGCGTGCACCTCTGCCGCTCCCTTTGCCGCTTTGCGACGCAGCCACAGCACGAGCACGAACACCGGCACCGACAACAGGACCAGCCACGGCAGCAGGAAGCCGACCAACAGCAGGCCGGCGTGCGCGGCGCCGAGTAGTGAATGCCACCCGCGTCCCAGCGCCCCGAAGAAACCTTGTGGCGTCTCTTTCGACTCGGTAGATATGTTGACATTGATTGTCGCATAAGAGATTTCGTCACCAAGGGTGGACCGCTGCGCCTTGAGCGAATCGAGTTCGGCCTGCCGCTGGGTCAGTTGCGATTCCGCGGAAAGCAGGTCGGCGACGTTGCCGGCTTTGCTCATCAGCTCCAGCAGCCGCTTGACCGACGTCTGCAGTGCCTCGATGCGGGCGTCAAGATCGACGCGCTGGGTGGTGACGTCGGTGTGGTTGATCGACATCGACTGCACGGTCCCGAACTTCTTCGCGTCGGCAAGGACCGCGTCCAGCTTGTCCGCGGGGATGCGCAGCACCAGACCCACCACCGGCGACGACGACCCGGACCGCTCGGTTCGCGAGTCGACCCGCCCGCCGGCGTCGGTGACCGCGTTGACGAGCCGGTCAGCGACCGGGCCAGGCTCGGTGACGACGAGTTGCAGCGACCCGTTGGTGACGATGTCGCGTTTCAACGTGCTGTCGGTTGGTGGTGCCAGCGGCGCCGGTGCGACTGTGGTGTTGTCGGCGATGCCGCCGCCCAGGGTCGCCGGGAGGCCGCTGCTGGGCTCGGGTCGGTATTGGTTCGGCGCCTCGGTCAGCTTGCCCGCGGCCACGCCGTCGCGCGTCGCTGGTGATGAACCGTCCCGGCTCAGCGACAACATTCCACCCCCGCCCAACAGCACCGCACCGGCAACCGCGACCGCAATCACGTTGCGCAACTTGACGGTTCGCGGCGATTTCGGCTCGGACTGCTTGGTGCCGATGGCTTTGGCATCGAGGGCCCAGCCGGCCGGCATCTCGACCGGCTGCATGACGCGGTGCTGCAACCCGCCTGTGGCGACGATCCGCTCGTCGGTGGCCAGGTATGCCGTAAAGCGGCTCAACACCCCGAACCGCAGGGATGTCTCGACGATTCGTGTCGCCCGGTCCGGCGCCGAGGCGTAGCGGTCCTCGAGGTCGCGCAGGTGCGCGCGGGCCCATTGAGCTCTTGCCGCCGGCAGTGAAACACGTTGTCCCGCAACCGTGACCGACCAGTCCGCGTCGTCGCGGTCGACGCCGCGCACTGTCAGCGAACCCTCAGCGCTGCCGCGGTAGCGCCCGGTGACCATGAGTGGCACACCGGGTAGCAGGTCGGGCAGCCGCGCCGGGCTTGCGGTGTCGTCGAGAAGGGACAGACCGTCGGCGCGCAATGACAGTGACCGGACCAGTGGCGCGCCGATTCGGTGCTGCATGGCCTGCAGGGCGTCGTCGAGCCGGTCCTCACTCTCGATCAGTTCGCAATCGCCGCCGCCGACGCCGGCCAGCCGGCGCAGGAATCCGGCGTTGGCGGCTTGGTCGATGCCGACCGCGTGCAGGCGGACCCGCTGCAGGCCGGTGGTCAGCCCGCGCAGGATCTGGTCCTCGTTGCCGACCTGTCCATCGGAGATCAGGACGACGGTCGCGTCCTCGGAGTCCCGCAGCAAGGTGAGCGCGTCTTGCAAGGGCGCGAACAGGCCGGTGTCGCCCTCGGCCTCGACGCGGGTCAGGTGTTCGATCGCGCGAAAGCGGTTGCGGTCGTTGGCCGCAACCAGGCCATCGGCCAGGCCTGCGGGGCGGTCGATACGATTGGCGAAAGTCAGCACCGCGAACCGGTCGGCGGCGTTGAGCGAGTCGACGATGCGGGCGGCGGCGCGGCGGGCGGCCGCTGCCTTCCAGCCGCTCATGCTGTCGGAGCAGTCCAGCAACAGCACCAGGTTGCGTGGGCGCGCGGGCGTATTCGACGCGGGCGGCTGCACCGTCAACAGATAGGTTCCTTCGTCACCGTCGGCGTCAGGCACCAGCAGCAGGGAATCGTCTGCGGCGTAAGGCATTCGGAGCACCAGGTCACGGTCGGCGCGCGCGCCGGTCAGCACCCTGAGGCGGCCTTCGTCGGTGGTCTCCGTTGGCAGGTTAGAGGTCACGTCGGAAAGCTCCACGGAGTCGATACCGATGTCGATGCTCAGCGGAACGCGGCGAGGAAAGCCCGGCAGCAACACGGGTGGGCTGATCCGTGATGCGTCGGGAACGGCATCGGTGTCATAGGCGTGGCCGTCGCCCACCGCGGCACCGGCGAGCGGTTCGCCCGGGATATACCGGGGCGCAACCACAAGCGGGAACCGGAGCGTCGCCTCACCGTTTTGGCAGGACAGCGGGATGACCAACGTGATTGCGGCGCTCACCCGTTCACCGGGCTTGATGTTGCCGACGCGGATGGTGAAGACGTCGGGGCGTTCCTCCTCGGTGATGGACGCGCGCCGTCCGGCGGTGACCGATGTGTCGTAACCGCGCCGGGCTTCCTCGCGTTCCTGAAGTTCGGCCGGGACGACACGGCCGTCCAGGGTCAGCCGCAGGTCGGTGACGGCCGCGCGGTCCGGCAGCGGGAACACGTAGCTGGCTTCCAGCGGTACGTCGAAGGTGTTGACAAAGTCCTGCGTCACCTCGACCTGGCTGGTGAGCCCGGTGACGTCGACGCGGACGTCGACGCGGTCCAGCGGCAGGTTGCCCCGCTCGGTTCGCAGGGCACCGAGGTGGCCATCGGCTGCGCTCGCTGCGCCGGTCGTCGACGGGGTGCGGACGGTCATGACGAACTCCGTTCATCGAGGGGCAGCAGGCCGCGGTCGGCCAGCACTTCCAGCAGCGGCCCGGCGGCCGCACGAATTGCTTGAATGTCGTCTTCGGCGGGTTGGGCGGGCAACAGCAGCAGCGCCCCACCGGGCAGACCGACGGCGGTCAGCGCGGTGCTCAGACCGTTGGTGGTCGGTTCCGGCACCGGGTCGGCCCAGAACCGGGTGCGGCGCGGGGTGGGCGCCGGCTTCACGTGGTTGGGGTCTGCGGTGAGAAGTTCATCGGGGATGCCGGCGATCCGGTGCAGCGTCTTCTCGGTCACACCGGCAAGTTCGGCTTGGATCTGGGCAAGTGGAAGGCCCTGCGCCTGAAGCTTTTTCACCGCGACGACCTGCAGCAGATGCCTGGGGCCGTACATCGCGGTGCGGCCCTGCATCGTCGGGCGGTCGACGAGTCCGGTGGTGGCGTACCAGCGGATGGCGCGCCGATCGGGTACCTCGCGAACGCGGCCGTTGGGCGATCCCGGGTAGGCGGCGGCGGCCAGGGCGTCGGCGACCCTGCTCACCAACTCGTCCAGCGTCCATGACGCCCGCTCGCCCATGCCTAACGATGACACTGTAATGGTTACACTGTCAAGGTGTGAATCCGCGGAGTTGCTGCGCGATTTGCCGGCCTTCTGGTGGATGCTGGAGCTTGTGACCGTGCCTGCTGGTCTTCCGTTGCGGATCGGCTTCCTGGCGCTCGGATGTTGCCTGGCGCTCTCGGCCTGCGACAGCGTGGTCGACGGCTCCCCCAAGGCCGCGCCGAAGGGCGCGCAGGCCACCGGACCGATCTTTCCGTCGCAACTCGAGGATCTGCTGACGGCATCCGGGTCGTTCGCGGTGGTGGCCAAGAGCCCGCTGACCGAAACCGACATGCAGTCCGCCCTGTTCATCGGCGCCGATCCGGACGAGTGCCACGGTGCCGTCGCGTTCGGCCGCTACCCGCTGTTCCCGAGCAACTACACCGGCCGCGAGGCGCGCACCCAGCAGGACCACCAAGTGGACCAGCACCAGTTGTTGGAGGTGTCGGCCACCTATCCGAGCGACTTCAGCGCCGCGGGGTTTCTCGATTCGGTGCGCAAGACGGTGACCAACTGTCAGCGCCCGGTGACCGCCTGGGGTGACGACGGCCGCCGGAACACCGTGCATCCGACGCCGTTGGCCGACGCGCCGCCCGAAGTGGCGCAGTGGTCGACGAATCTGGTCGGGCAGAAGTGGGTGTGTGAGTTCGCGGTGATCGCCAAGGCCAACGTGGTGTCGGAGATCGTCACCTGCTCGCCGGACCGTTCCGTCGATATCGCCGGGTTGGTCACCAAGCGGTTGAAGAAGATCGACGAGCTGCTGAACTCCAGGTCGTAGCCGTCAGGCCCGGCTGGTTCCCGGCTCGGGTTGGGCGGTGTGCTCCGCCGTCATCATGGCCGCGGCGAGGCTGTTGCCGACTGCGCGTGCTCTGGCCTCGACCGGCCTGGCGCCCTGAGCCATGAAGGTGGCGTAGAAGGCGCTGCAGAACACCGCCATGGTCCCGATCATCAGCGGACCGAACAGCAGCGGATGGCGCGCCATCACCTCGGCCAGGTAGCGGCAGCACAGCAACAGAACCACCAGGAACGACGATCCGAAGGCCACCATCCCCAGCCGCGACCAGACCCGGCCCGGTTGCAGTTCGCGCAACGCCGACTCGACGGTCAGGCACAGGACCGCGCCGGCCATCAGGTCGACGCCGTAGTGGTAGCCGAAGCCGAGCGTCGCGGCGATGGTGCACAGCAGCCAGAACGTGCCGCCGGCGCGCAGCCACCGGGGGCCACCGCGGGAGTGCAGGAACACCGCCAGCGCCCAGGCCGTGTGCATCGACGGCATGCAGTTGCGCGGGGTGAAGTCGTCGAAGGCGACCGCGCGCGGTGACCAGTCGATCGGTGGCAGGGCGTGCGGCCAGAAGTCGCCGACTTCGAAGCCCTTGCCGCCGCTGCCGAACGCGAAGTCGGGTCCCACCAGCGGGAACAGGATGTAGATGACCGGCCCGATCAGGCCCAGCACCAGGAACGTGGGCACCAGGAAATGCCGCGGCCAGCCGGCGGTACGGACGTTGCGCAACTGGTAGACGGCGACCACCAAACCCGCCACCGGCAACTCGATGTAGACCCAGTGCAGCACGCCGCTCAGCACGGGGGCGGTGGCGTGGACCAGGCGACCCATCAGCCAGGACGGTTGGGCCAGCGCATGGTCGGCCAGCAGCGCGTACTCGTCCAGGACCCTCGGCCGGTAGAGCGCGGTGATCTTCAGCCAGGCGTCGCCGACTTTGGTCGCGATCACCAGCAGGACGCCGAACGCGATGCCGCGAGCGGCGACGATCTGTTCGCCCTTCACCACGCGTCGCCAGCCGACGGCCAGCGCCAAAACGGTGAGCACAATCACCGGTCCGTTGCCGACGGCAAAGGCGCCGCCGCGCAGTAGCCGCTCGCCGGCGAAGAGGACGTCGAGGCCCGCGGCCACCGACAGCGCGATCACGCGGCTGCGGTTGGCCAGCCCGACCATGGCCATGCCCAGACCCACCCACGGCACCGTCGCCGATTTGGGGGTGGCGACATAGTCGCTGAGCAGGCTGTGCAGCGGGCCCTGGAATCCCGAGCTGGTCGCCGTGACCTGCAGCGCGATCAGCAGCAGCGTGATCGCGGCGATGGCAAGCACCGGCCAGGTGCGGGCCAGTCGGGTCTGCCACTGCACCCGCTGCGTTTCGCCGATGAACACCCGCTGAATCTTAGGTGGCCGATCGAGGTCGGTGGGAAGAATTCTGCTGAGCGTTAGCGGGGCGTTGTCGATCAGCGCCGTTATCGAGGCTCCGCGGGGGCTGCGACGACGCCTCGGACGTTGACGTCACGCCAGATCCCGATCTCACCGACGCGCTGCGGATCGCGGCCGAACAGGTCGGTGAAGAACGCAAACATGGCCGGCCATTCCTGCATCGGCCCCACGATCACGTGCCGCACGTCGGCGGCACGCAGGTCGGCAGCGATCTGGGCGCGCACCTCGTCGCGCGCCAGCACGGGAATCTTGTCGTCCTGGATCATCAGCATGATCTGGGCCAGCCGCGTCGGCGGCGGCCCGGTGCGCGTGCGGCCGTCCGGTTGCGGCATGTAGGCGTAGGCCTCGGGCATCCGCAGCCCGTAGTCGGCCTCGGCGGCCCACAGCATCGGCTCGGCGCGGCCGGCCGCGTCGAGGAAGTACGGGGCGACGAGGACGGTTTCGTCGGGCTTGATGCCCTGGCTTGCCCAGGTGCGGAAGAACAGCGGTGTGTAGGACGCCCTGTGCTCCAGCGGGGCGGGCAGGATGACGACGAGCGCGGCCGCGGTCGCGACAAGCCACCGCGCCCGGTTGCGCGGGTCCAGTTTGGTGGCGCGCTGGACGGTGATCGCGATGACCACGGCGACTGCGAGCCAGACGAACAACGTAAACCGTCCCGGCAGAAGATGTTTGAGCAGCGGCAGCTTCGCGAAGAGCAACCACGGCAGCGGAATGTGCCACGCGTTGTTGCCGACGTGCAGTTCTGGCCCAAGCGAGAGCACGAGAATGAGCGCCCCGGTGATGGTCGCGATGCGGACCCGCAAGTCGCCCCACTGGCGGATCGCGACCACGACGATCAGCACGATGAGCGGCAGGCCGAGGTAGCCCGTCGCCTCGTGATAGAGGCCGCTGAACTTTTCCGACACGTCGGTGGCCGCGTCCGGAGCGATGAGCTGGTAGGGCGTCGGGAGGACCAGGTTCAGCAGATCGGTCGAGAAGATTTTGGGATCCTGCACCTGGCCGTTGATCCGTTGCGGCCCGAAGAACTGGACGGCCAGCGGGTAAGCCGTTAGGGTCAGGAAAGTGAGAGTGGCGACGCCGAGTGCGGTCGCGAGCCGGGCGGCGGCTTCTCGTGTTCGGCCCTCCCGGCGCACCAACGCCATCACGATGACAAGCACTGCGGCCGCCAGCACGCTCGCGGCGAGCATCTCCTCAGTGATGTAAAGCTGTGCGGCGCTGAGGATTCCAAGCGTAATCCCGGACTTCCAAGGCGGTCTTCGTCGGGTGACCAGGAGCTCGTCGAGCACGAGCAGGAACAGCGGCGGCACCCAGGCCGTGGTCAGGTTGAGGTGCAACGCCGCGTGCGATGCGACGTACGGCGAGAAGGCATAGACGGCGCCACCGACCATCGGGCCCAGGCCGTCACCGGTGTAGCGGCGGATCGCAAGCCACGCGGTAAATCCGCTGAGGGTGATACCGAGGACCATCAGCACGTTGAACCCGAAAATCGGGCCGCCGATCTTGGCGGGCAGCCAGCCGAGGAGTCCGAGCAGCGTCATCGGCGTGTTCCACATCAGGTTCACGCCGGCGGGAGCGCCGATCTGGGTGGTGAAGAACGGGTCGAGGCCGTTCGCCAGCGCGTGCGGGGTCCAGCCGAGGTACCAGATAGTCTGTTGCTGGTCGCAACAGTTGCCCGCCCAGCCGTGGGCCGGGTCGCTCCAAGCGCGGAAGGTGAGCAGGAGGGCACCGAGGAGGTAGACGAGAAACGCGGCGAGCCCGCGAATGGTGCGTTTCTTCAGCGCACCGGACACCGGCATTGACCCCTCCTACACTCGTCTCCGACGATTCTTGCCGTACTACTGCTCAGCAAACAATCTCCGCGCGTCTGCCCCTTTGCGGCGGGATTGACCGGTAAGCTCCGCTGACCAAACAGACGGTGGGAGGACACGTGTCGGGCTTCGCAATTCGAGTAACGCCGGCAATCGCGGTGCTGGCGATCGCGTTCGCACCTGCCGCGCACGCGGAGCCGGGCCCGGGCAGCGGCGAAACTTTCTTCGTCGACTACATGACGCGCGTATTCACTCCGCCGACGTCGGAAGCCGCCGCCCGGGAGGTCATTCCACTGGCGGAGCAGGTGTGCGCCGCAAGGTCGCAAGGCCAAACCGACCTGCAGGCGGCCGGTTTGGTACTCGCCGGCAACGGCGTGGGCACGCTGGGCTTGGCCACCGGGTCCAGCATTGACGACGAGCGCACCGCCCTGAATGTCGTGAACGCCGCGACGTTGGCGTACTGCCCGCAGTACAACACCAGCCTGAATGCACCGATGGTTCCTGGTGAAGTGCAATAGGTAGTTTCGGCCCGTCTGAAAGCGATTGTGCAGCAGGGCATGTCAGCGCGCTGGCGTTTGGAGACCGGCTGGCTGGGCGCGGCAGCGGAGCCCGCAACATCTCTCGACAGGCGACTTCCAGAATTAATTGCCATAATGAGCCGCCAGCTATGAAAGGAGCAGTAGATGGTCAAACAATTGTCCGCATGTACGGCGTCACGGACTGGCGTCGCTCGCCGTTCGACGCGGTTACTCTGGGTGCTCGCTGTGTCCGCCGGCTTGGCGGTCAGCATCGGTGCCGGTGCGGCCGATACGTTTACCAACAGCCCGGTCTCGATTACCGCGACGCCCGAAGACCCGTGCCTGCTGAATCACACTTGCGGAGAAGAAGATCCGGGTGCGGTCGAAGAAATGATTGCTTACTGCAGGATTCAGCGGGAGCAGGGCGTCCTATGGACACCCGAGTGCGCGCGGTTCTACGAGCCCCAGCCGTAGCGACATCGCCCGTGGGTTGAATCGACATCGGGCCGGGACGGCTGGCCAATAGGCATGCCGTCAACCGTTGAAAGTCTCTTGCGGGCCGTCCAACTCGACTGGGCCGGAGCGACTCGATGGCACCAACGGGTGCAGCTCGACGAACCGGGCGTATACCTCGTCGCGATCGCCGAAGCGCCGGATAACCTTGCCACAGAACCGGTTTGCCCGGTTTCGGCCGCCGCCGTGCAGCAGTTGCTCGATGCACGCCCCGAGCTCCTGCTGGACGGTCGACGGCCCACCGCCGACGCCCTCGCCGATCGCCTTGCTTCGATGTGGCTGGCCGACGAAACGGTTCTCTACATCGGACTGGCGGGGACCTCGGTTGCCCGGCGGGTGCGGCAGTACTACAAGACGGCGCTCGGTGCCCGGAAGCCGCACGCCGGCGGCTGGCCGCTGAAGACCTTGGCCAATCTGGACCAGCTGTGGGTGCACTATGCGCCGTGCGCGTCCGTCGACGCCGCAGAACGCGCGATGCTCGACACCTTTGTGAGTGGCGTGTCCGCGCCGGCGCGGGCGGCCGTCCGCGATCCCGACCTGCCGCTGCCCTTCGCTAACTTGACTGTGCCGCGCGGTGCGCGGAAGCGGCACGGGATCAGCGGGGCGCGCGAGCCATAATGCTGCCTCTGTAGCAACATCACCCTCTTGAGCCACTTTCGTCACGAAAGACTCAGGGCCGCAAGGATCGTCGCCGGTCCGCGGAAAAATCGCCTCGGCAAACGCCTGCAGGTTGTCGTACCCCAGTCGCATACTTGCCGACAGGAGGAAACGGCATGAAATCGCTCGTCGGCGGAACGTTCGGCAAATATGAAGTGAGCCGGCTGCTTGGCAAGGGCGGCATGGGCGAGGTGTACGAGGCGTTCGACACCGACAAGCGCAGAGCCGTGGCACTAAAGGTGCTCACCGAGCAGTTCGCGGACGACGACACGTTCCGTGAGCGCTTTCTTCGCGAGTCACACGCGGCTGCGATTCTGCAAGAGCCACATGTCATTCCGATTCACGACTGGGGCGAGATCGACCACACGCTGTACATCGACATGCGACTGGTCAACGGTCAGACGCTGCACGAGATCCTCGAGCGGCAGGCGCTGACGCCCGAACGAGCGATCGACATCATCCGCCAGGTTGCCGCCGCTTTGGACGCGGCGCATGCCAACGGGTTGATCCATCGCGACGTCAAACCGCAGAACATCATCGTCACGCCCGACGATTTCGCCTACCTGGTCGACTTCGGCATCGCCGAAGCGCGCGGCGAAACGCACCTGACGATGACGGGCTACCAGGTGGGCAGCTTCGCCTACATGGCACCCGAACGGCTGAACAGCAATCAGCCCGCCACCGCGGCGGTCGATGTCTACGCGCTGGCGTGCGTGCTGTACGAAGCCTTGACCGGTCGTCAGCCGTTCGCCGGTGGTCACCAACAGGTGATCGCCGGTCATTTGTCGTCGCTGCCGCCGCGACCCAGTGCGGTGCGGAAGGGCATTCCCGCCGCGCTCGACGAGGTGATCGCCCGGGGCATGGCCAAAGATCCCGACGACCGCTACGGCAGTGCGGGTGCGCTGGCGCGGGCCGCCAAGCGTGCGCTGTCCGCGGGTGAATCGGCGACGGCGACCGCGGATACGATCTTCGCGCCGCACAACCCACCACCGCCCGGCGGACATCAGCACTACCGCTTCCCGCCGCCCCCAACGGTTCCGCCGTACAGCGCTGACGACTCCCGCAAGTACCTGGTGCCCACGTTGATCGCGATCGCGGCGGCGCTGGTGGTCGTTGTCATCGTGCTGGTGGTGGCATTCGTGGGGAATTCCGACTCTGATCCGTCTCCGACGACGGTCGCCTACCCCCCCCCCGGACCCCCGACCTACCAGCCCACGCACACGGTCACCGTCGAGCCGTCCTACTCAACGACATCGGCCTCGGCCTCGCGTCCGGCGCCGACAATTACGACGTCCGCGGCGCCGGATGCCGAGCAACAGTTGAGGCAGTACGTGAACAACGACCGCCCCCTTGTTGCGACGCAGGCCGTCGGCCACTGGGTTCCGCAACTCAGTTCCAAGCGTCCTGGAACCATCGAGGGTGGCGTCCGTTGGGACAACGCGATGGCGTTGCAGGAGCATCTACGGCTGCGCCAGCTGTACAACGCGAAGCTGCTGTGGTCGGGCGACTGGTCGACGTTCTCCGAGCCGGACTACTGGGTGAGCATTGCCGGCACCACATTCCTCGATGCCCAAGGTGCGTTGAACTGGTGCAAGAGCAATGGATTCGACAGGGATCACTGCATCGCGAAGTTGATCAGCACGACGCACCCGATCGCGGGGAGCACGAAATACAACTGACGGCTACTTGCCGCGGTGGGCCTTGAGCACGTCCGCGTTGGCCAGCGTCTGCGCCTTCGCGGCCAGCGTCGATGCCGCGTTGGCATGGCCGATCGCGTCGGAGGGGTTGGTCGCTTGCTTGTCGTGCGCCGCCGTTAGCTGCTGTTTGGCCTGCGCGAACTGCTTCTGAGCTTCGGCGCCGACGTTCTTGCGGTGCCTGGTGACGTAGTCCGTTATTTGGTCCAGTCTGGCGTCTGCCCGGGCCAACGCCTGGTCGAGCGGCAGATCGCCGCCTCCGATGCTCACATCGAGCGGGCCCGGCGCGTGGGCTCTGCGCCGGCGCCGCGCCCGAACAAACAGGAGAACCAGCACCAGGAGCAGCACCACGACGACGACGGCGATCACGATCGGCAGCCAGTTCCGCGAAGGCGCGCTTGCCGATTTGTTCAACGCGTCGGCGGTGGCGAGGGCGGCGGCGGTCCAGTCCTTGGCTTTCACCGCAGGCTCAATTTGATTGCGCTGCAAGCTGTTCAGCTCGTCTGCGCTGAGACCTTTCGGCAGGGTGAACGTGTACGCGTCGGGGTTCTTGGTGTTCGTTGCCACGGCCAGCAGCGCGTCGTGGTAGCCCATCCCGCTGGCGTCGCGGGTGCGGACGGCCCAGTTCTCGGGCTTGAAGCGGGAGAAGTTGTCGACGTAGGCCACCCATAGTTGAATGTGCCGGTCGCGGTAGAGCCGGTCGATGGCCGAGCTGACCGCCGCTCGTCCCGAATCGGTCAGCACGTGATTGCTGTCGGTGATGTGGTCGGTGAGCTTGTCCGGTGGCTGCGCCGCGACCGGGATGGCCAGCAGCAATGTTGTCGCCAGGGTCATCAGGGTCGTTAGAAGCACACCGAACGAGCGAACAATCCGCATACGGCAATCTACCGCGACCGCCCGGCCGTATACCCGAGCCGAGCAGTGTTAGCGTCAGCGGCGTGACTATCAAAGACATTCCCCTGACCACGCTCGACGGCAAGCCGGCCACGCTGGCCGAATTGTCCGACGGCGCAACGCTTGTCGTGAACGTCGCCTCCAAGTGCGGACTCACCCCGCAGTACGCGGGATTGGAGAAGCTCGCCAAGGACTATGGCGACCGCGGCCTGACGGTCGTCGGTGTCCCGTGCAATCAGTTCATGGGCCAGGAGCCCGGCACCGCCGAAGAGATCCAGACGTTCTGCTCGACGACCTACGGGGTGACCTTCCCCCTGCTGGCCAAGACCGACGTCAACGGCGACGACCGCCACCCGCTCTACGCCGAGCTCACCAAGGCGACCGACTCCGACGGCAACGCCGGCGACATCCAGTGGAACTTCGAGAAGTTTCTGGTGGCGCCCGACGGTGAGGTGGTCAAGCGGTTCCGGCCGAGGACCGAGCCGGACGCACCGGAGGTGATCAGCGCGATCGAGGAGGTCTTGCCGCGGTAGGCGGCAGTACTACCGGAATTTATGGGGTATCCCCCTCCAAGCGGCGCGTCACCCGTCGCGGTCAGGAGGGAGCCAAGGATGTCCATGAATCTCACCTACAAGCTGATCGATTCCCACCTGGAGTCCGGCGAGATGAAACCCGGGGAAGAGATCGCGATCCACATCGACCAGACGCTGACCCAGGACGCGACCGGCACGCTGGTGATGCAGGAACTCGAAGCGCTCGGCCTCGACCAGGCACAGACCGACGTCAGCGTGCAGTACGTCGACCACAACCTGCTGCAGGGTGACGAGAAAAACGCCGAGGACCACGAATACCTGCGCACCGCGGCGCAACGCTTCGGCCTGTGGTTCTCCAAACCCGGCAACGGCGTCTCGCACCCCACCCACATGCAGCGGTTCGGTGTCCCGGGGAAGACCATGGTGGGATCCGATTCGCACACGCCGGCCGCCGGTTCGCTGGGCATGCTGGCGATCGGTGTCGGTGGGCTCGAGGTAGCGCTGGCCATCACCGGGCGGCCGCTGCACATCCGGATGCCGGAGGTATGGGGCGTCCGGCTGGAAGGCGAACTGCCGGAGTGGTGCTCGGCCAAAGACGTGATCCTGGAAATGCTGCGCCGCCACGACGTCAAGGGCGGGGTCAACCGAATCATCGAGTACTACGGTCCCGGCCTGGCCAACCTGACCGCGATGGATCGGCACGTGATCGCGAATATGGGTGCGGAACTCGGCGCCACGACGACGGTGTTCCCCAGCGACGACGCCGTGCGCGAGTTCCTGCGCGCCGAAGGACGCGAGGACGACTGGGTGGAGCTGCTGGCCGACGACGGGTGCGACTATGACGTCGAGGACACGATCGACCTATCCGAGATCGAGCCGCTGATCGCCAAGCCGTCCTCGCCGGGCAACGTGGTGCCGGTGCGGGAAGTAGCCGGCGAGGAGATCGCGCAAGCGGTGATCGGGTCCAGCGCCAATCCCGGACTGCGTGACTTCGCGATCGCGGCGGCGATGGTGGCCAACCGGCAGACCGCGCCGCAGGTCAGCTTCGACATCAACCCGACGTCGCGCGAGATCCTGGCCGACCTGACGAAGATGGGCGCGACCCTGGAACTCGTGATGGGCGGTGCGCGCATCCACCAGGCCGGGTGCATGGGCTGCATCGGCATGGGTCAGGCCCCGGCCGTGGGCCGCAACTCGCTGCGCACCATGCCGCGCAACTTCCCCGGCCGTTCCGGCACCAAGGAAGATTCGGTGTGGTTGTGCTCGCCGGAAACCGCCGCGGCGTCGGCGCTGACCGGCGTGATCACCGATCCGCGGGACTGGGCCCGCGAGGTCGGCATGGAATACCCGAAACTTGATCTGCCCGAAGAGAATTCGGTCAACACCGCGATGCTGGTGCCGCCGCTCGACCCCGAGGAAGCCCAAAAGGTGGAACCGGTGAAGGGCCCCAACATCTCCAGCCTGCCGGAACTGTCACCGCTGCCCGAGGAGCTGGAGGCGCCGGTGCTGCTCAAGGTTGGCGACAACATCTCCACCGACGAGATCTCCCCCGCCGGTGTGCAAGCACTGCCGTTCCGGTCCAACATCCCGAAGCTGGCAATGTTCAGCTTCACCCGGGTCGACGACTCCTATCCGGAGCGCGCGCAGGAGGCCGAGGAGAGCGGGCACATCATCGTCGCCGGCGAGAACTACGGTCAGGGCTCCTCGCGCGAGCACGCCGCGATCGCCCCCCGCTACCTCGGGTTGCGGGTCGTCATCGCCAAGTCGTTCGCCCGCATCCACTGGCAAAACCTCGCCAACTACGGGATCCTCGCGGTCGAGTTCGAGAATCCGGATGATTACGACTCGGTCGATCAGGACGACAAACTCCGCATCCAGAACCTGGATGGGCTGGCCGATTCGGACACTCTGCAGGTCGAGAACGTCACCAAGGACTCGTCTTTCACCGTGCGGCATCGGCTTTCGCCGCGGCAGGTCAAGGATGTGTTGGCGGGTGGATTGATTCCGCGGCTAGCGGAGGAAGATTCGTAGCTCCGCCCCCGGCAAAGTGACCCACACACCGCCCGGGACAATCTAAAGTTGGTCAGCTTTGACCGCTAGTCCTGGGAGGCTCACACGGATCTCAACTCGGTGGTTGACGTTTTGCGCCGCCCGCCCGATCGGCCGGGCGCGGCCTGGCGCACCGGAGATGCATGGCTGGCCGGCGGAACGTGGCTCTTCTCTGAACCGCAACCCGCCGTGTTGCGGCTGCTCGACCTGACCGCACTTGACTGGCCCAGCCTGGTGGCCGACGCTCACGGTCTCGAGATCGCGGCCACCTGCACGGTCAAGGAACTGCACGATTTCCTACCGCCCCAAAAATGGGCGGCCGGTCGGCTATTGCGGACCAGCTGCGAGGCGTTCCTGGCGTCGTTCAAGGTGTGGAACGCGGCGACGGTGGGCGGCAACATCTGCATGGCGCTGCCCGCCGGACCGATGATCACCATGACGGTGGCGCTCGACGCGACCTATCGCCTGTGGGCCGCCGACGGAACCGAACGCAGGGTCGCGGCCAAGGATTTCGTCGTCGGCAACCACCAAAACGTGCTGGCGCCCGGGGAAATCCTGCGCAGCATCCACCTTCCCACCCATGCCCTACAACGCCGCTACGCCCAGCGGCGCTTCACCCTGACCAAGCTCGGCCGCTCCACCATCTTCATGGTCGGCACCCAAACCGGCGATGATCTGACACTGAGCATCACCGCCGCGACCACGCGCCCGGTGGTGCTGCAATTCGGCACGCTTCCCGACGCCGACGCCCTGCAGGACAGCATTGATGCGATACCGAACGAGGTCTGGTTCGCCGACGCCAACGGCACACCCGAGCACCGGCGCCACCTGGCCAAGCACTACGCCGAAGAGATCCGCATCGAACTCGGCGGCGTGCGGTGAGCTACACGGTCAACGGCGAGTCGTTCGCGAAGGAACCAAGGCCGGGTCAGTGCCTGCGGACCTTCCTTCGCCAATTGGGTTGCTATGGCGTCAAAAAGGGTTGCGACGCAGGTGATTGCGGCGCGTGCACGGTCTGGCTGGACGGGCAGCCCGTGCACAGCTGCATCACGCCGGCCTTCCGCGCCGACGGACTCGAGGTGACGACGATCGAGGGCCTCGGTTCCCCCGAAGACCTGCATCCAATGCAGCGGCAGTTCCGCGACTCCCCCGGATTCCAGTGCGGCTTCTGCACTCCCGGCATGATCATGACGGCGTGCGCGCTGACCGACGAACAACGGACGGACCTCCCCCGCGCGCTGAAGGGGAACCTGTGCCGCTGCACCGGTTACCGCGCGATCGAGGATGCCATCAATGGCGTCACCACAATAGAAGAGGCAGCGCCCGGCCAGGCGATCGGCGCGAGCGTCGGCGCGCCCGCCGGATCGGAAGTCGTGAGCGGCCGCGCCGAATACACGATGGACACGGAGCTGCCGGGCATGCTCCATCTGAAGGTGCTGCATTCGCCGCACGCCCATGCCCGCATCGTTTCGATCGACAAATCCGCGGCGCTGGCCGTGCCCGGGGTGCATCGTGTCTACACGTGGGAAGACGTGCCGCGCAAGCGGTTCACCACCGCGATCCACACCGATCACCTCGTCGACCCAGATGACACGTACATCCTGGACAACGTGATGCGGTTCGTCGGCCAGCGGGTGGTCGCGGTGCTGGCCGACAGCATCGGCGCCGCCGAGGAGGGGTGCCACAAGGTTGTCGTCGAATATGAGTTGCTGCCCGCGGTTTTCGATCCCGAGGCGGCGATGGAGGACGGCGCGCCGCAGCTGCACGGCTTCGACGACCCGTTCGTGCAGGACCCCAAGCGCAACATCCTGCTGGAGCTGCACGGCGAAATCGGCGACACAGCCGCGGGATTCGCCGAGGCCGACGTCATCCACGAAGGCACCTACTTCTCACCGCGCGTGCAGCACGCACATCTGGAGACGCACGGGTCGATCGCCTGGATGGAAGACGGCCGGCTGCACGTGCGCACCAGCTCGCAATCACCGTCGATTGCCAAGGGCAAACTGGCCCACCTCTTCCATTTACGCCCCGACCAGCTACGGGTGTTCTGCAAGCGGGTCGGCGGCGGCTTCGGCGGCAAGCAGGAGGTGATCAGCGAGGACTTGGTGGCGCTGGCCGCGCTGGACACCGGCCGTCCGGTCTCGTGGGAGTACACCCGCGAGGAGGAATTCATCACGGCCTCTCCCCGGCACCCGATGAAGATCACCGTCAAGCTGGGTGCTCGCCACGACGGGACGCTCACCGCGATCCGGTTCCGCAACATCTCCAATACCGGCGCCTACGGCAATCACGGCGGCGAGACGCTGTTCGCCGGTGGGGCCGCGGTCGCGATATACCGCTGTCCCAATAAGAGATTCGACGCGTATTCGGTGTACACCAACACCATGCCCAGTGGTGCGCTGCGCGGGTACGGCATGACGCAGCCGGCGTTCGCGATGGAGTCGGCGATGCACGAGCTGGCCGTCGCGCTCGGCATGGATCCGCTGGAGTTGCGCCGCCGCAACATCATCCGGCCCGGCGATCCGCTGCTGTCGATCCACGACGAAGCCGACGACGTCGCGTTCACCGAGGACGGGCTGGTGCAGTGCATCGACCGGGTCGAGGCCGCGTTGCGCGTGCAGCCCAACGGGCACGCACTGGACGAGAACTGGCACGTAGGGACCGGCGCGGCGATTTCGATGCACGAGACCGCACCGCCGACCGAACACATCTCGGTCGGGCGGGCCACGCTCGACCGAGATGGCACCTACGAGATCGCCATCGGCACGGTGGAATTCGGCGAAGGAACATCGACTGCCCACGTCCAGATCGCCGCCGCCCAGCTGGGCACCACTCCGAACCGGATCCGGCTCGTCCAGTCCGACACCGACCGCACCGGATTCGACACCGGTGCTTTCGCCAGCGCCGGACTGTTCGTCGCCGGCAACGCCGTTCAATACACGTCGGCCGCGCTGCGCGAGCGGATCCTGCGTTTCGCTGCTGCGCACACCGGCATCGACGTCGCGTCCTGCACCATGGACGACGATGCCGTGCGCTGCGGTGACGCGCGGGTGCTACTAACCGACCTCGCCGCAGCCGCCACGGATCGCGGCATCCGGTTGACCGAATCGCGCAAGGCGTACGGCTCACCGCGCAGCCTCACCTACAACGCACACGGCTTCCGCGTTGCGGTGCACCGGATCACCGGCGAGATCCGCATCCTCTACAGCGTGCAGGCCACCGATGCCGGCGTGGTCATCAATCCCGCGCAGGTGCGGGGACAGATCGAAGGCGGCGTGACCCAAGGCCTTGGCTTCGTGCTGACCGAGCACCATCACGTCGACGAGAACGGCGTCATGACCAATCCGAATCTGCGCAACTACCGCATCCCCACCTACGCCGACGCCCCACGCACGGAGGTGATCCTGGTCGACTCGACCGACTCGGCGGGCCCGGCGGGCTCCAAGGGAATCGCCGAATGCTGCATCAATCCGGTGGCGCCGGCAATAGCCAACGCCGTTCACGACGCGACCGGAGTCCGATACCGCGGGCTGCCGCTGACGCCCGACCGGATCTTCAGCGCGTTGCAGTCACCCAGAGTGGGGGTTCCCGGACCATGAGGCTCGTCGCTGTGGCTGTGCTGGTTGCGGGGCTGACCGTTGCCCCGGCGGTCGCCAGGGCTTCTGACGTGTGTACGGACACCGCGATCGTGAGCGGACCGTGCGCCGATGTGCTTGCGCAGGAGGCGCGGTGGCTGACGGCGATCACCGACGGCGACGCCGCGACGATCGAGTCGATCCTGAGTCCGAACTACCGCCACACCACCAGCGACGGTCGTTTTCTCGACCGGGCCGCCGAGATCGCCAACACCAAGCCGTTATCGCTGACGATGACCCCGTCCGAACAGGTCGTCGACTTCGCCGGGGATGTCGCCGTCGTGCATGGCGTGAACACCATCAATTCCGGCAGCCGCGGCGTGCACCGCGAGCGTTTCACCGACGTGTTCGTGCTCGAGGGCGGTAACTGGCTGGCGCTGTGCGCACAGGAAACCGCGATCTGACCCATTTGCTCGTTGGGCGGCGTAATCTCCCATCGGCAAAGCTTCACCCAGCTGCGAATTGGGGTGCGTCGTGATCCGACCGAGGAAAAGCGCTGTCGCGCTGGCACTTGTGGTGTTGTTGGTGGCGATGACGCTGTCCTGTTCGCCGCGGCACAACCAGGCGCACCCTGAGATCGGCGTCAACGCCGGGAAGGACGGCCATCCGGCCGACTTCAAGGAACCGGTGCGGTTGTCGAGCAAGGACGGTGTGCTCGAGGTCCGGCTGTCCGCGCACCAGGGCACCGTCAACCTCGACACCGTGAAAGAACCGGTGACCAATTTCCTGGTGTACGGCTACGAGCTCATGAAGGGGACGAGTTCGGACGGCTCAACCAAGGGCGACAATGTCTATCCGGCTCCCACGTTGCGGGTCAACCCCGGCGAGCGGCTGATCGTGCACTACGACAATGATTTACAGGGTCTGACGATCGCCGACTTCAACGATCCGTCCTACGTGCCGGTCAACGAGCAGGTTCCGCTGTTTCCGCCCGCGTTGACGTCGTCGCCGCTGAATCTGCATACGCATGGGCTGCATGTCAGCCCGTCGGGCAATGCCGACAATGTGCTGCTGAACATCCCGGCCGGGATGGGCAACACCTATGACTACCCCCTGCCGAAAAACATGCCGCAGGGCCTGTATTGGTACCACAGCCACCGGCACATGTTGACAGCGCTGCACACCTATCTCGGTCTCGCGGGGTTGTTGGAGATCGGGCGTCCCGACGGCGCGCTGCCTCTGGTGACGAAGAACAACATTCCGATCCGGGACATGGCGTTGCAGTACAACTTCGTGTTCGACCGCAAAAACGGTGGGCATCAACTGAACAACCCGTACTGGGAGCAGTGGGTCAACACCTTGAAACCACCGGAGGGTAACCAACTCGCCGACGGCACCTACCCCAGCAGCCTGGCGCCGGTGAACTTCGCGCAGACCTCCAAGGGCGCTCAGTACATCAGCGGTTGGCACGAAGGGCCGTTGTCGGTCGACAACAAGCGTGGCGCCAACCAGTTCATTCCGACGAACCTGCAGAGTTTCACCAGCCCGACCGTTAACGTCCCTGCCGACCCTGGGTTGCCCGACAATCAGCGCGATGTGCAGTTCACCGTCAACGGGCAGTTTCAGCCGCGGTTGAAGATCAAGCCGGGTCAAACCGAGATCTGGGTGTTGGCCAACATCAGTGACATCGCCTACATGTCAATGCAATTGACGGAGACTGCGACCGGTAACCATCCCAAGTTCGCCATCGTGGGCCAGGACGGCAATCCGTGTCCCACGGTGCAGCGGCCGGTCGACGGCGACGGTTCGCTGCTATTTATTCCGCCGGCGTCCCGGTTCGCGATCGCGGTGACCATGCCCAAGACCGGTGATCTTGTGCTGGAGATGCCGCCGATGCAGGGCGGCAAGCCCAGGACGAGTCAGGCTGTGCTATATACCAATAACGGCGCCAAGATCCCACCGGCCGTGCTGGGGGAACTCAACGTAGAGCCCAGATTCGTCAGCTACGCCGACGGGTTCTTCGCCTATCCCACTCAGACGTTGATACGTGCCACGGCCGACAACGGTGAGGGGCGGACCACCGTGTTCGAACCGGGGATGGAATTGAACTCGCCCACTTCGTTCCGCGACGACTCGGTACGCACGCCCGACTACACCCGTGAGCTGACGATCTCCGGTGGGTTCGGCAACAACTATGCGAGCAAGAGCGATGCGAAGGCGTTCACCTATCAGTTCGACGGCAACATCTTCCCTAACATTCCGTTGATTCAGCCCCGGCTGAACACGATGGAAGAGTGGCGAATTGTCAACTACAACAACGACGGTCACCCAATGCACATCCACGTCAACGACTATCAGGTGATGCAGGTGGTAAATCCGACCGCCAACACCACGACCGGTGTGCAGATGTTCAGTGTTGACACCGCCAATGTACCGCCGCCGATCGTCGATGCGCACGACAACGCCACCGCTCCATCGTCTCTCACGTTCCGCACCGAATTCGAGGAGTTCGGCGGCACTTACGTCATCCACTGCCATCGCCTCAACCACGAGGACAACGGTTTGATGGCCACCGTGAACGTGATCCCCCAGGTGTCGACGTATGCGGTGGGGGTCCCGGGTCGGCCGGGCTTCCCGGCGGCCGTCCAGGTGCTCGATGGCAACGGGGACAAGGTGATTACGACCGTCACGCCGTTCCCGGCGTTCGAAGGGGCGCCCTCGGTGGCGATGGCTGACGTCAACGGCGACACCATCCTTGACCTCGTCGTCGGCACCGGTGCCGGGGTGGCTCCGGAGGTGGTCGTGTACAGCGGCGCCGACGCGTTCAAGACCGAGTTGGCCCGGTTCGCGCCGTTCGACGCCGGCTTCAAGGGTGGCGTGAACGTGGCGGCCGCGAACATCGACGCAAATCCGATGGCGGACAACATCATCGTCGGGACCGGTCCGGGTGTGGAGTCGGAGGTGAAGGTGTTCTCCTCGAAGCTGCCGGCGGTGGGCAAGGCACCCGAGGTGTTCTCAAGCTTCAAGCCCTACCCCGGGTCGCAGACCGGCGTCACCGTGGCCACCGGGCTGGTCAGCTATGAGCAGGGACGGCAGAACATCATCACCGGGCCCGGCCCGGGAGGTCCGGCGCAGGTGAAGGTGTTCCGGTACGACCTGTTCACTCCAACTGCACGTTCCGGCGGTCCGTCTGGTGGGCCCGGTGCGCCCGCATTGGTGACCGAGTTCTCCGCTTTCGACGCGGGTTATACCGGCGGCATCTCGCTGGCGACGGGGTGGGTCGCGGGCGAAGAGGGCGGCGCGCAGAGCATTATCACCGGACAGCTCGCCGACCGCGGCACGGTGCGGGTGTGGTCGTCGGGTTCGCGGCTGGACGGGGCGCCTGTCATGTACACGCACAGCCCGGATGCGCATTCCGGGCACGTGATGTTCCGGCAGACGGCGTCGTTCGAGCCTTTTGTTAATGCTGGTGCGGTGACGGTAGCGACGACAAGCACTGTCACGGGCGCGGATTTGTTGGTGAGTGCAGCGGCGCCGGGCGGGGCCGAGGTTCGCAAGTACTCGCTGGCCCGGGCGGGTGAGAACGCGAATACTCTGGCGCCGAAGCTGATTGGTCCGGTTTCTGTGGCTTCTGGTTCTGTTGGCGCCGCGCCGTTGGGTGGTCGCTAGTTTGGCTGGTGTTGTTGGTGTGCTGCTAGCGGCTGGCGCGGGTCGGCGCTACGGCAAGCCGAAAGTGCTTGTGACCGGATGGCTCGATTCGGCGGTGGCGGCGTTGCGGGATGGAGGGTGTGATGTCGTTCTTGTCGTGCTGGGGGCTGCGACTGTGGCCTTGCCCGACGACGTCATCGGGGTTACTGCGTCCGACTGGCAGATCGGGTTGAGCGCGTCCGTGCGGGCTGGGTTGACGGAGGCTGCGACGGTGGGCGCTCAGTATGCGGTGCTGCATGTGGTTGATACACCGGATGTTGGTGCGGCGGTGGTGGCGCGAGTGGTGCAGCGGGCGTTGGGGTCTCGTAGTGGGCTGGCGCAAGCTTACTTTGGGGAGCGGCCTGGGCATCCGGTGGTTATCGCGCGGCGGTACTTCGGTGAGGTGATCTCTTGCGTTGCCGGGGATCGGGGGGCGGGTCCGTTTCTGCGAGCGCGGGGGGATGTGGAGGTAGTGCAGTGTGAAGATCTAGCGAGTGGGGTCGATTACGACGAGCCGGCGTAGGCGGCAGGGCGCAGCCGTGCGCTGGGCAGTATAAGAACAAACAAGTTTAGAGCGGCATGCATGAGGAGACGTGATCACGAATAAGGAAGCGGCACCGCAAGCCGACGGCGGTAGCCAACCCGCTGAACATCGTGCCCAAGGACTACAGGGGTTTTCACAGTGACCCCAATGGAGCCTGGGATCTATGAGGTTCTTATCACCGAGGCGCTAAGGGCCGAACTCCGGCCAATCAACACACGCTTCCACGATGATGTTCAACCGCTACGTACCGCCGAGGCGGCAGACCGAATCGCGTTGCACCTCAGTCGATATATTCAACAGGCTCTCGATTCTGTCAATGACCGTGAGCGAGTCCAAGTGGGCATCAAATTGGCGCGCGACTTGATCACCCGACTCGCCCAAGTCATCAAAGCAGACACCTCAGAGGCGCCGGCAGAACCAGGCGAGGTCCTGCACGCAATCCTGGAGCGGCGGCCGGACGGTACACCGGCGCCCATTGTCGAACCCCTGATCCCTTTGTTGGATACCACCCTGCTGACGAACGCCCCCGGTGATCCCGGCCTGCTGCACCAATTGGATGCCGAGATCGAGTCGTCGGACGCAATCGACGTTGTCATGGCCTTCATCCGACGCAGCGGTATCAACCCGCTTCTCTGCTCACTTCGCCGACACTGCGAACGCGGCAAAGCTCTGCGCGTCCTGACAACCATCTACACCGGCTCCACAGAGCGCCAAGCCCTCGAGCAGCTAACGGACATTGGTGCCCAAGTCCGCATTTCATACGACGTCAGCACGACCCGTCTACATGCCAAGGCATGGATCTTCCATCGCCGCTCCGGCTTCTCGACCGCTTACGTGGGTTCGTCCAACCTCACCCACTCCGCCCAGGTCACTGGCCTCGAATGGAATGTCCGCGCGTCGGCCGCGCGTAACCCCGACATCCTCGCGAAATGCAATGCGGTCTTCGAGAGCTACTGGCAGAGTGTGGACTTCGTCAAGTATGACTCAGACCGGTTTGACCAAGAGAATGAGCGTGCCAGCCGCACTGACAACGGTTTAACGGTGGCCCTCAGCCCGATCGAGATTCGCCTCGAACCATTCCAGGAGCGCCTCTTGGAAAGAATCGCGCTGTCACGCGTCCGCGGTCACCATCGGAACCTCCTCGTCGCCGCCACCGGCACCGGCAAGACTGTGATGGCTGCGGTCGACTACGCCCGCCTGCGAGATCAGCTCTCCCGATCTCGGTTGTTATTTGTCGCCCACCGCAACGAAATACTCGACCAGAGCCTCGCGACGTTCCGCCACGCGTTGCGCGAAGCCTCCTTTGGAGAGAAATGGATCAGCGGTTCTCGACCACAACGCTTCGAGCACGTATTCGCTTCGATTCAAAGCCTGAATACTGCCAACTTAGAAAACCTCGCGCCCGACCATTTCGACGTTGTCATCGTCGACGAGTTCCACCACGCGGCGGCACCCTCTTACCGCAAACTCCTGAACCATGTGCAACCGCAGGAACTACTCGGCCTGACGGCCACCCCGGAACGCAGTGACGATCTTTCAGTATTGCACTGGTTCGATGACCGCATCGCCGCTGAGTTAAGGCTTTGGGATGCGATCGATCAACATCGCCTCTGCCCGTTCATGTACTTCGGCATTCACGACGGGTTGGACCTCACTGATATCCCGTGGCGTCGAGGGCAGGGTTACGATGACCAAGCGCTCAGCAATTTGTACACCAGCACTGACGCGTGGGCACGCACCGTGTTGCAGGAAGTTTTGCGATTGGCAGATGATCCCGACTCGATGCGAGCGCTCGGCTTCTGTGTCGGCATCGAGCACGCTCAGTTTATGGCAAGGCATTTCAATAGACACGGTGTTCCTGCAGTCGCCGTCTGGGGCGACAGCTCGCCCGCTGACCGCAGCTCAGCCCTACGCGACCTCGCGGCCGGCAAGGTGAGAGTCGTCTTCTCTGTAGATCTGTTCAACGAAGGCGTAGACGTTCCCACAGTGGACACCCTGCTCATGCTGCGCCCAACCGAGAGTCCGACACTGTTTCTCCAGCAACTTGGGCGCGGACTCCGCCGAGCCAGGGCGAAGAACTTCTGCACCGTCCTAGACTTTGTAAGCAACCATCGCCAAGAGTTCCGCTTCGACCGCCGCTACCGCGCTTTACTAGGCGGCACCCGACGTGACGTCGAACGTGCAGTGCAGCAAGGCTTCCCATTCCTGCCGGCAGGGTGCTACATGCATTTAGATGCGAAGGCATCTGAGGTCGTGTTGCGCAGCCTCCGGCAAGCGATTCCGTCGCGGTGGCCTTCTCGCGTGACGGAACTGCGTGTCGTGCACCAGAATACCCAGAAGTCACCCTCTCGCAATACCTGGAGGAATCCGGCCTCGATTTGCCTGACGTGTACGACGGGACCCGTTGCTGGTCCGATCTATGCGTGGCGGCGGGCGTGCCCATTGAGCCATCGGGGGAGCAAGAGACCTCGCTTCGTAGGGCTCTTGGCCGTCTGCTCCACATCGACGACGACGAACGCATCGCCACCTACCGCCGTCTTCTCGAGATGCCAACGCCGCTGGACGTATCCACACTCTCGGAGCGGGAGCGTCGCCTGGTGCGGATGCTTGTCGGGAGTCTGGGTGACCAGGTGCTCACCAACAACAACTCGCTGCAGGACGCCGTCAATCTCGTGTGGTCGCATCCGCAAGTGTGTGCTGAACTCGCCCAGCTACTCGTCGAGCTTGCCGAGCGAGTCGACCACCTGCACGGTGTGCTCGACCAGCATCCCGATGTACCGCTGCAAGTGCACGCCCGGTACTCGCGCGTAGAAATCCTGGGCGCCTTCGGTATTGGTGATCATGCCAAGGCTGTTTCTTGGAGGGAAGGAGTCTACGAAGCCAAGAGCGCCAATGCCGACTTGCTGGCATTCACCCTCGACAAGAGTAGCGGAAGGTTCTCACCGACCACCCGCTACCGCGACTACGCCATCAGTCCGTCGCTTATCCATTGGGAGAGCCAATCGATGACTCGCGCCGATAGCGAAACCGGTCTCCGCTATCGCAATCACAAACGCGACGGCCGGTCGATCATGCTATTCACGCGGCTCCGCGCGGATGACCGCGCTTTCTGGTTCCTCGGACCGGCCACCTACCGCGGACACGTGGGCGAGAAGCCGATGGCCATCACGTGGGAACTAGAGACTCCGCTGCCCGGTGATCTCTATCAGTCGTTCGCTGCCGCAGTGGCTTAAGGAATTCGCCTACTCGATCAAGTCGTTGCTGTAGACCGGTAATCATTCGTCCGGCGACACGGCACAGGGTAGGTCAGTCAAGGGTCGTCTCCTACCTTCTCCGACCCACTGCACGGCTGTGCCCGTCCGCGGACGGAAGGAGTCGCGTTCGATTCCCCGGCGTGGGTTCCGACCTGCGTATCACGACGCTCGCGCTGAAAGCTGGGCAGTCAATCACAAGAAGCTGCAACGCCTTTGGCGCGAAGAAGGGCTTAGAGTACCGCAGCGCCGCCACCGCAAACGCCACGGCAGCTCCACCGCACCAGCGACTGTAATCGCCAATGCGCCCAACCGAGTATGGGCGGTGGACTTCCAGTTCGACTCCACCACCGACGGACGTCCGATCAAGATCGTTTCGATCATCGACGAACACACCCGCGAATGCCTCGGTGGGATGGTTGAGCGCAGCATCACCGGCAAGCACCTCGTCGCCCAGCTGGACCTTCTGGCCGCAGAGCGTGGCACCTACCCGGCCGTCCTGCGATGCGACAACGGTCCCGAATTAGCCTGCAGCGCAATGGCCGATTGGGCCGCCGGTCAGGTCAGCCTGCACTTCATCCCGCCCGGCGAGCCGTGGCGAAACGGCTACGTCGAATCCTTCAACTCCCGCATCCGCGACGAATGCTTGAATATCAACAGCTTCTGGTCGATGGCCCAGGCCAGTGTGGTCAGCAGCGACTGGAAGCACGAGTACAACCACTATCGGCGGCATTCGTCACTGGGCTACCAACCCCCAGCCGTCTACGCTGCCACCTGCACCCACTAATGAACGACCCTGGGCCGTCGCGCCCAAGGCCACGAGGAGCGGTCACCAGCTCAACAAGCAGTCTTGTGAGCCTGGCACTAGAGGGGCCGAAATTCGCATGTGTTATTCCGTGGGTCGATAATCGTCAGGGTGAATCCCCGCGCGCGGTTGCAGCACCGGTGCCTGGCGAAAGCGTTGTTGCTTAGCCGGCTCCGTTACTTGACCCTTCGGCCGGTCATGATTGACCGGTGGGCAGCTGGACCGCCACGCCACCCTTACGCAGGATCGCCCCCGAAGCGCGTACTCAAGAAGGTGGACATCATCCGCGATGACCTCGACGGGTGGCCGGTATATGAGATCAGCCCAAAGCTTCCCGACGGGGCGGGACTTAACGGCCACATGCTCTATTTGCACGGCGGCTGTTATGTTGTCGAATTCGCGCCAGCGCTCTATTGGCCATTCTTGGCCAAGCTGTCAGTCCTGCTTCGCCGTACAGTTACCGTGCCGATGTTTCCGCTCGCGCCCGAGCACACCTACCGGGAGATCTATCCGTTTCTCCTCGATGTCTATCGCCGAATCCTTGCCGTACACGATTCGGAATCCGTTGTTTTCATGGGTGAATCGGCCGGCGGTGGTTTGGCGTTGGGATTGTGTCACGCAGCCCGGGAAGAGCACTTGCCGCAACCGAGTGACGCGGTGCTGCTCTCACCTTGGCTGCACGCTGGGCTGCCCGATCCCGCGGTTCCTGCAGTGGCCAGAGTCGATCCGATACTCAACCTTCCGTTCATGCGCCGGGCCGCGACCTGCTACGCAGGTGGTGATCCGCTGGACCATCCGTTGGTCAGCCCAGGCATGGGCGAGCTATCCGGTTTACCCAAGATCATGGTGATGACCGGCACCCACGACATGCTCAATCCTGATGCCCGAGCATTTCGGCGGCGGACCGAAGCCGAGGGCGTCGAAATCGGTTGGTACGAACTCGACGGTGGCATCCATGGCTGGATGGGGTGGCCCCCCCTGGGCCGCGACGTCCGTGATGCAATCGAGTTCATCCGCGACGTGCTGTCCCCAGGCAATCCAAGGCACCCAGTCACCGATTGACCGAGGACCGCCTGAGCTACAACCTGACCCGCTATCCTGCTACTCGTACTCATCGATGAACGACTCTCGTTCGCCGTGGACCAGTTCACGGGGTCCGGTCACTAGTACTTGTCATCCGGTCATAATTCAAGCATCGTCAGTGCCACTACGTATCGGGAGCCGCTTGCCCTACGGAGTAAGCAACCCGACCAGCTCAGCCGCCGGTCGAACATCAACGATCCGCCCAACGTTCGCGCCGGCATAAAGCGGACGCGTGTCAACCAACTCGGCGGGTCCGTCAGCAGCGGGCGGCTGGGCGATCGCATACGGCAGCCACAAAGGCAATTGCACTCGCACAGCACGGTTTTGGGCCGCATCCGGCATCGCATTGGCCAGTGGGGACGCGATCCGATTAGCGATGCGAAGCCAGCGCGGCCCGCGCGCATCGCTGCCCAACCATCGTCGAGTGGCCTCGTTTGGAATCACCCGGTGCGGCGCATCGGGCCAGCCCAGTCCGAACAGCTCGGTCAGCACCGTCTCACTGGCCGCAAGGCAGCGCTGCTTGTACTCCGGGTGCGCGCGGCATTCCTCGCTGAGCAGGAAGCGGGTCCCGACGACGGCGGCGACCGCACCGGCATCCAGCGCTTCCCGCACGCCTTGCGCATGGACGATTCCGCCCGCGAGCAGCACAGGAATGCTCACAGCCTTACGGACTTGATCGAGCAACTCGAGCGCAGGAGTCGTCCCGCGAACATGGCCGCCAGCTTCCACCCCCTGAGCAATCACACCGTCCGCGCCCGCAGCTTCTGCGGCTTTCGCCTCTTCGACGGACCCACACTGGTGGAACCAGGTGGTCGCGGCGAGCCGGCGAGGAACGCCCCAAAACGTCACGATCACATCGGCGGCTGCGGCCGCCTCCACATCGCCGCGACGCACGAAGGGCAGCAACAGGTTCACCGCGATCGGCCGTCCGGTAAGTCTGCGTGCCGCTGCCACCTCACCGGCGACATTGGCACGCGCACCGGCGATCGTTCCCAGACCACCTGCCTCCGACACGGCCGCAGCGAGTTCGAACCCCGCTACCGTTCCCATGCCAGCCTGAACAACCGGCACGTCCAGTTGACGCAGGTCAAAGGCTGCAGGCATCACTCCAGGCTACCGACACGACCCGCGAAGCCACGGATGCTACTCAACCGCCAGGGTGATTGGCGACGAGTTATACCCCGTCACCCGAACCCAGTTCGCCAGCGAAGCCGGCACACTCCCCCGGATCTCCACCGTCTGCCCGGGAAACACGGTCACGTAGTTGTCGTCGTACTCGACCGGCAGGATCTCGTCGCCGTCGCGTGTCGACATGATCTCGGCACGTTCGAAGAACGCGACGTTCGACGTGGGGTTGTGCAACCGGATCACCACTCCCCCAGGGTCCGTCTGGTGAAAAGCCGTGATGTCCAACGGTACGCGTGGCATGTAGTTCAATGCGGTCATGTCCGCCCAGCTCGCCTGCATCGAATCGAACGCCCGGTCGTTGTCCGGATCCCCCACGTCATCGGGCTGTTGCGACTGCCAATACACGTTCTCCGCAACGACTTCCCCGGACGGGCGCGTCAGCTCACACCGAACGAAGAAAACGGGCGACTTCGCGAGACCACTCGGTAGCGTCATTGCGTCGACGGCGCCGCCAGCGGGGACGCTGATGCTGTCCGACGTTCCGTCCGCCTGGAGGATGCCCTGCAAGTCGTAGACCCTGACGCGGACATGGACACCATCCACATCCGACGGCGACTGGTTGACGACGCTGACGTGGGCCGAGTTGCCGATACCACGTGCGTACGAATCGAACACCACGGACAGCGGCCGCAGTCCCTTCTTGGCTCCGAAATAGGCGCCTCCCGGGCGCAAGTAGTAGTCGAACAGCTGCCCGAAGAACGATGGCCAGTGACTGTTCAGCATCCAGTAGATCGTCATCTTGTGGGTGTCCCAGCCCGCGGCGGCGAACGCTTCGAACTGCGCGCGGGCGGACTCATATTGAGCCAGTTGGGCTTTGGCGGCGAACATCTCGGCGCTGTCGGAAACCCCATAGCGCATCCCGATGGAACGCTGTGCACTCAGCAGGGCCGCATTCTTGTACTGCGCGCCCGCATGGAAGGACCAGGTGTCGTTGATCGGCCACATCTGGTCGGGCGGGATGAATTTCCGAAGGCTGGCGAACGGGGGGATCTGTTCATTGCTGCCCTGTTCGGCCGATGCCCCCCAGGTGGCACCGTAACGGCCACTGAACCAGTAGGTGGGCGGGCGCCAGGTATACGGTCCGGTCATATCGATGCCGTCCCACTGCACTACGCCGTCGGCGTCCTTTGCCTGCGGGGAGGCGGTGTCGACGATCGGGTTCTGCCAATACAATTGATCGAGAACGGACCGGTAACGGGCACGGATGTTCGGCGGCGGCAACCCGTCACTGCCATTGGCCCAAATGAACGCCGACGGGTGGCTTCGAAGCGACCGGATCTGTGAGCGCAAACTGTCCATCGCCACCCGCTCATCTTCGGCGTCCCACTGCTCCCACTTCTCCCACTGGTTGCAGCACATCCAGCCGGCCATTAACGGGATCCCCAGCTCGTCGGCTTCCTCGATGAGGTGTTCGCTGGCGAGCTTGCCCTCAAGCCGCAGCATGTTGAGACCTAAATCCTTGGCGTAGTGCAGGATTGCGGTTTCGCGGTCGGGGTCGTACCTGAATAGCAGATCGGGCGTATATGCGGCGCCGCGCACCGGAAACTTCTTGTCGTTGACTTCTAGGTAGAAGTCTCCGCCGTCGGCGGAGAATCCCGCGTCGCGATACTGGCGGACGGTCCGGATGCCGAAACGCAGTTCCTTGGTATCGCTGAGTTGGTTGTCGACCCGGTATTCCAACCGAAGGTTGTGCAGATTCGGCTGGCCCATCGTGTAGGGCCACCACAGGTCCGGATGGTCAAGGTTCAATTGTGAGAACTGATCTGGTGTGAAGGTCACCTGCTGGTCTTCGCCGGGCGCAAGGAGGACCGCCTGTTCGACGTGGACGGTGGTCTTGTCCGGGCGAGTGATGGTGGCACGGAGAACGCCACGGGTGCGTTGTGCGGAATAGTTGTGTACGTCGGCATGGATGGTCAGCCGGGCGCTGTCGGTGCGCGGCAGCGGGAGTTCCGAATTGACCGTCGCCGCACCGATTCCCACGGTTCCAAGGGCCGTCAGGTACACCGGCTTCCAGATGCCGGCATTTCGGTCGGGGACGAATGATGTTCCGCGCCGGTCCGGATCGCCATTGAGCGGCGGAAACCCGAGGTAATCCCAGTTGACCCAGTCGTTCCAACTGTCGGCCAACTCCACGCCATCGACGTCCTGCAGCGCGCGCTCCGGGATCACTTTGACCGCCAGCACATTCGGCAAACCCGGCCGAATCAGCGGCGTGACATCGAACTGATGGTCGGCGTACATGCCCACGACCTCGTCGTGGTTGGCAACCAGGCGTCCGTTCAGCCAGATGTCGGCGCGGTAGTTGATGCCGGGGAATCCCAACAAATAGGTTCGTTGGCCCTGCGGGGCGGTGAACTGGGTGCGGTACCACCAATCGTGTCGATAGAGGTCCTGCGGCACGTTGTCACGCAGATTCTTCCCGACGTACAAATCCCCGTAGCCCCCGTTTTCCCGGAGGATCTCCAACACGGTGGCCGGCATCCGGCGAACGCGGTACCACGCGGCGGCGTCATAGTCCGATAGCGAGAGGGCTTCGCCATCCGCGGCGATCGTGTCGGCTGCTGACAGCGTCCAATTGTCAGCTAACTCAACGCGCTCCATTGGAGCGAGCGGCGCGCGAGTGGCTACCGGCGAATGCGCTGCAGAACACAATGAGAGCGAGGTTAGCGCCAGCACGACGAAGACCTTGATGGCGACCTTCCGCATGCTGTCTCGGCTCCTCGAATCCGGCGTTCGGCTCATCATGCCGTCGACCTTCCGCCGGGGGCAATACGGCTCCGCACGATCAGCACGGTCGGCTCGAGCACCGTGTCCGGTTAACGCCGTCGCGAGCATGTCCTTCCTATCAGCGCCCCGAGCTGACCAGTGCCAGTATCAGTTCCCAATGGGTGGCCGAGGCTCACCGGCTATCGGAGGGAACGGTCCCTCGCCGGCCTCGGCCACCACCGCCTCGTCCTCCTTGGCTTCGGACTCGTGCTTGGCGTCGCTGGACGAATCGTCTTCGGGCCGCTGGATCACGATTGTCTCCTTTCCTTGATCCGAGACCCATACCCCCGTTCACCGATAGGAATCTTCGAGGGGAAGAATTCGGCGTCGGCAACTCAGGTAGTCTGCTCAGCGCGGCGAGCGCTGATTGCTGGGCCACGCTGACCGAATGGCGTCGGCCAGTGTCCACACCGAAGCGCCCAGCAGGACAATGTCTTTGAGGAGAAACTCGGCCAGTAGCGTAATGGCGGGGAAACCACCGCCTGCCGGTTCGCTGATGCCGGGGGTGGTGAACAGGAATGTGATGGTCGAAACGAATAGCAGCACCGCCAGCAGGCTGCCGAGGATAGAAACAGTTGGCGCGATTGGCTTTACGGCCAGGAGTACCGCGGCACTCACTTCCATGATGCCGAGCAGTACCGAGAAGGTGTACTCGGGAAAGATGTTGTAGAGCCAGCCCATGAAGGGGCTGTGCGCGACAAGTGGTGCTATCTGGTGAGCTTCGTAATGGGCGAATTTCAGCAATCCGATCCAGCCGATGACGATGACGAGTCCGTACCGAAGCAACGCCGCGGCCGCCGTGTCCACCCCTGGCAACAGCTGGATGGCCATGCGGGCGACACCGCCTCTTGCAGAATCGATTACCGAGTCCTTTGGTGTGATGCGTTCGATCATGTCGGCTCCTTAAAGCGGGTGAACTTGGCGGGTGAGCTAGCTGCCGGCGAGCCGGCACTTCCTGAACCTACGCGCCAGAATCTGGTACAAATAGACTAAAAAATACTCATTTTCTGCTTGAAAGTCTCATCATGGATGCTGTCAGCCGTCTGTTGGCATTGGCGCGGGTCGACGCCCGAGTCGATAAGCGCTGCCTGTTGGGCAGAACCACACGCATGGACGTCGCGGCATACCCCAAGCTGCAGGCGCCGTTTCACGTTCTGCTCGAGGGTGAGTGCCAGCTGCACGTTGATTCCAAAATCCTTGAGATGCGACGCGGTGACGTCGTGCTCATTCCCAGCGGAGTTGCGCATCGAGTTTTCACCGCTGGGCCCGGTCGCAGGCGGGGCACCACCGATGCCGCGGGTGATGCTTTCGTGACCACGCGTAGTGTGTGCGGCGGCACCCCGGCCGTCGACTTGTTCTGCGGTCACTACGCCTTCGACGCAGGGGCGGGCGCGGTGCTGCTCGGCAGTCTGCCCGATCCACTGCAGGTGTCACTTGGCCAGTCCGCTGACACCGAGGAGATGCTAGGCATGGTGAGCACCATGATGCGCAAGGAGGCGCAGCTGGAGGGCCAAGGAACGGCCGCGGTCCTTTCGTCCCTCGCCACGGTGCTGTTGGCGATGACGCTGCGATCCTCGGAGAGCGCCGCTCGGACAAGCGCGTCATGGACTGCGGTATCCGATCCACGTATCGCCAAAACAATCGAGAGCGTTCTCTTAGAGCCGGGCGCCGACTGGACCATCGATCGGCTAAGTCGTACGGCCGCCATGTCGCGGGCGACGTTCATACGTCGTTTCGGTCAGGAAACCGGCATGACAGTTGGCGTATTTCTGGTGCGTGTGCGCCTGATGGCTGCAGCAGACCTGCTCAGCTCGAGTGACGCGACCGTCGCCAGCATCGCTGTTCAGGTCGGATATCAGTCCGAGTCGGCGTTTTCCCGCGCCTTCCGCGCCGAGATCGGAACGACACCCGCTCGCTTTCGACGTACCCAGCAGCGGCGATGGCAGGAAAACACGACCCCTCGCGACTAAGGGCGAGGCTTACCTTTCTGCAAGCAGTTCAACGAGATTCGCTCGTATCCGTTTCGCAAATTGCGTCAAATCCAAGGCGCGCGGCAATCAGCCCACTTGGGTGAGTTGCAGATGCTGAGTGACTCTTGGTGGTCTGCCTCCCGAGCCGCATATCGGCGTGTCGATGCCCGAGTCATCTTTGCCCTCAAGGGTGACCGGATCCCAGCTTGCGTAGCTGACGTACACGCCCGGAACCCGCGAACCCCCTGGACAGAACGCATCGGAGTGCCACACCAGGGTCCACTGGCCGTTAACCAGTCGTGCATTACCGAAAGCCGGTCCACCGGGCGCGTTTGCCACCGAAGCGCAGCCATCACCGCAGGGAGTGAAGTACCAGTCACTATCGGTGGTCTCACCCGAAGCTGAGGTTACGGTCGCGACGTAGTGGCCACTCAGAGCGGGGGCAGCGCACGCGGTACCAGCCGAACCAATAGCCAGCCACACCACGACTACGACGGCTGCGGCGATGCGTCGTGAAACGGTCATGTCGGCATCCTCCCCTATGACCTGCTCGACGGCCTAGGAATTTGCTATAGCACAAAGACTAAGCCGATGGCGCCCGTCGAACGGGTTCGCGAGGCGGCGCAGGGCGTCAGTGCGCGAAACGCATCGTCGCAGACTTCGGACACGCAGCGTCACAGCGCACTTGAATACCAGGAGCGTCATTAATATGCGGCAATGGCGATAGGACTAGTTGCTGAACCCTGCGTCCTTTGGTCTGGCTTCGATCCTTCTATCGTGGCCAGAAGCTACGCCCAATTCGCCGGCATCCTGGCGGGCTTCGCTTTCGTCGTCATCAATCTCGTGCTGGACCGTGCCTATCGCCGTCGTGGCGATAGTCGTGTGCTCGATCCGCGCGAGTCCGCGCACGAAACCCAGATAGGGATCGCGCTGGTGTGCGCGTTCCTGGGGCTGGTTCTGACCACCCTGCGCTACAGCCTGCTCGCCGGCGAGAGCGGAT
This sequence comes from Mycobacterium asiaticum, assembly GCF_001673635.1. Taxonomy (GTDB): domain Bacteria; phylum Actinomycetota; class Actinomycetes; order Mycobacteriales; family Mycobacteriaceae; genus Mycobacterium; species Mycobacterium asiaticum_C. The sequence continues at coordinate 104,923 of NZ_LZMH01000043.1, forward strand.
GTGCCCTCACCGAAGGCCGAGCCGGGTCCGCGGCGGTGCTGGCGGCGGTATCGCTGGCAGCCTCCCTCTACACCTTGCTGTACGCCATCGTGCAGTTCTTCTCGGGTACGTCGGCCCTCCTCGTCAGACACTGTGTCTTCATCCTCGCCGTCATCGCTCCAGCGCTGGCCGTGGCGTTCGTCGCACAGACACTCGCGCATCTCGCACTGGCACTAGGCAACCCAGAAACACGGCAGCCCCTGCAACCGCTCTGGGACCAGGCCAATCACCTCTCGACCCTGATACCGGTGGCACTCATCGGCATTAGTGCCGTCATGTGGGTGATCGGGATCAAACGGAGGCGTTCCGAAGCACCGGTGAGCGGCCTAGCCCAACACTTCCAGTCATCGGTCCCGTACACGACGATCGCGCTCGCTATCGCCGTGACCATGCGCTCGGTCGCATTGCTCGGATATGCCAATCCGGCCGGACACATCTCGCCGACCGAAGCCTGGGTGTGGGTAGGCCTGCTCGCGGCTACGTTGCTGCTTCAGGGCGCGGCCCTGTCGTTCCAGCGTGGCGTAGAGGTCCCATTCACCGGATCATCGATGGTGCCCGAAAAGGCAACGTAGCGAAACGCGCAGTTTGGTGTGGTTAGAAGGATCGGTCGCCTGGGGCACGGACCCGGTTACTGAGCGACTGCGGGTTCGACGAAGACGCGACCGGCCAATGGGCCCGGTGACTCGTAGAGGGCACCGCCGCTGACAAGGCCGCCGAGATTGATCGGCACGTAGCCGAGATCCTTGATGAGCCGTTCGGCCACGGCGTGGGCGTCGTCGTGGTCGCTGGAGTGGAAGAGCACCTTGGGTGACCCGTCAACCAGCGGGCCTTCGTCATAGCTCGAGAACAGCATGTGGTTGAACGCCTTGACAATGTGCGCGCCCGGCGCGAGGTCAGCGATGACCTCACTCGAGGTTTTTCCGCCGGTGTCGGCGCGGGTGAAGCCCGGCATGATGATCGGGTTGTTGGTGTCGACGAGGATCTTGCCGGACACGTCCACTCCCGCTAGTGCTGCGGGAATGTTGCTCCAGGCCACCGCTAGGAACACTACGTCTTGGGCGGCGGCCTCCTGTGGAGTGCCCACGCTGATGCCGAGCGGATCAAATGTCTCTTTCAGTGACTCCGGTCCGCGGCTATTGCTGACCAGTACGTCGTGACCTGCCTTGGCCAGTTGGGTGCTGACGGCTCGGCCGATCATGCCGGCGCCGATAAATCCGATCTTCATTTGGGGTCTTCTTTCCGTGTGAAGTGACGAGGTGGGCGTGTCAGGCGGTGAGGTCGGCGGCAGCCCAAAGCCTGTCGATCTCGGCCAGTGCGTCGGCAAAACTCTTCTCGTGCAGAGGAATCAGGCCGGCCATGGCGGGGTTGACCGGTGCCATGGTGAGTTCGGCCCTGATGATGCGCGGTACCAGTCCGGTGGGCGAGACGCCATGCACAATCCAGTTGCCCGCGTGGTCCCAGCCGTGGCGCGGGGTGCCGGGCCCGTATCCGCCGCCCTGGCTTTCCAGGACCACGAATTCGGTGTCGCCGAGCAGGCCCGCGCCGGTCGCGGGATCGAACGACAGGCCGCCGGCGACGATGTGATCCACCCATGACTTGACAATGCTGGGGGCGCCGTAGTTGTAGAGCGGCAAGCCCAGCAAAACCGTGTCGGCCGCCTTGATTTCCTCGACCAAACGCCTTGACAGAGCGAAAGATTCGGCCTGGGCGGGGGTGTGTTGCTCGGCGGGGACGTTGCGAGCCAATCCACTGACGGCATCGAAGTGCGGTATCGGGTCGGCGGCCAGGTCGCGGTACGTCACCGTCCCGCCGGGGTGGTTTTCAACCCAACGTTGGGCGGCATACGCGGTCAGCCTGCGACTGACGGATGCATCACCTTGGATCGAGGAGTCGATGTGCAGGAGGTGGCTCATGTCTGTACCTTTCGGGTCTTACCTAGCGTGTCACAGATCGTTTGTACGTTGCAAACTATCATGACAACGCATGGCGCCGCGTTATTCCCGACCCTCTTGTCCTGAATGTCTGCGGCGACCGCGCCAATGATCGTTTGCGACACATCAACTGATCGGAAAGTGGGACTATCAACAACCACCGTTAGTCTTATCGAGGTGAGCAATTTGACAGACCGCAATGCTGTTCAGTCACCGGACAACCTGGTTGGCGTCATCATGGATTACCTGCTTCGGCGCCTACGCGCCGAAGCGGATCGTGGTCTCCTGCCGCATGGGATGAAGAGCCGGCACGCCATCGCGCTGACACTCCTGCGCGACTTTGGCGAACAGGCTCAGTCGGACCTGCCGCAAGCTTTGGGAATCGATTCCACCGGTGTCGTGGCGCTACTAAACAGCCTTGAAGACGAAGGACTCATCGAGCGCCGGCGGTCAGCAGAGGATCGACGCAAGCACAACGTGTCGATCACCAAGGCCGGGCGTCGCCGGCTCGCGGAGATTGAACGGGTCGCCTCCGTAATCGAAGAACGAGTCCTCGGCCTGAAACCGAAAGAAATCGCTAACCTGCACACACTCCTGTCGAAAGCCATGGCGAACGCAGCGCGTCTTGACGAAGTCGCTGCGGGAACAACACGAGTCTGAAGTGCGCAAAGTGAATCTACCCCCGCCCAGCAGATCTGCGCGGTGGTTCTCCCGTCGACTTACGTCGGTAGGCGGCGATGTGTGCAAGGGCCATGTCGAGCGCGAGTTCGAGGGGACCAGCGCTGCGGGGTCTCAAGCAAGCATCGGGTCGATCGCCGACCGCGGCACCAGCACCTGGGCCGCGTCCGGCAACAACGCGCCCTGGTCGAAGAAGAAGATCACCCCATCGTTGACGACCGCGAAATTCTGGTAGTTGGCGGGGTCATACAGCGCGGTTGCCGAGATCGGCACCGCCGGTGGCGGCGTAGTAGTGGCCGGTTGTCCCGGTTGCGCGGGCGGCGTTGCTGGCCCGGCCGCTGGCGGCGGCGCCTGCTGCTTTGACAGTTCGGCTTGGACGATCGGCGCGACGACCTTCAGCGGATCGTCGACCCGCCAGAGCGGCGTGTTTTGTTTGTCGTCAGATTTGGCCGTGTAGAGGATTTCCTTGCGGTAGGTCTGGTCCCAGTTGAACGCCTTGAACGTCGTCTGCGGCTGCGCGCCACCGACGTTTCGGTTCACCTTGAACACCACCGTTTGCGTGCCACGCGGTGGGATTGCCGAGTTGTACTCCGTCGGCTTGATCTTCAGCTCAGAGTGGGACGCGCCCGACTTGGCCGCGTTGACGAACGAGTCGCGTGTCTGGGAGATGAAGTCGGCGATCGGCTGTTGGTTGGGGTAATCCAGCGGGATGCTGATGTCCACGCTGTAGGCAGGGTCGGAGAGCTGGATCTCGCATGTGCTGCCGGTGCTGCTGCCCTTGAGGTCGGCGCAGTAATCCTTCGGCGCCGCCACCGCCACCGGTGCGACAGACGAACCGAAGATGGCCGCGACGACAACGGCAACACTGAACATGCGCATAAGTGAATCCCTCCCTAGCAAACGCGGCAGCCCCCCGCCGTCACGACACTAGCGTGCAGCGACCGCGGAACATAAACCGTCGAAGCCGCTAAGGTGCCGTGAATGCTCCATCTGCGGGTGATCGCTCCAACTGAGTCAACCGACTCGGTGCTCGAAGTCCTTCGCCGCGAGGTGGGGGTGACTCATATCGTCGTCCACCGCGAAGCCGCCCTGGATCCGAGGGGTGACGAGATCACGGCTGACGTCGCGCGCGAAAGCGCCAACGACGTCATCGACGAACTGAAGGCGCTTGGGCTGAAACGGCAGGGAGCGATCACGCTCGATGTCGTCGACACGGTGGTGTCGACCGCGGCATATCGCGCCGAGAGGGAAGCCGAAGGCGACCCCGCCGATGCGGTCATCTGGGACGAGTTGGCGGAAAGAACCCGCGAAGAGTCGGCGCTGAACGCCACCTACCTATCGTTTCTGTCCCTGGCTTGTCTCATCGCGGCGGTCGGGGTCGTCACCGATTCCCCGGTCACAGTTGTTGGCGCAATGGTGGTGGGCCCGGAGTTCGGTCCACTTGCCGCGCTCGCGGTAGCGATCGTGCGACGGCGCGGCTACCTTGCGCGGCGCGCGGCGCTGGCGCTGGTGGTCGGTTTCCCCTTGGCTATGTGCGTCACGGCGATCACCGTGCTGGGCGGTGAAGCTGTGGGTTGGATCAGGCTGGGCACCATCCGGCAGCTCCATCAAGTTGACTTCATCTTTCAGGTCGGGCCGCTGTCGTTCGTGGTCGCCCTGCTGGCAGGCGCGGCTGGCATGCTGTCGCTGGTCTCGGCGAAGTCTTCTGCACTGGTCGGCGTTTTCATCTCGGTGACCACGGTCCCCGCCGCGGGGTTCGCAGTGGTCGCCGCAACCGTGGGCGATTGGCAGATCGCGGAGCAGTCTGCGACCCAACTCGGAGTCAACCTGGCGGGAATCGTATTGGCCGGGGTGCTTGTCCTCTGGGTCTATCTCCGAACTGGGTCGCGCCGGCGGCCTCAGCGCCGGGGATAGTTACCGTTCGCCTCTGTCACGTCCGAGCCGACGCCAATCGCTTCGCGAGATAGGGCGCCGTGCGGCTGGCTTTCGCACTCGCCACCGCATCCGGCGTACCCGCCGCAACGACCTGACCGCCATCACTGCCGGCGCCCGGCCCCAGGTCGATCACCCAGTCGGCGCCCGCAACCATGCGCATGTCGTGTTCGGCCACGACGACGGTGTTGCCCGCGTCGACCAGGCGGTGCAATTGCCCGTCGAGCAGATCCACATCAGCGGGATGCAGCCCGGTAGTCGGCTCGTCAAGGACGTACAGGGTATGCCCCCGACGGGGTCGCTGCAGCTCGGAGGCGAGTTTGATCCGTTGCGCCTCGCCGCCGGACAGCTCGGTCGCGGGCTGTCCGAGACGGAGATAGCCCAGTCCCACCTCCTGCAGCGTGGTCAGACTCCGCGCGGCGCCGGCGACGTCGGTAAGGAATTCCGAGGCTTCGTCGACCGTCATCGCGAGCACGTCGGCGATCGTCTTGTCCCGATAGCGAACCTCAAGCGTCTCATCGGAGTAGCGCGCACCGTGACACGCCGGGCAGGTGGCGTATGTGCCTGGCAGGAACAACAATTCGACCGACACGAACCCCTCCCCCTGACACGTCGGGCAGCGACCCTCGGCCACGTTGAAGGAAAACCTGCCCGCGGTCCAACCGCGACGGCGCGCCTTCGGGGTCGCGGCGAACTCGCGGCGCACGGCGTCGAACAGGCCGGTGTATGTCGCTAGCGTCGAGCGTGGCGTGCGCCCGATCGGGCGCTGATCCACCGACACTAACCGGTTGATCTCCTCGACCCCCTCGGCCGCCACACCAATGCTGGCGTCGTGATCCAGGTCGACGATCCCGGCGCCGGCTTCGCCGTCGTCCGATTCGGCCGGCTCGGCAGCGCGTCCGGTGCCGAGATGGTTGTGCACGACATCGCCGAGGACCTTGACCACCAATGTCGACTTGCCCGAACCGGACACTCCGGTGACCGCCGTGTACACACCTAATGGCAGTTCCACGTTGAGGTGGCGCAGGTTGTGAAAGTTGATGCCTTGTAACCGAAGTCGCCCGGTCGGCTGGCGGGGCTGACGCGACGGCGGCTCGTCCCGGTCGAAAAGATAGCAGCGAGTGATCGACCCCTCGATGTCGGCGAGACCCGACACCGGCCCGCTGTAGAGGATGTCCCCGCCAAGCTCGCCGGCCCCGGGTCCGACGTCGACGATCCAGTCCGCCCGACGCACCACGTCCATGTCGTGCTCGACCACAAATATCGAATTGCCAGCTCGCCGTAGGCGATCCAGCACGTCGAGTAGCGGTTCGGCGTCCGCGGGGTGCAATCCAGCCGATGGCTCGTCGAGCACATAGAGCACGCCGAACAAGCCGGCTCGCAGTTGCGTGGCCAGCCGCAGCCGCTGCAATTCTCCCGGTGACACCGTCGGAGTGCGGCGACTGAGTGTGAGATAGCCGAGGCCGAGATCGATGAGTACCTGCAGGCGCGCGACGAGGTCCGCGGCGATCATGGTGGCAACTTCCGTCCGCTCACCGGATTCCGTCGACTCGTAAGCTGGCGCAGCATCGGTCCGAGAAGCAGTCGGGCGCAACATGTCAGCGAGGTCAGCCAACGGCATCGCCGCGTACTCGGCGATGGTGCGCCCGGCGAAAGTCACCTTCAGCGCCTCCGGCCGCAGCCCGGAGCCCTCACACAGCGGGCAATCGGCGCTTTCGACGAATTGCAACACGCGACGGCGCATCATCGCGCTGTGGGAGTTCGCCAATGTGTGACGGACATGGCGCTCGGCGCTGGAAAACGTGCCGTTGTAGTAATAATCCGCCTGCACCGGATGCTGGGTCGGATCGATCTCGACAGTCGGCTGCTCATCGGTGAACAAGATCCAATTGCGTTGCCGTTTAGGGAGTTTGCGCCATGGCTTGTCGATGTCATACCCGAGCGTGATCAGGATGTCGCGCAGGTTCTGCCCCTGCCAGGCCCCCGGCCACGCTGCGACGGCGCCTTGACGGATGGTCAACGACGGGTCCGGCACCAGTGTCTCTTCGGTCACCCGGTGGATGCGTCCGAGCCCGTGACACTCTGGACACGCTCCGACCGCGGTGTTCGGGGAGAAGGCGTCGGAATCCAGTCGTTCCGTGGCGCCGGGCGGGTAGGTACCGGCGCGAGAGAACAGCATCCGCAGCAGGTTCGACAGGGTGGTGACGGTGCCGACCGTCGACCGCGACGTCGCCGAGCCCCGGCGCTGCTGCAATGCGACGGCGGGCGGTAGCCCGGTGATGTCATCGACTTTCGGCGCGCCGGCTGGCAATAGCAGGCGACGCGCGTACGGTGCCACGGATTCGAAGTAGCGGCGCTGCGCCTCGGCATAGATGGTGCCGAAGGCCAACGACGATTTGCCCGATCCGGAGATGCCGGTGAACGCGACCAGCGCATCACGCGGCGCTGCGACGTCGACACCCCGCAGGTTGTGGACCCGGGTGCCGTAGACACGCACGCAAGGGTCGATGTCGTCCGCGCTTCGGTAGGACATTTCCGTCATAGCGCTCAGACGAGTACCCGCGCCGCAGCCACGCAAGCATGGCTAGTTCTTGATGGAGACCCGTCTCCGCAGGGGCGACGCCAGCACAGCCGCAGCCGCACTGGTCAGTGCCGCCGCCGACGGCTTCGGCGACCAGCGCAACGCGGACACTGCCCAGCCGAGCGGCTTGTCGAGCTGCGGATCCGAACCGTTGTGGTTGCTGACCGTCTGCGATTGATCCGTCGACTCGCCAAAGATGTCAAGGATCGCCGGCAAGAACGCCCTCATGTCCTGGGGCCCCCTACTCGTGACGAGATTGCCGTCACGCACGACCTCGCGGTCAAGCCAGGTGGCGCCGGCGTTCACCAGGTCGTCACGGATCCCCGGCCACGAGGTCAGGGTCCGCCCATCGAGCAATCCTGCCGACGCAAGCACCCACGGCCCGTGACACAACGTGGCGATCGGCTTTCCAGCCTGGTCGAACGCGCGGACAAATTCCCGGGCCGCCGCCGACTGCCGCAACAGGTCGGGGTTGATAAAGCCGCCGGGAAGCAGCAATCCGTCGTAGGCGCCGGGGTCGGCGTCGGTGACAACCTTGTCCACACCGACCCGCGTGGCCGGCATGTGCAGGTTCACTCCCCGTATCCGTCCGTGCCGCAGGGAAATGACGTCGACCTTCGCGCCGGCAAGTTGCAACGCGCGCATCGGGATCGTCAACTCGACTTTCTCGAAGCCATCAGCCGCCAGAGCGGCGATTTTTCGTCCTGACAGGCGACGCACGTTGGGCATGGCTTCCTCGCTTCACTCGTGGCCCCATAGCGGGCCGACGGCTGACCAATCCGTCCACGCGTACCCACATACGACGAGTGCACACATGCTCCAACTTGGGCGACGTTTGGCCGCGCGGAGCCCGGGTAGGCGAGGATGATGCCAGGCGAACCAATGTCAATCTTGCTGATCGCCGATCCCGGAGCGCCCACGGCGATTGCCGAACGCCTGTCCGGTTGGCTAGGGGCGGCGCTCACGGACGGGGCCGCGGCAGGCGACAAGTGGGAAGTGTCTGTGCGTCGTCACGCCTACCCAATCGACGAGCATGCCGAAGTATCGGAGGTGGTCGGCACCATCGACCCGAGTGGTGAATCGGAGGACATTGTCGTCTATCTGACGGACCTGCCCCGACGCCAGGGGACCACCCCGGTGATAGCCGACATCAGCATGTCTGGCCGACTCGGAGTGATTTCCATTCCCTGCGTCGGTGGTGTGTTCATCGACCGCCGGGTGGCGAACCTGGCGCAGACCATCGTGGCCGAGGTAACGGGTGAGTCGGACAAGTGCAATCCGTCGGTGAAGAGGCTCACGCGGACGCAGGACCACGACGTTGTCCGCTACGTCGGGCCGAGAACTCTGTCACGTCTGCGACTGCTGGCGGGGATGGTTTACGCGAATCGCCCGTGGCGACTGGTTACCGGCATGTCCAAGGTGATGATGGCGGCATTCGCCACGGGCGCAGTAAGCCTCGCGTATCCGACGATGTGGCAGCTGTCGGACACCATGGGCCGCTGGCGATTGAGCACGGCGACGATTTTGGCGAGTACAGCGTTGATCGCCTGGCTCATCATCGAACACAAATTATGGGAACGCCCGCACTCACCTGACGAACGTGAACGCGCGGCGCTATACAACGCATCTACTGTCGTCACGCTGTTGATCGGTGTCGTGATCTTCCACGCTGCGTTGTTTCTCCTGCTGCTGGTGACAGCCTGGTGGACGCTCCCTCCGCAATTGGTCGCCAAGAACATTGGCCACCCTGTCAGCCTCCCGACCCTGTTGTTCATGGCCTGGCTCGTGGCGGCGGTCGCCACGTTGGGCGGTGCCCTGGGATCGGGGATGGAGGACGACGACGCCGTGAAGGCGGCGGCATACGGTATTCGACAAAGGCAGCGATTCGCACAGGCGAACTCGCGCACACCCGGCAACTGAGTCGGCCGGGCACCCGCAACCGCGAGTCAACGAATAGCTCTGTCTTCCAAGGCCGCGGTCAACCCGAATTTCTCGGCGAAACCCATCAAGTCACCGCCGGAGACCACATGAGTAGTACGTTCATTCCGCCTAGGCACATCTCCTCGCCACGTGAATCTGAATCTCGACCCCACCAAATCGAGGCACCCGATCGTCAGTGGCCGCGCACCCGGAAGGGACACAACGAGGCCGGTGATCGCGGGATAGTTATAGGTGCTTCCATCGCCGCTCGTGACACTGTCGGGCTGGAAGACCGCCGGTGTTGCGGTCACATGCCCGCGCGACGCCCAGGCAGTGGGCCCATCGCTATCCGGCTCGATCAGGCGGATCGCATCGTCGTCCATGTCGACGATCAGGCTCGGCCGCGAAAGTGATTGCTGCAGCCGCAGGTGTTTTCGGAAGGCAAACGACCCCAGCTGCTCGGCCAGATAAGGGTTGGGAAAAAGCAAGCAGCGAGTCGGTTCCGTCAGTGCAGGCCCGCGTGCATCCGCTCCATTGAGGCTGCCGCCCAGGGCGAGAAGCTCATCGAACTCCGCGGACCACAACCACGCGTCAACGACCGAAACGGGCGGGCCATCGAGCCGCGTGGTAGGCGCGATCCGACGGTCTCGTCCGCCGAGAACAAAGCGGTGCGAATCAGATTCAAGGTGGAGCGCTACGCCCATCGTCGCCCAGGGGCCCAGCTTTGCCTCAACTAATGAAAAGACACCCCGATTGACGATCAGGGCATCACTTGTGACGTCTATGAGAACCTTTCGGCGCGAACGCCACCACAGGTAGGTCAGCCAAATCAGGGCCACCAACACGACTACGGCGATCACTGCACCCAAGCCCCACCGCATCCATGGCCGCAGCGAGTTCACCATGGTCAAGGCGAAGACGGCCGCTGCCACCGCGGTGTAGGCGACGTAGAAGATTCCCTTCCTATTTCCGGTTACCAATTCATTCATTCGGGAAGAGAGGGGTGGTGCGGATGCCACGAACTGGCGCGACGCCGCCGATCGGTCGTTGACGCTCATGCCTCCGAAGTATCCGGCACCGGGCTGCTACCGAACCCAACATTCGCGGGACTGCCCAACTCCTCGCACCCGTGGATCGGTGCGACATCGCCGGAATCGTGTCGATGACCAACTCGGCCGTGGTGCATCGCGATTCTCGCGACTGCGAAATGAACAATTTCGAGCTGGCTTTCACCGAACAGGTCAAGGCGAAGGCTTGCGTATTCTTAAACGCTATTGCCCACCGGTCCGGGATTCCCCTTCGGTCTCAATGTCTCCTCCGAACGTTGCCGCTGCCCGCGAACATCAGGCGCCAGTTTGGCGAGAACGCGGATGTCGAAGCGGTCGACCAGCACGTCCGGGGGATCATTCAGAACGCGCTGGACGAAATGAGCCGGCAACGCCGCTTCCCGTTCTTCGGCTGACCAGTTCCGACTGCGCGGAAAAGGTGATCGGACATGACGGCTGTTCGATGAGCACCGGTAGCCGATCTGAATTGTCAAGTGGTCCAACGACCGGCGCCTACCAGCGCGCTGGCGCCGGGTAATCGATGGTCAGGGGACGTTGGTAGGACAGGTCGCTGCGGTCCCGGGTGCCGACGAGGTAGCCCTTCTCCGTGAAGAACGAGGATTGAAGCACGCGAGCGTCGGCCAAAAACATGCCCTCCACCGTTGATCGCCGAACCGTGATGCGCCACATGTCATCTCGTCGCTCCAAGCGGTCGATGTAGCGGCCGGTGATGAATTGCGCGCTCTTTCCGTCGGGTCCTATCAGTACGACGATGACATAGCTCTCGGCATGTGCAGTGTCTCCGTCGATCTCGCAGGTGTGGGTGGTGATGTTGTGCGTATGCACGCGAGAGGTTTCCGCATGGGTGCGGTTCGCCCATTCGCCGTAGTCGGGACCCGCATTGACGGCGTGGCCGTGCTCGTCGACGCCGTCATTGTGGTATGCCGACGTGATGAGGTCGACGTCGTGACGGTCGCAGCCGCGGGCATGGCGGGAGATGCAGTCGAGGATCTCTGTGCGATCCATCAGGTAGCGCACGTCCTGCCTAAGAGTGTCTCGCTGGACATACATGGTCATGTGGTCCCGCCTAACGCGTCGGTAAACGTCGACGTAAGTCGACGCTGGTGGCACTATACGAATGTACAGCAGCCTCGGGTGGACAATACGAGTTATCGACAGATCGGAAGGCCATGACGACATCCGCGCGGCGCGTAGGCGCTGAAACGTCCAAGACTAGGGACGCGCTGCTCGACTGCGTCGAAAAAATGATGCTCGACGAGGGCTATCCCAGCGTCACCTACCGGGCGCTCGCAACGAAGGCGGGTGTCACGCCGAGCCTGGTTCAGTACTACTTTCCCAATCTCGACGACATTTTCGTTGCTGCCATCAGGCGCTACTCCGAGCGCAACCTGACCTATCTCACCGAGACACTGGAACGCCGCGCCGATGAACCCCTGCGTGCCGTATGGGAGTACTCCTGGGAAGAGGCGACGGGCGCATTGATGACCGAGTTCATGGCACTCGGAAACCACCGCAAGTCCATTCGCACCGAGATCGCCGCGGTCACGGAAAGCGTGCGCAAGATGCAGCTGGATGCGCTTGTTGCCAAGTTCGGCAAAAACGCTCGACCAATCGGTGACTTATCGCTTCCAGCGCTGCAGCTACTGATGTCGGGGCTGCCGAAGTTCCTCAACCTCGAGGAGGGCATCGGCGTCAGGTCGGCGCATGACGAGGTCACCAAAGCGTTCACGCGCTACATCGATGCCGTGGAACCACCCGCCAACCCCCGCAAGCGGAAACCGGCTTCGCGCCGGCGCGGTGCGGCCAGGACCTGAGACCTAGGACTGGCGTTTCATCCGCCGCAGAACATCCCACGGTAGCCGTAGGCGGGATGCCGCTGACTGATGTCTGCCGTAGGCGCGTCAAAGAGCTTTTCGCGCAGGGTTCCCGGACTGTACTCCTTCTGCATGAGGCCCTTGTCCTGGAGTACCGGGACCACATACTCGAAGAATTCCTCGTAGCTTTCAGGCAGCAACGCGTTCATGACCTGAACCCCGTCAACTCCTGCGGCCTGGTACGCAACCAGTCGCGCAGCGATGGTTTCCGGCGATCCGACAACCATCTGCGGTAATGACAGCGACGACAGAAAGTCTTTAATTGTCGGCTTGGCGCCTTCGGGCCACGCGTTGATCATCGAGATGAATGCGCCGCGGATACCGGGAATCTCGTCAAGGATGTCCTCGAGCGGCGTCGACGCGTCATAACGGCCCAGATCAATGCCACTCAGGCTCGAGAAATATGCCGTCTGCGCTTCCTGGCTGCGAAACTCCTCCAATTCGCCCCACTTTCGCAGAGCCTCCTCGTCGGTCGATCCGACGATGAACATCATTGCCTGAAGGAACTTGATGTCACCGTCCCAGCGCCCTCGCTCGCGAGCCAGTCCCCGCACAGTGTCGATCTGCGCGGTGATGGTCTCGAGGGACATCGCCGAAAGAAACATGAGTTCCGCATGGCTGCTTGCGAATTCGAGTCCGGCTGGTGAGCCGCCGGCTTGGGCCAGCACGGGCGTGCGTTGCGGCGATGGCTCCATCAAGTTGAAACCTTCGACGCTGTACCGCTTACCCTCGTGGTTGATGTCATGCACCTTCGCGGGGTCGGCATACACGCCGGCTGACGGGTCGTCGACGATAGAGTCGAGGTCCCATGACCCTTCCCAGAGTTTGTATGTGACGTCGACGTACTCGTCGGCCCACGCGTAGCGCTCATCGTGCGAGAGGTTGCCGGGCAGTCCGAGGTTTCGGAACGCACGCTCGTTGGCCGAGGTGACGATGTTCCACCCGACACGCCCGTTTGTGAGGTGATCGAGGGTAGAAATTGCGCGGGCGAAGACGAAGGGGTGATGAGAAATAACCGAACTGGTGTAGAGAAATCCAATGTCGGCCGTCTCGCGAGCCATTGCCGGAATGAGCATGGTGCAGTCGCCGATGGGCACGTTCATCGCCATCTCGAAGATCACGTCGCGCGATCCCTTGTACTCACCCTGGACGCCGATGACATCGGTGAAGAAGAAGGCGTCGATCTTGGCGCGTTCAGCCTTCTTGGCCAGATCTACCCAGAGATCGAAGCCCTTGAACTCGCGGTTCCGGGCACGTGGATGACGCCAGATCCCGTGGAAGTTGTGCCCGATCGAGTCCATCACCAACAACGTGAAGATCATGCGTTTCGGCACTGTGTCCTCGTCTCGACTCGGCGGGAAGGTGCTGTACGTCCGTATGCTATACGATCGTATGGTGCCGAGCTGGGGTCCGGCAACTACGGTGCGCTTGTCTTCTGCCATCACCGCATGACGTGTGCGCACTGCCGGTGCGGATGGACGTCGAACAGGTCGCGGTAGGACGGCGGTTGGCGTCCACCGTCGTCGGTTATGCCGTACCTGACCGCCAGTTCCGCACCGATCAGCGTCTGTCCGCTCACCGTCATCAGGTCCGGGTCGTTGTAGAGGGCCCAGATGACGTGTCCCGTGAATTCGGGCGTCTCCGCGGATTTGAGGATGTGACCGAACTTTTCGGGGTTGCTCGCGATGATCTTTCGCACCCTGTCGGTGAGCAGCGATCCCATCCAGATTGACACGGCCGCGATCCCGTACTCACGAAAGTCGAACGCCATGTCGGCGGCCATCTTGTCGGTTCCGGCTTTCGGGACGCCATAGGCGGGTCCGAACGCATAGTGAACCGCACCTGAGGATGACGAGAACGCGACCAATCCCTTGCGCTGCGGAAGCATCAGGGGCGCGGCATGGACGGTGGCGACGTAGCTGCTGCGCAGACCGACGTTGAGTGTGTCGAGGACCCTGAGAGGCTCCTCCCAGAACTTGGTACGCCCCATCATCTCGTCACGGATGATGGCGGCATTGTTGACCAGTATGTCGAGCCGGCCCGCTTCCTCGCGTATCCGCTCGAACAACGCCTTGACCTGCTCGTCGTCGCCATGGTCCACGCCCACCGCGATTCCCTCGCCGCCCGCAGCGGTCACCTGGGCGGCTGTCTCGTCGATGCTGCCCTTCGACGGCGCTGCGGCGTCGGTCCGGGTGCGGCCGGTGACGTATACCTTGCAGCCGTGGCTGCCGAGTGCGCGGGCGATGCCGGCTCCCGCGCCGCGGCTGGCTCCCGTCACAAGGGCGACGGGCTTGTCGTGGGGCATAGATGTGTTCCTCACCTCGAGATCTTGGCCGTCTCCTTGTATTCGGTGATGGGACGGGCCAAATTTTGCTCTTCACAAACCTTTTGCAATCGCTGCACGGTCTCAGCCACGCCCGGTCCCGATCTAGGGCCAGGAGTGAACGAGGCGGGTAGGTGACGCATGCCTTGAATCACGCCGATGCTGTCGTAGTGCACGGTCCCCTCCGCCAGGCACTGATAGTCCGGCATCCGGTCGAGTACCGCGGTGAGCATGGACTTGAACACGGTGCGGGCCACATTCGACCCGATACACCGGTGCACGCCAAGACCGAAGCTGAAGTGGCGGTTGCCCTTCCGGTCGAGCACCACACTGTCGGGATCGCTGAACAGCGCCGGGTCGCGGTTGGCCATCGCCCAGGACAGCCATAGTCGTTCGCCCTCTTGCAGGCTGATGCCGAACATTTCCTTGTCTTCGGAGATGGTGCGCGCGTCACCTGGCGCCGGGGTGAAGTAGCGCAGGAACTCTTCGGTGGCGGAGTTCAGCAGGTTGTGGCGGTCGTCGCTGAGTCGCGTGCGCTCCTCGGCGTGCCGCGACAGCCACTCCAGTGCGTGCGCGGTCAACGCCGTGGTGGTGTCGAACCCGCCGCCGATGAGCAAATTCAGCATGCCGATCAGCTCGATATCGGGTGGTGCCTCGCCGTCGATCCGGAGCTTGGCCAAGGCGTCGATGATGCCCGGGCGGGGGCGTTCGCGGATCTCGACTAGATTGGCATAAAGGTCGACTCCCATAGCCAGATACAGCTCGCGCATCCTCGCGGCCTCGGGCGAGTCCGGTTGCGTGTAGACCAACGCATGTGCCGGCTCGTTGTAGACCGTCCACTTCTCCAGCGGGATCCCGAGCATCGCCAGTGTGAGCACGGCCGGCACCACGTTGGCAAGGTCATCGACGAAGTCCATGCGCCCGGTTTCGATGTGGTCGTCGATGCAGGCGCGCGTGATCTCGTCGACGAACGGCTCCCACCGCTTGACCGCAGCCGGCGACAGATAGGGATTGAGCGCAGTCCGGTAGTACCGGTGCTCGGGATCGTCCATCTCGAGCATGCCGCCGCGGAAGTTCTCCGATTCGACGGTCAACGGTATCGAGATGCCTTTGTAGCCTCGGCGTTGATGGTGAACGTCGTGATCGTTGGACACATGCGGGCAGCGCGCAAGCTCAAAGACCTCGCGGCCGCCTGCGGCGACCCAGTGCCCGCCGTAGGTATCAGTCCAGGCGATTGGACACCGCCGGTGCATGTCGTGGGTGATGTCCAAGAAATGCTCACGATAGCCAGCGGAATGGCGATCGAACGGGTACTGGGGAGCCTCGGACCGATCGACGGGCTTGCTGGACGGGGCACTCACGTCACTGTTCCCGTCGCCGGTCCTGTGCGTCGCGCCCGGCGGCCACACCTTCGCCCATCACCGTGATGGCTTGCTCGGGGCACGAATTCACCGCTTCGACGACTGATTCGCGCCGTTCGGAAGGCACGGCCTCGACGACGGCGTGCGCATGGCCGTCGACATCGTCGAGCTCGAACGATTCCGGCGCAATCATGGCGCATAAGGTGTGGCCCTGACATCGTGAAGGGTCAACTTTGATCCGCACTCGGCCTCCCAAATCTGTCGTTGTGCAACGCTTCTGGCTTGGTGTGTCAAACGACTGCCGCCCCATTGACGCCGATGACCTGTCCGTTGACATAACCCGCGCCCTCCGAACACAGGAAGGAGCACACCGCGGCGACCTCGTCGGCAACGCCGAGGCGCCCCGCCGGGATCGCTTGTATCAGCACCTCCGTCCCGGGAAGCTTGCCCTCTTCCTGTTGCTGCCGAAGCATCGGTGAGTCGATGACAAACGGCGGCACGGTATTCGCCGTAATCCCCTTGCGCGCGTAGTCGAGTGCGACTGTCTTGGTCATCGCGATGACTCCGCCCTTGGTGGCCGCGTAATGCCCCTGCCTGGAAGCACCCTGCTGGCCCGCCGCCGAGGAGATGGTGACGATACGCCCCCACTTCCCCGTCACCATGTCCGGCAGCGCCGCCCGTACGCACAGAAACGTGCCAGTGAGGTTGACCGCCACATACCGATTCCACTCGTCGAGGGTGATTCGGTCGAACCGCGTGAATCCTGCTATTGCTGCACTGGTAACGAGAATTTCGACCGGCCCAAGAGCGTCACGAACGGTGGCGAAGGCGGACGCCACTTCCGCTTCGTCGGATATATCTGCACCGACAGCGATCGCCGTGCCTCCTGCCGTATGGATCTCTGCGGCAACCTCTTTGGCCCTGGCAGTATTTTGGTCCACGATGGCGACGCGATGTCCGTCGGCCGCGAGCTTGGCACTTATCGATTGACCCAAGCCAGATGCCCCGCCGGTTACCAGCGCAATTCGGCTCACTCACACCACCTCTCGACGCTGCACACCCATGCTATACGACTGTATAGCGCAATTGCGGGTGACACAAGGAGGCTCGCCCGGAATCAGACGCCCGCCGGTCCCGGCGCTCCATGCATATACAACGTCTGGCCGGAGCAGAAACTTGACGCGTCCGAGGCGAAGAAGAGGACGCCATAGCCGATCTCGTCCGGTTCGCCGAGTCGGCCGAGACCGTTCGTCATCGCGATCGCCTCCGGATCGAGCCCATATCGCGCGGCGTCGTCGGTCAAGGTGGCGGCGCGGACGGCGCCAACCGCGATGGCGTTTACCCGAATGCCCTTCTTGGCCCACGCTGCCGCCATGGACCCGGTCAGATTGTTGACCGCAGCCTTGGCCGCACCGTAGGGCGCCGCCTGCGGCATTGCCAGCAAGCTTGCGCCCGACGAGATATTGACGATCGCGCCTTTCCCCTGCGCCATCATCGGTTTGGCCGCCGCCTTCGACAAGTGCCAGACGGCCTTGAAGTTCAGCGCGAGCACGTTCTCGAAGTCATCGTCCGGCCACTTCATGATCGACTTGGTTTCCGCTCCCCCTGCGCAGTTGACCAATACGTCGAGTCGACCGAACTCCTCGATGGTCTTGTCGACCAGTCCGCGACACGCTTCAGCGGTGGTGACGTTGGTGGAAATTGGCAACGCACGGCGCCCCAATGCCAGCACCTCTTTGGCCGTCGATTCGAGGGGGTCCGGACGTCGACCGGCCAGCACCAAATCGGCGCCGTGCTCGGCCAGCACCAACGCGGCCCCCCGGCCGATGCCGGTGCCACCTCCGGTGATGACCGCGACGCAGCCCTCGAGTGAAATCCGACTGTTCATTGCACTCCCTCGATGCGCCTGAATTTAACCGAACCGCCCCGGTTGTACGATCGTACAGCGGAGCCAACTTGCTTGTGCACGTTTGTCTCGACAAAGTGCTGTGCTGTACGCTTGTACAGCACAGCACGAATGCGAGCCGCAGGCGAGGAGCCGACGTTGAGTGATCTGTACTACGACCCGTGGGACGTTGACATCGACTTGGATCCCTATCCGACTTATCGTCGCCTACGAGACGAGTGCCCGGTCTACCACAACGAGCGGCATGACTTTTGGGGGATAAGCCGTTACGCGGACGTCGATGCCGCGTTGAAAGACACGGCGCGGCTCAGTTCCGCGAAAGGCGACATTTTGGAAGTCGTTATGACAGATCCGGTGATGCCGCCGGGCATCTTCATCAACGAGGACCCGCCACTGCACACCATTCACCGTGCGATCGTGTCCAGGGCGTTCACCCCGAAGAAGATGCGAGCCATCGAGGACAAAATTCGCGGCTTTTGTGCTGCCTGTCTTGATCCGCTAGTCGGTAGCGAAAGCTTCGACTTCGTAAAGGATTTGGGAGCCGAACTCCCCATGCGCACGATTGGAATGCTTGCCGGCATTCCCGACGCCGAACAGCCGGCCGTGCGGGCGCATGCCAATCAGGTGCTGCGCAACGAAGCCGGACAACCGATGGCAGTCAAGAAGGACCGTTACTTCACCGGTGAAATGTTCAGCGAATACGTGGAGTGGCGGGAGAATAATCCTTCGGATGATTTGATCACTGAGCTGCTGAACGTCGAGTTCGAGGACGAAAACGGCATCACCCGCAGGCTGACCAAACAGGAGCTCACCGTGTTCCTGGCGGTCGTCGCGGGCGCCGGCGTCGAGACAACGGGGCGCATGTTCGGCTGGATGGGCAAAGTCCTGGCCGAACACCCCGACCAACGCAAAGAACTGGCCCAGGACCACGGGCTGATACCGACCGCCATCGAAGAACTGCTCCGCTTCGAGCCGCCCGGCCCGCATGTGGCACGCTACGTCGCCAGCGATGACGTCACGTTTCAAGGACACGTGGTGCCGGCCGGCAGCGCCCTGCTGGTCATGTTGGCGTCAGCCAACCGCGACGAACGCCACTTCGACGACCCCGACAGGTTCGACATTCGCCGAAAACCAGGCGGTCACCTGACCTTTGGCCGCGGAGCGCACTTCTGCGTGGGTTCTCCCCTGGCCCGCTTAGAGGGCCGCGTAGCGCTCGAAGAGGTGCTGAAGCGATGGCCGGATTGGGACGTGGACATGGCCGCGGCGCGACGCTCACGCACCTCCACGGTGCGCGGTTGGGACAGCATGCCGGCCGTCGTCGGCTGACAGGGCGACCTCGGCTGCACTACTGGCCCTGCGGTTCACCTAACCTTCGGCGTTGACGTCTCCCCGAGATGCGGCTTTCAGTGTGGACACGCGCGGTCACCTTTCTGCTTACCGATATCGAGGGCTCCACCGCCGCGTGGGAGGCCGATGCCGACGCTATGGCGAGGGCACTCGCGCGACACGACGAGCTCGTCGAGCAAGTAGTCACCTCCCGCGGCGGGCGGCTCGTCAAGACGCGCGGTGAAGGGGACGCGACGTTCTCGGTATTCGATCGGCCGTCGGCGGCAGCCGCCGCCGCAATCGAGCTGCAGGAAGCAATCCGTCACGAGCCGTGGGCGCTGCGAGAGCCCATGCGTATCCGCGTGGCCCTACACACCGGTGAGGTCGAGCTTCGCGACGGTGATTACTTCGGCCGTGCGGTCAATCGCGCTGCGCGGCTGCGGTCGCTGGCGACGGGTGGGCAGATCCTGTGCTCGGGTGCGACGGCAGAGCTGGTCATCGACACGATTCCGGATGATGTCGTGCTGGGTGACCTGGGCATGCGGCAGCTGAAAAACCTGCTACGCCCCGAGCAAGTGTTCGCTGTGCTGCAATGTGTTACCTGTGTCAATGATCCGGCTGATACCGGATGACGTGGTCGTACCCCGCGGTCATTCGCGGTGGACGCTTGACGGCTGCGACGGCTCACTGGGCGAATGACTTTGCCAAGTGTCACGATCGGCGTGCTCGTTCAGAGCCCAGCGTGAAGCCAGGGTGTCGCAAATGGTGCGTTGCTCGGTCTCATTCAGGTCGTGCATAAGGAGTCCTTCGACGGTGAAGATGCCGATCATCACCTCGGCTTCCACAGTCGAAGTTGAAACTCCCGCAGTCTCCAATTCGTAACGGAACATACTGCCGGTAATCAGGTGGAAGTTGCGATGCCACTCGGCGATGGAGGCCGAATGCTCGACGCGGGAGTGCACCGTCGTCACTAGGCGGCTCATCTGGCGCAACTGACGAACGACCCACAGCACTCGAGCGGGAATCGGTTCGGTCGCCACTTGTTGGTACTGCGGCCAGATGTCGGCCATGACGGAGTCAAGCACAGCGATCAGAACGTCGTCCTTATCCCCGAAGTACCAGTAGATGGTGTTTGGTGCGACCCCGGCTTCCTTGGCAAGGCGACTCATCGAGGTGGCGTCGTAGCCGGCGTCGATGAACAGCCGTCGTGCTGCCACGACAATTTCTGCACGCTTCTCGTCGGCGGCCTGCGGGCGTTTGTTCCGTGCCATCGTTCCCTCTATATCGACTAGATCACACTATGTTGAACGACATTCAAGAACTTGTTAGCTTTTGTTGAACGCCATTCAAGATACTCGATGGGGGCCGGAACCATGAATGAACGACTCAGTTACGTCCGACACGACGTCACTTTTATGTCCGAGGGCACATCCTGCGCCGCGTGGCTCTACCGGCCGGAAGGCGTTGAGAATCCGCCCATCGTCGTACTGGCTCATGGGTTTGCCGCCTTCCGCGAACTGCGCCTGGACGCCTACGCCGCACGATTCGCCGAGGCAGGCTACGCCGCCCTGGTATTCGACTACCGGCACTGGGGTGCCAGCGAAGGACAACCCCGCCGCATCCTTGACATCGCCAAACAGCACGCTGACTGGCGGGCCGCCATCGCCTACGCCCGCACCCTGGACAACGTCGACACCACCCGGGTCGTGGGATGGGGTTCCTCCTTCGGCGGCGGTCACGTCCTGCACTTGGCGGCCCGCGACCACGATCTCGCAGCCGCTGTCGTCCAGGTGCCGCACGTCACCGGACCCGCATCAGCGTTCTCTCAATCCCCCAAACTGGTCGCACGCCTCATCGCCGCAGGATTGCGCGATCAGGTCGGCGCATGGCTCGGGCGGGCACCGTACCGGGTGAAGTCCATCGGCAGGCCCGGCGAGGTCGCCATGATGACCTCGCCCGGCGCCTTTGAACTCGTCGAGGAGATGGCCGGGGGTGAAGCGGCCGAGCACAAGCGTGAGCAACTTCTCGCCGAAAACGACGTCGCCGCCCGCATCGCCCTGCGGGTGCCGCTGTACTCGCCGGGACGCAAGGTCGCAGACATCACGGCGCCGACCCTGGTGCAGCTCGCCAAACGTGACGACGTCACTCCCTACGCCACAGCTAAGAAGATCGTGGCGCGCATCCCCCGCGGTGAAGTCCGCTCCTATGACTGCGCGCACTTCGAGCCATACCTGGACCCGTACTTCGAGGGGATCGTGACCGACCAGATCGAATTCCTGAATCGCCACGTCCCACCGCTGTGACCCCAACGCCGGGCGTCCCCTATCCGGCAGATGCCCCACCCCCGCAGTGCACCCTTAACCTGTCGGCTTGTTGATGGCCGACGCCCACCAGTGAGGAACACCCACAGATGAACACGACCCGACGTGCCGCCTTGATCACGGGGGCATCTGCCGGCATCGGAGCGGCCTTCGCTCGCCACCTCGCCACGGAGGGCTACGACGTGCTGCTCGTCGCCCGACGCGCCGAACGCCTCGACGAACTCGCCACGCAACTACACCAACAGCACGGTGTGCGTGCCGAATTATTCGCCGCCGACCTCACCGACCCCGCCGCCCCGGCTGCGATCACTGCGCGCGCAACCGAATTGGGCCTGCCCATCGACGTGCTTATCAACAATGCAGGACTTTCTGCGAGCACCAAATTCTCCGACACACCATGGGACTCGGTCGCCGGGGAACTTCACCTGATGGTCACCGCAGTAACCGAATTGATGCACCGGGCCATCCCCGGCATGAAACAACGACGCTGGGGACGCATCATCAACCTGTCCTCACTGGCGGCGATGGCGCCGCCGGGAGAAGGGCTGCTGTACACCGGCATCAAGTCCTACGTACTGAACATGTCCCAATCCCTCGACATGGAACTAAAACCCCACGGCATCCATGTCACCGCACTCTGCCCCGGCTTCACCCACAGCGAGTTCCACGACGTAATGGGCTCCCGCGACGCTGCCGACCGCCTACCGGGCTTCCTGTGGCAACAGCCCGAACCCGTTGTCCGCGAAGGATGGGCAGCCGTGACCAACGGCAAGCCCGTCTGCATACCGGGCACCGTCAACAAGCTCACCGCCGGTGCCATACGACCAGTCCCACAACGTATTCAGTACTTCCTGGGCCGCACCTTCAATCCCTTCAAGTAGACGAAACTCAAGCCGCTGGCGTCGTTATGCAGGGCACTGCGTGTGGGGGAGCCTTTGCTGGTCCGTCCGTGCGAATGCCGGGTCCAGAGTTCGAATCCGGTCGCATACCGCTGCTCGACCACGGCTAACTCCTTGATCGAGGACTGTCAAGGATCAACTGACGTGATACAAGAACGAGTGGGTTTTGCGGGCTCGGTTTAGCGCCTTCTGCGCACACGTCCGTCGGCGTTCCGTACGGCGTACAGGCCGTTCATGTCAGGCGATTCGGACGACCGCTTGTTCAAAGTACTGATTATATGCGAGATAAACGGGCTTCTTTCCCGTCGCGTCCAAGAACTCCTGGAACGCCTTAAATTCATGCATTTCGGCTTCCGGGTAGTTATAAAACTCATCAAACACGATCACAGTGCCCGATACAATATTGTCAGCGAGCTGGTCGAAAATTTCCTTGGTCGAAGAATATATGTCACAATCGACGTGCAGAAAAGCGATAGGGTCAGACTTCAAAACCTGTTCTTTGAAATGCGCAAGCGTTTCGCTAAACATGCCTTTTACCAGGGAGACGTTGTGAAGAACCGGTGGCATCCATCCCTCGGCAATTACCCGAAAAGATCCGCGGGGAAAGGTGAGGTCGGTGCGAGTCCAGTCATCCGGAAGACCCTGAAACGAATCAAATCCCCAGATACGCTGCTCTGGGTTCAGCGCGGCAATGAAGTTGATGGTTTTTCCCGTACACACACCCATCTCCAGAAACGCTCCGCGCAGCGTCACCTGATCGGACCCGTATTTAAGCAGTGCCGCATCTGTGTTCAGAGCTTCTGCATTGTTGAAGTAAGTCGTCACGAACGCCCGCGCGGTGGGCGAATCCCGGTAATCTTTATCCATCGGATAAAAGTTCAGAACCTGCCGTCCCTTGTGCCATTCTTGGCTCGCGACGGGCATTTCCACTATCTGATCCCAGTCGTACCCGGTGCTATGCGTATGATCCGACGTCATTGACAGTCTCTTTTCGCGTCAACCTAAGACGGTATCCGATGAACTATACGGCATTAGTATGATCCGGTCAGCCGATTTACAGCCCATGCCATATGCCTGACATTGGTTCGTGCATTGGTCGCCTCCCGTCGCCGGTGGTGTCCGGCCGCCGGGCGACGGCGGAGTCATGATGGACGACCCCGCCTAGTCGCCGCAACGATATTTCAGCGAACCGCGTGTTCAGATTGCACCCGACGAACGAAGTCGCTCCATCCCGGCCGCGTCGTAGCCCGCCAGGGAGCCGAGTAACTCTTCCGTATGCTGCCCGACGCGCGGCGCTGCCGGCGGAGCAAATCCTTCGTCGGGCTTTGTCTTGATGCACGTCCCAATCAATTGCTGCGACGTCCCGTCGGGATGAGACTGCTCGTAGACGAGTCGGCGAGCCTTAGCGTGGTCGTCGTCGAACAGGTCTGGTCCCAAAAATGCTGGGGCTCCTGCGATATCAGTCGCAATGAAGAAGTCGGTCCATTCCCTGCGCGTGCGGGACTTGAATATCGCCGTTAACTCCACGCGCAGCCGGGCCTCTGCCTCGACATCCTCCCCCGGCTTCCGGCGCCCCGGTTCATAGAGATCCATCCTGCCGAGTGACTCGCAGAATCTCAGCCAGAACTTGTCCTCCAGGGCGTTGAACACCACGTAGTTGCCGTCATTCGTTTCGTAGTACTGGTAACGAAGCGAAGCGCGGATTCCCTCGCCGTAGGTGGGTTGACCGTTCGCCAGCGCGGTGAGGTGTTGAAAGTTCCAATTGATCGCCGCATCGACCTGCGCTACTTCAACGTATTGCGGCTTGCCGTCGCGCCCGGCGGCGTGCAGCGCGGCAAGTACGCCCATCGCGGCGTACAGCGGCCCCGCCAGAACACCTGTCGTCCCTGTCGCCGCCCCCGAAAGACGTGGCGTTCCATCGGCATCGATGATTGGCGGACTCAAGCCGGCGAAACAGTCGAAGGACAGCCCGTGTGTGGCTAACCGGGTGTAGGGCCCGTAGCTACCCATGCCATTGAGCACGCAATAGACAACTTTCGGGTTGACGGCGACGATGTCGTCGTAGCCGAAGCCCAGCCGGTGCGCGGTTCCGTAACGTAGCCCGTCGATCACCACCGCCGATGTCGCGGCCAGGCGGCGAAATGCCTGTTGCCCCTCAGGCGTTTTCAGGTTTATCGCCACACTCTTCTTGCCGCGGTTCCAGTGCGAGTCCTGCAGCTCGCCGCCGGAAACCACCGCACCGCGGAAACCACCGCCGCCAGGAGGCTCCACCTTGATCACCTCTGCCCCGAGGTCGGCCAGATGGCCGCCCAGCGCATCCGCGGAAAACAGCGACACTTCAAGGACCCGGACGTCTTTGAGAAATTCCAACACGCGACCTTTCAGAGTGCGGTGCGGCTACATCATGGTGATCGACTTCAGCTCGGTGTATTCCTCGAAACCCCAGCGCCCCTGCTCCCGGCCGAGTCCACTTTGCTTGAAGCCTCCGAACGGCCCCCCACCGTTGAACATGCCGCGCGCCGGTAGAGACCAGCCGGGGCCCTGCCCTCCCCCCGGATTGGCTCCTAGATCGACACCGGGTGCGACAGTCTGCACCATGATGGTGCCGGTTCTGACCTGCCTGGCGACGTTGAATCCCCTTGCGGAATTGCGGGTCACCACCAGACCCGCAAGACCGTAGATGGAGTCGTTCGCGATGCGGATGGCTTCGTCTTCGGAGCTGTAGGTCATCACCGCCAGTACAGGCCCGAACACCTCTTCCTGACATAAGCGCATGCCGCTGCGGCAGTCGACGAAAGCCGTCGGTTCGTAGTAGAAGCCGCGTTGAAGGTGTTCGGGACGTTTGCCGCCGACCACCAGCCGCGCGCCTTCCTGCACGCCTGTCTGAACGAAGGATTCAACTCGCCGACGCTGCTGATCCCTGATCAGCGGACCAACAACAGTCGTGGGATCACGCGGGTCCCCGACCGTGGTCATTGGAGCCATCGCTTTGAGGCCCTCGACATAGGCGTCGAGCAGGTGCTCGGGCAACAGAAGTCGCGACGTGACGGTGCATGCTTGTCCGGCATGCATCAGTACCTGCCCAAATCCTATTCCCGCAACGTCACTTTCGGTGACATCGTCGAGGACGATGTGCGCGCTCTTGCCGCCGAGTTCCAGCTGTGCGCGTTTCATCGTTGCCGCCGAAAGCTCGCGGATGCGCCGCCCGGTCGCCGTCGAACCCGTGAACCCGATCATGTCGACGCCTTTGTGGGTACACAGCTCCTCTCCCACTTCCGCTCCGCCCACGACGACATTGAACACACCAGGCGGAACGCCGGCTTCCTCGCTGACCTTGGCCAGCTCCAGGGCATTCATCGGAGTCCATGGGTGGGGCTTGAGCACCACAGTGCAGCCGACGGCCAACGCGGCCAAGCACTTCTGGATGTTGATCGAGAAAGGAAAGTTGAACGGCGTGATGACGCCGACCACCCCGACCGGTTCCCGGACCACCGTCACGCCGCCCAAGCCTGTCGGCGAAACTACAGGCCCGCCCGGTGTCTGCACCCACGTCACATCGTGTTCGACGAACTCCCCGTAGTAGTGGGCCGCCTCGATGGCACCGCCAACCTGAATCAAATCGGTGATGAAGCCGGTCGAGCCGATCTCGGCAACGATCAGCTCCCGAAGTTCCGCTTTGCGCTCATCGAGGATCTCAGCGAATCGCTTGATGATCTTTGCCCGTTCCCGCACGGACATCCACGGCCACGGACCTTCGTCGAAGGCTCGCCTCGCAGCCTCGATCGCCATTGCCGCCTGCTTTGGTCCACCGTCGACGACTCGGCCGATCAACTCTTCATTGGACGGATCGATAACATCGATGGTGCCGATGGCGTTGTCGTTCAACCACTTACCGTCGATGAAGCTGTTGTACTCCCGCATCAAACGAGCCGTTGATTACGTTAGCGTCGGATACGGGGCGGGCTCAAAGTCGAAGACCCGGCGGGCATTACCCTGCAGCACTTTGTACTTGTCGAGGTCGGACCGGCCGTCGAGTGCCTTATGAGCGGCCTGGAGGGAGTTGGGCCACAGGCTGTCGGTGTGCGGGTAATCCGTTTCAATCATCACATTGTCGACGCCGATGGAGTCGAGGTTAGCCGCCCCGAAGTCATCCTCGATGAAGCAGCCGTACATGTGGTCGCGGAAGAGCTGGCGCGGTGACTCAGGAAAAATCTCGGGGTCGGTGGGCACCGGGGTCAAGCGCATCGTGGCCGGATCCACCGCCCAGTTGTTGGCGCGCAGGTACTGGTAGTCGGTGGCGACGTGTTCTGCACGTTCGATGAGGTAGGGAATCCAGCCGATGCCGCCCTCGGCCAGCACGATCTTCAGGTCGGGGTACTTCTGCAGCTTGCCCGAGAACAACCAATCCGTGGTCGAGTTCGCGAGATTGAGGTTAATGTTGACCGCCTGCACCCCGAAGGGCGCGTCAGGCGACGTAGTGGGACTGACCGACGACGAGCCGATGTGCGTGCACAGCGGCATCTTCGTCTCGTTCACCGCCGCGAAGAAGTCGTCCCATTCTCCCGAGTGGATGGACGGCAATCCCAACGGGTGCAGGTTCTCAGAGAAGGCAATGGCTTTGGCGCCCTTGCCGGCACACCGTAGCGTCTCCTCGACGGCCAAACGGGTGTCCCACAACGGAACGATGACCATGGGGATGTAGCGACCAGGCGCTGCCGCGCACCACTCGTCGATGACGAAGTCGTTGTACGCTCGCACGCATTTCAGAGCCAGGTCGCGGTCACCGAGGTGGGCGAACATCTGACCACAGAACCGGGGGAAGAACGGAAAGTTCAGTCCCGCGATCACATGATCCTCGTCCATGTCGGGGATGCGGGCCACCGGGTCGAAGTATGCGCGGGGCATATCGTCGTAATTCACTGGCAGCGGGGAATACTCGGCCGGCCTTTGGTGAGCCGCGACCAAGATGCCCAGCACTGACGCGCGCGCTTGCTCGTAGACCCACGTATCGACACCATTGATGCGCTCGACGTGTGGCACGCGGTCGCGGTCGGCGGCCGATGCGCGGTCGACCCATAGGCTCGGGGGTTCGATGATGTGGTCGTCGACGGAGATCATCCATTGAAGATCTTGCTTGTCCACGGGTTCCTCCCTGATTTCGCTATTACTTTGGCTGCGAGACGATATCGGCCGTCGTCTGCCGCCTCTCACCGGCCGATGCGGGCACCCGGGGTAAAGACGACGGGCAGGGCGCGGTAGCCGCGGGTGACCGAGTTCCCGTGGAAATCAACTTTTGCCCCAGGGGGGATGGAGTAGTCGGGTATGCGATTCAGGGTCTGTTCGACGCCCACCCGAAACTCGAGCCGGGCGAGATTGGAGCCCAGACAGCGGTGGACGCCGGCTCCGAATCCGAGGTGACGGTTTGTCTGCCGGTCGAGAATGCACTTGTTCGGCTCGTCGAACTCGCGCGCGTCGCGGTTGGCGGCCGCATAGTTCACGACGACCGTCTCACCGGGACAGAACTTGTGGTCGCTTAGTTCAACCTCTTCCGCGACTGAGCGATGCAGTCCGTGGACCGAACCGGCGAACCGGATGAATTCCTCTATTGCCGTGGGCATCAACTCGGCTTCGCGTACCAGTCGGTCGCGCTCCGAAGCATGGGTGCCGAGATAGAAGAACGCGAACGACATTGCACTAGAGGTCGTTTCGAGCCCCGCTTGCACCAGCAGCATCACATTCGCGACAACGTCGTCGAAGCTCAATTTCTCGCCGTCGATCTCGGCGGCGAGGAGAACGTCGATCAGGTCGTCACGCGGCGGTTCACCACGACGCTTGTCGATCTCCTCGCGTACGCGGAGGTAGAGATTCGTCATCGAACCGTTTCGGATCTCTTCGCTCTCACCATTGATCGCGAGGTCGGCTGTCTCGATGTAGAGCGGCACGTCCTCAACGGGCATGCCGAGTACGTAACGGAAGAACACGATTCCAGGTTGCTGCCATGCAACATCTGCGAGATCGCCGCGGCCCAATTCAATGAAATTGTCGATCAACCCATCGGTGACCGCGCGCACCTGGGGCTCCAGCTCCTTCATCCGGCCCGGAGAGAAATACGGATTGAGAACCTTGCGAAGCTGTTGCTGCCGTGGGGGATCCAAGGTGATCACGATGTCGCCGAACGACATCGGGTTGCCCTCCAGTCCCAGGGGCTTGCTGGAAAAGCTGCGCCAGTTCCGCAAGATCTCGTAGCAGTCGTCGTAGCGGGTGGCGATCCACGCGCCCCCCGGTGTGGGTCCCAGGAATGGCACGTCCTGGTGACTGAACGGCCCGTTCTCCCGCATCACCGAGTAGACCTCGTAGAGGAATTCTTGATCGTTGAAATCCTCGTGACGAAGGTCGAGGTTCCGGGCGTGTTCGTCCGGTGATTTGCTCACCATGGGTAGTCCTTCCCGCCCCCGCCGACCTCGATACACCGCCAGCGGTCAGCTCGGCTAGACAGCCACCACCGAGGGGCCGACCACATTCCGGGCACGCCGCAATATTGCCGCCGTTCAAATGCCATCTGCGCCGGCCCTCGGATTTCTCGCACACGCCGAAATTTGCTTTGGCAGCACAGTAAATCGTCGACCGCGAGGAGTCAAGTCGCACTCGATAACTAGCTGAAAGCACTCAGGATCGACCTACCCGCGCAGTGCGTGCGAGCGGGCGGCACGCGTGCCGACTTCCCCCCAGCCGATGGCTGCTCGCTAAAGTATGGGTGATGACCACTGGCGCGCGGCGGCGAGTTCGCGACAAGGACGGCAAACAACGAGCCCTCCTTGAAGCAGCTGCTGAGGTGTTTGCCGAAGCGGGATACGCGGCCGCGGCGACGAAGGAGATCGCCCGTCGCGCGGACTGCTCGGAGGCGATGCTGTTCCACTACTTCGGGGACAAGCGAGGCATCTTCGAGCAAGTCGTTTCTCGACAGATCGCGGACCTGGTCAGTGAGGCCGAAGAGCAAGTCGTGGCGGACCTGCCTACGCGTTTCGAGGACTATATCGAGCGGCTTTTCTTCGCGAGATTAAGGATCGATGACCGCGACAGTGGCGTTCCCGGCTGGGACATCTCCGGTCGCGCGTTGTCAGATCCCGACTTCTCGCTGCGGGTGCTGCAACCCAATCACGCACGCCGTACGGCCGTTATCGCCGAAGGCGTTCGCCACTACCAGGCCGCGGGGCAGATCCGGGCCGATATCGACGCCGACCTGTTCGCCGAGTTGCTGGCCAATTTCATCATCTTCACGACGAGCCTCGGGCCACGCTGGTTTGGTACCGCCGAGTCAGACATCCGTGCGCAGATCGAACTGGGTTCGCAAATCCTCGCCAAAGGGGTAAGCACATCGACTACGAAGCCGCCCGCAAAACGCAGCGGGCGGGTCCAACGGTCCCCCAAGGTGCGTGCGGCCGACTGAAAACCCCAACGGCTCAACCGGGGCCAGAGTTATCGAGTCGCACTTGACACGTCAGCTTTCCCGTCGCTAGCGTCGTTGCCAGCCAAGCCGCAGCCATGCGGATGTAGAACACCCTGCTCGATCGGCACGAGCCTGAGGACAGGAAGTGGCGTGTGTGCACTCATCGGGGTGGGTAACTCACTTCAGCAGACATTGACACGGAAAGCCGCACGATGATCGCCCTGCGTGGAGTTCGTGTCGTCGAGTGGGCGACGGAAATTTCGGGCCCGTACTGCACCAAGTTGTTCGCCGACCTCGGAGCGGAGGTCATCAAGATCGAAGCCCCAGGCGGGGATCCGTTCCGCCGCAGAACGTTTGGCGCTCAAAGCGATGCCGGCGCGCTGTTCAAATTCTTGAACGCCGGCAAGCGTTCGGTCGTCGGCACTTCGCTGGCCGACCTGGAGCCTCTGATCGATTCCGCCGATGTGTTCGTCGATTCACTAGGCCCCGGCGCACTCGACCGCGAGGCCCTCCTACGGCGAGCGCCACACCTGGTGATCGTGGCGCTCACTCCTTACGGGTTGACCGGACCGTACCGGGACCGACCCTCGACGGAATTCACGATCCAGGCCGAGAGCGGGACCCTGGCGTTGCGAGGCCGTCCGGACCAACCGCCCATTCAAGCCGGCGGCCGCGTCTTCGAATGGGTCATGGCCAGCTACGCCGCCGTCGCGGCGCTTAGCGCATTGCGGAAAGCTCAACTCGGCGGCGCGGGCGAAATCGTCGACTGCTCATTGCTGGAAGCGTGTCACGTCAGCGCCAGCGGATTCGCGGACCTCTACCACGAGTTGGCCGGTCGTCCCCCGTTGATTGTGCCGGCGCGACAGGTTGAAATCCCTTCCATTGAACCAACGGCGGACGGATGGGTGGGCTTCAATACCAATACCCGCCAGCAATTCGAGTCATTCCTCGCGATGATAGGCCGATTGGACATACTCGACGATGATCCGGCGTGGGCCCTCGCCACGACCCGGTGGGAACGGCGGGACGAGTGGAATCGGATTGTGCGGGAATGGACGACGCAACGTTCCACAGGCGAGATCGTCGCGTTGGCCTCGGATCTGCGGATCCCCGTCTCACCCGTCAACAATGGCCAGACCGTCTTGGATCACCCGCAGTTCGCGGTGCGCGGCGTCTGGGGCACGTATGCCGACGGCAGCTTCACCCACCCGTTGGCGCCCTACCGGATCGATGGCCGACGACCCGCCCCCGCCGCCGGTGCTCCTTCAGTTGGGGAAATGGTGAAAGGATCCGCCCACAACAGGATTACGACCGCAGCCGACTGTGCACCTGGGCTTCCGCTGGCGGGCGTACGAATTATCGACGCGACAGCATGGTGGGCGGGCCCCTCCTCCACCCACATTCTCGCCGCGCTCGGCGCCGATGTCATTCACTTGGAGTCGACAGACCACCCTGACGGCGCACGGATGGCGGCCGCGGCGTTCGCCAATCAGCCTCAGTGGTGGGAGCGGTCGGGGATGTACCTGGCGACCAACGCCAACAAGCGAGGGCTGACCCTCGACCTGTCCTCACCCGAAGGACGGGAGCTGTTGTTCGGACTCGTCGAATGCTCGGACATTCTGGTTGAGAACTTTTCGCCCCGCGTCTTCGACAATTTCGCCATCACGTGGGAGGCCGTCAGTGAGCGCAACCCTCGACTATTGATGGTCCGTATGCCGGCGTTCGGGCTTGATGGACCGTGGCGCAATAACGTGGGTTTCGCGCAAACGA
This sequence comes from Mycobacterium asiaticum, assembly GCF_001673635.1. GTDB lineage: Bacteria > Actinomycetota > Actinomycetes > Mycobacteriales > Mycobacteriaceae > Mycobacterium > Mycobacterium asiaticum_C. The sequence continues at coordinate 136,298 of NZ_LZMH01000043.1, forward strand.
TGGAGCAGATGACCGGAATGGCGTGGGTGACTGGTCACGAGTACGACCAGCCGCGCATCCCCAGAGGCCCGTGTGACCCACTGGCAGGAATGCACTCCGCATTCGCCATGTTGGCAGGACTCCGGCGACGCGACGAAACCGGCCGAGGGTCGCTAATCGAAGTATCGATGGTTGAGTCTGCGCTGAACGCCGCCGGAGAGCAGGTTGTTGAATTCACCGCCTACGGGAATTTGATATCGCGATTGGGAAACCGCAGCCGTGACGCCGCCCCACAAGGGCTCTATCCATGCGCGGGAACCGAACGATGGCTGGCGATCTCGGTCACTACGGACGAGCAGTGGCGCCTACTCAAGTCGGCTCTGCGCGAACCGGATTGGTCAAACGACCCCGCGTTGGACACTCATGACGGGCGTGTGCGGGCACATGATGTGATCGATAAGCACCTCGAGCAATGGGCTGCCCAACACGATTCCGCTGCCGCGGCACAGTTGCTCATCGAAAATGGTGTTCCCGCTGCGGATTTAGCAGACGCCAGGGTCGGTTCGATGCACCCTCAGCTGGCGGCACGGGGCTTCTTCGAAAGCCTTGACCATCCGATCGTGGGACGGCATCACGTGCCGGCGATTCCGTTCAGGTACCGCAGCGTTCAGACGTGGTATCGGTCGGCAGCGCCGACCTTAGGGCAGGACAACGCGAGCATCCTGGGCGACCTACTGGGCCTCGACGCCGCATCGATTGCCGCGCTCACCGAAAAAGGAGTCATCGGGACCAAGCCAGGCGGATTGGACTAGACAACGTGAAACTACATGTCGACAGGGAAACGTGCCAAGGCCACAGCCGTTGTTACGCGGCGTATCCCGAAATGTTCGACATCGACGACGAAGGGACCGCCTTCGTGATGATGGAAGATATCCCGTCCGGGTGGGAAACCCGGGCGCACAACGCAATCGCGAACTGCCCGGAGCGTGCCATACATATCCTCGAGGAGTCGCCATGAAGACCAACGGAGCAGTTCTGTGGGGGCTGAACGAGAGATGGTCGGTGGAAGAGATCGAACTCGATCCGCCACAGCAAGGCGAGCTACTCGTCGAGTTCGAAGCCACCGGTCTATGCCACTCCGACCACCACATCCGCACCGGCGACATGTTCGGGGTGAGTTTCCCCTTGATAGGCGGGCACGAAGGTGCAGGCGTCGTTCAGGAAGTTGGTCCGGGAGTCCGCGATATAGCGGTGGGAGACCACGTGGTCACGTCGTTCCTGCCGGCGTGCGGCCGCTGCCGCTGGTGCGCCACGGGCCGCCAAAACCTCTGTGATTACGGGGCGATCATCCTCGCGGGGGTTCAGGCCGACGGCACCTTCCGGCGCCGGGCCAGAGGACGGGGCATCGGAGCGCTCTCGGGCGTCGGCAGTTTCGCGCAGTGGGGTGTGTTGTCGGAGGCATCCGTCGTCAAGATCGACAACGATGTACCGCTGTCGCGCGTATGTCTTCTCGGTTGCGGCATCACCACCGGCTGGGGTTCGGCCGTGAACACCGCCAATGTCAGTCCCGGCGACGTGGTTCTCGTGGTCGGCTGCGGAGGGATCGGCAGCGGTGCCATTCAGGGCGCGCGGCTGGCAGGAGCGGAGCATATCGTCGTGGTGGATATCGAACCGAGCAAGCGCGACAAAGCGTTTCAGTTCGGGGCCACGCACTTTGCCACCTCGATGGAGGAAGCAACCCAGTTAGTTGGTGAGATCACGCGCGGGGTCATGGCCGACTCGGCCATCCTCACGCCTGGTGTGCTCGAAGGCGCGATGATCAACGACGCGCTCAACGCGGTGCGGAAGGGCGGTGCCGTGGTGGCCACGGCCCTGGCATCGATGTCCGACGTGACGCCGACGCTGCCGCTGACGTTGTTCACGCTGTTCCAGAAACGTCTGCTGGGCAGCCTGTACGGCGAAGCCAACCCGCGGGCCGACATCCCGCGACTGATCAGGCTTTATAAAAGCGGAAAGCTATTGCTCGACGAAGCCGTAACCACCGAGTACAAGCTCGACGACATCAATGAGGCCTACGACGACATGCTCGCAGGCCGCAACATTCGGGGGGTGATCATCCACGAGCACTGATGTGTCGAGGGGCAGATCCGCATCATGTCCAGCCCGCGGAGGTTATTCACCTACTCGCAGTGAAGGGATTCATTTCATGTCTTCGCCAGCCGATATCGTCCGCCACTTCTGCGCTTTGATGGAGCATCGGGACGCCGAAGCGCTGCGTCCCCTCCTCGCCGAAGGGGCCGTTTATCAGAACGTGGGAATGCCTGCCTTCACCGGCCCGGACGCCATCGTGGAGAACTTGGCGGCCCAGTTCGCTATGTTCCCGGACGCCTACGCCTTCGAGATCGTGAACCTCGCCAGCGAGGGTTCCGTGGTGCTCACCGAACGCCTGGACTACATCCAGACTCCCGATGGACGCAAGCCGGCCATCCCCGTGATGGGGACCTTCGTGGTCGATGGCGACGGGAGGATCGCACGCTGGACCGACTACTTCGACCTGAATCTGACAATCAAGTTGCTTCAAGGCGAGGACATCAGCGCCCTGGTTCCCGCGCCCGCTTGATTTAGGACATCTGCAGGTTGGTCGTGAACAAGGGGGAATGATGCGGGTGCCAAGGGCCGTCGCCAAATTCAATCGCGGAGTCATCAATCCGGCGGCTCGGTCGCTCACCCCGTGGCTTCCAGGCCTATGCACACTCGAACATGTCGGACGAAAATCGGGCAGGCGTTTTCGAACGCCGCTGTTGGTCTTTCCCACCGCCGACGGCTTCGTCGTCCTCATCGGGTACGGGCTGCATTCGGACTGGGTGAAGAATGTATTCGCCGGTGGACAAGCGGCGCTGCACAAGCGCGGCAAAAGGATTGCGCTGGCCAATCCCCGTCTCCTGAGTAAGGCTGAGGCCGCAACGCTCGTCACCGGGCCATCCGGTGTCTTCTACCGCCTTTTTCCGTACAACGAAGCGGCGATGGTGTTGACCAAGATCGATTCAACGCGGTGACTTCGGGATCACAACCACCCAGTCCAGCCACGATATTGGCGATGTGTCCGAGTTCCACCGGACCTCCGCGACTTGCCCGCTTGCTCACTGATAAGGGCGGTCCGCAGTGTGGACTGACATTCGACTGAGCGCGCGGAATGCATTCGCCGGTACGGAATCGACACTGAGCCATACACTTGCCGCGTGAACATCACCGAGCTCTTTGTCGGCGTAGCAAAAGCCCCTGTCCGGGCCGGCGTCAAAGTGGCGGACGCCGGACTCGCCGCGGCGTCCATGGCGCTCGGGGCGGTAAAGCAATCGTTGGGCGAGGACGCCCCGAAGACGGTGGACCCACTGACCGATCTATTTCCGCTGCGCGGCGCAATCGTAGGCGCGAACCGAGTTGCCGAATTAACCGAAAACGACAGGGCGATGGGCCGCGCTCTTGTCCGCGGCGGGCCGGCAGACAAGCTGATGCGTCCGGGCGGGGTAATCGATATGTTGGATGCGCCCGGTGGGTTGCTCGATCGGGTAACCGCTGGAAGTAGCTCCTCGCTCGAGCGGATCCTGGCGCCCGGCGGGCTCGTGGACCGACTGCTTGCGGAGGACGGGCCGCTGGAGCGGATGTTCGCCGAGGACGGCATCATCGAGCGGATGTTCGTTGAGGACGGCATCATCGACAAGCTGCTGGCAAAGAATGGGCCGCTTGAACAACTCACCGAAGCCGCCGAAATCCTGAGCCGGCTGCAGCCCGCCGTGGAGAGGTTGACGCCGACCGCCGACACCCTCGAATCTGCCGTCGATACTCTCAACAGGATGGTCAACTCGCTGAGCGGGATCATCGACCGCCTTCCACGTCGGCGGTCGACTCGGCCGGCTGTGCGCGCGAAGCGCACCGTAGACCAGGATGCCGTCGATGAGTGAGCTGACCGGCCACTGACCCCGGCATATCCGGAGGTTGCCCTATTGCTGCAGGTCGGCTAGTGCGATCCCCGGGATTGGCGGGCCGGACAGACCGCAATTCCGGGGGTTGGCTCCGCAGCGCTTCGCGTATCACCTTCTGCTGCAGAGTGATTGGGGTTACAGCGCGCCGACTGCTGTCGTCTCCCTGAACCGGTCACAGCAGTTGCTCGACCTTGATGGGTAGGTCGGTGACGCGCTTACCCGTGGCGTTGAACACCGCGTTGGCGATCGCGGCCGGCACCCCGACAATCACCAACTCCCCAAGCCCCTTTACCCCGATTGGGTCGGCAATAGGGTCCTCAACGGCCAAGAAGTCCGCGTTCAGCGCCGGGACATCGGCGTTGACCGGCACCAGATAATCGGCCATGTTCGCGTTGACAATGCGACCATCACGATGATCGAGCAGCGTTGCCTCCAGCAACGCCATCCCGATTCCGCCGACCATGCCTCCGATTGCTTGGCTGTGGGCCAGTTTGGGGTTGATCACCCGGCCAGCGTCATAGCAGGCGTGAATCCGTCTGATCCTGACGGTGGGCAGCAACGGGTCGACCGCGACTTCGGCAAACACCGCCCCGTAGGCGTACATCGAGTAGCGCTTATCGGCATCGTCGGGTGTCCAGGTCTGTTCGGAGTCCAGCGCGCCCCAGCGGCGTCGCCTCAACAGTTCCTGGTATGTCTCACCCCGCTCAGCTGCGTCGGTCGCCGACATGCGCCCGCCGGTGACGGCAACATCACCTGGGTTCAGCCCGTGCAGGGGCGACCCCGGATCAGTAACCGCAACACGAATAAACTTGTCTCGCAACATGTTCGCCGCAACGAATACCGCCGATCCGACGCTGGCCATGGTACGCGAACCGGAGTGCGACGGCGCGGGCGGCAACGTGCTGTCCCCAAGACGGAACCGCACTCGGTTCAACGGCAAGCCCAAGGCATCTGCCGCCACCTGCGTCATCGAAGTGTAGGTACCGGGACCCATGTCGCTGGTGCCACTGAGGATCTCAGCAGTGCCGTTAGCCAGAACCGTTGCCTTGGCGGCGCATTCAGAGCGCTGCGTGTGATAAGCGGCTGCGGCCATACCGATACCGATGAGCTGATCGCCGTCCCTGATTGCCCCGGGTGTGGCATTGCGCCGCGACCACCCGAAGCTGGTCGCGCCCTGGTGCAGACAGTCGGTGAGCCGGCGCGTGGAGAACGGTTTTCCGTTCATCTGATCGGCTTCAGGTTCATTGCGTAACCGCAACTCAATAGGGTCGATCTGCAGCCGGTGCGCGAGATCGTCCATCGCGGACTCCAGCGCAAACGTGCCACTTACCGCGCCCGGACCTCTCATGTACGTGGGCAGATTGACATCCAGGGGCACCACCCGATACGTCGAGCGCATATTAGGGACGCGGTAGAGGAACCTTGGATTGCCGACCAAACCGTCTTCGTAACTGCCGTATTTAGCTGTCTCCGTGCGTCCTTCGTGCACCATCGCCGTCAGGGTGCCGGAATGGTCGGCACCGATGGCGAACCGCTGACGACTGGTGGGTCGGTAGCCGATGCCGCTGTACATCTGCTTGCGGGTGATGACCAGCTTGATCGGATGGCCGATCCTGCGCGCGGCGTAGGCGGCCAACAGTTGGTGCGGCCAGGTCTGTCCGGCGCTGCCGAACGCACCGCCGACGAACGGAGAGATCACCCGCACGTGGTCGGGCGGAATACCCAGCGCGGTGGCGTAGGCCTGGCGCGCCGAGCTGATGCTTTGCACCTTGTCCCACACCGTCAGCTGGTCGCCGTCCCAGCGGGCGATGGTGGACGGTAGTTCCATCGGGTTGTGGTTGTTGCGGGCGATGCTGAATCCGAGGTCGGTGACGACCGCGGCGCGACGCAGAGCCGCGTCGGCGTCGCCACGGGCATAGTCGTGGTTGTTGCGCCCGGGCTGCGGAACAGCTTCTACCGCATCGATACTCGTCACAGAGGACTCTGTCGAGTACTGGATTTTCACCGACGACGCCGCGTGCGCCGCCGCTTCCACAGTGCTGCATACCACGACCGCGACCGGTTGACCGAAGAACGCGGACCGCGTTGGATCGAACGGCAGCTTGATCCCGCTGAAATCCGTGAGTACCGCCAGCACATCCGGTGCCCGGCGCGCGTCAGCGGCGTGCACCCTGACGGCGACGCCGCCGGCGGCCGTGCTGCACACTATCGCCGCGTAAACCAACCCGGGCACCTGATGGTCGGCCGCGTAGGTCGCCTTTCCAGTCACCTTGAGCTCGCCGTCCACACGACTGACGGGCTGGCCGGTGACTGGCAACGCGCGTGGCAGCGGATAGTTCATGGCAGCGCCGCTACTAGCGTCAGTTGGCGTTCGACCGTGCGCTTAAGCAGTTCCACCTTGAACCCGTTCTCTCGCAACGGGTATGCACCGTCAGCGGCGAGTTCGGCCGCCTTGCGGAAGGTAGCCGCGTCTGGACGTTGCCCGCGCAGCGCTGCCTCCACCGCGGGCAGCCGCCATGGCACGGTGCCGACGCCTCCGGCCGCGACCCGCGCGCTGCGGATGGCGACCGGACCGATGTCCAACGCGACTGCAGCCGAAGTGAGCGCGAACTCGAAGGATTGGCGGTCGCGCACCTTCAGATATCCGCAGCGGCGTACCTCCGGTCCGAGCGGCACCTCGACCGCGACTACCAGCTCGCCGGGCCGCAGGGTGGTTTCACGCTGAGGCTCATCTGCGGGCTTGGCGTACAAGTCGGCCAGCGCGATGCGCCGTTCGCCGGCGGTGTCGCGGGCCAGCACAACGGCGTCAAGAGCAAGCAGGGCCACCGCAAGGTCCGACGGGTGGGTGGCGATGCAGGAGCTGCTGGTGCCTAGAATCGCATGCGTGCGGTTGCGTCCGTCGATTGCCGCGCAGCCGGCACCAGGAGTACGTCTGTTGCAGGGTGCTGAAATGTCCCGGAAGTACAGGCATCTGGTGCGCTGCAACAGATTTCCGCCGATGCTGGCCATGTTTCGCAGCTGCGCCGACGCGCTGAGTTCCAGAGCTTGCGATATCACCGGAACACGCTGACGTATTTCCGGGTGAGCGGCAAGATCGGACATCCGTACCAACGACCCGATACGAATCATCCCGGGTTGAACGTGAATCTCGGTGTAGGGCAACGCGTTGATGTCGACCAGGGCATGGGGCCGCTCCACGGCTTCGCGCATCAGGTCGACAAGTGTGGTGCCTCCGGCGATATAGCGGGCACCGGCCGCACCGGCCCGCAATGCCGACTGCTCGTCGCTGGCCTTGGTATAGCGAAACGGGTCCACGGGCTATAGGTTCCGGGCCGCTGCAGCGACGGCGTTGACGATGTTGGTGTAGGCGCCACAACGACAAATGTTGCCGCTCATCCATTCTCGTATTTCGGCAGGCGAGCCGGTATGCCCTTCGGCAATGCAACCCAAGGCAGACATGATCTGGCCTGGCGTGCAATAGCCGCATTGCAGCGCATCCTCGCTAATGAAAGCCTCCTGCAGCGGATGCAAGTCGGTGGCGTCGGCCAGGCCTTCGATGGTGGTGATTCGCGCCCCGTCGTGCATGACCGCGAGCGTCAGGCAGGAATTGATCCGGCGACCATCGACCAGGACCGTGCAGGCGCCGCACGCGCCTTGATCGCACCCTTTCTTGGTCCCGGTCAGTCCTGCCCGCTCCCGCAACATGTCAAGAAGCGAGGTGCGGTTGTCCACGGCGATCTCGCGAATTTCGCCGTTGAGGTGAACCCGTACCACCATTGCGGTTTGGGTCTCGAGGTGCGCGCGGTCTTCGACGCCGGGGCCTGCTGCGACGGCTCCTCCCACAGCCAAAGACGCCCCGACGAACGTCCTGCGGCTGATTTCGGAACTGGTGTCCCCCACTTGTTCGAGTGTAGAACGCGTCGTGGGGTGAGCGCGCGGACGTTCTGCTTGCCGCGACTACCTCCAGAGGTGCCCCGCAATGCGCAAGAAGTTAGTGGGGCGGCCGGGCTAAAGCCCGCGACTAATGGCCTGCGAGTCGTGAGCCCGCTCGCGGGCAACCAGCGAAAGCTAGCTGGGGGTTAGCCGACCGGCCGTTTTCACCGAGTCCGCCCACGGTCCGCCACCACCTTGCTCCGGCGAGTACCGGGGGCAACGGCGGGTCCGGCGGCGCCCGCGGCATTGGATCGCCAAACGGCCAGGATGGCGGCAAGGAAGCCGACGGAACCGCCGGCACGCACGGGTAAGCCGCCGCCAGATGCAAGGTCGGCTCCCTCGGCAAGCGTAGTTAGCTGCTGCGCGCGACAGTCTTGACCCGTTCATCGCCGGTGAAGAACCGCATCGGGCCAACCAGGTGTGCAGCGTCTGGCACGACACCCCCGACTTCTCGGCGGACTGACTGATCGCCGAGCCATCGGTATTCACAGCCATCACGGCCCGATACCGCCGCTCGGCCACGGTTGACTCCCTCATCAAGGGAGTGTCAAGCATCAGCCGAAACACTGTCAGGCATCAGCCGACGCAATACACAACAAAAGTGGGGCGGGCGGGGCTCGAACCCGCGACCAACGGATTACCGGACGGCCAATCTCGCCATTTCGCGATATTGCGCAAATATTCTGTGCCGCAATGGATTAGCCGTATCGGCGGCCCGGTCAAGACCGGGCAGATCTCGTCTTTTCTCAGTCATTCGCGATGAATAAGCGATGACTGCTGCGGCCACCTTACCCACTGTCGCAGCGGCCGTATCGCCGGCGAGAACCTATCCGCATCGCCGGCAGGGTAGGGGATGAGGACACAGAGGTCGTTCGGCATCGCGCATAGCGTGTGGTCCCGGACTAATGTGGGGGGCAGGTGCCGCCAGGATCGTCAACGTCGCCCAGGCGAAAACCAGCCGCGTAGCGGTGGCACGAGCGCCCTTAGCTCAGCGCGTACGCGGTCAAGGGCAGCCCCAACAGCGCGTCACCGGGGTCGAGGCGTTCGAAAAGGATCGCGGCGCCTTCAATGTCATCCATACCGCCGTTAGCCTATTCAAACCGTCCAACCGGACCGCAGATCATATGGTCCGCCGCAGTAGCGGCCGAGAATAACTGCGCGGACCGCTTCAACCTGCTTGGTGAGGCCGACGTCGCAGGTCATACCTGGCGACGTAGTCCTCGATTGCGAGACGAACAACTTGCGAAGTCGTACATTGTAGCGACTCCGCGATTGATTTTAGGTGGCCGTATACTTCGTCTGACAGTCTTGCTTGCACATGCATGGTGATAATTCTAGGCAGAGGTGAATGGGTGGGGCAAATGCTAGTACGAATCCTCTCAGATGAGACACTAATTACTGGACGTTGGCAACAACTAGCACGATCACTGTCGGGTTTACTTAACAATGTGACTTTCGAAGCCATACAGCGGCCCGTGCGAATAAGCGCACGACAGATCGAGTATCCCACCAGTTACAACTCTCTCACGCCTTCTTTGCTGGAGGTCTCGAGTGGCGCTGACCTCACAATGATAGTTACAGCCAAGCCGTACGATAACAATTATTTCTACCAATCCCCATATCTCGACGACGGTAGACAAATGAGTATTTGTAGCTACAGCGGGTGGAATGACCTGACAAACTTACCCGTTGAGAACGGCGTTGCCTATTTTATCGCGCAACATATCACATTCCAACTTGGCGAGTTCGACCAGCATCAACTCGTTACCGGATGTATCAATGATTTCAACGGAACGAAAACCGCTGTAGACACCGGCATGCGTTCAGCATATATTTGTGCTCGATGCCTGACGAAAGTGGTCGCAGGCAATCCGCTAGTCGCGGATCTCCGACTGCTTTTGGACGCTATCTCAATGTCGTCTCGACTAAACTTGAATATTATTGACCATCTGCCCCAGATGCTAGAAACCGGCGATAAGATGTTCGATGTCTTTCTGTGTCATAACTCGTCCGATAAGCCGCAAGTGCGCAAAATTCGGGATCGCTTACGAGAGCTATCGATACGCACCTGGATGGATGAGGACCAGTTGCGCCCCGGTCTTTCGTGGCGCGTGGAGCTTGAGAAGGCGATACCTCGGGTTTCGAGCGCCGCGGTCTTTGTCGGCGATGCTGGGACAGGGCCGTGGCAAGATCCCGAAATTAGTGCCCTACTCTTAGAGTTCGCTAGCCGCAGCTGCCCCGTGATACCAGTGATCCTCCCCGACGCAAAAGAAATACCAACCTTACCGCTGTTTCTGCGAACCCTTACTTGGGTCGACTTTCGCGACCAGACCCACGATGCAATGGACAGACTCGTATGGGGGATCACTGGGCAACGTTGAGCACAGTCGCTGGGGTTGAGCCGATAGACTTCGAAGTCCATTCTGCACCAATGGTTGTGCATCATTGCGTACCTTCTGTCCAGATCCTGCACAATCGTTCTGTGCCGCAACGGATTAGCCATCTCGACGATGCCGCCTAACCTCGCAGATCTGAACTTGCTCAATAGTTTGCACTGAATAACCGATGACGGCTACGCCGCCTTTACTGGCCTCAAAGACTTACTGCGCCTTGGCAGAGGCCTGGGCCGAGGCCAGAAGAGTGCTGCGCACGATGAACATTCACCTTGGCTTCATTCGCTCCGCCACCACCGCGTTGGCCGCTCGGTCGCCCCGCCGAGCGGGCCCGCGCCGATAGGTAGAGGAGCTGCGACCGTGGCCTCACCCTTGTGGCCGCGGCGACCCTACGGCGAGGTTCCCGCGAAGTGCATGACGAGGCACACCAGAGCCATTTCGAGCAATTTGTGCCGCGGGTTCCAGCCGGGACCCTCTGTAGGACCGTCGTGAGGGTGCCCAGTGGTGGGCCTGGCGTCCAACACCGACCAGTTGCCGAATTGCGTGCGGACAGACCGTCGCAGCCCATCAAGCCGATCCGAGTCTAGTGCGGCGCCTCAACCTTGCTCGATTGATGCCCGCGGGTGTAGTACTGATCAGCGACGGAGAGCCATTCCATAGTTCCAGCGGTTGGCATTGGCAGGGCCACGGCAAGCCTCGACGTCGTTGTCAACGGATTGCCATATCCTCAAGGCGACGGGAGCCGAGCGCAACGCTCGACGAACCATCCCACGGAGGAGAATAAGGTTCGCAACAACAACCGGTCGGAACACGAACCTAGGCGGAGTTTTGGATCTCAGTGAGTATCAGCAAAAAGCGAACGAAACCAGCCTGCTGCCCTTGGGGGGTCCCGTCGCCGCAATCCAACCACTTCTCGGCCTAGCCTACGAGAGCGGCTCAATTCTCAACGTTTTCATGCGTTACATGCGCGATAACATCGATCTCAAGGAGAATATTGAGCAACTGAAGGAAGAGCTTGGCGATCTTCTCTGGTACGCCGCAGCAGTTGCGACCGCCGCCGGCCTAGATTTGGGTGAGATAGCGGACGCGAACCTCGAACGCGCTCGAGATAGGTACATGCTTCGAGGCGAGGAGCCTGACTTAAGCACCCTTGAGGTGTATGACGAAAGTTTTCCCGAGCGTGAGCGGTTTCCGCGAAGGTTACAATTTGATTTTATGGAGACTGAACGGGATGGCGCTCCGTTGGCGATCATGAGACTAACTTTTGCTGACCCCAATCATTTCCCGGAGGGCCCAGTCACTGACACGAATGAAAAAATTGCGGGTTTCAAGGTCGGCGAGAATCTCGGAGATGCGTTAACCGATAATGCTCGAATAGCCGACGGCTATCGCTATCATGATGCCATTCATTTTGGCTTCATGGCAGTACTCGGATGGTCGCCCAACACCCGCTCGCTGTTGAAGCTAAAACGCCGCTCGGATGCCACCGTCGATGAATGTGAAGATGGGGCACGAGCCATCTTTGCAGAGGAAGGGCTGGCGACAATCCTGTCTCGCCTTGCGACTCGCCGCATGGGTTTCCTAACCGAAACAACAGTCGATGGCGAGACAGTCGAGCTCGCGAAGGCGGCAACGAGTAGCTTCGAAGTATCTTCTGCGCCTGCCTGGTTATGGCGACGTGCGATATCGAGTGGCTTCCGTGCTATGCGCAACCTCATCGACCATAAGGGAGGGTCTTTGATCGCGGATCTTGACGCGCGTACACTGATATATTCGAAAATTCCGTTGCTCTCATGAGCTTATTAGTATCCGAAACTCGAATCGAAAAGATGTATTACCCATGAACGAAGTTGATTTCGACAAATTGATCGAAGACTTAGAAGACCAACTCTTGTCGGGCGCAACGCGCGTCGCGATCTTAGGCCTGACGCCTGACACTCTGAAAATCTATCGGCACCTGAGAGCATCTGAGATTTCCGACGTCATAGACGGCGTCTACGTGCCCCATGCTGACCTTAAACCGACCTATTCAGTACCGTTTAATGTAAGGCCGCTAGATGAGATCGGTTTGGTCGAATATGACATCATCGTTGTCGCCGCCGATGAAGATAAAGAGGAACTACTTATCGGCGCGCTGGAATATATTAAAGGTGCACCAAAGGTGATAGTTTCAGGCTACGGACACCTAAACTATAGGGACTCTACCTATAAGAAAGTTCTTGCCGATCTGCTCGTGCCCTCCCTGGCGAACGGGTACCCGAACACATTGATTCACCTCTATGAGTGTCTCGTTAACGCATCGCGCCTAAATCTAGAAGGTGTGGTTGCTGAATTTGGAGTATTCAAAGGCGGCACAACGATGTTCTTGTCGAAGGTTGTTGAGTTGCTCGGGAAAGACTGGCCAGTGATCGGGTTTGACTCATTCGATGGCTTTCCACCACGTCGAAGCCCACTCGATATGTACGATCATCCCGATTGTGAGTTCAGTGATCAGCAGGCGGTCGCGGCGTATTTGAGCGGCCGCAATGTTCAACTCATTTCTGGCGATATCGTTGATTCCGCACCGATACTGAGCCAATACGACGTGGTTCTTGCCTTCATTGATACTGACAACTACACTTCCGCGCTCGCAGCCATAGATGCCGCAAGGGATAGGGTCGTCGTAGGCGGTGCAATAGTATTTGACCACTTCACTGGAGTCGATAAATTTCGCTACACACTGGGTGAGCGGATCGCAGCTCAATCTCTGCTGCAGGATTCGAGATATTTCAATTTGCACGGAACCGGCGTGTTCACTCGACAGCGCTAATAGCTTACGGAGGATCAAACGTGCGACGCCCTATTCCGCGACCTGGCGTTTACGAACTATACTGGAAATTCGCTTTTGAAAGACAGAAGGCTTTCGAACTCCGATTTTTGCGGGAAGAGCCTCCGTGGTCCTCCGATCCGATTATCGGCGAGTACAAGTTTTGCAACGTCTTCCGTGCGGCCGACCGAGTCAGTCAGTATCTGATCCGCGAGATCTGCTACGACGACCGCGAATGTACTTTTAGTGATCGGCTTTTTCAAATCGTAGCATTCCGACTCTTCAGCAAGATCTCAACATGGGAGGTAGCCAAAGATTATCTCGGTCGGCAGCCTACGATAGATGATCTGAATCTCGACCGCTTCAGTGCTGCCTTGGCCATGGCGAGAGCCCGAAATGGCACAATATATACCGGCGCATTCATTCTGTGCGCGAATGATGCCTACAAACAACCGTCCAAATATCTTAATCACGTGGCGCTGTTAAAGCATATGTTTGTCGATGACCAACTGGCTACGGAAATCCTGCGTTGCCGATCGCTCGAGCAACTATACCAAAAGCTTCGACAGTTTCCATTAATCGGCGACTTCATGGCTTATCAGATTGCGATTGACCTGAACTACAGCGATATAGTCAACTTTGATGAAGATGATTTTGTCCAGCCTGGTCCTGGTGCGTTGCGGGGTATTAAGAAATGCTTTCTGAGTGCCGGTGGCATGAGTCCGTCGGAAATCATCATGTGGATGGTGGACCACCAAGAGCAAGAGTTTGAAAGGCTAGGCTTGAAGTTTTTCGGCCTTTGGGGCCGACGCAGATTGCATGCGATAGATTGCCAGGGTCTTTTTTGTGAGACTGACAAGTACTGTCGGGTCGCAGCCCCTCAACTCGAGAGCACTCGAAAGCGCATTAAGGCGAGGTTTGTCCCTCAAAATAGTCCGATTTCGTTTTTCTTTCCGCCTAAGTGGGAAGTTAACGACGCGATCTACGCAGCGAGACCTGCTGTTGTGATGTCAAATGCGTCGCCGATGACGCTGTAACGGTATTGCCGCGGTGTCTATCGTCGAAATCAGGCAATCAGTGCGTGCATACGTGCATCCAAGGTGTTCATCTTCGAGCGCAGCGCAGACGTTGCATCGATCTTCATGACATGACTAATAACGACTGCACAGATGATGACGTCGGCGATCTCGGCTTCGATCGCCGCATGGTCAAAAAACTTGCCTGGTCTTTGATGTTTGAGGTGGCCGAGGATCGCCGCGTGGAGCTCGCCAACCTCCTCAGTTAGCTTCGCGGCCTGGGACAGAAGGAAGAGATCGCTGGATTCGGGGACCTCGATCAACGTGGCGACTGCATCAGCGTGTTTTGAAGCCCACCCGGCGAGGTCCCGCACCATGAGCTCCTGGCGAACCTCGGTAGCGCTAGCCACAGAGGTCGGTTGGTGTTGTTCCTGGTAGCTCGCGGTCATGCAATGTCCCTTCCCCGGACTCGTCACGTCGCAGTGACCTTAAACTACGCAGATTGTTAATCGCACTGTTGACAAGTGACTCACTTCTGTGGACAAGCCCCATACCGAAGTCCGACGCCCTGTTAGTTATTGGCCCTCATCGCGTGGTCGGAGGTCGGATTGGTCAGGAAGGCGGCTGTGCATAATGGAGTGCCGAATTACATATTTGTAATTTACCGAGGTGGCCAATCGCAGGGCCGGCCAAGTACGCCAGTACCGATCGTCTTAAGCCACCCTATCGCTGAGTCGACTAATGAATCGGGGAAATTGCACCGATGGAAAGATCGGTCATGGACAATATCCGTCCCATGGGAAGTGCGCAATTCCTCAGGAATAAGAGGCGCCTGATCACCGAAGTAGACAAATTGCTGGGCAATCAGTACCTTGTCGCTCCTCGTGTCACGTGAGATATGTCCGGGATTCGGAGCGCCATCCGCAAAGCTATGGCGCGAGTCAGCTTGTATCCACTCACCCTCACTGCCCCGGTGGTAGATGTTGTCACCGAATGCATGCTTAAAGCTTGCGCGCATGTTTGGGATCTTTCTGATAAATCTTGAATCGGTCCAGTATTCATCAAAGGTGAGGATCTCGTCTACATGCATCGCATAGACGAGATGACCATGAAGACCTTTAGCTTTCGATCCCGTACCTAGTATCCAATCGCCCACTTGGGCCTTGGCTCTAATCTCTTGCTTGCAAGTCGCAAGCGTGCAGAAGCCATGAAATGGATTCGGCGCAAAACCGACGTCGTAACGAAGGACATAACTATAAAGTCGCAATGTCTACTGGGTTATCAACACTTAGCACGGGGAATAGACCGTGCTGCCGGGACTGATCCATCGGGTGTTTCCCAGCGATCTGCGCCGTTGAGAGCATCTATAATTGCCTGACCGTTCCAACCAACAACTGCGTCAGCGAATTCCTCGAGGCCGCTCGGAAGGTCGCACTGAGCCGCCCCGGGTGCCCAGACACCAATGATCCGTTTATCGGGAAATCTATTTGCGTACTCAATCTCCCAGTCTACCCATTCGTGGTTCTTCGTATCCGGCGAAACCAGGACAATTATCTTGCCAGATCGCTGAATTCTGTCCGCGAGAATAGACTTGATGTACGACTCGGAATTAGCGCCGTTCGGGTTCGAACTATTAACCGACGAGTCATGGATCTCACAGCCATGACGTGCAAGAAGGTCCCGGAGCTGACTCAGAAAACGATCATCTTCGTGCCGATGGCTTATGAATACGTTATGTAAAGCCGACATTTCGACCCTCCATGTGGTTCGTCGGGCGGCGGCGACTCGCAGCGTCGCCACTCATTGGGGCAAGCCAATTTGCCGGTGCGACTGGCCCCTCCGACCGGGGCTGACATCCGTCCCCGGTTCACCCTTGACCTTACCTCTGCGGTCCGACAACCGCGGTTACCGAAGCGCTGCTCCGGCCTCGTAGTCTCGTGGGTATGGCCGTTCCCCCGATTCTCGACGTGTTTGTGGTATGGCATCCGGAGGATCCGGTGGGTGGGATCGTTCTCGAACAGTTGACGAAGCATTTCCACAGTCCTGCATTCGCTGGCCTGGCTGGCGGCGCTGTCGAGGTTTATGGCAGATCAGTCGGGTGGGAGGGCCCGGGGGCTGCGCCGCGACCATTGGGCATTGAGGAGGCCCTCACTGGCATCCTCCCAAGAGCGCAGTTCAACGCGATAGTCCCACTTGTCAGCACGCCGATGGCACGCGCCTACCGTGATGAGCCGTCCTGGATGGCGTACATCGACCGACTGGTGACGCTGCACTCGTCGGAAGGCGTTGGCGTCTATCCTCTGCGGGCTCCCAACTCGGAGATCACCGGCTCGCTGCTAGCCGGCTGTCTGGCCTCGATTCAAGCTTTGCCGAGGGAATGCGCTGGAAATGCGGGAGTGCTCGGGAGAGAAGTGAGCCAAGCGATTGCACAACGTGTCGGGGTTGGTGACGGCCTTAAGGACCGTATCCGCGTATTTGTTAGCCACACGAAGCACGACTCTCTCGAAGAGGCGGACCAGGATGGACCAGCCTTGTTCGAAGCTGTCCGGCAAGTCATCGCAGGAACACGGCTGGCAACTTTCTTCGACGCGCAGGATTTACAGTCTGGCGCGGACTGGGAACTTGAGCTCGATGAGAATGCAGCGAACTGCGCGCTCCTGATGGTCCGCACCGATAGGTACTCGTCGCGTGAATGGACTCAGAGAGAAGTGCTAGCGGCAAAGCGGCACGATGTGCCGATTGTGGAAATGTATGCACTTACCCAGGGGGAAGAGCGTGGTTCGTTTTTGATGGATCATGTGCCTTCCGTTCCGTGTGACACAAAGCAGCCGAACGGTGACATCGAACTTGCACTAAATCGCCTTGTCGACGAAGCCCTGAAACGAGCGCTCTGGTTGGCTCAAACCATGTACCTTCACGAAGATGGCTTCGATTGGACTCCGGTTCATTCGCCAGAACCCGTGACACTTGCTCCCTGGCTCGAAGTCCACAAACGTGAGCAGCCTGAAGACAACCATGTTTGGATTATCCACCCGGATCCGCCACTAGGACCAAAAGAACGCGAAGTAGTAACTGCGCTGTGCTCGCTTGCCGGCTTCACTAAGAATGTCGATGTTCTGACGCCACGAACATTCGCGGCCAGGGGTGGGAGGCTGGCAAAATGACAGATCTAACACTGGTACCGGAGGATGCACTGGCAGGGCATCGAGTTGCTCTGTCTGTATCAGAGAGTGCAGACCTGACCAGGCTCGGTCTAACAAAGATGCATCTCGACTTGGTCGTCGCGGAACTCGCACGTGCTGTACTGCTTAGCGGCGGGGTTGTCGCCTACGGCGGCCGACTTCGTCCTGCCGGCTTTACCCAAGTCATAATGAGTGAGGTCCGACGCTATGGAGATGGGCGGCACGCGCTGGATCTTTACGTTCCAGAACCAGAGCATCGGAACATGGCTCTGGATGACCTGCGTGCTATCGATGCACGCTTGGGCACGTCCGGCCGCTTAAATCTCTTGTCGTTCGATGGAGAAGTTCTATCTATTTCCGATATTGGCGAATTTGCGGGGCCGCCTGACACGACCGATGACGCGATTGCATTGTCGGCTATGCGCCGGAAAGTCTGTCAGACAGCTGATGCCAGGATCGTAGTAGGCGGGAAGTTATCGGATTACGCCGGCTCGGAGCCGGGAGTGATTGAGGAGGTTCGGCTTACGCTTGAAGCTCGCAAACCCGTTTACGTGTCGGGCGGATTTGGTGGCGCTGCGGCCGCCGTTGCTCGTGTGCTTGGATATGACGACTTTGAGTGGGCTCCTTCGGGATTTCCTTCCGGAGTAGAGGCACCAGGGGTAAGTGAGGCGCTAGAACGCCTTGGCAACACTTTCATGTCATGCCAGATAGAAGACGGCCTAACTTCGGAGGAGCGACAGATCCTTGCCGTAAGCCATCGGCCCGGGGACATCGCCTCTCTAGCCGTTCGCGGCATGGCACGAGCCGCAGAGTCGTAGGGATAGAACGAAATCGCTGAACGGCTCGAACTGCGCATACAACTTGAACTGCTGACGCAGACAAGCAGATTCTGGCGGCTGTGGGAATCTGGCTGTACGCGTCACTTAATGCCCAGATATCGGGTGCCAAAGAACTCCATTCGCATTTTGCATAGCTGTGACCCTACGGCGGCAGCTATTTTGGTTATCGGCGGCTCATAGACTTGTCTCGTAGCCGACCTCCTTACTTTGGCTCAGATCTGTGTGCTCGTCGATAGTGCGGTCGTCACTGATGTTGCTTCCTGCGACAGCCTCGCGCCATCGTTGGTGACGGGTATTTCTATGCTGAATAGCGTCGGCGTGCCGGCGCAGAAGGTTGCGCACGGGCTCGGGTAACGCTGAACCGCCAGCGTCTTGTGCGATGCGGTAAGCCGTGCGGGGTTGCTCGTCGTGGTTAGCGATGAGAGAGCGGGCCAATTGTGCGGCCTCTCGCGCGGTGCCGCGCCGCAGGATGTGAACACCGTCGGGTTGGCTGTGCTCGCTTTCGCCGGCGATCCGCTCGTGCAGGTAGGCGGTGTTGTTGTCGCGGCCGCGGGTCAGGGCGACGTAAAGCAGTGCGCGGGTGGTGTTTTCGCCCAGTACGGCGTGCGTGGTGTCGGCGGTGATACCCTGCGCGGAGTGCACTGTGGTTGCGTAGCCGTAGGTGATGTGCTCACGCAGGTAGTCCCCTGTGAATGCGGCGCGGGCGCCATCGTGCAGGCGGCGCGCGGCGATGCGGTTGTTCTTGGGGTCCACGGCGTAGATGCGCCAGCGGTTTCCGTTGCGCACCGGGTCCGCTTGCTTTCTGCTGTTGGTGGCGTTGAAGACGCCGAGGGTGGGGTCGTTGCGACGGCTGATGATCAGGTCACCGACCGCGATGCGGTGCCCGCGCGCCGCGGTGACGGTGGGCTGCTCGGCGCCGATGGTGTCGCGGTGGATGCGGTGATTGAGGGCATCGGTCATCTCGGTGGTGTCACATAGCAGCAGGGAGTTCTTGCCGGCGGCGACGTCGTGCTGGTAGGCGGCCAGGGCGTCAGCGGCCATGACGATGGCATCCCCGGTGTGCAGCCGGTCGTGGGTGCTGTACCAGTCGACCGCGCGGCGCACCGGTGCCGGCCCACCATCGCGCAAGGCCAGCGAGGCGCTGCGCTCCTCGGGATCGCGCATGCGCCAGACTTCGGACAGTTTCTGGCTCCAGGGCAGGTCGGCGCACAGTTGGGCGAACATGCCGCCGCGGGCCTTGACCGGGGCCAACTGGTGGGCATCACCGACGAGCACGGCCTTAGTCTTGGCTGTGGTGGTGGCCTTGAGCAGCCGCCACAGATCGTCGGTGCCGACCATAGCGGCTTCATCGACCACAACTAGGTCGAAAGGCCCCAAGGTGAGGGTGCCGCTGTCCAGTTCGCGCAGGGCTTTGGCGACGGTGCAGCCGACATCGCCGGCGCCCTCCCGGACGGCGACATCCACGGCGGCACCGGTCGGGGCCAGAACGAAAACGCGGGCCCCGTGGCTGTGGCGCGCCATGGCCGCCAGGGCCCGCAGCGAGGTGGTCTTGCCCGCACCCGCCGCGGCACTGAGCGGCTGGACCAACCAGGGTGAGACGGCGATATTCTCCACGGCGCGTTTCTGATCCGGCGACAACCCCTCGGTATCGCTTTGCGTCACCCACATTTCCGAGCGGGGATCTTGCGCGTCGACCAGATCCAACACGGCGGCTTCTTCGGCCAAGATGCGGTCGAGTGTGAACCGTTCGTGGCCCTCGCGCTGATGGGGTTGCCGCGGCGTGCTGAGCCGGATCCCGATCTCGTCGACGGCATCCTCGACGAGTTCGCGTGGGCTCTGTTCGGTGTCGACGGGCAGTTGTGCGCCGACAATCTCCACGAGGTCTGCGCGGGTAAACGCGGCTTTCTCGATCTGCTCGGCGGCCGCGGCCAGGCGGCGCCGATCAAACGGCCGCCGTGACGCCTCCCGACGGGCTTGTCGCGCCTGCCGTCGGGCCGCGTCATCGAGGCGCAGTCCGCGTTCATCGGTACGCCAGCCGTCGCGCAGTACGGCGAACGAAAGCTGTTCGGGTTTGCTAGGGCGGGTGGCTTTTTGGGCGGCGCCCAGTTGTGCCGGCGAAAGTTGTTCGCCGTCGGCGAGGGTGAGTTTTCCGGCCGCCCACTCACGCAACTGGGTCGAACGTTGGGACCATGCGGTGACGCTCTCGGGCGCGATGCCTGCGACTTCGGCCATGCCGGTGCCGGCATCCACCGGCAGCCACTCAACACCCAGAGACTGGTGGAGTTCGCGGCGCAGTGTCGCTTGATAGATGACCCCGGCGGCTTTGGCTTCGTGATACAGCGACGTGCCATCAGTCGACACCAGCTGGCCGTCGGCGCGGGCTTGGCGGTTGGGGACGATGACGTGGGTGTGCAGGTGCGGATCGCCCGCACGTGAGGTCTCGTGCTGGTAGGCGATCGCCGCCAGTCCGGGCAGTCGCAGAAGGTCTTTCTCACCCGTGGCCGGGTTGTGTACGCGGGTGTATCCAGCGTGCGCTGCAAGGTATTCCATGGCCTCTGAAATGGATGTCGCATGTGCGGCAGTGATGGCTTTGTCGGCCACGTCGCCGGCTCGAATCGCGCGGATCAGCGACACACTCTTCGGGGCGCAGAAGGTTAGATCGAAGCCGTGCACACCGCGGTTGCCGAAGGCTCGTCCGCACGCTCCGTTGGGCGTCTCGCCGTCGTCGAGCCAGCGCTGCACAACATCCGGATCAGCCGTCCCGCCGGCGCGCTCAATATCGGTGAGACCAACGAGTTTAGCCACAGCATGGGTATCGCCAGCGCACAGCCACACCGGGATGCGGGTGTCGTGCTCGGCGTAGTACTCCCCCAGCCCGCCACCGGCGCGCTGGACATCGGCGGCGGCCGCGCCGGCGGCACGGGCGGTGTCGTTGTAGTAGTTGATCGACCACCGCGACAGCTTCGCAATCGTCAACACATCGCACCGCCCCGAGCGTTGAAACCGCCTGGCGCACAACCGCGGCGGTAGCACACCATGTGTGTGCTACCGCCAATGTCGCACACCGGTGTGCAAATGTGCCATAGCCATTGAGGGGTTTCTGAATTTGGTTGCTGTGCAACAAAAGACGGTCGGAACGAGTGAGAGTAAATAAGAATCTTTGGGAAAAGTGTTGAGCCATAGTGTGTCTGCCACAATCCCGATGAACAACGGAGCGAGGAGGCGGGCGTTGCGTAGCCGGGTGCACCCCGGAAAGCGGTGCACGTCGCGTCGGCGACCACGCGCCGCGGCCGAAGCGCACGCTCTCTGACTCTGGCCGTGGCATAACCCCCAGGCAGGGCAGATGATGTATGCATGAGCCAGCCTTCCGGCGGCTAGTGAAGGAAAGAGTCGCCATGGAGGACATCACCGACGACAGGTGGATAACCCGACAGGAGCTGGCCGATCGCTATGGAGTGCCCGTCAAGACACCTGCCGAGTGGGCGTCGAAAGGAACCGGACCGCCGTATGCCAAGTTCGGCCGGCACGTCCGGTATCGAATCAGCGATGTCGTCGCCTGGGAGACAACACAAATGAACGGACGCAGGCGAAACTCCGCGTAGCGCTTTGTGTCGGTGACGCGAGATACAGTGCATGCAATCGGGCGATTCGCAACGCTGGGACAACTCCCGGCCCGGCGCGTCGCGCCTCGGGATGTCCAGCCCGCGGAAGTAGGAACCATGGCAGGACGGCCACACTTCGGATCGGTACACACGGGCAGATCAAACGCATCTACACGGGTCGCGGCGTGTGGCTGGCTCGTTGCCGCTACCGTGACGCCGACGGCGTTACCCGCATCGTCCAAAAGCTAGGTCCTGCTGACGAATACGACCAGCACGGCAAGCTGGCCGCGGACGCGTTGATCGCCGCTCTCGCGGAACGCAAACGTTCCGCGAACCACGGCGAGATCGGCCCGGACACCAAAGTGACTGACCTTGTGGAGCAGCACCTTGCCCGGCTGGCCGAGGACGGTCGCTCACCGGTCACGATGTCGACATACCGCTTTACCACCAAGGACCTCAAGAAATTCATAGGCGGTTTGCGGGTGAGCGAAGCAACGCCCGCCCACATGGATGCCACCCTGCGCTCCATGCGGAACGCGCACGGCGCGACGAGGGCCCGTCAATCGAAGTCGATCCTGAGCGGCGCGCTGCAGCTCGCGGTGATGGCCAGTGTCCTACCCGCCAACCCCGTGCGCGACGTGCAACCGCTGCGATCCAAGAGCCAGCCCAAAGGTGCGGTCGCGCTGACGGCTGACCAGCTCCGCGAGCTCCTCGCCAACCTGCAGGGCTCCGACTTCTGCAAAAAGCACGACCTCGTCGACCCGATCACCCTGCTCATCGCCACCGGCCTGCGACGCTCCGAACTACTCGGCCTGCGCTGGGCCGACTTTGACGAGAAGGCGAGCATGCTCGCCGTCACCGGCAAGGTCATCCGCGTGCCCGGCGAGGGCCTGCTGCGCGTCGATGAGACCAAGTCGGCCGCCGGCCGGCGAACCATCCCGCTACCCAAGTTCGCCGCCGAAATGCTCCTGAAGCGCCGCCAGCTGCCGTACCTCGGCGAGCAAGTGGTCATCTTCCCCTCGACGGCCGGGACGCTTCGCGACCCGAACAACTTCGGCAAAGAGTGGCGCACGGCACGACAGGAACTCGGAGCTGCCGAAGTGACCACCCATAGCTTCCGCAAGACCGTCGCGACCCTCATAGACGACGAAGGGCTGTCCGCCCGGATCGGCGCCGACCATCTCGGCCACAGCCACGTCAGCATGACCCAGGACCGCTACATGACCCGAGGGCGGATCCACACGCAGGTCGCGGCCTTACTGGACCGCACCGTCCGCATAAACGATGAATAAACGATGACTTCGCGGCGGCCAGCCGCAAAAATAGCCTCTGACGTGGGGCGGGCGGGGCTCGAACCCGCGACCAACGGATTATGAGTCCGCGGCTCTAACCAACTGAGCTACCGCCCCAGGCGCGCAGCGCACGACCAGTGCGCGTCGCAGTAGACACTAGCGTGGGCAGCGACTCGGAATCATTGCCGCCCGGGCCACTGCTGCGGCTGGGCGGGCATTACCGACTGCCGGGCGCTGCGACTACGGCGGATGCCCGTTACTGCCAGCACGATTACTCCGGCGATGACGAATACGGCGCCTATCCCGCCGGCCACGAACACACCGACGACTGAGTGCGCGACTTGGCTGCCGGTGATGTGCTCGCCAACGCCGTAGCTGGCATCAGGGGGGCCCGAGCAGCTGACCGAGTACTCACCTGCGTCCTGGACGGTAAGCGTGAACAGCGCTCGCCACTGGTTGACGGTGACATCACTCCGGTACTCGGTCAGCGTTGGTTTGCGTTGCCCCTCCGTACCCCGTGCGGTGCAGGTCAGGTTTCTGCGCGGCGTGCGCTGGGTGACGTAGATCGTTTTCGACGCGCCGGCGTCGATGCGCACCGTGGTGGTCCCTTTATTACCGAATGTGTGGTCCGAGGCGGGTGCGCCGGCGCTGAGGTCGCTTACCTCACCCACCAGCATGGCGGCGGCACCGATGCCGCCGCCGAGCAAGCCGAGCGCGACGAGGATCCCGCCGATTGCGTACCAGAGCTTTCGAGGTCGTCGCTCTACCGCATCCCGCGGCGGCGAGAAGCCTGGCGGCGTTGGCCCCGCCGGTTGCCCCCAGCCCTGACCCGGCGGGGTGGGCCCTCCGGGCGTTGGATATCCCGGCGGGTTGCCCGGGACGGATGATGCGCCGGGGTTGCCGGCGGGATGCTGCTGGAACGACACGATGTTTGCTCCCTCGCGAGGTAGCCAAGCGTAGCTGACTCATTGCACGTTGCCCAGAAGATTGCACCACCCTGAACGAAGGAAGCGGTAATCCCGCGTCGAGGTGCGAGCTTTGTCCTCAGCTCTCGGACGGCTGCAGCCGGAACACCCTGATCTCTCGCGGCGCGGCACTCTCCCGATAAGCCTCGTAGCCGGCGTAGAAGTCCACGGCCCTGGCCCACGCCGCCTCGCGTTCCGCCCCAGTGAGCAGTTCGGCTCGATACCGTCGCGGCGGTCCGTTGAACTCGATCGTGCATTCCGGATGCGCCTTCAGGTTGGCGCTCCAGGCCGGATGCTTCGCACGCCCGTAGTTGGACCCGATCGCCAGCAACCCGCCCGAGTCCGGGATGAGCGTCAACGGATGCGTACGCTCCTCCCCCGACTTGGCGCCAACGGAGGTGACGAGCCCGACCTTGCCGAAGCCCATCGTGCCCAGCCGGCCACCCGTCCATGGGATCAACCGCCTGTCAATGTGGGGCGCAACATGAATCGCCATCTGGTAGCCGAACTTGCTCATGGCTATCCGCTCACCTAGAGCTTCGTGCACCCGCAGCCGCCGCCCACGAAGAGGACTCTCCCGCCGGAAGGACACAACTGGACGGTACCCGCCAACGGTCCCGCTAATCCTCGTCACGCCTGGCCTTGCGCCGAGCCTCCCACGTGTACTGCTTGTATTCGTCCTGCACATGGGTGTCGCGGTGGTTGCCCGGACACAGCCACTGACGGTCCATCCGGTCGCCATTGCCTGTCATGTCGATGATTTGATACTCCGCGTCGACGCGGCAATTCAGGCAGTAGCTGGCGCCGGTCTCCAAGATCTCCCCGATCACTTATCGTTCCTTCCTCCGAATGTCCTGCGCGACAGCATCAGTACAGGTACACCACCGCGGAGTCCCCACCACTGCACACCACCAACCCGCTATCCCCCGAACAGCTCATCGAATAGTGACGCCGCGTCACCGGGCTCATCGCATCGATCTGCCGCGTCCCCGGCGTGACTGGTCCGCCCGCCGCATATGCCAACCGCACCGCTTCGGCGAACTGGCAGGTGGTGTCCGTCGACCCGACCGCCGACGACGTCAACCCGCCCGCCGGCGCCGCGGTCGCGGGACAGACCAGGGCGCCCGGGGGGAGCGTCACGGCCTTGGACGTAGTAGTCGTCGTCGGGGGCGCGTCCACCGCGGGCACCCACGTCGGGCAGTGCTGGGTCTTGAACGCCGTGTCCGTGGGCATGATCTGGACCAGCTGCGGCCAGTTGCCGGCACCGTTGGCGATGGTGTCGGCCAGCGTCCCGGACATCCCGCGCAGCCGTTCCCAGTAGCAGTCGTGCGCGCCTTCTGATCGGTAGGTGCCGGGGGCGATGTCGCTGCCGACCTTGAAAGTGCCATCGCCCGGGAAGGTGGCCGGGGCTCCGGCCACCGGGGTAGTGGACGAGGGCGGCAGCGGCGGCACCGTCGTCCCGGGATAGATCGGCGGCATATACGAGGTGGGGTCTGTTCGGCGGGTCACCGACGGCGCGGCGGTTTTCGGAACGCCCCCCGAACAGCTGACCAGGACGAACACCAGAATCAGCAGAACAGCCCAGCGGCCGTCAGCTGAAAACCGTCTGACCATCGACATCGATCAGATACCGCTCGGTTCCGGACTCCACTCGTGCAGCGTCCGCGCCCAGCGCCACGGCGATCTTGTTGCTGGAATTCCGCATCACGTCGAAGGTCAACTCCACGGCCTCGGCCTCGCTGAACCGGGAGCGCACCTCGGCGGCATCGTCGACGGCGAGGTGCGCAGGGGTCCAAATTAGCGCATCTACATACCGCAGCGCTGCCTTTGCGCGATCGTCGAGCACCCGCGACGTCTCAAACCGGGCGATCTCGTCGTACAGCGACTCCGTGCCGCCGGCGTCCAGCGCGTGACCTTCGCGCAGCGATTTGCAGAGCCGGCAGTTATGCGCGTTCGCCACCCGCAGCCGCACCAGCTCCGACGTAATGGGGTCCAGCGCGCGCATCCGCGCCACCGCCGGCGCGAACTCGTTCAGCAACACCTGCGAAGGTTCGCTGTCGTGGTCCCACACGAGCGGCTCGCCCACCCACCGCAAATACCGCGCACCGACATCCAACGCTTCCAGCCCAGCCCGCACCCGCGGCACGAAATCAGCGATAAAGATCGAGATGACACCCCGAAAAGCGCTGTCGCCCAACACCTTCAGGAGCTGCGAACGCTGCTCGACAGTGATCGTCGACACGTCGACGCTGAACTGTTCGGCGAACGCGGCCACCACCGCGTCGGCTTCCGACGGAACCTCGGAGTCATCGAACGGCAGCGGCGGCAAGCCAAGCGTCCGCGCGCACACCTGGCGCACCATGCCCGCCAGCGACGCATTACCGCAGGACAGGGCGACTAATCGCGCCAGTTGGTCAGGCTCCAGTGCTGTCACGCACTACACGGTAAACCTATTGAGCCTGACTAACCGAGGACATGTGAAAGTCCGGTATCCGCAGCGACGGCATCGCCGCCCGGGTCGCCCAGTCGCCCCATTCCCGCGGCAGCGTCTTTTCGCTGACGCCGGCCTCGGTCGCCCGGCGCAGCAGGTCCAGCGGGCTTTCGTTGAACCGGAAGTTGTTGACGGCCCCGGTCACCTCGCCGTCCTCGACCAGATACACCCCGTCGCGGGTCAGGCCGGTCAGCAGCAACGTCGTCGGGTCGACCTCGCGGATGTACCACAGCGTCGTCAGCAGCAACCCGTGCTCGGTGGAGGCGATCATGTCGGCCAGGTCCGCCGATCCGCCGGTCATCACTAGGTTGTCCGCGCCCACCGCCACCGGCGCACCGAACCGGGCGGCCGTGGCCCGCGGATACGCCAGCGCGTTGATCACGCCCTCGCGGATCCACTCCACCTGGCCGATCTCCATGCCGTTGTCGAACACCGAGGCCGTCTCTGACGAATTGCTCACCGCGACGAATGGGGTGCACGCCAGCCCGGGCGCCATCGGGTCGGAGAACAACGTCAGCGGAAGCGATGTGAGCCGCTCCCCCACCCGCGTCCCGCCGCCGGGTGCCGACAGGGCCGTCCGTCCCTCCTGGGCACCGCGCCCGGACATCTTCCAGTTCAGGTAGATCATCATGTCGGCCACCGTCGAGGGCGGCATGATCGTTTCGTAGCGCCCCGCCGGTAGTTCCACGGATCGCGACGCCCAGGCCAGCCTCGTTTCCAGGTCCGCGAGCAGCGAATCTATCGGCACCTCAACGAAATTGGAGGTTCCGGTGCCGGCCCACGCGGAAGCGTCCCCGCGCTTGGCATTGAGTTCGATGGCGCCGGTGGGCTGGGTGTAGCGCCGGCGCAGGCCGGTCGAGGACGCCAGGAATGTCGTCGAAAGACTGTGGTGCGCATAGCCGAACAATCGGTCCGTGGACCGGAACGCCTTGCTCAACGCCCCGGAGATCCCGCTGAACGCCGCCACCCCGGTACCAGGCACCGGCGCGTCCCAGTCGGCGGGCTCCCCGACATCGGTGAGCAGCGGGGCCGCGTCTCCGGCCTCTGGGGCCGAGCGGGCCGCATCCTGGGACGAGATCACCAGACCCGGCAGCGCCGACGGGTCGGCGTCACCGGATACGACAGACCCGACGTAGGCGATGTCGCCTTGCCGCACCACCGAAATGACGGTGACGCTGCGGCTGACCGCGACCCCGTTGGTGGTCATCGTGTTGTTCGCCCAGCGCAGTGTGGCCTCCACCTTGTCGGTGACCAGCACCATGGTTTCATCGGCGCGCCCGGCCTTGGCGGCCTCGGCCAGGACGATCTCGACGGCGTGCTGCGGGGTGATCATCGGCCACCCTCGGTGCGGGTGTTGAGCACATTGACGCCGCGGAACAATGCCGACGGGCAGCCGTGGCTGACCGCGGCCACTTGGCCGGGTTGCGCTTTACCGCAGTTCAGCGCACCGCCGAGGCGCCAGGTCGATTGTCCGCCAACGGCTTCCATCGAATTCCAGAAGTCCGTCGTGGTCGCCTGGTAGGCCACATCGCGCAGCTGGCCGTATAGCGCGCCGTCCCGGATGCGGTAGAACCGCTGCCCGGTGAATTGAAAGTTGTACCGCTGCATGTCAATCGACCAGGACTTGTCGCCGACGATGTAGATGCCGTCGTCGATCCGGGAGATAAGATCGGCGGTGGACAGGTCCTGGGGCCCGGGCTGCAGCGACACGTTCGCCATCCGCTGGATCGGCACGTGGTGTGCCGAGTCGGCGTAGGAGCATCCGTTGGAGCGCTCCTGGCCCAGGCGTGGGGCGAACACCCGGTCGAGCTGGTAGCCGACGAACACCCCGTCGCGCACCAGGTCCCAGCTTTGCGCGGCGACGCCTTCGTCGTCGTACCCGATGGTGGCCAGGCCGTACGGCACGGTCCGGTCGGCGGTCACGTTCATCACCGGCGACCCGTATTGCATCGTGCCCAGTTTGTCCGGGGTGGCGAACGACGTGCCGGCGTAAGCGGCTTCGTAACCGATGGCACGGTCGTATTCGGTTGCGTGGCCGATGGATTCGTGGATAGTCAGCCAGAGGTTGGATGGGTCGATCACCAGGTCCGTCCGACCGGGCCGCACGCTGGGCGCCCGCATCTTCTCGTACAGAAGGTCCGGGATTTCGGCGAGCTCGGCGGTCCAGTCCCACACCGAGTCGCCGGCCACCGCTTCCCAGCCGCGCGCGGTCGGCGGGGCCAGCGTGCGCATCGAGTCGAACCCGCCCGCCTTGGCGTCGATGCTCACCGCCTCCAGCGAGGGCTGCAGCCGCACCCGCTGCTGGGTGATCGAAGACCCGAAGGTGTCGGCGTAGAAGGTCTGCTCTTTGACGGCCGTCAGGCCAGCCGACACGTGGTCCACGCTCTCGGCGTCCAGCAGCCGCCGGGAGTAGTCCTCCAGCACCCCGATCTTGTCCGACGCCGACACCGTGAACGGGTCGATCTCGTAGTCGGACACCCAGGTGGCGTCGGCGTAGACGGGCTCGGCCGCCAACCGAATGTGCTCGGTGTTCAGCGCCGCCAGCACGGTGGCCACCTGGGCGGCGTGCCGCGCCGTGCGGGCCGCGACGTCAGGGGCCAGTTCGGCGTGCGAGGCGAACCCCCACGTTCCCGCCACGATCACCCGCACCGCCAGGCCGACCTCGCGGCTGACGACGGCGGTCTCCAGCTCGCCGTCACGCAGCTGGATGATCTCGGTGTTGATGCGGTGAATGCGCAGGTCGGCGTAACTGGCCCCGGCCTCTCTGGCCGCCGAGAGCGCGGCATCTGCCAGCTCGTGGCGCGGCAGGTCCAGGAAGTCAGAATCGATCCCCCGGTTCGATGTCACGGGTCCACCGTAACGACCGGCTTTAATACTTTCATGTCCACCACGCCTCGTCGTTCCACGGCGTTGGCGTACGGCTTGCTCGCACCCAGTTTGTTCGGTGTGGTCGCCTTCCTGCTGCTGCCGATTCTGGTGGTGGTCTGGCTGAGTCTGTACCGCTGGGACCTGCTGGGTCCGCTGCATTACGTCGGGTTCGCGAACTGGCGCTCGGTGCTGCGCGACGGGGACTTCGGTGACTCGCTGGTGGTCACCGCTATCTTCGTGGCGATCGTAGTGCCGGCGCAGACGGTGCTGGGACTGCTGGCCGCGATGATGCTGGCGCCCAAACTGCCGGGCACCGGGCTGTTCCGCACGCTGTACGTGTTGCCGTGGATCTGCGCCCCGCTGGCGATCGCGGTGATGTGGCGCTGGATCCTGACGCCGACCGATGGCGCGGTCAGCACCCTGCTGGGGCGGCGCATCGAGTGGCTGACCAATCCCGACCTGGCGCTGCCGATGGTGTCGGCTGTCGTCGTGTGGACCAACGTCGGCTACGTGTCACTGTCTTTCCTCGCTGGGCTGCTGGCGATTCCCGAGGACATCCACAACGCCGCCCGCACTGACGGCGCCACCGCATGGCAGCGGTTCTGGCGCATCACGCTGCCGATGTTGCGCCCGACGATGTTCTTCGTGCTGGTCACCGGAGTGGTCAGCGCCGCACAGGTTTTCGACACGGTCTACGCTCTGACCGGCGGCGGCCCGGAGGGCAGTACCGATCTGGTGGCCCATCAGATCTACGCCGAGGCGTTCGGGGCGGCGTCGATCGGGCGGGCCTCGGTGATGGCGGTGATCCTGTTCGTCATCCTGGTCGGCGTCACGTTCGTGCAGCATTTGTACTTCCGCAAACGGATCACTTATGACCTCACGTAACGCGCTGATCTACGTGGGCCTGGTGAGCGGGACGCTGATCACCCTGGCGCCCTTCGCCCTTGGGCTGCTGACCTCGTTCACCTCCGCGCACCAGTTCGCTACCGGTTCGCCGCTGCAGTTGCCGCGCCCGCCCACGCTGGCCAACTACGCCGATCTGGCCGGCACCGGTTTCGGCCGCGCGGCTGCGGTGACCGCGCTGATGACGGCGGTGATCCTGCTGGGGCAGTTGACCTTTTCGATCCTGGCCGGTTATGCCTTTGCGCGGCTGCACTTCCCCGGCCGCGACGCGCTGTTCTGGGTGTACGTCGCGACTCTGATGGTGCCCGGCACGGTGACGGTGGTGCCGCTGTATCTGATGATGGCCCAGATGGGTCTGCGGAACACGTTCTGGGCATTGGTGATTCCGTTCATGTTCGGCTCGCCGTACGCGATCTTCCTGCTGCGCGAGCACTTTCGCCTGATCCCTGACGACCTGATCAACGCCGCGAACCTGGACGGCGCCAACACCCTGGATGTGCTGGTGCACGTGATCCTGCCGTCCAGCAAGCCGGTGCTGGCCGCGCTGACGATGATCACTGTGGTCTCGCAGTGGAACAACTTCATGTGGCCGTTGGTGATCACCAGCGGTCGCAAATGGCGGGTGCTGACGGTTGCCACCGCGGACCTGCAGTCGCGGTATAACTCCCAGTGGACGCTGGTGATGGCGGCGACGACGGTCGCGATCGTGCCGCTGATCGTGTTGTTCGTGGCGTTCCAGCGGCACATCGTCTCGTCGATTCTGGTGTCGGGGCTCAAGTGAGACGGCCCCGGTTTTCGACACTGTCGGCGCTGGCGCTCGTGTTGGTCTTCGCCTTGCTGTTGGTGACGGCCGTGCTGTCGGGCCGTTCGGACGACGACGGCAAGATCGTGGTGACGGTGCGACTGTGGGCCGAACCTATCGCGCGAGCGTATCGGGACTCGTTCCAGGAGTTCTCCCGAGAGCACCCCGATATCGAGGTGCGCACCAACATGGTCGCCTTCTCCAACTACTTCGACACCCTGCGTACCGACGTGGCCGGGGGCAGCGCCGACGACATCTTCTGGCTGTCCAACGCCTACCTCGACGCCTACGCCGACAGCGGCCGGTTGATCAAAATCGACCGGGTGGACAAGGATTGGGCACCGGCCGTCGTGGAGCAATTCACCCACAACGGCACGCTGTGGGGGGTGCCGCAGCTGACCGATGCCGGTATTGCCGTGTTCTACAACGCCGACCTGCTCGCGGTCGCCGGCGTCGACTCCGCGGTGCTGGACAGCATCCAGTGGAGCCCCGGCAGCGACGACACCCTACGGCCCCTGCTGAAGAAACTGACCGTCGACCTCGACGGGCACCGCGCGGACTCCCCCGACTTCGACTTCCTGCGGGTGCGCCAGTACGGCTACAACGCCGCCAACGACCCGCAGGGCATCTACCTCAACTACATCGGCTCTGCCGGTGGAATCTTCCAGCGCGGCAACGAGTTCGCGTTCGCCAATCCCGAAGCGGCGGCGGCCTTCCGCTATCTCGTCGGCCTGATCAACACCGACCACACCTCGCCGCCGGCGTCGGACACCAATGACAACGGCGACTTCTCCCGCAATCAGTTCCTGGCCGGCAAGATGGCGCTGTTCCAGTCCGGCACCTACAGTCTGGCCCCGATCGCCCGCGATGCCACCTTCCGCTGGGGTGTGGCGATGCTTCCGTATGGACCCCAGGGGCGGGTGAGCGTCACCAATGGCATTGCCGCTGCCGGTAACTCGGCAACCCGGCATCCCGAGGCGGTACGGCAGGTGTTGCAGTGGATGGGCAGCAGCAAGGGCAACGCGTACCTGGGCCGCGAGGGTGCCGCCATTCCGGCGGTGCTGACGGCCCAGCCCGGGTATTTCGCCTACTGGAAGGCGCGCGGCGTCGACGTCACCCCGTTCTTCGCGGTGCTGGACGGACCGCGCATCCCGGCACCGGGCGGGGCGGGGTACGCGGCCGGAAACGAGGCGCTGCAACCGTATTTCGACGAGATGTTTCTGGGCCGGGGCGATATCGAGACGACACTGAAGCGGGCGCAGGAGGCGGCCAACGCGGCCGCGCGCCGTTGACTGTCGCGCTGGCGTGACACTCGACGCCCACCGCAACTCTGGCGTGACACTCGGCGAAACAGGCCGGCAACGGCTAGCCAGGAACCACCAACACCGGCACCGGGCTGTGCCGAATGATCTTGGCGCTGCGCGTCCCGAGGAAGACTCGCCGCACGTCGCCGCGCGGCGAGGTGCCCACCGCCAAGATCTCGCCGTTGATCCACTCCGGCTTGCTCAGCGCTTCCATCCAGCTGTGCGCAGTGACGACCTCCAGCACGACATCTGGCCCCACGACGCCGTCATCCTTGAGCGCTTGCAGACTTTCCATGGCCTGGGCCGCCCAGGCGTTCAGGACGCTGTCCTCGGCATCCAGGCCCACCTCCGGCGGATACATGGTCCGGCCGCGCACCGCGAACGTGATCACCCGCAGCGGCACCTGATACCGCTCGGCGGCGTTGGCGCACCGCCGCACCAACGCGAGCGACTCCTCACTTGTGGAGTAGCCACAGCTGAGGCGACGGAACCCGCCGCTGTGCACGTGAAATCCGGGGGAACTGATCGCGATCGGCACCCGCGAGGCGTGCAGCAGCCAGTCGGCGGTGGAGCCTACCGTGATGTGCGCCAGCCCGGTGCTGGGCAGTGATCCCAGCACCAGGATCCTGCCGTTCACCTCGTCGACGATCTCAACCAATCCCGTCGCCACCGAGCGGTGGGCCCGGTGGGTGAAGTGGACTTCGATGCCTTCGGCCAGCGGGAACAGGTAGCGCTGCGCTTCCCGCTTCGACTCCTCGCCCAGGTTCTGCGCCCAATGCTCGAACTCGGCGTCGACGCGGGCTAATGACGGCGTCGGCCACGGCTCAGGCACGACGGTCGCGACGGTCACCGATGTCTGCAGCGTCCGTGCGGCCCCGATGGCCAGATAGAGGCCCGAGAGGCCGACCTTGCTCGCCCGGTATCCGACCACGACCGTCATTGCCGGTCCTTATTGAGCGCGCTGCGGTGGCGCCCCCACAGCAGGTAGTACGTCAGCGCCACCAGGATCCAGCCGCTGAACGCCAGCCAGGTGTACCAGTGCAGGCTGAGCAGGATGTACCCGCACGCCAACACCGAAAGCACCGGCGTCACAGGGTAACCCGGCACCCGGAAGGCGCGTTCCAGGTCCGGTTCGCGCACCCGCAGGATGATCACGCCCACCGACACCACGATGAACGCCGTCAGCGTCCCAATGGACACCATGTCGGCGAGGCTGGCCAGCGGCACCACCGCCGCGAGCACGGACGCGACGATCGCCACGATCACCGTGTTGTTCACCGGGGTCATGGTGCGCGGATTCACCGCGGCGAACCGCGCAGGCAGCAACCCGTCGCGGCCCATCGCGAACAGGATGCGGGTCATGCCGTACAAGGTGACCAGTGTGACGGTGAAGATCGATATCACCGCGCCCGCGGCGAGGATGGTGCTGGCCCATCTGCTGTGCGTGACGTTGTCCAGAATGATGGCCAGGCCCGCGTTTTCCTGCGTCTTGAAGTTCTGCCACGGCTGCGTGCCGAGCGCCGCCAAAGCGACGAGGACGTAGACGGTGGTCACGATCACCAGCGCGGACACGAGCGCGCGCGGCATGGTCGTCTGCGGGTTCTTCACCTCGTCGCCGGCCGTGGAGACCGCGTCTAGTCCGATGTAGGAGAAGAAGATCGTGCCGGCCGCCGACCCGATGCCGGCCACGCCCATGGGGGCGAAGTCCTTGAGGTGGTTTGCGTCATAGGCGGTGAACGCGATGATGACGAACATTGCGAGCACGCCGAGCTTGATCAGCACCATGATCGTGTTGACCTTGGCCGACTCGCTGGCGCCGCGGATCAGCAGCAGCGCACACAGCACGATCAGGATCACCGCCGGCAGGTTCACCCAGCCGCCGGGCGCCTTGTCCCAGGGTGCCGCCGACAGGGCGTGCGGCAGTTCAAACCCGAACAGGTTGTGCAGCAACTTGTTCACGTAGCCGCTCCACCCCACCGCCACCGCCGCGGTGGCCACGCCGTATTCCAGCAGCAGGCAGGCCGCGACGATGATCGCGACCGCCTCACCGAGTGTGGTGTAGGCGTAGGAGTAGGACGAGCCGGAAACCGGTACCGCCGAAGCTAATTCGGCATAACAGAGCGCGGCCAAGCCGGCGGCGATGCCGGCGATGATGAACGAGACGATCACCCCGGGACCGGCCTGGGGCACGGCTTCGGACAGCACGAAGAAGATGCCGGTGCCGATCGTGGATCCGACGCCGAACATCGTCAGCTGGAAGGTGCCGAAACTGCGCTTCAGTCCGGAGTCGCTACCCGCTTCGCCGACCGGGCGGCGACGCAGCATCTGCTCTTTGAGGCTGATCGATGTGGCCGGCAACTGCGCCTCCCGTCGGTGGGTCCGCTAAGTATGTGCCTCCCGCAGCACTTCGGCGAGCTGATTCACTACGTAATCGATCTCCTCGATCGACCGGATGCGGCCGTGAACCTCAGCGGGCCGAAATGATGGTCTGGATCGCGATGCCGGCGCCGCTGGCCACCAACGTGATCGCCAGCGTCACCCAGTCGGCCAGCCTGGGCCGGCGCGGGTTCGCCGAGAGCTGACCGGTGCCGCCGCGGGCGGTGATCGCATCGCCCATCTCGTCGGCGCGCCGCAGCGTCACCGTGATGGTCGCGGCCAGCAGGTCGATGATCTCCAGTCGGCGCTGCTGCCTTTTCTCCTTCCGGCTGCGCGGAGTCGGCTTGGGCCGCAATCGGCGTGCCGCATAGAGCACTTGGAATTCGTCGATCAGCATCGGGAAGGCACGCAGCGCCAGGGCCAACGCCACCGCCCACTCATCGACCGGCAACCGGAACAATCGCAGCGGCCGGCCCAAAGCCGCTACCGCTGGCCCGATTTCGGCGACATTGGTGGTGTAGGACACCAATCCCCCAAGCGCCAGCAACACCAGCGTCAGCGCGGTGATCCGCAAGAAGTTCAAGAACCCGCCGAGTCCCAGCTCGACGCTGCCGATGACGACCTCAGGTTTCCCGCCGGCCAGCGCCGCGGTAAAACCGCCGATCGCCAACACAATCCACAACCAGCGGGGTATGGACGGCAGGGCACCGCGCGGAATGTGGGCGATCCGGATCGCCGCCAGCACCAGGGCCGCCATGAATCCGATCGTCACCCAGCCCGGGTAGAACGCCAGCAGCACCGAGATGCCGAACACCACCAAAAGCTTGGTACCGGCCCACAAGTCATGGATCGGCGAGCCGCCGGGGATCGGAACCAGCAGCACGACGGGCCGGCCGTGCTTTCGGGTTTCGCGCTTCGTCGGCGCCGAAGTGGTTGTCACGACACACCTCCGGCGGAGGTCGACGCCGACGCCGATTCCAGCGTCCCGTTATTCAGATGCAGAACCCTCGGGCACAGGGTCTCCATGCCCAGGTAGTCGTGCGCGATCACGACGACCGTCAGACCGCTGTCCCGGCGCAGGTCCTCCAGCAGTCGCAGCAGCCCGCGCTGACTGTCGGTGTCCAGCCCGGCCAGCGGTTCGTCGAGGATCAGCGCCTTGGGCTCGCAGGCCAGTAGTCCGGCGAGCACCACACGCCGCATCTGGCCCCCACTGAGCTTGTCGATGCTGCGGCTGGCCAGGGCGGGGTCCAGCCCCACGACGCCGAGCGCGGCGGCCACCCGGTCGGTGTCCTTGTGCGAAAAGCCCGCCGCGGAGGCGACTTCCAGATCGACGCGGCTGCGCATCAGCTGCAGGCGAGCCGCCTGGAACGACAACGCGACCGCACCGACCTGTTCGTGGGTGGGCCGGCCGTCCAGCAGGCACTCCCCGCTGGTCGGCGTGGTCAGCCCCGCCATAATCCAGCCCAGCGTCGACTTGCCCGAACCGTTGCCGCCGTGGATCAGCACGCCGTCGCCCTGCTCGACGACGAAGTTGATGTCGTGCAGCGCGGTCTTGGCCCAGGGGGTGCCGATCCCGTATTCATGGCCGACGTTGATGAGTTCGAGGGTCGGGGCATGGTGGGTGTCCCCCACGCCCGCGACGGGCGGCGGCGTGTCCCCGGCCTGGGTCATGCCGGTGTTGTCCGGGGAGTCGCTGAGTTTGATTGTGCGGTCCGCTGATTCGGCCTCGTTGTTGTAGTGCGTGATGTGCACCAGCGCGGTGCGGTGCCGTTTGGTCAAGCCGGACAGCACGCCCAGCAACGCGTCGCGGCCCTGCTGGTCCACCATCGTGGTGACCTCGTCGGCGATCAGCATCGCGGGCTCGCGGGCCAGCGCCGCCGCCAGCGCAAGGCGCTGCAGCTCACCGCCGGACAGGCTGCCGGTCTCGCGTTCGGCGAGGTCTTCCAGGCCGACCTCGCGCAGCAACTGGGCGACGTCGGTCTTGGTGCCCGGCGGCAGACCCCACACCACGTCGTCGGCGACCCGGGTGCCCAGCACCTGACTTTCCGGGTGTTGCAGCACCACCGCGGTGCCGCCGAGCTTGCCGAGACCCACCGCGCCGGGGCGTTCCACGGTGCCCGAGCTCGGTTCGCGGCCGGCCAGGATCAGCATCAGGGTGGTTTTGCCGGAACCGTTGGCGCCGGTGATCGCGACGTGCTCGCCGACGCCGATCTCCATGCTGATTTCGCGCAGCGCGTCCTGGTCGGCGCCGGGATAGCGGAAGCGCACGTTGTCCAGGCGCACCGGAACCGGTCCGACGGCGGCGTTTTCGAGATCGCCGGCGGGCGCATCGAGTTTGTGCACGTCCGGAATGCCGCGCATGCGTTCCAGCAGCCGCGATAGCGCCCACCACCCGACCAGCGACATCACCATCACGCCGATGGTGACCAGGCCGAGCAGCATCACCTGCCAGTACCGCAGCGAGAAGGCGTATCCCACCTTCAGCCAGGCGCCGACCGCTTCGAGATGAACACGACCGAAGAAGGAGGCGAGCCCGTCGACGTTGGCGGTGATGGCGTCGCGCATCAGGTGCCGCAGCCGGGTCAGGACCATCAGCAGCGCGACGTTTCCGGCGCCGAACACCACTCCCGCAACGAAGGACGTCACCACCACGGTGGGCGTGCCGCGGTCCTTGCGCTTGATGAATCCGGTGAGGCCGCCGATGTAGGCGCTCTGAAACACACCCATGAATCCGCCGCCACCGGCGATGAGGAACGCGATAAGCCCGGCGGCAATCGTCGCGGTCATCAGCACCCGCAGGCGGTGCCGGTAGGCAAGCAGCCCGGCGGGAACGGTACCGAGCAGGGCGATTCCGGCGGCAAACGGGACCACGACCGAAATGATGGCGGTCACCGCGCACAGCGCAGCCATCACCGATG
Organism: Mycobacterium asiaticum; assembly: GCF_001673635.1. GTDB lineage: Bacteria > Actinomycetota > Actinomycetes > Mycobacteriales > Mycobacteriaceae > Mycobacterium > Mycobacterium asiaticum_C. The sequence goes on from NZ_LZMH01000043.1 coordinate 173,947, forward strand.
CTTGCGCCAGTTCACTCGGTTGCAGCGGTCCACCCCGAGCGGGCGACGGGGGTGGCCCGATCTCGCTCACTCGACTGATTCTGCCAGGTCTGTTTGTCGCAGGCTGAGCCACGCGCGTTTCGTATGAAGGCCGCCCACGAGTGGTTCCGCATAGCAAAGCTATGCAACGATGGGCGCATGAGCTCGCCCGCAGTAGCAAATGACACCGAGGTTGCCCACGGCCTGGGGGCGGATCTGCTTGCCGTGGTCGCGCGGCTGAACCGGTTGGCCACCCAGCGAATCCAGATGCCGTTGCCGGCCGCCCAGGCCCGGTTGCTCGCGACCATTGAGGCGCAGGGCGAAGCGCGCATCGGCGACCTGGCCGCCGTCGACCACTGTTCCCAACCGACGATGACCACTCAGGTGCGTCGGCTGGAGGACGCCGGACTGGTGTCGCGGACCGTCGACCCCGGCGACGCGCGTGCGGTGCGGATCCGGATCACTCCGGAAGGGCTGCACACGCTTAATGCGGTGCGGCGCGACCGTGCCGCCGCGATCGAGCCGCAACTCGCCCGGCTGGACGCCGCGGACCGTCAGGTGCTTGCCGACGCGGTCGAGGTGTTGCGGCGGCTACTGGAGAACGCGGCGACTGCCCCAGGCCGCCATACGCTCTGACGGTTGGTGGCTGAACCGCCGCAACGGGTAGACACTGATGTCAATATCCGTCTTCAGTATCCGTCGAGAAAGGGGACGGCCATACCTGACGTCTCCCCGTTGACCGTGTGGGTCGGATCGACGCGATACGACTTCGTGCCGGGCCGTGATGTGACGGTGGGCATCGGCGATCACTACGACATCCCCCTGGAGCCCGAGGGGCCGATCGGCCCGGACGCGGCGACGCACCCGGTCCTGGTGTTGCGCTTCGCCGGTACGCACTGGCTCGCGGTGGATCAGAGTCACCGGGGGCTGTTTCTGGACGGCATCCGGATGTCGACGGTCGACATCCGGGACGGTCAGATGGTCGCGATCGGCGATCCAGAGCGCGGACCGCGGCTGATGTTCCAGGTCGCCGCGCCGTCGGACGCGCCGCCGCCGAGCACCGATCCGCTGGGTGTGAAGGTGCCTTCGCCGTCATCGGAGCCGTCAACCCCGCCTCCGGCGTCGAGCCCGCCGCCGCCGGCACCGGTTGAGCCGCCGACCCCGCCGGCGCCGGAGGAGCCGCCCACCGGGCGCATCGCGATGGAGCCGGAGACCCGCCGCCTCAAGGCCGTCACACCAGAGCCGGTCCCCGACCCGGTGCCGGTGCCGGTGCCGGTGCCGGTCGAATCGCCGGTTCCGGTGCCCGTCCCCGAACCAGTGCCGGAGCCAGCCCCGGAACCGGCTGAACCTAAAACCACGCGCATCCCTACCGGGCCGGTCGAACGCTCCCCGCTCGAGCGTCCCACCAACCCGTTCCGGGCTGTGTCCGCCCGCGAGGACGGGGAGCCCAAGGGCCGTGGCCTGGTCGGACGGATGACCGACGCGACCCGCAAGCTGTTGCCCGCGCGCGCCGATACCGACCCCGACGACCTGCCGCCGCAAACCGGTCGGCTGCCGTTGCAGCCGGGCGCCCGCACTATCGGGGTGGCCGCCTACAACCTTGGACTGGTCGTCGGTGGCCGGGAGGTGCTGTCGGATATCTCGTTCACCACTCGCCCGGGGTCACTGATTGCCGTGGTCGGGCCGTCGGCGGCGCGTAACTTCGCATTGACCGGGCTGCTCTCCGGGACGCGGCCACTCAGTTCCGGGATCCTGACGGTGGACGGGCGCGACGTACACGACGAGCCGGAGACAATGCGGTCCCGCATCGGTGTGGTGCCGCGCGACAACCGGGTGCATCCCAGCTTCACAGTGCAGCGGGCGCTGGAATACGCGGCCGAGCTGCGGCTGCCGTCGAACACGACGCCGGAAAATCGTGACCGGGTCATCCTCCAGGTCCTCGACGAGCTCGAGCTGACCCCGCATCGCGACACCCGGATCGCCAAGCTGCCGCCCGAGCTGCGGCGGTGCGCATCGATGGCGGTGGAACTGCTTACCCGCCCGTCGTTGCTGGTGGTCGATGAGCCCGGCGCCGGCCTGGACCCGCAGCAACAGAATCACGTGTTGGGACTGCTGCGCCGCCAGGCCGACCTCGGCTGCGTCGTCGTGGTGGCCAGCACGTCGCTGGTGCACGTCAATCTCAGCGACCAGGTGCTGCTGTTGACACCGGCCGGTCAGCTGGCTTTCGCCGGCCCGCCCTCGCACATCGAGTCCGCGCTCGGCACCGCGGACTGGTACCAGATTTTCGGTCGCATCAGCGCCGACCCGCTCGGCGCTCACCACGCGTTCCTGATGCGGCAACAGGCGTCGGTGTCCCCGACTCCGCCGTCGGTGACCCGGCCCGAGCGGCTCCCGCCCGTCCCGGGCTTCGGACGTCAGTTCCGGTTGCTGGCCGGTCGTCAACTCTTTTTGTTGCTGACCCGACCTTTCTTTGTGCTGCTGCTCGTGCTGCTGCCGTTCGCGCTGGGCGCTTTGACGCTGCTGATCCCGGGGACTGCGGGTCTGAACCGGGCCGGCCCCGGGTCGGCCAACACCCACGAGGCGCTGGAGATTTTGGCCGCGCTCAACTTCGCCGCGGTGTTGATGGGCACCGTGGCCACCATCGGCGACCTCGTGGGCGAGCGACGGATCTTCCGCCGCGAGCAGGCGATCGGACTATCCGCGTCGGCCTATCTGCTGGCCAAATTGGTCGTCTTCGGCCTGATCGTGGCCGTACAGGCCGCGATCCTGACCACCATCGTCGTCAGCGGCAAGGGTGGGCCGCGGCATGGGGCGGTGCTGTTGGGCAATGCGGACGTGGAGCTGTATGTGAGTGTGGCGGCGACGGCCATCGTCTCGGCGATCGTCGGGCTGGGATTGTCCTCGCTGGGCAAGTCGAAACGGGAAACGCTGCCGTTGGCCATTCCTGCGGTGCTGGCATCGCTGCTGTTCGCCGGGGGTTTGGTGTCTTTGGTGGGCACCTGGGGCTACGACCAGATCTCCTGGTTCGTGCCGGCGCAGTGGGGTTTTGCGGCGGCCGCCGCCACTGTGAATCTGCGCCGCGTCGACAAGCTGGCACCCGACAACCTGGTGTGGACCCACTACTCGGGGTGGTGGGTGTTCGACATGCTGATGCTGCTGGTCCTCGGGGCGCTGTGGGCCGGGTTCGTCCGGTACCGGTTACGGCCTGTCTCTCATAAGTAGCGCCGGACCCGACGGCAGTACTCGGCGTATTCCTGCCCGTAGTGCCCGCGCATGAAGTCTTCTTCGCGCAACACCTGCCGATGGATGAGCCAGGAGCCAGCCAGCAGGTAGATCAGCGGAACCCAATTGGGGAACACCAGCAGCTGGCCGGTCAGGAACAGCAGGAAACCGACGTAGATAGGGTTGCGGCTGACCGCGAAGATCCCCGCCGTCACCAGTCCGCCGGGCTTGTCGATGTCGATGCCGACCCGAAAGCTCCTGCCGAACGACACCAGGCTCAGCACCAGAATCGCGACGGCGCCCGCGCAGCACGCCACGCCGATCCAGGCGATCACGACGTTGCGAAAGAAGCGCTGGGTGCTGATCAGCGGCCAGCCGAAGGCGACGGCGAAGATGGTGTAGAAGTACACCGACGCGACCGGGGGGATCACGAAGTCGGTCTTGTCGAGCTTGCCGAAGTGCATCGCCTTCGTGCCCGATCTCTTGAGCAGCAGGACCCTGGTGAGCACGGTGCCCATCAAAAGGACTGCCATGAGCGCTGCCAGATAATGCGGCATCCCAGTTCTTTCCGTCTGCGTGCTGACCTAACGATTACATGACACCGCAACGTCTTGAAGTGTGACTTGTTTCGGCGGGGCGGAGGACGGGTTAACGTCGTGACATGGCGCCGAACGAGAAGACCACTGCCGATCATTTGCGCGACGCGCTCGACGGGCGTTGGCGAGATGTGAAGAACCAGACGCGAGCCCAGCTCTCCAAAGAGGCATTCCGCCCGCACCACACCCCCAACACCGTCATCGCCCGCGCCAAGGTGGCCGAGCAGATGCAGCTCATGGCGAACGCGGGGATCTCCGACGAAGGGTTCCGCAAGGAGCACGGCGGGACCGGCGACGTTGGCGCGGCGATCACCATGATCGAGATGCTGGCCATGTCGGACCTGTCGTTGATGGTGAAGGCGGGGGTCCAGTGGGGCCTGTTCGGCGGTGCGGTGGAGAACCTGGGCACCGAGCGCCACGGGGACTACATCAAGGACATCATCACGCTGGACCTGCTCGGTTGCTTCGCGATGACCGAGACCGGGCACGGCAGCGACGTTCAGTCCTTGGAGACGACAGCGACCTACGACCCGGAGACTGAGGAGTTCGTCGTCCACTCCGAGACGCCGACTGCGCGAAAGGACTACATCGGCGGCGCCGCCGAAACCGCGCGGATGGCAGCGGTTTTCGCGCAGTTGATCACCCACGAGGACGGTAAGCCGGTCAACCACGGGGTGCACTGCGTGCTGGTGCCGATCCGCGACGAGGACGGCAATGACCTACCTGGTGTGACGACGTCGGACTGCCAATACAAGGGTGGCCTGCCGGGAGTCGACAACGGTCGCATCATGTTTGACCATGTCCGGGTACCCCGGGTCAACCTGCTGAACAAGTACGGTGACGTCGCGCCGGACGGCACCTACACCTCGCCGATCGACAACCCGAACCGGCGCTTCTTCACCATGATCGGCACGCTCATTCGCGGCCGCGTCACCGTCGGCGGTAGCGCCGGTGCGGCGGCCCGGGTCGCGTTGGACATCGCGACGCGATATGCGTTGCAGCGCAGGCAGTTCAGCGCGCCAGACGACGACGGCAAAGAAGTGCTGATCATGGATTACCTGGTGCACCAGCGGCGGTTGTTCCCGTTGATCGCCCGTTCTTATGCGCTGCAGTTTGCGCAGAACGAACTGGTATCGAAGACACACGACCTGCAGACCTCCGATGTCGTTGACGCCGAAGAACAGCGCGAGCTGGAGGCCCGGGCCGCCGGGCTGAAGGCGGCCAACACCTGGCACGCGTCGCGGGCCATTCAGGAGGCTCGGGAGGCCTGCGGTGGTGCGGGCTACATGGCCGAGAACCGGCTGATCGCGTTGCGCGCCGACACCGACGTGTTCACCACGTTCGAGGGCGACAACCATGTGCTGACACAGTTGGTGGCCAAGGAACTGCTCACCGCATACGCCGACGACATCAAGAGCATGAGCCCGGTGGAATGGGTTAGGTTCGCGGCCAACACCGTTGGCGACCGGGTGATGAAACGCACTGCGGCCGAAGCGATCATGCAAAGGATCATCGACGCGCGGCAGGACAGCGAAGAGGAAGGCAGCCTGTTCAACCGCGGCACCCAGGTCTCAATGTTCGAAGACCGGGAAGACTACCTGCTGTCATCGGTGGCGCGCCGACTGCAAGGAAAGTCCAAGGAAATGTCGGCGTTCGACGCCTTCAACGCGGTGCAGGATCACGTGTTGCACGCGGCGCAGGCGCACATCGACCGGATCGTCCTGGAAGCGTTCGTCGCCGGCATCGATGCGTGCCCGGACCCCGAGGCCCGCGAGTTGCTGGGTGTGATCTGCGACCTGTACGCGCTGTCGGTGATCGAAGAGGACAAGGCCTGGTTCATCGAGCACCGGTACCTGTCGACCGAGCGGGCCAAGGCCGTCACGCGGGGCATCAACGATCGATGCCGCGTGCTGCGGCCACATGCCCGGACACTGGTTGACGGGTTTGGTATTCCGGAGCCGCTGCGCTACGCCGAGATGCTGCACCCGGAGAATCTTGCCGACTAAGACTGGTGCGGGATTGGGCCCAGCGCCTTTAGCTTGCCGTCGGGTCCGATCTGGAACTTCACTGTTGCCCGTTGACTCGGGCAGCATTCTTCGTCGTTGCCGGACCGCCACTGGTACTGCACGGTGACGGTGTCGTCGCTGCTGGGCGGCAACACGGTGATGTACGGCTTCGGGTTGGGGGTCGGTGAGCCCAGTGGGGTGTTGCGGTCGAAGAACAGCAGCTGCTGCGGGGTGGACTCAGAGGCGATGGTGGGAATGATCTGCACCCAGTTCAACTGGCATTTTCGGGTGCGGCCGCGGCCAATCTCCACCCAAGTTGAGCCGGGAACCTCGATCGGCACCTTGGCGATGGCCTGACGCACCGTCTCGGCGGTGGGGCTGTCGGATGGTTTGCAGCTGTCGGGTTTGGCGGCCGGTGGCTTGGAAGGTTTGTCGCTGCAGCCCGCGACTGTGATGGCTATCAAAGTCGCGATCAGGACTTGCCGGCAACGCACGAGTGGGTAGCCTAGCCGCCACCAGCTGGGTTGGGGCCGGAGCGCTTCCGGGAGCACTGTGATCTGCGCCCGGCTTGGAGCGACATTGTCGGCGCTGGGGCGGGTTCGCCGCCCAGTGCCGGCGGGGGCTTCGGAGAGCACTGTGATCTGCGCCCGGCTTGGAGCGACATTGTCGGCGCTGGGGCGGGTTCGCAGCCCAGTGCCGGCGGGGGCTTGCGTGGAAGCGGGTTTGGCTTGCCTTGCGCTGCTCGCCCCATTTGTCACACCAGCCTCTGCCAGGTAGCACCACTCTTTGTGCCCGGCTTGCAGCGACATTGTCGTCGAGACGAGATGGCGGACGCTGTAGACGAGATGGCGGGCGTTGAGACGAGATGGCGGGCGCTTGCGTGGAAGCGGGTTCGGCTTGCCTTGCGCTGCTCGACCCACGCGCCCGAGCGAGGCCGCGCCCATGCCGTCGGCCTCGGCCCACGCGCCTTGGGCCGTCACCCGCTCCGGCCCCACCCGTTGCCAGCTCCCCGCGTTGAGCCGTCGTCTGCGCTGGCCCGGCCCACACCGCACGCCCCAGCGCCGACAATGTCGCTCCAAGCCGGGCACAGATCACGGTGCTCCCGGAAGCCCCCGCCGGCACTGGGCTGCGAACCCGCCCCAGCGCCGACAATGTCGCTCCAAGCCGGGCGCAGATCACAGTG
>NZ_LZMH01000044.1 GCF_001673635.1 Mycobacterium asiaticum
CGGCGCCATCGACCGCACCGACCACCTCGGGTAAGCCGAGGAACGGCCCCAAGCCGGAAGTGCTGGACCTCAACGCGGCCACCGTCGAGCAGCACCACCACATCGCCGCCGCGGCTGCGGCGAGCACAGCGCAGCACCCGGCGGCTGCGCGCCCGATCGGCCAGATCGTCCCGGCCGCCGTCACGATCCAGCTGGTCACCGCGGCAGGGACCAGCCGCACGTCCAGGGGCTGGTGCACGCGGGTCAGACACGCACCAGCGCACGGAGCTTGTCGAGCCGAGCCGGGCCGATGCCCTCGACCTCGGCCAGCTGGTCCACGGTGGTGAACCTGCCGTTGGCCTGGCGCCACGCCACGATCGCGGCGGCGGTGACCGGTCCGACTCCCGGCAAGGCGTCCAGCTGCTCGACGGTGGCCGCGTTGAGGTCCAGCACTTCCGGCTTGGGGCCGTTCCTCGGCTTACCCGAGGTGGTCGGTGCGGTCGATGGCGCCGGGCCGGCCGGGCTGCCGGTGCTGACCGAGCTGCCCAACACCGCCGGCTTGCCCGACGGTGGCGCCAACCCCACCACGATCTGTTCACCGTCCCCAACGGGGCGCGCCATGTTGAGGCCAATGGTGTCGGCGCCGTCGAGCGCACCGCCGGCGGCCCCCAGCGCGTCGGCGATCCGCGCGCCCGGTGCCAGCGTGACCAGTCCGGGCTTTCGTACCAATCCGACGACGCTGACCACCACCGGGCCCTCCGAGCCGGCCGGCGGACCGGCGCTAGTCGAGGACCGCACACCTGTGGCCGAAACATGTTCTACCGGTGGCAATTTGGCCGATGTGACCGGTGCGGGCCGGTCGCCGATCAGCGTGAAGACGGTGATGAGCACGGCGAGTGCTGCGATCACCGCCAGCGCGATGGCGCCGGCGCGACCCGGGTCCGCGCGCAGTCTGGCCAGCCAGCCCTGCTGGGCCGCATTGTCGGGAAGCCAACGCGGAAGCAGTGAATTCGGGTCGTCCTGATCATCTGCACGATCTTTGGTGGTGTCGGTCTCAGCAGGTTCGGCGCCCGGATCCGGATCGGCACCCAGTCGCCGGTGGAGTCGCTGCGCCGGCAATTCTGTTCGCATGACGGCGACGGTATGCGCAGCCACCGCCACGACGGCACGCCGAAGGCGCCGTGCCGTTGCGACTGTGGATAGATCCGGCTCTGTGTAAATGCCGGTGACCGGGCAGGTTTGGCGGCGCATCGCCGGGGTAGCCGGACGCCATGAGTCTGGCTTTGATAGCTGGTGCATCGAGTGGGATCGGCTTGGAGCTGGCCAAGCGGTTCGCCGAAGACGGTTACGACTTGGTGGTCTCCGCCGAGGATGCCGGCATTCAAAGCGCAGCCACTGAACTCGGCCGCTCGGGGGTCGATGTCCGTGCGGTCCGCGCCGATCTGCGCACCGGCAAGGGCGTGGAAAAGGTGTATCAGCAAGTCACCGGAATCGGCCAGCCGTTGGATGCGGCGGCGCTGAATGCCGGCGTGGGCCTCGGCGGATCTTTTCTTGACAGCACCCTGGACGACACCTTGTCCCTGATCGATCTGAACGTACGGTCCACGGTGCATCTGGCGAAGCTGATCCTGACCGACATGGTTCAGCGCAACAGCGGCAAGCTGTTGTTCACCTCGTCCATCGCGTCCACGATGCCCGGCTCCTACCAGGCGGTCTACAACGCGTCCAAGTCGTTCATCCAGTCGCTCTCCGAGGCCCTGCACGACGAGTTGCGCGAGACCGATGTCACCGTCACCGCGCTGATGCCGGGGCCCACCGACACCAACTTCTTCCGGCGCGCCGGCCTGGCGAACTCCCGCATGGGGCGGATGAACAGCAAGGACGACCCCGCCGAGGTCGCCAGGCAAGGCTTCGACGCGCTGATGCGCGGCGATCGCAAGGTGGTCGCCGAATCCCTGATGACCAAGGCCATGGGCCTCGGCAATCGGCTGCTGCCGGACTCGGTGAAGGCCGCGGCCAACCGGGTGATGTCCACCCCGGTCGGCAACTGATGAACCGGAGGTGACCCGATGAGCCTGGACGCAAACCGAAACGCCGACGCATCGACCGGCGAGCTGATGGCCCAGCTGTCCGCGCAGACATCCCGCCTCGTTCGCGACGAAATGCGGTTGGCGCAGAAGGAACTTCTGCGATCGGCCAAACACGCGGGCATCGGTGCGGGGCTGTTCGGTGCGGCGGGACTGCTGGCCTTCTTCGGCATGGCCGGCCTGATCACCGCCGCCATCGCCGCCTTGGCGCTGGCGCTGCCGACCTGGGCAGCGGCACTGATCGTGGGCGCGGCGCTGCTGGCCGCGGCCGGCGCGGCTGCGTTGATGAGCAGGCGGCAAGCCAAAGAGGTGACCCCGGCCGCCCCGGAGACCGTCGCCAGCGTCAAGAAAGATATCCAGGAAGTGAAAGACGCCCGCCATGACCGGAGCTGACCACACCCCGCACCCGCAGGCAGAGCCCGAGCCTGGCCCAGACGCGGACATCGCCGAAATCCAGGCCGACATCGAGCAGACCCGCGCAGAACTGGGCGCCACCGTGGAGGCCCTCGCGGCCAAGGCGGACGTGCCGCAGCGCGCTAAAGCAACGGCGCAGGCGGCCAAACCGAAATTGGTGGTGGTGGCCTCGGTGGCCGGTGTAGCCCTGGTCGCGCTGCTGTGGTGGCGGCGCCGCCGGCGCTGAGGCGGCCGTCGCAGTACCCGGTTGACCCCGGTCGACGACTGCCGACGCCGAACGCCTAACGTGCAGTGCAGGACTGCCGCAGCGTTGTTTTGGCGGTCACCCCGGACTAAGGAGGCTGCCGATGAAGCTGGCACTCACACCCGACGAAGCGGCTTTCCGCGACGAGCTTCGCACGTTCTTCACCACGAAGGTCCCCACCGAGATCCGCGACCGGGTCCGGCAGGGCGAATCGCTGACCCGCGAGCAGATTGTGGCCAACCATAAGATGCTGCACGAGAACGGCCTCGCCGTACCGAACTGGCCGGTGGAATGGGGCGGCAAGGACTGGACCCCCACCCAGTTCCAGATCTGGAACGACGAAATGCAGTTGGCCAGCGTCCCGGAACCGTTGAACTTCAACACCAAGATGGTCGGCCCGGTCATCGCCGAATTCGGCTCACAGGAGATCAAGCAACGCTTCCTGCCGCCGACCGCCAGCATGGACATCTGGTGGTGTCAGGGTTTCTCCGAGCCCGAAGCCGGTTCGGACCTGGCCTCGCTGCGCACCACCGCGGTCCGCGACGGTGACAGCTACGTCGTCAACGGACAGAAAACATGGACGACGCTGGGACAGTACGCCGACTGGATCTTCTGCCTGGTCCGCACCGACCCGCAGGCCCCCAAGAAGCAGGCGGGCATCTCGTTTCTCCTGATGGAGATGGACACACCCGGCATCACCTGGCGACCGATCAAGACCATCGACGGCGGCGTCGAGGTCAACGAGGTGTTCTTCTCCGACGTCCGGGTGCCCGTCGATCAGCTTGTGGGCGAAGAGAATCAGGGTTGGACCTACGCGAAATTCCTGCTCGGCAACGAGCGCACCGGCATCGCGCAGGTGGGCCGGACCAAGGTGCGCCTGGCCGAGGTGAAGCGGCACGCGGCCGAGACCGGCCTGCTCGAGGATCCGCTGTTCGCGGCGCGGTTGGCCGAAGCCGAAAACGAAGTGCTGGCTCTCGAGCTCACCCAGGCCCGGGTGGTGTCGAGTTCGGCCGGCGGTAAACCGAATCCGGCGTCCTCGGTGCTCAAGCTGCGCGGCAGCCAGCTGCAGCAGCTCGCCACCGAATTGCTCGTCGAGGTCGCCGGCGCCGACGCGCTGCCGGTCGGCGGCGACGGGATCGCCTCACCGGAGTGGGCGCAATCCAGTGCCCCGCATTACCTGAACTACCGCAAGACCTCGATTTACGGGGGCAGCAACGAAGTTCAGCGCAACATCATCGCGTCCACCATTCTCGGATTGTGAGGCAGTCATGGACTTTCAGCTGAGCGAAGAGCAGGCCCTGCTTCGCGACACCACCAGGGAACTGCTGTCGCGAACCTACGACGCGGAGAGCCGGAACAAGGTGATCGGCACCGAACTCGGGTGGAGCCGTGACGTCTGGAGTCAGTTGGCCGACATCGGAATCCTCGGGCTCGGGTTCGAGCCCGAGGAGGCCGGGCAGCTCGAAATCATGGTGGTGGCCAACGAGATCGGACGCCGGCTGGCGCCCGAGCCGGTAGTGCACGCGGCCCTGGCACCGGGTTCGCTGATCGCCGAGCTGGGCACCGACGCGCAGCGGCAGCTGCTGGACGAGGTCGCCGCCGGGCAGCGACTGCTGGCGTTCGGCCACCTGGAGACGGGTCACCGTACCGCATCGACCCAGGTGGGCACTCAGGCTGTGCGGCAAGGGGATTCGTGGACACTGAGCGGGCGCAAGAACCCGGTGCTGGCCGGGGACTGCGCCGAAACCTTGGTGGTCAGCGCCGCCTTGCCGGACGGTGGCGGCACCGGTCTGTTCCTGGTCGATGCCGAGCAGGGGGGCGTCAGCCGTAAGTCGTATGCGACCTTCGACGGCCAGCGCGGTGCCCAGATCGACTTCGCGGACGCGGCCGCCGAACCGCTGGGTGCCGGCGACGCTTCCGAAGCCATCCGCAATGCACTGATCCGGATCCAGTCCGCCCTGTGCTCCGAAGCGCTCGGGGCGATGGAGGAAGCGCTGCGCCTGACGACCGAATATCTGAAGACCCGCAAGCAGTTCGGTGTCACGCTGAACAAGTTCCAGGCGCTGACGCAACGGGCGGCCGACATGTATGTGTCCTTGGAATTGGCGCGCAGCATGAGCCTCTACGCCGCCATGTCGATCGCCGACGGCAATTACGATTCCGTGATCGCCGCGCGCGCCAAGTTGCAGATCGGCCGCTCGGGCCGGCACATCGGCCAGGAGGCGATCCAGCTGCACGGCGGTATCGGCATGACCGCCGAATACCCGGTCGGGCACTACGCGGCCCGGCTCACCGCGATCGATCACACCTTGGGCTCCACCGGCGATCAGCTACGGGTCCTCATCGACCACATCTCGGACTACGATCTGGCCAAGCTCTGAGCAAATGACCACGCTGTCCGACCGGGTGGTCGCCTTCCTTTCCGAAGGCACCCGCACCGGCATGCTGGGTTTCCTCGCCTCGGACGGCCGGCCGCTGGTGGCCCCGGTGTGGTTCGTCGTCGACGACGGTCAGCTGGTGTTCACCACCGAGAGACGCACCGCGAAAGGGCGTGCGCTACAGCGTGATCCGCGGGTCACACTGTGCGTGGACGATCCGCATCCGCCGTACTCGTTCGTCCAGGTGCAGGGTCTGGCGGCGTTGGACGACGACCCGCGGCAGGTGCTGGACATCGCGACCCGCACCGGCGCCCGCTACATGGGCGCCGACCGAGCCGATGAGTTCGGCCGGCGCAACGCCGTCCCCGGCGAGGTCACGGTACGGATCTCGCCGACGAAGGTCATCGCCGGATTCGACGTCAGCTCCTAGCTCTGCTGGCAGCCCTCCGGCGAACTACGTCGCGACCGAATCGGCCTCGCTCGGCTCTGCTTCCGAACCGGACGGTAGTTCCGGCACCTGCTCGGCAAGGTACTCGGCCAGCGACCTGATGGTCGGATAGTCGAAGACCGCGGTCGCGCTGATCGTGAACGCGCCCCCGAATTGGCCGTACAACCGGTTGCGGAGTTCCACTGCCATCAGCGAATCCGTGCCCAAGTCCAGGAACCGACTGGTGGCAGCCGGCGGTTGGGCTAGCCGCAGGAAATTCTGCACCTCCTGCTGCAGGAACTCGGTCAGGAAATCGGCGCGCTGCTCCTCGGGGACCTCGTGCAGTTTCCGGAGCAGTTCGCTGTCCCCGGCAGTCACCGTTGCCGCGCTCGGCAGCAAGTGGTCGAGAATCGGCGGGCGGACCCCACCCAGCATCTTCGCGGCCCGCTGCCAATTGGCCTTGATGACGGTCACCTGTCCGGTCCCGTGCCCGACGGCTTCGCCGAGCGCATTGAGGGCGGCCGTCGGTTCCAGCGGCACCATCCCCTGCGCACCGAGATTGGCCCGCGCGGCCTGCGAGGCGGCCATGCCACCCTTCGCCCAGGGACCGAAGTTCGCACCGGTCGCCGCCAGCCCCAGCGCCTTGCGGTAGGCGATGAGCCCGTCGAGTACCGCATTGGCAGCCGCGTAATTGGCCTGACCGGGCGAACCGAGCACGCTCGATGCCGAAGAGTAGGCGATGAAGAACTCCAGGTCGTCGTACTTGGTTAGCCGATGTAAATTCCACGCGCCCAACGCTTTTGGCAGCAGGGTGGTGCGGAAGCGTTCGGCGCTCTGCTGCGGCAGTAAGGCGTCGTCGAGCACGCCCGCCAGATGGGCCACCCCGCCCAACGGCGGCAACTCCGACCGGATCCATTCCAGTACCCGTTGGACTTCGGACTCTTCGCCGATGTCGGCGGACAGGGTGTGCACGCGGCACCGATAGCGCTCGCAGATGTCAGCGATGGCCTCTTGCGCCGCGGCATCCGGTTCGCGCCGACTGGTCAACACGATGTCACCGGCCCCCAGTTGGGCCAGGTGGGCGGCCGTGTGCAGTCCGAGAGCGCCGAGACCGCCGGTGATCAGGTAACTCCGATCACCGCGCGGCTGCAGCGGTTTCGGCATCTGCAACACGATCTTGCCGATGTGCCGAGCCTGCTGCATGCGCCGGAAGGCGGTCTTGGCCTCCGTCAGCGGGTAGATCTCCGATGGCAGCGGGGTCCACTCGCCGCGGGCCAGTCCGTCCGACACCTCGCACAACAGACCCCGAATCCGTTCCGGGTCCTGCATGATCGTCCCATCCAGCGCAACGATCTCGTATTTGATGTCCGGGCGGGCCTCGGCCATCTGCTCGGGAGTCCAGATGTCTCGCTTGGCGATCTCCGCGAACCGGCCGTTCTGGGCGGTGGCCCGCACGGTCGCCGCGACGAAGCCTTCGTTGGTCAGGCTGTTGAGCACCACGTCAACCCCGGCACCTTCGGTGTCGGCCAGGATCTGATCCGCGAAATCGGTACTGCGCGAGTCATATACGTACTGCACGCCCATCTTGCGCAGCGTCGCGCGCTTGAAGGTGCTCGCGGTGGCGAACACGGTGGCGCCGCACTGCTGGGCCAGCTGGATCGCCGCCAGCCCGACACCGCCGCTGGCCGCGTGCACCAGCACGCGGTCGCCCGGGCGCAGCTTCGCCCAGTCGAACGCCAGCCGGGCCGTCAGCGCCGCGGCGGGAATGCTCGCGGCTTCCACCGCGCTCAGCCCGTCCGGCACCACCGCCAGCAGCTGCGCCGGCACGTTGATCCGGGTGGCGAAGGCGCCTTGCATGAAGCCCAGGACGCGTTGTCCGACTTCGAATCCCGTGACGTCGGAACCGACTTCGGTCACGATGCCGGAGAAGTCACCGCCGATCAGTCCGGGATCGCCCGGGTACAGACCCAGCACATTGAGCACATCGCGGAAGTTAAGGCCGGCGGCCTCGACCCGGATCTGCACCTGCCCCGCATCCGGCGGCGGCACTTCCGTCTCGGCCAGCCGCAGGTTGTCGATCGCGCCGCGCTCGGTCGGCGCCAGGACGTAGTCCGTTGCCCGCGGCACCGCAAGCAGCCCACTGCGCGACCACGGCATCAGCCGGGACACCAGGAACTTCCCTTGGCGCAGTGCCAGTTCGGGCTCGGAGTCATCTGCCGCACGGAGCAGGGCGGCCAGCGAGTGGACCGCCTCCTCGGATCCGTCCTGGTCGACCAGCCGGCAGCGCAGCGTCGGTTGCTCGGCGATGATGGTGCGGCCGAGTCCCCACAGCGCCGCCTGAACCGGGTCGACCTGCTCGCCGGATTCGGTTGCCACACCACGCTCGGTGATGACCCAGAATCCGCCGGACAGCCGAGCTTCGTCAGCCAGCAGGGTTTGCGCGGTACCGGCCAGGTTGGTCAACTCGGCCTCGAGCCGTGCGCCGAATTCGGCGCTGGACTCGTCGGCACCCGGTTTTGCCGCGCTGCGCCAGACGATGCCGCTGATCGGCGTCCCGCGTTCCTGCGCTTGCGCCAACAGTTGCCGCCATTGCTCGGGATCCTCGGCAGCGGTGGTCGTGACGCTGTTGGGCAGGGCGGCCGCCAGTTCGTCGAATCCGGCTATCAGCCAGGCGTCGCCGCCGTTTTCGGCGGTCTCACCGGACGGCGGCGGCACCTCGTGCCAGCCCAGGGTGTACAGCAGGCGGGTGGCGTCACCGCCGAGCCCGCGCAACAACGCTTCCCGGGGGGCGCGTTTGACGGTGAACGCATGGATTCCGCCGAGGTGGCGACCATCGCGGTCCACGAAATCGAGGTCGAAGACCTGAGTTTCGCTTTCCATACCGCCGGTGCGCCAGGTCGCGCGGCAATAGAACCGCCGCGGGATCGGGCCTTGCAGGCTGACCCGCCCGTACCGCAGCGGCAGGAACAGATCGGGTACCGCACCCTGTTCGGTCGCCTCGAGCAGCGCCGGGAAGGCCGGGAAGGCCACACCGGTGCACAGGTCCAGCAGGACCGGGTGAATCGGCTCGGTGCCGAGGTGCTCGGCGAGTTCGTCGCCGACGACGACATCGCCGATGGCCTCACCCTCGCCCACCCACAGCGATTTCAGGCAGTTGGCCCAGGTGGGTCCCCACGCCAACTCCATGTCGGCGAAGGTCTCGAACAACTGCTGGGGACGGGTCCGGTTCAATCGCTCGGTGGCCGCGTCGATGGGATCGGCCGCATCGGGTCCCGAATCCTCGGCAACACCGGTGACGACGGTGCCGTCGGCGTTCAGCGACCATTCCGCCTCGCGGACACCGTAGGGCCGGCTGTGCACCCGGAAGGTCCAGCCGCCGCCGTCCTCGAACGGGTGCAAAGTCAGCTGCACCTCACGAGACGCCTTGTCCGGCAGGATGATCGGCTCGTAGAAGAACACGTCCTGCACCCGCGCGGGCGGCCCGACCGCGGCCAGGGCCATCGCCGCGTACGTCGCGCCGGGCACCACCACGGTGCCGTAGATGACGTGGTGGGCCAGCCACGGCTGCGTCTTCACCGACAATCGGCTGGTGTAGATCACGTCACCGGAAGCGAGATCCTTGACGCTGCCCAGGATTCCGGCTACGCCCGCGGTGTCGCCACCGATGCCGGCGATCCCGGACACCTTGGGCCAGAAGTGGCGGCGCTGGAACGGGTAGGTCGGCATTTCGAGTCGGTGCCGTGAAACCTGGTGTAGCGCGGCGAAATCGGGACGGTGTCCGGAGACATACGCGGCGGCCAGCGCTTCAGCGATCTGCCGGCGGCCGTCGACGCCCTTGCGCAGCGAGACGATGGCACGTGGCGTGGCCGAGTGCTCCGGCCACACCTGGATCGCGGCCGCGGTCAGAATCGGCTGCGGTCCGATCTCCATCAGGACCGAGCAGCCCAGTTCGGCCACCGTGCGCACGCTTTCGCTGAACTGGACCGGCTGGCGGGAGTGCCGACGCCAGTACTGCGCGTCCAGCGGGGTTTCCGCGCTCAGCACCCCACCGGTCCGGTTGCAGACCAGCGGCCGGGTCGGCACCGCGTAGGTGATTCTCGCCGCGTACGACTCGAATTCGTCGAGCACCGGCTCGAGCAGCTCGGAGTGGAACGCGTGGCTGGTGTCCAACCAGGTGCAGCGCACACCCTCGCCGCTGAACGTCGCGACGATCTCCTCCAGGTCTTCACCCGGCCCGGACAGCACGGTGTTGCGGCCGTTGTAGGCCGCGACCGACACCCGCGGTGCCGCCTTGGCGGCGGCCTCCACCTGCTCGGCGTCGGCGAACACTGCCACCATCCGACCACCGTCGGGCAGGCTGCCGAACAACCGGCCACGTTCGGCCATCAGTCGTGCCCCGTCCTCGAGGCTGAAGACTTCGGCCACGCACGCCGCGGCATACTGGCCGACGCTGTGCCCCAGCACCACGTCGGGTTCGATGCCCCACGACTGCCACAGGCGGGCCAGGCCCATCTCGATGGCGAACAGCGCCGGCTGGGCGAATGAGGTGTGGCGCAGCGTTTCTCCGCCGTCGCGGTCCAGGGCGAACAGTACCTCGAGCAGCGGGCGGGGCAGCATCGAATCGATCGCCTCCGCGCACCGCCGCACCGTGTCGGCGAAAACCGGCTCCGCCTCGAACAATTCGCGTGCCATCCCCGGGTACTGACTGCCCTGGCCAGTGAACAGCCAGGCCGTCTTCGGCGGGTCGGTGCACTCGCCCCGGGTCACGCCAGGGCGCACCCGGTTCTCGGCCAGCTCGGCCAGCAGTTCGCGGGCGCCCTGCACCGAATCCACCACCAGCGCGGCACGGTGCTCGAAGTGCGAGCGTCCCACCGCGGCGGTGAAGCAGACGTCGTTGATGTCGACCTTCGGGTGGGCGTCCAGCCACGTTTCGTACCGCTGCGCCAGTGCCACCAGTGCCTCCGCTGAGCGGGCCGACAGCGGCAGCACCCCGATCGTGGTGGCGGGCGCGTCCGGCTCCGGCGCGCCGTCGTCCACCGAGTAAGCGTCGGCGGTCGCCGCTGCCGGCGCCTCCTCCAGCAGCACGTGGGCGTTGGTGCCGGTGAAGCCGAACGAACTGACCCCGGCCCGGCGTGGCCGGCCGTTGGCCTGCCACGGAATCGGCTTGTCCACCACCCGAACCGGCAGCGAATCCCACGGGATGTGTGGTGACGGGTTCTCGAAATGCAGGTTCTGCGGCAGCATTTCGTGCTCGAGGGACAGCACGACCTTGATCAGGCCGGCGACACCGGCGGCCGACTCGAGGTGGCCGATGTTGGTCTTGACGGATCCCAGCAGCAGCGGACGGTTGGGGTCGCGGTCGCCACCGTAGACCGCCGCGGCGGCCTGCACCTCGATGGGATCGCCCAGCGAGGTGCCCGTTCCGTGCGCCTCGAGGTAGTCGACGTCCCGGCCGCCGATGCCGGCACGCGCCAGCGCAGCAGAGATGAGGCGTTGCTGCGCACCGCCGTTGGGCACGGTCAACCCGCTGGAGGCACCGTCCTGATTGACCGCGGTGCCCCGGATGACCGCACAGATCCGGTCGCCGTTGCGCTCGGCATCACTGAGCCGCTTGAGGACCAGGATGCCGCAACCCTCGCTGCGGACATAGCCGTCGGCGGCGGCGTCGAAGGTCTTGCAGCGCCCGTCCGGGGACAACATCCGGGCGCGCGAGGCGGCGACGATGGAAGCCGGGCTCAATAGAACATTCACCCCACCGGCGAGTGCCAGGTCGCAGTCACCGGAGTGCAGGGCCTGGCATGCCTGGTGAACCGCCACCAGCGACGAGCTGCAGGCGGTATCGACCGCCACGGCCGGCCCCTCCAGACCCAGCGCGAAGGCCACCCGGCCCGCGATGGCGTTCAGCGCGTTGCCGGTGATGAAGTGGGCTTCGATGTTCTCGACCGAGTCGCTGGACAACAGGTGCGAATATTCGTTGGCGGCGACGCCGACGAAAATGCCACTTCGGCTGCCGCGCAACGCCGCCGGGGAATAGCCCGCCCGCTCCAGGCCCTCCCAGACGATCTCCAGCATCAACCGCTGCTGGGGGTCCATCCACACGGCCTCGCGGGGCGAGATACCGAAGAACTCCGGATCGAACCCGTCGATGCCCTCTAGGTAGCCGCCGTTGCGGCTGTAGATCTTGCCCGGCGTCTCGGGGTCTGGGTCGTAGAACTCGTCGACGTCGAAACGGTCGTCCGGGATCTCCCGGATCGCGTCGACCGCACCGGACAACAGGTCCCAGTACGCGTCGGGATCGGGCGAGCCGGGAAAGCGGCAGGCGACCGCGACAATGGCGATCGGCTCGTCCGCGGCACCCAGTCCCGCCGAGGCGGGCACCGGCGGTTGAGCGCTCGCCTTGGCGGGTTGTGCGCTCAAGCCGAGGATGTCGTCCAGCAGGTAGTCGGCGACGTCCACCAGCCGCGGATAGTCCATTGCCAGCGTTGCCGGCAGCTGCTTGCCCACGGACTGCTCGACGCGACGCCGCAGTTCCACCGCCATCAGGGAGTCCATGCCGAGGTCGAAAAAGCCCGCCTCGTCGCGGATTTCGGCGGCGTCGATGCGGGTCACCTCCGCGACGATGTCGCGGAGGTAGTCGACGACGAGCTTCTTGCGCTGCTGAGCCGGTGCGCGGGTGAGTTGTTCGACCAGTTTGGTGGTCCCCGAGGGTGCCGGTTCGGTCACCGACTCGGGCAGCTCACGTTCCACCTCGGCAAACAGCGACCGCGTGCCGGCCTGCTGATACAGCGGCAGGAAGCGGGCCCAGTCGAGCCGGGCCACCACCCCTTGCACCGGCCCTTGCGCCGAGGCGCCCGACAGCAGTTCGGCCATCCCGGCCAGGGCGTCGGCGGGCGGCAGGGTCCGCACGCCGCGCTTCTCGAGGTGAGCACGAGCGTCCGCATCGGCCATGCCCGCCGACCACGGCCCGAAGTTGACGCTGACGGCAGGAACACCCTGCTCGCGTAGCCGCCAGGCCAGGCCGTCGAGGAACGCGTTGGCCGCGCTGTAGGCCGTCTGCCCGAAGCTGCCCCAGACCGCGGCGATCGAGGATGTGCTGAGGAAGAAGTCCAGCGACAGGTCCGCGGTCGCTTCGCTCAAATTCCAAGCACCCCAGACCTTTCCGGCGAAGACCCGGTCCACCTCGGCGTCGTCCAGCGTGCGCAGCGGGGTGGTGCCCATCTCCCCGGCCGCGTGCACGATGCCGGCCAGCGGCGGAAGTTCGGCCTGCACGGTGGTCAGCAACCGGGCAACGTCGTGCGGGTTGGCCACATCGGCCGCAACGGTTGTGATGTCACAGCCGTACTGTTCGCCGATCGCATCGATGCGCTGTTGTGCGGCGTCGCTGGGCGAGCGCCGACTGGTCAGCACCAGGTGGCGGGCGCCCTGGGCGGCGAGATACTCGGCGATTTCCAGACCGACCCCGCCGAGCCCACCGGTCACCAGATACGTTGCGTCATCCCGGACAACCGGCGACGTGGCACTCGGCAGACCCGCGCGCCGGCTCAGCCGCGCGCCGTGGACGGCCCGATCACGCACGGCGATTTGATCTTCCGCGGCGGGGGCGGCCAGCACGTGCTCGATCAGCACCGACCACTCGTCTGCACCGGTTCCCGACAGGTCGGCCAGCCCACCCCACAATTGCGGGTGTTCCAGCGCGGCGGCGCGCCCGAAGCCCCACAAGCAGGACTGCACCGGCGACACGCTGTCCGAACTCGTGACCCGTTGTGCGCCACTGGTGATCAACCAGATGGGCGCCCGCAGCTCGGCGGCTCCGGCCGACCGGAACAACCGCCGAAGACCACCCAGCACCCGGTGCTGCATGCGCAGCAGCGACCGCATCGAGGGCTCCGGGTCGGACTCGAGGGCCGCGAGCACGAGGATGCGAGGTGTCGTGTCCTCCGCTGCCGCGGCGCGCAAAGCCGCTTCCACCCGCTCCTCGTCCGCATCGGTGACCGGCAGCCCAAGGACCTGGTGGCGGTCCCCGCGGCCGGTCAACGCCTCGGCCAGCGGTTCGATCGCTTCGGCGTCGTCGCCGATCAGCAGCCAGGCACCCGGTTCGGTTGACTGCGACCCGGCGGTCCGGGCCAGCTTCTCCCAGCGGATGTCATAGCGAATGTCCGCGATGGATTGGGTTGCGCGCTGTTGGTTATGTTGCGCCGCGAGCTTTTTCAGAACCTCCGCGGTCTGCTGGTTGCCGCCCTCGCCATCGAGCAGCGCGACCAGCTCATCGATCCGGCCGTCCTCGAGTAGCCGAACGGCGTCGGTGCGCGCCGAGTCAGGCTGAGCGGAAGCCGCTTTGGCGCTGTAGGTAGGAGGAACCCGCTTGTCGCGGTACCAGTACTCGCGATGCTGGAACGGATACGTGGGCAGGTCGAGCTTGCGATGCGGCCCCTGAACGAGGGCCGCGAAGTCGGGCAAATGACCGGCCACGTAGGCGCCCGCAACGGCTTCGGTGATCTGGCGACGGTCGCCGCTGTTGCGCCGCAGCGACGCGATCGCCCGGGGTGCAGTTGCCGGATCGGGCCAAGCCCGCAGCGCGGCGGCGGAAAGGATCGGTTGCGGGCCGACCTCCAGCAGCACGGCGCAGCCGAGATCGGCCAGGGTGGCGACGCTCTTGGCGAACTCGATGGGCTGGCGTGCGTGCCGTCGCCAGTACGGGCCGTCGAGTTTGGCGTTGCGGCCCAATGCTTTTCCGGTCCGGTTGCACACCAGAGTCCGGCGCGGCGCACTGAATTCGAAGCGGTTCGCGAACGACTCGAATTCGTCGAGAGCGGGATCCAGCAATGCCGAGTGGAAAGCGTGGCTGGTGTCGAGCCAGTCGCACCGGACACCGTCGGCGGTCAACGTGGCCACCGCCCGGTCCAGGTCCTCGGCGGGACCCGCCAACACCGTGTTGGCGCCGTTGTAGGCGGCCACCGACAGCCGCGGGAACTCGTCGGTGAAGCTCTCGACCCGTTCGGCGGCGGCGAAAATCGCGACCATCCGGCCCCCCGTCGGCAGGTTGCCGAACAGCCGGCCTCGTTCGGCGAGTAGCCGCGCCCCGTCTTCCAGGCTGAACACCCCTGCGACACAGGCGGCGGAATACTGGCCGACGCTGTGGCCCAGCACCACATCCGGCTCGAAGCCCCACGACTGCCACAGACGGGCCAGGCCCATCTCCACGGCGAACAGGGCGGGCTGGGCGTAACTGGTCTGCCGCAACGTGTCCGGGTCGTCCGCGTCGAAAACCACGTCCAGCAACGGCTTTTCGAGTACCTCGTCGACAACGGCCGCGCACCGGGTCATCGTCTCGGCGAACACCGGCTCGGTCTCGAACAATTCCCGGGTCATGCCGGGGAACTGGCTGCCCTGCCCCGGGAACAACCAAGCGGTCTTTGGCGTGTCGTCGGAGACCCCGCGCACCAGCCCCGGCGCCGGCCGGTCGTCGGCGAGGGCACCGAGTAGCTCGGTCGCGGATTCGGTCGAGTTCACCACCAGCGCCGCACGATGCTCGAAGTGAGACCGGCCGGCCCCGGCGGTGAAGCACACGTCCGCCAACTCCGCGTCGGGATGCGTGGTCAACCAACCGCGGTACTGCTCGGCGATCTGCGCCAACGCGGCCGGGGTACGTCCCGACAACGGCAGCAGGCTGAACCTGTCCTGCGGCTGCTCAGCCGGTTCGGCGACCGCGACGTTCGGCGCTTCCTCGATGATGACGTGCGCATTGGTCCCGGAGAACCCGAACGAGCTGACACCGGCAATGCGGGGTTGACCGTTGCGTTCCCAGGAGGTGGATTCCTGCACGACCCGCACGGCCAGCTTGTCCCACGGAATGTGCGGCGACGGGGTGCGGAAGTTCAGGTGCTTCGGCAGCACCTCGTGCTCGAGCGCCAGGATCACCTTGATCACGCCCGCGATCCCGGCCGCCGCTTCCAGGTGACCGATGTTCGTCTTCACCGAGCCGATCAGCAGCGGCTGGCCCGACTCGCGTCCGTTGCCGTAAACGGCCCCGGCGGCCTGGACTTCGATCGGGTCGCCCAGCGACGTCCCGGTCCCGTGCGCCTCGAGATATCCCACCTCGCGCGCGGCGACGCCGGCCCGGTCCAGCGCCTCGGTGAGCACCCGCTGTTGGGCCACACCGTTGGGCACCGTCAAGCCACCAGACGCGCCGTCCTGGTTCACCGCGCTGCCCCGGATCACTGCGCGGATCCGGTCCCCGTCGCGGATCGCGTCGTCAAGACGTTTGACGACGACGACGCCGCAGCCCTCACCGCGTACGTATCCGTCCGCGGCCGCGTCGAAGGTCTTGCACCGGCCGTCGGGTGCCAGCATGTGCGCGTGCGAGAAGGTGATCATGGTCGCCGGGCTGAGCAGCACGTTGGCCCCGCCGGCCAGGGCAAGGTCGCATTCACCCAGCCGCAGCGCCTGGCAGGCCTGGTGGATCGCCACCAACGACGAACTGCAGGCGGTGTCGACGGTGACGGCCGGGCCCTGCAGGCCTAACCGGTAGCTGATCCGGCCGGCGCCGGCCGCGGCCGCCGTCCCGATCGCCATGTAGGCCTCGATCTCGTCGTAAGTCAGCTCATCCGAGGCCATTCCGAGGTAGTCGTGGGTGGACAGACCGATGAACACGCCGGTGTTGGTATTCGCCAGAGCCGTGGGCGCTGTTCCGGAGTGTTCCACCGCCCGCCACGCCGTCTCCAGCAGTAGCCGATGCTGGGGGTCCATCAACCGGACCTCGCGGGCCGACAGGCCGAAGAACGGCGCATCGAACCCCGTCACGTTGTCGATGAAACCCGCCCGACGCGTCGCGACCTTTCCGGGCGCGTCGGGGTCCGGGTCGAAGAATTCCTCGACGTCCCACCGGTCTGGAGGCACTTCGGAGACCGCGTCGCGTCCCTGCGCCAGCACGTCCCAGAACTCGTCCGCGTCGGCAGCACCCGGCATACGCAGTGCGTAGCCCACGATCGCAAAACCCGATGCCCGTTCCATCGGATCTTCGACGGTTGCCATGCATTTGTCCTCTCTGCCTGGAAAGCGCAGGTTCGATTGTCTCGGGCCTGGATTTTCCACGCCGGGGCCGGGGCAGCTCCGAACCAGGTCCCGAGCCGTCTTTGCTCTACCTGCCCGGCCTGGCTGGGCGGCAGATCACCGTAGACGGCAAGTATTGCAAGTACAGGGGCTCCGAGGTGCCATCATCCGGAAAACTTTGCTAGGTCATATCTACGACGTGCATCCGTTCCTGCGTCAGCAACCCCCGCTACATCACAGTAACCGCCGCCGGCGGCCGCCGGGGGGCACCGTCATGACCTCGGACGTCACCGGCGAGCATCGACCAAGGGTTATCTTGATGTCGCTACCGGCGGGCCCGAAGGCGGCGGTCCGGATCGAGGAGAATTAATTGCGTATCGGCAAGATCACGATCGGTTCGATCAACGATTGGACGGTGCGCCCCGGGGTGGTGACCACCTGGCACCCGACCCCCGAGGCCCGGGCGAAGGCGCGTCTGGCGCCGGTCAGCTCGGTGCCGGTCAGCTATATGCAGGGTCAGCATCTGCGCGGTTGTCACGAGCGAGCGAAAGCGGGGCTCGATTACTCGCGACAAATCATCGCGTCGTGTGAGGTGCCTGGACATTGCGATCTCGGCGTCATGGACAAGGCGCTCAACGCCTACTTGCGCCGTCACGACACATACCGCAGCTGGTTCGACTACACCCCGGACGGCGAGATTGTCCGGCATACGATCAGCGATCCCGACGACGTCGAATTCGCGCCGGTCGACCACGGCAAGATGAGTGTCGAAGAAATCCACGACCATGTCGTGGCGACTCCGGACGCTTTCGAGTGGGGCTGCTTCACGTTCGGGATCATCCAGAGCGAGGAGCACTTCACCTTCTACGCGTGTATCGATCACGTCCACGGGGACGCGACGCTGATCGGCATCACCATGCTCGAGTCGCACGGCATGTACACGACTTTGACATCGAGCGGGCAGGCCCTGGCGCTGCCGGAAGCGGGCAGCTATGACGACTTCTGCACCAGGGAGCGGGAATACACCTCGACGTTGACCCTGGATTCCCCGCAGATACAGACGTGGATCGACTTCGCCGAGAACAACTCCGCCAGCCTCCCGGATTTCCCTCTGCCGCTTGGCAATCCGATGGAGCCGGGGCGCAGCGCCATGATCACCGAGCCCCTGATGAACCCGGAGCAGACGTTACGATTCGAATCGGCGTGCGGCGCGGCCGGGGCCCGCTTCGTGGGCGGCCTGTTCGCGTGCATCGCACTGGTCGAGCACGAATTCACCGGAGCCCCGACCTACTACGGCCTCACCCCCAGGGACTCCCGGACCGGCTCGGACAACTTCATGACTCAGGGCTGGTTCACCGGCCTGGTGCCGATCACCATCCCGATTGCCGCGACATCCTTCGCCGAAGCCGCTTGGACAGCGCAGGCGTCGTTCGATTCGGGTCTGGACATGGCCAGGGTGCCTTACTACCGCGCGCTGGAATTGGCGCCGTGGCTGAGGTGGCCTCGACCGAACTTCCCGGTGACGAACTTCCTGCACGGCGACGCGGCTCCGCTGAATGCCGTGCTTGCCGCCGCGGACATGGGCTATGCGGACAATATCGGTATTCACTCCGACGGCAGATACTCGTATCAGCTGACGATCTACATCTTCCGGTACGGCGAGGGCACGGTGATGGCGGTGATGTATCCGGACAATCCGGTGGCCCGCTCTTCGATCACCCGTTATATGGCCGCGATGAAGGAGGTCTGCGGGCGGGTCGCGGACACCGGGCACTGGGGGCGCGTTGCGTAATGTGGAGTAGTTCGATGGTCACCGCCTTGCCGAGGCTCGCGGTTTCCGGCAGGGCGCGACCGGGGGTAGGAGCAGTTTGCGACGGCTAGCCGATGCAGTGGTGCGGTGGCCCTGGTTGGTGATCGGCCTGTGGGTGGCGGTCGCGGTCGCCCTGCCGTTGGCGTTCCCATCCCTGAACCAGATGGCCCAGAAACACCCGCTCGACATCCTGCCGAGCGATGCGCCCTCGAGCGTCACGGCCCGGAAGATGACCGAGGCGTTTCACGAATCGGGGGCAGACGACCTGCTGCTGGTGGTCCTGACCAATGACAGCGGACTGAAGCCTGCGGACGAAACCGCCTACCGCAAGCTGGTCAGCGCCTTGCGCGAGGACAAGCGCGACGTGTTGATGTTGCAGGATTTCATCGACACACCGCCCCTACGCTCGACGTTGACCAGCAAGGACCGCACCACCTGGGTGCTGCCGGTCGGTCTGGCGGGTGAGTTGGGCACACCGAAGTCCTATGCCGCTTTCCAGCGGGTCGCCGACATCGTCAAACACTCCGTCGCCGGGTCACAGCTGACGGCCCACCTGACCGGGCCCGCGGCCACGGTCGCCGACCTCACCGCCGCGGGCAACAGGGATCGGGTCCCGATCGAGGTCGCGATCGCGGTGCTGGTGCTCCTGGTCCTGCTTCTGGTCTATCGAAATCCGGTCACCATGCTGCTGCCATTGTTGGCGATCGGCATATCGATGGTCATCGCCCAGTCCGTGGTGGCGGCCATGTCGGAGGTCACCGGGATCGGCGTCTCAAACCAGTCCATCGTGTTCTTGAGCGCCATCATCGCCGGCGCCGGGACGGACTACGCCGTCTTTCTGATCAGTCGCTATCACGACTATCTGCGGGAAGGCGAAGACTTCGATCGGGCGGTGCGGCGGGCGATGATGTCGATCGGAAAAGTGATCGCCGCATCGGCAGCCACGGTGGGCATCACGTTTCTCGGGATCAGTTTCTCCCAGATGGGGGTGTTCTCATCGGTCGGCCTGTCGTCGGCGATCGGCGTCGGGGTGGCGTTCCTTGCCGCGATGACGTTGTTGCCCGCCATCCTGGTGGTGGCCGGTCCTCGTGGGTGGGTCAAGCCACGGCGCGAACTCACGTCCCGGTTCTGGCGGCGTTCGGGAATCCGGATCGTGCGCCGGCCCAAAACCCACCTCGTCGCGAGCCTGCTGGTGCTGGCCATTCTGGCCGGCTGCGCCGGCTTGGTTCGGTTCAACTACGACGACCGCAAGGGTGTGCCCGCGTCGGCGCCGAGTTCGATCGGGTATGCGGCGCTGGAGCGACACTTCCCCGTGAACCAGTCGATCCCGGAATACATCCTGGTCCAGTCGCCGCATGACCTGCGCACACCGCGAGCCCTGGCCGACCTGGAGCAGATGGCCGAGCGAGTCAGTCAGCTGCCCAACATTGCCGCGGTCACCGGGATCACCCGGCCCACCGGAGCCGTACCCGAGGAGTTCAGAGCCACGTATCAGGCCGGGGCCATCGGCGCCCGGTTGGGCGCCGGCGCCGCCCTGATCAACGAGCACGACAACGACCTCAACCGGCTGAGCAGGGGAGCCAACACGCTGGCCGAGAACCTGGGCGATGTGCGCGGGCAGGTCAACCAGATGGTCTCCGCGATGCAGGGCCTGGTCGAGGTCTTCACCTCGATGCGGGGCCAGTACGGCGGCGATCGGTTGGTCAAAGAGGTCACGACCGCGGCAAAGCTGGTCAACAGCATCAACGCGCTCGGCCATGAGATGGGCCTGAACTTCACGGCGGTCCGGGACATGTTCGGCTGGGTCGGTCCAGTCTTGATCGCACTGCAGGGCAACGTGATCTGTGACGTCGACGCCTCGTGCGCCGCCACCCGCGCCCAGTTCGAGCGGCTGGTGAACGCCCGCAACAACGGAAGCCTCGACCAGATCAACGATCTGGCCAACCAGCTGCAAGGGTTCGGCGATAAGCAGACCCTGGCCGCGACAGCGGACCGGTTGCGCGGCGCACTCGCCAACTTCACCAAGGCGCTGCATGCCATGGGATTCGACCAGGCCGGCGGACTGGAGGGCGGCTTGAACCGCCTGCAGCAGGGCGCGGAGCGCGTCGCCGGCGGCAGCCGGCAGGTGGCCGACGGTGTGGACCAACTCGTCGATCAGATCAGGCAGATGGGTACCGGGCTCGGTGAAGCGTCGGCGTTCCTGCTCGCGATGAAGGACGACGCGGCGGAACCTTCGATGGCCGGCTTCAACATTCCGCCTCAACTGCTGCGCATGGAGGAGTTCAGGAAAGCCGCCAAGCTGTTCATTTCCCCGGACGGCCATTCGGTGCGGTACTTGGTGCAGACGAAGCTCAACCCGTTCAGCGCCGAAGCCATGGATCAGGTCAACGCGATCACCGCCGCCGCTCGCAGCGCGCAGCCGAACACCGCGCTGGCCGATGCCTCGATCTCGATGGCGGGGTATCCGGTCACGCTGCGTGATACCCGCGACTACTACGAACACGACATCAGGTTCATCATCGCGGTCACGCTGATCGTCGTGCTGCTGACGCTGATCGCGCTGCTGCGCGCGATCGTCGCACCGCTGTATCTGGTCGGGTCGGTGGTGATCTCGTATTTGTCGGCGGTGGGTATCGGGGTGCTGGTGTTCCAGTACCTGCTCGGCCAGCAATTGCATTGGAGCATTCCGCCGTTGGCCTTCGTGGTGCTGGTGGCGGTCGGTGCGGACTACAACATGCTGCTCATCTCGCGGATGCGTGACGAATCGCCGAACAGCATGCGCTACGGCATCATCCGCACCCTGAGCTCCACCGGCGGAGTGATCACGGCGGCCGGGTTGATCTTCGCCGCCTCGATGTGGGGCCTGTTGTTCTCCACCATCGGCACCGTGATCCAGGGCGGTTTCGTGATCGGCGTCGGGATTCTGCTGGACACCTTCCTGGTACGCACCATCACGGTGCCCGCGATCGCTACGCTGGTCGGCAAGGCGAGTTGGTGGCCATCACGAGTGTCACCGGGCCGAACCAGCGCGGGCGCATGATGGTCGCCTCGTACGGGAGCCCACTACGGGAAGAGAAGTAGGGATGAAGAAACTACTCGCAGGACTCACCGCGCTGGTAACCGTCGGTGCCACAAGCTGTTTGGGAGTCGGGCGGGCGACGGCCGACGAAACGCCGACGGATGAGGCGCCGCAACCCGGCGGGACGGCCTACGCGCTGGGCGGCGCCCACGTGCTGGGTATCCCCTACGACGAGTACATCCGCCGCGAGGGCGCCGACTGGTTTCCCGGCCTGCGCCGCCAGATCATCGACTATCCCGCCGGCCAGGTGCAGGGCCATGTGCTGGGACGGCTCTTTCCGGGCATCGGCCAGTTGGACGAGATGTTTCCGGGGCTGGGCGCGGACGGGCCCAGCGTCGGCGAATCGGTCGTCGTCGGCGCGGACAACCTGGACGCGGCGATCCGGCGGGGCGGCCCCGGCACGGCGATCGGCTTGTCCGAAGGAGCGCTCGTCCTCGACGAACTGCAGGCCCGGCTCGCCACCGACCCCAACGCTCCCCCACCAGATCAGTTGAGTTTCGCCACCTTTGGCGATCCGGTCGCTCGTCACGCGTTCGGTGAGAGCTTCCTGACCGCCATGTTCCCGGTCGGCAGCGTCGTGCCCGCCCTCGACTACCCGGTGCCGCCTCCGGTGGAGAGCCAGTACAACACCAAGATGTTCATCTCCGCCTACGACTCGATCGCCGACTTCCCGGACCGGCCGGACAATCTGATGGCACTGGCCAACACGCTGGTGGGGTTGATGACCGGGCACACCGCGGTGGCCTTCACCAACCCGAGCATGGTGCCGCCACAGAACATCCGGACGACGGTGAACTCGCGGGGCGCAACGACGACGACGTATCTGATCCCGGAGCGGCATCTTCCGTTGGTGCTGCCGTTCCAGTACGCGGGTGTGCCGGAAGAGACGCTCAACGAGCTCGACGCGGTGCTGCTGCCCATGGTCAACGAGGGATATTCGCGCAACGACGATCCGCTGACCGCACCTATCCAGGTCGATCCGGTGAACGGCTATGACCCGGCGGCCGTCACTGCGCCTGCTACCCAGGCCACCTTCGGCGGCGGCGCAGATCCGTTGTCGCAGATTCTGTCCGGCGCGATGTCCGTGCTCAACCGGGGCGCTCACTAGCGGCAACCGCGCCCGGAGATAATGGCTCCCAGCCACGTGGCGCAGACCCGGCGCAAAGGAGCCTGATGAGCACAGCACGCACAGACCGGCCGCTACGCGTCATCCAGTGGACGACCGGGAACATCGGGCGACGCTCGTTGCACGCGATCATCGGCCGGCCGGACATGGAGCTCGTCGGGGTCTTCGCGCACGGGCCGGACAAGGTCGGGGTCGACGCTGCCGCGCTCGCAGGCTGGCCCGAACCGACCGGTGTGCGCGCCACCAACGACATCGATGCGCTGATCGCGCTGGGTGCCGACGCGTGTTGCTATAACCCGTTGTGGCCCAACATCGATGAGCTCGTGCGGCTGCTGGAGTCCGGAGTCAACGTGTGCACCAGCGCGGCGTGGATCACCGGTGGCAAGCAGACGCCCCACGACCGCGAGCGCATCGAGGCGGCCTGCCGGCAGGGCGGCTCGACAATCTTTGGCAGCGGTGCGCATCCGGGCATGACGAACATGGTCGGCATGGTGCTCAGCGGGTCCTGCGAGCGGGTCGATGAGATCCGCATCACCGAATCGGTGGACTGCTCGACGTATGAATCGGCCGGAACTCAGCGAGCGATGGGATTCTCGCAGGATCCCGACACGCCCGGCCTGGCCGAGAGTGTGCGCCGCGAAAGTGAGGTGTTCGCCGAATCGGCCGCGATGATGGCCGACGCGATCGGGGCACATCTGGACCGGATGACGTTCGATGTCACCTTCACGGCCGCCACCGGCGACACCGACCTGGGTTTCATGGAGATTCCGGCGGGAACCGTCGCCGGCGTCCATGGTTACCACCGCGGGTGGGACGGCGACCGCAACGTCGTCAGCGTCGGCTTCAACTGGATCATGGGCGATCATGTGACTCCACCCAAGCCCCTCGAGCATGGCCACGTCATCCAGGTGTTCGGGCTACCCAACATGCGCACGGTGCTGCACTGCCTGCCGCCCAAGGACTGGACGGAGCCCGGCTTCATGGGGCTGGGCATGATCTACACCGCGCTTCCGGTCACCAATGCGGTGCCGGCGGTGGTGGCCGCGAAACCGGGCATTGTGACGCTTGCAGACCTGCCGCCGGTGACGGGACGGGTCGCGCGCTAGCCTGTGTCGTTCGGCACATAGGGGCGCACCCGAGGAACGCGCGCGTCCACTACGGGTTTACGATACTTAGCCGAGCAAATATTTCTTTCGGGTCGGGGAAGCCTGCTGCCCAAAGTGGTGTTGCAACCCCAGGATCGGCTGGCGGAAGGCGGTGTTGATGAGGACTGGTTCACTTTCGGGTTCCGTTGGCCGGACGCTGAAGAAGGTGTGGATCCCGCTGGTACTGGTGGTCGTCCTGGCCGTTTCGGCGCTGGTCGTCTCGCGCCTGCACCGGATCTTCGGCTCGGAGGACCTCAACGCCAATGCCGGCGCAGGAATAGAGATCGTGCAGTTCAACCCGAAAGTTGTGCTCTATGAAATCTTCGGTACGCCTGGGGCCACGGCCAACATCAACTATTGGGACGCCGACGCCAACACGCATCAGGTCAACGCGGCCGCGCTGCCCTGGTCGTTCACCCTCTCCACGACGTTGCCCTCGGTGAGCGCGAACATCATGGCCCAAAGCGATGGCAGCCGGATCGGTTGCCGCATCACCGTCGACGGCGTGGTCCGCGAGGAGCAGAAGTCCGACGGGGTCAATCCGCAGACCTTCTGCCTGGTGAAGTCGGCATGAGCGACCTCGACAGCACGACGCGCGTCGGGGCCGACGACACCGCGCCGATCGAAGTGGAGCCCGCCCCGAAGGAGCCGCGACCGCACCGCCCGGTCATTCCGCACACCATCCGGATCTTCGCGGTGCCCATCATCGTGGCCTGGGTGGCGCTGACCGTTCTGGTCAATGTCATTGTTCCGACGCTGGAGAAGGTCAGCGAAGAGCATTCGGCTCCGATGACCCCGCCGGACGCGCCCTCGATGGTCGCGATGATGCGACTCGGCCACAATTTCAAGGAATTCGACTCCGACAGCACGGTGATGATCGTGCTGGAGGGCCAGCAGCCGCTGGGCGACGCGGCTCATCGGTTCTACGACAGCCTGATTCACCAGCTGCAGCGGGATCACAAGCACATCCAGCACATCCAGGATTTCTGGGGTGACCGGTTGACCGCGGCGGGCGCGCAGAGCGCCGACGCCAAGGGCGCCTATGTGATGCTCAACCTGGCCGGCGACCAGGGCACGACGCTGGCGAACGAATCGGTCGACGCGGTTCGGGAGGTGCTGGAGCGCACCCCACCGCCGCCCGGGGTGAAGGCCTATGTGACGGGGCCGGCCGCACTCAGCGACGACATGCACATCATCGGCAACGCCAGCCTGGCCAAGATCACCCTGTTCACGCTGGGCGCGATCGCGATCATGCTGTTACTGGTCTACCGGTCCATCGTCACCACGCTGGTCCAGCTGTTCATGACGTTCGTCGCGCTGGCGGCATCCCGCGGATTCGTCGCGGTTCTGGGTTATCACAACGTGTTCGGCCTGACCACCTTCGCCGCCAACATCCTGACCATGTTGGCGATAGCCGCCGGAACCGACTACGGGATCTTCCTCGTCGGGCGCTATCAGGAGGCGCTGCGCGCCGGTGAGGATCGGGAAACCGCTTATTACACGACATTTCGCGGTGTGGCCCCGGTGGTGATGGGGTCGGGTCTGACGATTGCCGGTGCGACCTACTGCCTGAGTTTCTCCCGGTTGCCGTGGTTCAACACGATGGGTGCCCCGGTGGCGATCGGGATGCTGGTCGTCGTCCTGGCCGGTGTCACGCTGGGTCCCGCGGTGGTGTTCGTGGGCAGCAAGATGCACCTGTTCGAATCCAAGCGGGCCGCCCGGCAGGGTCGAATGTGGCGGCGGGTCGGTACCGCGGTGGTGCGTTGGCCCGCACCGATTCTGGCGGTCAGCGGCGCGATCGTGCTGATCGGCATGGTGGCACTGCCGGGCTTCAAGACCAGCTACAACGACCGGTACTACCTGCCCACCTCCGCGCCGTCCAATATCGGCCAGGCCGCCGCCGACCGGCATTTCTCCCAGGCCCGGATGAACCCCGACATGTTGATGATCGAGTCCGACCATGACATGCGAAATCCGGCGGACATGCTGGTGCTGGACCGGGTTGCCAAGAACGTGATGCGTACCGTCGGCATCGCGATGGTCCAGGACATCACCCGACCGCTTGGCATCCCGATCCAGCACAGTTCCATACCTTTTCAGAACAGCATGCAGAGCCAGACGACGATGCAGAACCTGTCGTTCCTGCGGGACCGGATGAATGACATCACCAAGATGGCCGACCAGATGCAGTTCATGATCGAGACCATGCAGCAGATGTACAAGGTCACCACGGAGCTTTCCGAAGCCGCCGACGACAGCGCTCGGACCACGGCCGAAACCGCGGACATCACCAATAGACTGCGGGACCACATCGCCGATTTCGACGACTTCTGGCGCCCGATACGCAGCTACTTCTATTGGGAGAAGCACTGTTTCGACATCCCCATCTGCTGGTCACTGCGTTCGCTGTTCGACTCGCTGGATGGGTTCGACCAGCTCGCCGGTCAATTCGACATATTGACCAAGGACATCGCGCGCACCGCGGAGGCGACACACCACATGCTGGTGCTGATCCCGCCGATGATCGAGACGATGAAGACGACCAAAGCACTGACGCTGACGATGCAGTCGACCTTCTCGGCGATGCTCAATCAGATGGAGGCGATGAGCAATACGGCCGTTGTCATGGGCCAGAGCTTCGACGCCTCCAAGAACGACGACTTCTTCTACCTGCCGCCCGAAGCGTTCGACAACCCCGACTTCCAAACGGGCCTGCGGATGTTCCTGTCACCGGACGGCAAGTCGGCGCGGTTCTTCGTGACCCACCAGGGCGATCCGATGACACCGGAAGGCATTTCGCGTGTCGACGCCGAACGTTCGGCCGCACAGGAAGGTTTGAAGCAGTCGTCGCT
Organism: Mycobacterium asiaticum; assembly: GCF_001673635.1. Taxonomy (GTDB): domain Bacteria; phylum Actinomycetota; class Actinomycetes; order Mycobacteriales; family Mycobacteriaceae; genus Mycobacterium; species Mycobacterium asiaticum_C. The sequence goes on from NZ_LZMH01000044.1 coordinate 26,591, forward strand.
GTCCGATGCCCGGGTGTATCTCGGCGGCACCGCCGCGACATTCAAGGACATGCACGACGGCGCCAAATACGACCTGATGATCGCGGTGGTCTCGGCGCTGACGCTGATCTTCATGATCATGCTGTTGCTGACTCGAAGCGTGGTGGCCGCGCTGGTCATCGTTGGCACCGCGGCGAGTTCGATCGCGGCGTCGTTCGGGTTGTCGGTGCTGATTTGGCAGGACCTGTTCGGCATCCGGATCCACTGGATCGTCATGGCGCTGTCGGTGATCATCCTGTTGGCCGTCGGGTCGGACTACAACCTGCTGCTGGTGTCCCGGTTCAAGGAGGAGATCCACGCCGGCCTCAAGACCGGGATCATCCGATCGATGGCCGGTACCGGTGGGGTGGTGACGGCCGCGGGCCTGGTGTTCGCGTTCACCATGGCGTCGATGCTGGGCAGCGACCTGCGGGTGCTGGGCCAGTTCGGGTCCACAGTCTGCATCGGACTGCTGCTGGACACGCTGATCGTGCGCACCTTGTTGATGCCGTCGATCGCGACGCTGCTGGGGCGCTGGTTCTGGTGGCCGAAGGTGGTCCATCCGCGGGGTGACAATGCTCTGGTTAAAGGCTCTGGTTAAAGGGTCTGGTTAAAGAAGAACGGTGAGCGCTCCGCGCCTGGCTCCGCGGTAGACCTCCTCCCGCACTGACCAAGCTGCGCCATTCTCCGCCGGGGAGCGGCAGCCGCGCAGTACGCTCTGTGAGGGATCGACAAAGGAGGGGCCGGCCGTGTCGCAATTGTTGGTGTCTCCTAGCCAATTCGTATCGGCGACAACGGTTTTGGAAAGCATAGGGTCGTCGCTGCACTCAGCGAACGCGGCGGCAGTCGTGCCCACCACCGGCCTGGTAGCCGCCAGCGCCGACGAAATCTCGGCCGAGCTGGCGGCGCTCTTTACCGAGCACGGCCGGCAGTATCAGGCGGCGGCCGGGCAGTTCGCTACGTCCTACGAGCAAGTTGTGCTCCGACTGTTAGAGACCGCACAACTCTATGCGAACGCCGAAATCGCCGTCGCGCAACAACTCGCTGCGGGCGCATCCCGCCTCGTCAACGAACCCGTCCTGCAGCTCACCGGACGCCCGCTGTTCGGCGACGGCGCCAACGGATACACAACCGCCGAGGGCGTGGGAACCCCCGGCGGGTCCGGTGGCTGGTTATTCGGCAACGGTGGCACCGGCGGTGTCAGCGTTCGCTACGGCATAGCCGGAGGCACCGGCGGCGCGGGCGGTGTGTTGCTGGGTAACGGCGGCGCGGGCGGTCGCAATCTCTACGGCGGCATGCCGGGTGGCGCCGGTGGGTCCGCGGGTCTGATCGGCATCGGCGGTACGGGAGGGGCCAGTGGCCCCGGTGGCGTCGGCGGTGTGGGCGGTCGGGGCGGCCTGTTGGGACTACCCGGGACCGCAGGGATCAGCACAGCCCTGGGGCCGAACCAAACGTTGATCCATCCCGGTCAGTACGGCAGCCCGATTCTGAATATCTCGGTCGGTGGTGGACCGGGTGCGCCCGTCACCGTCGACTCCGGCGCCAGCGGCCTGGTGGTGCCGCCGCAGTACGTTAATTTGGCGGCCCTCGGTGCGCCCACCGGAGTGGGCAGTGTGAGTTACGGCGGTGCCCTATTCGTCAACTACCAGACCTATGTCACGACCGTGGATTTCGGTAATGGAATCGTCACGGCACCAACCACTGTCGGGGTCGCCACCTCGGCATACTTGAATAACCCGGGCAATCCGATAGACGTTTCGTTGCTGCCCGCCTATCTGGGCGTGGGACCTAACAACGACTTTCCGTTCAGCAGCCCAGTGACCGCTGCCTTGCCGGGCAACATGAACGAGGGCGTGCTGATCAACCTTCCTCGCGGCATGCTCGAGTTCGGACCCAATCCACTGCCCCCCATCGTCGAGATGGACGGTGCCCCGAGAACCGTTGTCCAAGTGCAGATCAACAACGAATTGCCGCAAACCGTAGGCGCGTTCATCGATTCGGGTGGGGAGCTGGGAGCCATCCCACAATCGTTGGTGCCGGGCCTGGCGATCGGTAACCACCTGCCGGCCGGAACGACCATCACCGTCTCCACGATCAACGGCGTGCCGCTCTACACCCAGACAGTCTCCGCGAACCACACGCCGTTCGTCGTTGCATCGGCGACGGCCAATAACTTCTACGTCTTCAACACCGGGTCCTACCCCTTCTCCCAACTGCCCATCTACATCTGGAACAACGACGCGGTAGGTACGACGATCTTCGACCGCCAGATCTGAGCGGCTAAAGTCATTCCGCTAGCTGCAGGCACACCGCCAGCGCTCCGGCACCGACATGCACCGCCAGCACCGGACCCAGCGGGGTTACGATCGCGGGATCACAGCCCGGCAGCCGTTCGGACAGTTCCGCCGCCAACTCCTGTGCGCCGTCGTGGTTACCGACGTGGTGGACGGCCAGCGCCGCGGGGCGCTCCCCCACCACCGCACAGATTTGGTCGATCAGCGCAGCGAGGGCTCCCTTGGCTGTTCTTATTCGTTGCGCCAGAACGAGTTTGCCGTCTTCGATATGCAGCAGTGGTTTGAGGGCGAGTGCGGTACCCAGCCAGGCCTTGGCCCCGCCGATCCGTCCGCTGCGCCGCAGGTTGTCCAGCCGTTGCACGACCATGTACGCGTGCGTGCGGTCGACAGCGGCGGCCGCGGCCTTGGTGACGGCGTCCAAGTCGCCGCCGGCCGACGCCGCCTCGGCGGCGGTCAGCACCGCGAAACCGGTGCCCATCGCCGTCGATTTGGAATCGACGACCCGTACCGCACCACCGAAATCCACGGCGACGCGTTCCGCCAGGCGGTAGGTTCCGGACAGGCCCGACGAAATATGCACTGCCACAACACCGTCGCCGTCGCTGTCGGCCAGGGCCTGCTGGTAAACGGCGCTCAGGTCGGCCGGGGTGGCCGCCGCCGTGGTCGCATGACGCTTGTGGATGTCCTCGGGGATGGCATCGACGCCGTCGCGTAGGTCGGCATCGTCGAGCAAGATGTGCAGGGGCACTTCGCGAATGCGCCACCGGTCCCTTAGTTCGGCCGGCAGCCGCGAGGAGCTATCGGTGACCACCTGAACTGTCAACCGCGCCGCTCCTCAGCGCTGGTCTGTAATGCTTCGGCCAGCGCCTTGAGCATCAGCTCCGCGACCGCCTGGTGTGCCTCGAAGTTCCAGTGAATGCCGTCGGGGTTGCCCCGCCCGCTCATGACCTCTTCGCCGACAGCGGCTTTGAGATCCACCAGCGGAACGTTGTGGGCCTGAGCCCATCCGGTGATCGCCGCGACGGTGCCCGCGCGGCCCTGATGCGCCTTGCCGTACGTCTCGGCGATGTGTACCGACGGCAGCGACGCCACGATTGGGATGCCAGGCCGATTGAAATCGATTGCGGCACGGGTTTGTTCGAGGTATTCCGCGGTCAGATGCGGCGGCAACGCCGGCCGGGCGATCGGCGAAAGCCGCGGCTGCAGCCAACCGTAGCCGTCCCGTACCCACCGGCGCAGCCAGGGCGGCCGGACATAGCGGATGAGCTCGCGCAGCGCGGTGGGCCAGACCGACGGCAGGGAATCCATTCCGCTGGTCGCGAAGATCACCGCGCCGGCCTTGGGCAGCGCCGCCCAGGCCCGCGGGTCCTGCGTTGCCGCCCACCACACGTCGCGGCAGGTCCAGCCGATCCGGCCGATCAGCTCGACGTCCCAATCTAATTGTGAAGCAACAATATTCGGCCAGATCCGCGGATCGTCGGCGGGCAGGCCGCCGGTGGGCCCGTAGTAGGACAGCGAATCGGCGAAGATCAGCAGTACGGGCCGTGCCTCGCGACCGGGATCAGAGGACATCGTTGGACACCTGCGCCGAAGCGTTCCACACGTCCAGGCGCCACCGGATGGCGTCGAAGTCCGCGCCCAGCGCGGAATGACCGGAAAGCTGCACCCAACTGGCGTTGCCCAGGCCGCCCAGGATCGGCCAGTTGTCCACCGGCAACCTCAACAGGCCGGCGGACAACGCCGCGATCAGCCCGCCGTGCGCGACGAGCACGATCGGCCGTTCCGGCTCGCCGGGTCCGCCCCAGTCCGGCGCCGCGGAAACCAGCTCGGTCACCAGCGGCACACTGCGGGCGGCCACGTCGACCCTGCTCTCGCCGCCGTGCGGTGCCCAGGTGGCATCCTCGCGCCAGGCCAGTCGAGCACCCGGCGCTTCGGCATCGATCTGGGCATGGGTCATGCCCTGCCAATCACCGAGGTGCGTCTCGCGCAGCCGCGCGTCCACCCGCACCTGCATACCGGTGCGCTCCCCCAGCTTGACCGCCGTGTCATAGGCCCGCCGCAGATCCGACGACACGATCAGCAGCGGCTGGAGTTTGCCCAGCACCTCGGCCGCCGCGACGGCCTGGGCGCGGCCCAGCTCGCTCAGGTCCGTGTCGAGCTGGCCCTGCATCCGGCTGCCGAGGTTGTAGTCGGTCTGGCCGTGGCGCAACATCACCAACCGGCGCACCGTCATTCCGGGGCCGCCTTGGGTGCGTCGCCCAGGTCCACCGGCACTATCGGGCAGTCGCTCCACAGCCGGTCCAGCGCGTAGAAGTTGCGGTCATCCTGGTGCTGGATGTGCACCACGATGTCGCGGTAGTCGAGCAGCGTCCAACGGCCCTCGCGGGCCCCCTCGCGACGGGCCGGCTTGTAGCCCGCCTCGCGCATTTTTTCCTCGACCTCGTCGACGATCGCGTTGACCTGCCGTTCGTTGGACGCCGAGGCGATGACGAAGCAGTCGGTGATGACCAGCTGGCCAGAGACGTCGATGACGAGAACATCATCGGCCAATTTCGAGGCCGCGGCGGTTGCGGCCACCGTGGCCATGTCGATCGCTTCCTGATTTGCGCTCATGTGCTGTTGCCGGCGGCCAGGCTGGGGGCGGCCGGATTTTCGCTCCTCTCGGGAGTCCGGTAGAGACGTCGCTTGGAGACGTACTGCACGACGCCGTCGGGCATCAGGTACCACAGCGGCCGACGTTCCTGCGCCCGCTGCCGGCAGTCGGTCGATGAGATCGCCAGCGCGGGGATTTCGTACAGGGCCAAGGTGCCCTCGTCCAGGTCACCGATGGCCTCGATGATGTGGTCGTTGCGCAGCTCGTAGCCCGGACGGCTGACACCGATGAAGCGGGCGAGGCCGAAAAGCTCCTCCCAGCCCTGCCAGGACAGGATGGAGGCCAGCGCGTCGGCACCGGTGATGAAGTACAGCTCGGAATCCGGGTTGAGGGTGTGCAGGTCGCGCAGCGTGTCCTTGGTGTAGGTGGGACCGCCGCGGTCGATGTCGACCCGACTCACCGAGAAGCGCGGGTTGGAGGCGGTGGCGATCACCGTCATCAGGTAGCGGTCCTCGGCGGCGGAGACGTGCCGATCCTTCTGCCAGGGTTGACCGCTGGGCACGAAAACGACTTCGTCGAGCTTGAACTTGTCGGCCACCTCGCTGGCAGCGACCAGGTGGCCGTAATGGATGGGATCGAACGTCCCACCCATAACTCCCAACCGGCGCTGCTTTTGCATGGTTTGCCAGCTTACTGGAGGCTGCGATCAGGCATTACAGCTCGCGGGGAGCAGTGGACGTCACGCGGTATTCGGCCCCTGGTGCGGCTCAATGCTCGGCGGTAACCCAACGGATCGTGTAGAAGAAGATCTGTGGAAAATGCGCCGTTGAGCTCGGTAGATCAAGCCAAAGCGTGGAAAGACGCCATGACCCGGCGCCTCTACACCCGCTCGGTTGTCACCGGGGAGATTTCGCTGCCCGCCGTCCCGAGCATGCTCGACGAGTACGTCGAGATGTGCAGTGGCATCTTCGCGGGCGTGGGCAGGAAGTTCAATGACGAGGAAATCGCCCATCTGCGCACCGTGCTGCAGACCCAGTTGACCGAGGCGTATTCCATTTCCCACCGATCCAACATCGTCATCTCCTACAACGCCGCGGTCGGCCCGACTTTGCACTATCAAGTGAGCACACGCTGGTTCAGCGTGGCCGAGGCCTATGACAACTGGGTCAGCACCCGCGAGCCGCCGCTTTTCGGCACCGAACCCGACGCGAGGGTGTGGGCGCTGGCCAACGAAGCCGCGGACCCCAGCGCGCATCCGGTGCTCGATATCGGTGCCGGCACCGGGCGCAACGCCCTTCCGCTGGCACGGCGCGGACATCCCGTGGACGTGGTGGAGATGACTCCGAAATTCGCCGAGATCATCCGGGCCGAAGCCCAGCGGGATGCGCTGGATCTGCGAGTGATCGTGCGCAACGTCTTCGAGACGACGGAAGATCTGCGAGAGGATTATCAACTGATCCTGCTCTCCGAGGTGGTGTCCGATTTCCGTACCACCGAGCAGTTGCGTGGCCTGTTCGAACTCGCCGCGCACTGCCTGGGCTCGGGCGGCCGGTTGGTGTTCAATGCGTTCTTACCCCGCCACGGTTACGAACTTGACGGCGTGGCACGCGAATTCGGTCAGCAGGCGTACACCAGCATTTTCACCAGAGCGGAACTGTCGAACGCGGCGGCCGGGTTGCCGCTCGAGCTGGTGGGCGAGGACTCGGTGTACGAGTATGAGAAAGCGCACCTGCCGCCCGGCGCTTGGCCGCCCACCAGCTGGTACGCCGACTGGGTCAGCGGGCTCGACATCTTCCCGGTGGGACGTGACGACAGCCCGATCGAGATGTCTTGGCTGGTGTTCCGCAAAACCCGCTGACTGACGCGCTTGCCCCAGCGGCGAGCGTCACGCTGGCGTGGCGCTGGACGTCGATCGCCACTCTGGCGTGACGCTCGGCGTCTGCTCAGACCGGCAGTAGCTGGTCGATGACCGCCGCCAGCTGCTTGGCCGACCGGCATTCGTGCATCGTGATGACCTCTTCGTAGCGCGGCACCGCCGAATCCCCGCTACCCCAGAGGTGTTTGGGCTCGGGGTTGAGCCAATGCGCATGCCGGGCGGCCGTCACCATGTCGGCCAGCACATCGACGGCCGGATTGCGATAGTTGGTGCGCCCGTCGCCCAGCACGAGCAGTGAACTGCGCGGCGACAGCACGTTGGGGTTGGCCTGCACGAACGAGACGAACGCGTTGCCGTAGTCGGAGTGTCCGTCCCGGGCAAACACGCCCGCCTCCCGGGTGATCCGCTGGATCGCCACGGCCAGGTCGGCCTCCGGGCCGAACATGTGGGTCACCTCGTCGGTGGTGTCGATGAACGCGAACACCCGCACCCGCGAAAACTGTTGGCGCAGAGCGTGTACCAGCAATAAAGTGAAGTGGCTGAACCCGGCGACCGAACCCGAGACATCGCACAGCACCACCAACTCCGGACGCGCGGGGCGCGGCTTCTTCAGCACCACGTCGATCGGCACGCCACCGGTGGACATCGACTTGCGCAGCGTCTTGCGCAGGTCGATCGTGCCCGCGCGGGAACGACGGCGCCGGGCAGCGAGCCGAGTGGCCAGGGTGCGCGCCAGCGGGGCCACCACGCGGCGCATCTGCCGCAACTGGTCACCGGACGCTCGCAGGAATTCGACGTTCTCCGAGAGCTGGGGGATGCCGTACATCTGGACGTGGTCGCGACCCAACTGTTCGGCGGTGCGCCGCTTCGTCTCCGCGTCGACCATCCTGCGCAGCTGTGAGATCTTCTGTGCGGCAAGCGCCTTGGCGATCTGTTCCTGGCTGGGCGAGGGTTCGTCACCGTAGGGGGCGAGCAGGCCGGCCAGTAGCTTGCCCTCCAATTCGTCCAGCGCCATGGCCTTGAGCGCTTGATACGACGAGAAGGACGGGCCCCGGCTGGAGTTGTATTTTCCGTAGGCCTCCACGATCCGGGCGATCATGCGCACCAGTCGCTCGTCCATGTCGGCCAGTTCGGGGTTCTCGTTCAGCAGATCCAAGAGCATCTGCCGCATTGCCTCGACGTCGTCGGGCGGCAGGCCGTCGGGGTCACCCGCCGCGTCGTCCTCGCTCACCACTGCGCGGGCGCCCAGCGCTGCGGGGAACCACAGGTCGAACATCGCATCGTAGGTGTCCCGGTGATCCGGCCGGCGCAGCACCGCACACGCGATGCCCTCCCGCAACACCTCGCGGTCGCCCAGACCCAGCGTGGCCATCACCCGGCCGGCGTCCACCGTCTCCGACGGTCCCACCGAAATGCCGCTGGCGCGAAGGGCTTCCACGAAACCGACCAGATGACCGGGCAGCCCATGCGGGGCGAGCGGCCGGGACGGGCGGATACGGCGGGTGGCCATCAGTTCAGCCTTAACTCACCGGCCGCGCGCTGCTGATCGGACTGGTGTTTGAGCACCACACCCAAAGTGGCGGCGACGACGGCGTCGTCGATGGTGTCCAGTCCCAGCGCGAGCAGCGTGCGTCCCCAGTCGATGGTCTCGGCGATCGACGGCACCTTCTTGAGTTGCATGCCGCGCAGTACCCCGATGATCCGCACCAATTCCTCGGCGAGGTGCTGGGGCAGTTCGGGAACCCGGGACAACAGAATGCGCCGTTCCAGCTCTGGGGTCGGGAAGTCGATGTGCAGGAACAGGCAGCGGCGCTTGAGCGCCTCGGAGAGCTCGCGGGTGGCGTTGGAAGTCAGCACCACCAACGGCGTGCGGGTAGCGGTGATGGTGCCCAATTCTGGGACGGTGACGGCGAAGTCGGAAAGGACCTCCAACAGCAGGCCTTCGATTTCGATGTCGGCCTTGTCGGTCTCGTCGATCAGCAGGACGGTCGGTTCGGTGCGGCGGATCGCGGTCAGCAGCGGACGCTGCAGCAGGAACTCTTCGCTGAACACGTCGTCCTTGGTGGCCTCCCAGTCGCCCGAGCCGGCCTGGATGCGCAAGATCTGCTTGGCGTGGTTCCACTCATACAGGGCGCGGGCCTCGTCGACGCCCTCATAGCACTGCAGCCGGACCAGCCCCGATCCGGTGGCCTGCGCTACGGCGCGGGCCAGTTCGGTCTTGCCGACCCCGGCCGGACCTTCCACCAGCAACGGTTTGCCGAGCCGGTCAGCCAGGAAAACCGCTGTCGCGGTGGCGGTGTCGGGAAGGTAACCGGTCTCGGCGAGCCGTCGCGAAACGTCGGCGATGTCGGCGAACAGCGGCACAGGCCGTGCGGGCACGCTCATTGAGTCTCCTAGGTTTAGGCCGGACGGGTTTGGCCGGAGCCCCACACGATCCATTTGGTCGAGGTCAATTCCGGCAGCCCCATCGGGCCGCGGGCGTGCAGTTTCTGGGTGGAGATGCCGATCTCGGCGCCGAACCCGAATTGCTCGCCGTCGGTGAAGGCGGTGGAAGCGTTGACCATCACCGCGGCCGCATCGACCTGTTCGGTGAACCGCTGTGCCGCAGCAAGGTTCGTCGTCACGATGGCTTCGGTGTGCCCGGTGCCGTATTCGTTGATGTGGGCAATGGCGGCGTCCACGCCGTCGACCACGGCGACCGCGATGTCCATCGCAAGGTACTCGCGGCGCAGGTCGTCCTCACCCGCATCGGTGTGCACGGCGACGCCGGCGCCTTGCAGCGCGCCCAGCAGCCGGGGCATCGCCTCGTCGGCGATCGCGGCATCGACCAGCAGGGTCTCGGCGGCGTTGCACACACTCGGTCGACGAGTCTTGGAGTTGAGCAGGATCCGCTCGGCGACGTCCAGGTCGGCGGATTCGTGCACGTACACGTGGCAGTTGCCGACGCCGGTCTCGATGGTCGGAATCTGCGCGTCGCGCACCACCGCCTCGATGAGGCCCGCGCCGCCGCGGGGAATCGCGACGTCGACCAGGCCGCGGGCCTGGATCAGGTGGGTGACCGTCGCGCGGTCGGACGATGAGAGCAGTTGGACCGCGTCGGCCGGCAGATCCTGACCGGTCAAGGCCTCGCGCAGCACCTCGACCAGCGCCTCGTTGGACCGCGCCGCCGAGGAGCTGCCGCGCAGCAGGGCCGCGTTGCCGGATTTCAGCGTCAGGCCGAAGGCATCGACCGTGACGTTCGGGCGGCCCTCGTAGATCATTCCGACCACGCCGAGCGGAACTCGCTGCTGACGGAGCTGCAGCCCATTCGGCAGGGTGGATCCGCGCAACACCTGACCGACCGGGTCGGGCAGCCCGGCGACCTGCCGCAGCCCCGCGGCGATGCCGTCGACCCGCTGCGGGTTCAGTGCCAGCCGGTCGAGCATCGCGTTGGGGGTGTCGGCGTCGCGCGCGGCGTTCAGGTCCTCGGCGTTGGCGGCCAGGATCCGGTCGACGTTGGCCAGGATCGCGTCGGCGGCGGCGTGCAGCGCGCGGTCTTTGGCCGCGGTCGGTACGGAAGCCAGGAAGCGGGCCGCCACTCGGGCACGGCGGGCGGCGTCATGCACCTCTTTGCGCAGATCGGGAAGCGCAGGTGCGTGCAAACTCATTGATCCAGGGTATCGGCATGCGCGCCGATTCACGCAGCGTGGGTCAGCCGGACTTAGTCCTCCACCACTGATAGAGGCCGTCCATGTCGGCGCCGACGATCATGGCGACCCTGAGTTTGGATTCGTCGCTCCATACGACGATCGGATGCGTGACCGAATTCAGGGTCATGGTGGCGCATTCCACCTGCCCGCCGGTCTTGCCGCTGCTGCCGTACGTCCAGGGCCCCGGCGACACCTGGTTGCCCGGGCAGGACGACTGGATGGTCATCTTGTCGCCGCCGACCTGTTTGAAGCTCGCCTGCATGTCGTCGGGGTTACCGAACAGCCCGAAAGCCGCCTCGCTGGGTCCGCCGGACACGGTGCTCTCGTCGCAGGTGACCTTTTCCACTGCGGGCGCCTTCGCCGGCTTGACCTGGCAATTGCTGGACGAAAAGCCCTCGGGCAGCATTCCCATCAGTTTGCTCGGATCCGCCGAAGCGGTCGGCGGGTGGCCGGCCGCGGGGACGAGGACAGCTGCAACGCAGAGCAACTCGGCGGAGGTCTTCAAAAGCGACATGGCAAACAACCTTCCGTCTGTACGGCTCGGGCGCTGAATTGTGTGGCAAACGATAACGCGAAGTACCGGCACACTGGGGAGGATTGTTCAGAAAACCCGATCGACCCCGTTCAGCTCACCGGCTGGCGCTGGGTCACCCGCTTTGCCTTGCGCTGCCGCTCCTCGATCAGCCGACCCAGGTCCTGTAGCAGCAGCGGCTTGTCCATCACGATTTGCTCGATGTGTTCGCGGTCGATCTCGAGCGCGGTGACCTCTTCCAGCGCGTAGGCGGCGGCCACGTTGCGTTGCCTAGTCAGCGCGGTGATCCCGATGAACGAACCCTCGTCGAGCGTGGTCACGGGAACTTCGACACCGTCCTCGTCGGTGACGGTCAGCCGCACACTCCCCGCGACCAGGAACGTCATCACCGTGGGGATCGCCCCGGCGTACTGCACCTTCTCGTCGGCGCCGTACCTCACGATCCGGGCGTAGGGGGCGAGGAACTGCTGATCGGCGAGGGTGAGGCGGAGTTCGGTCGCGACCACCGTGCGCAACGCCTGCCGGACCCGTTCGGACGTCGAGAAGTCGTCATCCGCGCCGTCCAGATGCAGCTCCTGCCGGCGCGCGGCGTACCAGACCCAGCGCAGGAACGTCGCCTCGGTGTCTCCTGCGTCCGACGGCGAACCAACCCTGATCGTGGTGCGGTATTCGCCACCACCCAGCGCTACCGAGGTCGGTACCGTGCCGGGCTGGATCAGCGGCAGCCCGCTGGCCACGAACGACAACATCGCGCACACCTTGTCGGGCGGATCCGAGGTAGCGAAGGTGGTGGTGATCGCGACCTTGTGCGGGCCGGCGGGACGGCTGAGATTGGTGAAGGCGGTCGTGGCCAGCATCGAATTCGGCATGATCCGCATGCCGCTTCCGGTCTGGATGTGCACGGCGCGCCAGTTCACCTCGACAACTCGTCCCCGCGCGGACTGCGTGTCCAGCCAATCGTTGATCCGGAAGGGCTGCTCGAAGAGCATGAACAAGCCCGAGACGATCTGACCGACCGAGTTCTGCAGCATCAGGCCGATCACCACCGAGGTGATTCCGAGCGCGGTGAACACACCGCCGACCCGCACCCCCCAGATGTAGGACAGGATCACCGCCAGGCCCAGCCCGATCAGCGCGAAGCGGCCGACATCTAGGAAGATCGCCGGAACCCGCTTGCGCCAACTGTCTTCAGGAGCGCCTTCGAACACCGTGGCGTTGAGACCGGACAGCAGCAGCACCAGGACCAGGAACCCGAACACCGTCGTCAGGAGTCGCACCGGGACGTCGCCCGCCGAGATTTGCGACGCCTTCACCAGCAACAGCAGCAACGCCCCGAGCGGTAGCAACCAGTTACGCACCATGCCGACCTGTCGGGCCAGTCGGCTGCGTCTTCTGAGCAGCGTGTGGTGCAGCTCGGTGAGCAGGATCAGTCCGGCCGGGAAGCCGACCGCTACCGCGATCGCCCAATAGAACCAGGAGGAATGCAACGGATTCATCAGCGCTCCGACAACCGGTAGATCGTTTGCTCGGTACCGCCCACCGAGATCGTGCCCGCCGGGGTGAACTGGCGAGAATCACGCATCGCCTCGTACACCTGGGATGCCACGTAAATGCCCGGCTGCGGTGCGCCACTGTGCATTTGGTAGGCCAAGCTGACGGCGGTACCCCACATGTCGTACACCAGACCGGACTGGCCGACCAATCCACTGACGACGTTTCCGGTGTTGATGCCGACCCGCAACCCGAGATCATGGCGGCTCTGGTTGTTGAATCGGTCGATGATGCGCCGCATCTCGAGCGCGAACTCGATGCTGCGATGCAGGCTGTCCAGTCGTGGCGTGATGACGCCACAGCTGGCCAGATATCCGTTGTGAAAGGTGCGGATCCGTTCGACGCCAAGGGATTCTGCGGCCGAGTCGAACTGGCCGAAGAGATCGTCGACGATGCCGACCAATTCGTGCTCGGGGACTTCGGTGGAGATCTCGTCGACTCCGACGATGTCGGCGAAGATGATCGCGACGTCCTGGTGCATCTGCGCGATGGTGCTGTCGCCCTGACGATATCGCTGCACCACCGACTCCGGCATCAACGAGAGCAGCAGCCGATCGTTCTCTCGCCGTTGCTCGTTGAGGAGTTCTTCCTTGATCGCGAGGTTGCGGCTCATCTCGTTGAAGGCTCCGGTGAGGTCGCCGATCTCGTCCCGCGACGTGATCGGAATGTTGACCTCGTAGTCACCCGAGCTGATCCGTTGCGTCCCCTCCTCCAGCCGACGTACGGGGCGTACCGCGGCCTGCGCGATCAGCATCGAAGCCACGCTGATCGCGAAGATCATCCCGGCGACCGCCACCGCAAGCGATTTGCTGAATCTGCCCAGCCGGGCAAACGCGTCGGAGTCGTCCCGGGTGGCCAGAATTGCCCAGTGCAGATCGGAATTCGGGATGTCCAGCGGTGCGTACGCCTCGAGCTCCCTGTTGCCGGTGTAATCCGTGCCGACCGTCACTCCGGTCTCACCGCGCAAGGCGGCTTTGAGCCCGGCGCTTTGAATCGGCTGCACCAGGGTGGTGCCACCCAGCCGGATCGCCCGATCGGCGATCTCCGAGGAGGTCCCGGCCGCGATCACCTCCCGCCGGTATTCCTGGGGATCCTGCAGGAAAAGTCTTGAATCCGAACGCATCAAGCTGTCGGGACCCGCCAGATACGTCTCGGTTGCCGCTCCCATACCCGCGGCATCCCAGTCCTTATTGGCAGTCATGATCTGGTTGATCTTGGCGATGGGCACCGGCAGAGCCATGACGCCGTCGGTTTTGCCGTCGATGCCGACCGGCGATACCACCCACGCCGTCGGCGCACCCAGCGCCGGTTGATAGGGCTGAAAGTCGGTGATCCAGACGAATTCGATATCGTTGGCGCGCAGTGCTTTCTGATACGCCTCGCGTAGATTCGACTCGCGGTACGGCCCGGTGAGGATGTTGGTCCCGAGGTCCGGCCCCTTCCGCACCGAGTACACCACGTTGCCGTCCATGTCGAACAGCAGCGCGTCCCGGTAGTCGAAGCGCTTCACGATGTCGCGCATGTAGAAGTCGTAGCGCGCGTTGGCCGCCGACCATGCGCTGCCATCGCCGGCGTCCAGCACCGGAGTCGAGTCAGGCTTTGACGCGGCCGTGTAATTGGCTTGAAGGTACCGCTGCGCGTTGGTTTTCGGCAGCACCGCGTTGAGATCGATGTCTTCACCGGTCAGTCGCTGCATCGGCTTGATCATGCGATTCTCGTAGTAGTCGACGATCGCCTGCTGTTGCGGTCCGCTGATAGTGGCGTTGGCCAACTGATTGAATCCGGCGGACAGCGCAACCACCGCCTGGTCGACGCTGAACCCGCTGCTGTAAACGTCCAGGGAATTCGTGACTTCGGTGAACAGCGCCTCGATCTGCCGTTTCTGGGACTCGCGCAGTTCGATAAGCCGCTCGGACTCGACTTCACGCAAGGCACTGCGACCGGAGATGCCGGCCAGGACGCCGATCACCGCCACCGACAGGATGCTCGACAGCAGCAGGGCGATCAGGATTTTGGACTGAATGCTGACGCGGAAACGAATCCCCGGCAGCCGCGGCCGGAAACGCCTTTTGGCCGGAGCGCTGACACTCTCCGGCGTTGGCTCTGTTGGCTCACCCGACGTCAATCGGCTTCCTTCTGCTACCGGTCTGCTACGGGTCCCCGGTCACGGTGCAGATTAGCTTGCGGGCCGGCAGATATCGGTCTTCGGTGAAAAAGTGACGCCGTCTTGTGTCCTGGCTTCCACCAAAGAGTGACGCTACGGTGCTCAGTGCACGGCGCGCTCCCAGTCGACGACGAATCGATGCGAAGGATCAGCAGGGTCTACTGCACAGGGGAGTTCGAGGCCAATGGCAAGGTATGGCACGTGCTCCGGCGGCACCGACTGGACGCTTCGACCGACCACGGGTGCCAGGTTGGGAAACCGCAGCTCCATCTCGATGACATACTGCGGGGCATCGAGGAGTTCGGGCATCGCGGTCGCCGCCCTGCCCAGGGTTCGCAACGTGTTTCCGGTGGCCGCGAAGGACTTCAGCACCCCCGGTACCCGTTGGCCGGTCGCGAGCAATTCCGCCGCCGACGCCCACCGCCCCGAACTGCCTCCGTGCCGCTGCTTGAGCTGGTTGTACGCCGCCGCGATTGCCGCGGCACTCGGGGGCGGTTGCGACCCTGCCGATGTCGGATGCGTCGGCGGTCCGGATTCGATTCGGACCTTCTGCGGGTTGGCTGAGTCAACCTGCACGCGCACGATCAAACCCGGCTGCACCGAAGCCAACGAAATGGGATGCACCGCTTGCCGAACGGTCACTTCATAGGGTTCACGGTCAGACAGTTCGACACTCAGACCGATCTTGCAGACATACCTGTTGTCGATCACCGTGCCCGTCGACTCCAGCGATCGGACGTGGGCTATGCCGGTCAACGGAGGGCCCGCGAAGTTCGGCTTTTTGATTCGGTAACGGCTGACCGCGATGAGTACCACGATGGCAGCCGGCACTCCCCAGCTGACGAACGTGACCAACATGTCCATGGCCGCTAGGTAATCACGGGGTGTCACCTACCGTGCCCAAGTTTAGGGAAATGCTTCTACCCTCGACGACATGTCAACGCGGGTGGTCGTGGTCGGCAGCGTGAACCTCGACGTGACCCTGGACGTCGCCAAGCTGCCCCGGCCCGGCGAGACGGTGCTGGCTTCATCGTTGACACATGCCCCTGGCGGCAAGGGCGCCAATCAGGCGGTGGCCGCGGCACGAGCCGGTGCCCGGGTGCAATTCGTCGGCGCGGTCGGTGCGGACGCGGCCGCTGACCAATTGTTGGCGCACCTGCTGTCCGCGGGTGTCGGCCTGGACGGGGTCGTGCGGCAACCCGGGCCGAGCGGAACCGCAGTCATCGTCGTCGATGCCGGTGCCGAGAACACGATCGTGGTGGCCCCCGGCGCCAATCGGCACCTGACGCTGACGCCGGATGTTTTCGACGACTGCGATGTGTTGTTGACCCAGTTGGAGATTCCGGTAACCATGGCGTTGGCGGCAGCGCGGCAGGCGAAGCGGGCCGGGGCGGTTGTGATGCTCAATGCCTCACCCGCCGGATCGGATGCCGACGCACTGGCCGAACTGGCTGGCGTCACCGATGTGGTGGTCGCCAATGAACACGAGGTGACCGAATGGCGCTGGCAAGCGCCTCATTTGGTGGTCACCCTGGGTGCGAGCGGTGCCCGGTACGTTGGCGTCGACGGCGAGTTCGAGGTGCCCGCCCCTGGCGTTGCCGCGGTCGATACGACTGGCGCCGGTGACGTGTTCGCCGGTGCGCTGGCGGCGAATTGGCCGGCTGATCCGGGCTCGCCTGAGCAGCGTTTGTTGGCGTTGCGACGAGCCTGTGCGGCGGGCGCATTGGCGACGCTGGTTCGCGGAGCGGGTGATTGCGCGCCGGACGCCGCGGCGATCGAAGCGGCGCTCGAATAGCGAAATATGTTGTACTGACTGCCTTTCAGCGTTCTGCTGAAGAAGAGTTGTCAGTGTCTGCGCATAGCATGTGGCTATGGTTTCGAGTTCGCGTGAGGAGATCGTGGAGGTCTTCGACGCGCTCGATGCCGAGTTGGATCGGTTGTGCGCGTTGTCGTTCGAGGTGTTGACGAATCCGGAGCGGTTGCGGGCCTTGGAGCGCTTGGAGCGGGTGGGCCGGCGGCTGCGGGTGCCCCAGCATGTGCTGATCAACGAACTCGGCGCCCAAGCCGGCACCGAAGAATTGGGCGGCACCCTGTCGTGCGCGTTGGCCGATCGGTTGCGGATCACCAAAGCCGAAGCCAGCCGCCGTATCGGCGAGGCCGAGGATCTCGGTGAACGGCGCGCATTGACCGGGCAACCCTTGGCGCCGACGTTGAGCGCCACCGCACGCGCCCAGCGACAAGGATTGATCGGCGACGGACACATCAAAGTCATCCGCGACTTCTTCACCCACCTACCCACCCACGTCGATGTGTTCACCCGCGAGGCCGCCGAAGCCGACCTAGCCGACAAGGCGCGCGCGTACCGCCCCGAGCAGGTCGCCCAATACGCCCGCCAACTCATGGACCTGCTGCACCCCGACGGCGACTACACCGATGAGGACCGCGCCCGCAAACGCACGCTGATGCTGGGCAAGCAAGAGTTTGATGGCATGACGCGCCTGTCCGGGTTGATCACCCCCGAACTACGGGCGCTGATCGAAGCCATGCTCGCCAAACTCGCCGCCCCCGGCATGGCCAACCCCGCCGATGAGGCCAAGGCTGATCTGCGCAGCACCGGGCAGCGCAACCACGACGCCCTGGCCGCCGCCATCCGAACCCTGTTCGCTTCCGAACAGCTGGGCCAGCACCGCGGCCTACCCGTCACCGTGATCGTCACCACCACGCTCAAGGATCTCGAAGCCGGCACCGGCAAGGCCCGCACCAGCGGCGGATCCCTCATCCCGATGCCCGACCTGATCCGCATGGCCGCCCAAGCACATCACTATTTGGCGATCTTCGACGACGCCAAACCCCTGGCCCTCTACCACGCCAAGCGCTTCGCCAACCCCGCACAACGCCTCATGCTGCACGCCCTGGACGGTGGCTGCACCCGCCCCGGCTGCGACCAACCGCCGTATCACACCGAGGTCCACCACGTCACCGGCTGGACCACCACCGGGCGCACCGACATCACCGACCTCACCCTCGCGTGTGGACCCGACAACAGACTGGCCGAAAAAGGATGGACCACCCGCAAAAAACACCCGCGGCCAAACCCAATGGCTCCCACCGGCCCACCTCGACCACGGCCAACCGAAAATCAACACCTTCCATCACCCGGAAAGACTCTTCGCGGATGAAGACGACGAACCGGCTTGACGTCAGGGAAGTTTGGCGATCAGTCCTCGGGGATCTCGCGCTCGATTTGGTCGAGCCAGATCTTCGCGGACATATCCGACGGCGCACGCCAATCCCCGCGCGGCGACAACGAGCCGCCGAAGGACACCTTGGGGCCATTGGGCAATGCCGAGCGCTTGAACTGGCTGAACGAATAGAACCGTTCGACGAACACCTGCAGCCAGTGGCGGATGTCCTTGAGCGCATAGCTCGGCCGCTTGTCCTCCGGGAAGCCGGGTGGCCAATTGCCGCGGTCGGGGTCGCTCCACGCGTGCCAGGCCAGGAACGCGATCTTCGATGGCGGGAACCCGTAGCGCAGCACCTGGAACAGCGAGAAGTCCTGCAGCGCATAGGGTCCGACCTTGGCTTCGCTGCTCTGCAGTTCCTCTTCCTCCCCGGCGGGCACCAGCTCGGGGGTGATGTCGGTGTCGACGACCGACTGCAGGACCTCGGTCACCTCCTTCTCGAACTGGTCCGACGAGATGACCCAGCGGATCAGGTGCTGGATGAGCGTCTTGGGCACACCGCCGTTGACGTTGTAGTGCGACATCTGGTCACCCACACCGTAGGTGGACCAGCCCAGCGCGAGCTCCGAAAGATCCCCCGTACCAAGCACAATGCCGCCCCGCTGGTTCGCCAGCCGGAACAGGTAGTCGGTGCGCAACCCGGCCTGCACGTTCTCAAAGGTGACGTCGTAGACCTTTTCGCCGCGCGCGAACGGATGCCCGATCTCCTCGAACATCCGCTTGGCGGTCTCGCGGATATCGATTTCCTCGAATGTGATACCGAGCGCCTCACCGAGTCTGATCGCGTTGTTCTTGGTGTGCTCGCCGGTCGCGAAGCCCGGCAGGGTGAAGCCCAGGATGTCACTGCGCGGCCGGCCCTCCCGATCCATCGCCTTCGCCGCGACGATCAGCGCGTGCGTGGAATCCAGACCGCCGGACACACCGATGATCACCTTCGGGTAGTCGAGCGCCCGCAGCCGCTGTTCGAGCCCGGCTACCTGAATGTTGTAGGCCTCGTAGCAATCCTGTTCCAGCCGTTCGCGATTCGCCGGAACGAACGGAAAGCGTTCGATGTTGCGCAGCAGGCCGATGTCGCCGTCCGGCGGGTCGACGCGAAACTCGATGCGCCGGAAGGAGTCCGCGACCGCCCGATGATGGCGGCGATTGTCGTCAAAGGTGCCCATCCGCAACCGCTCGGAGCGCAGCAACCCGGTATCGACATCGGCGACCGACCGCTGCTCCTCCGTCGGGAACCGCTCGGAGCACGCCAGTTGGTTGCCGTTCTCCCAGATCATGGTCTGGCCGTCCCAGGCCAGGTCGGTCGTCGACTCGCCCGGCCCGGCGGCGGCATACACGTATGCGGCCAAACACCGCGCCGACGCGGAGCGAGCCAGCAGGCACCGGTCCTCGGCCCGGCCGATGGTGATCGGGCTACCCGACAGGTTGGCCAGCACCGTCGCACCGGCCAGCGCCGCCGAGGCACTGGGCGGTACCGGCACGAACATGTCCTCGCAGATCTCGACGTGCAGCACGAAGTCCGGCAGGTCGGAGGCGGCGAACAACAGGTCCGAACCGAACGGGACTTCGACGTCGAGGCGACCGATACGAATCGTGCCGCCCTCGCCGTTGCCGGGCGCGATCTGGCGGCGTTCGTAGAACTCCCGATAGTTGGGCAGATACGACTTGGGGACGACGCCGAGCACCTCGCCGCCGTGGATGACCACCGCGGTGTTGTAGATGCGGTGCAGATGCCGCAGCGGGGCGCCCACCACCAGTACCGGCAGCAGGTCGGCCGACGCGGCGACGATCTCATCCAGGGCCTCTTCAACCGAGTCCAGCAGGGAATCCTGCAGCAAAATGTCCTCGATCGAGTAGCCCGACAACGTCAGCTCGGGAAATACCGCCAGCGCCACGCCGTCGTCATGACACTGGCGCGCCAAACCGAGGACGGCCGCGGCATTGGCCGGTGGGTCGGCCATCGCGGTGTGGTGCGTGCACGCAGCCACGCGGACGAACCCGTGCCGGTATGCGGAGTAGAAGCTCATTACCCTCCATTCTCGCGTTACTGTCGCATCCCCGAAGTCGGCGTCAGATGACGGGGTGTCCATCAATGCTTAGTCTCGGTTGAGTGGAATCTCCTGAGCTCGTCGCGCTGCTGTCCGGTCGCCGGGTTGCGGTGCTGACTGGCGCGGGACTTTCCACGGATTCGGGCATACCCGATTACCGCGGGCCTGACTCGCCGCCCAGCAATCCCATGACCATCCGCCAGTTCACCACTGACCCGGTGTTCCGGCAGCGGTACTGGGCGCGCAACCACGTCGGCTGGCGGCACATGGACGACACTGCACCCAATGCCGGACACCGGGCGCTGGCCGCGTTGGAACGGTCGGGCGTGGTGACCGGTGTCATCACGCAGAACGTCGACCTGTTACACACCAAGGCGGGCAGCCGCAACGTCGTCAATCTGCACGGCACCTACGCGCAGGTGGTGTGTTTGAGTTGCGGCTTCACGATGAGCCGGTCCACGCTGGCCGAGCAACTGGAAGCGCTCAATCCCGGCTTCATCGAGCGTTCTGAAGCCGTCGGCGGGCTGGCGGTGGCCCCCGACGCCGATGCCGTCGTCGCCGACACCACGTCGTTCCGCTACCTGGATTGCCCGCGCTGCGCCGGCATGCTCAAGCCCGACATCGTCTACTTCGGCGAGACTGTCCCCAAAGAGCGCGTAGTACAAGCATATTCATTGGTGGACGCAGCCGAAGCGCTGCTGGTGGCCGGGTCGTCCCTGACGGTGTTCTCCGGCTATCGATTCGTGCGGCACGCGGCCGCGGCCGGCATTCCCGTCGCGATCCTCAACCGGGGCCGCACCCGCGGTGACGACCTGGCCACGGTCAAGGTGGACGGCGGCTGTTCGGAGCTGTTGGCGTTGTTGGCCGACGAACTCGTGATCAGCGCGTCTTTCTGACCTCGGCGACGAACTGTTGTCCCCGGTTGTCGACGACCTGCCAGGAGTAGGGGCCGATGACCCGAGAGCTACCGAGCAGTTGTACCGCGAGCCGAGCGTCCTGTTCGCTGGAAATCCCGTCGACCCGACGGCCGTGCGATGTTGTCAATGCCCACATGATGAACTCCCATGTTTCGCTTCGTTGCGACCGGCATGGCGGCCGTCTCTTGATGCGAAAAAGCATGTCGGAGGCGGCTGTACAAAAACTCTAAGGATTCTTGGAACACATCAGCGATACCAGTGACGACACAATTCGGTCACTGGACACGAGCCAGAGCACAGCACCACGAACTTGCGCGACCGTACTCCCCTAGCGCGGGTTCATCAAAAAGTGCAGGGCATGGCGCGAATGGCATGCACGAAATTGCCCGCGAGGTACGCCGGTTCGCCCGCCTGAATGTCGGGCAGCTGACGGAGCAACTCGCTGAAGATGGCTCGCAGCTGGGCTCGGGCCACGTGGGCACCAAGGCAGAAATGCAGCCCGCCGCCACCGAAGCCGACGTGCGGGTTGGGGCTGCGACTCAGGTCGAACCGCTCCGGGTGGTCGAAGGCCTCGGTGTCCCAATTGCCCGAGGCGTAGAACATGACGACCTTCTCCCCCGCGCGGATCTGCTGTCCGCCGAGCTCGAAATCCGTTGCGGCGGTGCGCCGAAATGTCATGACCGGGGTCGCCCAGCGGATGAACTCCTCAACCGACGTGCCGATGCGGTCTTCAAAGGCCGCCATCAACCAGGCCCGTTCCGCGGGGAAGTCGGTCAGCGCCTTCAGCGCATGGCTGATGGTCTGGCGGGTGGTGTCGTTGCCGGCGACGGAGAGCAGCACGAAGAAGGCGGCCACCTCGGCATCGGTGAGTCGGTCGCCGTCCACTTCCGCGGTGACCAGGCTGCTGAACAGGTCCTCACCCGGGTTTTCGCGACGCTCTGCGGCCAGTTCACCGGCTACCTGGTGCAGGTACGCCTGGTTCTCAAACAGCACCTCGAGGCGGTTACGCCCGTTGAGGAAAACGGGATCGGCCCACGACACCAACGCGTCTGCCGCGTGCGCCACCTGCTGCCGACGGGATTCAGGTATGCCCACCATGTCGGAGAGCGTCCGGATCGGAAGCTCTTTGGCGCAATATTCAACGAAATCCACGCCGCTGCCGGCGGCCCGCAATTCCTCGACGATGGCCCTGGCGTTCGCGTTGATCGACTCCTCGATCCGCCGGACCTGCCGGGGAGTGAATGCCGCGTGGGCGAGCTTGCGCAGCTTGGTGTGCCGCGGCGGGTCCATGGCCAGGAACGACTGCGACGCTTCGAGCAGCTCCTCGGGGACGTTCGCAAACATCACCCCCTTGCCCGACAGAAACACCTCGCTGTTGCGGCTGACCGCGACGATGTCGGCCCGGCGGGTAACGGCCCAGTACCCCGGATCGTTCGGATCGTGTAACAGGTCGTCCTCGACCGGCCGTTGCCAGCTGACCGGACGTTCGGCACGCAGCACGGCAAATGAGCGTTCCCGCTCGGCGGCCGTGGTGGACCAGAACGCCCGCGAGGACACGTCAACGGAGTCGTACGGACGGGTGTTGATCAGCGTCGCTGTCATATGGCGATCCCCTCTTCGGAGCCGGCTATGACGCCGGTCACGCATTAGCACGACCATATGTCTAGACACTATGTCTAGTCAAGACGTCCGACATGGGGTTATGCTGCAGCAAACAGGGAGGTGCTATGCCATCGGTGACCCGCAATCCGCAGGCCAAGCGCCAGGAGCGGCGCCAAGACATGGAACGGCGGCTGCTCGACGCCACCGAGCGATTGATGCGTGACGGCGCCAGCTTCACCGAGCTCAGCGTGGACCGGCTGGCCACCGCGGCGGGCATTTCCCGCGCCACCTTCTACATCTACTTCGAGGACAAGGGCCACTTGCTGCGCTGCCTGGCCGTCCAGGTGTTCACCGACCTGGCCGACGACGGCGAACGCTGGTGGGGCGTGGCCGGCCGCCACGATCCCGCCGACGTGCAGGCGGCGATGGCCGGGATCGTGGCGAGCTACCGGCGTCATGAGCCGGTGCTGACCGCACTCAACGAGATGGCGGCCTACGATCCGGTGACGGCGGCGACGTACCGCGAAATCCTGACCGCGATCTCTCGGCGACTCACCCGCGTGATCGTGGACGGCCAGGCCGACGGTGTGATCCGGCGGGAGCTGCCGGCGGACATCACCGCCAGTGCGCTGACCTGGATGGTGGAGCGAGCCTGCCAGCAGAACCTGCCGACGCACCCGAACGAGGCGGACCCCGAGTACGACGAATTGCTGGCCGCTACGCTGGCCGAAATCGTTTGGGGCGCATTATATCTCAAGCCCGCCCACAGCTAGACGGGCGTCACCGCGACCAGGTCGTCGGCGTGCACCGCGGGCCGGCGCAACTCGGCGGGCAGATCCGAGGTGGACCGGCCCACCATCGTCGCCAACTCGGCCGCGTCGTAGGCGACCACTCCGCGCGCCACCACGGCTGCATCGGGCCCACAGATTTCGACGACGTCGCCGCCGAAGAACCTGCCCGACACCGCGGTGATGCCCGCCGGCAGCAGCGAGCGACGTTGGCCGACCACCGCACGCACGGCGCCTTCGTCCAGGGTCAGGGAGCCGGTGGATTCGGCGGCGTATCGCACCCAGAACCGGCGCGCCGACATGCGCTCGGCCCGCGGGGCGAACACCGTACCCACCGAGGCGTCGGTGAGCGCGGCGGCCGCGGCGGTTGCGGGCGCGAGCAAAACGGGCACTCCGGCATCCGCGGCCAACAGCGCCGACGACATCTTCGAGGCCATCCCCCCGGTCCCAAGATGACTACTTTGGCCAGCAACCACGCCGGCCAGGTCGGCCGGACCCGTCACCTCCGGAATGAACCTCGCGCCCGGGTATTTGCGCGGGTCCGAGTCATACAGGCCGTCGATGTCGGACAGCAGCACCAGGGCATCCGCCCCGATCAGGTGGGCCACCAGGGCCGACAGGCGGTCGTTGTCGCCGAACCGGATCTCGTTGGTGGCCACGGTGTCGTTCTCGTTGACGATCGCCACGGCGTGCAGGGCCCGCAGTCGGTCCAGGGTCCGCTGGGCGTTGGTGTGCTGCACCCGCATCGAAATGTCGTGCGCGGTCAGCAGCACCTGGCCCACGGTGCGCCCGTACCGGGCGAAGGCGGCGCTCCACGAGTTGACCAGAGCCACCTGCCCGACGCTGGCGGCGGCCTGCTTGGTCGCCAGATCCTTTGGGCGACGGGGCAATCCGAGCGGTTCCAATCCCGCGGCGATGGCACCCGAGGAGACGATGACGACGTCGGAACCCGCCTTCATCCGGGCCTCGATCGCGTCGGCGAGCTCGGCCAGCCGGCTCGCGTCGAACATGCCGGCGTCGGTGGTCAGCGCGGTGGTGCCGACTTTGACGACGACGCTGCGCGCGGTCCGGATGGCCTCCCGATGCGGACTGCTCATCAACCGCCACCCGTTGACGGGCCCGGTTCGCGGCGCCGCCGCCGGGCGGCCTTGCGCTCCGCGGCGCCCACCCGCTCGTTGCGTTCCAGCCGCACGTCGGTGCCCCGACCGGTCAGCGGAACCTGGCCTCCCGCAGGGGTTTGCGGCTCCCAATCGAACGTCATCTCGCCGATCGTCACCGCGCATCCGGGGCGGGCGCCGAGCCGCAGCAGTTCGTCCTCGACGCCCAGGCGGGCCAGGCGGTCGGCCAGATAGCCGACGGCTTCGTCGTTGTCGAAATCCGTTTGCCCGATCCAGCGTTCGGGACGGGCGCCGCTCACCACGAAGCCGCCCTCGCCGTCGGGCCGCACGCTGAAGCCGCTGTCGTCAACGGGCACCGGGCGGATCACCGGGCGGCGCGGCACCACCGCCGGGCGGGCGGCGTTGTAGTCCGAAACCATCTGCCAGAGCCCGAAGATCAACGGCTGCAAGCCTTCCCGGGTGACCGTCGACACCAGATACACCGGCCAGCCCCGCTCGGCGATCTCGTCACGGACGAACTCGGCCAACTCGCGGGCTTCGGGCACGTCGATCTTGTTCAGCACCACAGCCCGTGGCCGCTCGGCGAGGTCCTCCAGCGCGGCATCGCCCTGCAGCGTCGGGGTGTAGGCCGCGAGTTCGGCTTCCAGCGCGTCGATGTCCGAGATCGGGTCGCGGCCCGGTTCGGCGGTGGCGCAGTCCACCACATGCACCAGCACCGCGCACCGCTCGATGTGCCGCAGGAAGTCCAGTCCCAGGCCACGTCCCTCGGACGCGCCGGGGATCAATCCGGGCACGTCGGCGACGGTGAACGCGTTCTCCCCTGCCGACACCACGCCCAGATTGGGCACCAATGTGGTGAACGGGTAGTCCGCGATCTTGGGCTTGGCCGCCGAGATCACCGACACCAGCGAAGACTTGCCGGCCGAGGGGAACCCGACCAGGCCCGCGTCGGCGACGGTCTTGAGTTCTAGGGTCAGGTCGCGGGCCTGGCCGGGCTCGCCGAGCAGCGCGAAGCCGGGGGCCTTGCGGGCGCGCGAGGCGAGCGCGGCGTTGCCCAGACCGCCCCGGCCTCCGGCGGCGGCCTCGAAGCGGGTGCCGATGCCGACCAGGTCGGCCAGCATCCGGCCGTTCTCGTCGAGCACGACGGTGCCGTCGGGCACCTTGACTTCCAGATCCGCACCGGCCGCACCGTCACGGTTGTTCCCCATCCCCTGTTTGCCGGACGCAGCGGTCACGTGGGGACGGAAGTGAAAGTCGAGCAGGGTGTGCACCTGCGGGTCGACGACGAAAATGATGCTGCCGCCACGGCCGCCGTTGCCGCCGTCAGGTCCGCCGAGCGGCTTGAATTTCTCGCGGTGCACCGATGCGCAGCCGTTTCCGCCGGAACCCGCGCGCGCGTGAATGACGACCCGATCGACAAATCGAGGCATCGGGCTTCCTCTCAATCAGCCAACGGGTGTGGTCTCCGAACACACCCGCGCTGCGCTCAGTCGGCGCTTTGCCCGGCTGCGACGATGTTGACGGTCTTGCGGCCGTGCTTTACGCCGAACTGGACCGCACCGGCTTCCTTGGCGAACAACGTGTCGTCGCCACCGCGGCCGACGTTGACGCCCGGGTGGAACTTGGTGCCGCGCTGGCGAACCAGGATCTCGCCGGCCTTGACGACCTGGCCGCCGAATCGCTTGACGCCCAGCCGCTGAGCGGCGGAATCACGACCGTTGCGGGAGCTGGATGCGCCCTTCTTATGTGCCATGTCTGTCGCCTCTACTACTTGATTCCGGTGACCTTGAGGACCGTCAGCTGCTGACGGTGTCCCTGCCGCTTGTGGTAGCCGGTCTTGTTCTTGAACTTGTGGATGCGGATCTTGGGGCCCTTGGTGTGCTCGAGCACCTCACCGGTGACCGCGACCTTGGCCAGCGCGTCGGCGTCGGTGGTGACATTGGCGCCGTCGACGACCAGGGCTACCGGCAGCGATACGTTCGCGCCCGGCTCGGACTCGAGCTTCTCGACCTTGACGACATCGCCGACGGCAACCTTGTACTGCTTGCCGCCGGTCTTGACGATTGCGTAGGTCGCCATCGGTGCTCCTGCCTCTTCTGTCTTCTACCTGCGTCGCGCGCGTATCAGCGACGTGCGCGTGGTGGTCTGGGGTGCGGGTTCAGTCCCACTGTCGTCGAACACATCCATCCGCCGAGCGAAGGGCCTGACGACAACTGTCCAAGGGTACGTGACCAGCGGCTACAGGGTCAAACCGGCCCGTGGTCAGTCCATATGGATCGGGGGTCCGGCCGCGAGGCCGGCCGCGCGCCGCCGACGGGGACGAGCTGATGCCGCCGCAACGGCGCCGTCGTCCTCGTCTTCGTCGTCCTCGTCGTCGGAGTCGTCGTCGTCGGAGTCGTCGACATCCTCATCAGAGTCCTCGATCTCGGAGTCGTCCTCGTCCTCGTCGTCCTCGTCGTCCTCGTCGTCGTCGTTGTCATCGTCGAGGTCTTCATCGTCGAGCTCGTCGACGTCCTCGTCGTCGAGGTCTTCCTCGTCCTCGTCGAGTTCGTCCGTGTCGTCGTCCTCGTCGCTGTCCTCGTCGCTGTCCTCGTCGGTGTCGTCGAAGTCCTCGGCGTCGTCGGTGTCGTCGGTGTCGTCGGTGTCATGGGCATCTTGGCTGTCATCAGCCGACTCGGGGCTGACATTCGCGGTCTGCTCGTCGATCTCGGTCGCTTCGTCATCGTGCTCGTCGGCGTCGTCGTCGTCACGCGCGGAGGCGCCCGCCGCCATCGCCTTGAACATCGGGTGCTCACCGGGTGCGTGCGCCGGGACCTTCGCCACCACGCTCTTGTCGGCCGCGTCGTCGGATCGGGCCTTTTTCGACCGCCGGCTGCGCCGCCCGCCGGACTCGGACTTGCGGCTGGTGCTGGGCGCCGAGTCGACCGGGTCAGCGTGCAGCATGATGCCGCGGCCGGCACAGTGCGGGCACGAACTCGAGAACGCCTCGATGAGCCCGGTCCCCAGCCGCTTACGGGTCAACTGCACCAGACCCAGCGACGTCACCTCGGATACCTGGTGGCGGGTGCGGTCGCGGGCGAGCGCCTCGGTCAGTCGGCGCAGCACGAGGTCGCGGTTGGACTCGAGCACCATGTCGATGAAGTCGATGACGACGATCCCGCCGATATCGCGCAGCCGTAGCTGGCGGACGATCTCCTCGGCCGCCTCGAGGTTGTTCTTGGTGACGGTTTGTTCCAGGTTGCCGCCGGACCCGGTGAATTTGCCGGTGTTGACGTCGACCACCGTCATCGCCTCGGTCCGGTCGATCACCAGGGTGCCGCCGGACGGCAGCCACACCTTGCGGTCCATCGCCTTGGCCAATTGCTCGTCGATGCGGTGGACCGCGAAGACATCCGGGCCCGCCTGACCGTCCGGCCCCGCCGGAGCCTCGTATTTGGTCAGCTTCGAAACAAGGTCGGGTGCAACGGAATTGACGTACTCATTGATCGTCGTCCAGGCCTCGTCACCGGAGACGATCAGCCCGGAGAAGTCCTCGTTGAACAGGTCCCGGATGACCTTGACCAACACGTCGGGCTCTTCGTAGAGCGCGACCGCCGCGCCGGCGGCCTTCTTTTTGGTCTCCGCGGCCTTGGTCTCGATCTGGCTCCAGCGCTCCTGCAGCCGGGTGACATCGCCGCGGATGTCCTCCTCTTTGACGCCCTCGGAGGCGGTGCGGATGATGACGCCGGCGTTGGACGGCACCACCTCGCGCAGAATCTCCTTCAGCCGCTGGCGTTCGGTGTCGGGCAGCTTGCGGCTGATACCTGTCGACGACGCACCGGGCACGTAGACCAGGTAGCGCCCGGCCAGCGACACCTGGGTGGTCAGCCGGGCACCCTTGTGTCCGACCGGGTCCTTGCTGACCTGCACCACCACGTAGTCGCCGGGTTTGAGGGCCTGCTCGATCTTGCGGTCCGCGCCGCCCAGACCCGCAGCCTCCCAGTTGACCTCACCCGCGTACAACACGCCGTTGCGGCCGCGGCCGATGTCGACGAAAGCCGCTTCCATCGACGGGAGCACGTTCTGCACGATGCCGAGGTAGATGTTGCCGACCAAAGAGGCCGAGGCCGCCGAGGTCACAAAGTGCTCCACCACGATGCCGTCTTCGAGCACCGCGATCTGGGTGTACCGCGTGCCCGGGTGCGGCGGCTCGGTGCGGACCCGGTCGCGCACCACCATCACCCGCTCCACGGCTTCACGCCGGGCCAGGAACTCGGCCTCGGTCAGTACCGGCGGGCGGCGACGACCCGCGTCGCGCCCGTCCCGGCGGCGTTGCCGCTTGGCTTCCAGCCGCGTCGAGCCGTCGATGCCCTTGATCTCCCCGGAACCGGAGTCGGATCCGCTGTCCTGCTTGCCGCCACTGCGCGGGGCGCGCTCGTGCACCACGGTGTTGGGCGGGTCGTCGGGGGCGGGACCGTCGTCACCGTCATCGCCGTTTCCGGACTTGCGTCGTCTGCGGCGGCGGCGGCGACGGCTGGCGCCCTCGGCCGAGCCGTTCTCATCCTCGTTGTCGTCAGCGTCGGCGTCGTCGGAATCCTTGCCGTCCTCCGAGTCGCTGTCGTCGCCGGCACGGGTCTCAGTGTCGGTGCCGGATTGATTTGGGCTGTCGCTGTCGGCGCCGTTCTGTTCACCGCGCCCGCGACCGCGGCCCCGACGTCCGCGGCGCCGCCGCTTGTTGGCCGGCCGGTCCGCCTGCTCTTCGTCGTCGTCTGCCCCCGAACCGTCCAGGTCCTCGGAGTCGTCGGCGGAATCATCGTCATCATCGTCGTCGCGGGCCTGGACCGGTTCCCGGACCGGCTGCGGCGCCACGAACAGCGGCATGTAGTGCGGACGTTCGACGGGTGGTGGTTCCAGCATCAGCCGGGACTCGGGTTCTGCGGCCTCGCCGACGGGTTCCGTTGCGGCGGCATCCTCGGGTGCATCCGGCTGGGCGGCCAGCAGGTCACGCACCCGGACCGCGTCGACATGATCGACGCTGGAATGCGCGCTGCGGATCCGGCCGTCGAGGGCGGCCAACGCATCGAGTACCCGCCTGCTGGTGGTTCCCAGAGTTCGGGCGAGCGAATGGACCCTCAGGCGCTCGGGCAGGTCCTCACGCTGTGTCGGCTCGTTTGCTGGGTCGGAAGATGGGGCACCGTCTACCACGTATTCTCCTCAAGCCCCCGGGCGCGTCGTCCTATCGACGCGGCCACGCGAGGGCTGCGCTATGAGTCCGGGTTACTTCCCCCGGACTTGTGATGGTCTCGCCCCGAGCGGCCCACGAGGAGCCCACTCGGCGCCGTGCTGAATGACGGCTCCACATGCTGCGCCGCACCGCGGACTGGCGATGGTCGCGCTTGTCAAAGTCTTCATTCGAGTGTCCGACGCCAGTTCGACGACGTTCACCCGGAGCCAGTATCCCACATCACGCAACGAGCTCACGCGCGCCTGACGTGGCCGCCTACTCAGCCGGCCCGAACGGCGTCAGATGCCGGGGAACCAGAGCTCGATTTCGCGCTGTGCCGATTCGGGCGAATCCGACCCGTGCACCAGGTTGAACTGCGTTTCCAGGCCGAAATCCCCGCGGATGGTGCCCGGGGTAGCTTTGTCCACCGGGTCGGTACCGCCGGCGAGCTGACGGAATGCGGCGATCGCGCGCGGCCCGGAGACCACGGCCGCGACCACCGGCCCGGAGGTGATGAACTCCAGCAACGACCCGAAGAACGGCTTGCCGTCGTGTTCGGCGTAATGACGACGGGCCAGGTCCTCGCCCACGGTCCTGAGCTCCAGGGCCGCGATGGTGAGGCCCTTGCGCTCGATGCGGCCGAGTATCTCGCCAATCAACTGGCGCTCCACGCCGTCGGGCTTGATCAATACGAGGGTCCGTTCAGTCACGGTGCACACAGTAAAGGTCCGCGGTCACCGTCACCAAGTCGCCGTGACCCATTCGCTGGGCGGGGTCGGCGCCGTGGGCGCAGGTTCAGGCCTGCGGCGGTTGCTGCCGGCGCCGTACCTCGGCGCGCAGGTAGGCAATCAGCGCCCACACCGCAGCGAACAGCACACCGATGAAGCCGACGGCGGGATCCACCAAAAACCCCGCGACCAGCACGAATTGCACGCCCACATTCGCCCAGATCGCCCACGGCCTGCGCTGCAAGCCGGCCAGCACCACCAGCAGCACGGCCATCCCGATCAAAAAGCCCAGCGACTTGGCGTTCAGGCCCCCGCCGACGGCACCTACCACCGGGATGGCCAGCAGCACCACGATCACCTCGAGGATGAGCGTCCCGGCCATCACCCCGGCGAAGCTCTTCCACGGGTCAGCGGGCGGCTGATCGGTCATTCGGGATCACGACCGAACAGGGTTCGGGCGGCACCGGCGGTGACCACCGACCCGGTGATGACGATCCCCGCCCCGGACAGCGCACCGTCCTCGGCTACCACGCCCGCCTCGAAGCCGGCCTCGTCTACCAGGGCGGTCGCGGCGCCGATCGCGTCGCGCAGGTTTTCGGCGGTAACCACCCGGTCCGGCCCGAATCGCTGCTGGGCCACCAGCGCCAGCGACTCCACGTCAAGGGCGCGGGGCGACCCGTTCTGAGTCACCACGATGTGGTCGAACACCGGCTCCAGCGCGGCGAGGATGCCGTCCACGTCCTTGTCGGAGAGCACGCTGACCACCCCGACCAGGGTGCGGAAATCGAACTCGTCGGCCAGCGTCTGCGCGAGCGCGGTCGCCCCGGCCGGATTGTGCGCCGCATCGATGAACACCGTCGGGGCGCTGCGCATGCGCTCCAGCCGACCGGGGCTGGTCACGGCGGCGAAACCGGCCCGGACCAGGTCGACGTCGAGCTGCCGCTGGGCGCCCGCGCCGAAGAAGGCCTCCACCGCGGCCAGCGCGACCGCCGCGTTGTGCGCCTGGTGCTCGCCGTGCAGCGGCAGATAAATGTCCGAGTACACCCCGCCGAGACCCTGCAGCTGCAGCATCTGCCCACCGATCGCGACCTGGCGCTCCAGCACCGCGAACTCCGAGTCCTCTCGGGCGACGGCGGCGTCGGCCTGCACCGTCTGGGCGAGCAGCACTTCCATCGCCTCGGCTGTCTGGCGCCCGATGACGGCCACGGTGTCCGGCGCGCCGTCCGGGGCGCGGGTGATGATGCCGGCCTTCTCCCCCGCGATGCCGCTGATTTCGGGCCCGAGGTAATCGACGTGGTCGACGCTGATCGGGGTGATGACGGCCACCGGCGCATTGATCACGTTGGTGGCGTCCCAGCGGCCACCCATGCCCACCTCGACCACCGCGACATCGACCGGCGCGTCCGCGAAGGCGGCGAACGCCATCGCGGTCAGCACCTCGAACTTGCTCATCGCCGGACCACCGGCGGCTTGCGACTGCTGGTCGATTATCTGGATGTACGGCTCGATTTCCCGGTAGGTCTCGACATACTGCGCCGGTGTGATCGGCCTGCCGTCGATCGAAATGCGTTCCACTGCCGACTGCAGGTGCGGGCTGGTGGTACGACCGGTCCGCTGCTGGAAAGCGGTGA
Organism: Mycobacterium asiaticum; assembly: GCF_001673635.1. Taxonomy (GTDB): domain Bacteria; phylum Actinomycetota; class Actinomycetes; order Mycobacteriales; family Mycobacteriaceae; genus Mycobacterium; species Mycobacterium asiaticum_C. Next base: position 58,582 of record NZ_LZMH01000044.1, read on the forward strand.
TCAGCGCGTCGATCATCCGGACCACCGACGTCTTGCCGTTGGTGCCGGCGACGTGGATCGACGGATAGCTCAGTTGCGGGGATCCGAGCAGGTCCATCAGTGCGCTGATCCGGGTCAGGCTGGGCTCGATGCGCGTCTCCGGCCAGCGCTGATCCAGCAGGTGCTCCACCTGCAGCAGCGAGGCGATCTCGTCCGGGGTGGGCGCGAGCCGGGTGCCCGACTCCCAGTCGGGTGTCTCCGAAGTCATTGCAGCGCAGCCAACCTGGCCGTGATCCGCTCGGTTTCCTCCTGCGCCAGCTGTTGTCGTGCGCGGATCTTGCCTACGACCGCCTCCGGGGCCTTGGCCAGGAAGTCCGCGTTGCCGAGCTTGGCGGCAGTGGACGCCAGCTCCTTTTGCGCTGCGGCCAGATCTTTTTCGAGACGACGACGCTCGGCGGCGACGTCGATGGTGCCCGAGGTGTCGAGTTCGACGACGACGGTGGCAGCGCTGAGCCGCACCTCGAGGGACACCGAGGCGCCGAAGTCCTCACTGGGCTCGGTGAGCCAGGCAAGCGACGTCACCGCGGGAACCTGCGGGCTCAGGTCGGCGTCCTCGACACCAACCAACCGGGCCGGCACCTTCTGCCGATCGGCCAGGCCCTGATCACTGCGGAACCGCCGCACCTCGGTCACCAGCTTCTGCATATCGGTGATTCGTTGTGCGGCAACCGGATCAAGCGCCAGGCCCGAAGGCGTCGGCCACTCGGCGATCACCAACGACTCCTGGTGCGTCAACGCCTGCCACAACGCCTCGGTGATGAACGGGATCACCGGATGCAGCAGGCGCAGCAACGTGTCCAGGCCGGCGGCCAGCACGGCGGTGGTGTGGGTGAGACCTTGCCCCAGTTGGGTTTTGGCCAGTTCCAGGTACCAGTCGCAGAATTCGTCCCAGGCGAAGTGGTAGAGAGCTTCGCAGGCCCGGCTGAACTCGTAGCTGTCGAATGCCGAATCCACTTCGGCCCGAACCTCTTCCAGCCGGCCCAGGATCCAGCGGTCGGCATCGGTGAGCTCGTTCAGTGGGGGCAGGGGCGCCAGGGCGGCGCCGTTGAGCAGCGCGTACCGGGTCGCGTTGAACAGCTTGGTGCCGAAGTTGCGCGAGGCCCGGACGGCGTCCTCGCCGATGGCCAGGTCACCGCCGGGGCTGGCGCCGCGGGCCAGGGTGAAGCGCAGCGCGTCGGCGCCGAACTTGTCCATCCAGTCCAGCGGGTCGATCACGTTGCCTTTGGATTTGCTCATCTTGCGGCCGAATTCGTCGCGGATCAGGCCGTGTAGGAACACGTTGGTGAACGGCACCTGCGGGCCCCGACCCCCTCCGAGGGTGATGGCGTCGTCGCCCCCGACGTAGGTGCCGAACATCATCATCCGGGCCACCCAGAAGAACAGGATGTCGTAACCGGTGACCAGCACGCTGGTCGGATAGAACTTCTCCAACTCGGCCGTGCGTGACGGCCAGCCCAGCGTGGAGAACGGCCACAGCGCCGAGGAGAACCACGTGTCCAGCACGTCGGGGTCCTGCTCCCAGCCCTCCGGCGGTGTCTCGTCGGGGCCGACGCAGATCTGCTCGCCGTCGGGCCCGTACCAGATCGGGATGCGGTGACCCCACCACAGCTGCCGCGAGATGCACCAGTCGTGCATGTCGTCCACCCAGGCGAACCACCGTGGCTCCAGGCTGGCCGGGTGAATCACCGTGTCGCCGTTGCGGACCGCGTCCCCGGCGGCCTTGGCCATCGATTCCACTCGAACCCACCACTGCAGGGACAATCGCGGTTCGATCGGCTCGCCGCTGCGCTCGGAGTGCCCGACGCTGTGCAGGTAGGGCCGCTTCTCCTCGACCACCCGGCCCTGGGCGGCCAGCGCCTCGCGCACCGCCACCCGTGCCTCGAAGCGGTCCATGCCGTCGAATTGCGTTCCGGTGCCGGCAATTCGGCCCTTGGTGTCCATGATCGATGGCATCGGCAGCTGATGGCGCATCCCGATGTCGAAGTCGTTCGGGTCGTGGGCGGGCGTGACTTTGACTGCGCCGGTCCCGAATTCGGGATCCACGTGTTCGTCGGCGACGACGATCATCTCGCGTTCGACGAACGGGTGCGCCAGGGTGGTCCCAACCAGGTGGCGGTAGCGGTCGTCGTCCGGGTGCACCGCGATCGCGGTGTCGCCGAGCATGGTCTCGACGCGGGTGGTCGCGACGACGATGTGCGGTTCGGCGTCGTCGAGCGAGCCGTAGCGGAACGAGACCAGCTCCCCTTCGACGTCCTGGTAGTTGACCTCCAGGTCGGAGATGGCCGTCTGAAGCACCGGTGACCAGTTGACCAGTCGCTCGGCCCGGTAGATCAGCCCCTCGTCGTAGAGCCGTTTGAAGATGGTTCGCACCGCACGCGACAGGCCCTCGTCCATGGTGAACCGATCGCGGCTCCAGTCGACGCCATCACCGAGCCGGCGCATCTGGCCGCCGATGGCCCCGCCGGATTCCCGCTTCCAGTCCCAGACCTTCTCGACGAACAGCTCACGGCCGAAGTCCTCTTTGGTCTTGCCGTCGACAGCCAACTGCTTTTCCACCACGCTCTGGGTGGCGATGCCGGCGTGGTCCATGCCGGGCTGCCACAGCACCTCGTAGCCCTGCATGCGCTTGCGGCGGGTCAGCGCGTCCATCATGGTGTGCTCGAGCGCGTGACCCATGTGCAGGCTGCCGGTCACGTTCGGCGGCGGCAGCACGATCGAGTAGGCGGGCTTGGTGCTGTGCGGGTCCGCGGCGAAGTAGCCGGCATCCAGCCACCGCTGGTAGATCACGTCCTCCATCGCGGCCGGATCCCAGGACTTGGGTAGCTGGTCGTCGTCGGGGCGGGGGCTGGCGGTCACCGGTCAATTCTAGGAACCGCCGCCCGCGCCCCGTATAACGGCCTGAATCCGCAGGTGAGCGAGTTCAGGCGCGCCTGGTCAGGGAATTGTGACGACTTGCCCCGGGTAGATCAGGTCGGGGTTGGGGATGCCGCTGGCGTCCGCGATGACCTGGTACTTGCTTCCGTCGCCGTAGAAGCGCTCGGCGATGGCCCACAGGGTGTCGCCCGATTCGACGGTGTAGGTGCGCGCGGCGGGTTCCGGCGCGGGTTGCGGCGGGGCGTCGGGCGCCGACTCTCCGACGGGCTCGGCGACTGCTTGGTCGGTGGGCGCCGGCCCGTCCTGGGAAATGCCCTTGTCATCGAGATCCTCGGCGGCGGGCTCGGCGACCGGTTCGGGCGGCGGCGGCGCGTCGGTCTCGGTCTTGGTGGACCAGGCCGGACCGTCGGCGGCGTAGAGCACCAGATTGCGGTCGTCCTGCAGGACGAGCCTGACCTGCTTCTTGCCCTTGGTGTCGGTGTGCCATACCGGCTTGTCGGCCGTGTAGAGGACAAAGTTGCCGTCGCGTTGCACCTCGGCGCGCACCACATCCTGACCGTCGGTCGAGGTGGCCCACAGCGGCTTACCGCGCGAAGCGAGCACCAGGTTCCCGTCATCTTGCAGGGTGAGCGTGTAGGCCCCGTTGTTGGACACCAGCGACTCGCCGCGTACCAGCTTCTGACCTTCTTGGAGCGTGTCTGCCATGACTTTCCCTCTCGTTGCGTCGGTTTCGGTTCTGGTACTACCCCGCAGCGCGAGGCTACTAATCCTGCACTTACCGGAACAGACTTCGGCTCAGCGCAATTATGTTGTGGCGCTGGCTATTTCCGGCCGCCCAGCAAACCACCGAGGATGTCGCCCAGGCCGCCGCCCTTGCCGCTCAGCACGTTGCCGAGGATGCCGCCGAGCCCCTTGTCGTTGCCGCCGCCCAGGATGCTGCCGAGGATGTCGCCCAGTCCGCCGGAACCCTTCTGCGCGCCGGTTTCCTGCGTATTGCCCGAGCCGAGTTGTTTTCCGATGTAAGCCAACACGATTGGCAGCACCACCGGTAGCAGCTTCTTGAGCAGGTCGCTGTTGCCCGCGCCGCCACCGGCCAGTGCCGATGCGACCTCGTCGGTGTCTTTACCGCCGAACAGGGTCGAGACGGCCTGGTGTCCGTCATTCTCGTCTACCTGGTCCAGCGTCGGTCCGCCGCCGCCGGCGTCGAGCAGGCCCCGGGCGGCGTGACCGCTGGCCGCGGATTCGATCCTGCTGGCATGCTCGGGGTCTTGGCTGCCGTGCTGCAACCCGCTGAGCAAGACGGGCACCAGCGTGTGCACCGCCTTGTCCACCTCACCTTGGTCCGCGCCTAACCGGGTTGCGAGCTCCGCGGTCGGAATCTGCTGGTAAAGATCGTCGAGATCGGCCATCGCTCTCCACCTTCGTCGCTAATTCGTAGGGGGTCGCATCTTCGACAGTAGACTCACGCCTCCCGGATGGGCACCCCTTGGCGCGGAGGGTTCCCACCCGACACGTCATGTCAATCTCTCGGTCTGCAACGAGACTCCTGCCGCCGGGAGACGGTCCAGCAGCGCGTCGCCCATGGCCGCCGCGGGGGTCAGGACCCCGCGCAGGTCGGACAGCTTGTCGCGGTCTTTGGCCAACGCGAGGCCGCACTCGCCCAACAGCACCGATGTCGCCTTATAGCCAGGGTCGCCCCGCTGTTCCATCCGGGCCACGTAGCGTGCGCCCGAGGTGGTCGTGGTGTATGTCTCCACTTTGTAGAAGCCGCGCTCACGGGTCGCCTCGCTGGGGCCGCTGCCCGGTTTGGGAACGACCCGCTCCACCAATCCACTCGGAAGGCGGTGGAACAAGCGGCTGCCGACGGCGAACATCGCGTTGCCGAAGCCGGTCATGGCGGCCGACGCGACCGGCGCGAGCGGTGAGGAGCCGACGCTCATCGTTTCGGTGTAACGGAACTGGCGCCCGTAGGCCCAATCGAGTAAAGCGTTGCTGCGCCGAACGATTCGGGTGTTGTAGGGCGCCATCAGGAAAGCCGCTGTCCACAGTCCGCTGAGTTCGGGGGCGAGCTGGCTGCCGCGCCGCAGCGGCAGGTCGGGCTGCTTGCCCACCTCGGGTTCCGCTCCGCGGTCGCTACTGAGGGTGTACGGGTCGGCCATCTGCCGGCGCGCCTCGGGGTCGCGGGATGCGGTGCGCAGCACCTCCAATACCGAGGCGATGGTGCCACCGGACGCCCCGCCGCGCAACGAGCGGACCACGAAGTTGGTGTCGGCCAGTTCGCCCGCGCCGTCGTCGCGCGCGGCCTTGTACAGCGCATACACCGTCATGTCCGACGGAATCGAGTCGAAACCGCACGCGTGCACGATCCGGGCGCCCGTGTCGGCTGCCTGCTTGTGGAATTGGTCGATGCTTTCCCGGACGAACATCGCCTCACCGGTCAGATCGGCGTAGTCGGTCCCCGCGGCGGCGCACGCGGCCACCAGCGGCAACCCGTAATGGGTGTAAGGCCCGACGGTGGTGATGACGACCCGGGTGCGGGCGGCCATCTCCTCGAGCGTGGCCTGGGATGAGGCGTCGGCGGTCACCAATTGCCAGGATTGGGCGGACGGTCCGAGCGAGCTGCGGACCGCCTCCAACCGCTCGGTCGATCTGCCCGCCAGTGCGATCTTCGCGTCTTGGCCGGCGCGGGAGAGGTAGTCGGCGGTCAGCTTCCCTACGAACCCGGTGGCTCCGTACACGATGATGTCGAATTCACGTGGCGTATCGGTCACCGGTTCGACGCTACTACGGGCAGAAACGACGAAGTGCCGGGCTGGTAGCCCGGCACTTGTCGCTATTCGTTTATCGGCTGATCAGCCGCGTCGGCCGCAAACCGGCCAGGCACCGATGCCCTGCGAATGCAGCACGTTCTCGGCCACGCGGATCTGCTCCTCACGGCTGGCACCGGCAGCGGATCCCGAGCCACCGTTGGCACGCCAGGTGCTGGAGGTGAACTGCAGGCCGCCGGAGTAACCGTTACCGGTGCTGATGCCCCAGTTGCCGCCGGATTCGCACTGCGCGATCGCGTCCCAGTTCACGCTGTACGCCTTGGGCGCCGGTGCGGGGACCTGGTCCACGGGCGGTGCGTCCGGAGCCGGCAGGTTCGGGTCGAAGCCGGCAGGCTCCGGGGCGGGCGGCGCGTCGGCCGGCGGAGCGTCGACAGGCGGCGCATCCGGGGCCGGCAGGTTCGGGTCGAACCCGGCCGGCTCGACAGGCGGCGCATCCGGGGCCGGCAGGTTCGGGTCGAAGCCCGGCGCCACGTTCGGGTCCACGCCCTCGACGTCGGCATGTGCAATGCCGGCGCCCGGCATGGTCACGAGGGTCCCGGTGATCGCGGCGAGGATGAGCGTCTTGCGGACGTTCTTCAAGCTTGTTCCTTTCGTTGCGCGCGCGCCGAAGCCAGCCCACAGCTGTGGGTCGGATTGGATTGCTGCGTCAAAAGACGCGGAAATAACTGCTTCAGGGCGTGCCGTCTCGTTTCGGCACGACAGCGGAGGGTCTAATTACCCGGCGCGGCCGTTGACCGTCGCCTGCGGGGCGGCACCGGTACTCGGTTGCCGTCCCCCGCTCCGCTCACACGCGGGTCCGTGGATTCAGTTTTCGGTTTACCTATTCGGTTTTGCGGGCCCGCTTTCGGGCTAACAGGACCGTACGATAACGATTTGGATTCGTCATCTCGGCGACGCGAAGATCTCGCTGCGGTCACGAGTCGGTCACGGCGCAGATCCACAAGGGTTAGCGCAGGTCAATCACGCATTCACGGACGGTGTCGACGGGGCAACGAAGTCGCGGTTTGGTGAGCCGAATCACGCTCATAATGTGAGCTGTGACACCGGATTTGGGGTTTGAAAATCTCGGCGAGGCTGGGGCGCCGAGTCGAATGCCGGGGTGACCCAGCCCACATGCCAGGCAAGCCGTTCGAGTGCGTCACAGTTTCACTTGCGCCAAGTTGTCGATAGTCAAGTAACACAAGTGATTTCAGCGAACACGATCAGCACGCGACGGGTCAGCGCCCGGACCGCACCGGCGTTCTCAAATCGGCCTCGGTGTTCACGTTGGTCAAAGCATCGGATTCCGGCATGACAATCTGCTGGGAGTCCGAGGCATCGATCAAAGCGCTCATCCGGCGCGCCCCGCCGGCGACCAGCGCGTCGATCCGGTCGGCCAGGTCCGTGCGGTACACCGCGGCCAGATAATGACTACGGCCGTCCCACGGCATCACGATTTCGGCGTTGGTCTCGACCGCCAGGCGGGCCAGCTCGTCGATCAAATCGGTTGTCAGCGAAGGCATGTCGACCGCCGAGACGAATGCGAGCTTTGCCCCCGCGGCCGCGGCCTCGCGCAGACCGCGCCCAGTCGCCGGCAGCGGGCCGAGTCCACGCATTTCGTCGCGCAGGATGGGAACCGGCAGCGCCGGCAACGGTTGGCCCGGCGCCGCCATCACATACACCGGCGAACAACGTTGAGCCACAACGCTTACCACATGCTCGACCAGTGTGGTACTGCCACCCGGCACCGCCAGGGTCGCTTTGTCACGGCCCATGCGCCGCGATTCGCCGCCGGCAAGGACGACACCGGCCAGTGAAATCTCCTCGGGCACCTGTGTTGTCACCTCAGTCCACGGTCCAGGTGTCGCGACCGCGCAGCAGCGATTGCAGCGCGGCTTGGTCGGATGCGGTCGCAGTTCTGGCCGTGGTGACCTGCGAACGGGCCGCGTCGTCGTAAGTGGGCCGGCTGATGTCGCGGAAGATACCCAAAACTGTGTGGTCGAGATTCTGATCCGATAGCCGCGACAGCGCGAAGGCATAGGCCGAGTCGTCGGAATGCGCGTCGTGGACCACGATTTCATCCACGGCGACGTCGGCCGTCTTGGCCACTTCCAGGCTGAAGCCTGACTTCACCACGCAGAACTCACCATTGGCGCCGAACACAATCGGCTCACCGTGCCGGACCTTGATCACCCGCTCCTCGGCGCCCTCCTTGCGCAGCACGTCGAACGAGCCGTCGTTGAAGATCGGGCAGTCCTGCATGATCTCGACCAGGGCGGCGCCGCGATGTTGGGCCGCGGCGCGCAGTACCTCGGACAGACCGGCGCGGTCGGAGTCCAGCGCCCGGCCGACGAACGTCGCTTCCGCGCCCAGCGCCAGGGACACCGGGTTGAACGGGTGGTCCAGCGAACCCATCGGGGTCGACTTGGTGATCTTGCCGACCTCGGATGTGGGCGAGTACTGACCCTTGGTCAGCCCGTAGATCCTGTTGTTGAACAGCAGCACCGTGATGTTGACGTTGCGGCGCAGCGCATGGATGAGGTGGTTGCCGCCGATGGACAGCGCGTCCCCGTCACCGGTGACCACCCAGACCGACAGGTCTTCACGCGCCAGCGCCAGACCGGTGGCGATGGCCGGAGCCCGGCCGTGGATCGAGTGGAACCCGTAGGTCTCCAGGTAGTACGGGAACCGGCTGGAGCAGCCGATGCCACTGATGAACACGATGTTCTCGCGACGCAGCCCGAGCTCGGGCAGGAAGTTGCGGATCGTGTTGAGGATGACGTAGTCACCGCAACCCGGGCACCAACGGACTTCTTGGTCGCTGGTGAAGTCCTTGCCCTTCTGCGGCTGGTCTTCACCGGAGAGCCGGGGCACCCCGTCGTTCTTGCTCGGCTTGGGGGTGACGCCCAGGTCGGCCCCAATCAGGTTGGTCATAGTGCGGCTCCCGCTCCAACCGTGGCCGCCGACAACCGGGCGACCATGGTTTTGTCTTGCTCGATGTCTGCCAACGTCCCGCCCAACGCGGCGCGGATGACGCGGCCCACTTCGTCGGCCAGGAAAGACAGGCCGTGCACCTTGCTCACCGACTGCACGTTCACCAGATATTTCGCGCGCAACAGCATCGCGAGCTGGCCGAGGTTCATCTCCGGACACACCACCTGCGGGTAGCGACGCAACACATCGCCCAGGTTGGCCGGGAACGGGTTGAGGTGGCGCAGGTGGGCATGGGCGACCTTGATGCCCTTGCGCCGCGCCCGTCGGCAGGCTTCGCCGATGGGGCCGTAGGAACTGCCCCACCCGATCAGCAGCAACTCCGCGTCGCCGGTCGGGTCGTCCACCTCGAGATCGGGGACGCTGATGCCGTCGATCTTGGCTTGCCGGATCCGGACCATCAGGTCGTGGTTGACGGGCTCGTACGAGATGTCGCCGGAACCGTTGGCCGCTTCCAGGCCGCCGATGCGGTGTTCCAGGCCGGGGGTGCCCGGCACGGCGAACTGACGGGCAAGCGTCTCGGGGTTACGCGCGTAGGGCTGGAAGGGTTCGTCCGGCTTGGCGAAGACGTGCTTGATGGGCTGGAGCGAGCTGACGTCCGGGATACGCCACGGCTCAGACCCGTTGGCGATGGCGCCGTCGGACAGCACGATCACCGGGGTGTGGTACGACACGGCGATGCGGACGGCCTCGATCGCGGTCTCGAAGCAGTCGGAGGGCGACCGCGGCGCCACCACCGCCACCGGCGACTCGCCGTTGCGGCCGAACAGGGCTTGCAGCAGGTCGGCCTGCTCGGTCTTGGTGGGCAGCCCGGTGGACGGTCCGCCGCGCTGGACGTCGATCACGATCAGCGGCAGCTCGGTCATCACACTGAGCCCGAGCGCCTCGGACTTGAGCGAGATACCCGGTCCCGAGGTGCTGGTGACACCCAGCGCGCCGCCGTAGGAGGCGCCGATCGCGGCGCAGATACCGCCGATCTCGTCCTCGGCCTGGAAGGTGATGACGTTGAAATTCTTGTGCTTGGACAACTCGTGCAGGATGTCCGACGCCGGGGTGATCGGGTAACTGCCGAGAACCACCTGCTTGTCGGCCAGCTGGCCCGCCGCGACGATGCCGTAGGCCAAGGCGGTGTTGCCCGAGATCTGCCGGTATTCGCCGGCCGGCAGCGAGGCCTTCGACACCTCGTAGGTGGTACCGAACGCTTCGGTGGTTTCGCCGTAGTTCCAGCCCGCCTTCAAGGCCAGCACGTTGGCCTCAGCGACGTCGGGCTTACGAACGAACTTTTCCCGGATGAAATTCTCACTGGTCTGGATCGGACGCGAATACATCCACGACAGCAATCCCAGCGCGAACATGTTCTTGGCGCGCTGGCCGTCCTTCTTGGTGGCGCCGATCGCTTCGACCGCGCCGAGGGTCAGGGTTGTCATCGGTACCGCGTGGACGACGTATTCCTCGAGCTCGTCGGTTTCCAGCGGGTTGGTGACGTAACCGACCTTGGTCAGATTGCGCTTGGTGAATTCGTCGGAGTTGGCGATCACCATGCCGCCGCGCGGCAAATCACCGATATTGGCTTTGAGCGCGGCGGGGTTCATCGCGACCAGCACGTCGGGCCGGTCGCCTGCCGTCAGAATGTCGTAGTCGGCGATCTGAATCTGGAATGACGAGACGCCTGGCAAAGTTCCTGCGGGAGCGCGGATTTCGGCGGGGTAATTGGGTTGGGTGGCGAGGTCGTTTCCGAAAAGGGCCGCCTCAGAGGTGAATCGGTCACCGGTCAGCTGCATGCCATCGCCGGAGTCTCCCGCGAAGCGGATAACGACGTTCTCCAGGCGCTGCCGACCGGACCCGTTACGAGACTCTGCCCCGGCGCCATTGCCGTTCAGATCCACGTCTCCGCCTTCCATCTAGTGTCCGGACAGGCACTCCACTGGTTCCCAAGATTACGCGCGCCGGAGTGCCTTCTTCCGCTCTCACGTTTCATGTCACTGGCGGTACCAATTATGACACTTTTCTTAGGTTGTATAGCCGCTCTCAACGCGGTGTTACCAGCGAGTACGCAAGCAAAAGCCGTAGTCAGCGCGGGGTCGTCGACGGCGAAACGCCAAACTGTGGTATTCGTCACTCTGGCGTGGCAAACACACGCCAGACGCGGGAAAACGAGCGGTTAGGCGCTCTTGTCGCGCCGCTCCGAACGAGACGGCTTGCGGGGCACGATCGTCGGCAGCACATTGTCCTGCACGGTCTCCTTGGTGACGACCACCTTGGCAACGTCGTCGCGGCTCGGGATGTCATACATCACCGGCAGCAGTACTTCTTCCATGATCGCGCGCAGACCCCGCGCGCCGGTGCCGCGGTGGATCGCCTGGTCGGCGATCGCCTCGAGCGCCTCGTCGCTGAACTCCAGTTCCACGCCGTCCATCTCGAACAGGCGGGTGTATTGCTTCACCAGAGCGTTTTTGGGCTCCGAGAGGATCTTGACCAACGACTCCTTGTCCAGGTTCGTGACCGAGGCGACCACCGGTAGGCGGCCGATGAACTCGGGGATCAGGCCGAACTTGATCAGGTCCTCGGGCATCACTTCGGCGAAGTGGTCGGTGGTGTCGATCTCGGCCTTCGAGCGCACCTCGGCACCGAAGCCCAGGCCACGCTTGCCGACCCGCTCGTAAATGATCTTCTCCAGCCCAGCGAACGCACCCGCGACGATGAACAGCACGTTGGTGGTGTCGATCTGGATGAATTCCTGATGCGGGTGCTTGCGTCCGCCCTGCGGCGGAACCGACGCCTGGGTGCCTTCCAAGATCTTCAGCAGCGCCTGCTGAACGCCCTCGCCGGACACATCCCGGGTGATGGACGGGTTTTCGCTCTTGCGGGCGATCTTGTCCACCTCATCGATGTAGATGATGCCGGTCTCGGCGCGCTTGACGTCGTAGTCGGCCGCCTGGATGAGCTTGAGCAAAATGTTCTCGACGTCTTCACCGACATAGCCGGCTTCGGTCAGCGCGGTGGCGTCGGCAATGGCGAACGGCACGTTGAGCATCTTGGCCAGCGTCTGGGCCAGGTACGTCTTGCCGCAGCCGGTCGGGCCGAGCATCAGGATGTTGGACTTGGTGAGCTCGACGGGTTCGTAGCGCGAGTCACGGCCCTTTTCGCCGGCCTGAATTCGCTTGTAGTGGTTGTAGACGGCGACCGCGAGCGTGCGCTTGGCGGTGTCCTGTCCGATTACGTAGCCCTCGAGGAAGTCACGAATCTCGATCGGCTTGGGCAGTTCGTCAAGCTTGACGTCGTCGGCGTCGGCCAGTTCCTCTTCGATGATCTCGTTGCAGAGGTCGATGCACTCGTCGCAGATGTACACGCCCGGGCCAGCAATGAGCTTCTTGACTTGCTTCTGGCTCTTGCCGCAGAACGAGCACTTCAGCAGGTCACCGCCGTCTCCGATGCGTGCCATGATGCCTCAGGGCCTACTTCCTGTGTCGCCGTAACGTCTTGGTTGCCGGTTGGTATCTCACGACGCTACCCGTTAGTTCCGGCCTGCCGCGACCGTTAATGCCGAATAGCTTGCTTGGTATTCAACTGATTATTCGCGCTTATGGTGTGCATGAAACATATAGCCCGAGAGCCTCCGCCACTCGTTGAGACGCGCAATACGTGTCCCTGGCGTGTCGCGGTCGTTACGCCACCGAGGCTGTGGTCAGCCGCTGGGCGAGCCCTCCGGCCACAACCCTACCGCGACGCTGACCCGCGAGCAGACGCAAAAGCACCCGATTTCGTTGAAATCCGGGTGCTTTTGCGTCTGCTCGCGGGGAAAGGTGACACCCAGCTCGCTGGGCTCAGGCGTTCTGCGCCGAAAGCTTCCGGTATTCCAGAACCGTGTCGATGATCCCGTAGTCCTTGGCCTCTTCGGCGGTCAGGATCTTGTCGCGGTCGGTGTCTTTACGGATCACCGACGCGTCCTTCCCGGTGTGCCGGGCCAGCGTGGTTTCCATCAGGGTGCGCATCCGCTCGATCTCGGCGGCCTGGATCTCCAGATCAGAGAACTGACCCTGGATCACGCCGGACAGCGACGGCTGGTGAATCAGCACGCGCGCGTTCGGCAGCGCCATCCGCTTACCCGGGGTACCGGCGGCCAGCAGCACCGCGGCGGCCGACGCGGCCTGACCCAGGCACACGGTCTGAATGTCGGCGCGCACGTACTGCATGGTGTCGTAGATGGCCATCAGCGAGGTGAAGCCGCCACCCGGCGAGTTGATGTACATGGTGATGTCGCGGTCGGGATCCAACGACTCGAGCACCAGCAGCTGCGCCATGATGTCGTTCGCCGACGCGTCGTCGACCTGCACGCCGAGGAAGATGATGCGTTCCTCGAACAGCTTGTTGTACGGGTTGGATTCCTTGACGCCGAAGCTCGAGTGCTCGATGAACGACGGCAGGATGTACCGCGCCTGGGGTTGGATCCGGGGGTCCTGAAGGTTCACTGGGCTTCTCCATTACTGATGTGGGCGGCGCGGGTGATGATGTGGTCGACGAAGCCGTATTCGAGAGCTTCCTGCGCGGTGAACCAGCGGTCGCGGTCGGAATCCGCTTCGATGCGCTCGATCGGCTGGCCGGTGAACTCGGCGTTGAGCCGGAACATTTCCTTCTTGATGACGGCGAACTGTTCGGCCTGGATCGCGATGTCGGCCGCGCTACCGGTCACCCCGCCCAACGGCTGGTGCATCAGGATGCGGGCGTGCGGCAGCGCGTAACGCTTGCCCTTGGTGCCGGCCGCCAGCAGGAACTCCCCCATCGAGGCGGCCATGCCCATGGCATAGGTGGCGACGTCGCACGGCGCCAGCACCATGGTGTCGTAGATCGCCATTCCGGCGCTGATCGAGCCGCCGGGCGAATTGATGTACAGCGAGATGTCCTTGTCGGCGTCCTCGGCCGCAAGCAGCAGAATCTGCGCGCACAACCGGTTGGCGACTTCGTCGTTCACCTCCGAACCCAGGAAGATGATGCGCTCGGACAGCAAGCGCTCATAGACGGAGTCCGTGAGGTTGAGACCCAACGAGTTCGAACGCATGTCAGTCACGACTGAATTACCTGCTTTCTCGTATTGCGTGTTGCACCTGACACTAACGAACCGGGCCCACCCTTTGACCACCTGAGAAGGGCTCGTTCGCTCACAGCGTCACGAGGTGGGTTCGTCGGCCTGTTCGGCGTTGTCGTCTTGGGCCGCTTCTTCGCTGCCTTCTTCGGCGCCTTGGGCCTCGACGGTCGCGTCGTCGGCTTCGGACGCATCCTCGGCCCCATCGTGATCATGGCCGTGATCGTGATCGTGATCGTGGCCGGCGTGCCGCTTGCCGAAGAACTCACTGGTATCGATCGTGTTGCCGTCGTTGTCGGTGACGGTCGCCTTCTCGATCACGGCCGCGACCGCCAGACCGCGCCGCACGTCGGCGAACATGGCGGCCAGCTGATTGTTCTCCTGCAGATAGGCGAACAGCTGTTGCGGCTCGATGCCGTACTGCCGGGACGTCATCACCAGGCGCTCGGTCAGGTCCTCCTGAGCGACCTGGACGTCGAGCTCGTCGGCGATGGCGTCCAGCAGCAGCTGCCGCTTGACGTTGTTCTCGGCGGCGGTGCGCGCTTCGGCTTCGAACTCCTCGCGGGACGAGCCCTGCTGCTCAAGCACCTCGGCGAACTTGGCCGGGTCCTGGTTCAGCCCGCTCATCGCGGCTTGCAATGTCTCGTCCATCTGCGAGCGGACGATCGCGTCCGGCACCGGCACCTCGACCTGCTCGAGCAGCGCGTCCAGGGCGGCGTTGCGGATCTGGTCGGCCTGCTGGGCGCGCTTGGTGTTGCGAACCTGCTCGGCCAGGCTGGCGCGCAGTTCCTCGATGGTGTCGAACTCGCTGGCCAGCTGAGCGAACTCGTCGTCCGGCTCGGGCAGTTCGCGCTCCTTGACCGACTTGACCGTGACGGTCACCTCGGCCTCCTGGCCCGCATGTTCGCCGGTCGCCAGCTTGGCGGTGAACACTCGCGACTCATCGACGGACAGGCCCACCAGAGCGTCGTCCAGGCCCGCGATCAGGCGGCCGGAGCCGACCTCATGCGACAGCCCCTCGGCAGCGGCATTCGGCACTTCCTCGCCGTCCACCGTCGCCGACAGGTCGATCGAGACGAAGTCACCGGTCTGCACCGGTCGGTCGACACCGGCCAGTGTGCCGAACCGCGCCCGCAGCGAGTCCAGTTCCGCCTCGACCTCCTCGTCGGCGACCTGCACCGGCTCGACCGAGACGGTCAGCGCGTCCAGATTGGGGATCTCCAGCTTGGGACGGACGTCGACCTCGGCGAAGAACTGCAATTCTTCGCCGTACTCCTTCTTGGTCACCTGGATGTTGGGCCGGCCGATCGGTTGCACGTCCGACTCCGTCAACGCTTGGCCGTAACGGCTCGGCACGGCGTCCTCGATGACCTGGTCCAGCAGCGCCTCGCGGCCGAAGCGCGCCTCGAGCAGGCGGGCCGGCGCCTTGCCGGGCCGGAAGCCGGGCAGCCGCACCTGCTTGGCCAGCTCCTTATAGGCGCGCTGGAAATCGGGTTCGAGCTCGGTGAACGGCACCTCCACGTTGATACGAACCCGGGTCGGGCTCAAAGTCGTAACGGTGCTCTTCACGGCGTGCTCCTCGGTTTGTCGTTCCTGCGTGCGGCTGTGCGCTTGTCGGGCTGGTCGGGGTGACAGGATTTGAACCTGCGGCCTTCCGCTCCCAAAGCGGATGCGCTACCAAGCTGCGCTACACCCCGCGCTGACCTCGCGATCCTACGGCCAGCCGGGACCCGGCCCGGAGGCGACCTCGGACCTTACGCTGCGGTCACGCGACTGCGTCGATTAGATTTGATCTACGCCACCACGTACAGTCTCGCTCGACTAACACTTGCGGGCGTAGCTCAATGGTAGAGCCCTAGTCTTCCAAACTAGCTACGCGGGTTCGATTCCCGTCGCCCGCTCTGAGCTAAGATTTTGCACGGTAGAAAGGCGCAATGAGCGACCTGGGAAGCGTCACTATTCAAGGCTCATGCGCCTCGAACTTCGTCGGAGTGCGCGACGCGTTCGAGCGCAATTTCACGCTGCGTGGGGAAGTCGGCGCCGCCGTCGCCGTATGGGTCGACGGTCATCTGGTGGTCAATCTGTGGGGTGGCTGGGCCGACGGCGCGGGCACCCGGCCGTGGCAGGAGGACACGCTGACCACCGTGCTGTCCGGCACCAAGGGTCTGACGTCGACCTGCATCCACCAGCTCGCGGATCGCGGTGAGCTGGACCTGCATGCGCCGGTGACCCGCTACTGGCCCGAGTTCGGCCAGGCCGGCAAGGACGACATCACGCTGGCCATGGTGATGAGTCACCGCTCCGGGGTCATCGGACCGCGTACGCGGGTGACCACCGAGCAGCTTTGCGACTGGGATTACGTCTGCCGGCAGCTCGAGATCGCCGAGCCGTGGTGGAAGCCCGGCACGGCGCAGGGCTATCACATGACCACCTTCGGATTCATCCTCGGCGAGGTTTTCCGTCGCGTCACCGGGCGGACCATCGGGCAGTACCTGCGCACCGAGATCGCCCAACCGATCGGAGCCGAGATCCACATCGGCCTGACGCCGGCCGAGCAGGCCCGCTGCGCCGAGCGGGTGAACAAGCCGACCGGCCGGCAGTTGCTGGCCGAACTGCAGGCCCCCAGCGATCCGACCAGCTTGGCCGACCACCCGAAGGCCGGCATGTCGATCTCGATGGGATTCCTCGCCGACGACGACCTGGACACCGAAAACCTGCAGCTGTGGCGGCAGCTGGAATTCCCCGGCACCAACGCGCAGGTGTCCGCGCTCGGGATGGCCACGTTCTACAACGCACTGGCCCAGGAGAAGCTGCTGAGCCGCGAGCACATGGACCTGGTTCGGGTCTGCCAGGGCGGCTTCGAGCCCGACCTGGTGCTGGGGCCGCGGGTGGCCGACCACGGGTGGGGCCTGGGTTACATGCTGAACCAGCGCTGCGTCAACGGCCCCAACCCACTGGTCTTCGGCCACGGTGGTCTCGGCGGCTCATTCGCGTTTGTCGACCTCGAACACCGGATCGGCTACGGATACGTGTCCAACCGTTTCGACGCCAGCAAGGCGAACGCCGACCCGCGCAGTGTCGCCCTCAGTAACGAGGTCTACCGCGCGCTCGGCGTCCTGCCCGCCGACGACTGAATCGCTATCGGCGCCAGCCGTTGTTCCAGTCGCGACTGTGGTCATTGCCATCTCTGTCGCGGTGATGATCGTCGTGACAGTTACCGCCGTCCCAGTTCTGGCCCCAGCCCGGGTCCCAGAATTGTCCAGGGCACCAGTGATAGTCAGGCAAAGGCGCGGGTTGTGCGGCAGCTGTGGTCGCCGCTCCCACACCGGCGAGTCCCAGCGCAGCGGCCATGGCGAAAAGGGTTGCAGCTAAACGGGAAATGTTTTTCACAAGGACATCTTCTACCCGCCTGCCCAGCCGCGAAACTGTAGACGTCAGCGTTTCTTCTGCGAATTTACTGGTAAACGGCTTGACGCTGACCGTGATCGAAATCCTCAGTGAATACTGAACTTTCGCGCCACACGGTCAAATTTGGCAGGTCGGACACCAGAACACGTTGCGGCCTTCCAGCACCGCCGTGCGGACCACCTCCCCGCACACCCGACACGGTTCACCGGCCCGCCGGTACACGTACGTGCGGGGCCGACCGGGTGCGTACGAGGGCGCACCATGATCGTGCTCGGGGCGGACGACGATGATCTTGCCGCGCCGCAACCCGACCTTCATCAACGCCACGAGATCCGCCCACGCCGCGGCGAACTCCGCCTCGGAGACCTTCTGCGCGGGCCGGTAGGGGTCGATGCCGTGGCGGAACAACAGCTCATTGCGGTAGACGTTGCCCACGCCCGCGATGACGGTCTGATCCATCAGCATGGAACCGATGGGCCTGCGCGACTTGCTGATTCGTGCCCAGGGCCACGCCGGGTCGGCGTCGGCACGCAACGGGTCGGGCCCCAGCCGGGCGACGACGTCGTCGACCTGGGCCGCGTCGATGACCTCGCACACCGTGGGTCCGCGTAGATCGGTGCCGTATTCGGTACCGACCATCCGCATCCGCACCTGTCCGACGGGATCGGGCATTTGACCGTCTTGCCGTTGCCATTCCGAGAAGGCGCCGTAGAGCCCGAGGTGCACATGCACGATCGGGCCACCTTCGTAGTGGTGGAACAGGTGCTTGCCCCACGCGCTGGCGCGCCGCAGCACCCGACCGTTCACCACTGCTGCGTCGGCGAAGCGTCCCTGCGGGCTGGATACCGCCACGGGGTTTCCGGCGAAGCGGCGCTGATGCAGCCGGGCCAGCCGGTGCAGCGTATGGCCTTCGGGCACTGGCTGTCAGTCTCCTCAGGAAGAGACGCCGGGCACCGGCGGCGCTTCGTGGGTCCGTTCGTATTCGGCGAGAATGTCGATGCGGCGTTGGTGCCGTTCGGCTTTCGACCAGGGCGTGGACACGAACGCATCGACGATGGCCAGCGCCTCCTCCACGGTGTGCATTCGACCGCCGATGCCGATCAACTGCGCGTTGTTGTGCTGGCGCGCCAATGACGCCGTTTCCACGCTCCATGCCAGCGCACACCTGGCGCCCGGCACCTTGTTGGCGGCGATCTGCTCACCGTTGCCGGACCCGCCCAGCACAATGCCGAGGCTGTCCGGGTCGGCGACCGTGCGGGTTGCCGCGGCGATGCAGAACGCCGGGTAGTCGTCCTCGGCGTCGTAGCTGAAGGCGCCGCAGTCGATCGGCTCGTGGCCGGTCTTCTTCAGGTGCTCGATGATGTGTTGCTTGAGCTCATAGCCGGCGTGGTCGGCACCCAGGTAGACGCGCATGCCGGTCATTCTGCATCAGCGGGCGCGGGGCTCCACGACGGCCACCCGCCGAGCGTGGGCCACTCGGCGCGGTCGCACGCTTGGTGTGGTCGGTCGAGCTGAGCTCAGTCGAACTGGGGCGGCTCGGTGCGTGTCCGCTTGAGCTCGTAGAAGTGCGGGTAGGACGCGAAGGTCACCGAGGCGTCCCAGAGCTTGCCGGCCTCTTCGCCGCGCGGGATCTTCGAGATCACCGGGCCGAAGAACGCCACCCCGTTGACGTGGATCGTCGGTGTGCCGACGTCGGGACCCACCGCGTCCATGCCGGCGTGGTGGCTCTTGCGCAGGGCCTCGTCATAGTCGGTGCTGGTTGCGGCCTCGGCCAGTTCGGCGGGCAGGCCGGCGTCGGCGAGCGACAACTTGATGACCTCTTCGAGATCCTTGTTGCCCTCGTTGTGGATGCGGGTGCCCATGGCCGTGTAGAGCGGCTCCAGCACCTTCTTGCCGTGGGCCTGCTCGGCGGCAATGGCCACCCGCACCGGCCCCCAGGCCTTGGCCATCATTTCCTTGTACTGCTCCGGCAGTCCCTCGCGATTCTCATTGAGCACCGCAAGGCTCATGACGTGCCAGTTCACTTCGATGTCGCGGACCTTCTCCACCTCGAGGATCCAGCGCGAGGTGATCCAGCACCACGGACACAGCGGATCGAACCAAAACCCAGCTTCAGACTTCTCGGCCATTACTGCGTCCTCTCGTCGACACATCGGACAGTCCGCTCAGACACAACCGTAGCCACACCCGGACTGTTCCCGCGGGGATGCTGCGCGCTGAAGCGGCGACGCTCAGCCGATATGTTGGAGCGCGTGGCCCTTCCCAACCTCACTCGCGACCAGGCAGTCGAACGCGCCGCCCTGGTCACCGTGCACAGCTACCAGATCAACCTTGACGTCACCGACGGCGCGGGCAAACCCGGCGAACGCACCTTCCGCTCCACCACCACCGTGGTGTTCGATGCCCTCGCCGGTGCCGAGACCGTGCTTGACCTGGCCGCCGACACCATTCACAGCGCCAGCCTCAACGGTCAAGACCTCGACGTGTCCGGCTACGACGAGTCGACCGGTATCACGTTGCGCGGCCTGGCCGACCGCAACGTCGTCGTGGTGGACGCGGACTGCCGTTACTCCAACACCGGCGAAGGCCTGCACCGCTTCGTCGACCCGGTCGACGACGAGACCTACCTGTACTCGCAGTTCGAAACCGCCGACGCCAAGCGGATGTTCGCCTGCTTCGACCAGCCGGACCTCAAGGCCACGTTCGACGTTCAGGTGACCGCGCCCAAGCACTGGCAGGTGGTCTCCAACGGCGCGCCGCTGTCCGTAGAGGAGGGCGACAAGGCCGCCATCCACACCTTCGCCACCACCCCGCGGATGAGCACCTACCTGGTGGCCCTGGTGGCCGGACCGTATGCGGCGTGGAATGACACCTACAGCGACGAGCACGGCGAGATCCCGCTCGGCATCTACTGCCGCGCCTCGCTGGCGCCGCACATGGACGCCGAGCGGCTGTTCACCGAGACCAAGCAGGGCTTCGGCTTCTACCACCGCAACTTCGGTATGCCCTACGCGTTCGGCAAGTACGACCAGCTGTTCGTGCCCGAATTCAACGCCGGCGCAATGGAAAACGCCGGGGCGGTGACGTTCCTGGAAGACTACGTGTTCCGCAGCAAGGTCACCCGGGCGTCCTACGAGCGCCGAGCCGAGACGGTGCTGCACGAAATGGCGCACATGTGGTTCGGCGACCTGGTCACCATGACCTGGTGGGACGACCTGTGGCTCAACGAGTCGTTCGCCACCTTCGCCTCGGTGCTGTGCCAGGCCGAATCGACCGAATACACCGAAGCCTGGACAACATTCGCGACGGTGGAGAAGTCGTGGGCCTACCGTCAGGACCAGCTGCCCTCCACCCACCCCATCGCCGCGGACATCCCCGACCTGCACGCGGTCGAGGTGAACTTCGACGGCATCACCTACGCAAAGGGCGCCTCGGTGCTCAAGCAGCTCGTCGCCTACGTGGGCTTGGACCACTTCCTGGCCGGGTTGCGGGATTACTTCAAGACTCACGCATTCGGCAACGCGACCTTCAGTGATCTGCTGTCCGCGCTGGAGAAGGCGTCCGGCCGCGACCTGTCGAACTGGGGGCAGCAATGGCTGAAAACCACCGGGCTCAATACATTACGGCCGGACTTCGATGTCGACGGTGACGGTAAGTTCACCCGGTTCGCGGTGACGCAGAGCGGTGCCGCGCCCGGCAAGGGTGAGACGCGGGTGCACAGGGTGGCCGTGGGCATCTACGACGACGAGGGCTCCGGCAAGTTGGTGCGGGTGCACCGCGAAGAACTCGATGTCGAGGGCGAAACCACCGAAGTGCCTGCGCTGGTAGGAGTTTCGCGGGGCAAGCTGGTTTTGGTCAACGACGACGACTTCACTTACTGTTCGCTGCGGCTTGACCCGGAGTCGCTGCAGACCGCGCTGGAGCGCATTGCCGATATCGCCGAGCCGCTGCCGCGCTCGCTGGTCTGGTCGGCCGCCTGGGAGATGACCCGCGAGGCCGAACTGCGTGCCCGCGACTTCGTGGCGTTGGTGCTGAACGGCATCCAGGCCGAGAGCGAGGTGACGGTGGCGCAGCGGCTGCTGTTGCAGGCACAGACGGCGGTGGGTTCCTACGCCGAGCCGGGGTGGGCTCGCGAGCACGGGTGGCCGCAGCTCGCCGACCGGCTGCTGGAGTTGGCCCGCGGCGCCGAACCCGGATCGGATCATCAGCTGGTCTTCGTCAACGCCTTGTGCACGTCGGTGCTGTCGCCGCGGCACGTGGACGTGCTGTCGGCGTTACTGGACCGGGACCCGGCCGAGCAGGGCCTGGCGGGCCTGGACGTGGACACCGACCTGCGTTGGCGGGTGGTCGTCGCCCTGGCCACCGCCGGCGCAATCGACGCCGACGGTCCCGATACGCCGCGCATCGACGCCGAGACGCAGAACGACCGGACGGCCGCGGGCCGACGGCACGGAGCTCAAGCGTCGGCGGCGCGACCGCAGCTGCAGGTGAAGCAGGATGCGTACACCCGCGTGGTCGAAGACGACACCCTGGCCAACGCGTTGAGCCGGGCGATCATCGCAGGCATCGCCGCCCCGGGACAGGGCGAGTTGCTCAAGCCGTTCACCGACCGCTATTTCGAGGTGATCCCGGCGGTGTGGGCGCGCCGGTCCAGCGAAGTCGCACAGTCGGTGGTGATCGGCTTGTACCCGCACTGGGACATCAGCGAGGAGGCGATTGCCGCAGCCGACAAGTTCCTGCAAGCACCGGAATCCGAGGTGCCGCCGTCGCTGCGCCGCTTGGTGCTCGAAGGGCAGGCCGGGGTGAAGCGGTCCTTGCGGGCACGCAAGTTCGACGCCGAGGCTCAGCAGTAGCCGCCGTCGCGTAAGCCGGCCGCCAGTTCCAGCCGGTTGGTGCGGCGAAAGACCAACTCGCGAAACAGTTCCCAGCTGTAGGCGCGCAGCATGCCCGCATAGCCCAGTTCCGCCCACTGCGCGCTGTGCCGCTCCTCGTGGTGCAGGAGCCGGTCCAGTGCCAGCCGGGGCGATTGCGCGCGGACGATGCCGCGCAGCGCCTCGGCGGGGTCGGCCCCGCGGGCGGTGTTGACCATGAAGATGTCACCCCAGGTCGTTCCACCCCGCTGGCTGTAGAGCCGCTGAAGCCAGTTGCCGCCGGTGCCCATCAGGATCCCGTGCGGCGTCGTCATCAGGCGACCGCCGTTGCGGTGGACGAACCGGACGTCCCGGTCGTAGCTCCAGCTGTTGGCCCGCTGCCGGTCCTTGATCCGCCCGACCTCGGCGGTCGAGTACGCCGTCTCGGGGAAGTCATTCGTTATCCCCGGGTGGCGGCCCGCGTTGCCGTAGTCGGTGCCGGCGTTGAGTACGTAGGTCAGCAGCACCGCCCGGCGTACCTCGTCTCCGCTAATGCCGGAGGGGACGAGGAAGAACGACTTGCCATGCGGATCGGTGATCTCCTCGTACCCGTCGAGAAGAGTCAGCGCGGCCGCGTCGATGCCGTGACGTTCGGCGATCTCGGCGACGACGTCGGGCGCGATCGCACGACGGGCGGCGTTGTCCCGCCACCGCTGTGCATAACTCGTCACGCGTCGCGCTGAGGCGCACCGGCGGTCAGGCCGGCGATATGCCCCCGCTGAGCACCCGGATCGCGCTGACCAGGCCGTCGATCAGATTGCCCTGCTCGAACGCCGACGAAGCGGCGGCCACACCGAGCGGGGCCGCCGACTCCGCACCCCGACCACGCACCTCGGAGCCGTACACCACCTCAATGGCGCTCTGATTCGGCGACACCGCGAGCAGCACCGCGTTGTTGGGGGTCGGGACCTTGGCCAGGAGCTCGCGAGCCCGGGCGGCGGTGTCGCTGCCCAGGTCACCGAGGTAGACGGCGAACCGCGCCTTGGAAGCACGCGAGGCGTACTTCAGCGCATCGTCCACGGCGACAAGCTCTTTGATGGAGAACGGGTAGTGCACCGAAAGCTCGCCGGGCTCGGTGACCCCGGAGATGCGTCCGCTCGTCGTGAGCACCCAACCCTTGGGCAGGTCGGTGGGCTCTACCGTCGCGACTTCACCATGTGCCACTTGCGCCACCTCCAACCGTGAACTCCGACCGGCCGTGACCACCGTGGGAACCGCCGACAGCCTCATCGGTGGCGGCCCACAGAATCGGCGCGTGTGTCCACTTCTCCGACAGGTTATAGCTCTTGGGATGCGGGCCCTTGCGCGTCAAGGTCAGCAAGCTCAGGACCACCACCAGCAACAACGGGACACCTACTAGCAGCAGGTGAGTCTGCATAGCGTTCACGACGCAAACCGTATCCCACCCGGGGTGATACCGGGACACCTAGGACCCCGGAAATTCCCAGAATCAGGCCGCGCCCTCACCGAGGTAGCGGGCCCACGACGGGTCCAGCTCCTTGACCGTGGACAGCAGCCGCCAGTGCTGACCGGTCGGCGGTAGCGGCGCGCGCCGCAACGCCCAGCCGAGTTCGCTGAGCAGTTTGTCGCCCTTGCGGTGGTTGCATGCCGAGCAGCACGCGACGCAGTTCTCCCACGAGTGGTCACCACCGCGGCTGCGCGGCACCACGTGGTCGACGGTGTCGGCCTTGGCGCCGCAGTAGGCGCAGCAGAACCGGTCGCGGTGCATCAACGCTGCCCGCGTCATCGGCACCCGGGCGCGGTAGGGCACCCGGACGTAGGACCGCAGCTGGATCACGGACGGCACCGCGATCGAGCGGGTCGCGGAATGGATGATCAGCCCGGCCGGGTCGTCGTGTACCACGTCGGCCTTGCCGCAGATCACCATGACGATCGCGCGCCGCATCGGCAACGCGGTGAGCGGCTCGTAGGTGGAGTTCAGCAACAGCACCCGCCGCCGGCTCCAGATGGATGCGCCGTCGGTGCGCGAAGGCGGATGGGTGTCGACACTATGGAGAGATGGCGCGGCGGCAGGCCCGGTCCCATATGCCGCGGCACCCGAACTGCGGTGGCTGCGGCGTTTGTTGCGCTGCGCCATAAATCCTCCGCCGACAGTTCACCACGATTTTCTGCAGATCGCACGCCTATTCCCGGTCGGCGCCGTGTCGATCCGGTGAATAGCCGGAGCGTCGCGGCCACGGTCGCGGGTGCCTCACAATGGACAGCGATGGATCAAACAACAGAAACCTTCTACGACGCCATCGGGGGCGCCAAGACCTTCGACGCGATCGTCTCGCGCTTCTACGAGCAGGTTGCCGAGGACGAAATCCTGCGTCCGCTCTACCCCGAGGAGGACCTCAGCGGCGCCGAGGAGCGGCTGCGGATGTTCCTCGAGCAGTACTGGGGCGGCCCGCGCACCTACTCTGAGCAGCGCGGACACCCGCGGTTGCGGATGCGGCACGTGCCGTTCCGGATCACTGCGCTCGAACGCGACGCCTGGCTGAGGTGCATGTACACCGCCGTGGGCTCCATTGACTCCCAGACGCTGGACGACGAGCATCGGCGGCAGTTGCTCCAGTATCTGGAGATGGCTGCGCACTCCCTCGTCAACTCGGCGATCTGATGGCAGCCCAGTCACAGCCGTGGTGGCAGTCCGCGGTGTTCTACCAGGTGTATCCGCGGTCGTTCGCCGACAGCGATGGTGACGGTGTTGGCGACCTCGACGGGCTCGCCGACCGGCTGGATCATCTGGTGTGGCTCGGCGTGGACGCGATCTGGGTCAACCCCGTCACCGTCTCGCCGATGGCCGACCACGGCTACGACGTTGCCGATCCCAGGGACATCGACCCGCTGTTCGGCGGGATGGCCGCCTTCGAGCGGCTGATCGCCGCGGCGCACGCCCGCAACATCAAGGTCACCATGGACGTGGTGCCCAACCACACCAGCTCCCAGCATCCGTGGTTTCAGGCCGCGCTGGGCGCCGGCCCGGGCACCGACGCACGCGAACGATATTTCTTCCGCGACGGCCGCGGGCCGGATGGCCTGCTGCCGCCGAACAATTGGGAGTCGGTGTTCGGCGGCCCGGCGTGGACGCGGGTGATCGAGCCGAATGGCAACCCCGGGCAGTGGTATCTGCACCTGTTCGACACCGAGCAGCCGGACCTGAATTGGGACAACCCGGAGATCTTCGACGACTTCGAGAAGACGCTGCGGTTCTGGCTGGAACGCGGGGTGGACGGGTTCCGCATCGACGTGGCGCACGGGATGGCCAAGCCGGCGGGCCTGCCGGACGCGCCGGATGCCGCAGTCGAGATCCTGCGGCACAGCGACGAGGACCCGCGCTTCAACCGGCCGCACGTGCACGCCATCCACCGCGACATCCGCACCGTCATGAACGACTACCCCGACGCGGTGACCGTCGGAGAGGTGTGGGTCCACGACAACGCGCAGTGGGCGGAATACGTCCGGCCCGATGAACTGCATCTCGGCTTCAACTTCCGGCTCACCCGCACCGACTTCGACGCGGCCGAGATTCATGCCGCGGTTCAGAATTCGCTGGAGGCCGCGGCGCTGGAGAATGCCACCCCGACCTGGACGCTGTCCAACCACGATGTGGGCCGCGAGGTCACCCGATACGGCGGCGGTGAGGTCGGCCTGGCCCGGGCGAAGGCGATGGTCATGCTGATGCTCGCGCTGCCCGGCGCGCTGTTCGTCTACAACGGTTCGGAACTGGGTTTGCCGGACGTGGATCTGCCCGATGAGGTGCTGCAGGACCCGACGTGGGAACGCTCCGGGCACACCGAGCGCGGCCGCGACAAATGCCGGGTTCCGATGCCGTGGTCGGGTGACGCTCCCCCGTTCGGGTTTTCCACGAACCCCGACACCTGGCTGCCGATGCCCGCCGACTGGGCGTCACTGACCGTCGAGAAGCAGCGCGCCGACGCCGGGTCAACGCTGGCGTTCTTCCGCGAAGTCATTCGATTGCGCGGTGCGCGAACCGAATTCGACGGAACAGCGATCGACTGGTTGTCCTCGCCGGCCGGGGTGCTGATCTTCCGGCGCCGCGGCGGCGGCCTGGTCTGCGTGCTCAACGCCGGTTATCAGCCGGTCGCGCTGCCGCCGGGCGAGCTGTTGTTGAGCAGCGCGCCGCTGGTGGACGGCCGGTTGCCGGCGGACGGCGCGGCATGGCTCGGGTAACCGTTCGCTCGCTTTCGGTCGCTCGCTGCTCTATAGGTGATGCATGACTTCGTACGCGTGGGCAGTGATCGGAGCGGGACCCGCGGGAATCGCCGCGGTCGGGCGGCTGCTGGACCGGGGCATCCCGCAGGAAAGGCTCGCCTGGATCGACCCGGCCTTCGGCGCGGGCGATCTCGGCGCCAAGTGGCGGTCGGTATCCAGCAACACCGTTGCCGGCACATTCCTGGAATATCTCAACGGCGCCAAGTCATTTCGCTTCTCCGAGGCGCCACCCCTGCCGCTGCGTGAGGTTGACCCGGCCGAGACGTGCGCGCTGGCACTGGTAGCCGACCCGTTGTTGTGGATCACCGACCATCTGCGCGAGCGGGTGCATGCCTTCCAGACCACGGCGACCGCGCTTTTCCTGGAGAACAGGCGGTGGCGCATCGAGACCGAGGGTGACCCCGTCATCGCCGACAATGTGATTCTGGCCGTCGGTGCGGTGCCCAGGAAACTGAACTATCCGCAGTTGGACGAGATACCGGTCGAGGTGGCACTGGACCCCGAGAAGCTCGCCGCCGAACCGCTCGAAGGTGCGACGGTGGCCGTCTTCGGCTCCTCGCACTCGTCGATGATCGCGCTGCCTCATCTATTGCGCCATCCGGTCAACAAGGTGATCAACTTCTACCGCAGTCCTCTCAAATATGCGGTGTACCTCGATGATTGGATCCTGTTCGATGACACCGGCCTCAAAGGCCGGGCGGCCGAGTGGGCCCGGGAGAATATCGACGGGGTGTACCCGGATCGGCTGGAAAGGTACTGGGTTTCCAGTCCCGAATTCGAAGAGAAACTGGCCGAGTGCGACCGCGTGGTCTACACCGTCGGCTTCGATCGCCGGGAACTGCCGACGACACCGCAGTGGGGGCCCCTGGAGTACAACCAGCAGAACGGGATCATCGCTCCCGGCTTGTTCGGACTGGGCATCGCGTTTCCCGAATACGCCGAAGACCCGTACGGCTACGGGCAGCATCGGGTGGGTCTGAAGAAATTCATGGACTACCTCAACAGCGTGCTGCCGTTGTGGACGGTCTACCGCACCTGAGGCTCCGCGAAAAACTCGCGCTGATTCAAAAGCCCGGGTGATCTGGCACGCGGCTCAGCGCAGCACCAGCGATGCCGGCCCCCGCCGTCGGTACACCGACCCGAATCGCGCGTCGACGCGCAGCCAGGTCGGCAGCACCCGCACCCGGATCACTTCGTCGTCGCCGATCGCGTCCGCCGATGGCGGCAGGAAACCCATTGCGGTCAAGGCGAATACGCAGCGCATCGGCAATCCGACCACGGTGTCACCGGAGCTGACCTCGATGACCTCCTGATCCAGCAGCGAGACCGGCGGGCCGTGGGCGCTGCCGTGCTCGCGGGCCAATTGGGCACCGCTCTGGGACAGCTCCAGGATCGCCTTGGCCGGTACGTCGTCGAGGTGGGTGAACCCCGAATCCGGCGGCAGTGCGCCCCGCCACGCCGAGTCCATGGCGAAACCGGGTTCGACGTAGCCGTCGGCGGCCGCGGCAGCCGCCAGCCCGCGCGCCAATCCGTCGGCGCCGACCGACATGTCGTCTGGCCGCACCGTGCCGGCCACCACGCGACTGGCCAGCACATCGAAACCCGTTGCCACCCACGCGGTCACGAGTCCCGTTGCGCGGGCGCGAAGCCGGATGACCGCGGCATCGTCGAGGCGCAGCGCATGATCGACGAACTTGGCCAGATCCGCGCGGTGGGCGTCGTCAGGCAGCCACAGCCCGCGCTCCGCTACCGAATCCACCGCTGCAGGTACTCCCGATGGTGCGGCGACAGTCGCACCAGCCGCTGCTCCTTGATGTGCACCGCGGCCAGCTGCGACTCGGCGATGACGGCGGGCTTGGACTCCGGGTCGGCATTCACCGAACGCACTTCGTAGCCCAGGGTGAAGTCGACGGCCCGCAGCCGCTTGGTCCAGATGGTCACCTGCAGCGGCGAGTCGGCCAGCCGCAGTTGGTCTTTGTAGGTAACCCGCACGTCGGCGATCAGCAGGCCGATGGTGGTGATGTCGGCGCCGAACGGCTCCTTGAGGAAGGGCACCCGCGACTCTTCGAGGATCGTGACCATGGTGGCGTGGTTGACGTGCTGGTACATGTCGATGTCCGACCAGCGCACCGGCACCGCCGCGACGTATCCGATGCTCACCCCGACGAACCTCGACCGCTGGTGCGGGTCATGCGCCGGATCTGCCGCGCCGCCACCGACAGGGTCGCGAGATCCGTCGCGCCGCTCTCCCGTATCTCGTCGAGGGTGCGGCGTGCCCGTTCCACCCGGGACGCGCTGATGTGTTCCCACTCGGCGATCTTCTGCTCACCGCTCTCGTCGGGCTCACCCACCGCGAGCACGTCGAAGCACAGCGACCGCAACGAGGCGTAGATGTCGTCGCGAATCGCCAAGCGCGCCAAGGAGTGCCAGCGGTCGTTGCGAGGCAGTTCGGACACCGCGGTGAGCAGCGAGTCGGTGCCCAGGCGGTCCATCAACGCGAAATATGTGTCGGCAACCTCGGCGGTCTCGATCTCGGTGATGTCGGCGATGTCGATGATGTCGAGCAGGCTGTAGCGGTACAGCCCGGCAGCCACCCGGTAGGCCAGGTCCGGCGGCGCACCCTGCGCGGTGAATTCGGCGGCCTCCTTCTCGACGATGGCCTTGTCGTCGCCGCGCAGCCACTCCGACATGTGTGGCGTCAGGGCTCTGACCTTCGCGGCGAAGCGGTTGATCTCGGCGCCGACGGCCAGCGGCTGGGGCCGGTAGTTCAGCAGCCAGCGACCGGCCCGGTCGATCAGCCGCCGGGTGTCCAGGGTCAACCGGTCGGACAGCGCGACCGGCAGATTGGCCGCGCGGATGCGCCGCCAGGTGTGTCCGACGCCGAAGATCGCGTTGGTGGCCGCGTACGTGCGCACGGCGTCGATGGGTGTGACGCCGACGTCCTCGGCGATCCGGTAGGCGTAACTGATGCCCGCGGTGTCCACCATGTCGTTGACCAGCATGGTCGTGACGATCTCGCGGCGCAGTTGGTGCCCCCGGATCTCCGGGGTGAACCGTTCCCGAAGCGGCTTGGGGAAGTAATAGGGCAACCGCGAGGCGAAGACGTCCTGGTCGGGCAGCTCGGTCTTCAACAATTCCTCTTTGAGGCCCAGCTTCACGTGCGCCATCAACGTCGCCAATTCGGGTGACGTGAGGCCGATGCCGGCCTCGGTGCGCCGGGCGATCTCCTTCTCCGACGGCAGCGCTTCGAGTTCGCGGTTGACGCCGCGCTCGGCGACGAGGTACTTGATCTGGTCAGCGTGCACGGGAAGCAGGCTGGCCGCGTTGGTGCGGCTGGTGCCCATCAGGTCGTTCTGGTCCTCGTTGTCGGTGAGTACCAGCGTGGCGACCTCGTCGGTCATCGACTCGAGCAGCTGCTTACGTTCCTCGGCCTTGACCTTGCCCGCGGTGACCAGCGAGTCGATCAGGATCTTGATGTTGACCTCGTGGTCGGAGCAGTCGACACCGGCGGAGTTGTCGAGTGCGTCGGTGTTGATCCGACCGCCCGACAGGTCGAATTCAACTCGGCCCAGGGCGGTCACGCCGAGGTTGCCGCCTTCGCCGATCACCTTGGCGCGCACCTGACTTCCGTTGACGCGCACCGGGTCGTTGGCGCGGTCGCCGACATCGGCATCGGATTCCGCTTCGGCTTTGATGTAGGTGCCGATGCCGCCGTTGAACAGCAGGTCGACCGGCGCCTGAAGAATCGCGCGAATGAGGTTGGGCGGCGCCATTTCCTGCACGTCCCCATCGATGCCGAGGGCTTCGCGGACCTGCGGGCTGATCGGGATGGCCTTCTGTTCCCGGCTGTACACCCCGCCGCCCGCGCTGATCAGCGACTTGTCGTAATCGTCCCAGCTGGACCGCGGCAGATCGAACATCCGCTTGCGTTCCACCCATGACGACGCCGCATCGGGGTCGGGATCGAGGAAGATGTGCCGGTGGTCGAACGCGGCGATCAGCCGGATGTGCTTGCTCAACAGCATGCCGTTGCCGAACACGTCGCCGCTCATGTCGCCGACGCCGACGACGGTGAAGTCCTCGGATTGGGTGTCCACGCCGATCTCGCGGAAGTGCCGCTTGACCGCCTCCCACGCGCCTTTGGCGGTGATGCCCATGGCCTTGTGGTCGTAGCCGACCGATCCCCCGGAAGCGAACGCGTCGCCGAGCCAGAAGCCGTACGACTTCGCGACGTCGTTGGCGATGTCGGAGAAGGTGGCGGTGCCCTTGTCCGCCGCCACGACCAAATAGGCGTCGTCGCCGTCGCGGCGCACCACCCCGGGTGGCGGATGGACGGCCTTGGTGGCGTGGTCGACGTTGTCGGTGACGTCGAGCAGTCCGGAGATGAACAGCTGATAGCAGGCGACGCCTTCGGCGCGGGTGGCGTCGCGGTCGGCGGCGGGGTCGCCGGTCGGCAGCGGCGGACGCTTGACGACGAAGCCGCCTTTGGCACCGACCGGCACGATGACGGCGTTCTTGACCGCCTGCGCCTTGACCAGGCCCAGAATCTCGGTGCGGAAGTCGTCGCGGCGGTCAGACCAGCGCAGCCCGCCGCGCGCGACCGGGCCGAAGCGCAGGTGCACGCCTTCGACTCGGGGCGAGTAGATGAAGATCTCGAATTTGGGCCGCGGCAGCGGCAGCTCGTCGATCAGTTGCGCGTTCAGCTTGACCGACAGCACATTGCGGCTGCGCGCCGAATCCGGGCGGTTGACAAAGTAATTGGTGCGCAGCGTGGCTTGGACCAACGAGGCGAACGCCCGCAGGATGCGGTCGGTGTCCAGGCTCACCAACGCGTCGATGTCGGCGGCGACGGCGGCGGCGGCGGCTTGCGCGTCCCGGCCGCTGCCGGCGGAGCTGGGGTCGAAAAGCGCTTCGAACAACGCGACCAACGACCGTGCGGTCGAGGGATGGTCGTTGAGAACCGTCTCGATGTAGGACTGGCTGTAGGGAAAGTTGGCCTGGCGCAGGTATTTCGCGTAGGCGCGCAGCAGCACCACCTGCTGCCAGGTCAGCCCGGCGCGCATCACCAGCTCGTTGAACCGGTCGATCTCCACCCGGCCCTGCCAGATGGCGGTGACGGCGTCGGCGAATCGTTGCGCACCCGCCTCGCGCTCTTCGTCCGACGCCGCCAACGGGATGGTCGGATGCGGGACGATCTTGAACTGGTAGATCCACACCAGCAGCCCGTCGGGCCGGGTGACGGTGAACGGGCGCTCTTCGAGGACCACGACGCCCATGCTCTGCAGCATCGGCAACAACTGGCTGAGTGAGGCGGTGCGGCCGCCCAGGAACCAGGTCAGCTGCGCGACGCCCTGCTCGTCCCGGTCGGAGAACACCAGCTTGACCGAATCGTCGCTGAGTTCTTTGATGACGGCGATGTCCCCGATGGCCTCGGCGGGGGTGACGACCTGCTTGTACGCCTCGGAGAACGCGCTCGCATAGTGCTCGGCGTCGGCGTAGCTGACCGCATCCGTCGGCGCCGCGGCGCCGAGGCGGTCACCCCAGGTCCGGGCTGCCTCGCTGAGCAGCCCCTGGATGCGGACGCGGTTCGCCTCCGACACGTCGACCGGCCGCGGATGTGGATCGTCGGTGGGCAGCCGGACCATGAAATGCATGAGCGCCCACGGGGATTCGCTGACCCGCGCGGTGAACTCCAACCTCGTGCCGCCGAATTCGCGGGCCAGGATGTCCTCGATCTGCAAGCGCACCGCGGTCGTGTAGCGGTCGCGCGGCAGATACACCAGGCAGGAGACGAAGAACTGGAGCCGATCGGCGCGCAGGAACAGCAGCGCGCGCCGTTGGGATCCCATATCGACGACGGCTTTGGCCATCGTCAGCAGCCGCTCGGCGCTGAGTGTGAACAGCTCCGGTCGCGGGACGGTCTGGATGACGTCGAGCAGCAGCTGGCCCGGGTGGCTGGGGTCGCTGCCGGCTAGCGTCAGCGCGTCGCGAACCCGGTGCGAGATGGTTGGGATCTCCAACACGTCGGCGTTCATCGCGGCGACCGTGAACAAGCCGACGAAGCGGTGCTCGTAGACCGTGCCGGCGTCTCCCCGTGCGCCGTCGGCGTATTCGCGCACTGCGATGGCGTATGGGTAGGCGCCGTAACGCAGATAACTGCCCACCGCCGCCTGAGCCAGCACCAGCAGTTTGGACTCGTCGGTCAGCCGGGGCCGGGTGCCGGACCGGGCCCGCAGCACACCCAGGCCACTGGACCCGTCACCGACGACCAGGCCGTCCTGCACCTCGGTGCGCTGGTAGCCCAGCAGCAGGAAATTGCCGTCGTTCAACCAGCGCAGCAGCGCCGCCACGTCCTGCCGGTCGGGTGCCTGGTAGTGGCCCTCGGGGTCGTTCTCGACGGCGGCGGCGACCTCACTCAGGGTGGCGATCAACGCCGATGCGTCGGTGGCGACCCGCTGCACATCGGCCAGCACCTTCGGCAGCAGCCGTTCCGCCTCCGCAAGGACCTTGCTGTCCACCGCGGGAGAGAGTTGAACGTGGATCCAGGCCTCGCCGGCGTAGGGCGAGGAGTCGTCGGACTTCGGCTCGACCCGCTGGATCTCGCCCGCGGAATCGCGGCGGACCTCGAAGACCGGCGTCAGGATCGCCGTGTAGGACAGGCCGAGCCGGTGCAGCAGCACGGTGACCGAATCCATCAGCATGCTGCCCTGATCGGTGACCACTTGAAGCGCCGGCCCGAACCCGCCGGGGTCGTCGGCGGGGTACACCGCCACGGAACTCTCACCGGTCGGCCGGTGCTCGGCGAGCCGGCGGTGAGCATCCACGATCGCGGGCGTTACCAGTGCGGAGGCGGGATCCGGCAAACCCGGTTCGCGGTCGTGCGATCCGCGATAGCTGTCGATGTACGCCTTGGATACCCAGTCAGGTATTCCGGACCGCTGCGTGAACGTGCTCCACGCCGCGACGTCATCTCTTGCTCCGGGATCGATCGTCATTCCGATTGCTCCCCACTCGCGACGGGTACCGCTGGGCTAGTGCCGGACCTGACACTAGTCCCGTGTCAGCTTGCGGTGGGTCACGCGGTGCGGACGCGCCGCGTCGGCTCCCAACCGCTCAACCTTGTTCTCCTCGTATGCGCCGAAGTTGCCCTCGAACCAGAACCACTTGGCCTCGTTGTCGGCGTCACCCTCCCAGGCGAGGATGTGCGTGCAGGTCCGGTCGAGGAACCAGCGGTCATGGGAAATCACCACCGCGCAGCCCGGGAAATTCACCAGCGCGTTCTCCAGCGAGCTCAGCGTCTCGACGTCCAGGTCGTTGGTCGGTTCGTCGAGCAGGATCAGGTTCCCGCCCTGTTTGAGGGTCAGGGCCAGATTCAGCCGGTTGCGCTCGCCACCGGACAGTACGCCCGCAGGTTTCTGCTGGTCGGGACCCTTGAACCCGAACGCCGACACATACGCCCGGGACGGCACCTCGGTTTGTCCTACCTCGATGTAGTCCAGCCCGTCGGAGACCACCTGCCACACCGTCTTCTTCGGATCGATGCCGGAGCGGGTCTGGTCGACGTAGCTCAGCTTGACCGTCTCGCCGACCTTCACGGTGCCGCTGTCCGGCTCCTCCAGCCCGACGATGGTCTTGAACAGCGTGGTCTTGCCGACACCGTTGGGCCCGATCACGCCGACGATGCCGTTGCGAGGCAGGGTGAAGGACAGGTCCTTGATCAAGGTGCGGCCCTCGAAGCCCTTGTCGAGGTGGTCGACCTCGACCACCACCGAGCCAAGGCGCGGGCCGACCGGGATCTGGATCTCCTCGAAGTCGAGCTTGCGCGTCTTCTCCGCCTCGGCGGCCATCTCCTCGTAGCGCTGCAATCGAGCCTTGCTCTTGGCCTGTCGGGCCTTGGCGCCGGAGCGGACCCAGGCCAACTCCTCTTGCAGGCGCTTCTGCAGCTTGGCGTCCTTGCGGCCCTGAACCGCGATCCGCTCGGCCTTCTTCTCCAGGTAGGTCGAGTAGTTGCCTTCGTAGGGGTAGGCGCGGCCGCGGTCGAGCTCGAGGATCCATTCGGCCACGTTGTCCAGGAAGTACCGGTCGTGGGTGACCGCCAGGATCGCCCCGGCGTAGCTGGCCAGGTGCTGCTCGAGCCACTGCACGCTTTCCGCATCCAGGTGGTTGGTCGGCTCGTCGAGCAGGAGCAGGTCCGGCTTAGACAGCAGCAGCTTGCACAGCGCGACGCGGCGCCGTTCACCGCCGGACAGGTTGGTCACCGGCTCGTCCGGCGGCGGGCAGCGCAGCGCGTCCATGGCCTGCTCGAGCTGCGAGTCCAGGTCCCACGCGTCGGCGTGGTCCAGGTCCTCCTGCAGGCGGCCCATCTCCTCCATCAACTCGTCGGAGTAGTCGGTGGCCATCAGCTCGGCGACCTCGTTGAAGCGGTCGAGCTTGACCTTGATCTCGCCCAAACCCTCCTCGACGTTGCCCCGGACCGTCTTTTCCTCGTTCAGCGGCGGCTCCTGGAGCAGGATGCCGACGGTCGCGTCGTTGGCCAGGAAGGCGTCACCGTTGTTCGGCTTGTCCAGTCCGGCCATGATCCGCAAGACGCTCGACTTACCGGCCCCGTTGGGGCCGACGACGCCGATCTTGGCGCCCGGGTAGAAGCTCAACGTCACGTCGTCGAGAATCACCTTGTCGCCATGCGCCTTGCGGACCTTCTTCATCGTGTAGATGAACTCAGCCATGCCGCGGTGTTGCCTTTCTGATCTTTCGAAAATATCCGCGGCCCATCCTATGCACCGCCGGGAAACGCTAGGCCGACAGTGGCAGCCCGCCGGGTCCTGCGGCAACGTCTCCAGCCGGGTCGGGGTGGCTGCCGCCGGCGACATCGGTGCCCACCTCGGCGCTCGGAGCCGCCTCAGGGGCGGGACCGGTGTAGCGCTGCTTTTCGATGCGGGCGATGGTGCGCGCCAGGTCCGGCCCCACCGCTATCGCCCGCATTTCGGTCGACGAACGGGGATTGCCGTCACGGTCCTCGTACTCGCTGGTGTAGAGGTGGCCGTAGGCGATCACCGGTGCGCCCTTGCCCAGTGCGGCACCCACTCCGGTGACCAGGCGGCCCCAGCAGTTGACGGTGACGAACAGCGAGTTGCCCGGCTCCCAGCCGCCGTCGCTGGTGCGGCGACGGGAATTGCTCGCCACCCGGAATTTGATCAGCTCCTCATTGCCAACCTGCCGGCGCTGGGGATCGGTGACGATGTGGCCGACGATGGTGAACGGTGTCTCGAACATGTGGGCTCAGTTTCCTTCCGCGAGATTGCTTGGTCGTGCTCGGTGTTGAGCCCATTGAGCCCGTGCCCACCGACGAACCGGGCCCGCAGCGCCGAGGCCGAGGCGAACTTGTGGACAACGCCGCGACTGTGGACGAGTTGGCGGTCAGGCGGGCGTGGCGCTGCCCGTCTCGCGCTGTGCGTGCATCCGCTGCCGGCGCGCTTCGACCTCCCGCTCGACGAATCGATTCCGGGCGATCTGACCCACGTAGGTGAAGTCACGCAGGATGTCACGCAACTCGCGCCGGAAAGCGCTGCGCCGCTCGAACAGGTCCGGCGCGGGCGCGATCAGGTCTTGGTCGGTGACGACCTGGCGGGCGGTGGCGAACAACAGCGTCGACACCGACTCACTGCTGCGTACCCGTCCCTGCGCGACGTGTTGACGACCCACCCCGAGCGCCTGGTCCGTCAACTCTTTTTGACCGATGTCGGGCGGAGCGTCGCGCAGTACGTCGGCGACGATCTCGTAGGCCTCGAAGAACACTCGCAGCATCGCTTCGGAGATCAACGGCCGCTTGGCGTACAGGATCTTCTCGATCTCGTCGCCCCCGGCGGCCACGTGTGCTTCCCAATCCTGGTGCCACGCCATCTCCCGGGCGATGTTGTCCCGGAACGCCGCGGAGTCGGCGAAATAGAAATCGAATTTCAGCAGGTCGCGCAGCCGCATCGCTTGCGCCCAGAACGCCTCGACTCGGTCGCCGGTGGCGTGCCGCGCGTGCGCCAGCGCCAGTTCGACGATCGAAGTCTCGAGGAATGCGTGGATGACCGAGTTCCGGTAGAACGCCGCGGCGTGTTCGTCTTCCGGGGCGATGTACCACACCGGCTCCCGGCCGCTGTCGACTCGAGTTACCGGGTGGCCGTTGGACAATGCGTCCACCGCCGCCCCCACACCTTCGCGCGAGCGCAGCCGCAGGGCACTGGTGGACACAGGGGTCTGCTTGCGGTCGAGGTAGTCCATCGACTCCTGCAGGGTGTGGTGCAGCTGATCCAGCGTGAGCGCCAGTCCGCGAGTGGTCAGCAGCAGCGCGGATACCAGGCCGGTCGCCGTCACCGGGGTGGACTGCAGGATCCGCCACGCCACCTCGAACGACATCTTCTGCAGTGCAAGGCGTTTGGCCGCTTCATCGCGGGCTAGCGGACCGTTCGGTGGGCCGAGGTACTGGCGCATCGAAACCGCTTCCGGGAAGCGGACATAGATCTTGCCGAAGTTGCGTTCGCCCTGGGCCTTGATGAAGTTGTAGAGCCAGCTGAAACCTTCGGGCGTCTTCTCGGCGCCTTGGGCGTACGCCGCATACTCGGCGATCTCGTGCAACTGGTCGAAGCAGATCGAAACGCCCTGCAACAGAATGTCGTCACTGCGGCCATCCAGATAGGCGTCGGCGACATAGCTCATCAGACCGAGCTTGGGCGGCAACATCTTTCCGGTCCGCGACCGGGTGCCTTCGATGGACCAGCTCAGGTTGAACCGCTTCTCGACGATGTAGCCCACGTACTCCTTGAGCACGTACTTGTACAGCGGGTTGTCGCCGATGTTGCGCCGAATGAAGATCGTCCCGGACCGGCGCATCAGTGGTCCCATCACACCAAAGGACAGGTTGATGCCGCCGAACATGTGGACCGGCGGTAACCGATTGTCCTGCATTGCGACTGGCACCACGGCGCCGTCGATGTAGGACCGGTGCGAGAACAGCAGCACGGCTGGGTGCGCTTCCAGGGCGGCGCGCATGGCGGCGACCTGATACTCGTCGTAGTCGAACTCCGGATCGAAACCGCGGCTCAGCAACCGGCCGAGCACCGAGATGACGTCCACCGACGCCTGGCTCCAGCCGGTCGCCAGTTCGTCGAGCATCTTGCCGGCTTCCTCGACGGTGGCACCGGGAATGTTTTCCAGGCCGGCACGAAAACGCGTCGAGGCCAACATTTCCGGCTTGACCAGGCGGGGAGATTTGTATTGCGGGCCCAGGATCCGATATTCCGCGCGGGCCAATGCCAGTAGCGCCCGGCGACTGACGAATTGCGCGAATTCCGCGGTATTTTCACCGACGGTGGTGTCACGCCACTGCTGCCGAAGCTCGGACACCTTGGCCGACTCACCGGCCACCACCCGGGCGCGCCACGGTTCGGTTTTCAGGATGCGGCGTTGCTGACGTTGGCTGGGATGGTACGGATCTCGGCCCGGAAGGAGTGCGGACAGCTTGGCCGCTCTGCCCCGGTCGGCGGCCGGCAGCCAGAACACTCGCACCGGCACGATCGAGCGGTCGCTGCCGGATTCGAATTCCTCGACGAGCGCGGCCAGACTGCCCGGTGGCGCATCCTCCGGCGGCAGCTTCAACACGTCGAACTTGATCTCGGGATGGCGGGCACGTTGCTGGCGCAACCACTCCATGACCAGTTGCATCTCGGCGGGCGTGTCCATCGACGCAAGCACGAGCGCATCTTCAGCGGTCAGGACTGCGCTGGTGTCGGCGGCCGGCTGGGTCACAGCCGTCCTCAGGGCTTAGGGGTCGAAGGGTCGACGGCGTCGGCCTGATTCGTACTGGATTGTTGCGCCTCGCCGTTGCTTTGCACGACGTGATCCTCAAGGTGGACATCGTCTTTCAAGTCGACACTGGATTCGTGCGGGGTCTTGTTGGGTGTCGTCCGCGGGGTGATCTTGCCGGCCTTCTTCGGCGCAGCCTTCTTCGCAGCCGCCTTCTTCGCGGCGGCTTTCTTGGCCGGGGCCTTCTTTGCGGCGGCCTTCTTGGCCGGGGCTTTC
The DNA here is from genome assembly GCF_001673635.1 of Mycobacterium asiaticum. GTDB lineage: Bacteria > Actinomycetota > Actinomycetes > Mycobacteriales > Mycobacteriaceae > Mycobacterium > Mycobacterium asiaticum_C. Next base: position 96,996 of record NZ_LZMH01000044.1, read on the forward strand.
TTTGCGGCGGCCTTCTTGGCCGACGCCTTCTTTGCGGCCGCCTTCTTGGCCGGGGCCTTCTTCGCGGGCTTGTTGTACAGGGCGACTTCGGGCAATTCGTCAACCGGCCAATCCGCCAACGTGTCCAGGTAGAGCTGGCGGATCTCGGCGATCCGGTCCGGCAAAGTGTCCAGAGTCCAGTCCTCCACCGGGATCGGCGGGAACACCGCGACGTCGACCGTGCCCGGGTTCAGCGTGGTGGAGTTGCGGGACGCGATGATCTCGGCATTGCGAATCACGATGGGCACGATGGGAATTCCGACCGCCATCGCGATGCGGAAGGGCCCCTTCTTGAACGGCCCGACCTCCGTCGTGTCCAGCCGGGTGCCCTCCGGGGCGATGACGATGGACAGCCCGTTCCTGGCGCGCTCCTCTACCGTGTGCAACGTCTCCACGGCGGAGTTCGGGTCGTCGCGGTCGATGAACACCCCGTCGAGCAACTTGCCCAAAGTGCCCATGATGGGGTCGCGCTCCAGCTCTTTCTTGCCCACCCCGACCCAGTTGTCTTTGACCAACGCGCCGGAGATGACCGGGTCAACCTGGTTGCGGTGATTGAAGATAAAGACTGCGGGACGCTGCGCGGTGAGGTTCTCCCGTCCGATCACGTTGAGGTGCACACCGCAGGTGGCCAATAACAACGACGAGAAATTCGACGTGAAGAAGTTGACGCCGCGCCGTCGGTTGCGGGTGAGCAGTCCCAGTCCCACGGCGCCCGCCGCGACCGGGAACATGGAACTGAAACCCGCCAGGGTGCGGATCTGCCGACGCAGGCCCACGCCCCCGCGGCTCTCAAATTTCAGGATCGGCCACCCCCGCCGTCTGGCGACCGCCGCCATTTTGCCCTCGGGGTTGGTGGGCCGTGGATTTCCGACCAGATACATCAGGGCGACGTCCTCGTCGCCGTCGGCGTAGAAGTAGCTTTCCTTCAGGTCGATGTCGTGCTCGGCCGCAAACTTTTGCACCGCAGCGGCTTTGCCGGGTCCCCATAGGATCGGCTTGACCACGCCGCCGGTGAGCAGCCCGTCCTCGTTGACTTCGAACTTGTTGGTGAGGGTGTTGGTGATGCCAAGAAAGCGCGCCACCGGGTTGACCTGAATGGTCAACGCTGAGGAGCTCAGCACCACGGTGTGTCCGCGAGCGACGTGCGCGCGCACCAATTCGCGCATCTCCGGGTAGATCCGGGATTCGATCCGCTGGTTGAACAGCCGCTCACCGATCTCGTCCAGATCGGTGAGCAACCTTCCGGCCAGCGCCATGGACGCCTTGCCGATGAGGTCCTCGAACTCGATCCGCCCCAGGGTGTGATTCAGCGCGCCGGTGATCATGCTGAGCAGCTCCCCGACGCCCATGTCGCGGCGACGCAGCCGCTCCTGGGTCAGGATCACCGCGGTGAAGCCCGCCACGAGCGTCCCGTCTAGGTCGAAGAACGCACCGACCTTGGGACCCGGTGGGCTGGCCATGATCTCGGCCACCGAACCGGGCAACCGCAGATCCTTGGACGGCTGACGCGCTGCGTCGTCCTTCTCGTCGGCGCTCATGAACCCGACACCGATCGAGCGGCCGCATCAGAAGGCTCGGCCTCGAACGAGGCGGCCACGGCGCGCGGCGGCGGATCACCGGCCAGCGCGAGGATCTCGTTGAACGCCTCGAGTAGGCACTGCGCAAACAGCTCGTCTTTTCGCACCGAAGCCCGGTCGTAGCGCACGGTGATCGTGCACCACCCGCCGCGGGAAATCAGCACGACCATCATGGCCACACCGGGCAGCGGCCCAATACCATACTGCCGCAGCACTTTCGCACCGGCGATGAAGGTGTCCCCCGGGTATACCGGGACATTGCTGGCCTGCACGTCAGAACCGATCACCGAACCGCTGAGACCTTCGAGCACCGCCGTCGGCAGCACGCTGAGCACGGGCGCGATGGAGCCGACGATGTTCATCGCCGGTTCGTCGCGGCGCTGTGTCATCTGTGCCCGGATCTTTTTCATCCGGGCGACCGGGTCGACGGTGCCCACCGGAGCCGCCAGATTGACGCCGGTGAACTGATTTCCGCCGGCCGCGTCACCGTCTGACCGCAGGTTGACCGGGACCGCCATGGGCAGCGTGCTGATCGGCACGCCGAGGGCCTCGTGGTAGCGCCGCAAGGCCCCGCACAGCCCGGCAAGGTAGGCGTCGTTGATGGACCCGCCGCCGGCTTTCGCCGCCTTGTGCAGGTCGGACAGCCGGATGTCGATCGCTTCGGTGCGGGTGGTCAGGCTGCGCCGGCGCAGCAGCGGCGACGGCTCCGCGGCTCGATTCATCACCCGCGCGCCCGACAACGCATAGCCGACGATGCCCGAGACCGTGGAGACCGGGTCCAGTACCGCGCGCCCGGCCACCGTCACCGCACCGGTCAAAGCGCCGAGCGCGCCGCCGACCAATGCGACCGGCAGGTGGTTGAGGCCCTGTCTCATCAGATCGTTGGGAGTCAGATCCTGCGGGATGGGTTGCGGCGGGACCGGCCGGGGACCGGGATCCCGCTCCAGGTCGTAGATCTCGGCAAACATCTCCACCCCACCGACACCATCGGTGACCGCGTGGCTGAGGTGCAGCAGCGTTGCCGCCTTGCCGTCGGGCAACCCCTCCACCAAGGTGGCTGTCCACAGTGGCCGCGAAATGTCCAACGGCGATTGCAGCATCACCTCGGCCAGATCGAAAACCTCGCGCAGGGTGCCGGACCCACTGACATGGAGCCGTCGTACGTGGAAGTCGAGGTTGAAATCGGGATCGACCACCCAGCGCGGCGCCGCCGTCGGCAACGTCGGCACCACGACCTTCTGCCGTAGCCGCAACACCTTTCGGGAGGCGTTCTCGAACCGGCTCCGGAAGCGTTCCCAATCCGGTGTGGTGTCGAGGATTTCCAGCGCCATGATGCCCGAGCGAGTCCGTGGATTGGCCTCGCCCCGGTGCATCAAATAGTCGACCGGTCCGAGCTCGTCGGGCAGCTTGACGGCACCGCCGGATTCTGCCCTGGATTCAGCCATGATCGGGACCCTTCGCGAGCCGGGTTTCTGCGCACCTCAACCCTCTCACCGCCGATCAATCCTCCTGCTATCGGGCCCCGCCACCAGAATGCCAGCCCAACGCTAGTCCGGTTCCGGCGGTGGTCAAAGTGACGATGCACTCAGTACCGTGGGCGGCAGTCGCCGGGTCGCGAGACACGCTGTGGCGCACCGATATTGCTTTGGCGACGCCCGGGCGGGGTACGACGGTTCAGCTGGCCGGGGTCGCCGACAGCGCCAAGGAGTCGAGCAACGAGCTTTCCCGCCGCCCGTACACGACGCCGAGGAAGTCGGCTACGGCGTCAGCGGCCAGCCGGGAGCGGACCGTCGGCGTGATGTCGAACGCGTGATGGGCGTTGGCCAGTTCGGCGTAGGCGACCGTCGACGCACCGGCGCCGCGCAACGCCGCGCAGAATGCCCGGGCCTGGCCGCTGGGGACCAGCTCGTCCTTTTCGCCGTGCAACACGAAGAACGGCGGGGCCTCGCTGTGCACATAGGAGACCGGCGAGGCCTCGATGAACCGTTCTGGCTGGTGGTCGTAGCGTGCCTTCATGACGAACTGTTCGAGGAACGGCAGCATCAACTCGTGCATGTTCTCGAGGTCGGTGAAGTCATACACCCCGTAGTACGGCGCGACCGCCTGGACTGTCGTGTCAGCACGCTCGAAGCCCGGCTGGAACCTCGGGTCGTTGGGGGTCAGGGCGGCCAGCGACGCCAGGTGTCCGCCCGCTGATCCGCCGGTGATCGCGATGAAGTCCGAGTCGCCGCCGTAGTCGCCGATGTTCTCCCGGACCCAGGCGATGGCTCGTTTGACGTCGATGATGTGGGCCGGAAACTTGGCCCGCGGGCTCTTGCTGTAGTTGATAGACACGCAGATCCAACCGAGTTCGACCATCCGGCTCATCAGCGTGTACGCCTGCGGTCGCTTGCCGTTGACGCTCCACGCGCCGCCAGGGACCTGGATCAGGACCGGCGCCCGGTGACCGGGGGCCAGGTCGGGGCGGCGCCAGATGTCGAGCAGATGCTCGGTGCCGCCGGGCCCGTAGGAGATGTTGGAGGTCTTGGCCGCGTAGCGGCGGTGCGGGCCCGGCTTGGGCCGCGGCAGCCGGCTACGGCGAATGACGGACGGGTCGGTGGTCGGGTGGTAGACCTGCTCGCGGAAGCTGGACCCGAAAGAGTCCTCCAGAGCGGCGGTGAGCGCCAGGTCGGCACGCTGCGCCGCCCAGGTGGTGCCGACCCGGTTGATCGAGGGCGGCGCGATCCGGCACAACGCGTGCCCGGTCACGACGTGCGGAGGGAACTCCGTGGCCAGCCAGCCGGCGATCCACCCGGCGGCGAATGGCGATCCACGCAGCAGCAGGGCCCCGGCCCGATAGGTGTCCTTGGCGTCGGCCGCCATCTGAGCACCCTGTCGTAGCGCCTCAGCACCGACCCGCGAGCACCGCGCAGTCACACTGGACAAGCACATAACTAGGTTCCACCCCTCGACGTCAGGCACACGCCTCGTTGCGGTTAACGGCCGATTGCCGGCCGATGTTGTACGTGTGTCGAGGCTCACACAATAACCCGTAAATGGCCCTCTGAAACATCTTTCGGGCGTGTGTTGTTGCGGTCGCGGCCAGGGATTCGGCCGTTGGATAGACTGACCTGCACATTGCCTCCGTAGCTCAGGTGGATAGAGCAAGGGCCTTCTAATCCCTAGGTCGCACGTTCGAGTCGTGCCGGGGGCGCTAATGGGGTGTGTGTTAACCATTGGCGTCCTGTCCGACTCTGCTGCGGTGCGGGCGCTGAGTGAAGCTGATGCCGAACTGGCTCGAAGCGAAGGTGAAACTCAAGACGAACTCGCCGCAGCGATGCAAGCGCGTCGTGCCGGGAAGTGACCGATCAGCGATACGAATTGGTCGTCGCCCCGACCGCGAGACGACAGCTGGCTGAGACCCTTCCGGAGTCCGTGGCCTTCGCGGCCTATGAGTTCATCACCGGACCGTTGCTGGACAACCCACATCGGGTCGGTAAGCGATTGCGGCCGCCGCTCGAAGATCGTCACAGTGCCCGCCGGGGAACGTACCGCGTGATCTATCGGATTGACGACGAGCAACGACGCTGACAGTCGTCGGGGTGTTCAGCCGCGCAGAGCCCGTCCGAGGCCTAATCAGTCGACCGATCTTGTCCTACAGGCGGCCCACCGCGAAGTCCGCGGCTCGGCCGGTCATGCCGTTCACCCCGTAGGAAGCGTGCGCCGCGGGGTCGCTGCCGGCGCCGCAGATCCCGTCTCCCGGTGCGCACAGCTGCACCGTTTTGGGCTGATAGGCGGCACCGATCGTGATCGGCGGTGCGTTCAGGTGACTCAAGAACTGCGGGGATGGTGTGCCGAACAGTGCTACCGCGGCGACATGGTTGGCGACGTCTGGTGCCAGGGGTTGCGGAACGGAGGCGGCGGGCACGCCGTCTGGCACCGCGGCCGAAGTGACGTAGCCGGCGACCGCCGCACCTTGGGAGAATCCGCCCAGTATCTCCCGGGTGTTGGGGCAGGAACCGGCCATCGACTGGATGTGTGAGCTGGCGTCCCGGATGCCGTCGACAACCGTCTTCGGAAAATTGGGATTGCCGAAGTCATCGCTGGCCGGATAGTTGACCGCATACACGTTGAAGGAGCGGCCCCCAACCCGGGAACGCACCGCGTCGACGAAGGACCCTCCGATACCGCCCACCCCGGGAGGTTCGTTGGTCCCTCGGGCGAAAACGACCTCGACGTCGGGACACGGCGCGGCCGCTGCGGACGGAAGCGCTAGAACGGCAGGAACGGTCACCCCCGCCGCCACGCCGGCCGCAGCCACGAACCGGCGAAATGATCGTCGTCTCATCACGAAAAACACTGCCTCATCTCAATGTCGGGTGAGCTAGGTGGCCGGGCTCAGCCGGAATATGGGGATCCGGCTGCCCTCTGCCGCGGTCTTTCACGATAATCGCGGTAGCCGCCGTAGGAACGCTCGGCCAGCCGGAACAGCCGGTGGTACTCGCCGGCGGGCGGCTGAGTCAGTTACCCACGACACCGAGGGTGACGAGCACGCCACCGACCGCGAGCAGCAGGATGGCAACTTCCAGGCGGCGACGTGATCGGATCCAGGAGTTGAGCCTGGCCACTCCCCGCCGCGTCGCTTCGGGTTTCAGGAGGTATCCGAGCAACGGAATCTCCACGAAAGCGAAGGCCATCGCATGGAACGCGAGCAGCGCGGCCACCTGAGCCATAGCCGGGGCGCGGGAGGCCAGGATGACCGCCAATGCAGCCAAGTAATCCACGGACGGGAGGCCCGAGCCCAGACCGGCCGCGGCCGCCACCCACAGCGAACGTCCCTCGAGCAGCTGTCGCAGCCAGACGATCGGCCGCAGCGAACCGATTCTGGCAACGACCGCATTGAGTTGCGGCTGGCGCCTGACCCGGCCCAGCAGGATATTTGTGGCCAGGACCGCGCCCACCAACATGGCCAACCCACCGATGATCAGTTGCGCCCTGGGCAGCGTGAGGTAATTCGTATCGGCGAGCCGTCTGCGGAATACGAACAAGACCACGAGGCCTACCGTCATGCCCATCGCGAAGCCCCCGCAGAGGAACGCCAGCAGTTGCAGCATCGGTCTGGGCCGGTTGAGCAGCAACGCCGTCATACCGATCCGGAACGGTTCGAGGCTCACCGCAATGGCCATCACCAGGATGGTGATCCACATGGTGGCAGGCTTCTCCGTCTTGTGTATCGGCACGGATGTCGCCGCGACCGTACCATCGGCGCGCCGAGACCCAGCGGTGTCTAAGCCCTCGCAGTTCGCTCTCCGGTGCGATGATGACAAGGTGGCTGACGGCGAACCACCTGCAACTGGCTCCGAGATCCCTGGGCAGCCGTTGGCTGCCGGCGCACCGGCGAGCAACGGTCGGGCCCAGTTGAAAGCCGTATTCGCCACCTGGCCGACGCACCTGGCCAACGGGCTGTCTCATCTGGGCGCGGGACTGTCCCTATTGGGCAGATGGTTGGCCCGCCTGGGCAGACGGCTGGCCCGGCTGGCCGAGCTCAGACCATCTCCGGTCCAAAAACTCGCCATCCTGGGCGGACTCGCCGGCCTGAGCATCTTCGGTGCTCTCGCCTTCCCGGGCAATCCAATCGGGCAGGCGTGCGTCATTGCGTTTGTTCCTGGCCTCTGCATCACGCTGGGCATCCTCGGAACTCGTTGGTACGCCGGACAAGAGCTCAGCCAGAGCCTCGCGAAAGCAACGCAGAACGCGCTCTACGCGACCCTGCATTTGAAGAAGTCGGTTCGCTACGTCGACGACCGCCTCGCCGATGCGCAGCATCACCTGGAAAGCGGCAGCAAAGAGGGTGCACTGATCGAGGTGGTGCGAGCCAAGACCGCGACCGAGTTGTCGCTGGGTACGGCAGAGCAGTCGGTACGCCAGTGGGAGTCGGTGGACATCAGCGACGCTCCCCCGCCCCGCATCATTGCGAGCGACGGGCCCGGTGCAATACCGCAAGAACGGACGACGAGAGACGACGAAGCCCCGGGATTGATCACCGGCAGCGTCGCCCGGGTCGAAGACGAATACACCCTGATCATGAACCGCGGTTCAGAACACGGCCTGGCGCCCGACATGGTGTTCGCGGTGATGGCCGACGGCGGAGACGAAATCCTGGACCCGGAGACCGGTGGAGTGATCGGCGAATTGCCGGTCGAGAAACTGCGCGTGAAAGTCGTTGAGGTGCAGCCGAAATTATCGCGGGCCGTGACGTTCCGGACGTACACACCGGCGAAACTGCAATACCCGGCCTTGACCGGGTTGGCCCGCGCGGGTGGGCAGACCGACGACCTCGGACCGTTCGATTCCATTGACGAGTCGATCACCAAGATGCTTGAAACCGAACTGGGCGAACCCATTCCGGTGCGGGAGAAGATCGGCAACGCGAAGTCGGCCGGTGACGACGCGCCGGTCCGCCCGCAGGTGCGGGTCAATATCGGCGACCGGGTACGGCAGATCCCCTAGCTGTTGTCGGCACCCGACCACATCACCGGGTACAGCTGGTGTGTGCCGCGGATGCCCTTGAGCTCTACCTCGCGAGGTGTGTCCAACGCGATTTCACGCGAGTTCTGAATCTCGTCGCGAATCGACTCGCTAATGAGAATCTCACCCCCGTCGGCCTGACCCGCGACTCTTGCGGCCATAGCGACATTGCGTCCGAAAAGATCGTCTCCGCGTCGCACCGAGCTGCCCATGTGCAGGCCGATCCGCACGCGAATGTCGTTGAACCGTTCCGGTTCTGCCTGCAGCGCGCGCTGCACGGCAATGCTGCACAGGACGGCCTTTGTGGGGTCAGGGAAGGCGATCATGAAACCGTCGCCCTGCGTTTTCACCACGTGGCCACCGTGACCGTCAACCTGCTTGGCGATCAGCTTGTTATGGCGTTCCAGCAGTTTCACCCAGCCCCTGTCGCCGAGTTCCTCGTTGAGTTCGGTGGACCCTTCGATGTCGGAGAAGGCGATGACGACGTTGCCGTCCGCTGTAATCCTCGCGAGATCGGGCCGTTCGACTCGGGCCCAGCCGGCGAGGTCCTCGACCGAGTTACGCACGGTGGCGCCAAGCCCCTTGTTTATCAGAGAGTCCGCAGTCCGCCAGACTCTCTTGACCGCGAGCGGAGCCACGCCGGGCCGGCGGCGACGACGGTGTGGACCCTCCGACCGTAAGCGCGCCAGCGCTTTTCGCGCTCCGCTCAGCTGGTGCCGCGAGACGATGAGCACAACACCGGCCGCGATCAGCACGGCGAACTCGGTGAGGGCGATGATCGCCCAAAGAACTGTCGCGCTCACTCGACGATTATGCCGGGACCGCCTCCCGGCTGGGAATGTCGGCCGAGGCCGTCAATTGCAGCGCCGCGTCGACCACGTCATTGTCGCGCAACAGCTTCACATCGGCGTGGTAGCTCATCGACGTCAGCCACGGCTGGTCGGTGCCCTGCCGGGGTAGCTCGTGCACTACGCGCTGGACGTAGCCGGCCGCGAAGTCCATGAAGGGCCGGGTCTGCATGTCCGGGTCGTCGAGGACGGGACGCGCGGTGTCATAGCCGTGCGCATCCATATGGCTGAGCAACCGGCAGAAGTGTTCGCACAGCAGTCCGACCTTGAGCGTCCAGGAGGAGTTGGTGTAGCCGATCGCGTACGCGAAGTTCGGCACGTCGGAGAGCATCATCCCCTTGTAGGCCACCCGCTCGGGCAGGTTGACCGCTGCGCCGTCGACGGTGAGCGAAATCCCACCGAAGGCCTGCATGTTCAAACCCGTTGCGGTGACGATGATGTCGGCATCGAGCTGGCGACCGGATTCGAGCTCGATGCCGGTCTCGGTGAAGGTGGCGATCCGGTCGGTCACCACCGACGCACTGCCATTGCTGATCGCCCGGAACAGGTCGGAGTCGGGCACCGCGCACAGTCGCTGATCCCACGGGTTGTAGGTCGGGCTGAAGTGCTCGTCGACCGGGTAGCCCTCGGGCAGTCGCTTGGCGTTGAGGTGGCGGATGATCTTCCGAGCCAAGGACGGGTGCTTCTGGCAGAACTGATACACCGCACGCTGCTGAGCGATGTTCTTGCGGCGGGCCAGCGCATAACCGAGTCTGTCGCCCAGCAGTGCCTTGGCCGCATTGGCGAAGACGTCCTTTGAGGGCACGGGCATGATGTAGGTCGGTGAGCGCTGCAGCATGGTGACGTGCCCGGCCCGCTCGGCCATCGCCGGCACCAGGGTGACGGCGGTGGCGCCGCTGCCGATGATGACGACCTTCTTGCCCGCGTAGTCCAGGTCCTCGGGCCAGTGCTGTGGGTGCACGATCTGACCGGTGAAACGGTCGCGTCCCTCAAAGTGCGGGGTGTATCCCTCGTCGTAGCGGTAGTAGCCGCCGGCGCAGAACAGCCAGTTGGCGCTGATCTGCACCGACTGCCGGACGTCCGTGCGCTCCACCTCGACAACCCAGCGTGCGTCCGCGCTCGACCAGGCGGCGCCGCGCACCTTGTGGTGGAACCGGATCTTGCCGTCGATGCCGTTCTCGGCGGCGGTCTCGCGCAGATAGGCCAGGATCTTGTCGGACGTCGCGATGGCGTGGTCGTCGCGCCAGGGCTTGAACTCGTAGCCGAAGGTGTGCAGGTCGGAGTCCGAACGGATGCCCGGGTAGCGGAACAGGTCCCAGGTGCCGCCCGTGGCACCGCGCGCTTCCAGGATGGCGTAACTGCGACCCGGGTGCTCCCGCTGCAGGTAGTACGCGGCGCCGATGCCCGAGATACCGGCGCCGATGATGAGGACGTCGACGTGTTCGACGGTGTCTGCGGACGGGTGGGACATGTCGTTGGCTCCTGATCGGCGGGATGCGATTGGGTCAATGGTCGCCGGACCGGACACCACCAACCAAGTACATTTCTTCTCAATTCACCGGCGTAGGTGGTGCATCTTGCACCAGCACATTACTGTGGCTAAATGCCGTGGAAACGTCCGTCCGAGCCGGTCAGGGAGCTGATTCGGCAGTGCGCGCAGATCACGGTCAACCCGCGCGCCGAGTGGCTGGACGAACTCGATGCGGAGGTCCTGGCGGCGAGCCCCCAGATAGCCGCCGATCCCGAGTTGGCCGCGGCGGTCAGCCGAAGCAACCGGGCCAACATGTATTTCTGGGGAGCCGCGAACGTGCGCGACCCCGGGGCGCCGGTGCCGCCGAACACCGGTCCGGAGCCGATGAACATCGCCCGCGAAGTCGCCCGCCGCGGATTGACCGCGTTCACCCTCGACGCCTACCGCGTCGGCGAAGCGGTGGCCTGGCGCCGGCTGATGGAGATCGCCTTCGAGCTGACGTCTGATCCCGCGGAACTCCACGAGCTGCTCGACGTCTGCTCCCGCTCGATCAGCGCATACATCGATGCCACGCTGGCGGGCATCGCCGCCCAGATCGATCAGGAGCTCGACGACCTCACCCGCGGAACTCATGCCGAGCGGCGGGAGACCGTCGCGCTGATCCTCGACGGTGCCCCCATCACGCGCAAACGGGCCGAGGCGCGACTCGGGTACGCATTGACCGGCCCGCACACCGCGGCCGTCATCTGGAGCGACGATCCCGGTGCCGACATGGCCAGGCTGGATGCGGCCGCCGAGGCGCTCGGGCATGCCGCGCGGGTACGACCGCTGACGGTCCTCGCCAGCACCGCCACCCGATGGGTATGGATCCCGAGTGGGTCGATCGATATTGCGCTGCTGCGTGATTCGATCGCAGCAATGCCCGATGTCCGCGTTGCCATCGGCCCGACGGTCCAGGGGATCGACGGATTCCGGCGCAGTCACTTCGATGCGATCACCACCCAGCAGATGATGGCTCGTCTGCACTCGCCGCAACGCATCGCCCAGTTCGCCGACGTCGAGCTGGTCGCCCTGCTCACCGCGGACACCGACCGCGCCGGCGAATTCGTGCGCCACACCCTCGGTGACCTCGAGTCGGCGGGTGGTGAACTCCAGGAATACGTCCGGATCTTCATCGACGAGCAGTGCAATGCCTCACGCGCCGCGGCGCGGCTGTACACCCACCGCAACACGCTGCTGCGCCGGCTGGCGCGGGCGGACGAGCTGCTGCCGCGCCCACTGGCTGAGAGCAGCGTCAACGTGGCGGTCGCGCTGGATGTGCTGCGCTGGCGCGGCAGGTGACGGCGCACCCTGCCGGAACCGGGGGGCGCCGGGTCGGCTCATTTCCCGAATCCGGCACGCCCATAACCGTCAACCCGCTACTGTCTGAATTTCCGGGTGGGGACCCGTCGACTTTTCAGGCTCAATCTTCACAGGTGGGACGATGCGCGTTCGGCTTTTTGCTGCGGTACTGGCTATTTCGGGAGGGACGCTGCTCGCGGCACCCGCGATCAGTGCGGGCGGATCGACGACCGTTCTTGGCAGTTGCAGTCACAGCTACTACGAGAACTCGGACGGGCAGTGCATCGCTTCGCCTTCGGCGGGCGGCGGGTCCGATGGCGCCACAGCCATTTGCGGCGACGGCACGTACTCCCACAGCACGCACCGCTCGGGCACCTGTTCGGGCCACGGCGGCGTCAAGCAGTGGCTGACGAGCTGAGGCCGACCGGAGGCTAGGCGGGGGCTAGCCGGGGGCCCGACGCAGCATCGCTTCGGCGTGCCGCAGCACCGGGGAGTCGACCATCTGGCCTTCGAACGCGAACACTCCACGCTCTGTCTTCGCGGCGTCCAAAACCCGGCGCGCCCAATCCAATTTCTCGTCGCTAGGCCGATAGGCGTTGCGTACCACGGGAACTTGGCTGGGGTGGATGCACACGGTCACGTCGAAGCCCACAGCCACGCCGTCGAGGGCCTCCTCTCGCAAGCCGTCGAGATCCCGGATGTCCAGGTGCACCGCGTCCAGCGCCAGGCGGCCGAATGCGGACGCCGCCAGCAGGGCCGTCGACCGGACGTGGCGTGCGACGTCCCGATAGGTGCCGTCGGGCCGTCTGCTGGAACTGCCGCCCAGAGTGGCCACCAGATCCTCGGCGCCCCACATCATTCCGACAGTGCCCTCGGCGGCCGCGATCTCGGTGGCGAAGATCGTACCGCGCGGTGTCTCCAGCAGCGCGATGACATCGCGCGGCGCCAGCGCGTCCACCTGGGCCGCCGACTCGGTCTTGGGCAGCATCACCGTGGTGTAGGCGGTCTCGGCCAGGGCCTGCAGGTCGAGCGCCTGGTCTTCGGTACCGGCAGCGTTGATCCGCACCACGGTGCGTTGCGGGTCCAGCGGGGTCTCGCGCAACGCGACGCGCGCGGCGGCCCGCTCCGCCGCCGCCACCCCGTCCTCCAGGTCCAGAATCACCACGTCGGCGGCCGCCGCTGCCTTCGCGAACCGCTCGGGACGGTCGGCAGGGCAGAACAACCAAGCGGGGCCCGTCTCGCGCAAACTCATTGCGGCTCTCCATCAATGGGCCGCTTCTGTACCAACGTCGTGCGCACGGCACGCGCGACCACATCGCCATGCTGGTTGCGTCCGGTGTGCTCCAGCGTGACAATGCCCTCGCCCGGACGGCTTTTCGACTCCCGCTTGCCGGTGCACACCGTCTCGGCATAGAGGGTGTCGCCGTGGAAGACCGGTTTGGGAAAGGACACCTCGGAGAATCCGAGGTTGGCCACGATGGTGCCCAGAGTCAACTGCGAGACAGACAATCCCACCAGAGTCGACAAGGTGAACATGGAGTTCACCAGCCGCTCGCCGCCGAAGCCGGGTTGATCGGCGGCCCACGCCGCGTCCAGGTGCAGGGACTGGGTATTCATGGTCAGGGTGGTGAACAGCACGTTGTCGGCCTCGGTGACGGTACGGCCGGGCCGGTGCAGGTAGGTGGTCCCGATCTCGAACTCCTCAAACCACAACCCGCGCTGGACAACGGATTTGGCACCGCTCATGACAGCCCCAGCGATCGTGCGATGAGCATGAGCTGCACCTCGGTGGTGCCCTCCCCGATCTCGAGGATCTTGCTGTCCCGGTAGTGGCGCGCCACTGGATACTCATTCATGAAGCCGTAGCCACCGTGGATCTGCGTGGCGTCCCGGGCGTTGTCCATGGCCGCCTCGGAAGAAATCATCTTGGCGATCGCCGCCTCCTTCTTGAAGGGCTGGCCGGCAAGCATTTTCGCGGCCGCATCGTAGTAGGCCGTGCGGGCGACGTGGGCCCGCGCTTCCATCCGCGCGATCTTGAAGCTGATCGCCTGATACGAACCGATCGGCTGGCCGAACGACTGGCGCTCGTTGGCGTACTTGACGCTCTCGTCGACACAGCCCTGCGCCACCCCGGTGGCCAGCGCGGCGATTGCGATGCGGCCTTCATCCAGGATGGACAGGAAGTTCGCGTAACCCTTTCCCCGCACGCCGAGCAGATTGTCGACCGGCACCCGTGCGTCGTCGAAGGACAGCGGGTGGGTGTCCGAGGCGTTCCAGCCGACCTTGTTGTAGACCGGTTCGACGGTGAAACCCGGTGTTCCGTTGGGCACGATGATCGTCGAGATCTCTTTCTTGCCGTCGGCCAGGCTGCCGGTCACCGCGGTGATGGTGACCAGGGAGGTGATATCGGTGCCCGAGTTGGTGATGAACTGCTTGCTGCCGTTGATGATCCACTCGTCACCGTCGAGACGGGCGGTGGTGCGGGTACCCCCGGCATCGGATCCGGCGCCGGGTTCGGTAAGTCCGAACCCGGCCAGCGCGCGGCCTGCGATCAGGTCCGGGAGCCACTTCTGCTTCTGTTCCTCGCTGCCGAAGCGGTAAATCGGCATCGCACCCAGCCCGACACCGGCTTCCAGGGTGATGGCTACCGACTGGTCGACCTTGCCCAGTTCCTCCAGGGCCAGAGCCAGCGCGAAGTAGTCGCCGCCCATGCCGCCGTATTCCTCGGGGAAGGGCAGGCCGAACAGACCCATATCGGCCATCTTGGCGACCACTTCATAGGGGAAGCTGTGTTCCTCGTCGTGTTTGGCCGAGACAGGTGCGACCACGGTGCGCGCGAAATCGGCCACCGTGTCGCGCAGTTCCTCGTATTCCTTGGGTAAGGTGCCCGCGCTGATCGCTGTCGTCATTGTTCTTTTTCCTTGCTCTGGTCGGCCGGGACGAACCTGGCCAATACCTGTTCAAATTTCACCTGGTCCCCAACGGCCACCAGGATCTCGACCTGACCCGAAACCGGTGCTGCCAGTGCGTGTTCCATCTTCATCGCCTGGACGACCACCACCACGTCGCCCTCGGACACCTCGTCACCGGAACCAACCTGCACGGCGATGACGCTGCCCGGCATCGGGCTGACCACCTCGGCCGGCCGCTCACCCACCCCGCGGTCGATCTTGTGCTCCTCGGCCTCCCGGATGTGCCAGGTGCCCCGCTCATCACCAATCCACAAATGCCGGTCGGCCTCCGCGCACCGGTACTCGCGGCGCACACTGTCCAGCGTAACCACGAGTTGGCCGTGCTCGAGCTGCGCAGTCGCACCGGTAGTTTCACCGTCCCCAACCTGAACGGTGGCCGATCCGGGCACACCCCACACCGACACGGTTTCGCTGCGCAGCGGGGTACGCATCGCGGTGCGGACCGGGGCTGCGGTACCGCCCATACGCCAGCCGTTCGGCGTGGCCCACAGGTCGCCCCGGGCACGCCGGTCGAGTGCCCACTGGACGTAGAGGCCGGCGGCGGCGAACACGTCGTCGGGAACGGCAAGCGGCTCGAAATCGGCCAGCCGCTCGTCGAGCAGTGCGGTGTCGAGGTCGCCCGCCTGCACCCGCGGGTCCGCCAGCAGGAACCGCAGGAACTCGATATTCGTCTGCACCCCCAGCACGGCGGTCTGCGACAGCGCCTTATCGAGCCGGGCCAGCGCCTGGTCGCGGTCCGCGCCGTGGGCGATCACCTTGCTCAGCATCGGGTCGTAATCGCTGCCGACCACCGTGCCCGCCAGCAGTGAGGAGTCCACGCGCACCCCGGCTCCGGACGGCTCGATCACCTGCAGCACTTGACCACCGGTCGGCAGGAATCCGCGAGCGGGGTCCTCGGCGTACACCCGGGCTTCGATCGCGTGGCCGCCCAGTTCGACGTCGTCCTGCGCGAACGTGAGCTTCTCACCCGCGGCCACCCGCAGCTGCCACTCAACAAGGTCGAGCCCCGTAACCGCTTCGGTGACAGGGTGTTCCACCTGCAACCGGGTGTTCATCTCCATGAAGAAGAACTCGTCGGGCCGGTCGGCCGAGACGATGAACTCCACCGTGCCGGCGCCGACGTAGTCGACGCTGCGGGCGGTGTTGCAGGCCGCTTCGCCGATCCGCGCCCGAGTCGCGGCGTCCAGCAGCGGTGAGGGCGCCTCCTCGATGACCTTCTGATGGCGTCGTTGCAGGCTGCATTCGCGCTCGCCGAGGTGCACCACGTTGCCGTGCGTGTCGGCCAGCACCTGAACCTCAATGTGCCTGGGCCGCAGCACGAAACGCTCCAGGAACAGGGTGTCGTCACCGAACGCGGACGCCGCCTCCCGGCGGGCGCTGATCAGGGCTTCGGGTAGGCGCGCCGGCTCCTTGACCAGTCGCATCCCTTTTCCGCCACCTCCCGCCGACGGTTTGACCAGCACCGGATAGCCCACTTCGTCGGCCGCCGCGACCAGTTCGTCATCGGTCAGCCCGGGCCGCGCGATGCCTGGCACCACCGGCACGTCGAAGGCGACGACGGCATTCTTGGCGGTTATCTTGTCGCCCATCACCTCGATCGCGTGCGCCGACGGCCCGAGGAACACCACACCGGCGCGGTCACACGCCGCCGCGAAATCCTTGTTCTCAGAGAGGAATCCGTAACCCGGATGAACGGCCTGCGCTCCGGTGCGCAGCGCGGCATCGATTACTTTGCCGATATCGAGGTAGCTTTCCCGCGCCGGTGCCGGCCCGAGCCGAACGGCGGTATCGGCTGCCCGGACATGCCGGGCGCCGGCGTCGGCATCGCTGTACACCGCGACTGATCGGATACCAAGACGGCGCAACGTGCGTATCACCCGGACGGCGATCTCACCGCGGTTGGCCACTAAGACTGTGTCAAACATGTCACATCCGAAAGACGCCGTAGGAGACCGGTTCCAGCGGAGCGTGGGCGCACACCGAAAGCGCGAGCCCGACAACCGTTCTGGTGTCAGCGGGATCGATGATGCCGTCGTCCCACAGCCGGGCGGTCGAGTAATACGGGTTGCCCT
Source organism: Mycobacterium asiaticum (assembly GCF_001673635.1). Classification (GTDB taxonomy): domain Bacteria; phylum Actinomycetota; class Actinomycetes; order Mycobacteriales; family Mycobacteriaceae; genus Mycobacterium; species Mycobacterium asiaticum_C. Next base: position 113,823 of record NZ_LZMH01000044.1, read on the forward strand.
GGTCCTCGTACTGGGCCCGGATGGGCGCTTTGAACGCCTCTTCCTCATCAGCGGACCAGGGCTTGCCGGCGGCGGAGAGTTGCTCGCCGCGCACCGTGGCCAGCACGGAGGCGGCCTGCTCACCGCCCATCACCGAGATCCGGGCATTGGGCCACATCCACAGGAAGCGAGGCGAATACGCCCTCCCGCACATCGAATAGTTGCCCGCGCCGTAAGAGCCGCCGATCACCACGGTCAGCTTCGGAACCCGGGCGCAGGCCACCGCCGTGACCATCTTGGCGCCGTGCTTGGCGATGCCGCCCGCCTCGTAGTCGCGGCCAACCATGAAGCCGGCGATGTTCTGCAGGAACAGCAGCGGGATCCGGCGCTTGTCACAAAGCTCGATGAAATGCGCTCCCTTGACCGCGGATTCGCTGAACAGCACACCGTTGTTGGCGATGATGCCCACCGGGTGGCCGTGGATGCGCGCAAACGCCGTCACCAGCGTCTTGCCGTAATTGGCCTTGAATTCGCTGAATTCGCCGCCGTCGACGAGGCGGACGATGACCTCGTGTACGTCGTAGGGAACCCGCGGGTCGGGAGGCACGACATCGTAAAGCTCGGTCTGCTCGTGTTTGGGCTCGACGGTGCGCCGTATTTCCCATTGCGCGGGTTCGCGCGGTCCGAAGGTCGCCGCGATCGAGCGGACGATCCGCAATGCGTCCTCGTCGTCGTCGGCCAGATGGTCGGTGACGCCGGAGACCCGGGAATGCAGGTCGCCGCCGCCGAGTTCCTCGGCCGTCACTATCTCACCGGTGGCCGCTTTGACCAACGGCGGCCCGCCCAGAAAAATCGTGCCCTGTTCGCGGACGATGACGGCTTCATCGCTCATCGCCGGCACGTAGGCACCGCCCGCCGTGCACGAGCCGAGCACCGCCGCGACTTGCGGAATTCCCTTGGCGCTCATGGTGGCCTGGTTGTAGAAGATCCGGCCGAAGTGCTCACGGTCGGGAAAAACCTCGTCCTGGCGCGGCAGAAAGGCGCCACCAGAGTCGACCAGATAGATGCACGGCAGCAGGTTCTGCAGCGCGACCTCCTGGGCGCGCAGATGCTTCTTCACCGTCATCGGGTAGTAGGTGCCGCCCTTGACCGTAGCGTCGTTGGCAACGATCACGCATTCGCGCCCGGACACCCGGCCGATACCGGTGATGATTCCCGCGCCCGGCGATTCGTCGTCATACATGCCATTGGCGGCCAGCGCAGCCAGTTCCAGGAACGGACTGCCCGGGTCGAGCAAGCGGTCCACCCGTTCGCGCGGCAGCAACTTGCCGCGACTGACATGGCGCTCGCGGGCCCGCTCGTTACCGCCCAGTGCGACCGCGGCCAGCTTGCCGTTCAGTTCGGCGATCAGCCGGCGATGTTCGTCGGCGAACGACGGGGCGATAGTCGTCACTGGTTCGCCAGTTCCGAGATGATCAGGGGCGGTTGAGTTTTCGCAACCACCTCTTCGACCGACACGTCGGTCGCGGTCTCGATCAGGTGCAGTCCGTCGTCGCGGACGTCGATGACCGCGAGTTCGGTGACGATCCGGTTCACGCAACCCACCCCGGTCAACGGCAGCGTGCACCGCTCCAGAATTTTCGGGCTCCCGTCTTTGGCTGCGTGCTCCATCACCACGATCACCTTACGGGCGCCATGAACCAGGTCCATCGCGCCGCCCATGCCCTTGACCATCTTGCCGGGGATCATCCAGTTGGCGAGGTCCCCGGTGGCCGAAACCTGCATGGCGCCAAGGACCGCCACGTCGAGGTGCCCGCCCCGGATCACTCCGAATGAGGTTGACGAGCCGAAGAACGAAGCACCGGGTTGGGTCGTTACGGTCTCCTTGCCGGCGTTGATCAGGTCGGCGTCGACGTCCTCGCGCCGCGGATAAGGTCCGACTCCAAGAATCCCGTTCTCGGAGTGCAGGACGACGTGGACGCCCTCGGGGATGTGGTTAGGAATCAGCGTGGGTATGCCAATGCCGAGGTTGACGTACTGACCGTCCTCGAACTCGCTGGCCACCCGGGCGGCCATCTGGTCTCTCGTCCAAGTCATCTGGCGCCACTCCTCCTCATCGCTGCGCTCTGCATCGTCGTCGGCGCGGTCATCTGGCGCCACTCCTCCTCATCGCTGCGCTCTGCATCGTCGTCGGCGCGGTCATCTGGCGCCACTCCTCCTATATCCTCCGCCGGGCGTCACGCCGGCGTGACACTCGATGCCGAGAGCCACGCTGGCGTGACGCTCGGCGAGAAGAGTCAAAAGACACGTCACGAGCGCACCGTCTCTTTCTCGATGCGCTTCTCCGGATTCGGCACATGCACGACGCGCTGCACGAAGATGCCCGGGGTGTGCACGGTGGCCGGATCGATCTCACCGGGCTCGACAAGATGCTCGACCTCGGCGATGGTGATCCTGCCCGCGGGCGCGCACTCCGGATTGAAGTTTCCGGCCGCGTACCGGTAGACGAGGTTGCCGTGCCGGTCGCCCTTCCAGGCGTGCACCAGTGCGAAGTCGGTGCGGATGCCCCGCTCCAGAACGTAGGTGACGCCGTCGAACTCGCGGGTCTCTTTGGGCGGCGAGACGACCGCGACCTGTCCCGAGGCGTCGTAGCGCCACGGCAGTCCCCCGTCGGCGATCTGGGTGCCCACCCCGGCCGGCGTGTAAAAGCCCGGAATTCCCATGCCGCCGGCGCGCAGCCGTTCGGCCAGCGTGCCCTGCGGGGTCAGTTCGACTTCGAGCTCACCGGACAGGAACTGGCGCGCGAACTCCTTGTTCTCTCCCACGTAGGAGGATATGGTGCGCCGAATTCGCCTGTGCTGCAGCAACACTCCCAAACCGATACCGTCAACGCCGCAGTTGTTGGACACCGTCTCCAAGTCGGTCACACCGCGGTCGGCCAACGCCGCGATGAGCGCTTCCGGAATCCCGCACAGGCCGAATCCCCCGACGGCCAGGGACGACCCGTCGGTTATGTCTGCGACCGCCTCCGCAGCGGTAGCCACAACTTTGTCCATTGGCGCAGGGCCTCCGATTTCAGTTAATAATCATTAACTGGATAGTGAGAATACCATTGCCGCCACTGGTGCGTCCAGGCAGGGGCCGGTCCCAGCAGCGGTTATGCCCGGCCGGCCAGGAATTCGAGCGCCTGCTCGCGCATCTCGGCTTTGCGGACTTTGCCCGTGACGGTCATGGGGAATTCCTCGACGATCCTCAGATAGCGCGGGATCTTGAATTTCGCGATGCGGCCCGCGCAGAAATCCCGCAGGGCTGCGGTGGTCAGCTCCGGGGCGCCATCGCGCAGCTTGATCACCGCCATCAGTTCCTCGCCGTAGCGTTCGTCGGGCACGCCGATCACGTGACCGTCCACGATGTCGGGGTGGGTGAGGAGAAACGCCTCGATCTCGCGGGGCGCGATGTTCTCGCCACCGCGCACCACGATGTCTTTGAGCCGCCCGGTGATCTGCACGTATCCGTGCTCGTCCATCGACGCCAGATCGCCGGTGTGCATCCATCCGTCGGTGTCGATGACCTCCGCGGTCTTCACCTCGTCGTTCCAGTACCCCGACATGACCGAATAGCCGCGCGTGCAGAACTCGCCGGCCACACCGCGCGGAACGGTGGCGCCGGTGCCGGGATCTATCACCTTGATCTCCAGGTGCGGAGCCACCCGGCCGACGGTTCCCACGCGCCGTTCCAACGAATCGTCGGGGCGTGTCTGGGTACTGACGGGTGCCGTCTCGGTCATGCCGTAGCAGATTGAGACCCCGGGCATGTGCATCCGCTCGATCACCTTGCGCATCACCTCCACCGGGCAGACGGCGCCCGCCATGATCCCGGTGCGCAGGGTGTCCAGCTGATAGTCGGCGAAATCCGGCAGACCGAGTTCGGCGATGAACATGGTCGGTACGCCGTACAGGCTCGTGCACCGCTCGGCCTGCACCGCCCGCAGCGTGGCGGCGGGGTCGAAGCTGGATGCCGGGATCACCATGCAGGAGCCGTGGCTGGTGGCCGCCAGATTGCCCAACACCATGCCGAAGCAGTGATAAAAGGGCACCGGGATACAGATGCGGTCGTGTTCGTTGTACCCGAGGGTTCCGCCCACCAGGTATCCGTTGTTGAGGATGTTGCGGTGAGTCAGTGTCACGCCCTTCGGGGATCCCGTTGTGCCCGAGGTGTATTGGATGTTGACCGGATCGCTTGACGCCAGCTGCCGAGCGGTCGAGCCCAGCGCGACCGCGTCCTGCTCGGCGGCGGCCAGCTCGTCCCATCCGTCGGTCCCCATCAGCACGACGGCGCGCAGGTCGGGACATTCCGGGGCCGCCTGCGTCAGCATCTCGGAATAATTCGCGTCCCTGAACCCCGGCGCCGCGACCACCATCACCACACCCGATTGCGCTAAGGCATATGTCAATTCACGCAACTGGTAGGCCGGATTGATGGTGACCAGGATGGCACCGATCTCCGCGGTCGCGTATTGCACGAGCACCCATTCCCAGCGATTGGGCGACCAGATGCCGACCCGATCGCCCTTGCGGATGCCGGCGCGCAACAGCCCCGTTGCGAGGCGGCGCACATCGGTGAGCAGGTCTGCGTAAGTCCAGCGCCGCCCCGCAGCGACATCCACGAGCGCATCGCGGTGCCCGAAAGACGTTGCGGTGCCTGCCAGGTTGGCGCCGATGGTCGATTCGAGCAACGGGGGCGCGCTCGGGCCGTGTTCGTAAGAAAGCGTCACGGTTCCTCCGGCCGGTGCGTCGATGCTACGTTAGTGACGATTAACCGAGATGTCCAGGAGGCCGTCATGGCAGCGTCCGCACAGGACCGCGATCACGGCCGGCCCGAGCCGCCAAATCGCCGCAGCCAGTTGAAGTCCGACCGGCGTCTGCAACTGCTGGCGGCCGCCGAGCGCCTGTTCGCCGAGCGCGGTTTCCTTGCGGTGCGATTGGAGGACATCGGCGCCGCCGCCGGCGTCAGCGGTCCGGCGATCTACCGGCACTTCCCCAACAAGGAGTCGCTGCTGGTCGAGTTGCTGGTGGGGATCAGCGCCAACCTGCTCGCCGGGGCGCGTGCGGTCGCGGACCGCGGTGCTGATGCCGCCGCGACACTGGACGGACTTATCGACTTTCATCTCGACTTCGCGTTGGGCGAACCCGATCTCATCCGGATTCAGGACCGCGATCTTGCGCACCTACCCGCGTCCGCCGAGCGTCAGGTGCGCAAGGCGCAGCGGCAGTACGTCGAGATCTGGGTGAGTGTGTTGCGCAAGCTGAACCCCCAACTCGCCGAAGCCGATGCCCGCCTGATGGCGCACGCGGTATTCGGCTTGCTGAACTCGACCCCGCACAGCATGAAAGCGGCCGACGCCAAGCCGGCGCGGGCGGTGCGCTCCCGCGCTGTGATGCGGGCCATGACCATCGCCGCGCTCAGCGCCGGCGAACTCTGAGTACAGGCAAGCTGAGCACTCGCCAAACGGGTCCCGGACCGATGCCTTGTACCCTGCGAAGTGGACATGAACGATCCACAGCGACCCCAGCAATTCGGCCCCCCTCAACCGGGGTCTGATTCGGCGTGGTCGCACGACTATTCCGATTCACCCCCCATCGACTACCCGGCTTATGCCGATCAGATGCCGTACGCCAGCTACGGCGGCGGCGGTTCCCCCTGGGCGCCCGGCGCATATCAACCAAACCCCACCCAGCAATTACCGCCTGAGTACTGGCAGCAGGACCAGCAGCGCGCGGATGACCTGTCCGGCGAGCCCCCACCGCCACCACGCTCTCCGCGCTGGCTGTGGTTCGTGGCCGGCGCCTCGGTGCTGCTGGTGATCGGTTTGGTGATCGCGTTGGTCATCGTGAACGTGTCGAGAAAACAGCAGACCGCGATCGAGCCACTGCCCCCGATGCCCGGGCCCACGACGACCTATGTACCCCCGACGACCAGGACATCACCGCCCTCGACTACCCGCAGGCCGCCGCGGACCACGACGACCGAACCGAGCACAACGGCCCCGCCCGGGTCCCCCACCTCGCCGGGAACCATGCAGACCGTGGTCTACACGGTCACTGGGGAGGGTCGGGCCATCAGCGTCATGTACTTGGACACCGGCGACCTGATCCAGACCGAGTTCAACGTGGCACTGCCCTGGAGCAAGCAGGTCAGCCTGTCGACGTCGACCCCGCATCCGGCGAGCGTCACGATCGTCAACATCGGCCACAATGTCACCTGCTCGGTGACGGTGGCCGGCGTTCAGGTGCGGCAGCGCACCGGGCAGGGGTTAACCATTTGCGACGCCCCGCTTTGATTCGGGCGGCACCCGCACCACCAGCATCGCCAGCAACCCGAGCAGCAGCACGACGCAGATTCCGCCCAGACCGGCCCGGACAGCGTTGAACACGTCGACAAAGACCGAGAACAGCCACGGCGCCAGGAACGCGACCGCCCGACCCGTCATCGTGTAGAGGCCGAAGGCCACGCCCTCCTTGCCGTGCTGGGCCATGCGCAGCAGCAGTGCGCGCGCCGAGGACTGCGACGGTCCGATGAACAGGCACAGCAGCAGTCCGCAGGCCCAGAAGGCGAGTGGGCCCGACAGCACCATCATGGCGACCCCGGCGGCGAGGATCGCCGACAAGGAAAAGACGATGACCGGCTTGGAACCGACCCGGTGATCGGCGAACCCGCCGATGATTGCTCCGATGGCCGCCACCACGCTCGCGGCCACCCCGAAGATCAGTACATCGGCCCGGTTGAGTCCGTACACCTCCACCCCCAGCACGGCGCCGAAGGCGAATATCGCGGCCAAGCCGTCCCGGAAGATGGCGCTGGCGACCAGGAAGTAGACGAGGTTTCGGTCACGACGCCACTCGGAGGTGACGTCGGCCCATAGCTTTCGGTAAGCACCCTGACCGCTGCGGCGGGTGACCGTGCGCGCGCCCGGCAGCCGGTGGGCGACCAACAACACGGGCAATCCCAGAATCGCCAGCCAGGCCGCGGCCAACAGCATCGCGGCGCGGACGTTCACACCGTCGGCGGTCGGCAGGTGCAGCAACCCGCGGGTGTCGCCGTCACCGGTCATAAAGCCGAGGTAGACCAGGATCAGCAATAGAACGCTGCCCACATAGCCCGCCGCCCAGCCGAAGCCGGAGATGCGGCCGGCGTTCTGCGGCGTCGATAGCTGCCGCAGCATCGCGTTGTAGGGGACGCTGGCCAGGTCGCCGCATGCCGCCGTGCCGGCCAGCAGCGCCAGTCCGGCGAAGAAGTAGCGCGAGTCGTCGCGGATCAGCGACATCGCACAGGTCAGCGCGACCGCGAGGCCGGTCAGCAGACCGAGCGCCAGCCGTCGACGATGCGGAGACTCCACCCACACGCCGACCACGGGGGCCAGCAGCGCGATGGTGATCCCTGCGATGGCACCGGCCCGCCCCAGCCAGCTTTCCGGAGTGGCACCCAACGGTGTGCCCACCCCCACGCTGCTGGTCAGGTAGACCGAGAACACGAACGTCGCGGCGATCGCGTTCAGCCCGGTCGAACCGCAGTCCCACAGCGCCCATGCGACTATCCGCGACGGCGAAGTGCTTTCCGGCGGGTGTTCGGCCGCGTCTCGCCGAGATTGAATTTCTGCAGCCGTGGACTCGGCCTTTGCCTGCCAGGTTTCAGTTTCGAGGGATTCCGCACCGCCGGCGCCTGTGTCGGGGGACTCCGGCTCGCTCATGGTCGGCACTCTATGTGTTTTCCCAGCGACCCGCTGCGAACTGCTGTCCCGCAAGGGGTGTCTACGATCGTCGTCATGCCGATACCTGCCCCCAGCCCGGACGCGCGCGCTGTTGTCACCGGAGCGTCGCAAAACATCGGCGAGGCGCTGGCCACCGAGCTCGCCGCGCGGGGCCACAGTCTGATCATCACCGCGCGGCGCGAGGAGCTGCTCAATGGCCTCGCCGCCCGGCTGTCGGACAAGTACCGGGTAACTGTCGAGGTACGCCCTGCCGACCTTGCCGACCCCACCGAGCGCGGCAAGTTGTGCGAGGAACTGACAGCGCGGGAGATCTCAATCCTGTGCGCCAACGCGGGCACCGCGACGTTCGGTGCCGTTGCCGACCTCGACCCGGCCGGCGAGAAGGCCCAGGTGCAGTTGAATGCCATTGCGGTGCACGACCTTACGCTGGCGGTCCTACCCGGAATGGTCGCGCGCAAGGCCGGCGGCATCCTGATTTCCGGTTCGGCGGCGGGCAATTCACCGATTCCCTACAACGCGACTTACGCGGCGACGAAGGCGTTTGCGAACACCTTCAGCGAATCGCTGCGCGGCGAGGTCCGGAAATCCGGGGTACACGTCACGCTGCTGGCACCCGGCCCGGTGCGCACCGACCTGCCCGAAGGCGACGAGAGGTCGCTGGTGGAGAAGTTGGTGCCCGATTTCCTGTGGATCTCGACCGAGCACACCGCCCAGGTTTCCCTGGATGCGTTGGAACGCAACAAGATGCGCGTCGTTCCCGGGGTGACCTCCAAGGCGATGTCGGTGGCGAGCGGGTATGCACCCCGGGCCATCGTGGCGCCGATCGTGGGTGCGTTCTACAAGAAGCTCGGCGGCGGGTAGCAGCTACTTTCGGCGGCGCCGACCGGTGCCGAAGATGCCGCGCACCGCTTCGCGTATTGCTGTGTTGATGCCGCTTTTCACGGTGGGATTCTTCAGCACTTCCTCCCACACCGGGGGCCCCTTCGGCTCGGCGGGCGCCGGCATGGGCGGTACCTCGTCGTATGTCGGCACGGGCGGGTAGTCGGAGCTCGGCGCCGACGGCGGTTGCGTTGCGGGAACCTCGTCGGGCGACGGAGACGTCCGGCCGTATGTCTTCTGCAGCCGACTGGATTTGGCGGCTGCGGTCACCGCGTCGGCGCCGATCGCGGCCATCAACGAACGAGGCACCCGCATGCGCGTCCAGGCGACCGGCGTCGGCGCCCCCTTCTCGGACAGCACGGTCACGACGGCCTCGCCGATGCCCAGCGAGGTGAGCGCCGACTCCAGGTCGTACACATCGGTTTTGGGATAGGTGCGCACCGTCTTGCTCAGCGCCTTCTGGTCGTCCGGGGTGAATGCCCGCAACGCGTGCTGAATCCGCGCACCCAGCTGCGACAGCACGTCATTGGGCAGGTCGGTGGGCAGCTGCGTGCAGAAGAACACGCCCACACCCTTGGAGCGGATGAGTTTGACGGTCTGCTCGACCTGCTCGAGGAAGGCCTTCGACGCATCGGTGAACAGCAGGTGCGCTTCGTCGAAGAAGAACACCAGCTTGGGTTTGTCGATGTCACCGACCTCGGGCAGCTGTGCGAAAAGGTCGGCCAGCAACCACATCAGGAAGGTCGAGAAGATGACCGGACGCAGCGACTGACCGCTGAACTCGAGCAGCGAGATGACCCCGTGGCCCTGGTCGTCGGTGTAGAGCAGATCGTTCGGGTCGAGCTTGGGCTCGCCGAAAAATGTGTCACCGCCCTCGCCGGCAAGATTCACCAGCGCGCGCAAGATGACCCCGGCGGTGGTGGAAGACACTCCGCCCAGGGATTTCAGATCGGCTTTGCCCTCGTCGCTGGTGAGGTGGCCGATCACAGTCCGCAGATTCTGCAAAGTCACCAGCGGGCGGCCGTTCTGTTTCGCCCAATGGAAGATCAGACCGAGCGTCGACTCTTGAGTAGCGTTGAGTCCCAATACTTTTGACAGAAGGACCGGGCCGAAGCTTTCGACGGTGGCGCGTACCGGCACCCCGACCCCGCCGGTGCCGAGCGAGAGGAACTCGACCGGGAAGCCGGTGGGCTCCCAGTTGTCGCCGGTGTCCTTAGCGCGGGCGGCGGTTTTGTCGTTGCCCTCCCCTGGCCGCGCCAGGCCCGACAGGTCACCCTTGACGTCGGCCATGAAGACCGGGACGCCCGCAGCGCTGAGTTGCTCGGCGATCAGCTGCAACGTCTTGGTCTTCCCGGTCCCGGTGGCTCCGGCCACCAGACCGTGACGGTTGATGGTGGCCAGCGGGATGCGGATCTGCGCGGTCGGGTCGACGTCCCCGTCGACGACGACCGTGCCCAGTTCCAGCGCCTGACCTTGGACGGCATAACCCGCCGCGATGCCTTTGGCGGCGTCTGATTTGGTGCTCATCAGTTCCCCTTGCTGTATGGCAAACATCACCCTACTTGCCAGGGGGTGCACCAGCGGGGCCTGACGTGGGCTTACGCTTGGGCGCTGTGCGGGACGAATTGGTGTGGATCGACTGCGAGATGACCGGGCTGGATCTGGGGTCGGACAAGCTGATCGAGATTGCCGCCCTGGTCACCGATGCCGATCTGAACATCTTGGGCGACGGAATCGATGTCGTGATCCACGCCGAGGAAGCCGACTTGACCTCGATGATCGACGTCGTCGCGCAGATGCACGCGCGTTCGGGGCTGACGAACGAGGTCAGGGCGTCGACCGTCGACCTCGAAACCGCCGAGGCGATGGTCCTCGAATACATCAGCAAGCACGTCAAACAGCCCAAGACCGCGCCGTTGGCGGGCAATTCGATCGCCACCGATCGGTCCTTCATCGCCCGTGACATGCCGGCCCTGGACTCGTTTCTGCACTACCGGATGATCGATGTCAGTTCCATCAAAGAACTGTGCCGGCGCTGGTACCCGCGCATCTACTTCGGGCAGCCGCCCAAAGGCCTGGCGCACCGCGCGCTGGCCGATATCCACGAGTCGATCCGGGAGCTGCAGTACTACCGGCGAACGGCGTTCGTGCCCCCGCCCGGGCCCTCTACCAGTGAAATCGCCGCCGTGGTCACCGATCTTCAGGGTGAAACCGAAGCCGCGGAGGTTATCGATTCGGCCGACGAGCGCCCAAGCGGTTAGTATCGACGTCGCCGTTCGTTAGCCCGCTCTTCTGAGGCTGTCTGGCGGCCATGGTGGCTGTAGTTCAGTTGGTAGAGCACCAGGTTGTGATCCTGGATGTCGCGGGTTCGAGCCCCGTCAGCCACCCCAGGTATGGGCATCGCTCCATCTGCGATGCGAGTAGGGCGGCGGCGTCGACAGCTTCGCAACCCGCAGCGCCTACCGAGTGCGCGCCTTGGGCAACGCCGCAGTCTCGACGGACAAGTCGGGATGGCAAGGTGGCGGGGTGAACAGACTGCAGCGCGAAGGCGGCGTCACGCTCGCCTATCAGGTGCACAACCCGCAGGGCCAGGGAATCCCGATTTTGCTGACGCACGGTTTCGGCGCGACCGCGGGCATGTGGCACCGCAATATCGATGCGTTGAGCGTCGACCGGCCGGTCATCGTCTGGGACCAGCGCGGCCACGGCAGCAGCGACGCCCCCGAGGAGATGGACCGCTACAGCGAACAGATCAGCGTCGCCGACATGGCGGCGATACTCGATGCCGCGGGCGCCGAGCGGGCAGTCATCGGAGGAATGTCGTTGGGCGGCTACCTATCACTGGCCTTCCACCTCGTGCACCCGCAGCGGGTCGCGGGGCTGGTGCTGGTCGACACCGGGCCCGGCTACCGCAACGACGAAGCGCGAGACAAATGGAACGCCTGGGTCGAACGAACCGCCCAGCGATTCGAGCGCGGCGAGGGTTCAGCGAGTCGCTCGGCGGAAGTAGCGCAGGCAGTGCATGAACACCCGGAGGGTCTCCCCCGCGCCGCGCGCGGCGTCATGGCGCAGAAAGACGCCCGCGTCATCGCATCGCTCGACAGCGTCGCGGTGCCCACCTTGGTGGTCGTCGGTGGTGACGACACCGACTTCCTGGCCGGCGCCGACTACATGGCTCGCCACATCGCCAACTCCCGCAAGGTAGTCCTCGCCGACGCGGGGCATGCCGCGAATCTCGACCAGCCCGAAGCGTTCAACGCCGCCGTGCGCGAGTTCCTGGCACAGTTGTGACCAATCCTGTTGCGACGCCGGTTATTCGAATCCGGCCAGCGTGATTCGCAACGCCTGTTCCATATAGACGTGCATGGGTTCTTCCGGTTCTGCTTCTGCGGTCAGCCAGCGGTCGATGACGAATTTCACGGTGGCCAAGCTCGTATGCACGAGTAGCGCAGGACGGACGTCGACGCCTGGGTCAACGCCCATCCGGGACGCCACGTGCTCGACGAACTTGCGTTGATCGGCTTCACGGATCAGGGTCGACTTGCTCAGCAGATGCGGGGCCGTCGCGACCGCTCGCTGCCAGGTGTCGAGGTGATTGACCTCGCCGGCTTCCCTGGCGTGGGCGACGAACAGTTGTATGAGCACTTCGACCGCCGATTCGCCGGCCGGTCTGGCGCTGAAGGCATCGAGCATCTCGCTGATGGTCTCGCGGACCGGATCGACCAGCAGACCCTCTTTGGTGGGTGCGTGCCGGAAGTAGGTGCTGATCGAGATGCCGGCCGCGGCGGCGATGTCTTCGGTCGTCACGGCATCGAATCCGCGCTCGGCGAAAAGCTCGTAAGCGGTGTGCTGGATTAGTGAGAGCAATTCAGCGCGACGCCGGTCCCGAAGCGACTCAATGTTTGCTGAGGGCATGCGATCACCTTCGCGAGTCCGACAGGCCGAGCAGGTTGCGCGATCCAAAGATGGTCGTAAGTGAGTGACTCTACACTATTGAAAGTGCCTATCAAGTAGGCTAGCGTGATACCGCAAAACTGATTGAGCTGCAGGGTTGCGGAATCGTGGCGTTTGGACGTGGCGAAAGTCGCTCGATGACACTCGGCAAAATCCGCTCGGCGCTCACGAAGCAACCGGTGGGGAGAGCGCCCGATGAGATCGGTTTCCGGTACGCGATGAACTCCAGATCGTTTGCTCAACCGTTCCTCGGTTCCGTTTGATATGACCTTGCACCAAGAACCTGTCGTGCGCGACGAACGCTCGGACGACGGCGTCAACGCGATCAAGGATTGGGGTGTCGGCTACGTCGACCGCCACCCGCTGGCGTCGCTGCGGACGGTCGGCGAACAATTCGTCCTGGGCATCCGCACAATCCAGTACTTCTTCATCGATCTCTTCACCGGCCGGTTCCAGTGGCAGGAATTCGTCCGCCAGGGCGCATTCATGGCGGGGACGGCCGTTCTGCCGACGATCCTGGTTTCGCTCCCGATCAGCGTCACCCTGTCAATCCAGTTCGCGCTGCTCGCCGGGCAGGTTGGGGCCACCTCGCTGGCCGGCGCGGCCAGCGGACTCGCGGTCATCCGGCAGGGCGCGTCGCTGGTTGCCGCGGTTCTGATGGCGGCCGCCGTCGGCTCCGCCATCACCGCCGACCTGGGTTCCCGAACGATGCGCGAGGAAACCGACGCCATGGAGGTGATGGGCGTCTCGGTGATTCGCCGCCTCGTGGTGCCACGCTTTGCCGCGGCGATCATGATCGGCGTCGCACTCACCGGCGTGGTGTGCTTTGTCGGGTTCTTCGCCAGCTACATGTTCAACGTCTACTTCCAAGACGGGGCGCCGGGCAGCTTCGTGTCCACGTTCGCGTCGTTCGCCACCACCGGCGACATGATCCTGGCACTGCTGAAGGCCATCATCTTCGGCGCGATCGTCGCGATCGTGTCCAGCCAGAAGGGACTGTCCACCAAGGGCGGTCCCACCGGCGTGGCCAACTCGGTGAATGCCGCAGTAGTGGAATCGATTCTGCTGCTGATGATCGTCAACGTCGCCATCAGCCAGCTCTACATCATGCTGTCTCCGAGGACCGGTTTGTGACGTGACGGCCTCCCCCTACCTACCGCTGGCGCCGCTGACCACGCGCTTGATGCGCATGTACCGGCGCGGCACCAAACCGATCAGTCGCCTCGGCCACATGCTGGTCTTCTTCGTGCGGGCGCTGGTGGCGATACCGCTCACGCTGCGCCAGTACAACGGCGAGTTCCTGCGCCTGCTGTCCAACATCACCTGGGGCAACGGCTCGATCGTGGTGGGCGGCGGCACCGCCGGCGTCGCGGTGGTGCTCGGCATGACGGTCGGCGCCCTGGTCGGCATCGAGGGATACAACTTTCTGGACCTGCTGGGCCTGGGACCGGCGACCGGGTTCGTATCGTCGTTGGTCAACACCCGCGAGTTGGCTCCGCTGATGGCCGCCATGGCGTTCGCGATGCAGGGCGGTTGCCGCTTCACCGCACAACTCGGCTCGATGCGCATCGCCGAAGAGATCGATGCCATGGAATCCATTGCGATCAGGCCGATTCCCTATTTGGTCACCACCCGGCTGATCGCTTCGGTGATGGCCATGATTCCGCTCTACGCCGCCTGCCTCGCGATCGGATATCTGACCACTCAGGTGGTGGTGCAGATCAGCAGCGGTGGCTCATCCGGGTCGTACCTGCATTACTTCTCGTTGATGCTGGCCGGTAAGGACATCGTCTATTCGTTGTTCAAAGCCATCATCTTCGTGTGGATCGCCTCTACCATCCAGTGCTACTACGGCTTTTACGCCAGCGGCGGTCCCGAAGGGGTGGGAGTGGCTGCGGGGCACGGGATGCGGGCCAGCATCACGGTCATGATCATGGTCAACATGCTGCTGACCATGGCGCTGTGGGGGGTCGACGCCGGCGCAAGGTTCGGTGGTTAGGTTGAGGCCGCAACCCAATTCCTTCGACGTCGACGGGCGCGGCCCATCCGACCGGCAACTTTTCGGTTGTGGTGTCGCGGTGGCGATGGTGGCGGCCCTGGTCACCGTGGGTCTGTTGTACAAGTCCACTGGCCGGCTCAATGAATACGTCCGGGTGATCGCCGATCTGGTCAACGTGGGTGACGGCCTGCCACAAAAATCCGATGTCAAGTATCACGGCGTGCTGGTCGGCATGGTCAACGACGTGGTACCGGCCGCTCATGGCAACCCCAACTATGTGCACATCGACCTCAAACCCGAATACGCCAAGTCCATTCCGGCCGCGGTGACCGCACGCGTGGTGCCCAGCAATGTGTTCGCGGTCTCCTCCGTGCAGCTGGTCGGCAACGGGCCCGGAGCGGCCATCCGGTCGGGTGCGCACATTCACGAAGACACCCAACTACCGACGGTCCTGTTCCAGACCACTATCAGCAAGCTGCGGGACCTGCTCGCCGCCACCGGGCGCGGCCGCGAGGACCGATCCGTTGGCATTCTGGCTGCGCTCAACGCTGCAACCGACAACCGGCGCACCAAACTGCTCGGCAGCGCGGCTCAACTGAATCGCCTTATCGATCAACTGAATTCGATCGTCAGCACCGACACCGGCCCGTCGACGGTGGCTGCGCTGGTGGAGGCCACACGAGGGTTACAGGCCACCGCACCCGAGCTGCTCGATGCGTTGCACGAGGCCGTCGAGCCGATGCAGACCTTCGCTGAGACGCGGGGACAACTGGCTTCGCTGCTTTCCGGTGCCGACTACACGGTTGACACCACGCACCAGTCGTTCAGCAATCACATCGACCAGTTGGTCCGGATCTCCACCGAACTCACTCCGGTCGTCGGGGTGCTTGCCCTCAGGTCGAACAACTTCGTTCCTGCGGTGGCCAAGCTGGACAACCTGGCGAAGAAGTTCATGGAGGAAGTGTGGATGCCCGAACTGGGGGTCGGCCACATGCGCGCACGATTGTCCTTCACGCAGACATTCGCCTACAGCCGCGCCGACTGCCCACGCTACGGCGAATTGAAGGGGCCGAGCTGTTACACCGCACCGCTGGTCCCCAACAAGCCCGACCTGCCCGACGTGCTGCTGCCGCAGAACTACCAGCCGCCCAAGGATCTGGCGCCACCACCGGGGACGGTGGTCGGGCCCGACGCCCGACGACCCGGACCCCTCACCACCCGCCCACGGGCCAGTACCGCCACCCCCGCTGCTGGGTCCCCCGGCAGCGGGATCGGTCGTCACCCCTTCATCATTCGGCGGCAACGTCGGACCCGTCGGCAGCCAATATGAACGAGACCTGTTGGGCGTCATCAGCGGCCGGCCCGCCACGGTAGCCACCGAACTGCTGCTGGGTCCGGTGGCCCGGGGAACCACGGTGTCGCTGACCCCCTCGAACGGGGGACCCCGATGAAGTTTCGCGGACCTCTGATCGGCCTGACCCTCTTCATGATCGTGGCCGTGACGTTGACGTGGCTGGTGTATGTGAGCCTGCGGCGGGACGTGGGGGGGAAGACTTCGCCCTATACGGCGATGTTCACCGACGTCTACGGGCTTCGGGAGGGTGACGACGTCCGAGTCGCCGGGGTACGGGTCGGTCGCGTCGAAAAGGTCGAGCTGGACGGACGATTCGCGAAAGTGACGTTCGTTCTGCAACAGGAACAGCGGGTATTCGGCAACACCGTCGCGTCGGTGACCTACCAGAACATCGTCGGCCAGCGATACCTTGGTCTGTCGCTGGGGCATGAGGGCAGCAACGCCCAACTCCCGCCCGGCAGCACCATTCCCCTGGAACGCACCGAGCCCTCCTTCGACGTCACCGCCCTGCTCAACGGTTACGAACCGCTGTTCAGCTTGCTCAATCCCCGCGACGCCGACAACCTCACCAAAGGCGTACTCGAATCGCTGCAGGGTGACACCTCGTCACTGGCCACCCTGGTCAGCCAGACATCCACGCTCACCGAGACTTTCGCGGGACGGGATCAGGCGCTGGGCGATGTGATCACCAACCTGAACAAGGTGGTAGTCAATCTCGCCGCGCAGAACGACGATCTCGACGGCGTCCTCACCCAGACCCGCGATGTGGTCGCCGCCCTCAACCAGCGGCGCCCGGAGCTGGTGTCCTCGGTCGGCGCGATGTCCCGGATGATGACCCACCTGGCCAACGCCGCACGCGAGGACTACCCGGCGATTCGCGAGTTCATCGATCGTCGGCCCGGTGTCACCCGGCACCTGCTCGACGTCGAACCGCAGGTGGCGTTCTTCGGCGACAACGTTCCGCTGGTCCTCAAAGGCTTGATCCGCGTTGGCAATCAGGGCGCGTACGGCAACGCCTACGCATGCGATGTGAACATATTCGGATTCTTCCCCGGCCTCAACGACGTGGTGCCGATCATCGTCAACGCCGCGACGCCGGGCAACAAAGCGATGCATACTCCCCGATGCAGGAACGTGGGAGGTAACTGATCCCATGGCCGATACGTCCCGACGGCAGCGGCTGAGGAAACGGCCGCTCGAGAGCTACAACAAGACATGGCTGGGGTTCAGTGCCTGCGCGGTGGTCGCGGTGCTGATCGGGGCCATGCTCTTGGTCCACGCGCTCGGTGCCGGGTACCGGCATTACACCGCGGAGTTCCTGCAGGCGGCCTCGCTGCGGCCGGGGAACCCGATCACCGTGGCGGGCATACCGGTCGGCGAAGTGACGAGCATGAAGTTGGACGGCGACCATGTCGAGGCCGGCCTGAAGATCCGCAACGACGTGGTGCTGGGTAGGGATTCCAAGGCTTCGATCAAGGTCACCACCATCCTGGGCTCGCGCTACCTCGCTTTGGAGCCGAACGGTTCGGGCTCCCTGGCTAACAACACCTTCGACCTGGCCCACACCGAGGTCCCCTATGACCTGCAGGCCGCTTTGCACGACGCCACAACCACTTTCGAGCAGGTCGACTCCGACAGGTTCGCCCAATCACTGGCCGTGCTGGGAAAGCAGCTCGAGAAACTGCCCCCGGTCGTGCCGCAGGCGATGGCGAACATCGACTCACTGTCGTCGATCATCGCCCAACGCCGTGACCAACTCGGCCAGCTGCTCAAGAGCACCGAGCAGGTCACCAATACGTTGCGCCGCCAGCAGGCCAACATCGGCAGTGTGGTCAATCAGGCTCAGCAGCTGCTTGGTGAATTCGCCGCGCGCCGCGCTGTTTTCCACGCGATGATGCAGTCCTTGACCAGCCTGGTGGACAACATGAATCAGATCGTGGTCAACGACCGCGCCGGCGTCGATGCGCTTCTCAAAGACATGCGCGAATTCACCGACATGGTGGCCAAACACGACGATTTGGTGGGCAACGTGTTGCAGGCCACTCCGATCTTCGCGCGGGAGGCGACCAACCTCACCGGCGACGCGAACGCGGTCAGCTTCAACCTGCCGAGCTCCCTGCTCATCGACTCGTGGATGTGTGCGATCAGCGGCCGGGCTCAGCAGTTCGGCATGATCCCCTATTACAAGGACTGCAAATGAGAGCCCGGATCATCGCCGTCGTTGCGATCGTGGCCTCGGTGGTCACCGCGGTCGGGGTCGGCTGGTGGTATCTCGCCGGCCGAAAAGACCCGATCACCATTACAGCGCAATTCGACAGCGCCTCGGGCCTTTACGAGGGCAACGTGGTGGCGATCCTGGGCATGCCCGTCGGCAAGGTCATCCATATCAGCCCCAAGGGCGGCTACGTCGAGGTCCAGTTCACCGTCGACCGCGATGTCAAGGTCCCAGCGGATGTCCAAGCGGTCACCGTGTCGACGTCGATCCTCACCGACCGCCAGATCGAACTCACACCGCCCTACCGGGGCGGCCCGACATTGGCGAATCACGACACCATCGGCCTGACCCGGACCAAGACTCCGGTCGAATTCAGCCGTGTCCTGGCGGTTTTGGATCGGGTGACGAAGTCACTCGAGGGCGACGGGCATGGTGCCGGACCGATCGCCGACGTGCTCAACGGTGGCACCGAGGTGGTCAACGGCAACGGCGCCAAGATCAAGGGCGCGCTCGACGAGCTGTCCCGAGCGCTGCGGTTGAGCAGCGACGGCGGTGCCCAGACCCGCGGCCAGATCACCACGATCATCAAGAACATGAGCTCGCTGTTCGCGGCCGCCGCCGACAACGACGGCAAGCTACGCGAATTCGCCTCCACCATCCATCAGGTCAGTCAGATCCTGGCCGACGAGGACATCGGCGGCGGCAGCACCGGCCGGAAACTCGACCAGTTGGTCCAGCGCGCCGGCGACCTCCTCGACGCCAACCGCGACGTCATCCGGCAAGCCCTGCTGAACGGCAACACGGTGGCCAAGACTCTGGTCGACCACCGCCGCGACTTGGCCGAAACCCTCGATCTTGCGCCCCTGCTGGCCGACAACGCCTACAACATGGTGGACCGCGAAAACGGCGCGGTCCGCGCCCACTTCCTCACCGACCGCATGATTTTCGACAGCCAGCTCACCAAAGAGGTCTGCAACCTGATGGGGCTGCGACAGCTGGGGTGCAGCACCGGAACGGTGCAGGATTTCGGGCCGGACTTCGGATTGACCTACGTGCTGGACGGCTTGGCAGCGATGGGACAGAAATGAGGGCCAAGCGAATGCGAGTCCGCGGCAAGGCCGTAGCCGCGGTCGCGGCCGCGGCGGTGCTCAGCTCGGCCTGCGCCACCAACGGCCTTGCCAGCCTGCCCCTTCCGGCACCCGGCCTGGGCTCGGGCGGCTACATGCTGACCGCGGTTTTCTCCAACGCCCTCAACCTGCCGATGAACGCCAAGGTGAAACTGGCCGGGGCCGACGTCGGCCAGGTGGAGTCGATGGTCGCGCGCAACTACACCGCCATCACCACCCTGCGCATCCGCGACGGCGTCCTATTGCCCCGAGGAAGTACCGCCGAACTACGCACCGCAACACCGCTCGGCGACGTGTTCGTGTCGTTGCGGCCACCGGCGGAGACCTCCCCGAGCACACCACTACTGAAAAACGGCGACACCATCGATCTGGACTCGACGGCCGCGGCCGCCACCGTGGAGTCGGTGCTGAGCTCGGCGGCGATCCTGGTCAACGGCGGGGCGGTCCGCAACTTCACCAACATCATCAACGGATTCGGCAAAGCCACCGGCGACCAGGGTCACGCCTTCGGTGATTTGATCCGCAAATCCAATCAGCTGCTCGGCACCATGGATGCCCGGTCGGCACAGATCTCCAACGCGCTGACCGAATTATCGCGCCTCAGTGGGGAACTCGACGCCAAGAATCAGACCTTGAGCGACCTGATGGCGGCCGCCAACCCGGCGATGGCCGCGCTGTCCGACAACACCAACGAGCTATCGAACCTGCTCATCCAGGTCGGTGACACCAGCCGGGTGCTTTCCCGGTTCCCGTCGCTCAATGGAACCGACACCAGTGGGAGAAGTGTCATCCGTGACCTGAATACCCTCGCCGGCGCCGCCAACGACGTGGCGATAAGCCCGGAAACCAGTTGGCTTCCGCTCAACCGGATGATGCCCGCACTGATCAAATCGACCTCCGGCGCCGCCATTTCCGTGCACGTGGGCGTCGACCAACTGGTGCTGGGCTCAATCCCGGACATCGGATTTCCCGGTGACCGAGGCCTGCACGGACCGACCAGATTCACCTGGAACGAGATGATCGGCTCGCTCAAGTACACGTTGTGGCGCCTGCAGGAACGCATCGTCGGCCGCGGCCCCAACTCGCCTCAGGTCCCGGTGATTCCGGACCCGAATGTCCCGGGCGGCATCCTCATCGCCCCCGGGCCGACGTCACCGGGACCACCGCCGTGATCAATTCGCTTGCAGCACATGTTGTCCGCACGGTGCGGGCCGCGCATCGACGCCAGGTATGGCTGTCGGTGGCTGGGCTCGTGCTCACCTTGGTCGTGGCCACCACCTACCTGCTGATCGGTGCGCTGCGGGTGGCGCCGTTCGCGACGTCCTACCGAGTGACGGTGCAACTGATCGAATCCGGTGGCCTGCTCCCGAATCAGGACGTCGCCCTGCGTGGAGTGCGGATCGGACGCGTCGAGTCGCTGCAGATCACCGATCGAGGCGTGAACGCCATAGCGAGTATCTCGTCAAGGGTACGGATCCCGACGAACAGCGTGGCGCGCGTATCGGCGCTGTCGCCGGCCGGTGAGCAGTACATCAACTTTGAGGCGCAATCCGACGCCGGACCTTACCTGCACGACGGCAGCTTCATCGGGCTCGACCACACCGGCGTTCCGGTCAGCCTGGCCCAACTGCTCGGTGATGCCGACGGGCTGCTGGCACAGGTCGATCCGCACAAGATCGAGCTGATCAAGAAAGAGCTGAGCCTGAGCAAGGAAGGGCCGAACAAGTTGGCCGCCATCGTGGATGGCGGAACCATGTTGCTCTCGACGCTCGATTCGGTGCTGCCCGAAACCACCAGCATCCTGCGGACCAGCCGCGTCGTGCTGACGCTGGCGGCCGACAAGAACGCCGGGCTGGCCGCCACCACCACCGACCTCAACCGCACCCTGGCCGGGGTGGCCCGGATGCAGGCCGGTTACCGCCGGCTGACGGCCCAGACGCCGCAATCGCTTTCGGCCATCGACAACCTGTTCGCCGACAATTCCGAGACCATGGTGCAGCTGCTGGGCAGCCTGGCCACCGCCTCGCAGCTGCTCTACCTGCGGGTGCCGGCTCTCAACGCGCTCTTCCCCAATTACCGCGGATCAACCCTGGACGCCGTCGCCAGCGCCTTCCACGACCACGGGGTGTGGGCCACAGCCGAACTTTATCCACGCTACGCATGTGACTACGGAACACCCACGCACCCACCCTCGGCCGCCGACTATTACGAACCGTTCATGTACACCTACTGCCGCGACGACGACCCCGGGGTGGGAATCCGCTCGGCCAAGAACGCGCCGCGACCCGCCGGCGACGACACCGCCGGCCCACCACCCGGAGCCGACCTCGGACGGCGCACCGACCCGACACCGCAGGGCCGCTTCACGGTTCCCACGCCATACGGCGGCCCGCAGCTGCCCATCGAACCACCGCACTAATCCAATTCGCTCAAGGAGATGATTGTGGTCGCTACCACCGAGCAAGACCTCGACACCGAAGAGGACGGTGCCACAGTCGAAGACGCCGTCAGCGCCGACGACCTGGACATCGAAGCCACGGAGGCGGCCGACGACACCGAGGCCGCCGAAGTCACCGAGGCTGTGGCGGACGAAGACGACGAGGACGACGGGCCGCTGCTCGGTAAGCGCGACAAAGCGAAAGCCAAGCGACCCGGACGACCCTGGGGCCGGTACCTGCGTCGCAGCGTGCTGCCGCTGTTACTCGTCGCCTCGCTTGCGCTTTCAGGCTTCCTCGGCTGGAAGTTGTGGCAACAGCATCAGATACAGGTGGCCGGCGAGCAGGCACAGCAAGCGGCGGTCAAATACGCGCAGATCCTGACCAGCATCGACTCAAACAACGTCGACGAAAACTTCCGGCAAGTGCTTGACGGCGCCACCGGGGAGTTCAAGGACATGTACACCCAGTCCAGCGTGCAGCTGCGGCAGCTGCTGATCGACAACAAGGCCACCGCACACGGCGTGATAGTCGATTCCGCCATCGCCTCCGAGACCACGAACAAGGTTGTGGTGCTGGTCTTCATCGACCAGACGGTGACCAACATGGCCGTGCCGGATCCGCGCATCGATCGCAGCAGGATCAAGATGACGATGGAGAAAGTGGACGGACGCTGGCGGGCCAGCAAAGTCCAGCTGCTGTGAGGGGCAGGCCATGATCAGCAGACTTCTGGCAACCGGATTGCTGGCTGCCGCAAGCACAATCAACGCAGCGGCAGGTGTGGGCATCGCCCACGCCTCGGCCGAGTCGTTCTGCGGGGAACTCGGTGGCGGCTGGGACGGTCAGTACTGCCACACCGCGGTGACCTCTCAACGCAATGCGGTGCGCGACATCAAAGTCGCCGTGCCCGTCGATCTCGTCGACAACCCGACCGCGGGTCCGGTGATCCGCGATTACCTGCGCACCCTGGTGGGCAATTGGCGAAACGCCAACGCGCTCATGGCCGCTGACAGCTACGGCGAGGAGAACTACCAGATCTTCCAGCACGGCAACCTACTGAGCGCAGTCTTTCACGAGGACTACCATGCCGATGGGCCCAAGCCGAATAACGCCTACCGCACCTTCACGTTCGACATGGCCGGGGGCCGGCGGGTCCAATTGGCCGACCTGACCAACGGCAACCCGCTGACTGCCATCCCCCCGCCGGCGCAGCCCTTCATCGAAGCCGCACTGAACCAGGCAGCTCCCCCGCACGACCCGGGGACATACCCGTTCGTCGTGGACCGCTGGACGCCCGACAAGGTGTATTCCGGGGCCTACCGCGCCTGGGCGCTGACCCCTGATGAGCTGATTCTCTACATGCCCGACTACCCGGTCGGACATGACGAACCGGTCAACTTCTCACCGGGCCTGCCGCAGTGGTTCATGGACGGCGGCACGGTCGAGGCGCACATCCCGCTGTCGGCACTGGGTTCCGTGCTGCGGGTTTAGGACGAGTTGGCGTTACCCGCGCGCCACTGATCCCAGGGGATGTTCCAGTCGCCGAGGCCGTCCGTCCCGGGCAGGATGCTTCCCACCGTGTTGACGATCTCGACAACGTCACCGCGCTTGCTGTGGTCGTAGAACCACACGGCGTTGCTCGGGCTCACGTTCAGGCAGCCGTGGCTGGTGTTGGAGTGGCCCTGAGCGCCCACCGACCAGGGTGCAGAGTGCACAAAGATGCCGCTGTAGGAAATCTGCGTGGCCCAGTCGACATCGGTGCGATAGCCGTTCGGCGAGTTGACCGGTACGCCATAGGTCGAGGAGTCCATGATGATGTGCTTGAACCGCCCGCCGACGATATAGACGCCGTTGTTCGTCGGCGTGCTGTCCTTGCCCATCGACGTCGGCATGGTCTTGACGACCTCACCGTTGATTCGCACCGTGATGATCTTGGTGTTGTCGTCCACGGTCGCGATCATCTCGTCACCGATGGTGAAGTGCAGGTTGACGTTGTCCTCGCCGAACATCCCTTCACCGAGGTCGACCCCGTAGGTGTTCACCGCCACGTCGACGGTGGTTCCCGGTTTCCAGTAATGCTCTGGGCGCCAGCGCACTTCGCGCCTGTTCAGCCAGTAGAAGGCGCCTTCGACGGGCGGGTTGGTGGTGATCTTGATGGCCTTCTCGGCGGCGACGCGGTCGGCGATGTTCTCGTCGAAGCGGATCGCGACCGGTTGCCCGACGCCGACCACCTCGCCGTCGCTGGGCACGACGTAGGGCATCGTCAGGTGCGCCGGTGAGCTGGTCTGAAAGGTCATCTGCCGGGTCGCCGCGCCGCCCAACCCCGTCGCCTTGGCGCTCAGCGTGTAGCGCCGGTTGTAGCCGAGCTGTTCGGTGGTCTGCCAGTGCAAGCCGTCCGGGCTGAGCTGCCCGGCGATCTGGCGACCGTTGTCGTTGACCATGGTGACCGAGGCCAGCACGCCGTCGGCGACCGTCACCGTCACCGGAGCGTCCACGGTGACCCCGACCGCGCCGTCGCTGACCGACGCGCTGAGCTTGGGGACGAGCAGGTCGGCAAACGGCGTGCCCTTGTTTTCGATCACCTTGGCAGCAACCGGCGTGCCGCCGCCGCTGCTACAGGCGACTCCGCACACAGCAACCAGGACCATGGCCACAGCCAGCCATGATCGACGTCTGCGCAAAGGCGCCATCAAGTGACCTTCCACATTCTGTTCTCTTTGCTCGGTCACCGCTGACCCAAATTGTTTCCTGCATTGTAGTGCCTGAGCACTACCGCCCGTGGCAATGCGGATGAATGATATCGGTTATGTCCACAGAGGGTGGCGCAGGTCACGGGTAGGGATTTCCCTCCGCGACGCAACGCCTGTTATTGTCGATAGCCGGTCTCTGGCCGAGCACGCGCCGTTAGCTCAGTTGGTAGAGCAGCTGACTCTTAATCAGCGGGTCCGGGGTTCGAAACCCTGACGGCGCACTTTCTTTCCTCAGGGAGCCGGAAATCAGGCTCGCGGTCCCGCCGGGGACACAATGCGACGAGCGGCTTCGACGACATCGGCCCGCCTGGCCGCGACCACCTCCGGATCGGACGTGCGCGCGTCCGGGTGGGGTGACTGCGCCCAGGCCAGCCCGACGCCCACCAACAGCACCAGCAGGTCCATCGGCCGCCAGGACTTGTCGACGTAACCGGCGGCTTGAGCCGCTTCGACAGCACGAATGTGCCGGGCGGGCATGGAGTCCCATTCGTCGGCCGGGGGCGGGTCAAGGGCCAGCCCCTCCAGGTTGGCCCAGGTGATCATCCGCAGATGCTCGGGCCGTTGCCGCGCCAGATCGTAGATCTCGCCGACGAATTCGGCTACCGCATCGGGCCGCAGCGTCACGGCGGCGAAAAATTCCTCGCCGTCGGCGGCAACCACGCTCCGAAACAACGTCTCCTTGTCCCCGAAATGCGCGTAGAGCCGTTCTTTGCTGGCGCTCGCGGTGCGAGCGATGCGGTCGATCCGAGCGCCGGCCAGCCCGTACTGCGCGAACTCGGAGCGCGCGGCACTCAGGATCGTGTCGCGAAGTTCCGTTGTGGATCGCATCAGGAAATCATACCCATACGAACTAGTTCGTTTGATATGCTGGTCCGCATGGCCCCGCCTTTCCCGCCACCCCGCAAGAAAAATTTCGGAAACCTGCCCATCGACATCGACGCCGTGATGAACCATCCGCGCCGTGTGCAGCGGCTCCGCGGCGCGCTGGAGCGGGTTCACGACGGCATCGCCCCGTTGATCGACATCTATCGGCCCTACCTGCGCGGTTTGGACACGCTGCCGGCGGATGGTCGATTTCTGTTGGTGGGCAACCACACTCAGTTCGTCGGCGGCGAAGTGTTACTGGTTCCGCATTTCGTGCGTCGCGCCATCGGCACCCGGGTCCGGCCGTTGGCGGATCGCAGGTTCGCCCAGCAGCCCGGTTTCGGAAGCGACCTGATGACGGCTTACGGCGGCGTGGTCGGCGATCCGAAGACCGCTCGAGAATTGATGCGGCACAACGAAACAATCCTGGTGTTCCCCGGTGGAGGCCGCGAGATCGCGAAGTACAAGGGCGAGGAATACCACCTGAATTGGCGTGGCCGCTCCGGCTTCGCCCGCATCGCTGTGGAGAACGACTACCCGATCGTCCCGGTCGGCCTGGTCGGCGGCGACGACGTGTACAAGAGCCTGGTCACCCGCGACAGCACCCTGGGCCGGCTCAGCCGGACGATCAGCGCCAGGCTTGGCGGCGAGGCCGACATGGCGATGCCGCTGCTGCGGGGTGTCGGACCCACATTCATTCCGCGACCCCAGCGGATGTATCTCGAGTTCGGTGCGCCGATCGTTACCACGAAGCCCAACGATGTGTCGACGGAGGATTGGGTGGCGTCGGTCAGGGATAGCACGAAGCAGTCACTCGAGGCCATCCTGGCTCACCTGCTTGCCGTGCGCGCCGAGGACCCGTTCCGCAAGCTCAATCCGTTGGCGTGGGCCAGCGCGGCGGCCTGAAGTCCGGGCTCCCCGAGCAGCGGCGGGCTTCGCCGAGCCGAACCTGGCTGCGATTTATAGTGCGGTTTTTCGCAGTGACGTTCGGCTCGCGGGCACAGCGGCGCTCGCGGGCACAGCGGCACCGCGGCACAGCGGCACAGCGGCACAGCGGGCCATAGCGGGCACAGCGGGACGCGCTACGCCGCGCGCGATCCCGACAGCGCCCGTCGCGCCGCAAGGTCAAGCACGTAGCCGATGACGCCGATCACCACGATCACCGCAACCACCTGGCCGTAGGCCAACTGGTCGCGGGCGTTGAGGATTTGATAGCCCAAACCCGAACGCACGCCCAGCATTTCAGCCGGCACCAACACCACCCACGCGATACCCAGGGCTACCCGCAGACCGGTCTGCAGATGCCCGCGGATTGCCGGCAGCACGACCACGGTGAGTCGTTCGATGCGCGTTGCCCCGAACGATTTCGCCACCTGCAGATAGCCCGGATCGATGGCGTGCACGCCGGCGGCCGTGTTGATCAGGATCGGCCAGACCGACGCCGCGGCGATCAGGAAGATGACCGGTTGGTTCCCGATCCCGAACAGCGCCACCGAGATCGGCGCCCAGGACAGCGGTGAGATCATCCGCAAAAACTGCACCACCGGCCGGGTCGCACGATCGGCGGTGTCGTTCAACCCGATCAGCAGCCCGGCGGGAATCCCGATGACGGCGCCGACCAGCAATCCGACCAGCAGTCGCCACAGGCTGACACCGGCATCGGGCAACAGCACACCGCGGTTGTACAGATCGACAAGGGCTTTGGCGACTTTCACCGGCGTCGTCTCGCGCAACAGGGACTGCGAGGGCGCAAGGACCGCGGTGGCCAGCCACCACGCCGCGATCGCCGCTGCGATCGCCACGGCGGGTGGCCACCCGCGCTGCAGCAGCGACCATCGCGCTGCCGGCGCCGGTGGTGTCGAGGTGTCGGGGACGGCCTGCTCGAGAGTCATCGCGGTTGCACCTGTTCGGTTCGGGTCAAATCGGATGGGATGCCGAAGGTTTCGGGACCGCCGTACGCCGCCAACGCGGCCCGCACGAAGGCGTCGTTGACCAGCTCGGCATGTACGGTCGCCGGATCCAGCCGTTCCAGGAACTTGCGGTCGCCGTCGACCACAGTGTCGTGCATGGCCTCCACCAGCCGGCGGGTGAAGCTGGGGAACGGGAACGGCTGGTAGCCCAACCGCTGCGGTTGCCAGTCGGGGTGCAGGAAGCGGTAGTCCTGCGCACGGTAGGTCAGCGCGGTCTTGATGGCGGGTTGCGGTTGCGGAAGGTAGGCGCCCTTCGACAACACCGTCGCGGCCGCCACGCGGTCGGAGTTGATGCGTTGCTGCGCGCCGACAATGGAGTTCACCAGCGAGGCGGCCGCCTGCGGCCGGTGCTCGATGAGGTCTTCGTGGGCGAGCACCACACAGCAGGCATGGTCTCGCCACACGTCGCCGAGGAAGGTGTGGATCCTGCCGATCTTGCGCACCTGTGCCATGGCGTTGAACGGGTCGGCCACCACGTAGCCGCTGATCGAGCGGTTGGCCAACGCCGGCACCATGTCCGAGGGACTCATCACGATCAACTCGACCGTCCGGGCGCTGCGTGATGCGCTGCGGCGCACGACCGGCACCAAGCCATGGGCGCGCAGCAGGTCCTGCAGGATGATGTTGTGGATCGACCACCAGAACGGGATCGCCACCTGGGTTCCGGCCAGCTGGCCGAGATCGGTGATGTCCGGCGCGACGGTCAGCGCTGACCCGTTGGTGTGGTTCCAGCTGAGCACCCGAACGGGACTGCGCAGCAGGAAACGTAACTGGATCGCGGTCGGCATCAGCATGTGCACCGCGTCCACCTGCCGCGTGACGAAGGCTTCGGCCAGCGATGCCCAACTGCGGAACAGCACCGGCTTGGCCGAACTCACCACGCCGTGCTCATAGAGACCGGCCGCGTGCGCGATCAGCAGGGGCGCCGCATCGGTGATGGGCAGATATCCGATGCGGAGTTGCCCACTGGTGTTGGTCCGGTCGATGCTTGCCGCGTGGGCCAGGTCAGCCAGACCCGCCAGCCCGCCCGCCGCGGCCAGCGCGGTAGCTCCGCTGAGTAAGGTCCGCCGCGAAACCGGGGCGCCCGTCACTGCCCCACCAGGCGGTAATGGTCCAGGATCTCCTGCTTGAGCTGTTCGTCGCCCGGTCGCCATTCCCGGCGGATCCTGCCGTCGGGACCCAGCAGCACCACGCGGCCGGCCAGCAACAACGCCTCGTTGACATCATGGGTGACCAGCACCACCGTGACACCGAGCTCGGCGGCGAGGTTGGCCAGCCACCTCTGCAGGTCGCCTCGGATGGCCGGGTCCAGCGCACTGAAGGGCTCGTCGAGCAGCAGCAGTCGCGGCCGGGTGGCGACCGCACGGATGATCGCGACACGCTGTGCCTGGCCCCCGGACAGTTGATCGGGATAACGGTCGGCCACCCGTTCCAGGTCGAATCGCCGCAGCAGTTCTTCGGCGTATTCGCGCTGGAATGATCCTTTGTGGGCGGCGAATCGACCGGCGATGGTCACGTTCTCCCCGGCGGTGAGCCAGGGGAACAGTAGCGGCTGCTGGAAGACCACGCCGGTGTGCGGCCGTGCCACCCCGTTGGCGCTGGACCATTCGACGGTTCCCGACGTCAGTTCCTCCAGGCCCGCGATCACCCGCAGCAGGGTGGACTTGCCGCTGCCGCTGCGCCCCAGAATCGCCAGGAAATCGTCGTCCTCGATGGTCAGGTCGATGTCTGCCAGCGCGTGGCTGTCGGCATCAAAGCGCTTGTGGCCGCCAACGATTCGTACTGTGGCAGCTCCCACGTTCGTGTTCCTCTCCGAGGGGGATCGAATGCCGCCCATTCCCAGGACACGGCACAAAAACAGGCTCCCACCAATTCGATCAGCATGCCGACGTTCACCGACGCGCCGGCGCAGACAACAGCGATAGGCGCGAAGGGGTGCCCGACGGGATCCGGCGATCCGGCTCGGTCACCTATCAACTGACCGCAAACAGCATGCCGGGCAACAGCTTCGGGCGACGCATCGGCATCGCCGCGACGGTGACGCCGCCCCTATCGGACCACCATCGAGCTGCCGATCGAGCAAATGAGATCGCGTTGATCGCAACAGCGGATCGATCATTCCCACTGAGCGACACAGACCTATCGCAGAGTCATGCCCCCAGGTAATTTGCAGAAGGCACACCGTTGTCGAAGGAGCCGCAATGGGGTTCATCCAGCCCAACCTGCCCGTCGTCGACGTTCCGGAGTGGAGCAAACTGCCGCGCGCCCAGCGCGTGGTGCCGATGATGCGCCACATCGCCCAGAACGGCTTCGGCACACCGCTGGTGATGCATGTGATGTACGGCGTCAAGATCGTGCTCTACATCCTGGGCATCTGGCTGTTCGCGTGGTCCACCTCGGGCATCGAGGGTTTCACCAATGTCGGGGCGTGGTGGACCGAACCGATCGTGTACCAGAAGGCCGTGCTGTTCACCATGCTGTTCGAGGTCGTCGGGCTCGGATGCTGCTTCGGGCCTCTCGCGGGCCGGTACTTCCCACCGATGGGGTCGATCCTGTACTGGCTGCGGCCCGGCACCATCCGGCTGCCGCCCTGGCCGGGTCGGATACCCCTGACCAGGGGCACCGACCGCTCCCCCGTCGACGCGCTGCTCTATGGCGCACTGGTGGTGTTGCTCGCTGTCGCGCTGGTGTCCGACGGCTCCGGCCCAATCCCGGTTCTGGACACCGCGATCGGCGTGCTGCCGCGATGGCAGACCGTCGCGATCCTCGGGGTGCTGGCGGTGTTGAGCCTGCGCGACAAGGTGATCTTCCTGGCGGCTCGCGGCGAGGTCTATGCGCCGCTGGCGCTGGCGTTCCTGTTCGCGGGAGCCGACATCGTCGTGGCGGCGAAACTGGTGTGCATGGCGATCTGGCTGGGCGCCGCGACCTCCAAGCTCACCCGGCACTTTCCATTCGTGATCTCGACCATGCTGGCGAACAACCCGTTCCTCCCGTCGGGATTTCTCAAGACGTCATTGTTCAAGCGATACCCGGACGACCTGCGGCCCGGTGCATGGTCGGGCTTCATCGCGCACTTTTCCACCGCAATCGAAGGGCTGGTGCCGCTGGCGCTGCTCTTCTCGCACGGCGGCTGGCCGACAACCATCGCCGCGCTGGTGATGATCGTGTTCCACCTGAACATCCTGCTGGCTTTCCCGATGGGGGTGCCCCTGGAATGGAACGTGTTCATGATCTTCAGCGTGCTGTGGCTGTTCGTGGCGCACGCGCCGTTGGGGCTTTCCAGCGTGACCAACCCGGTGCCGGTGGCCGTACTGTTCGCGGTCCTGGCCACCACCGTCGTCTTGGGAAACCTGTTCCCACACCAGATTTCTTTCCTGCCGGGAATGCGGTACTACGCCGGCAACTGGGACACCACGCTGTGGTGCGTGAAGCCGTCGGCCGACGAGAAGATCCGCGTCGGCGCCCGCGCCCTGGGTCCCATGCAACACCTGCAGCTCGAGCGGTTGTACAAGAGCAAAGAGGACACGTTGGTCCCGATTCATCTCGCGTACGCCTTCCGCGGGATGAACACCCATGGGCGCGCGCTGTTCACCCTGGCGCATCGGGCGATGGCCGGCTATGACGAGGACGATTACAACCTCTGCGAAGGCGAGATGCTGTGCGCGATGGCGGTCGGGTGGAACTTCGGCGACGGGCATATGCACAACGAATGCCTCATCGAGGCGCTGCAGCAGCGGTGTGGGTTCGAGCCCGGCGAGGTGCGGGTGGTGATCCTCGACGCGCAACCCATCCATGTCCAGCGGCAGGAGTACCGGTTGGTCGACGCGGCGACCGGCGAATTCGAGCGGGGCTACGTCGAGGTCGACGACATGGTCAGGACCCAACCGTGGAGTGACGATCTCCCGGTGCACATCATTAGCGGTACTACCAGCGGCTCGCCGGGGCGGAAAGGGCAGCCCGCATGACGACCGCGCTGATCACGGGCGCCTCGACCGGCCTGGGTCGCGAACTGGCCGACCTGTTCGCGGCCGACGGTATCGACGTCGTCGTCGTGTCCAGCGAGCGCAGCGCCGCCCAGCTTGCCGCCGTGGCCGAGGAATTGCGGACCCGCCACAGTGTGCGCGCCCACCCGATCACGATGGACCTGGCGCAGCCGGGCGCGGGCGCCGAACTCGTCGCTCGGGTCGACGAACTCGGCGTCGACGTCGAATACCTGGTCAACAATGCCGGCGTCGGGATCCTGGGCCTGAAGATCCAGGAGTCCGACCCGGTTGCCGTCTCCAAGATGGTGCAACTGAATGTGGTGACCCTGACCGACCTGACGACGCTGTATGCCGCGCGGATGGTCGAGGCCGGCCGCGGAGCGATCCTCAACATCAGCTCGATCGCCGCCTACGTCATCCCGCACGGGCTGGAGGCGGGCTATTCGGCCAGTAAGGCCTACGTCCGCAGTTTCTCCGAGGCGGTGGCCTCCGACTTACACGGAACAGGAGTCACCTGTACCCACCTCGCCGCGGGTCCCACCCGCACCGAGTTCGCGCAGACCGCCGGTGTCGGGGACTGGTCGCGGCTCGACCGCTTCATCATGGATGCTGCGCCGGTGGCGGCCGCGGGCTACGCCGCGATGCGGGCGGGCCGGGTCATGGTGATGCCCGGGCTGGGCAACAAGGTGATGCGGGCGGCGGCGCCGCTGTCACCCTCGCGGCGGCTCAAAGCGCTGGTCTCGGGCTATTTCGTGGCGCGCCACTAAGTCAACCGCCGAGCGTGAACCTGGCTTCACGGTCGCGAAGAGAGAGGCAGGGTCAGCGCTTCCTGATCCGGTAGACGATCACGACGACAGTTGCCACACCAACGCCGGTCAACGACACCGTGACGATCGGTTTGTTCAGGAACTCGATCACCTTGGCCTTGACGTCATCGGCCAGGCGGCGAGGATTGGCCCGCTCAGCAAGCGAGTCGACGGTCGCCGCCAGCTGCTCGCGGGCTTGGTCGATCTCCTGCTTGATGGTGTCGGGATCGCGGTCCGCCACGTGTCTGTCCTCCAAGTCAGGCTGGTGCACTGACGAACTACCCTAGATCAGCCGGTGCGGGTCCCAACGCTCCGGTGAACAGAAAGGACCCTCCACGTTGAGCGAGACCACCCGCCTGGCCCCCGGAGACAAGGCCCCCGCATTCACCCTGCCTGACGCCGACGGCAACAAGGTGTCGCTCGCCGGCTACAAGGGACGTCATGTCGTCGTCTACTTCTATCCCGCGGCCTCGACACCGGGCTGCACCAAGCAGGCCTGCGCGTTCCGGGACAACCTGAGCGAACTCAACGACGCCGGGATCGACGTCGTCGGCATTTCGCCCGACAAACCGGAGAAGCTTGCCAAGTTCCGCGACGCCGAGGGGCTGACGTTCCCCCTGCTGTCCGATCCCGAGCGCAAGGTCCTCACCGCCTACGGCGCCTACGGCGAGAAGCTGATGTACGGCAAGAAGGTCACCGGGGTTATCCGGTCGACGTTCGTGGTCGACGACAAGGGCAAGGTCGCGGCGGCGAACTACAACGTCAAAGCCGCAAGTACCGCCTCGAGTATCGAAAAGATCATCAAGCAGGTGGGCGCCGCCTAGCCCATGGGCCCGGCCGGGAAGAAAAAGTGGACTACAGTCCGTTAAGGGAGGCATGGCTACCTCTGAGCGCGTGATCGAACTCCTACGGCGCAATGTCCGGGACGTCTTCGGCGAAGCGGACCCGGCCCGCCGACGCGCCGCCGTCGAAGAGCTCTACACCGACGACGCCGTGCTCTACGTCCCGGACGACGTCCTGGTCGGCCACGACGCCGTGGACGGGTTCGCCGGGGCATTGCGGGCCAGCCACCCGGACTTCGTCTACACCCATCGCGGAGAACCCCAGGCGCTGCACAACGGCGGGATCTTCGCCTGGGGTTCGGGCCCCGAAGGTGAGCCGCCGGCCTACACCGGCCTCGACGTCATCGTCGTCCGCGATGACAAGATCGCGGTCCTGTACGTCTACCTCAATCCGACGCTGTCGTAGCCAGATTCGCCAGCAACAGCGCCTCGGTGATCGCGGCGCGTTCCAGCACCCCCAGGTGCAGACTCTCGTTGATGCTGTGCGCCTGGGTGTTTGGGTCCTCGACCCCGGTCACCAGAATCTTGGCTTGCGGAAAGGCTTCGGCGAACTCGGCGATGAACGGGATCGACCCGCCCATGCCCATGTCGATGGCGTCGACGCCCCAGGCCTGCCGGAACGCCGCGCGGGCCGCGTCATAGATTGGGCCGCTGGCGTCGATGGCGTAGGGCTGACCGATCTCGCCGCGGATGACTTCGACCCGGGCACCCCAGGGCGCGTGTTGCCGGAGATGCGCCTCGACCGCGGCCAGATGCGCCACCGCGTCACCACCCGGGGCCACCCGAATGCTGATCTTCGCGCGGGCCCGCGGGATCAACGTATTCGACGCAGCC
The DNA here is from genome assembly GCF_001673635.1 of Mycobacterium asiaticum. Lineage (GTDB taxonomy): Bacteria > Actinomycetota > Actinomycetes > Mycobacteriales > Mycobacteriaceae > Mycobacterium > Mycobacterium asiaticum_C. The sequence continues at coordinate 147,582 of NZ_LZMH01000044.1, forward strand.
GCAACCGAAGTGGTGTCGATACCGATCACCGTAATCGCCGGTTTCGCCCACAACCGCTGCGGCACCGAGCCGGAACCGATCTCACGCACGCCGTCCAGCAGACCCGAGTCCGCGCGAACCCGCCCGGGCGGGTATTCCACCGCGGCGGCGGTGCTTTCGTGCAGACCCTCGACCGCCACGTTGCCGTCGTCGTCGTGCAAACTGGCCAGCAGCCGCACCAGCACGCTCAGCGCATCGGGCACCACGCCGCCCCACAGGCCGGAGTGCAATCCGTGATCGAGAGTGGCGACCTCCACCACGCAGTCGGCCATCCCCCGCAACGACACCGTCAGAGCCGGTATCTCGGTGCTCCAGTTGTCGGAGTCGGCGATCACGATCACGTCGGCGCTCAGGGCGTCCCGGTGAGCGGCCAGCAGCCGGCCCAGCGACGGCGAACCGGATTCCTCCTCGCCCTCGACGAAGACCGTCACACCTACCGGTGGCCTTCCGCCGTGTGCCCGAAATGCGGCCAGATGTGTTGCGATGCCTGCCTTGTCATCGGCGCTGCCGCGACCGTACAGGCGTCCGTCACGCTCGGTCGGCTCGAAAGGCGGCGACGTCCAGTGAGCGCGGTCGCCTTCGGGCTGCACGTCGTGGTGGGCATATAACAGCACGGTGGGCGCTCCCGGCGGCGCCGGATACCGCGCGATGACCGCCGGAGCACCACCCTCACTGACGACGCGGACGTCGTCAAACCCCGCCTGGGACAACAGGTCCACCACCGCTTGCGCGCTGCGGTGCACCTCGTCGCGCCACGCCGGATCGGCCCATACCGACTCGATGCGAACCAGGTCCTCGAGGTCGCGCCGCACCGAGGGCAGCACCTCGCGCACCCGCTCAACCAGATCAGTCACGCCTGAAAGGCTAGCTATGCTGCCCGTAATGGCGACCGACGGCCCTGACCCCACTCCCGATCCGACTGCGCCGCTCTGGCGGGCGGCGCAACTGTTCCGGCTGCTGAGCTGCCTGTACGCGCTGGGCTTCCAGATCGCGATCAACTCCGACCTGCATCACCCCCTGCTGGCCTGGCTGTTGTTCGCGGTGCTGATCGCCTGGAGCGTGCTCTGCGCGATCGCCTACCTGCGCGGTTTCGGCAGACGTCCGGCGTGGGTGGTCGCCGAACTGGTGGTGGTGGTGTTGTTGATGCTGTCCACCGAGGTGGTGGCATCGGGACAGTGGGCGCACAACAACCAGACCTGGCCGACGACGTTGTGGGCCAGCAACGCGACCATCTCGGCGGCCCTGCAGTTCGGCCCGACCGGCGGCATGCTGACGGGTCTGGCCGTGACGGCCACCAGCGAAGCCGTCAAGGGCTACTTCAACGTCAACCTCGGACGCAACGCGACCATCATCGTCGAGCTGGCGGTGGGGTTGGCGGTGGGACTGGCGGCCCGTACCGCGCGGCGCGCCCACGACGAGCTACAGCGAGCCGCCCGGCTGACGGCCGCGGTGGAAGAACGCGAGCGATTGTCCCGCCAGGTGCACGACGGCGTCATTCAGGTGCTGGCGCTGGTCTCTAAACGGGGACACGAAATCGGCGGTGCCGCAGCAGAACTCGCCAAGCTCGCCGGCGAACAGGAGCGGGCCCTGCGCAGCTGGGTCACCTCGACCGAGATGGAGAGCGACACCGCGGCGGACACAACCGTCGACCTGCGCGCGCTGTTGCGCCGCAGGGAGGCCGACGGTGTCTCGATGAGCCTGCCGGGCACCCCGGTGCCGATGGACAATGATCTGGCCGGCGAGTTGGACGCCGCGGTGGGTAATGCCCTGGATAACGTGCGCGCGCACGCGGGTCCGGACGCCCGGGCGTTTGTGCTGCTGGAAGACCTGGGCTCGTCGGTTGCGGTCAGCATCCGCGACGACGGCGTGGGAATCGGCCCCGGCCGGCTCGAGGAAGCGGTCAGTCAGGGACACGTCGGCATCTCGAAGTCAATTGTGGGACGGTTGAAGTCGTTGGGGGGCAGCGCGGAACTGCACACCGACGTGGGAGAGGGAACCGAATGGGAGTTGATCGTGCCGCGCCGGAGCGCTAACCATGACTGAGCAAGCCGGTCCCTCGGTAATGGTCGTTGATGACCATCCTATTTGGCGCGACGCGGTAGCCCGTGATCTTGCCGACGACGGGTTCAACGTGGTGGCTACCGCCGAGGGCGTGGCGGCGGCGCGGCGTCGCGCCGCTGTGGTGAAACCGGATGTGGTGGTGATGGACATGCGCCTGAGTGACGGGGACGGGGTGCAGGCAACCAGAGAGGTGCTCGAGGTGTCACCGTCGACCCGGGTGCTGGTGCTGTCAGCGTCCGACGAACGCGACGACGTGCTCGAGGCGGTCAAGGCGGGCGCGACCGGATATCTGGTCAAGAGTGCATCCAAGGCCGAACTGGCTGAGGCGGTAAGGGCCACCGCGGCCGGACGAGCCGTCTTCACCCCCAGCCTGGCGGGGTTGGTGCTGGGCGAGTACCGGCGCATCGCGCAGAGCCCGAGCGCGGACAAGGTCGCCCCCAGCCTCACCGAGCGGGAGACCGAGGTCTTGCGTTTCGTCGCAAAAGGCATGTCCGCCAAGCAGATTGCCGAGAGACTGTCGCTGAGCCACCGGACGGTGGAAAACCACGTGCAGGCGACCTTCCGCAAGCTACAGGTCGCCAACCGGGTGGAGTTGACCCGATACGCCATCGAGCACGGGCTCGACCAATAGCCGGAGTTGGGTAGTCCTACTCATCCGATTCGCGGCATTCCGCGGCAGGGTGGGTGACCATGACCGAATCGCATCAGGCTGACCGTGCTGTGCTCAGCCGGCTCACACAGGAATTCGACGCCCTGGCCCGGCAGATGTCCCGGGTGTCCGGGGAGCTCAGCCAATTGGACCGGCTGATCGCCAGCTCCGCCCCACCAGCCGCGCAGCCCACACCCCCACCGACACCCACTGCGGCGCCGGCCTACGCGCCTCCCCAGCAACAGCAGCCCGCACCCTATTGGCAGAATTACTGGCAGTACTGGACTCCCGCGGCCGCAGCGCCGCGCCCGCCCCGACCGCCACGTCAGCACGCTCCGGCGCCGGCCCCGGAGAAGGCCCCAGCACCGGCGCCGACCCCAGCGCCGGTGGCCCCCGAAACACCCTCAGGGCAAGCCGAATCCGGCTGGATCGGCAAGTTGCTTGCGGTCGCCGGCGTGGCGGTGACGCTGATCGGCGTGGTGCTGTTGCTTGTGTTGGCCGCCCAGGCCGGCCTGCTGCGACCGGAGATTCGAGTAGCCGGTGGTGGCGCGCTGGCGATCGCGCTGGTCGCGGTGTCCGCCCGGTTGCGGACACGGCCCGGCGGCCGCATCGGTGCGATCGCGCTGGCTGCCACCGGTATCGCGACGGCCTACCTGGATGTCATCGCCGTCGTCACCATTTACAAGTGGGTGCCGGCACCGGCCGGTCTGGTGTTGGCCGCGGTCGTCGGCGGCGCGGGCCTGGCGCTGGCGCGGCGTTGGGACTCCGAACAGCTGGCGCTGCTGGTGCTGATACCGCTGATCGGGCTGGCCCCGGCGCTCACCCGCGGCGTGGACTTGCTGCTGGTCAGTTTCATGCTGGCCCTCTCGGCGGCCGCACTGCCGGTCCAACTGGGCAAGGACTGGATGTGGATGCATGCCGCCCGGGTTGCGGCGCCCACGCTGCCGCTGCTGCTCGCGCTGATGGCCATCAGCCGCCACGACAGCGCGTCGCTGATCGGCGGCGCCTGCGCGGTGGCCGCACTGCTGGCCGTCGCGAGCGGCTTGGTCCTGCTGCCGTCCAGCTCGAACCCGGCGGCGCTGGCGCTGATCACCACCGCAGGCACCTTGCCCGTGCTGGCCAGCGCGATCGCCGTCGACCGCGCGCTGGCGGCGGTCGTGGCCGCCGCCCTGGCGATCGCGATGCTTGCCGTCGCATTGATCGGCAACCACCCTCGCATCGTCGTCCAGACGTGGTCGGTCTGGTCTGCCATCTCCGCGCTGATCGCCGTCACGGTCGCCTTCGCCGGTTACATCGAGGCCCCGGTGCTGCTGGCGCTGGCCGTCGTCATCGCCGTTGCCGGTCGTCGCGACGCGGTAGCACGTTGGAGCGCTGCGGGTTTCGGCGTCATCGGCACCGGCCTGTTCTATAGTTACGTGCCGCTGCGGGTGCTGGTGCGCCCCACGGCGATCCCCACGCCCATCGCGGTGGCCACCTTGGCGGCGAGTCTGCTCGTGATTACCTTCGCCGTCGTCATGACACGGGCTTGCATTGCCACCAAGCGGGATTCGGATATCAACGGTCTGCTGATCGCGGCGGTCTCCGCCGTGGTTGTCTACGCCGTCACCGCATTTACCGTGACCGCCGGGGTGCTTGTCGGCGGCACCGATGGCGGATTCCTGGCCGGTCACATGGCGGCCACCATCTGCTGGATCGGCGGAGCGGCCGCGCTTTTCGTCTACGCACTGCGCCTGCACGACTCCGACCGCCGGACCGAGCCGATCACCGCGGGTCTGGCGCTTACCGGTGCGGCCACGGCCAAGCTGTTCCTGTTCGACCTGGCCACGCTGGACGGCATCTTCCGGGTGGCGGCGTTCATCATCGTCGGACTGGTGCTGCTGGGCATGGGAGCCGGCTACGCGCGCAGCCTCGCGCGGATGTAGAGGGCGCGAGCAGACGCAAAAGCCCCTGACACGCGGAGCGTGCGGGGGCTTTTGCGTCTGCTCGCGGGACCCAGCGGGACCAGCGGGACCCAGCGGGACCCAGCGGGACCCAGCGGGACCTAGCTGGTTTCCAGGATCGCCACCGCCGCCGCCGTATCGGCTTCGTGGGTCAGCGAGACGTGGATCGTCACATCGGCCAGGTGCTTGGCGATCTCACCGCTCAACCGCACCCGCGGTCTGCCCCACATGTCGGTGACCACTTCGATGTCGCGGTGGATGTCTTCCGGCAGCACCGGCCGCTGCGCGAACCGGGAACCCGACCACGCCTTGATCACCGCTTCCTTCGCCGCCCAGCGGGCCGCCAGGTGACGCGCCGCCGACGAACTCTTGTCGGATGCGTCGCGGCGCTCGCCGGGGGTGAACGTCTCGGCGAACACCGTCCCGGGCTGGTCTACCTGCTCGGCGAAGTGCGGAATGGAGACAAGGTCAATCCCGATCCCGACGATGCCCATGGCTGGCCAGGTTAACGGATGGGCCGAATCATTCGGACACCTGGCTCGCGCCATAGATCGAGCCGTCGCCGAGCCGGGCGGCCGGATCCAGCAGCATCGAGGCCTCCTGCGGCTTTTCCGGGAGGTCGTGGTCGAAGCGACGGTCCGGCGGCCGCTGGTACATCGGCTCGCCCCCGGCGATGGCCGAGGCCAGGCGACGCTGCCCGGCCAGCAGTCGAGCATTGGCACGCCGCTGGTAGTCGGCACGCTGCCCAGGCTCCAGCGAGGCGATGAACGCCTGCGGGTGCACCAACGCGACCAGACCCGACACGTGGCCGAACCCGAGGCTGGTCAGCATGCCGGCCTTGAGCGGGAATTTCCCGCCCAGGCGCAACGTGTCACGCACCCAGACGAAGTGCGCGGCACCGGCCAGTTCGTCGTCGACACAGTCCAGGCTGCGGTTGGGCGGGATCACCCCGTCGCGCAGCATCTGGCACAGCCCCATCATCTGGAAGACCGCCGCGCCGCCCTTGGCGTGACCGGTCAGGCTCTTCTGCGACACCACGAACAGCGGAGCGCCCACCGACCGGCCCATCGAGTCGGCGAGCCGCTCGTGCAGCTCCGTCTCGTTCGGGTCGTTGGCCAGCGTCGACGTGTCGTGCTTGGAGACCACGGCCACGTCGTCGGCGCTCACACCCAGCTTGGCCAGCGCACGCACCAGCGCGGAGTCCTTACCGCCGCGGCCCGCGCCCAGCGCACCCAGACCGGGCGCCGGGATCGAGGTGTGTACGCCGTCACCGAAGGACTGGGCGTAGGCCACCACTGCCAGCACCGGCAGACCCATCCTCAGCGCAAGATCGCCACGGGCCAACAGGATCGTGCCGCCGCCCTGGGCTTCCACGAAGCCCAGCCGCCGCCGGTCGTTGGGGCGGGAGAACTTCGAATCATGGATGCCGCGGCCGCGCATCATGCCGGTGTCGGCGGTGGCCGCCATGTCGCCGAAGCCGATGATGGCCTCCAGCGTCAGGTCGTCCAGCCCGCCGGCTACCACCAGCTCGGCCTTGCCCAACCGGATCTTGTCGACGCCCTCCTCGACCGAGACCGCGGCGGTCGCGCATGCCGCCACCGGATGGATCATCGAGCCGTAGCTACCCACATAGGACTGAATCACGTGTGCGGCAACCACATTCGGCAGAACTTCCTGCAGGATGTCGTTCGGCTTGTTCCGGCCCAGCAGGTTGCCGTGGTACATGGTCTGCATCGAGGTCATGCCGCCCATCCCGGTGCCCTGTGTGCTGGCCACCAAGCTCGGGTGTACGTACCGCATCACCTCGGCCGGGCTGAAGCCCGCGGACAGGAACGCGTCGACGGTCGCGACAATGTTCCACAGCGCGACCCGGTCGATCGAGGTCGCCATGTCGGGACTGATGCCCCACACCGTCGGGTCGAACCCGGTCGGGATCTGTGCGCCCACAACGCGGGACAGCTTGGTCTTGCGCGGAACCCGGATTTCGGTGCCGGCTTTGCGGGTCACCTGCCAGTCGCTCGAGTCCGGTACCGGCCGCACGACGGTGTGCTCCGGGTCGAATTCGACGAACGCGCGGGCGTCGGCCTCCGACGACACCACGAAGCTGAAGTCCTTGTCCAAGAACACCGACACCAGCAACGGGGACGCGTGGTCGGGATCGATCGCGCCGTCGTCGACGAACTCGCGGATGCCGGTGCGTTCCAGGACCGCGTCGTGGTAGCGCTCCACCAGTTCCGCCTCATCGACCAGATCACCGGAAGACGTGTCATACCAACCAGGTTGCGGGTCATCCTCCCAGCGGATCAGGCCGGTGGTCCAGGCCAGCTCGAGCACACCGGCGGCCGAGAGTTCGTTCTCGACCTCCATCTCGAAGCGAGTGCGCGACGAGCCGTAAGGGCCGATCTCGGCGCCGCCGACGATTACCACCAGGTCGGCAGGGTCGACGTCGAGGTCGTCCCATTCCGGCGGCGGTGCCGGGGTGTAGCCGCGCGGCGGCGACGGCAACGCGGCGATGGTGCCGTCGGCCGCCTCGTCGTCCCCGCTGCCGGCCTCGGCCGACATCTCTTCGCGGGCCTTGGCGGCCAGCTCGGCCATGTCGAGCTGCGCCTCGGCCAGACCGCCGGTGAGGTCTGCCTTGATCGGCGAACTGGCCGCGGCGACCTTGGATTCCACGTCGCACAGGTTGAGCAGCATCGACGCCATCTCGTCGGTCGAGTAGGTGGTGACGCCGGCCTCTTCGACGGCCGTGACGATGGCGTCGTTGTGGCCCATCAGCCCGGTGCCGCGCGTCCAACCGATCAGCGCGTGCGCCAAACTGACCCGTTCGGCCCACGAGGATTCGGCGTGCCAACGGCTGACCACGGCGTCCAGCGCCGACTTCGCCTCGCCGTAAGCCCCGTCCCCACCGAACATGCCGCGGTTGGGCGAGCCGGGCAGCACCACGTGCAGCCGGGACGCGATGTCGCGTTCGGCGCCGATCTTGGACAGCCCGCTGATCAGCCGCTGCACGGCCCACAGCAGAACCTTCATCTCCATCTCGGCGCGAGCGCCCACCTCGGACAGATCGCCCACCACCCGCGGTGCCGCGAACGGGAACAGCAGTGTGGGGGTCTGCGCATCCTTGATGTGAATCGACTGCGGCCCAAGGCTTTCGATCTGCTCGGTGCCGATCCATTCGACCAGACCGTCGATGTCGGAGTAGGACGCCATGTTGGCCGCGACCACCCACAGCGCCGCGCCGAACCGGGCGTGGTCGCGATACAGGTTGCGGTAGAAGGCAAGTCGCTCTTCGTCCAGCTTCGAGGTGGTGGCGATGACGGTGGCGCCGCCGTCGAGCAGTTTGGCGGCCACCGAAGCGGCGATCGAACCCTTGGAGGCGCCGGTCACCACTGCTACCTCGTTGCGGTACGGGCCGGGATTCGGGTTTTCGGCACCGGCGGCGATCCGGCCGTACAGCGAGGCGTGGATCTGCCGGCCCGCGGCCAATGACTTGCCCTGCCACCAGGTGGCCTGATTGGCGACCATGTGGCCGGCGCCCTCGAAGCGCTCGGACAACCGCACCCAGTCGGCGTCGATGTCACCCTCGTCGGTCAACCACAGCTTGACCAGGTCCTCGCGGGCGCTGGCCCAGCGGTCGTCGAAGACGACGGCCTTCTTGGCATCGAACGTCGACGCCACCAGACGTGGCCAGTCCGCACCCAATTCGGCCGTGACGAGGTCGATCAGCTCGGCGTCGGTGGCTCCAGGCGACGCACTGACGGGCTCGTCGAGCCCGAGCTGGCCCAGCACCAGCCGGGCCGCCGAAGCCAGCACGCCGTCGCGCCCGGTGATCTGGTCGGTGAATTCGCTCAGTGCGGCCGCGTCGACCGTGGCGCCGCCACCACCGCCGGCCGACGGCAGCGACACGGCGATACCGCGACGGGCGGCCACCGCGGTCACCGCGGCGTCGATGACCTTGTCCACCGATGCGGCGTCGGCCAGTGCGCCCTCGTGCAGGTGGCCCATGGCTCCGCCGCGCACGCTGGTCCCTTCCCGGGTGCCCAGCGCGACCTCGACGGTGACGTGCTTGGCCCACCCCTCGCCCAGTTCCCAGGTCTTGGTGACCCGCTCGGCGATGGCGCCGGGACGCTTACCCGACGGCCCGAGGACCGTGCGCAACTGGTCGTTGATCGCATCGGAAAGCACTGGGCCGAAAGGCTTGTAGGTGCGGGCGAGCTTGGTCACCTGCGCCCGCAGTCCGGCCAGGTCGGCCTCGGCGGCCCCGTCGATGGCGCCGAGGTTCAGTTCGGAGCCCAGGTCGACGAGCAACTGGTTGCGTCGCGACGACGCGCCGTCGGTGATGGACTCGATGGAGTCCAGCTCCTCGATCTGGTCGATGCGCATCTTGGCCGAAATCGCGATCAAGGCCAATGTTGCGTCGGCAGCGTCGAAGCCGATGTCCTCGGGGCGGGGAGCACCGGACGGCGCGGCCGGCGCCGGCGCGGCCTCCGGCGTTGCCCCAACCTCGGGCGCCGCAGCGGATTCCGCTACTTCTTCGGCGGGCTCGTCTTCGGGCTCCGGGTCGGTGTCGGTGGCGAACAGCACCGCGGCGTCGCGCTCGGCGTTGAGTACTTCGATTGTGCTGTGGGCGTACTCGGGCAGTTTGAGGGTGTTGGTGGCCAGACCCGCGACGGTCGGCGAGGTCTTCACACCGATCTCGACGAACCGCTCCACACCCAGGCCGCCGGCGGCTTCCTCGGTGAACAGCAGATCCTGCGTCTCGATCCAGCGGACCGGGCTGGCGAACTGCCAGGCCAGCAACTCGATCAGCACCTTGCGGGCCAGGTCACGCGGCCGCTCGTTGAGCCAGGTGTCGTAGTCGGCGAGGATCTCGTCGAGCGGCTCGGCGGGCACCAGGTCCCGGATCTCCTGGATGAAGTCGCGGTCGAGTGTGAACGGCCTCGGCACCAGGTTGGGGATGTAACGCCCGAGGATCACTTCGGGGTCCTTGTCGCGCGGCATCAGCCGCTCCAGCGAGCGGCGGAACTCGTTCACCCCGACCCGGAGCACCCGGGAGTGGAACGGCACGTCGATGCCCGGCACCAGAATGAAAGACCGCTTGCCGCCGCTGAGTTCGCGGCGCCGCTCGACCTCGGCCTCCAGCGCTTCGAGTCCGCGCACGGTGCCGGCGATCGCGTACTGCGAGCCGCGCAGGTTGAAGTTCACGATCTCGAGGAACTCACCGGTACTCGCCGCGATGCCCGCGACGAAGTCGGTGACCTCCTCGTCCGGCAGATCGATCTGCGAGGGCCGGATAGCGGCCAACCGGTAGTTGGAGCGTCCCAGCTCGTCGCGCGGAACGATGTCGTGCATCTTCGAACCGCGGTGGAACACCGCCTCCAGCAGCGCGTCGAGCTCGAAAACACCGCTGACACAAGCCAGGGCGGTGTATTCACCGACCGAGTGACCGCAGGTGATCGCGCCTTCGACGAACGCGCCCTGCTCGCGCATCTCGGCGACCTGCGCGGCCGCCACCGTGGCCATCGCCACCTGGGTGAACTGCGTGAGGAATAGCACGCCGTCGGGATGGTGGTAGTGCACACCGCTGGCGATGATGCTGGTCGGGTTGTCCCGGACCACGTGCAGCACTGAGAAGCCCAGCGTGTCACGGGTGAATCGGTCCGCCTCGTCCCAGACCTTGCGGGCAGCCTTGGACCGGGCGCGCACGTCCATGCCCATGCCCTTGTGCTGGATGCCCTGCCCCGGGAAGGCGTAGACGGTCTTCGGGGCGGCCAGCCGTGCGCTCGCCGACATGACCAGGTCCGAACCGATCCGGGCGCTGACCTCCAATACCTCTGCGCCCTGGTCGATTCCGACCCGCTCCACACGGAAGTCCACCTCGTCGCCGGGACGAACCATGCCCAGGAATCGCGCGGTCCACCCGACCAGCCGGGCCGGGGGCCGGGCCTGTCCGTCGGTGGCGGTGACCGCGTGTTGCGCGGCGGCCGAGAGCCACATGCCGTGCACGATGGGCGATTCCAGGCCGGCGAGCAGCGCTGCGGCCTTGTCGGTGTGGATCGGGTTGTGGTCGCCCGACACGACGGCGAACGGGCGCATGTCGACCGGTGCACCGATCGTGACGTCGCGGCGGCGCCGCCGCGGGGTGTCGGTGGCGTTTTCCGAGACCGCTCCCCCGGCCCGGGCCGGGTCGGCGAGTTCGGCCGGGCCCGTGCGGCCCAGGATCGCAAACCGCTCCTGCATGGTCGCGATGGTCGCGCCGTCGCTTCCGGTGACCGTGACCAGCACCGGCACCACCCGGCCCATGTCGGTGTCGGTGGCCGCCGAAGCCGTTGCGGTGATTGTCAATTGGGCGGGGACGGTGGGCAGCCGGTCGGCCAGCCGGACCGCGTGGTCCAGATGCACCAGGCTGAGCAGTCCCTCCACCACGGGCACGCCGGTGTCGGTCGTCGCGGCACCGATCGCGGCGAACACGGCGGGCCAGCACAAACCCACCAGCGCGTCGGGCACGGTGGTGAGGCTGGGCGCCAGGGGCTCACCGAACGTGGCCGTGACCCCGGTGTGGTCGGCGACCCGTTCGGGGTCCCAGTCGACCGTCACCGTGGCGGCGCCGTCGCGGACCTCGGGCAGCGACTCGGGCCCGTCGGCACCAGCGGCTATCGCCAGCACCGAACGCATTGCGGCGGTGGCGTCCTCGGTGGACACCACCGGAATGCCGCCGTCGACGGTGTTGGCGGGCAACCGCAACACGATGTCGATCCAGGTGCCCGAGATCGGCACGCTGAGCACGACGCTGGACCCCTCCGGATTGACCTGTAGCCGGGATCCGGTGGAAGTGTGTGTGGCGGTTCGGTTTTCGTGAACCTGCCAGTCGCCCGGCTCGGCGATCCGGTGCACCGGGTTGGTGGTGGTACGTCCCGCCCACAACACGTCGGGCGCGTCGAGGACGACGGCGAGCGGGCCCCGGACGTCCGGGCGGCCCAGTCGGCGCGACGTCACCTCCTGGGGTTCGGCGCCAGGCACCCCGACCAACTCGTCGATAGCGGCCTGCTCGAACCGGTCCAGCAGTTCACCGACCGGTTCGTCCAGCCGGGTGATACCGGCCACCGCCGCCGGGCCGGGGATGATGCATACCTGGTCGGCGTCGTAGCGGGCGTCGTGCGCCTGCCACAGCGAGTCGCTGCGCCACCAGCGGCGGACGTCCTTGTCGATCACCGGCACGAAATTGACCGGCTTGCCCAGCGTCTTGCAGAGGGTGACGAAGAACGGCACATCCGCGGGATGCAGCTGAACGGTTTCGGCGTCCGGGTAACGCTCGAGCAGAGTGGCGATGGCCTGTTCGGGATTCTCCAACTGCGCGGGGTCGGCGAAGAGGGTTTCGATAGGGCCGAAATCCTTTGGGTGCAAACGCGCTTCGGTGCGCTTGAGCATCTCCTCGAACCGGTCGCGCCAGGTGTCGGCCAGCCACGGGCTGCCCGGGGCCGCGGTGTCGGCGGTGGAATCGCCGTCGCCGATGGCCAACTCGACGTAGCGACGCAGCCATTGCAGGTAGGTCATCTCCGCGACGTCGCCGAAGTAGGGCTTGGCGGTCTTGGCCATCGCGGCGATGATCTCGTCGCGTCGCGCGGCGACGGCATCCGCGTCACCGGCGACCTCGTCGAGCAGCTGCCCGCACCGCGAGGCGCTGTTGTCGATCTCGTGGATGTCGGCGCCGAGCTGGCTGCGGCTGGAAGCCATGCCGCCCTGGGCTTTTCCGGCACTGATCCATTGGTCGGTGCCCTGGGTTTCGACCAGCATCCGCTTGACCGACGGTGAGGTGGTCGCCTCCAGCGTCGCCATCGCCGCGGTGCCGACCAGAATGCCGTCGATCGGCATCAGCGGGAAACCGTATTCCTGCGCCCAGCGACCGGACAGGTACTCGGCGGCCCGCTCCGGGGTGCCGATGCCGCCGCCGACGCAGACGGTGATGTTCGAGCGCGACCGCAGCTCGGAGTAGGTCGCCAGCAACAGGTCGTCGAGGTCTTCCCACGAGTGGTGTCCGCCGGCCCGGCCGCCTTCGACGTGCATGATCACCGGCTTGGTGGGCACCTCGGTGGCGATGCGGATCACCGATCGGATCTGCTCGATGGTTCCGGGTTTGAACACGACGTGGCTGATGCCGATGTCGTTGAGCTCTTCGATCAGCTCGACGGCTTCCTCCAGGTCCGGGATGCCGGCACTGACGACGACGCCGTCGATCGCCGCGCCGGACTGGCGGGCCTTCTGCACCAGGCGCTTGCCGCCCAGTTGCAGCTTCCACAAATAGGGGTCGAGGAACAGCGCGTTGAACTGGTAGGTGCGACCGGGCTCGAGCAGTCCGGACAGTTCCTCGATGCGGTTGGCGAAGATCTCTTCGGTGACCTGACCGCCACCGGCCAGCTCGGCCCAGTGCCCCGCGTTGGCGGCCGCGGCGACGATCTTCGCGTCCACCGTGGTCGGCGTCATCCCGGCCAGCAGGATCGGTGACCGGCCGGTGAGCCGGGTGAATTTGGTCGACAGCTTGACCCTGCCGTCGGGAAGGCAGACCACCGTCGGGGCGTAGCTCGACCAGGCGCGGGCCACCTCCGGGGTGGCTCCGACGGTGAACAAATTGCGCTGACCGCCACGGGTGGCCGCGGGCACGATGCCAATCCCCAGACCGCGGATGACCGGCGCGGTGAGTCGGGTCAGGATGTCGCCGGGACCGAGGTCGAGGATCCACCGGGCTCCAGCGTCGTTCACCCGGGTGATCTCGTTGACCCAATCGACCTTCTCGACCAGGATCGCGTTGGCCAGCTCCCGCGCCAGCGCGACATCGAGGCCAACCTTCTCCGCCCAGCCACCGACGATGTCGATGCCGTCGGCCAGTCGGGGGGTGTGGAAGCCGACCTCGACCTTCACCGGATCGAAGATGGGCGCGAACACGTCGCCGCCACGGACCTTGTTCTTGCGGTCGGCTTCTTCCTTCTCCGAGATCTGGTTGCAGTAGAGCTCGAAGCGGGACAACTGTTCGGGCGTCCCGGTGATGACCACCGATCGGCGGCCGTTGCGGATGGACAGCACCGGCGGCAGCACCGTCCGCACATCCTGTGCGAACTCGTCGAGCAGTTGGCCGATGCGCTCCGGGTCCGCGTTGGTCACCGACACCATCGGCGGGCGGTCACCGAGCACCGAGATACCGCGCCGACGGGCCACCAGCGTGCCGGCGGCGCCGATGAGCTGGGCCATCGCCAGCAGCTCGACGTCGCGCGTTCCGGACGCCTGCAGCGCCTCGACAGCCAGCACGCCCGCCGAGTGTCCCGCCAGGGCCACCGGCGGCGTCTGGATCAGGTCCATGCCCTGTCGGGCCAGCGCACGGATGGCCGCCAGTTGGGTGAGCAGCACGCCCGGTATCGAGACGGCTGACGACGTCAGGTGCTTGTCGGAGGGAACGGCGTCCTCGGCGGCGAGCGCACGTACCCATTGGAGCGGTTCGAAACCAATCGGACGAACCACGACGAGTTCGTTGGCGACCGGCTCCAGCAGCAGCTCGACCTCGCCGACGAGCGTAGCCAGCTCCGATTCGATCCCCGCCCCCGATACCAGCTCTTCGAGGGTTTCCAGCCAGGCGCCGCCTTGGCCGCCGAAGGCGACGGCATACGGTTCGCCTGCCGTCAGGCGATCCACCAGGGCACGAGCGTTGGACGAGCCACTGTCATCATGGTCTGCGGACACCCGGTCGTGCTCGTGGATCGTCACTTCGTTCTCTCCCTATATGCGTCTTTTGCGTCGCGGGCCCGTTCAGCGGTTGTGGACCCCTTCCCCCGCGCGGGCCTGTTGACTTCGGGCGATTCCGCGTCGAATCACGGCCGATGGTCATCTGACCGGTGCGTTGAACGGGCGGCCGGCACGTCGTCGAGCGGCGCCATACATGCACCAAGTCCCAATAAGAGTGTCATAAGGATCTATACGGATTCTTGGCGTCGCTTGGTTACTGGCGAGTTCTACGCGCGGGTAACCGTGTTGTGGGTAACACCGGTTCAAACCGCCGGCGCGGGCCCCGCCGACAAACGTGCTGCATGCAGGTGGTTACGGTTGAGTAGCTATAACTTCGCTGTTCAAAGCAGTATTGTTACCAAATCGTTATCTCAAAATTTTCGAGTGCGACGGGCACGTGTCGCCCAGCCGGCCCAGGCCCAAAAAATTCACCGGTGTAGCCGACGGCGAAAACTGAGCGAACGAGTGTTTGCTGGAAGGTATACCCGGAGTCTTAAAAATCCGGTGGGTCAGGACCACTGTCCAAACTGCGGTTTGAGGATCTCGTTGATATCGACCCCGACGCCACCGACGGTTCGCTTGTCGATCTCGACCTGATGCAGGTGCGCGGCCGGGTGGGTATATCCCTTCGGTGAGCCCCAGTTGTGCTGCCAGAAATAGGCACCAAGGCCGTCGTTCGCCGCCCACTCGATGGTCTTGGAGTTCGCGTACACACCAGTTCGTTGATGCCCGATGACCGACTCCCACGACCGCAGGTAGGGCATGATCTGGTTCTTGTACTGCTCCATTGACGGATTGTCGTCGATCGAGGCATAGATCGGGGCACTGGCCGGACCACCGGCGGCGGCGTGCAACTCGGCGCCGCGTTTGGCATGCTGCACGCCCGCGCCGGCCCCACCCAACCAGTCGGATGTGCTGCCCTTGCCGAACTGGTAGCAGGACACGATCTTGAGCCCGCTCGCGTGCAGGTCCTGCGCCTCGGCGAGCTGGATCGGCTTGCCCAGCATCCAGGCGCCGCCGGGCCGTCGGTCAGAGACGTAACGGATCGCGCCGACCGCGCCCGCTGCCTTGATCTGGCTGGCTGGGATGATGCCGGCCGCGTAGTCCAGCAAAGTACCGAGCGCCGCCGATGCCGGGGCGGCATTCAGTGCCGCGACGCCCAGGCCTACCAGGCCCGGAGCTGCCGCGGCGAATTTGAGCACGTCGCGTCGGGAAACGGACATGCGCCACAGGGTACGACAAGTTCATCATCGGTCACATTGACCACACCCATCACCACGGCATCACATTTGCAACGGTTCTACGCCTGACCGGGGTCGAGGCAGCGCCCGGAACGCTGTCACTATAAAGTTAATAAAGTTACCGGCAACCACTGCCGACGGGAGTTCCGATGGATCACGACCAACTCATCGACCTCACCCGGCGCGCCCTGAAGTTGGCCCGCGACAAGGCAACCGACCTCGCGCCGGCACCGCACCGGGTCGATGCCCGTGAATACACCTCCCTCGATCGCCATGAGCGTGACAGGGCCATGGTGCTGGCGAGCCCGCAACTGGTCGGCTATGTCTCGGAGTTGCCGCGGCCGGGCGCGTATTGCACCAAGACGGTGATGGGCAGGTCCATCCTGCTGACCAGGACAGCCGATGGCTCGGTCAAGGCTTTCGACAATGTCTGCCTGCATCGCCAAGCGCAGGTGGCCTCGGGCTGCGGCGTGGCCAAGCGGTTCGCCTGCCCCTACCACGCCTGGACCTACGACAATGCGGGCCGGTTGGTAGCGGTGCCGGGCCGCGAGGGCTTTCCCGAGACGACGTTGAAGGCCGACGGCTTGACCGAGCTGCCGGCGGCTGAGTTCGCCGGGTTCCTCTGGGTCGCACTGGAACCCGGGGCGACCCTGAACGTCGCGGCACATTTGGGACCGTTAGCCCAGGAGCTCGACTCATGGGGCATCGGACGCTGGTCGCCACTGGGCGAGAAAGTGCTCGACTCCCCGATCAACTGGAAGTTGGCGATCGACACCTTCGCCGAGAACTACCACTTCGCCACCGTGCACGAGAAAACTTTTGCGACCATCGCGCGCAGCAACTGCACGGTGTTCGACGCGTACGGGCCGCATCACCGGCTGATCTTTCCGCTCAACACCATCCTGGACTTGGACAATGTTCCCGAGGATCAGTGGATTCCGTTCAACAATTTGGTCGTCATTTACGCGCTGTTCCCCAACATCGTAATTTCGGTGACGATGGCCAACGGTGAACTCTTCCGGGTCTATCCCGGAGACCAGCCCGGCCGCTCGATTACCGTTCACCAGAACTCGACACCGCTCGACATCTCCGACGAGTCGGTCGCCGCGGGTGCGCAAGCCGTTTTCGAGTACGCGCACGCGACCGTCCGCGACGAGGACTACCGTTTGGTGGCAGACTTGCAGAGAAACCTGGAATCCGGTGCGCGGGAACAACTTCTATTCGGCCGCAATGAACCTGGCCTGCAACACCGCCATATCGAGTGGCAGCGCGCCGTCGATTCACTCCGCTGACAGCGCAGCGCTCAGATCGTCGAGAATACCGGCCACTGGGTCCTGCTGATCAGGACGCAGTTTGGCCACCAGTTTCAGTGCGCTTTCGCGATGGCCGGATTCGACCAATTTCGTAAGTTCGTCAACCGCGCTTTGCAGGTCCGGGTCGGCGGATTCCCCATTGACCACGGTGGTCGCGAGCACCTGAATCAGCTCCCAATCCCGGTACAGGGCCAACGACCGCTCGTTGAACGCGAAGGCCGTCACCGGCTCACCCGCCAGCGTGCCGCGGTACCGATACGGCCCCTCCATGTACTCGATCGGCAGGCAGTGCGCCGGCGCGGCCACCAGCGGCTCTCCGGTGATGTCCAATTGTAAAGCGGCACAGGTGATTCGATGGCGATCCGACAGGTACCGGGCCTTGACCGGTGGGCGGATCAGCGGCTTGATCGAATCGGGCCATCGGACGTAGCTGGAGATCGTCACTTCGAAATCCTCGCAGCACTCCGCCGGCCGGGAATCGGGATGGCTGGTGGTGATGCCGGTAAACGGTTGCAGCGCATTGTGATCGGTGCGCAGGAACTGTCGCCAAATACTCATGTCGACGCCGTTGTCGAAGTTGATCGTGCGCCATTCGTGCGACCTGGTCCGCGGCGGTTCCCCGCTGCCACCGCCCGCATACTTGGGGAACCACTGCCGGTCGACGTGTCCGGCCGTCCCACTGACCTGCTCTTCACGATCGCCCCAGCGCAACGTTCCGGTCATCCGCATCCCGGTCTGGAAGTAGGAATACGTGTCGTCCTGACCGAAGCAGGCGATTTTGCCGTTGTAGGTTGAGGCGCCCAGGGGCGTTGGCGCCCGCGTCGGCGTGACGGTCAGGTCCAGGCGCATCGGTCGCCCGTCCTGGTCGGTCCCGACCAGGCTCAACTCGTAGGTGTAGGGCAGCAACTCGCCGGCGCCGTCGCGACGGGTGATCCAGCTGGCAACCCCCACATCGGATCGATACGCAAGATCCAAATGGCCCGCTGCCGTGGACAGTTTGGGCCCGCCACCCCGTTCCATGCTGTCCGGCGGCATGTCGTAGTCCGTATAGGTGCCGTAGTCACCGGTGTCGAGGTCGAACAACGCCAAGGTGTAGAAATCCGCCACGATCGATCCGCCCGGGCGGTTCCGGTTGAAGATGGTCAGGAACGCGAACGAGCGGTCCGCGCCTGCCGCGAGTTCGCCCGCGAGGAACCAGGTGTCGGACTCCTGGCCGGAATGCTGGCCTTCGGCGGCAGGGAAATCCAGCTGAGGGTCGCCGGGAACCAGTTGGAACGGATAGCTGCGCCAGTCGCTGGTCATGTCACGCCTCGCCTCAGGGGAATGTCGTCCGGCCACAGCGAAAATCCGCTTTTTTGCTATGTTAGCATCAATAGCGAAATTACCGTCTCCTGCCCTGAGGTGGTGTCCGTGATGACGGCGAATCCCCGCTCCTACGACCAACTTTTCATCGGTGGGCGGTGGCGTCAACCCTCCACACCCGAACGGATCGCGGTCATCTCGCCACACTCCGAGCAGGCCATCGCGCACGTGCCGTCTGCGGGCCCGGAAGATGTCGACGCTGCGGTCACAGCGGCCAGGCACGCGTTCGACAACGGGCCCTGGCCCCGGCTTGCCCCGCAGGAGCGGATACGCAAAATAGAAGCGTTGGCAGCGGTCTACGGGCGTCACATCGACGAGATGGCCGATCTGATCACCGCCCAGATGGGCTCACCCCGCAGTTTCAGCCGGCTCGGTCAGGCAGCCGGTGCCGCCTCGATGATTCATCTGGCGCTGGC
Source organism: Mycobacterium asiaticum (assembly GCF_001673635.1). GTDB lineage: Bacteria > Actinomycetota > Actinomycetes > Mycobacteriales > Mycobacteriaceae > Mycobacterium > Mycobacterium asiaticum_C. The sequence goes on from NZ_LZMH01000044.1 coordinate 166,374, forward strand.
CACCGCGCGCGACTTCCCTTGGGTGGAGCGCCGCCGGGGTGTGCTGGGTGAAGCGCATCTGCGCCGCGCACCGGTGGGCGTGGTCGGAGCGATTGTGCCGTGGAACGTGCCGCAGTGCCTGATCATGCCCAAGCTGATCCCGGCCCTGCTCGCCGGCTGCCCGGTGATCCTCAAGCCCGCGCCCGAAACACCCTTGGACGCTTTGTGGTTGGCCGAGATGATTGAGCAGGCCGAGCTGCCGGACGGGGTGGTGTCGGTGATCACCGGCGGCCCCGAGGTGGGCGAGGCGCTGGTGCGCCATCCCGGCGTGGACAAGATCGCCTTCACCGGTTCCAGTGCCACCGGCCGTCGCATCGCCGCCCTGTGCGGCGAACAACTGAAACGGGTAAGCCTGGAACTTGGGGGCAAGTCCGCGGCGATCGTCCTCGACGATGCCGACATCACCAAGACGGTAACCGGATTGAAGACGGCCGGCTTGATGAACAACGGGCAAGCCTGCGTCGCCCAGACGCGCATTCTGGTCAGCCGGCGACGACACGACGAACTCGTCGACGCGCTGGCCGGCATGATGTCGACCTTGACCGTCGGTGACCCCACCGACGAAAAGACCGACATCGGACCCCTTGTCGCCCAACGGCAACAGCAACGGGTGCAGGACTACATACGCTCCGGCCAGCAACAGGGCGCACGGATCGTCGTCGGTGGCGCCGACAGCCCCGCGTCGCATGGTTGGTACGTGCGCCCCACCCTGTTCACCGATGCCGACAACGGCATGCGTATCGCCCGCGAGGAGATCTTCGGTCCCGTGTTGACCGTGCTCACCTACACCGACGAAGACGACGCGATCCGTATCGCGAATGACAGCGAGTACGGTCTGGCCGGTTCGGTGTGGACCGCCGATACCGCGCACGGCCTCGAGATCGCGGCGCGGGTGCGCACCGGCACCTACGGGATCAACATGTACATGCTCGACATCAGCACCCCGTTCGGCGGGTTCAAGCACTCCGGGATTGGGCGTGAGTTCGGGCCCGAGGGTCTTGACGAGTACGTCGAACTGCAATCCGTGGCGTGCAACGGGAAACTACCTCCGCTCAACGAGGCGACGGCAGCTGCAAAGTGATGTCCAGTGGACAGCACAGCGCGTCGTGCTGATTACGCACTTCGATCCGCAGGTCCACCAGATATCGGGGCGGGTCCACCGACGTGTCACAGCTCTTGGCCACTACCCGGCCCCGGCCGATCATGGTGTCTCCGGCATAAATCGACCCGGTCAACCGCATCGACCGCCGCACCACGCGGCTGCGCGGACCCGCCCAGTCGGTGGCGATGCGATCAGCGAATCCGGCCAGATGCATGGTGTTGACGTAGATCGTTGGATTCCCTTGACTCTGCGCGTAATCCGGGTCGAAATGGCCGGGAAAGTAGTCCCAGGTCGCCCCGGCGTTCTCGATCACCCGTTGGTAGGTGATCTCATCGACGACCTCGGGCAGATCGGCGGGGACGCTCAGCGCGTGCCAATCCGGTTCGGTCACGACGCCGCGCCGGGAGTGAAGCGAAACAACGTGTTTCGGGATCGGGCCACGACCGCGCCGTCTTGACGACGGTAGGTCTCCAGGGTTTCGACGAAGTGACCGACGCCCAACCGGGTGCGCTTCTCCGGCGACACCGACACCAGTTCCTCGACCGCGGTGAGCCGGTCGCCCTCGACGATCGGTTGCAGAAACTCGACATCGTTGGCGGCGTTGATGAAGGTGGTGCCCGGCAACGGAACGCGCAGCGCCAGAGCGGCGGCGGGCGGGCGTCCGCCCGGTAGCCAAGGGGGCGGAATCAGCCAGCCCATCAGCAACGCCGGGGGCGCCAGCAGTCCGCCCCAGTGCTCGCGGGCGAAGTCGGCGTCCCAATACGCGCGGTTGCCGTCCCGAACCATCGACGCGAACAGCTGGATGCGTGCGCCGCTGATCGGCATCGCCGCGGTCCGCGGTTCGGTCGTCGCGCCGACCATCCGCAGCGCGTCCTCATAGGTGCCGACTGCCAGCTGGTAACTCAGATTCGGGTCCACGATCACATGACGAGATGGCGGCTCGGCACAGAGTCCCACACGAGTTCGCGCGAGGTGAAGTACCACCCACCACGCTCGTAGATGAGCTGATCCCGGAAGATGCCGGTGGCCGGCGCGCTGGCGTCCCCGTCCGCCGCGGCGAAAAGTATTGCCACGCAATGCTGGGTCGCGTTGACTCCGTCGATATGGATCTCGTTGTCCACGGTGACCAGGCGTTGCCCTCTGCCGCCGTCGAACGCCTCACGCAGATCGGTGAAGGGCTCACCGTCGCGGACGTAGCTGGCGCCCGAATGACGGAACGTGGCGATCCAGGCGTCCCGGTTGCCCTCGGAGTAGGCCCGATTGTGCCGGGCGGTCAGATTCAGAATGCCCGCACGGCCGGTCGCGGCGTGCAGCATCTGCTGTTCCTGATAGGTCATCGTCATCGTTGTCTCCAACCTGCCTTTCACCGGCTCACAATGTATCCGTGGGTTTCGCGATCCCATGCGCTCGCGCTCACGCCGCGGGCCCGCAACACGTCCTTACGTATCCGGCCGATGACGTTCTTGGGAAGTTCATCGACGGTATCGACGAATCGGGGGACGCAGAAGTACGGCATGCGGGCGGCGCAGAAGTCCAGCAGGTCCGCGTAATCGAGTGCGGCACCGGGGCGCAGCGTGACGGCGACCAGGATGTCGTCCTCGCCGAGATCACTGGGTACCGCGACCGCGGCGGCTTCCTGAATCGCCGGGTGACTCATCACCACGGTTTCGACTTCCACAGATGACACGTTTTCGCCGCGCCTGCGCACCGAGTCCTTGACCCGGTCCACGTAGGTCAGGTTGTGCCCCGCATCGAGCTTGCCCAGGTCGCCGGTGCGGAACCACTCCGGATGCGGATCCACTTGAAGTGCTGGATGCCAGTCGGGATGCACATAACCCTGGCTCATCACGCCGGGAAACCTAGGTCGGCAGGTGATCTCACCCACCGTTCCGGCGGGCACCTCCACGCCGGCGCCGTCGACGATACGCACCTCGAAGTTCGGGTTGAGCCGGCCAGACGTTCCGGGAATCCCTTCGTCGGTAACATGTTTGACCGCAAGCGGAAAGGCTTCAGTCATGCCGTACATGGTGACGATGCGACAGCCGTAGCGCTGCTCGATCGCCCGGTAGGAGTTGGCGTCGATCGGCGCCGCGGAGATGAATCGCAAGGGCAACTGCGCGTCACGCGGATCCGGCGGCAGGCTCTGCAGCATGGTGACCATCGCGCCCGCGCCGACGAAGCCCACCGCACCGCGGGCGCGCACCTCGTCCCACACCTCACGGGGATGAAAGCCGGCTGCCAACACGGTGGTTCCGCCGACCAGCAGCGGTACAAGCACGCTGGGTGCCGCGCTCAAATGGAAAAGCGGCATCGCGGTCCACAGCACCTCCCCCGGGCTGAACTGCCACGCCTGGGCGGCGGTAGCGGCCACCGTGAAGAGGTAATTCCAGGATGTGGCAACAGCTTTCGATGGTCCCGTGGTGCCCGAGGTGAAGAACAGCGCGCCGGGATCGTCCGGCGCCGCGGGGGTGTCGCCTACTGTGGCATCGTCATCCAGCGCAACGGCGAGTGCCTCACCGATTACGACAACCTGGGTGTCGCGGTCGAGGTGTCCGGCGATCTCGTCCACCCGCTGTCGCCGATCCGAGTCGGTGAGAATCAGTTTGGCTCGTGACAACCGCAGGTTGTGCAGCAGGAAGTCGCCTTTGTTGGCGGCGTTGACCGCGGCGCTCACCGCACCGACGCGCGCCGCACCGAGCCAGAAGTAGACCCATTCCGGACATGTCGCGGTGAACAGAGCCACACCGTCGCCAGGGCCAATTCCATGGTCCGTCAATAGTTTTGCCGCGGCGCGGGATCGTTGCCGCAGCTGCGCGAAGGTAATGTCGCGACCTGCCACGGACAACATGACCCGACCGGGAAATTGCTCGGCGCGGCGATCGAGCACGGCTGGCACGCTGAACCGGTCGACACCGAAGTCGGCGGGCGCCGGAGGTCTCATCAGGCCGGCGCGGCCGCCGGGTCCGGTTCGCCGTCGGCGGTGTAACCGAAGTCGTTGGGCGACGGTTGGGTACCCGGGTAGAAGCGGTGCGCCCAGCGGCGCAGCGCCGCATAGTCGTGCGCCTCTTCCGGCGCCAGGTTGGGCTTTTCCAAATACTTCATGTTCTCCCAGGTGAAGAAGTCCTGTTTGATGACTTCCTGTTGCAGCGCCAGGAATTTCGCGGCCCGGCCGGTGGGGGCGTCGCCGTCGTCGCCGGCCTCGCGAATGGAGGCCTGTGTGTAGAAGTAGTCGGTGTAGTCTTCATCGACCGGGGTCTGGCCGGTGACCTGGACGGTGGCGACCAGGTCGCTGGGAAAGCGCACGATGCCCAGCCCCAACGAATAGTTGTCGTAGATGATCTTGGCGTCGACCGGGCCGTTCGGCGTCAGCCAGGTCTTGGCGCGGCCGCCCCCGAAATGCGCGTTGACCGTGGCATGCAGGTGATATCCCGAGACCTCGAACGATGCCGTGTTGGCCGGGTTGGCGGCCTTGTGCACATACTGGACGTGGTAGGGGTCGGCGGCGTTTTCGATGATCATCTGCGCGTGCACCTTGACCCGGTTGACCATCCGGGTGTGTGGGTGCAACGGGTAGTACTCGTTGGTTTCCAGTTCGGGCAGCACCGGCGGCTGCCAGTAGGGCGCGCGGCCGTGCCGCTCGTGCCACACCAGGATGAAGCCGTACCACTCGGTGACGGGATAGGTGCGGATGCGGACGTTGTTCTTGCAGCCGATCTTGCTGTACGGAATCAGCGCATTGGTGCCGTCGCCGCGCCACTGCCAGCCGTGCCAGGGACAGACGATGTGTTCGCCCTCGACGGTGCCGCCCACGCCCATGTTGGCGCCAAGGTGCTGGCAGTAGGCGTCCAGGACGTGCACCTTGCCGGTTGCGGTGCGGAACAGCACCAACTCCTCGCCGAAGTAGTGCACGCGCTTGACCTGGCCGGCGGCCAGGTCGGAGGCGAAGCCGACGATGAACCAGCCCGTCGGGAAGCGGTAGGTGGACAGGGCGATGCCCGAGGACCCGAACTCTCGTTCGGACGGGTCCGCTGTCGCGTCTGGTGCAATTTCCGTCACGAGTTCTCCGTTTCCCACGCGGCCGCGCGGCGACGAGGCCGCCCGCGCACCCGCGGTTCGACGACTGTGTCTATTTTTACTATTTTAGACATTGAACGTCAATGTGGGCGCTCCGGCTATGCCACGCCCTGTGACGCTCCGAGACCAATGGCATTGCGCCATCTGACTTCTCGTGGTGTTACTCGACAATGCGCAGCGCGGCCCGCGGACATTGGTCCACGGCGGCGCGGACGTCGATCTCCCGGTCCGGCGGCACCGGCCCGTCGGCGATCTGGACGACGTCCTCATCACCCAACTCGAAGATGTCTGGCGCGATGGATTCGCAGAACCCGTTGGCCTCACACATATCCGCGTCAACAATCACCCGCATCGGCTGCCCCTTTCCCTAGAGACCCACTGGCCGGGTCCCGATCACCCCGTCGGCGGCGAGGCGCGCGAGTTCTTCCTCGGTCAGTCCGCACTGATCGCGCAGTACGTCTTCATTGTGCTCCCCCAACGTCGGCGGGGGCCGCCGCAGCCATTCCCGCTGGCCCTCGAGCCGCGCGAACGGTGGGGTCGGATACAGGCCGGTGCCGGTCCGTGGATGGTCCAGCGACTCGAGGAAGCCGCGCGCCCGCAGTTGCGCATTCTCTGTGACCAGCGACGGTGATACGACGGGAGCGGCGGGCACACCGGCCTGCGCCAGCCGCTCCACCGTGGCATCGAGCGGTTGGCCGGCGAACCAGTCCTGTAGCCGGCGGTCGATCTCGTCGGCGCGTCGCCGCCGCCCGGCGGTCGTAGTGAGTTCGGCATCCGCAAACGGGGCCAGACCGACCAGTTCAACCAATGCCGACCACTGCCCGTCATCGCAGATGCTGACCGCGATCCAGTCGTCGGCGCCCGCGCAGCGGTAGATGTTCTGCAGGGCTCCGCCGTGGCCCCGGTTACCGCGCCGGTCCAGCGTTTTGCCGTACACCTCGGCTTCGATGGGCTGGATTGCGGTGGTGTTCAGTACCGTTTCGAGCATCGGCAGTTCGACTTGCTGGCCGGTGCCGGTGCGCTCCGCAGAATTCAGGGCCGCCAGTACCGCGAAGGCGGCGTGCACACCCGCCAGCGGATCACAGGCACCGCGCGGAGTGACCGGCGGCGCTTCGGGCAAGCCCGTCACCCACGTCAAGCCGCCGATCTGTTCCATGGTGGGCGCGAACCCGACCCGTTCACGCCACGGCCCGTCCAAACCGAATGCCGGCATCCGGACGACGACCAAATGCGGGTTGATCCGCAACAGCACATCGGCGGTGAGCCCGAAGTGATCCATCACCCGCGGTGAGAAGTTCTCGATCACCACATCGGCACCGGCCACCAGGGTCCGGAACAGTCCGCGTCCCTGCTCGGACCCCAAATCCAGTGTGACGGAACGCTTGTTGGTGTTCATCGCGTGAAAAACCCAGCCGTATTCCCACCAGTCATCCACATCGGTGCGCATACCACCCGAGTAGCGGATGCCGTCGGGACGCTGGATCGACTCCACCTTGATCACGTCGGCTCCGAACGCGGCCAGCAGATGCGTGGCCGCCGGGCCGGCCCAGAAGGCGGTCAGGTCGACGATCCGCACACCCTCCAGGGGCAAGCCGGTGACTGTCGATCCCGTCCTGGATTCCCTTGGCTGCCAGGCTGGTTCGTCATTGTCGGCGCCGATATCGGGTGTCCGCCCCACCGGTGAGGGGGCGCACCGCGTCATCAGCCACGGCGGCCGGGGCTGGTGAAAACCGGCCGGGTTGGCGATGAACACACCGCGTTGGGTCATGTACTCCATTTCCCGGACGGTGGCGCCGTTGCCGAGCGGGGCGATCGGCAACCGGAACAGCTGCCCCAGCTCGACGATCTCGGCGACGGTGCGTTCGGCCATCCACGGACCGATCGATTCGTAGATGAAGTCGCGGTACTCCCAACGGCCGATCTGAAAGCGCAGCTGCGGAATGTCTTCGAACTGCGGACATTCGACCATCGCCGCGAAGTCCAGCCACTGCTGGCCGGTGACCATGGTGATGCCGACGTAACCGTCTTTCGCCGGGACGATCGAGGGCACCTCCAGGGTGCGTCGCACCGGCGGGACTTGCAGCAACTGGGAATGCAGCCACTCGCTGCTCTGCATCGCCGTGATGGCCTCGAGCATGGACAGATCCAGATGCTCCCCCGGTCCACCCCGCTCGACGCGTCGGCGCACCGCCAGGGCACCGCAGGCGGCGTAGACCCCGCCCATGTATTCGCCGAGGTCGCCACCGATCGAGATCGGCGGTCCGGCGGGATCGCCGCGGAAGCCGGTGCAGCCGGACCAGGCCTGCAGGGTGAATTCGGTGGCGGCGCGTTCGGCGTAGGGACCGGTCCAGCCGAAATCGGAAATCGTGACGACAATCGCCCGCGCGGACTGTTGTAGCAGCCGCTGCGGTTCAACACCCAGGGCCGCGGCTTGCGAACGGCCCCCGGTCACGACGATGACGTCCGCGGCGGCGAGTTCGGCATGGTAGCGCTCGTCCTGCGGCAGGCTCAGACTGCGCTTGCCGGCGTTGAGATAGGAGAACAACGGCGACGCCGGGCGCTTCACCGGCGAACAGGTCGCGGAGTACCGGCGCAGGGGATCTCCTTGCGGCGGTTCCAGTTTGCGGACCTCGGCGCCGGCGTCGGCCAGCAACTTGCCGCAATAGCTGCCGGCCAAGCGGTCACTGATCTCGACGACCCGGAGTTCTTCGAGCGGTGTCGGCCGGCTACCGGCCACGTCACTCACGCGGCTATTTATACCATTACTGCTAAAATAGCTAAGCCAGTCGAGTTCGCGCGCCCGCGGCCGTGTGCTCTGTCCTGCTGTAGGTTGCGAGGAATCGGATGACCGCCCTGGGTATTGGACCCGACGCCCGGCGCCGGCTGTCGGCGCCGAGGATCGCTGAAATCGTAGCCGACGAGTTGCGCCGTCAGATCATCGACGGTGAACTCGCCGACGGCGACCTGTTGCCGCGCCAGGAAGTGCTGGTCGACCAGTTCAAGGTGAGCCTGGTCTCGCTGCGCGAAGCCCTGCGGATCTTGGAGACCGAGGGCCTGGTCTCGGTGCGGCGGGGCAATCGCGGCGGCGCTGTGGTGCACGCGCCGGCCAAGACCAGCGCTGCCTACATGCTCGGATTGGTGTTGCAGAGCGAGAACGTCGCCGTCAGCGACCTGGGCGCGGCGTTGCAGGAACTCGAACCGGCTTGCGCCGCCCTGGCCGCTCAACGGCCGGACCGCGCCGACACCTTGGTGCCCGAGCTCAAACAGGTCAACGAGGCCATGGCCGAGAACCTTGAAGACGGACGGCAATTCACCGAAATCGGCCGCCAATTCCACAATCTTATCGTTCGTGGCTGCGGCAACCACACCATCATCGCCGTCGTGGGCAGCCTGGAAACCCTGTGGTCGAGCCACGAACAGCAGTGGGCCGACGAAAGCTCGGCGCGCGGCACCTACCCGTCGCTGGCCAAGCGACGTGCCGCGTTGAACACCCACATCAAGCTCACCGAGACGATCGCCGAGGGCGACGTGGACCGGGCGCGGCGCATCGCCGGCCGGCACCTTGCGGACACGCAAACCTACGTGCTGTCCGGCCGGCCCGAACAACGCATCCATGCGTTGTCTCCGCAGGCGATGTCACGGCCGCGGGATATCCGCCGGCCATAAGCCCGCGCTGAGGCAAACCGTTGACAACTCCACGGACCGCGTTGGTCACCGGCGGCAGCGGCGGCATCGGAAAAGCCTGCGCCGCCAAGCTTTGTCAGATGGGTTACGACGTGGTGGTGGCGGCACGCCGCGCCGCGCCGCTGCGGGCGGCCGCCGAAGAGATCGGCGCCCGGCCGGTAGTGGCCGATGCGACGGACCCGGACGGATTCGGCGCCGCGATAGCCGAGTTCAACCGCATCGACCTCGTTGTCCACGCGGCCGGCGCGCTGGGTGGAACGTACGCGCGCAAGCAGACTTTCGAGCAGTGGCGGGCCATCATCTCGGCCAATCTCGACTCCTGCTTCGTGGTGACATCGGCGGTGCTGCCCCGCATGCGCCCGGGTTCGCGACTGATCTTCATCTCCTCCTCGGCCGCCCACGAACCGATGATGGCGCGGACCGCCTATTCCGCGTCGAAGGCCGGCATGAACGCGTTCGCCCGCGCGCTCGCAATGGAAGTGGACCGCGACGGTATCGCCGTGCACCTGGTCACCCCCGGCCCAGTAGAAACCGAGATGCTGCAGGATGTTCCGTTCGAGATGTACGCGATCCAGGCGTCCGACATCGCGGCGGCCGTGGCATGGTTGGACACCGTCGAACCGTCGGTCGACCTGCCAGAGATCCGGCTCAGCGCGGTAGAACGCGGGCCGTTCGCCCGCTCACCGGTCGTGCCTACCGAAGCCCGCCGGCGCGCTACGGCGAAGCGTGCGGAAAGCTCTTGATCACCGTCTCGCCGAACTCGGCCAGCGACTGCGGCGCGGCGAAATCGGCGAACCAGACATAGACGCGTTCCACGCCTTGGGTGGTCAGCCCCACGAAGTGGGCGGTCAGCTCGTCGGCGTCACCGCAGACCAGACCCGGCCCGAGGTGACCGAACCTGCGGGTGCTGACCTCACGCACGGTCGCCGGGTCGTCGCCCGCCCGCACGAAACCGACCATCTGCTGGACCGAGATCCGGGCTGCGCCCACCGCATCGGCCAGTCGCGGAAGCCGGTCGAGGTGATTTGCCTGCAGGTTCCACCAATCCGCGTGTTCGGCAACCAGTTTCATCAGCCGGCGACCACTACCGCCGAGCACCAGCGGAATCGGGGCGGTGGGCGTCGGCTGCTGTTCGCCGGACCAGTAGCGTTTGATCGCGGCCAGGTGGCGGCCGAGCTGTTCGACGCGGGCCACCGGATCTTGCTGACCTATTTCGAATTTGGTGAACTCGGCGGGCCAGGAGCCCGACCCGAGGCCGAGGTCGAACCGGCCTTCGGAGGCCGCGCACAGCGTGACGGCCTGCTTGGCGAGCACCGCCGGATGCCGGAACGCATCGCAGAGTACGAGATGGCCGACGCGCAGCCGATGCGTCCTCGCCGCCACCCAGGTGGCAATGCCCATTGCCTCCCAGATGTTTTCGCGAGGCTGGCCGGGTGCTTCCAGATGATCGATGAACGCTATTCCGTCGAACCCGCTGGCTTCGGCCCGCAGGGCGCGCTCCGAAATATCGGCGACCGCCACCCGAACCTGCGGCAGGAACAGATACCACTCGACCATCCGACCACCTAAGCACGCACAGGGCCGGCAGCGTTTGCGCGGCGGTGGCTAGTTTACTATTTTTATTATGTTAGGGGTCTTATGGATGTCGGTCTGACTTCGGAGCAGCTGTCGCTGCGCGACACCGTGCGTGCGATCCTGCGCGCCGAGTGTCCCGCCGATGCCGCCCGTCAGGCCATCACGGATCCCGAGCGTTGGCGCGCTCTGTGGAAGACGGTGGTCGAGCTGGGCTGGACCGAACTAGCCACGCTGGACACCGCCGGCGACTTCGGCCCCGTCGAGCTGACGGTGATCCTCGAGGAGTGCGGCGCGGCCATTGCGCCGATCCCGCTGTTGAGCAGTGTTGGCCTGGCCGCGGGCGTGCTGCGCGCCGTCGACCCGCCGGGCCGGGACGTCGTGGCCGCGGTGCTGGCCGACATCGCGGCCGGGACGGTCGCAACCCTGGCGGTGCACTCCCCCGGGCAACGACTACCGGGCACGCCGATGACGTTGCGCAACGGGCGGCTACGCGGACGCGCCACCGCGGTGCCGAACGTGGCGCGCGCCGAGCTCATTGTCACGCTGGCTGAGTCGGACAACGGGACGGTGGCGGTTGTCGCGCGCACCGGTGACGGCGTCACGATCGCCACGTGCGAGTCGACCAATCCGGCCCAGCCGGGCGCCGATATCGAAGTGGATGCCGCTCCCGTGGCCGTTGCGTCGGTGGAATACGCGGAGGCGGCCCTGGCGGCGCCGTTGGTGGCGGTAGCCGCCGATCTGGTCGGCGTGGCCGGCGCCGCCCTGCAGCGATCGGTCGAGCACGCCAAGGCCAGACGGCAGTTCGGCGTTCCGATCGGCACGTTTCAGGGCATCAAGCACGCGCTGGCCGACAACTACGTCAGCCTCGAGCGGGCCCGCAGCCTCACCTACGCGGCGGCGGCACGCCTGGAGCGCCCCGGGGCCGCCTGGACCGCCGCGGCACTGGCCAAAGCGGCCGCCGCCGACGCCGCAACCGGGTGCGCGCGCGCCAATGTCCAGGTGCACGGTGCGCTCGGACAGACCTGGGAGCACGACGCGCACCTCTACGTCCGGCACGCCTGGCAGCACGCCGCGCTGCTCGGCGACAGCCGCGCGCTGTATCACGAGGTGGGCCGCCGATTCGCGGGAGACCCGAAATGAGCACGCTAGTAGCGGAATTCGGTGCCTGGTTGCATGAGTTCCTGCCCGCCGACTACTACGAGCGCTACCGCGTCTACCGCTGGGACATTCCATTACGCCGCGACTATCAGCGAGCGGCTTTTGAAGCCGGCTGGCTGCAGCCGACCTGGCCGCGCGAGCATGGCGGGCGGTCGCTGGGTTTGCGCGACGCAATGGAAATCCGCATCGAGGCCGCGCTGCGTTCGGCGCCCAAGCTGCCCAACATCGCCGGACCCGGTGTCGCGGCGCCGGGCATCCGCAAGTTCGGCACACCCGAACAGATCGACCGGCTGCTGGTACCGCTGTTGCGCGGCGACGAATGGTGGGCGCTGGGCATGTCCGAACCGGAAGCCGGCTCGGACTTCGCCGGCTTGCGCACCCGCGCCGAGCGCGACGGCGACATCTTCCGGGTGAACGGTCACAAGATCTGGACCACCCAGGCGCATCTGTCGCGGTGGTGCACGCTCTATGCCCGCACCGACCCGGATGCGCCCAAACATCGTGGTATCTCGTGTCTGATCCTGGATCTGCACTCGCCCGGGGTGCGGATCGAACCGATCCGGATGGCCTCGATATCCGACGAGACCTTCTGCGAAGTCTTCCTCGACGACGTCGAAATCCCGGTGGCCAACCTGCTGGGCCCCTACAACGGCGGCTGGAACGTCGCCTTGTCCTCGCTGCAACACGAGCGCCAGATGATCTGGATCATGAACTGGGTCGAGATCAAGCGGGGCCTGGACTCGATCAAGGGGACCGCCGACGCGGACATCTACACCGAATTGGGCACCCTGCTTGCCGATGCCGAGGCGCTGCGCGCCACCGGTTACCGCGCCCTGAACAACGAGCTTGCCGAGCGGCCGAGTCCGGAAGCCGACACCATGAAGCTATTGGGATCGGTCACGCTGCAGCGTGTTTGGGAGCTGAGCGCGGCGGCCGCGGGGACGGCATCGACCGCCGACCCGGACTTGTTGTTCGAGCGTCAGGACGCCTTGGCCGCCACGATCTACGGCGGCACCTCCGAAGTTCAGCGCAACATCATCGCCGAGCGGGTGCTCGGGTTGCCGAAGGGATGACCAGCATGGATTACGATCTCGGCGACGACGCCGGCGAGCTGCGAAACCGGTTGCGGCAGTTGATCGCCGAGCACATACCCGCCGATTTCCTCGGTGCCTGCACCGACAGTCCCGACGACCTGGCCACCACCGAATCGTTCTGCAAGCTGCTGGCCGCCGAGGGGCTGCTCGCGCTGGCCTGGCCGAAAGAGCATGGCGGGGGCGGCGGTTCGATCTGGCAGCAGACCGTACTGCGCGAGGAGATGTGGGCCAACTACGAACCTCGCGGCCCGCAGTACATGGGCATCAACTGGGTCGGCCCGGCGATCATGCGCCACGGCACGGCCGAGCAGAAGGCCAAGCACCTGGCCGGCATCGCGTCCGGTGAGGTCATCTGGTGCCAGGGTTTCTCCGAGCCGGAAGCCGGGACCGACCTCGCGTCGTTGCGCACCCGCGCGGTACCCGACGGTGACGGCTGGCGCATCACCGGCCAGAAGGTGTGGACGTCGTATGCCCGGATGGCCTCGTGGTGTGTGCTGGCCGCTTGCACTCATCCGGATGCACCGAAAGCCAAGCGGCTCAGCCTGTTTCTGATCCCGATGGACCGACCCGGGTTTACCGTCCGCGGCATTCCGTCGATGCTGGGACCGCATCACCTCAACGAGGTGTTCCTCGACGATCTGCAGGCCTTCGACGAGGACATCCTGGGTGAGCCCGGCGACGGCTGGCGCGTGATGCGGGAAGCGCTGGCGTTCGAGCGGGTCGGCATCGCCCGCTACGCGCGCTGCGAGTCATTGCTGGACCGGATGCAGACCGAGCTCGGCGACGACTGGGACCGGTTGCCCGAATCCATCCGCACCCGGTGGGTGCGCGCGCTGGTCGACCTGCGGGTGGCCCGGCTGATGGCGTACCGGGCGGTGTCGCTGCAGGACGACCCGTCGGCCGGTGCGGCGGCCAGCGCGGCCCGCATCGCGACGACCACCTGTGATCAGCAGGTCGCCGAACTGCTCTTCGACGTGCTGGGCCCGACGGCACTGGACAGCGGCAAATCCGCCGCGCTCTACGGCGCTGTCGACGACCACTGGCGGTACGCGCAGGCGGCCACCGTGGCCTCGGGCACCATCGAGGTGCAGCGAATGATGGTGGCCCGCGACGTGTTGGGAGAACACCGGTGAATACCGAACTGCCACAGGACATCAGCGACTTCGCGGCGGTATCGGTCAAGCGGTTGTCCCGGCTGGGTGGGCCGCAGGCGGCGCTGCGCGCGGAGAGCGACGACAGCGTGCGGGAGGCGGCGGGTGATGCCCTGCGCGCGCTCGGCGCATTCGAACTCGACGTCCGGTCGGGGTCGGACGATATGTTGGCCGCCGCGGTGCTGTGTCAGTCCGCCGGTGCGACCGCATTGCCGTACCCACTGGTCGAGGAACTGCTGGCGATCGACGGCGCACGGCTGAGCCTGGTGAATCCCGAGGCTGTGCGCATTGACCACGGCGACCTGGGTGGCAGCTGGATCGCCGCCGACCTGGACGCCAACCGCTATCGGGTACAGCCCGGCGCCCGGACCGGCGCCAAACTGGGCCCGTTCCTCGTGCCGGCCACGTTGTCGGCACCCGAGGCGACCGTGCCGATCGCTGACGTTAATCTTCATCTCGTGCTGGGATCGTGGCGGATTCTGGGGGCCGTGCAGCAGGCGCTGCACATCACCACCGAGCATGTGCAGGCGCGGGTGCAGTTCGGCAAGCCGCTGGCCGACTTCCAGGCTGTGCGGTTCGCGGTGGCCGATGCCGCCGTCGCGGTGCGCGGGCTCCATGAGCTGGCAAAGTACACCCTGTGCCGACCCGAATCGCTGCCCATGCAAGTTCTTTCGGCAGACGCCCTGGTGCTGCGGCTCAAGGCGGCCGACACCGCGCGCCAGGTACTGCGCACCGCGCATCAGTTGCTGGGTGCGCTGGGCTTCTGCGACGAGTCCGACGTAAGCGTGCTGGACCGCCATACCCAACCGCTGATCCGGTTGCCGTTGGGACCGGAGGCGCTCAGCCTGCGGCTGGTACCCGATGTACGCGACGGATACTTCGAGACGTTGTTCAGCCGGCGGGTCCCGGCGTGAGCACTCAACCCGTCACCGCCGACGTCAACCCCGACCCGTTCGCGGACGGGGTTCCGTTCGGCGCCAAGCTGCAACAGCTCGCAGAACAACAGCGGGACGATCCGGCGGTCACCGTCGTCGCGTTGGACGGCACCGCGCAGGCACTCACCTTCGGTGAGCTCGATGCCCGGGCGAATCAATGGGGACGAGCGTTGGCTGTCCGGGGCGCACAGACGGGTTCGATGGTGGCACTGGCGATCCAGAACTCGGTGCACCTGCTGGTGGCCACGCTGGGATGCTGGAAGATCGGCGCGGTTCCCATCCCGATGCACTGGGATCTGCCCGAATGGGAACGCGAGCGAGTGCGCGCGGTCATCAACCCTGCGGTGACGGTGGACGACACCAGCCGCTGGGAATTGGACGCGCTGGCGGCCACCCAATCCGAAAGTCCGCTGCCCACAGCCGTTTCCCCAACCGCAAACGGCATCTGCTCCAGCGGCTCCACCGGGGTGCCGAAGGTGATCCTGAACCTGGCTCCGTCGTTGTGGATTCCGCAGCAGGGCGAACCCTTCCTGGCCAACTGGACGCCGGTGGCCAAGCCGCAGATCATCATGGTGCCCGCGCCGATGTATCACACCAACGGCTTCGCGACCCTGCTCATGCTGCTGAGCGGCGATCATCTGGTGATCCTGGAGAAGTTCGACGCCGCGCTGTTCGTCGACACCATCGAGCGCTATCGGATCACCAACTTCACCGCCACGCCCACGATGCTCGCTCGGGTCGCCGCCCTGCCCGACATCCGCGAGCGCGACCTGTCCAGCATCGTGTTCATCCTGCAAGGCGCCGCGGTGATGCCGCCGTCGCTGTTGCGTACCTGGTTCGAGCTGCTCAGTCCCGAACAGATCGTCACGGCCTACGGGATGACCGAGAACCTCGGGCTGACCGCGCTGCGCGGAGACGAGTGGCTCACCCATCCCGGCAGCGTTGGCCGCGGCTTCCGGGACACCGAGATCCGGATCCTGGACGCCGAGAAGAAGCCGCTCGGCCCGGGTGAAGACGGTGATATCTATCTGCGCGCGCCGATGAGCGCGGGATACCGCTATCTCGGTGGCGCCCCGCCGTTGCCGTCGACCGAGGATGGTTTTCGCTCAGCGGGCGACATCGGCCATCTCGACGAGGACGGTTTTCTCTACCTGGTGGACCGCCGCGCCGACATGATCGTCAGCGGTGGCGCCAATGTCTTTCCCGCAGAGGTGGAATCGGCGCTGTCCGGGCATCCCGACATTGCCGACGTCGTCGTCATCGGCTTGTCCGACCCGCACTGGGGACGACGCGTGCATGCCGTCGTGCAGGCTGCCGGCCCGCTGACCGAGCGGCAGGTGATCGAGTACGCCAAGGGCCGGCTCGCGCCCTACAAGGTGCCCAAGACGGTCGAATTCGTCGACGCGATCCCCCGCACCGCGGCGACCAAAGTCAACCGGTCGGCGATGATCGCAGCGCGCGGCGGGTAGGTCTCAACTCCGCGAATTACGTTCGGCGCGTTTGGTATGCGCGAATCCATCGGCGATCGAAGCGGCCAGTTCGAGGAACGCCTGGCGGGTCTTGCCGGCCATCAGGTCCAGCACGATCTCCGAACCCTGCGCCAGGTGGTCGTCGAACGGGATCACATGCACCGCGCGGATGCGGGTGAGGAACTGCGCGGCCAGTTTGTCCAAATCCACCGACGACTTACCCGGCCGCGCGGCGCTGATGACGACGGTCGCGTTCGGCACCAGGTGGGCGCGTCCGTGATGCTCCAGCCAGTCCAGTGTCGCCAGCGCGCTGCGTGCGGCATCGATGGCCGGCGACGCCACCAACACAATCGCGTCGGCTTCGTCCAACACGCTCTCCATCGCCGAGTGCACCAGTCCGGTGCCGCAATCGGTGAGGATCAGGTTGTAGAACCGCTGCAACAGCCGGATCACCACCCGGTAATCGGCGTCGGAAAAGGCTTCCGAGGTAGCCGGATCACGTTCGGAGGCAAGGATTTCCAGGCGGCTCGTACTTTGCGACGTGTGCCGCCGAATGTCGGAGTAGCGAAAGATGTTGTCGTCGAGCAGCAAATCCCGAACGGTGGATCGGCTCTGGTCGGGCCCGCGCTGAGCCAGGGTACCGAAGTCGGGGTTCGCGTCGACCGCGATCACCCGGTCGCCGCGGATGGCGGCAAACGTAGACCCCAACCCAACCGTCGTGGTGGTCTTACCGACGCCACCCTTCATCGACAGCACCGCGATGCTGTAGTCGCCCCGCACCGGCTGGCTCACCCTGGCGATCAGCTTCTGGCGGGTGTTCTCCTGCTCGGACTCCTTGGGGTTGAGGCCGGTGACCCGGTGCACCACCTTGCGCCATCCGCTCTGCGGGCGTGGGCGCACCCGACGCACCAGTCCCAGGTCGGTGTGCGACGGCATCCGCGGATCGTGCATACCCTGCTGTTGCGGCGGCGCGCTGGGGGTGGCGGTGGTGAACGGGGTCGAGACCGGCTGCGGTGCAGGCTGATTCAGCCGTGGATCGAGCTGCGGCGGTGGAGGCGCAGGGGTCGGCGCGGCTGGTCTCGGCGGCGGGACGGGCACGGGCGGCGGCGGGTTGGGCGCGGGCGGTGGCGGCCCGGGTAGTGGGGCCGGTGCTTCGGCAGCCGGTGGGCGCCCAGGTATCGGGGCCGGACGCACCGGCGGTGCGTCGGGTGCAGCCGCAGCGGCCGTCGGGACCGGCGGCACGGGCGGCACGGGCGGCACGGGCGGCACATCGATGACCCGGGTGCCCGCGGTCGACGGGCTTGGGCGCTCGGCGGGCCGCGGCACCTCGCCGAGGCCGGGTTGCTCGGCCTCCTCGGCTTGCGCGGCCTGCTCAACGAGCGCAGCCTCCTCGGCCAGCTTGGCCTGGATCTGCGCCACCGGGATCGGGTTGGTGTCTGCGTCGCTGCTGCGTTTGAAAGCCGTTGCGGGCTTTGGGGTATCGGTGTTTTCCACTATCGCGTTCTCGAGGTCAACTGGCGGGACGACATACCCAGCACGTTTTCCAGAGCCGCGCGCATGTCGCCGACCTCGATGCGCATCAACTCCGCTTCATCGAGGTCCTCGACGCTGACGTCCTGCCGCTCGCTCAACCGATACTCCCGCTCCTCTTCGGCCGTCTCGATCACGTTGCGGACGAACCGCCCGTTGCCGACCAGGTCGATGTCGCGCCGGAGCTGGCCGGATTCGTCCACGGACTCACTGCGGTAGAGCCGTGTGCAGGCGGCGACCAGTTCGTCATACGCCTGCTGGGTCAACTCCGAGTCCCGGGTCTTGGCGATCAGCCGGCCGATGTCGCCCAACTCGGTCGGGTTGTAGGACGCGAACCGGATGCGCTTGGTGAATCGGGAGGCCAGGCCCTCGTTGGCGGCCAGAAAGCGGTCGATCTCGGCGTCATATCCGGCGATGATCACCACCAGCCGGTCGCGGTCGTTCTCCATGCGGGACAGCAGGGTGTCCACTGCCTCGCGGCCGAAGGCGTCGCCACCCGCCAGTCCGGTTTGGATCAGGGTGTACGCCTCGTCGATGAACAGCACCCCGTCCATCGCCGAGTCGATCAGCGCGGAGGTCTTGATCGCCGTGCTGCCCAGGTGCTCGCCGACGAAATCACTGCGCTTGGCCTCGATCACCGCGGGCGTCTTGAGCAGTCCCAGCCCGCAGTAGACCTGGGCCACCACCCTGGCGATCGTGGTCTTGCCGGTGCCCGGCGGCCCCGTGAAAACCAGGTGCAGGCTGCGGGCCGCGGCGCTGAGCCCCTTGCCTTCGCGGACTTTGGCCAACTTGGCAGCCGACCGCAGCTTGGCCACCTGCAGCTTGACGTCGGTCAGCCCGATCTGCCGGTCCAGCTCCAGCGCAGCGGCGCGCAGGTATTCGTTGCCGCGCTCGGTGAGGTTGTCGGCGTCCAGATCCCGGGCGCTGCGCGCGGTGGCCGGATCCCACTTGTCGGTACGGGAATCGATGTCCTCCCGGGTGCTGATGATGAGTCGGTACTTCGGGTCATGCAACGCCGCGGCATTCGCTTCGAACCCCGGCTCTTCGCTGTAGATCCGTTCGAAGATGGTTCTGGCCTCGGCTTCTTTGCCCATCTCCCGCAGCGTCAGGCCCTTGCAGAACTCGGCCGCGCGGCTTGCGGCCGGGATCGGTCCCTCGATCGCCTGGTCCAGGCGGCGGATACCCTCGCCGAACAATCCCATTTGCGCGCAGGCCGACCCGACCATCAGATGCGCTCCGGCGCTGATGTACTCGTCCCGGAACGACGACGAATTTGCCAGCGCGGCAAGGACATCCGGCCAGCGCTGGGTGGTGAAATGCAGCACCGCCCGCACATAGGCGCAAATCTCGGCGGATTCGGAGTCGCCGTCGGGCATGGAGCGGCGCATGGTGTCGAGCTCGTCGAGCACCCCCTCGGCCTCCGCGTAATCCTTGCCAGCGACCAGGCTCGCCGCATACGCCAGCCACACCTCGGTCAGGGTGCTCAGCGTGTAATCCAGGTACAGCCCGGTCTGGAACCGGCCACACAGCGCGTGCCGCGGCAAACCGAGGCGGCGCTGTTCGCGGTTCAGGTTCTCCTTGCTGGTGCGCCAGAGGTGGTAGAGGACCTCGCTGCTGGTGTCGCCGGCCGCCGCGCGTCCCAACCAGGCGTCGCTCATCTGCGGGTCGTGTTCGGTGGCGCGCTTGAACGCCAACGCCGCGTACTGCACGTCGCGGTCGGTCTCCAACCCGTCAATCGGGATTCCCAGGGACAGCACGCCCGCGTCGAAGACCCGCTGCGCGTCCCTGGTGCCAGGCATGTGCTCGGTGTCCTTACTGCTAGTCACTGCTAGTCACTGCGCTACGGGAGTTCGCGCCGCAAAATGGGTCCGCTGCCGGGAGCGGCCGCGAGGCGAATTCACGTCCCTTTCCCCCACCTGGAAGCGGTAGAAAGTTATTGTACCGATCCGACGAGTTTCAATACCGCGCCAAATCTCAGACGAAAATGAGGACAGCCGGCGACGGGTGGAGGTCCTGCATGCCGCAACACCAACCGGTGCGATCCCGCACCGGGACCATCGCCGTCGCCACCACCGAGCGCGGCCTGCCGACGGCCCTGAAGATCGACCGCAGCGAACTCGACCGGCCGCCCCAGGAACTCGCGAACGACATCCTCGCGCTGTGCCGGCTGTCGGCGATGCGGGCGCAGGTGGCCTATCGCCGGGAACTGGTCGGCCGGGGGTTCACCGCGTCGGTGATCCGCGAACTCGGCCTGCCGACCGAGGAGGATCTCACCGACGCCGAGGAGGCGCTGTTCGGCGACGAGGACGACGAAGCCCCGGCGACCTGGATGAGGTCGGTATGACCAGCCTGGCGCAGTCGGTGATCGCTCGGGCCATCAAGCAACGCGATCTCTTGCAGTCGATGACCGAACAGTCCAAGACCATCACCGCGCGGGTGACCAGCCGCGACCGGGCGGTCAGCGCCGAGGTCGACGGCCTCGGACAGCTGACCGGTCTGTGGCTGGGGCCGGCGGCCGGCCGCCTCGACCCCGACGCGCTGGCCACCCTGATCGTCGAAACCGCGCAGGCCGCGGCCAAGGTCGCGGCCGAGCGCTACAACTTCCTACTCAAGGAATTCACCGCCCGCATGACCGAGCTGCAGAAGGCTCCGCTGGTGCGTTCTGACGGCAGCATCGTCGAGCCGCAATAAATAAATCGCGCTTATTGCACACACGTAAATCGCGGTGATCTTGAAAGTCTGCTTAAAATCCGTGCAGTTTATTACCGGCGGGGGCCATTATGGTGGAAAGACCAGCGTAAGCCGCAGGCAGAGCGGGATTTCTGGGGGAAAGAAGCAGCACATGACATTCGCAATGCAGCCTGACTTCATGCAGGCACTCACCGCCGCACAAGAGGCGGCGTGCACCGCAATCACGTCCGCGTTCAGCACCGTCACCCCGGCGCAGCTGAGCTCCTTCTCGATGGCTTTGGGACCGATCGCTGCGGCGAACATGATCCCGGCGATGTACGAGTCGACGGCGAACAACGTGATGAGCGGCATGCTCACGGCGACCAACCACGCACTGTTGGGTGTGGCCACGCACGTGTCGGACGCGGCGCACGCCGCCGCCGACGCGGTCACCGACGTCTAGGCAGTCCGCCATGGGAACCACCGACCCTGCCCCCGACGCAGGTTTGCCCGGCCAGTTTGACCCGACGGCGGGCTTCGACCACCAGCCGGTGATCAATCAACTAGAAAACGACCTGCAAGCCTGGCTCAACCGGCCGGTGCAAGACATTCTGAACCAGTTCAATCTGGGTCAACTGCCCACCGGCGGCCCGGAGTTCGGTGATCTGGGCGGCGAAGGCATTCCCGCGGAGTTCGCCGGCGCCCAGGGGCCGGGCGGCATGGGCAGCAACTTCGCCAGCGGGTTACTCAAGCCGGTCACCGACATGCTCGGCACGCTGGGCCCCGGCGTCTTCCAGGGCATGAATCCCACGCAGATGTTCGGTGGCGTCACACAGGCGTTCCAGCAAGCCGCCGGCGGGCTGCAGCAATCGCTGGGCCAGATGATGGGCGGCATGGGCGGCCAGGGCTGGTCGGGTGCCGGCGCGACCGCGGCCGCGGCAAAGACCGGCGAGACGCTGGCCAACGGCGCCGCCGTCGGTGCGCAGGGAACCGCGTTGGGCGGCGAATTCACCAGCGCCGCAGCAAATGTCGAACAAGGCCAGGCGCGGCTGATCGAGATTCTCACCCAGTGCCAGAACGAACTTGAGGCGCTGGCGGCCGGTCTGCCGTGGACCGCGCCGAACATGGTCGAGTCCGCGTCGCGCGCCAGCGCACTGGCGACCGAGTGCATCACCGAGCTGGAAAGCACGCTCACCAGCCAGGCGGCGGCCACCACCGCCACCGGGGCTCCTATCGCGGTCACCCAGGGTCCCGAGATGGCCATGGGCATGCTAGGCCCGATGCTGTCGGTGGGCATGAGCATGATCGGCCCTGCCCTACAGGCCGGCATGATGCCGCTGACGATGGGCGTCCAAGCGGGGACGCAGGCCCTGCAGGCGGGCATGCAGGCAGGCACCAGTCTGGCTTCCGGCCTGGGGCAGGCGGCGCAGGGAGCGGGTGCCGCCGCACCGGCTTCGGGGCTGGGCCACACCGGCCGGATGGTCAGCGCGGCACATCCCAGCGGTGGCGGGCATGGCGGGGGCGGTGCCGCGGCGACGACGCCGGCCCGGATGACTCCTTCGTCACCGCTGGTCCAGAACGAGAACAACGCTGCCGCCGCGGTGGCCCGCACGGCGATGGCGCGCCCGTCGGGCGGCGCGGCCGGGATATCCGGGGCGGGAATGATGGCCCCCGGCGCGGCGGGCTACGGCGCCCAGGGCGGCAAAGCGGGTGCCAGCGGCAGCCACACTTCCGCGGCGTTCCTGCACACGACCGATCAGGGCGGCGAGATCGTGGGCGATCTCGGCCACGCCAGTCCGCCCGTAATCGGTGACACCGCAATAGATCCCGACGACAGTCCCGACGTGAAACTTCGAATTTAGGAGCACCGATATGAGCGAGAACAACCGTCTGTCAATCCGGCCCGACGAGGTCACCGAGGTCACCCGGCAGCTCGACGAGCTCGCCGACCGCATGCAACGTGTGATGGAGACCGAGACGCCCAACCTCACGACCGTTTCCTCCGGTCAGGACGAGGTGTCACAACGGGTCGCCCACACGCTCAACGAGGTGCTCGGGTCGTTCACCAAATCCTCCGACCAGGGCGCCACCGAGATGCACGAGGTGTCCGCCGCGATGCGGTCGCATGCCGGGCGTATCGCCGAAACGGACTTGGCGGACTGAGCGCGCGAACCACGTCGACACAGCGCTGAGGAATCGAAAGGGGGGGCCACGGTAATGGGATTCACGAATGTCGTGTGGGAATCACGCAGCACTGAGCAGCTGGCGCGCGACCTGACCGAGGGCCCCGGGCCCTCGTCGGTGGGTGAAGCCGGCGCCGCGTGGATTCGGGTGGCCAACGAATTCGCCAAGATCTCCGCGGATTACGACAGGATCATCGAGAGTGTTCGCAATTCATGGGAGAGCAACGCCTCGCAAGCCGTGGTGGCCAAGCTCGAAACGCTCGGCAAGTGGCTGCAGGCGGCAAGCCTGAGCGCAGCCGCGAATGGACGCCGGGCCGAGGAAGCCGCGGTGGCCAACACGGTCGCGATCCTGTCGATGCCCAGCGTGTCCGAAGCCATCGAAGCCAAAGCGGCACAAGACATGATGGCTTCGTTGTCGGCATACAACGGTGCGGTGCTGCAGGGCAGCTTCGCCGAATTCGAGGAGGCCGCCTCGGCCCAGCAGGCCGATGCCGCGGCGGTGATGAGTCGCTACGAGGACGCCGTCGCCGAATTGGCACAGCCGTGGGAACAGCCGGTACCCCCGCAGATCGTCAACGGTGCCGCCCTCAAAGCCGAAAAGGACGGGAAGTCCGGTGGCGGGTCACACGGCGGTGGCGGAGGCGGCGGCGGGGCACCGCGGCAGCTTTCGCCCATGATGGCCACACCGGTCAAAGGGAGCCAAGACGCCAAGGAGCTGAAGAAGACCAGCTTCTCCTCGGACAACTCCGGCGGCGGTGGGATGGGCCGTGGCGCAGGCGGTTACGCGCCGATGGGCGGGCACCGTCGCGAGGGCGGCGGCCAGTCCTACGAGTCCTTCCGCGAGGCGGAGCCGCTCGAAGGGGCCGGAGAGCCGGGCGCCGGTATCTCCGACGGCGGTCAATCCTGGTTGCCCGCGGCACAGCAGAGTGACGCGCCGTTCACCGTCTCCCACGTGAGCTGGGGTCCGACCACCGCGATCTTCGACGATCTGGCCGCGCCGGAACCGCAGCAGGTCGACGGCTTCGCCGAGGAACCCGAGCGCACGCTGCAGCAGGTTTCCGACCGTTGGGTTTCGCCGCCGGTGATCGGCGCCGAGCAGGAGGTGAGCCTGTGACCACGGCGGTGCGATCCGGTTTCATCCTCACCGAGGACGAGTTGCAAGTCGTGGGGTCGCGGATCGGCGTTCACGAGTTTCCGACGGTGCTGGACGTACGTCCGCGCTATGACACCGTGGATGCGCTCGAGGGGGCCTTCGATGCGGCCACCCGCAGCCTGGCTTCACGCGGCTTGATCGTCGACGGTGTGATCGAACCGGACCTGCTGCCGATCCTGCGGGCGTTGCGTCGCCCGGACCGGGAGCTCGCGATGCGTCTGGTCACCCCCGACGGTATCGCCAGGGTATGCGTAATCCGTTGTGGTGCATTGGGTGTAGCGGCTCGACGGGTCGGCAGCGAGATCGCGTTGCAGGTCGCCGACGGATCGGCCGGGCTGGCGTGGGCCGGGCAGGCCCTGATCGGCCGGCTGCCCCGGTCCGAGGCCGCGCAGGTGACGCCGGTGGGCGCACCGACAGAGTTGGTAAGCCGAAACCTGTTGGGGACCCACGATGCGGCGCAGCTGGCCGATCGGGTGCGGACCCTGGGCGCCGAACCTCGCGCGGCGATGGTGCTGGGGTCCGCGCTGGCGTCTCGCATGGCGTTCGCCGAAATCGTCTACTACGCACTGTGTACCGATCAGGACCGCATCTCGCGGCAACCGGCAGCGGTAGGGGTGTTCTACACCAGGAGGGGACGAATCGTCGGCGCGCCAAGCGCCTCGCCGAGCGGGCAACTGTGGACGACGTTGAAGCCGGGGTCGGATCACGCCATCGGCCAGGCGATCAGTCAACTTGTCGAGTTGTCTACGGACCAATGGGAGGCGTCATTGGTTTAGCACGGTACTGCGCAGAAATCAGACCACGGTGTCCTCTTCAATCGAGGCCACTCCGGAAAAGGAGAATTGCATGTCGCACCCATTTGAAGTAACCGAAGATGCCGATCCGCATGTCAAGAACATCAACGAACACCTGCGGACCACGGACCAGCTACTGGTCAAGATGGAGAACGAAGTCCAGGAGATGGTCAACCTGAACTGGCACGGCAACCAGGCGCAGATGTTCCACAACCGGATGGTTGAGCACCTCGACCACATGCGCCAGATCCAGGCGCAAACCGACCGCCTTGCCACCAGCTCCATGGAATACATTCAGGCCCACCGCAATATCGACGCCTAGGAAGTCAGGTAACAGCTCATGTCATACGGGATCAAGTACAACTTCGAGGCGAACTACAACACCCTCGACGCCATCCGGAGCATCACCGCCGATGCGGAGCAGATGCGGACCGAGATCGACGGTCTGTTCAACACCCTGACGTCGGGCCCCTACACGGGACACGCTCCCGAGGAGATCAACGGGCTTCGCCTCAAGTTCTCCCAGGAGATGGACGAGATCATTCAGGATCTGCATGCCACGCAGGTCCGTGCGGTCGACCAGAACCAGCTGGTGCAGGACCTCGACAACAGTCAGGCCGCCAACATCCTGGGCTGATGTCGCCCGAGAACCCGGACCCACCCGCGCGGGTGGGTCCGGGTTTTCGCTGTGTCGGCCTCAGCGACGCGAGCTGTTGACGGCTGGTGCGTTCACTGCTCGCGCGGGGCGCGCAACCGTCCGAAGTTCTCCGCCACGGACCCGGCGAGCTCCAGGTACGCCTGCCGAGTCGCGGGATTCAATCGGCCGAAGTCGACGTCCGCTCCCTCGGCGAGGTGCGGGTCGAAGGGGATCAAATGGATGGAACGGCAACGTGATTGAAAATGCTCGTAAACCTTGTCCAGCTTCAGCGCCGCCGAACCCGGACGAGAGGCACTGAGCACCACGTGCGCTTCCCGGACCAGGCCGGAATGCCCATGCTGGACCAGCCA
>NZ_LZMH01000045.1 GCF_001673635.1 Mycobacterium asiaticum
GTGTGGTGGGTGGGCGTGCCAGGGAGGCGCAGGTCAGGGTGTGGCCCTCGCTGTCGGTGACCAGGAGTTGGTCGGCGGGTCCGGTGATGGTGATCAGGCCGCGGTGATGTGCCCGGTGGTGGTAGGGGCAGAGCAGGATCAGGTTGTGTAGTTCGGTGGGGCCGCCGTGTTCCCAGTGTTGGATGTGGTGGGCGTGCAGGCCTCGGGTGGCCCCGCAACCGGGGACCGCGCAGCTGCGGTGGCGGTGTTCGAGGGCGCGGCGCAGGCGGCGGTTGATCTCGCGGGTTTTGCGGCCGGCGCCGATCGGCACACCGTCGCGTTCGAACCACACCTCGTAGGTGGCATCACAAGTGAGGTAGTGGCGTTCGGCGTCGGTCAGCACCGGTCCCAGGTGCAACGCGGCGGCGGCGGGCTTGTCCACATCCAGATGCACCACCACGGTGGTGTGCTGGCCGTGGGGGCGGCGGTTGACGTCGCTGTCCCAGCCGGCCTCGATCAGCGCCATCAGCGCCTCCCCGCTGCCCGGCAACGGCGCACGCGCCTGGTCGTGCTCGGCCTCACCGGCGGTCTCGCCGTCGGGGTGGTCGCGTTTCCACTGGGCGATCAACCCGTCGCGGTGCGAGGCCAGGGCGGCGTCGAACTTCGCCGCGTCGTGGTGGTCGAGTTTGATCCGATAGCAACTGCCCGCCTCATCGGAGGTCTTGGTGATGCTCGGGGCGCGCTCGCTGGAGATGGTGATGGGCTGGAAGATGGCCCTGTCCTCGGCGAACGCGAAAACGATCACCGCGATCGCGCGCCGGCTCGAGGAGTTCCCGCAGTGCGCGGCCGGGTTGCGGGAGGGTCGGCTCTCGCTGGATCAGGTCGGGGTCATCGCCGCCCGAGGTGGTGCGGGCTCGGATGCCCATTACGCGCAACTGGCTGCGGTGGCCACGGTCAACCAGCTGCGCACCGCGGTCAAACTCGAACCCCGACCCTCCCGCAACCCGGCCGCGCACTGCGGGAACTCCTCGAGCCGGCGCGCGATCGCGGTGATCGTTTTCGCGTTCGCCGAGGACAGGGCCATCTTCCAGCCCATCACCATCTCCAGCGAGCGCGCCCCGGTCATGCCCCACAATTCGTCGCGCTCAAGTTCGGCGGCGATCTCCACCAGCCGCCCATCAATGGCATTACGATGCCCGGCCAACTCCGCCAACTCCTCGAACAACACCTCCAACCGATCCATAGGCCGCAGCCCCACCGGCGGCGACGCGATCGAAGACATAACCCCATCCTGACAGGAGGGTCTGACAAGCTGTGG
>NZ_LZMH01000046.1 GCF_001673635.1 Mycobacterium asiaticum
GTTTTCCAACGACGAGGTCACCTACCGCGCCGACATCTACGCCCTGGCCTGCGTGCTCTACGAATGCCTCACCGGCGGACCGCCGTACCGCGCCGACAGCGCCGGAATGCTGGTGACGGCGCACCTGATGACCCCTGTCCCGCAGGTCAGCACGCAGCGCGCGGGCATCCCCAAGGCCTTCGACGCGGTAATCGCCCGCGGCATGGCCAAGAACCCCGAGGACCGCTATTCCAGCGCCGGAGACCTGGCCCTGGCCGCTCACGAAGCGCTGAGCGACCCGGACCAAGATCACGCCGAGAAGATCGTTCGTCGCAGCCAGGAAGCCACGCTGCCCACCCCGCCATCGGCGGGCTCGCCGCCCACCATGGCGGCAACCATGGCGGCTCCCCAGCCGCCGCCCGCGCCGGCAAGCATGCCGCAGTACGGGCCGGGCCAGTCCGGACCGTTGCCGCAGCAGCACCCATCCGGACCGCCCGGCTGGGGGCCCGCAAGCGGCCCGATTCCCAGCGCGAGCCAGCCCCCACCCCCGCCGCAGTATCAAGGCGGCGGCTGGGGCGGCGGCCCGCCCGGGGCGCCGGTACCACCGCAACATTCCGGCCAGTCGTGGCAACAGGGCCAGCCCACAAAAAAGCGCAATCCCTGGCCCATCGTCGCCGCCGTGGCCGTCGTGCTGGTCCTGATCGTGGGCGGGGTGGGCATCTGGATCGCGAATCAGCCGGACGACAAGCCGAAGAAAAAGCCCATCTCCGAGGAACGGCTGAGCTCGCTGCTGTTGAGCGCATCGGAAATCAACTCCGTGATGGGCTCGGCGACGATGACACCCGGCAAAGCCATCACCACGGTGGACAACACCGCGATGACCCTGTCGATCCCGGACTGCCAGGGTGCGATGTACACCAGTCAGGGCGCGGTGTACGCCGGCAGCGGCTACACCGGACTCCACGGGCTGGTGTTGTCCGAGCCCGGCGACGACTACGACCACTGGGTCAACCAGGCCACGATCAGCTTCCCCACCGCCGCAAAGGCCGAGGCTTTCATGGACACCTCGCTGGGCAAGTGGAAGAACTGCGCCGGCAAGACGGTCACGGTCACCAACAAGGGCAAGACCTACCGGTGGACGTTCCACGAGGTGGACGGCGCGCCCCCGGAGATCAGCGTGCTGGATGTCCAGGAGGGCGCCAACGGGTGGGAGTGCCAGCGGGCGATGGCGGTGGCCAACAACATCATCATCGACGTCAACGCGTGCGGGTACCAGATAACCGATCAGGGCCACCGGATCGCCGACAAGATCGTCGCGAAGGTGGACAACGAGGATTAGGCGACCGCTAGCCGGACAGGTCGGGGCCTTGCGCCCGCAGGTCGTCGACTGCGGACATCGCGCTGCGCAGCTTGGCCAGCCATTCCTCGGTGTGCTCGCCGACCAGCTTGACCGACCACGCGAGCGCGTCGGCACGTGATCGGGCGACGCCGGCGTCTACCAGTGTGTCGAGCACCTGGCGTTCCGGTTGCTTGAGTCGCGTCATGACCGGAACCGCGATGTGGGTGAACAGAATCCGCTTGCCGCCGACCTCGACTCCCCAGGACACCTTCCGCCCGTAGCGGTCCTGGGCCTCCTCGGCGATGGCCATCCGCTCCGGGCGGGTGTCCTCGCGGAATCGCGATACCCGGCCCTCGGCGCGGGCGGGACTCTCGTCGCCCGCGGCGCCCTCTGTGGCCGGCACCGCCGCTAATTTGCCGACCACCGTGATTTCCTCCCGGTCGACGATCACGGTCGGGTCCCCGTCGAACCAGCCCTCCGGCAGCCGTCCGGCGAACCAGTCCGCTGCATCGCCGGCGTCGGGTTGCTCTGCTTGTTGCCAGCCGCCGGGGCGTCCGCCGCGCCGGCCGTGGTGATGAATTTTCATGATTACATGATTACATGATTACATCCATTACAGAAGAATGTTCGCCGCCGGCGAATCCACGCCGTCCACGGTCCCATCGCCCACCGTTGGCCAACCGTTGCTATCGGGCCAGCACAGTTGTATTTTTGGTAGCGAAGCAGGCCCGGAAGCGACCGAATCTAAAGAGCCGGAAGACGGGTAAAAACCGGCCGCGTCAGACCCGCGTAAGACGGAGTCAGCAACGCCCCGCAGAGTCGCGCCGGGCCTGCCCATGTGTGCAGGCGGTCAGCCTTCGGTCCCTCGCCGGACCCGGTAGAGCTTCGATTCGCCCTTGATCCCTTTCAGGCGCCGACCGCCGGCGAACGACCACTCGAAACCGGCGTCATCGCCCTGCGCTTCCAGGGCATCCTTGACCGATTCGGCGACGAGCACCGTGCCGGGCCGGGCCGCGCCGGTGACCCGGCTCGCCGCATTGACCGGACTGCCGAACCAGTCGCCGGCCCGGCTGACCGCCATGCCGGACGCGGCGCCGGCTCGCAGCCGGGGAAAGGCGTCGTCGGTATCGACCACCTCGACCAGCTTCAAGATCGCGTCCAGCAGGGGCGCCGGATCCGGGCAGATCAGCATCACCGCGTCGCCGATGGTCTTGATGAACCGCACCGGCGGTGTGGTGAGATCGCGGGCCAGGTCGGCCAGGCGGCCGGCGAGCTGACCCAGCTCCTCGGCCGAGACCGCCTCACCGAGCTTGGTGAATCCGACGAGGTCGGCGAAGGCGACGGTGACCGGGCGGGCGCCCGGCAGCGGCTTGCCGGCCGCGCGCTCGCCGGCATTGACCGCTTCGGTCTCCATCATGTGGCGCAGGTGCAGCAGCAGCATCTCGTGCATCATCGGGCCGAGCAGCGGCGCCAGCGCGCCGACCAGCACCTTGGATCCCTGCGCGATCTGCACCTCCGTGGCGCCGGGTCGCAGGATGGTCGCCAGCGCGGCGTATCGCATGACCTCTGCCGCGTGCGAAAGCCCGTCGGACAGGACCCGCACGACCGCGAGCACTTGTTCGGGATCCACCCCCAGCTCGACGAACCGCTGGGCGTAGGCGGCGGCCTCACCGTCGGCGCGCATGTGAACCGCTGCGTCCGGGTCGTCCACACTGGCCAGGCCGACGGCCCGCTGGACCCGCTGCAGCAATTCCAAATCGATGCCGTGCCGCTCGCTGATCTCGCGCGCCGACACGTAGGTGCCGTCGTCGCCGAGCAGATGCCGAGACGCCAGCAGTAGGGGCGGGTTGGCGCTCCGGATCTCCTCAGCGGTGATGCCCTGCTCGAGCAGCCACTTCACCAGCTCCGCACGCTCGGCGCGGGCCGAGCCCTCCAGGCCCTCGAGGAGGTCGTCGATGTTCGGGTGTTCCGCCACCTGTCCCACGTTAGAGTGCCCGCCCGTCATCATGTGGAGGTGATGGAGACACCGTTGCTGCAGGGACTGCCGCCGGTCATCGACACCGACGCCGGCCTGCTGATCCTGGGTTCTTTTCCGAGTGTTCGTTCGCTGGCAGCCGGTCAGTACTACGCCAATCCGCGCAACGGGTTTTGGCCGATCGTTGCCGAGGTTCTCGGATTCGACTGCGCCGCAACTTATTCCCGGCGCCTGGCGGTATTGCAGACGCACGGTGTGGCCTTGTGGGACGTGTTGCACAGCTGCCGCCGCGCCGGTAGCGCGGACTCCGCGATCGACCCGAAGAGTCTGGTGATCAATGACTTCGGCGCGTTGTTCGCCGAACACCCGGCGATCACCCGGGTGTACTTCAACGGCGCGAAGGCTGCCGCCCTCTTCGAGAGGCTCGTACGGATGACCCCGCCGGGGGTCAGTTTCGTGCGGCTGCCATCGACCAGCCCAGCGAACGCGATCCCGAAGGAACGAAAGCTGGCCGCCTGGAGGGTGATCGGCCAAACCGGCTGATCAGGACACCGGCGGGCGTCGGTGCACCCAGGGTCGGGCGGCTTCGATCTGCGCGGACAACGACAGCAGCGTGGCCTCGTCGTAGGGCCGGCCGACCAGTTGCACCGACATCGGGAGCCCTTCGTCGTCGAAGTCCCATGGCACCGACGCGACCGGTTGTCCGGTGAGGTTCCAGATCTGTTGGTACGGAACCCGTTGCGCCACAAGCATCAGCGTCGACACGCCACCGCGGCGCTGGTAGGCGCCGATCCGGGACGGCCCCGTCGCAGTGCCCGGCGTGATGACGACGTCGACGTCTTCGAAGATCGATTGAATGCGGGCATTGAGCCCCGCCTCGGCGTTGCGCAGGGCCGCCATCCGCCGATCGGAGAAGAACGAGCCGAGGTGCGCGATGGCGCGGGTGCGCTTTTCGAGCAGCTCCGGATGGGCCTGCGCGTCGGCGTCGTCGCAGATGCCCCGAAGAAATCGGGGCAGATAGTTTGCGTACAGCGAAGCGGGATAGTGCGGATCCCGGATGACCACCTCGTGTCCGAGATCGCGCAGCAAGGCGCCCGCTTGTTCGACAGCTATGAGCTGCGCCTTGCCGACCCTGACCGGCAACGGCGTCGGCACCTTGGTGCTCAACGCAATTCGCAACTGGCCGGGAGGTCGGGTAGCCGCGGCGGCAAACTCCCCTTCCGGACCGGGCACCGTGCTGGTCGCATCCAGGATCAGCGCCGCATCCATCACCGATCGCGCGAGCGGGCCGTTGACGCTCAAGCCCTGCCACGCGCCGTCGTGCGGTTCCAGCGAGATCCGGTCCCGGTGCGGCTTGAGCCCGAACAACCCGCACCACGTGGCCGGGATCCGAATGGAGCCACCGCCGTCGGATCCCAGCGCCACCGGAGCCAGACCGGCCGCGACCGCCGCGGCGCTACCGCCGCTACTGCCCCCGGGGGTACGACGAAGATTCCACGGGTTGCGGGTCGCCCCGAACGTCATCGACTCGGTGAACGGCATGATCATCAGCTCCGGCACGGCGGTCTTACCGATGATCACCGCTCCCGCGGCACGTAGCCGGCGGACCACCTCGGCGTCGTCGGTCACCGGTGGGCCGTGCGCTGCACTGCCGTAGGTCGTCACCTCACCGGCGACGTCGACGTCGTCCTTGATCGCGATCGGCACCCCTAGCAGCGGCCGCCGCTCGCCGGCGTCGATGCGTCGCTGGGCGATGTCGGCTTCGCGGCGAGCGCCGTCGTAGCGCACCACGCGGTAGGAGCGGAGTTCGCTGTCGAGCCGCTCGATCCGTTCGAGGTAGACCTCGAGTAGCACCGGTGCGGTGATTTCACCGTCCGCCAGCATGCGCGCCTGTTCGGCGGCGCCGGCGAACGCGAGATCGCTAGGGTCCACTGCCGCAGCGTATCCCGCCCAGCCGGGACGCCCGCACGGCCCGTACCGTGGCGATATGTCCTGCGTTTTCTGTGCGATCGCGACCGGCGAGGCCCCGGCCATCCGAATTTTCGAAGACGACGGCTACCTGGCGATCCTCGACATCCGACCGTTCACCCGAGGACACACGTTGGTGGTGCCCAAGAAACACAGCGTCGACCTGACCGACACCCCGGCCCAGACGCTGGCCGGCATGATCACCATCGGCCAACGGATTGCGCGGGCGGCGCGCGCCACCGAACTGGCCGATGCGACGAACATCGGGATCAACGACGGCCGCGCGGCCTTCCAGACCGTGTCGCACATTCACCTGCATGTGCTCCCCCGGCGCGAGGGTGACAAGCTCTCGGTCGCCAAGGGGTTGTTGCTGCGCCGCGACCCGGACCGGGAGGAAACCGGCCGGATCCTGCGTGAGGCGCTTGCCGGCATCGACGCCGGCCAGTAGCCGATCCGGGCGCCGGATCCGTTGCCCGTAGTAACGCCAGACGGTCGAGCAGCGGTTTATCCTGAGTGGACGCGCGGTGAAGCTTCCCTTCTACTTCGCCTAGGCGTGCACTGCGTGCGAGCTGGAGCGGGGTAATGAAGCGCTGGACGGGACGACCGCGCCCGCTCTCCGGGCTGGCCCCAGGGACCGTTTGGGCCGTCGTCGCCGGATACGGTCTGGCGGCGGCGCTAGTGGGTGCTTCGTCCTGGTTCGGTTGGCACGGCCCGTATGCGACCCGGCCGGTCATCGGAGTCGTGACGGTCATCGGCTTGGCGTTCGCCGCCGGATGCGCCGCGCTGGCGGCCCGTCACGCGCAGGGCCGTCGCCGCGCCGGCTGGCTGGCCATGTCGGTGGCTCTCGCCGGGTGGGCGGTCGGTGAAGTCATCTGGGCGGTCTATGACGTGCGACCGGAAGTCGACCACGCCAGCCATCCGGCATCGGCCGAGATCGTGCTGCTGCTGTACCCGGTCGGGGCCTTCACATCGTTGCTGTTGCTCTCCGGTCCCGTCGGCCACAATCTGCGGCGACTGTTCCTCGACGGCGTCATCGTGGCGACGTCGCTGTTCGTGGCGTCCTGGGTGTTCGTCCTGGACCGGTTGTTGCGCGAGGGGAGCACTTCCGGGCTGACCACTCTCGTGCACATCTTTGCCGACGTGTCCCTGATGACGACGGCGATCCTGGCGCTGTCCCGGGGCCGTCCCGGCGGGCGACTGAGCGTCAACCTGGTTGCAGGCGCGGTCGTCACCATCGGTGTCGCCGACATCTTGGTGGTGTTCCAGACCGGGGTGGGCAGCTACCACACCGGCGAATTGGTCGACGTGACCCGGGTGGCCGGGTTGGGCATGCTGGCACTGGCCGGACTGATCAGCGTCAACGAAACTCCCACTGCCTCGGCGCAGGAGACCTCCTCACGGTTACGCCTGTGGTTGCCGTACATCCCGGTGCTGCTGGCGGCCGCGGTCGGGTTGGGCCACGCGCTGCGCCTGATGCGGCACGGGCCGCTGCTGATCGGGGCGGGAATCCTGGTGGCTGCGGTGCTGGCCCGTCAGTTCGTGGTGCTGGTGGAAAACCAGGGCCTGCTGGCCGAGGTGGCCCGGGAGGCCTTCCGGGACAGTCTGACCGGCCTGGCCAATCGCGCCAACTTCCTGCACAAGCTGGAGCAAGCCGTCGCCCGTCGCGGCACGGATGCCGCGCCCATCGCGGTGATGTGCCTGGATCTGGACAATTTCAAGTCGGTGAACGACGCACTCGGCCACCCGGCGGGCGACGAGCTGTTGGTGCGGGTGGCGGGGCGGTTGACGACCGCCTTGGGTGAGGCCGGCACCGTCGCGCGGTTGGGCGGAGACGAATTCGCCGTGTTGATCGAGGGTCCCGTCGAGGACGCCCAGGCCGCGGCGCAGCGGGTCCTGGAATCCTTCGAGGCGCCGATAGTGATCGACGGTGTCCCCTTGGCGGTCCGGCCGAGCATCGGGTTCACGATGGCCGCCACCGAATCCAGTTGCACCGTGGACGAATTGTTACGGCACGCCGACCTGGCCATGTACGCGGCCAAACGTGAGGGCGGACAATGTATCCGCAGCTTTGTGCCGGATCTGCCGCTGCCCTATGCGCTGCCCGAACTTGCCGGATCGGCGGACTTCAAAAGCAACCTCGAGAACGAATTCGACAGCGGCCGGATTCACCGGGGCGCCTTCGGTGCCGCGACCAGCTCGGCGAATATCACCGCACTCGCGCGCACCATCAGGCCGCCCACACCGGCACCCAGGCATACTCCCGACCAGCCGCCCAGCGTTCGATGGCCACCGGTCTGGGTTCGGATTTCGTTGGTGTGCTTGGCGATCGGGGTGATCGTTTTCGCACAGTCCTGCCTCCCGGACCCGCGCGCCGATCACAGCCCGTTCTTCGCCAACGTCTTGTACCCGGGGATGAACGTGTTCGCCGCGGCATTGATCGCGATCCGCGCCTACCGGGTCAAGGCGGACCGTGCGGCATGGACGGTCATCGCGATCGGCATGGTGTGCTCGGCGCTCGGTGACGTCCTGTATGTCAGGTTTGTGCCGGACGGGCAATCCCCGTCCATCGCAGACCCGGCGTATCTGGCCTTCTATCCGCTGGCCTATATCGGTCTGCTGTTGCTGATGCGGACCCGCCTCAAGCGGGTGCCCCTCCCGGTCCGCCTGGACTCGGTGGTGTGCGGGTTGGCGATGGCCGCGGTGGCCGCGGCGTTAGCCGCCGGACCCATCCACGCGGCCACGGTCCGGGCCCCTGCCACCGTTCTCGTCGGCCTGGTCTATCCGTGGGGTGATCTGGTGCTCACCGCCCTGGCGGCGGGGATGCTGCCGATCCTGGGTTGGCGCAAGGAATTTCGCTGGGGCCTGCTGGTTGCCGGGTTTCTGATGATCGCGGCCGCGGACACCGCGTATCTGTTCGAGACCTCGGCCAGCGATTACCGGGTCGGCACCATGCTCGACGCTTTCTGGCCCGCCTCGTCGCTGCTGTTGGCAACGGCCAGCTGGGCGCCTTGGTCATCGGTGCCACCCCTGCCCAGACGCGGACTGGGTTCCTACGTCACGCCGGTGACGTGCACCGTTGTCGCACTTGCCGTTACGGCTGTGGGCCGGCATTCCGCGATCGCGCCGACACTCGCCGCGCTGAGCCTGGTCGCGGTCGCCGCCCGGTTCTCGGTGACCTTCCGCGAGGTGAGCATCCTGGCAGAGACACACAAGCAGGCCATGACCGACGAGCTGACCACCCTGCCAAACCGGCGCTCGCTGGCCACCGCGCTGACCGAGGTGCCCGTCGATGCACCGGCGAGCCCGATCGTCGGACGGACTGTCACCCGGGCGCCGGCTCGTCGCGCGCTGTTGTTGTTGCAGCTGTACGAGTTCGACGAGATCAACGATACGGTCGGTTACCACTTCGGCGATGAGCTGTTGTGCCAGATCGCTAATCGGCTGTCCCACAACGTGCGTCGCGACGATCTCTTGGCCCGCGCCGGTGACGATGAGTTCGCGGTGCTGCTCGCCGAGGGTGCGGACCTGATCGCCGCCCGCGCACAGGCCGGCCGGTTGCTGGAGGCGTTGAGCGAGCCATTTGCGTTGGACCCGATGACCGTTCAGGTCGACGGGCGGATCGCGATCGCGCTCTACCCCGACCACTGCGATCATCCGCAGGAGCTGCTGACCCGCGCCGAGATGGCGCTTCCGCACGCCAGGTCGGCCAAAAGCAAGATCGCCGTGTACGACTCGGCGTTCGAGCTGTACCGCGACAACGACCCGAACCTGATCGAGGAACTGCGCGCCGCGCTCGTCGAAGGCACCGAGCTGGTCTGTCACTACCAGCCCAAGATCAACGCGGCCGATGGCAGTGTGCACAGCGTCGAGGCGCTGTTGCGCTGGCACCATCCCAGCCGCGGGTTGCTGCTACCGGAGGAGTTCCTGCCGGCGGCCGAACGCGCCGGCCTGATGCGCAAGGTGGCCAACCGGACCGTCAACCTCGCCCTCGAGCAGGCCCGCGCCTGGCGTGAGCAGGGCATGCCGCTGACCGTCGCGGTGAACTTGTCCACGACGAATCTGCTCGACCTCGACCTGGTCGGCACCGTAGAGCAGCTGCTGCAGACCCACGGGCTGCCCGCCGACGAGCTGATCATCGAGATCACCGAGAGCACGCTGGTCGACTCGGCGCGATCCCGCAGCACCGTCGCCGCGCTGCAGCGCCTGGGAGTCCGAATCTCGTTGGACGACTACGGCACCGGCTGGTCTTCGCTGGCAAGACTTCAGGACGTTTCGGTCGACGAACTCAAGCTCGACCGCATCTTCGTGGCACGGTTGGCCCACGATCCGCGTTCGGTGGCGATCGTGCGGTCGACGGTGGCGCTGGCGGCCAGCCTCGGCGCGGATCTGGTGGCCGAGGGAGTCGAAGACGATTCGACGCTGCGTGCGCTGCGGCAGTACGGCTGCACAATCACCCAGGGGTTCGTCCACAGTCCGCCGCTACCGGCGGAGGATTTGCAGCGCTGGATCCGCACGCACGCACCGGCTGTGACACGGACCGACTAGCTAGAACAGCTCCTTGGCCAACAGCTCCAGCGTCGCCACCCGGGCCGGGGCGGTCGCGGGATCGGTGCCGCGGCGAGCCGACGCAACCGGGTGCACCATCACCTCGTCGACGTCGAACCGTTCGGCGAGGGCCCGTAGCTGTTCGGCGGCCTCAGCCGGCGAGCCGACCACGGCCCGCGCCAACCCGCTGTCCACGATGTGCTGCTGCGCGGGTGTCAATCGTTCCAGCTGAGCGTCCTCGACGAGCTGCACCGGACCCAACGGTTGCCCGGTCCGCAGCCGGGCCATCATCTGCAGGTTTGGCAGCATCAATTCGGTTGCCTCGTCCCGTGTTTCGGCGACGACGGCGTTGACCGTCAGGAAAGTCACCGGCTCGGAGGCCAGGTCGCTGGGCCGGAAATGTTTGCGGTAGTGCTCCAGCGCCTCCTCGGTGCCCCGGCCGGAGAAGTGGTGGGCGAACACGTATGGCAGCCCCTTGGCGGCGGCCAGCTGCGCGGAGTACATCGAGGATCCCAGCAGCCACAGCCGGGGTTCGCTGGCCGCGGCCGGGGTCGCCTTGAGGGTGTAGTCCCCCGAGCGCAGCGGCACCCGCACACCGCGCGTGCCCATCAGGGC
Organism: Mycobacterium asiaticum; assembly: GCF_001673635.1. Taxonomy (GTDB): domain Bacteria; phylum Actinomycetota; class Actinomycetes; order Mycobacteriales; family Mycobacteriaceae; genus Mycobacterium; species Mycobacterium asiaticum_C. The sequence goes on from NZ_LZMH01000046.1 coordinate 10,422, forward strand.
AACGACGTCGTCGAGGTAGGCCGGGAAGTTCTCGATGTCGCGATCGTCGCGACCCCCTCGCAGCGCGTACGAGGTGACCGGGTCGGACCCGGGCGCGCGACCGATGCCCAGGTCGATACGACCGGGCGCGGCGGCCTCCAGCAGCGCGAACTGTTCGGCCACCGCCAACGGCGCGTGGTTGGGCAGCATTACTCCGCCCGATCCGAGCCGTAGGTGGTCGGTCTGCGCGGCGAGGTAGGCGATCAGTACCGGCGGGCTGGTGGCGCCCACCGAGGGCATGTTGTGGTGCTCGGCGACCCAGTAGCGCGTGTATCCCAGCCGGTCGGCGGTCTGCGCCAGCGACACAGTGGCCGCCAGCGCGTCGGCGGTCGACTGGTCGGAGCGCACCGGGACCAGATCAAGAACTGAAAGACGCACGCAAACACCAACAACTTTGCCCGCGAGAAGCTTCCCGGCCCCGCCTTGCTAGTTGAGCCTCAGTAGTTGAGCGGGGCGATCGAGGTGATGATGAGTTCGAACTGTTCCTGCGAAATGGGCGCCCCACCGGGAATGTTGTCGCTCGCCAGGAACTGGGTGCGCTCAGCGTAGCTGTGGAACCGCTTGAAGTAATTGGTGAAGGCCAGACCATGGTCGAGCAAACCGCCGTACCTGGCCACCTTGAGCTCGCCGGCCAGAATGTAAGCCCCCAGCAGGGCCACGCTGGTGCCCTGCCCCGCCAACGGCGAACAGCAGTAGGCCGCATCGCCCACCAACGCCACCCGGCCGATAGACCAGTGATCCATCACGATCTGCGACATTTCGTCGAAATAGAAGTCCGGCGCCGAGCGCATGTACTCCAGCAGTTGCGGACGCACCCAGCCGTCGTCGGCGATTCGCCGTTCCACCTCGGCGAACTGGGCCGGGGTGTCGCGGTAGTCGATCCGCAGCTCGGTGTCCATGAAGCCCAGCATCGCGCGGGCCTCGGTGTTGTCCCGCGCGCTGTAGACCCCTGCCATGCTGGTGTCGCCGTAATGCCAGGTCTGCCAGTAGTCCAGGTCCAGGAAATTGGGCACGGTGAAGATCGCTGCGAACGTCCCCAGCCTCTTGATGAATCGCTCTTCGGGGCCGAACACCAGCCGGCGCACATTGGAATGCAGGCCGTCTGCCCCGATGACCAGGTCGAAGCTGGCCGCGGGAGCGCGCTCGAAGGTCACCTCGGCCGCTGGACCGAGATTCTCGATCGCGGTGATGGTGTCGTCGAAGATGAACTCGGTGGTTGACCGGCACGCCTCGTACAACAATTCGACGAGGTCGTCGCGCAGCAACTCGATGTCGGGATTGTTGATCGGTCCGCCCGTCGGCGTGGATTCGGTGTCCCGGGACAGCTCGTTGCCGTCGCGGTCCACCACCGAGGCGCCCCGGATCCGCGTCTTCTTCCCTTCGGCCGCCGCCAGCAAACCCATGCGGTCCAGCACCGTGAGCGCCGGACCCCGCACGTCGATAGCCTGGCCGCCCGGCCGCAGCCCCGGGTGGCGCTCCACCACCGTCACCGAATAGCCGTTTTGGCCAAACCAATACGCGGCGGTCAAGCCCGCGACACTGGCGCCGGACACCAAGATGCTTGTCAAGACGCGACCCCGTCCCTAGCCGATTCCCGCAAGCTGCTTCGCCTCCCGGAAGATGTCGTCAAGCATTGCCGGAGTCAACCTACCGGTGAACATATTTTGCTGGCTCGGGTGGTAGCAGCCGAGCAACCGCACGCCGGAGGGCAGCGGCGCGACCACCCCGTGGCCGAACTTCGGCTTGCGCACTCCGGCGGCCACCGGCAGGCCCAGAGCTACCTGCCAGCCGAAGCCGCCGAGCGCGACGATCACCCGGACATGCTCGGACACCAGGTGCCATTCGGCCGCCAGCCACTGCGAGCACGTCGTCCGCTCGGCAGGCGTGGGGGCGTTCGCCGGCGGGGCGCACCGAACCGGCGCCGATATCCGAATGTTGTTGGCCGACAATCCATCAGCCGCGTCAACGCTGGTCGGCTGATTCACCAGGCCGGCGCGGTACAGCGCCGCATACAACTGGTCGCCGGACCGGTCACCGGTGAACATCCGTCCGGTCCGGTTGGCGCCGTGCGCGGCGGGCGCCAGCCCGACGATGAACAACCACGGCCGCTGCGACCCCCAACCCGGCACCGGACGTCCCCAGTAGGGCTGGTCGAGGAACGCCCGGCGTTTGACGACGGCGACCTCCTCACGCCAGCTGACCAGCCGTGGACATGCTCGGCACACGCTGACCATCGCGTCGAGTTCGGCGATCGACCGTGCCTTGCGCGCGAGCGCGCCGACCTGTGCCGCGTCGGCCGCGACCGGGGTACGGTCGGTCGCCAGGTCACCCGGCCAGCCGCTGCCGGGGGCGACCGGCGAACCGAATGCCTGGCCGGTATTCGGATGCTTGAGCACACGAACATCCTGCATTCCGAACGGGACCGCGCAAAAAATCGGTGGTTCGCGCTTCGGGTTTGGCGCTACATTCAGCCGCGATATCCCATGAGAAACACCAGCCGAGCGCCGGCCTTGCTGATCCTGTTCGCCACGCTGCTGTCGTGCGCGGGCAATGGCATTTCGCTCGTCGCGTTTCCCTGGCTGGTGCTGCAGGGTCAGGGCAGTGCCGGGCAGGCGTCGATCGTGGCCGGTGCGACGACGTTGCCGCTACTGTTCTCGACGCTGATCGCGGGCACCGCGGTGGACTACTTCGGCCGTCGCCGGGTGTCGATGGTTTCCGACGCGCTCTCGGCCGCATCGGTGGCGGCCGTCCCGCTGGTCGCGTCGGCATTCGGGGTGGAAGCGGTGAACGTGGCTGTGCTGGCCGTGCTGGGCGCCTGCGGCGCGGCGTTCGACCCGGCCGGGATCACGGCCCGTCAGTCGATGCTGCCCGAAGCGGCGGTCCGGGCGGGCTGGTCGCTCGATCGCATCAACAGCGTCTACGAAGTGATCCTCAACGTGGCGTTCGTAGTGGGTCCGGGCTTCGGCGGCCTGATGATCGCCACGGTGGGTGGCGTCACCACGATGTGGGTCACCGCCGCGGCATTCGCGTTGTCCATCCTGGCGATCGCGGTGCTGCGCCTTGAGGGCGCCGGCCGGCCACACCACGCGACGCGGCCGCAGGGGCTGGTGTCCGGGGTGGCCGAGGGGTTGCGTTTCGTGTGGAGCCTGCGGGTGCTGCGGGCGCTGGCACTGATCGACCTGACGGTGACGGCGCTGTACCTGCCGATGGAAAGCGTGCTGTTCCCCAAGTACTTCAGCGATCGGCAGCAACCGGCGCAGCTGGGCTCGGTGCTGGTGGCACTGTCCATCGGCAGCCTGCTCGGCGCGCTCGGCTATCTGCTGCTCGCGACCTACCTGTCGCGCCGCACGATCATGCTGACGGCGGTGCTGAGCTTCGGCACCGCCACGGTAGTGATCGCATTGCTGCCGCCGCTGCCGGTGATCCTGGTGCTGTGCGCGCTGATCGGGTTGGTCTACGGACCGATCCAGCCGATCTACAACTACGTGATGCAGACTCGCGCGCCGCACCATTTACGCGGCCGGGTGGTCGGAGTGATGACGTCGATGGCCTACGCCGCCGGCCCGTTGGGCTTGCTGCTGGCCGGTCCGCTGACCGATGCGGCGGGTATACAGGTGGCGTTCTTCGCGCTGGCGCTGCCGATCCTGGTCGCCGGACTGATCTGTATCCGGGTGCCGTCGCTGCGGGAACTGGACCGCGAGCCGGAGTTCGCAGCCGAAACTCCCACCTCGGCAAGGGACTAGCATCGGCCCGGTGAACGCGGATCTACTGGCCGGCCTGATAGCCGAGCTACCCGAGGGGATGGTGGTCACCGATCCCGCGATCACCGACGGTTACCGCCAAGACCGTGCGCTGGACCCGGCGGCCGGGAAGCCGCTGGCCGTGGTGCGCCCGAACCGCACCGAGGAAGTGCAGGCCGTGCTGCGCTGGGCGTCGGCCAACAGGGTGCCCGTGGTGACCCGTGGCGCCGGCAGCGGACTGTCCGGCGGGGCAACCGCGGTGGACAACGGCATCGTGCTGTCGACGGAGAAGATGCGCGACATCACCGTGGATCCGGTCACCCGCACCGCCGTATGCCAGCCGGGACTGTTCAACTCCGAGGTGAAGAAGGCCGTCGCCGAACACGGCCTGTGGTACCCGCCCGACCCGTCCTCCTACGAGATCTGCAGCATCGGCGGCAACATCGCCACCAACGCCGGCGGGCTGTGCTGCGTCAAGTACGGCGTCACCACCGACTACGTCCTGGGCATGCAGGTGGTGTTGGCCGACGGGACCGCGGTGCGGTTGGGCGGGCCGCGCCTGAAGGACGTGGCCGGGCTGTCACTGACGAAGCTGTTCGTGGGTAGCGAGGGGACGCTGGGCGTGGTCACCGAGGTGACGCTGCGGCTGTTGCCGGCGCAGAACGCGTCCAGCATCGTGGTGGCCAGTTTCTCGTCGGTGGAGACTGCCGTCGACGCGGTACTCGGGGTCAGCGCCCGGCTGCGCCCGTCGATGCTGGAGTTCATGGACCAGGTGGCGATCAACGCGGTCGAGGATCACCTGCGGATGGACCTCGACCGCAACGCGGCGGCCATGCTGGTCGCCGGATCCGACGAGCGCGGCCGCGCCGGCAGCGACGACGCCGAGGTGATCGCCGCGGTTTTCGCCGAAAACGGTGCGACAGAAGTGTTTTCCACCGACGATCCGGACGAGGGCGAGTCCTTTGTGGCGGCGCGGCGGTTCTGCATTCCGGCGGTCGAGGCCAAGGGCTCGCTGCTGCTGGAGGACGTCGGGGTGCCGTTGCCGGCGCTGGGCCAGCTGGTCACCGGCATCGCGCGCATCGCCGACGAGCGGGACCTGATGATCTCGGTGATCGCCCACGCGGGAGACGGCAACACCCACCCGTTGCTGGTGTTCGATCCCGCCGATGCCGCCATGGCCGAGCGCGCGCAGTTGGCGTACGGCGAGATCATGGACCTGGCCGTTGGGCTGGGCGGCACCATCACCGGCGAACACGGCGTCGGCCGGTTGAAGCGGCCGTGGCTGGCCGACTACCTCGGGCCCGAGGTGATGGACCTGAACCGGCGGATCAAGGATGCGCTGGACCCGTTGGGCATCCTCAACCCCGGGTCGGGGATCTAACTCCTCGCCCAGCGTGCATTCCGCGACGCTTCCGCGGCGTGTCGCGTCGCGGGCCGCACACTCGACCGTTGACATCTAATGGCATCTGTCGTAGCAATAAGACATGACGTCCACATTGTCTCACCCGGTTCGGTTTCAGCTCGCCACCGCCGAGACGTGGTCCGAACCCTGGCCGATGTACCGGGCGCTGCGTGATCACGACCCGGTGCACCACGTAGTGCCGCCGGGCCGCCCCGAACACGACTACTACGTGCTATCGCGGCACGCCGATGTTTGGGCGGCCGCGCGCGATCACGAGACGTTCTCGTCGGCACAAGGTTTGACGGTCAATTATGGCGAGTTGGAACTGATCGGGCTGCAGGACAACCCGCCCATGGTGATGCAGGACCCACCCGTGCACACGCAGTTCCGCAAGCTGGTGTCCCGTGGTTTCACTCCGCGGCAGGTTGAGGCAATCGAGCCGAAAGTGCGCGAATTCGTCGTGGAGCGGCTCGAGAACATCCAGGCTCGGGGTGCCGGCGACATCGTCACCGAGTTGTTCAAACCCCTGCCGTCGATGGTCGTCGCGCACTATCTGGGTGTGCCCGAGGAGGATTGGGCGCAATTCGACAGCTGGACCCAGGCGATCGTCGCGGCGAATACCGCCGAGGGCGGCATCGCGGCTTCATTGGGAACGGCGGGCGAGGCCGTCGGGACGATGATGGCCTATTTCACCGCGCTGATCGAACGGCGCCGGACCGAGCCCCAGGACGACACCATCTCGCACCTGGTCGCGGCCGGGATGGGCGCCGACGGCGACGTCGCCGGCATCCTGTCGATCCTGGGGTTCACGTTCACAATGGTGACCGGCGGCAATGACACCGTCACCGGAATGCTCGGCGGCTCAATGCCATTGCTGCACTCACGGCCCGACCAGCGCCGGCTGCTGGTGGACGATCCCGGCCTGATCCCCGACGCGGTCGACGAGCTGCTCCGGCTCACCTCGCCGGTGCAGAACCTGGCTCGCACGACCACCCGTGACGTGACCATAGAAGGCACCACCATTCCGGCCGGGCGCCGGGTGTTGCTGCTGTACGGGTCGGCCAACCGGGATGAGCGCCAATACGGCGACAACGCCGCCGAACTCGACGTCACCCGCCGGCCACGCAACATTCTCACGTTCAGCCACGGCGCCCACCACTGCCTGGGTGCCGCAGCGGCGCGGATGCAATCCCGGGTGGCGCTGGGCGAATTGCTCTGCCGCTGCCCGGATTTCGAGGTCGATGTGCCTGGCATCGTGTGGTCGGGCGGGCCATACGTCCGGCGGCCGTTGTCGGTGCCGATCAGGGTGCCGGGCTGATGCCGGGTGATTGGCTCGCCGAGCGCCGCACCGAGGTCGCCGCTGACCGCATCCTCGACGCCGCCGAGGCGCTGTTCACCGAACGCGACCCGGCATCCATCGGCATGAACGAAATCGCCAAGGCCGCCGGATGTTCCCGCGCGACCCTGTACCGGTACTTCGAGAGCCGCGAGGCGCTGCGGATTGCGTACGTGCACCGGGAGACGCACCGCATCGGCCGCCAGATCCTGCAGCGGATCGACGATGTGCGGGACCCGCACGAGCGGCTGATCGCCAGTATCACCGAGACGTTGCGTGCGGTTCGCGACAGTCCGCCGCTGGCGGCGTGGTTCGGCGCGGCCCGACTTCCAATCGCGGGCGAACTGGCAAGTCACTCCGACGTCATCACCGCGGTGGTGGCTTCATTCCTGGGTTCGTCCGGTCCCGACGATCCGGCCGCCGTCGAACGGCGGGCCCGCTGGGCGGTACGGGTGATCATCTCGCTGTTGATGTTTCCCGGTGCGGATGAGGCACAGGAGCGGGCGATGATCGAGGAGTTCGTGGCGCCGGTAGTAGCGCCGAGCTGGGGGCACCTCCCGCGTCCGGGGCTACGCGAAAGCCCCTATTCGGTGCCAGAATAGGGGCTTTCGCGTCTGCTCGCGCAGGTGGCCGGCCGGCCCGGCTGGAGCTCAGCTGGCAGCGCGGGGGCCGCGTGCGATGCCGCGCGCCGGAGCGAACGCCGCCGCGATCTCCCCCGCTCGCACCGCGACATTGGACAGCAGCGACGACGCGAGGCCGTGCGTGTGTTCGACCGAACCGTTGAGGAAGATGTCGCCGGGCGCGCCCGACTTCGCCACCAGCCGGTAGTCCCGGGTGACGGCGGGCCGCCCAGTGGAGTCGAACTCGTAGCGACTGGACAGCTCACCCAAAAAGCCCCGAATATCCAGCGGGGCGTAGCCCGTCGCGTAGATCACCGCATCGCAGTCCAGGGTCTCCTGCTCATGGCTGACCAGATGCGTGATGGTCAGCAGCACGCCACCGGCATATTCCTGGGCCGCAATGGCCTCAGACGCGTTATGGATGATCAGCCGCCGTTCGCCGCTGACCCGTTCGGCGTATTCGCGCGAATAGAGGTCCTCGATCAACTCCAGATCGACCGCCGAGTAGTTGGTGGAGCGGTGATAGTCGAGCAGACGCTTGCGTAGCGGCTCATCGGCCGCATAGAAGTCCTCGACGGCCGACGGGTCGAAAATCCGGTTGGCATAGGGATTGTCGTCGGCCTGGCTGTAGCCGTAGCGGGCGAAAACCGCACGCACCTCGGCATCCGGATATTGCCGATGCAGGTAGCCGACCACCTCCGCGGCGCTCTGCCCGGCACCGACCACCGCGAATCGCCGGAAGGCCGCCTGCCCGAGCCCGGCGAGTCCGTCGAGCAGCTTGTGACTGTGCCACTGTCGTGCCGTCGCGGCCACCCCGTCCGGCAACACGGGCTGCAGGCCGGTACCCAACACCAGTGCCTCCGCCCGGATCACCCAGTCGGAGGCGGTCCGAACCACGAAACCGGTTGCCTCGGCGCCGACTTCGACGACGCGCTGACCGTAACGCACATCGGCCCCATCCTGGGCCGTAACCCGGGCCGCCGCCCACTCCAGATAATCGTGGAACTCCAGCCTGCTGGGAAACAGCGTGTGTCTGCCGATGAATTCGACCAACCGGTTCTGCTCGCTCAGATAGTTCACGAAGGTGAAATCGCTCTGCGCGTTACGCAGTGTGACAAGGTCTTTGAGGAACGGCACCTGCATGCGGGCACCGGGCAACAACATTCCGCGGTGCCAGCCGAATCGTTGCTGCGCTTCGGCGAACACCGCGCGCGCACCGCGCTCGGCGAACGCGATGGCCAGGGCGAGATTAGACGGTCCGAAACCGATGCCGAGTAGATCCGTTCGCTCAGGAGTGGACATGCGCGCGGGTCAGCCGTTCCAGGTACCGTTCGTGCATCATCGACCGATTGATCAGCACCACGAAGTCGGCCATGTCGAAGTCTGGATCGTAAGATGGCTCGCCACAGATCATTCCGCCGACCCGCAGCGATCCCTGCACCATCGGCGGAACCCGCACCCGCCCCGGGTCGGGTAACTCGTCGAGGCTCAAACCGTTGACCCGCACCGGGTTTCGCGGAGTCACTCGGTATTGCGGCGGTGCCGGCCGGACTCGGAACGCCGTGTCCCGGACACCGCGCACCAATGCTCCACGCGGCCCGCCGCCCTCCATCCGGACCGACAAGCACCCGACACCCCACTCGTGGCCGGTGATCTCCTGGTAGCGCAGGATCCCAGCCCACAGCAAACCCATCACCGCGCCGTTGCGATGGTCGGCGTGCACGCTGGCCCGGCCGAGTTCGACCAGGCTGGAACGCAATTCGTTCACACCGCCGATGTCGAAGATCGTGTCGGCGAAGATCCCACCGGCCGCCTTGGCGCCGTCGGGCGGCAGCAACCGGTAGCAACCGACCACCTGCCCGGTCGCGGCGTCCTTCGCCAGCAGGTGGTCGCTGTATGGATCGAATTGGTCGACGTCGATCATCTGCCCGGTCAAAGGCCCGCGGATGGCCTGTGGCAGCGTCGCCCCCATCTCTTCGGCAAAAGTCTGATAGCGCAACCGTTGGGCGGCCTCGATGTCGGCCGGATCCGTCGAGATCACCACGCTGTAGCGGCCGGTATCGGTCGCCGGAATCAGGATCGCGTCACCCAACATGGTATTGCGAAGACTACCCCGCAGCTACGCTCAGCAAATCAGGAATCCGCCGCCGGACCGGACCCGTGCTCCCGCCGCGCGCCGATGCCGATCAGAACCGCGGCGACCACGGCCGCCACAGTTGCGGCGATCGCCGCGGCTGCCAGGGCGGCTTGCATGCCGTCGGCGCTGGCCTGGCGGGCAACGCGCGCGATCGCCGGCAACGCCGGCCGCAGGCTATCCGGCAGGTAGTCGAGTACCCGAAGGCCCGCACCCGCCGACAACCGGTCGACGAGTTGCGCAACGCCGGCCTGGCTGCCGCCGCGTATTGCGCCCAGGCCGTCAGTCGCCGAGTCGGCCGCGTGCCGGCTGAACAGCGCACCCAACCCGGCGACCCCGGCCAGGATGCCAACCTGGCGAACGGTGCTCACCGCGCCGGTTGCCATCCCGGCATCGGCGTCCGGCACGAATTGCAGTGCGATGTCTGACGTCAACGCGAACAACCCGCCCAGCCCGAGGCCGGCCACGATGGAGCCGGCGATGAAGTGGGTCCACTCGGTGTCCGCGGTGACACCGGTCATCAGCCACAGACCGGCCGCGATCAGGATGACCCCGGCGGGTATCGACATCCAGGCCGGGAAGAAGCGGGCGGCGGCCATGGCCAGCGGGGCACCCAGCACGCAGGCGACGGTCAGCGGTAGCGCCCGCAGGCCGGTCTGAAAAGGGCTGTAGCCCAATGTGTTCATCAGGTACAGGGCCAGGTAGTTGGTCGAGGCGATCAGCGTTCCGGCCGCGGCGAAAGCGGCCAGTGACACCCCAGCGAAGCCCGGTCGGCGCACCACCCGAAGATCCAGCATCGGCGCGCCCACCCGCGATTCCCACCAGCCGAAGAACAACAACCCGACCAGACAGCCCGCACCGAGGATCACGATCAGGGGGTCGGTCCAGCCGCGGTGGTTGCCCTCGATCAACACATAAACCCCGGCGAAGAGGGCCGCCGAGAACACAGTCGTGCCGATCAGGTCGAGCGGGCGGCTCTGTGCCGCTTGGGTTTCCGGGACGAAACGCACCGCGAGCGCCAAGGCCAATATACCGATCGGCAGATTGATCAGGAAGATGGATTCCCACCCGAACGCACCCACCAGCGCGCCGCCCAGCAGCGGCCCGACAGCAGCGGCGGCGCCCATCACGCCGCCGTAGATTGCGATCGCGATGCCCCTGCTCCGCTGTTCGGGGAAGGCTGCACCCACCATCGGCAGTGACACCCCGAGCAGCACCGCCCCGCCCGCGCCCTGCACCGCCCGCGCCAGGTTCAGCGAATCGATGCTGCCGGCCAAGGCGCAGCCCGCCGACGCGACCGTGAACACCACCATGCCGATCAGGTAGAGCCGGCGGCGGCCAAGCCGGTCGCCGAGGGTGGCAGCGGTCAGTAGCAGCCCCGCCATCGGCAGCGCGTACGCATCCACTACCCACTGCAGCCCGCTCAGTTCGGCATCCAGCGAGGCCTGGATGTTGGCGAGGGCCGCCGAGACGATGGTCATGTCGAGCAACAGCATGAACACGGCCAGGCAGACGGCGGTCAGGGTCAGCCGCGGATGAACCGAGGTGCCCGGCTCCCCGGCAGACACCGGCTAACCGTCCCTGACGCGGGTCAAGCGATGCAGCAGCCAGGCCAGCGGGATGGTGACCACCAGCGTCGCGACGAACAGGTAAAGCATCGGTCCGGTGTAGACGTGCGCCCGCACGATGTAGACCATCGCGAATTCCATCGTCACCAAGTGGATCAGGAAGATCTCATAGGAGATTTCACCAAGCCATACCATCGGCCGGCTGGCCAGCAGTCGCGAGTACCAGCCGCGATCCCCCAACCCGAGCGGCGCTACCGCCAGCGTGGCGATCACCGCGTAGAAGCAGGTCTTCCACAGCGCCTCGGGCAGCGACGCCGGCGAGGTGGTGGGCGCACCGGCGATCGGGGTGGAAACGATGAAGTAGCAGACGACGGCGAGCGGGATGGCGACCGCCGCGTAGCAACGCACCTCCATCGCTTGCAGCACGGCCAGCAGCATGCCGCCCAGGAACCAGGCCAGATACGTCGGCAGCCACAGCCGTGCGCCGTCGGGAAAGAAGTGGTCGGTGTGCACCAGGACCAGCCAGCCCGGGCTGATCAACGTCAACGCCGAAATCGCGGCCAGCAGCAACTTCGGTTGCCACCGACGCCGGCAGATCAGCACCAGCAGCACGTATGCCAGCAGCGGCAGCACCACGTAGAAGGCCGCTTCGACCGCCAGGCTCCACATCTGGGTCAGGCCCTGGTGCAGATACTTGCCCAGGTAGCCGTCGGTGTAGATCTGGGTCAGGGTGAGGTTGCGGATCAGGCCCAGCAAGCTGTGCCCGGGATTTGGTCCCGCCTCGCGGTAGTGATAGAGCACGTAGGCGAACAGCACGGTGAGGACGTAGGCGGGCATGATGCGCCGAACCCGGTGCCAGGCATAGCGTTTCACCGACGGCCACGGGCTGCCTGTGGCGGCCGATTTAACCCAGGGGCGAAACAGCAGGAAACCGGACAGCACGAAGAAGATCGGCACGCCGATCTCCATGCGGGCACCGACCAGGCCCCAGTAGCCGTGGGTGTACTTGCCGGTGGTGTAGGCGGCGTGGGTACCGACGACCAGCAGGGCGGCGACGGCACGGACGCCGGTCAGCGATGCGACCCGATCGACGTGCGAGGTCTGCTCGAGACCGCCTTGCGCGTCTCGTTCTTCGGAAAGGGTCATCAGCTGTGTTTCCGGCGTGGTCTGCCGCCGGCCTCGCGGGGCGTTCGGCGATTCGGCTTGTCGGAGCTGCGATCGGGCCGCAGATTGATCAGCACACCCGAGATACGGGTTTGCTCAAGCTTTTTCAATGTCGCTGTGGGTAGCTTGACCGGAAGCTCGACCAGGGAGAAGTCGGGGCCGATGGCGATGTGCCCGAAATCGCTTCGGTGCAGACCGCCTTCGTTGGCAATGGCTCCGACGATCGCACCGGGTCCGATCTTGTGCCGTTTACCGACATCGATCCGGTACGTCGTGAAAGGCCTTGTCTGTCTCGGTTTTTCGGGCCGGTCCCGGCGCTGGTCGCGGTCGCGGGAGTCCCGTCGTTCCGGGGGCGGGTCGGGCGCCAGCAGGAACGCCTCGCCGTCGCGGGACTGCAACGCCAGCGCCGCGGCGATGTCGGCCATCGGCACGTCGTGCTCACGTTCGTAGTCCTCGACGAGCCGGCGGAACAACTCGATTCCCGAACCGCCCAGCGCCTCGGTGATGGAATCGGCGAACTTCGCCACCCGCTGGGCGTTGACGTCCTCGACGGTCGGCAGCGGGGTCTCGGTGAGTGCCTGGCGGGTGGCCTTCTCGATTGCCTTGAGCAGGTGGCGTTCCCGCGGCGAGACGAACAACAGCGCGTTACCCGAGCGCCCGGCCCGGCCGGTGCGCCCTATCCGGTGCACGTAGGACTCGGTGTCGTGTGGGATGTCGTAGTTCAGCACGTGCGAGATCCGCTCGACGTCCAGGCCGCGGGCCGCGACATCGGTGGCGACCAGGATGTCCAGCCTTCCGTCACGCAAGGCTGCAATGGTGCGCTCGCGCTGGCCCTGCGGGATGTCACCGTTGATCGCGGCCGCCGAAAGACCCCGGGCGCGAAGGCGTTCGGCCACCTCCTCAGTGGCCTGCTTGGTTCGCACGAAAACGATCATCGCCTCGAAAGGCTCGACCTCGAGCACGCGGGTCAGTGCGTCCATCTTGCGCGGCCCGGCGACCTGGATATAACGCTGCGTAATGTTCTCGGCCGTCGCGGTTTTGGCCTTCGAGGTCACTTCCAGCGGGTCGTGCAGATACTTCGTGGTGATTTTGCGGATGGCCGGCGGCATGGTCGCCGAGAACAGCGCCACCTGCTTGTATTCCGGGGTTTCGGCCAGGATCCGGTCAACCTCTTCGGCGAAACCCATGGTGAGCATCTCGTCGGCCTCGTCGAGCACCAGGTAGTCCACCCTCGACAGGTCCAGCGTCCCGCGTTCCAGATGGTCGATTACCCGGCCGGGGGTCCCCACCACCACCTGTGCGCCCCGGCGCAGGCCCGCCAACTGCACCCCGTAGGACGCCCCGCCGTAGATGGGGAGCACATTGAGCCCTCGCAGGTGCGCCCCGTAGCGGCTGAACGCCTCTGCCACCTGCAGGGCCAACTCACGGGTGGGCGCCAGGACGAGCGCTTGGGTGAGCTTGCTGGTGACGTCGATTCTGGACAGGATGGGCGTCGCGAAGGCCGCCGTCTTGCCGGTACCGGTCTGCGCCAGGCCGACGACGTCCGACCCAGCCAGCAGGGCCGGGATGGTCGCGGCCTGGATGGCGGTCGGCGATTCGTAGCCGACGTCAGCGAGCGCCCGCACCACATCCGGATGAATATGCAGGTCGGCGAAGGTCTCGGGGTGCGTCTCGGACGCGTCATCAAGGTCAGCCATCGGACTTTGAAGTCTAGAGCGTGCCGAAGAGGTGGCCGTGCCTGCGGCACGCGCGGGACGGGCCACGGTACCGTGCCCGGTGTGTGGTTGCCCCCTAGCCATGCCGCGCCACTGGCCGCCTTATCAGCAGTGGCATTGGCCGTGGCGTTAGCCGGATGTGGTTCCGGAGATTCGACAGTTGCCAAGACGCCGCAGGCCACCAAGCCGCCGACAACCGCGCCAAGCACGTCGAACGCGCCGTCCTCGGTAGCTGCCCCGCCCCCGAGCGGCGCCCCGCCGCCTGATCCGTGCGCGGTCAACCTGGCCTCGCCGACGATCGCCAAGGTGGTTTCCGAACTACCGCGGGACCCGCGCAGCCAGCAGCCCTGGGATCCGGAGCCGCTGGCCGGCAACTACAACGAGTGCGCACAGCTGTCGGCGGTGATCATCCGCGCCAACACCAACGGTGGCAATCCGACCACCCGGGCGGTGTTGTTTCACCTCGGGAAGTTCATCCCGCAGGGTGTGCCCGACACTTATGGGTTCACCGGGATTGACCCCTCCCAGAGCACCGGAGACACCGTCGCGCTGACGTCCGCAAATGCCGTTGGCCTGAGCAGCATGGTGAGGCTCCGATGGAACGGCAGCGGGGTCGAGCTGATCGGCAACAGTCGCGGCTGAGTACCGGCTGCTTGTCACACCCCTGCCCTACAGTTGCTGCTGTGTTCGTCACCGACGGCAGGGTCATCTACAGCGCATCGGACCTCGCGTCCGCAGCGCGGTGCGAATACGCCCTGCTGCGAGGCTTCGATGCCAAGCTGGGTTGGGGCCCCGCGGCGCCCACCGATGATGAAATGCTCGTTCGCACTGCGGCTCTCGGCGATGCACACGAACGCCGCCGGCTTGACCGGCTGCGCGCGCAGTTCGGCGGTGAGGTCGTGGTCATCGGCCGGCCCGCCTTCACGCCTGCCGGGCTGACGGCCGCCGCGGCGGCCACTCGGCGGGCCATCGCGGACGGCGCCCCGGTGGTGTACCAGGCGGCGATGTTCGACGGCCGGTTCGTGGGTTTCGCCGACTTCCTGGTCCGCGACGCCGATCGATACCGGGTCACCGACACAAAGCTGGCCCGCTCGGCCAAGGTCACCGCGCTGTTGCAGCTGGCAGCCTACGGTGACGCGCTGACCGCGGCGGGCGTGCCGATCGCCGGCGATGCCGAGCTGGAACTCGGTGACGGCAGGGTGGTGCGCTACCGGCTGGACGAGCTGATCCCGGTCTACCGGTCCCAACGGGCTCGGCTGGAACTGCTGCTCGACGAGCACTATGCGGCAGGGCGCGCGGTGCGTTGGGACGACGAGAGGGTGCAGGCCTGTTTCCGTTGTCCACTGTGCGTGGAGCAGGTGCGGGCGGCCGACGATCTACTACTCGTCGCCGGCATGCGAGTCACCCAGCGGGAGAAGCTGATCGAGGCCGGTATCGGCACGGTCCGGGAGCTCGCCGAGCACACCGGCACCGTACAGACCATGTCGGCCAGCGCATTCGGAAAGCTATCCGCACAGGCCAAGTTGCAAATGCTGCAGCGGGCCACCGGTAGGCCGCAGTTCGAGGTCGTCGACCCGCAACCGCTGGCCCTGCTGCCCGAGCCGAACCCGGGTGACCTGTTCTTCGACTTCGAGGGTGACCCGCTGTGGACCGCAGATGGCCGGCAATGGGGACTGGAATATCTATTCGGTGTGCTGGAGGCCGGACCGTCCGGAGCCTTCCGCCCGCTGTGGGCCCACAACCGCAATGACGAACGCGCCGCCCTCACCCAATTCCTGGCGCTGGTCGCCAAGCGCCGCCGCCGCTATCCCGACATGCACATCTACCACTACGCGCCTTACGAGAAGACTGCGCTACTGCGGCTGGCCGGACGCTACGGCGTCGGTGAAGACGAGGTGGACGACCTGCTCCGCAACGGTGTCCTGGTTGACCTTTATCCGTTGGTACGCAGGAGCGTTCGAGTAGGTGCGGAATCCTTCAGCCTCAAGGCGCTGGAGCCTCTGTATATGGGCGACCAACTGCGCTCCGGTGATGTCACCACCGCCACCGACTCGATCACGTCCTACGCACGGTACTGCGAACTGCTGGCCGAGGACCGCGCCGACGAGGCGACCACCGTCCTCAAAGAGATCGCCGAATACAACCACTACGACTGCCTGTCGACCCGCAAGCTGCGGGACTGGCTCGTCATCCGCGCCTTCGAATCCGGCGTTACGCCGCTGAGCGTGCAACCGGTTCCAAAGCAGGACACCATCAAGGACCAGGACCAGCTCGCATCGTCGTTGCGAAAGTTCACCGGCGACGCGGCCGTCGATGACCGCACTCCCGAGCAGATGGCGGTAGCGCTGGTCGCCGCCGCCCGCGGCTATCACCAACGCGAAGACAAGCCGTTCTGGTGGTCACATTTCGACCGGTTGAACTACCCCGTGGACGAGTGGTCGGACAACACCGATGTTTTCGTCGGCGAGGCGGCCGTCGACGTCGACTGGCACACGCCCCCGCGGGCCCGCAAGCCGCAGCGGCGGGTGCGTCTGACCGGCGAGCTGGCGCGCGGCGACCTCAACAGGCATGTGTACGCGCTGTACGAGCCGCCCGCTCCGCCGTCCATGACCGACGATCCCGAGCGCCGGGCGGCAGCGCACGCCGATGTCATCGAAGTCGACGACCCGAGTTCACCCAGCCAAGCCGTCATCATCGAACGAGCGGGCAAGGACGGCAACACTTTTGACCAGTTGCCTTTTGCGCTCACCCCCGGCGCGCCGGTACCGACGAAGCCGTTGCGGGCATCGATCGAAACGACGGCGCAAGCCGTGGCCGCCGAGTTGCCCCGACTGCCGCGCGCCGCCCTGATCGACCTGCTGCTGCGCCACGCCCCACGCACCCGCCACGGGGCACTGCTGCCGCGCAGCACCGACACCGTCGCGGACATCACTGCGGCAACGCTCAGCCTGGACTCGTCCTACCTGGCGGTGCACGGACCACCCGGCACCGGCAAGACGCACACCGCCGCCCGAGTGATCAACCGACTGGTCACCGCCCATTGCTGGCGTGTCGGTGTGGTCGCGCAGTCACACGCGGTGGTGGAGAACGTTTTGGGCTGCGTGATCGAGGCCGGCCTGGACCCAGCGGTGGTCGCCAAAAAGGGCGGCGATCGGGCCACTGTGCGTTGGCAGCAGATCGACCATACCGCCTACCCGGCCTTCATCGCCGACCATGCGGGCTGCGTAATCGGCGGCACCGCTTGGGATTTCGCCAACGGCACCCGGGTACCACCGGGCAGCCTGGACCTGCTGGTGATCGACGAAGCGGGCCAGTTCTGTCTGGCCAACACCATTGCGGTGGCGCCCGCCGCGCGCAATCTGTTGTTGCTGGGTGACCCGCAGCAGTTGCCTCAGGTCAGCCAGGGCACCCACCCCGAACCGGTCGACATCTCCGCCCTGGAATGGTTGGTCGACGGTCAGCGCACGCTGCCCGACGAACGCGGGTACTTCCTGGACCGCTCCTACCGGATGCATCCCGACGTGTGCGCCGCGGTCTCGGCGCTGTCGTATGAGGGCAGGTTGCATTCCCACACCGCCCAGACCGCGGCCCGCCACCTGGCCGGGTACCGAGCTGGGGTGCAAGTGCTTTCGGTTCGCCACCAGGCGAATTCGATCGAGAGCCCCGAAGAGGCGGCGGCCATCGCGGTCGAGATCGAGCGGATTCTCGACCGCCCGTGGACCGACGAGAACGGCACCCGGCCGCTGAAAACATCGGACGTCATGGTGCTGGCGCCCTACAACGCACAGGTGAAACGGATCCGAGACCAGCTGTCCTCGGCCCACCTGCACGGCGTCCGCGTCGGCACCGTCGACAAGTTCCAGGGTGGACAGGCACCGGTGGTGTTCATCTCCATGACGGCTTCGTCGATCGAGGATGTACCGCGCGGAATCTCATTCCTGCTCAACCGAAATCGGCTCAATGTCGCGATCAGCCGGGCACAGTATGCGGCGGTGATCGTGCGATCGGAAGTGCTGACTCAATATTTGCCCGCTACCCCGGCGGGGCTGGTCGACCTGGGCGCGTTCCTTGCGCTTACCGAGTAAGGGCGACGTCAGCCCGACCAGTGCCAGCCGTCGGAATCGTCGGGATCCGGCTGCCCGTGGTAACCCCCGACCGGGCGATACCGCGGCTCGTCATGCAAGTGCGAGCCGTTGTGGGCCGGCCTGACCGGATCAGACAGCGCGGTGCGCCCGGTCGCCACGGGGGCGGCGACGCGCGCGTAGCGGACCCGCGTCACCACGGGGTCGTCGTCCGCGCCGTCGGGCAGCGAAGGACCGGCGACCGGGTCGCGCTCCAGGATGTATTCGACGTATTCGTCGTCGTCGTAGCCGTCGTCCGGGTCCGCACCAAGCGCGTAGCCGGCCAGGTTGTCCGCGGATCCCTTCGCGCCGACCAAGAACAGCGCGGCGACGATCCCGAACAGCGCGATGAACGCCGGCAGCAGCATCGACTGAGCCATCGCGGCCGAGAACGGCTCGCGCAGGAACTCCGGCAGCTGCAGGCCCGCGTCCTCACTTGCCGAGGTGGCTGAGGTGGCCGCGCCGAGCGGCATCTCGGCGCTGATGCACGCCGTCATGAAGGCGGCCATGCCGGCGCTGCCGAGCACCGCGCCTAGCTGCCGGGTGGCGTTGTAGACCCCCGACCCCGCGCCGGCCTGCTCCGGTGGCAGGTTGCGCGTCGCGGTGGCGGCCAGCGGCGACCAAACGAAGGCCATGCCCACACCCAGCGTGATGAACGGCAGCACCAGCCGCCAGACCGGCGTGCCGGGCTCCAATTCGAACGACAGCCAAGTCATCGAGACCGCCAGCGCCGAGAACCCGAAACCCAGCACCGGCACCGGGTGGGTCTTGTCGATTATCAAGCCGACCAGGGGCGCAAGCAGACCGCTGCTGATCGCCACCGGCGCCAACAGCAGCGCCGAACGGGTGGGCGACAGCCCGCACACCGACTGGGCGTAGAAGGTCAGCGGCAGCATCATCGCCGTCGACGCGAACGAGATGATGCCAACCCCGATGTTGCACAGGCTGAAATCCCGGTCGCGGAACATGTTGAGCGGGACCAGCGGTGCCCGGTGGTTGACCGCCTGCCAGTAGATGAACACCGACATGAAGCCGGCGCCGGCGACGAGCACCGCCCAGATCCACGGCGCCCAGTCGGCCGACTGACCTTCCTGCAGGCCGAACACGAGCAGGAACATGCCCGCCCCCGACAGGGCGACGCCGATCAGATCGAACCGCTGGGTGCGCACCGGCAGTTCCGGGACAAGCCAGATCGCCAACGCCAACGCGAGGACGCCGACCGGCACGTTGACGAAGAAGATCCACTGCCAGCCCAGGCTGTCCACCAGCAACCCACCGGCCAACGGCCCGACCAGGCTGGCGACGCCCGCGGTGGCGCCCCACATGCTCATTGCCGACCCCCGGCGCTGGGCCGGGAAGATCCGGGTGATCGTCGACAAAGTCTGGGGGGTAAGGACTCCCGCGCCGATGCCCTGCACCACCCGTGCCGCGATCAGCATGCCCGCGCTGCCCGACAGCCCGCACCACACCGACGCGAGGGTGAAGACCACCAGCCCGATCAGGTACAGGTTCTTCGGGCCGAACCGGTCACCCAGCCGCCCGGCGATTAGCAGTACCACCGCGTACCCCAGTAGATAGGCGCTGGTCACCCAGACCACGGTGCTGTAATCGATCCGCAGCGCGGTCATGATCGTCGGATTGGCAACGGCGACGATGGTCGAGTCGAGCATGATCATGAAGAAGCCGAGCATCATCGCCCAGAGCGCGGCCCACGGCTTCCCGGCAAGGCCGTCACCGGCCGCCCGACTGCTCATGTACCGCACCGCACGCATTATTCCCGTTTGCTGATCGGCCGCGCTCTTCGGCCGCACGGAAAGCGCCGTCGCAGCCGGTTTGGGGGAAGGCCTTCGGGCCGGCACGAATTTTGCTGGACGCGCGTTAGCCTGAAGAGAAGCCATCCCCAAGAGAGGCACCATGAGCGCTCGACGAAACAAGTCGCTACCCGACTCGCAGGAGGCCGGCGGCAACGGCAAGCCCAAACGGTCGACCCGGGCTCTGGCGCAGGTCATCGAACGCAGTTCGCGCGTTCAGGGCCCGGCCGCCGAGGCCTATGTGGCGCGGTTGCGCCGCGCGCACCCCGCCGCCAGCCCGGCCGAGATCGTCGGCAAGCTGGAGAAGCGCTTCCTGCACGTGGTGACCGCCAGCGGCGCCGCGGTCGGCGCCACCGCGACGTTGCCCGGTATCGGCACGGTGGCCGCATTGTCCGCGGCCGCCGGTGAGACCGCGGTGTTCCTGGAAGCCACCGCGCTGTTCGTGTTGGCGTTGGCTTCGGTGTACGGCGTTCCCCTCGATCATCGGGAGCGGCGCCGCGCGCTGATCCTGGCGGTGCTGGTCGGGGACAACAGCAAGACAGCGGTGGCCGAACTGATCGGCGGCGGGCGCACCACCGGCGGCTGGGTGTCGGAAAGCATGGCTTCGCTGCCGCTTCCCGCGGTCTCCAAGCTCAACACCCGGATGTTCAAGTACTTCGTCAAGCGCTTCGCCCTCAAGCGCGGGGCATTGATGTTCGGCAAGCTGATGCCGGCCGGCATTGGAGCGATCATCGGCGCGATCGGAAACCGCATGGTCGGCAAGCGGCTGCTGCGCAACGCCCGATCCGCGTTCGGCCCGGCGCCGGCACGCTGGCCGGTCACCCTCCACCTGCTGCCCAGCGTGCAGGACGCCAGCTAGTTGGTCTTGCTGGCGAACGGCGGTCGAAGCGCTAGCCTTTATGGGTCCGAACTGACGGTGTGAGGCGCGCCCCGGTTTCGGGATTGCAGGACTCGAGACGAACAGAAGAATTGAGGCGAACAGCGGCCGTGGCCAACATAAGTTCACCATTCGGGCAAAACGAGTGGCTGGTCGAGGAGATGTACCGCAAGTTCCGCGACGATCCCTCATCGGTCGACCCGAGCTGGCACGAGTTCTTGGTCGACTACAACCCCGAACCGGGCGGCGACTCGGGGCAGGCCGAATCCAAGCCCGCCCCCAAGGCCGAGCCTGCCCCGAAGCCCGCGGCGGCCGCCGTTGCAGAGAAGCCCGCGCCGCCCGACCCCGTCAAACCCGCCAAGTCGACCGCGGCCGGAAACGGAGCTCCCGAGCCGGTGGCAAAGCCTGCCAAGGCGCCCACTCCCCCGCCCGCCGAGGGCGACGAGGCGCAGGTGTTGCGGGGCGCGGCGGCGGCGGTCGTCAAGAACATGTCGGCCTCGCTGGATGTGCCGACGGCGACCAGTGTGCGTGCCATCCCGGCCAAGCTGCTGATCGACAACCGGATCGTCATCAACAACCAGCTCAAGCGGACTCGTGGCGGCAAGATCTCGTTCACCCACCTGCTTGGCTACGCGCTGGTGCAGGCGGTCAAGAAATTCCCGAACATGAACCGGCACTTCGCCGAGGTGGACGGAAAGCCGAACGCGGTCACCCCGGCGCACACCAATCTGGGCCTGGCCATCGACCTGCAGGGCAAGGACGGCAAGCGTTCACTGGTCGTGGCCGGCATCAAGCGGTGTGAAGAGCTGCGGTTCGCCGAGTTCGTCTCCGCCTATGAAGACATCGTGCGGCGTGCCCGCGACGGCAAGTTGACCGCCGAAGACTTTGGCGGCGTGACGATTTCGCTGACCAACCCCGGGACCATCGGCACCGTGCACTCGGTGCCGCGGCTGATGGCCGGCCAAGGCGCAATCATCGGTGTCGGCGCCATGGAGTACCCCGCCGAGTTCCAGGGGGCCAGCGAGGAGCGGATCGCCGAACTCGGAATCGGCAAACTGATCACCCTGACGTCGACCTATGACCACCGGATCATCCAGGGCGCGGAATCAGGCGACTTCCTGCGCACCATCCACCAGATGTTGTTGTCCGACGCATTCTGGGACGAGATCTTCCACGAGCTGAGCATCCCGTACCTGCCGGTTCGCTGGAGCACCGACAACCCGGACTCCATCGTCGACAAGAACGCCCGCGTGATGAACCTGATCGCGGCCTACCGCAACCGCGGCCACCTGATGGCCGACACCGACCCGTTGCGCCTGGACAAGACGCGGTTCCGCAGCCACCCCGATCTCGAGGTGCTCACCCACGGACTGACCCTGTGGGACCTGGACCGGGTGTTCAAGGTCAACGGCTTCGCCGGGGCCGAGTACAAGAAGCTGCGCGACGTGCTCGGGTTGCTGCGCGACGCGTACTGCCGCCACATCGGTGTGGAGTACACCCACATCCTCGACCCCGAACAACTGCGCTGGCTGGAAGAGCGGGTCGAGACCAAGCACGTCAAACCGACTGTGGCGCAACAGAAGTACATCCTGAGCCGGCTCAACGCCGCGGAGGCCTTCGAAACCTTCCTGCAGACCAAATACGTTGGGCAGAAGCGGTTCTCGCTGGAAGGCGCGGAGAGCGTCATCCCGATGATGGACGCCGCGATCGACCAGTGCGCCGAGCACGGCCTGGACGAAGTGGTGATCGGGATGCCACACCGCGGCCGGCTCAACGTGCTGGCCAACATCGTCGGCAAGCCTTACTCCCAGATCTTCAGCGAGTTCGAGGGCAACCTGAACCCGTCGCAGGCGCACGGCTCCGGCGACGTGAAGTACCACCTGGGCGCGACCGGCGTGTACCTACAGATGTTCGGCGACAACGACATTCAGGTGTCGCTGACTGCCAACCCGTCGCACCTGGAAGCCGTGGACCCGGTGCTCGAAGGCCTGGTGCGAGCCAAGCAGGATCTGCTCAATCACGGCTCGAGCGACACCGACGAGGCGAAGGCATTCTCCGTCGTGCCGCTGATGCTGCACGGGGACGCGGCATTCGCCGGCCAGGGCGTGGTCGCCGAGACGCTGAACCTGGCCAACCTGCCGGGTTACCGCGTGGGCGGCACCATCCACATCATCGTCAACAACCAGATCGGGTTCACCACCGCTCCCGAGTACTCCCGGTCCAGCGAGTACTGCACCGACGTGGCCAAGATGATCGGCGCGCCAATCTTCCATGTCAACGGCGACGACCCCGAGGCGTGCGTGTGGGTGGCGCAGCTGGCTGTGGACTTCCGGCAGCGGTTCAAGAAGGACGTCATTATCGACATGCTGTGCTACCGCCGGCGTGGCCACAACGAGGGTGACGACCCGTCGATGACGAACCCCTACATGTACGACGTCGTCGACAACAAGCGCGGCGTCCGCAAGAGCTACACCGAAGCCCTGATCGGCCGCGGCGACATCTCGCTCAAAGAAGCTGAGGACGCACTGCGCGACTACCAGGGCCAGCTGGAACAGGTCTTCAACGAGGTCCGCGAGCTGGAGAAGCACGGCGTCGGGCCCAGCACATCGGTGGAAGCCGACCAGATGATTCCGGCGGGCCTGGACACCTCGGTGGACAAGGCGTTGCTGGCCCGGATCGGCGACGCTTTCCAGGCGCTCCCCGAAGGGTTCACCGCGCACTCACGTGTCCAGCCGGTGCTGGACAAGCGGCGGGAGATGGCTTATGAGGGCAAGATCGACTGGGCGTTCGGCGAGCTGCTGGCGCTCGGCTCGCTGGTCGCGGAGGGCAAGCTGGTCCGGTTCTCCGGGCAGGACACCCGCCGCGGCACCTTCTCGCAGCGGCATTCGGTGATCATCGACCGCAGCACCGGCGCGGAGTTCACGCCCCTGCAGTTGCTGGCGGTCAACAAGGACGGCAGCCCGACCGGCGGCAAGTTCCTGGTGTACGACTCGCCACTGTCGGAATACGCGGCCGTGGGCTTCGAATACGGCTACACGGTAGGCAATCCGGACGCCGTGGTGCTGTGGGAGGCGCAATTCGGCGACTTCGTCAACGGCGCGCAGTCGATCATCGACGAGTTCATCAGCTCCGGCGAGGCCAAGTGGGGCCAGCTGTCCACCGTCGTGCTGCTGCTGCCGCACGGGCACGAGGGGCAGGGCCCCGACCACACCTCCGGCCGCATCGAGCGGTTCCTGCAACTGTGGGCCGAGGGTTCGATGACCATCGCGATGCCCTCCACCCCGGCCAACTATTTCCACCTGTTGCGCCGGCACGCCATGGACGGCGTGATGCGCCCGCTGATCGTCTTCACCCCGAAGTCGATGTTGCGCAACAAGGCCGCGGTGAGCGACATCAAGGAGTTCACCGAGATGAAGTTCCGCTCGGTGATCGAGGAGCCGACCTACGACGAGGGCGACGGCGACCGCAGCAAGGTCACCCGAATCCTGTTGACCAGCGGCAAGATCTACTACGAGCTGGCGGCCCGCAAGGCCAAGGACAAGCGGGATGACATTGCGATCGTGCGCCTGGAACAGCTCGCGCCACTGCCGCGGCGCCGGCTCGACGAGACGCTGGACCGCTACGACAACGTCAAGCAGTACTTCTGGGTGCAGGAGGAACCAGCCAATCAGGGCGCGTGGCCGACGCTGGGCCTCACCCTGCCCGAGGTACTGCCCGACAAGCTGAGCGGGATCAAGCGGATCTCGCGGCGCGCAATGTCCGCGCCGTCGTCGGGTTCGTCCAAAGTGCATGCGGTGGAGCAGCAGGAGATTTTGGACACGGCTTTCGCTTAGCGGTTGCAGCCCCGCCCCGTTCGCATCCGCGAGCGCGCGTGCCTGCACGGCGACGCGTTGGGTGGCCTGCAGCGGGCCCTCGTGCGGTGACCAGCCGGCGCCACCGGCGGTCCGGCTAGCCTCGATCACGATCGCAAGACAAGGGAGGGCTTTCATGGAGGGTTTCGCCGGAAAGGTCGCGGTGATTACCGGCGCCGGATCAGGCATCGGTCGGGCGCTGGCCATCGAGCTGGGGCGCTCGGGCGCCAGCCTGGCCATCAGCGACGTCGACACCGAAGGGCTCAAAGAGACCGAGGAGAAGCTCAAGGCCATCGGCGCGCCGGTCAAGGCGGACCGGCTCGATGTCACCGAACGCGAGTCCTTCGTCGCCTACGCCGACGCGGTGAACCAGCACTTCGGCAAGGTGAACCAGATCTACAACAACGCCGGCATCGCACACAGCGGCGACATCGAGCTCTGCCACTTCAAGGACATCGATCGGGTGATGGACGTCGACTGGGGTGGCGTGCTGAACGGGACCAAGGCGTTCCTGCCGTACCTGATCGAGTCCGGCGACGGACACGTCATCAACATCTCCAGCGTCTTCGGCTTGTTCTCGGTGCCGGGACAGGCGGCGTACAACGCTGCCAAGTTCGCCGTCCGCGGCTTCACCGAGGCCCTGCGGCAGGAAATGATCGCCGCCGGCCACCCGGTCGGCGTGACCACGGTGCACCCTGGCGGCATCAAGACGGCGATCGCGCGTAATGCCACCGCCGTCGAGGGCCTCGACGCGGCGGAGATGGCCAAAGCGTTCGACAAGAAAATGGCCCACACCAGCCCCGAACGAGCCGCTCAGATCATCCTGGGCGCGGTGCGTAAGAACAAGGCCCGGGTGCTGGTCGGAGCCGACGCCAAGGTCTTGGACATCGCGGTTCGGTTGACGGGTTCCGGATACCAACGGGTGCTCGTGCCCGCGCTCACGCGCTTGCTACCGCCCTCACAGCGCTGAGGCGCCGTAAATGAGACCACCGGTACCGGTTAACCTCTCTATCGAGGCAACACGAGGGAGAAGGTGGTCATGGAGGGGTTCGCCGGCAAGGTAGCCGTCGTCACCGGGGCAGGTTCGGGCATCGGCCAGGCGCTCGCCCTTGAGTTAGGAAAGTCCGGTGCCAGCCTGGCGATCTGCGACATCGACCTCGAAGGTCTGGCCGAAACCGAACAGCAGCTCAGGGCGATCGGCGCACCGGTCAAGGCGGACCGGCTCGATGTGACCGAACGCGAACGCTTCCTGGCCTACGCCGACGAGGTGGCCGAGCACTTCGGCAAGGTCAACCAGATCTACAACAATGCCGGCATCGGCCACACCGGTGACGTCGAAGTCGAACAATTCAAAGACATCGAGCGGGTGATGGACGTCGACTTCTGGGGCGTCGTCAACGGCACCAAAGCATTCCTGCCGCACCTGATCGCCTCCGGCGACGGGCACGTGATCAACATCTCCAGCGTGTTCGGATTGTTTTCTGTCCCAGGCTATTCCGCGTACAACTCGGCCAAGTTCGCCGTCCGCGGCTACACCGAGGCGCTGCGCCAGGAGATGCGGCTGCACGGCCACCCGGTCGGAGTGACCACGGTGCACCCGGGCGGCATCAAGACCGCGATCGCCCGCAACGCCACGGTGGCCGAAGGCCTGGACCGCGACGAGCTGGCCCAGCTGTTCGACAAGCGGCTGGCCAACACCAGCCCCAAGCGGGCCGCCAAGATCATCCTGCAGGCCGTGCGTAAGAACAACGCCAGAGTGCTGGTAGGCCCGGACGCCAAGGCGCTGGACCTGATGGTCCGGATCGCCGGGTCTGGTTATCAGCGGATCACCGAGCTGTTCATGAGCCAGCTGGTGCGCAAGAACCACTGACCTTCAACGCCCCAGTGGGTGCTCCGCCAGCCAGCCGTCGGCCACCACCTGCGGGGCGGCGCCCTCGCCCACCTTGCGGCGCATGTTCGCCAGCGTGGCGGTGTCGAGCACCCCGGCGACCTCGTTGATCGCCAGCAGCTGGCGGGTGCGCAACGCGTTGCGGCGATACAACGGCACCACGTTCTCGGCCTGAATGAGCGCGGATTTGCTGCTGTCGGCCAGCGCGATCAGGTCTGACGGTATGCCCGGGTCAGCGGTGGTGGCCCAGGCCGCCGTCACCTCGCCGGTCCTCAGTGCCGCGAATAGCGTTGCGTCATCCGGGAATTCGCGCGGCACCGGCATCCGGCAGGAACCCACCGTGGCGGGGGGCCGCCAACCCCGGACGATGCCCACGGTCAATCCGTCGCAATGCCCGGGCAACAGGCTCAGATCGCTGCCACCCCAAGCCCCCGAGGTCGTCGGCGTCACCACCACCGTCGGTTTGTCCTCGGCGGCGGTCGCGTAGTCGCCGGCGGCCACGCCCTCGGGAAGCGCCGCGTTCATCGCCTGGTACACCTCTTTGTCGGACAACGCCGTCGCGCCGGGCTGCAGGCTGCGCAGCGTCGTGCCGGTGTAGGCGGGGACGACCATGAAATCACCCGCGTCCAATTTCTTAATCGGGTTCTCGGCGGTGTCGGCCCGCGTGGGAAACCCGTACGACCGCAGGGCCGAAACATACACGGCCGCAAGCAGTCTCGCATCGGCGCCCGGAGTGGATCCGACCACCAACTCGGGCTGGCGGTCCGCCGACGAGCAACCGGCCAGCACCAGCACCGCGCTGAGCACCGCGGCGGCCAGCCTGCCGATGTTCACTCCCAGTCGGAGGATTCCGCGGCCAGCGCCACCGCCCTGGCGACCGCGACGCCGACGCGCCGGTCCAGTGGACTCGGTACGATCCGGTCGATCGCCAGGTCGTCGCTGGCCACCGAGTAGATCGCCTCGGCGGCGGCCACCATCATCTTCTCGGTGATCCGGCGCGCCCCGACGTCCAGCGCACCCCGGAAAATCCCTGGGAACGCCAGCACATTGTTGATCTGGTTGGGGAAGTCGCTGCGACCGGTGGCCACCACCGCCGCATGCCTGGCCGCCACCTCGGGATGGATCTCCGGGTCCGGGTTGGACAGCGCGAACACGATGCCGCCGGGCGCCATGGTGGCGATCAACTCTTCGGGGACCACTCCCCCGGACACCCCGAGGAACACGTCCGCGCCGTCGAGCGCCTCGACCAGGCCGCCCGTGCGACGATCAGGGTTGGTGCGCCGCGCCAGGTCCATCTTGACGTTGTTCATGTCGTCCCGGCCGGTGTGCACGATGCCGCGGGAGTCAAGCACCGTGATGTCCGGAACACCCATCGCCAGAAGCAGTTTGGCGCACGCGACGCCGGCCGCACCGGCACCGGAGACCACCACCCGCAGCGAGGACATGTCCCGGCCGATCACCTTGGTGGCGCCCATCAGCGCCGCGAGCGCGACCACCGCCGTACCGTGCTGGTCGTCGTGCATCACCGGGCAGTCCAGCGCCTCGATGACCCGCCGCTCGATCTCGAAGCAACGCGGCGCCGAGATGTCCTCGAGGTTGACGGCGCCGAACGTCGGACGCAGCCGCACCAGCGTTTCGACGATTTCGTCGGGATCCTTGGTGTCCAGCACGATCGGAATTGCGTTCAGCCCGCCGTATTCCTTGAACAGCGCGCACTTGCCTTCCATCACCGGCAGCGACGCCGCCGGCCCGATGTCCCCGAGGCCGAGGACGGCGCTGCCGTCGCTGACGACCGCGACCAACCGGTTCGCCCAGGTGTAGCGGGCGGCCAGGGTGTGGTCGGCGGCGATCGCGCGGCTGACCTGGGCCACGCCCGGTGTGTAGGCGATGGACAACGAGTGCTGGGTGTCCAGCGGTGCCGTCGGGCCTACGGACAGCTTCCCGCCCACGTGCGCGTCGAAGATCTCCTCGTCGGTGATCACGACCTGCGCATTCGACTCACGGTCGCGCTCCGTTGCTTGAAGCATTTGTGACACGGCCCCCAGGGTACTGGCCGGTCCGAACTGCCCCTAATCTGCTAGATCAGGCCCAGTTCGGTGACGGCATTGCGTTCGTCGACCAATTCGGCGGTGGTGGCATCAATGCGGCCGCGGGAGAACTCGTCGATCTCGAGTCCCTGCACGATCGACCACTTGCCGTCCTTGGTGGTCACCGGGAACGAGGAGACGATGCCCTCGGGCACTCCGTAGGAGCCGTCGGAGAAGACGGCCATCGACACCCAGTCGCCGTCCGGGCTGCCCAGCAGCCAGGAGCGGGCGGCGTCCACGGTCGCCGACGCGGCCGAGGCCGCCGAGGAAGCGCCGCGCGCGTCGATGATGGCGGCGCCGCGCTTTGCGACGGTCGGGATGAAGTCGTTCTCGATCCAGTCCTGGTCGTTGACCACCTCGGCGGCGTTCTTGCCGCCGATCTCGGCGTGGAAGATGTCGGGGTACTGGGTGGCCGAGTGGTTGCCCCAGATGGTCACCTTCTTGATGTCGGTGACGGCCGCGCCGGTCTTCTTGGCCAGCTGCGAGATGGCCCGGTTGTGGTCGAGGCGGGTCAGCGCCGAGAACCGCTCCTTCGGGATGTCCGGGGCGTTGCTCAGCGCGATCAGCGCATTGGTGTTGGCGGGGTTGCCGGTGACGCCGATCCGGACGTCGTCCGCGGCGACCTCGTTGAGCGCCTTGCCCTGGGCGGTGAAGATGGCTCCATTGGCTTCCAGCAGGTCGGCGCGCTCCATGCCCTTACTGCGCGGACGGGCGCCCACCAGCAGAGCCAGGTTCACGCCGTCGAAGATCTTGTTGGCATCCGCACCGATCTCGACGTTCGAGAGCAACGGGAACGCGCAGTCGTCGAGTTCCATCACGACGCCCTCGAGCGCCTTGAGGGCGGGCTCGATTTCGAGCAGACGCAGTTCGATCGGACGGTCCGGGCCCAGCAGTGAGCCGCTGGCCAGGCGGAACAACAGGCTGTAGCCGATCTGGCCGGCCGCACCGGTGACGGCGACCTTGAGAGGACTTGCGCTCACGTCGGTTCTGCTCCTTAAAGATCTTTTGGGTTCCGGGACGAAACTAGCGCACCGTCGACGCTGGGAAATTTTCGGTCCGCTGCGCAGCTGCGAATTACCTGCTGACCGCCACATCGAGCCCCTCGATGTGGTCGCAGGGCGCGTACCATTGCCACGGCCTGCAGACTTGCGCTGCGATCGGAGGTGGATGTGTTCCCTGGCTTTGACGCACTACCTGAAGCACTCAGACCGGTCGCCCGGCCCCGCCAACAGCACGTACACCCCGTTGCCAACCCGCCGGCCCAGACGCTGGTCGATTGCGGTGTCTACGTCGACGGCCGGCGGCTGCCGGGGAAGTACACCCCCGCCGAGGCGCTGGCCGAAGTCCGCGCCAGGGCTCCCGAGGCGCCCGAGGCATTTGTCTGGGTCGGGCTGCACGAGCCCGACGAGGCGCAGATGCAGCAGGTCGCCGACGTCTACGGCCTGCACCCGCTGGCGGTCGAGGACGCCGTGCACGCACACCAGCGGCCGAAGCTGGAGCGTTACGACGACTCGTTGTTCCTGGTTCTCAAGACGGTCAAATATGTGCCGCACGATTCGGTGACGCTGGCTCGCGAGATCGTCGAGACCGGCGAGATCATGATCTTCGTCGGCCACGACTTCGTCGTCACCGTGCGCCACGGCGAACACGGCGGGCTGCACGAGGTGCGCAAGCGCATGGACTGCAATCCCGACCATCTGCGCCTGGGCCCGTACGCGGTGATGCACGCGATCGCCGACTACGTGGTGGACCACTACCTGGATGTCACCGCGTTGATGGAGGACGACGTCGACACCATCGAGGTGGTCGCATTCGCCCCCGGCAAGAACATCGACGTCGAACCGATCTACCTGCTCAAGCGTGAGGTCGTCGAACTGCGCCGCTGCGTGGCCCCGCTGTCGGGTGCGTTCCAGCGCATGCAGATCGAGAACAAGGACCTGATCTCCAAGGAAGTGCGCCGGTACCTGCGCGACGTCGCCGACCACCAGACGCAGGCCGCCGAACAGATCGCCAGCTACGACGACATGCTGAACTCGCTGGTTCAGGCCGCGCTCGCCCGCGTCGGCATGCAGCAGAACATGGACATGCGCAAGATATCGGCATGGGCCGGCATCATCGCGGTGCCCACCATGGTCGCCGGGATCTACGGGATGAACTTTCACTTCATGCCGGAATTGGATTCGCGCTGGGGCTACCCCTCGGTGATCACCGTGATGGTGGTGATCTGTGTGGCGTTGTACTTCAGCTTCCGCAAACGCGGTTGGCTTTAGATCCATATCCCGGCTCGAATGTGAGGTTTACGACGCGGCGTCGGCATGTCGCGTCGCGAAATGCACACTCGGCGCGACTGGAACCGGTCAACGGGGCTGGGCCGCAGGACGAGTGGGATCAAGCACGTCGACTCCGTCGGTCTGCCAGGCCTGGCGCATCGCCTCGGCGCCCTTCAACCGCACCCAGGCCGCCTCGGTCGCCGTGATCGGTGTGGCGCTGAGGAATTGCACCGGGTCGCGGGGCGGATCCAGCGGCAGGTCGGCGATCTCGCTGCGACCCAGTAACACCGCGCTGAAGGGCACCCGGACCGACGGACTCGTCCACAGCGGCGAGCCGAGGTCGATCAGGGCATCGGGGACCAGCACCACACCGTCGACCGCGGGCGTCGCGGCCAGAACCGCGATGCTGCGCGCCAAACCGGTGGCAGGCTCGGGATTGCGCAGCGAGACAACGACTTCGGCTCGCGGCCCGCGATCGGGGTCGGCGACCATTTCGGTGGGATCCGTCATCGGGTAGCGCGAGCAACCCAGCGAGACGTAATGCACCACCCCGTCGGCGGAGAACCTCAGCACCTCGATCGGTTCGGCGCCCAGGAATGTCACACTCGCCGAAGCAGGTTCGGTGTCGAAGTGGTCGCGCAGGTGAGCGCGCACCCGATCCAGAATCTGCCTCACGTCGCGGCCGGCACGGTGAGGTTGACCCCCGAGTCCGCGTCGAAGACCGCTAGCTTGCGGGTGTCGAAAGCAAGCTCGACCGGTTCACCGATGGCGGCCTTGGACTCGGTGGGAACCCTTGCCACGAACTGGTTTTCGTTGACCTCCGATTCCGCGGCGACCTCGTCCAACCGCGCCGAGTGCACCTCGGGGCCGCCGGTGGTGAAGTACACGTATTTATCCGAGCCCAGTGATTCGACCAGATCGACATTGACCTGGAAAACCAGCGAACTGATGCGCTGGTACCCGTCGATCAAAGCGGCGTCGTGGATGTGCTCGGGCCGCACGCCCACGATGATGTTGTCCGGCTTGGGGTGCTCGCCGATCACCTGCTGCAGCTCCGGCGCCAACGTCAGCTCCCCGAACGGAAGTTCCAGGCCGATCGACGTCAACGTCGCGGGAAAGAAGTTCATCGCGGGCGATCCGATGAAGCCGGCCACGAACAGATTGGCGGGCCGCTCGTAGAGCTCGGTGGGCGTACCGATCTGCTGGGCGATTCCGGCGTGCATCACCACCACCCGGTCACCCAGCGTCATCGCCTCGGTCTGGTCGTGCGTGACGTACACGGTGGTGGTGCCCAGCCGCTTCTGCAGGCGGGCGATCTCGCCGCGCATCTGCACCCGGAGCTTGGCGTCCAGGTTGGACAGTGGCTCGTCCATCAGGAAAGCCTTGGGGTGACGCACGATTGCCCGCCCCATCGCCACCCGTTGCCGCTGACCACCGGACAATTGCGCGGGCCGACGTTCCAACAGCTCGGTCAGATCGAGGATCCGGGCGGTCTCTTCCACTTTCTGCGCGATGTCGGTTTTCGACATCTTGGCCAGGGTCAGCGGAAAGGCGATGTTCTGCCGCACCGTCATGTGCGGGTACAGGGCATAGGACTGGAACACCATCGCGATGTCGCGGTCCTTGGGCGCCTTCTCGTTGACCCGCTCACCGCCGATCCGCAGCTCGCCCGATGAGATGTCTTCCAGTCCGGCAATCATGTTCAGCGTCGTCGTCTTGCCGCACCCGGACGGGCCGACCAGGATCACGAACTCGCCGTCGGCAATGGTGACGCTGAGGTCCTGTACCGCCGTGTGACCGTCGGGGTAACTCTTGTTGACGTGTTCGAGCACAATCTCGGCCATCGCGCTATCCCTTCACAGCGCCAGAGGTCAACCCGGCGACGATCCGTCGTTGAAAGATCAGAACAAAGACAATGATCGGGATGGTGATCACCACCGCGCCGGCGGCGATCGATCCGGTCGGCTCCTCGAATTGCGAACTGCCGGTGAAGTTTGCGATCGCCACCGGGGCCGTGATGGCCGCCTTGGTGGCAGTCAGTGACAACGCCAGCAGCAGGTCGTTCCAGGCGAAGATGAAGACCAGAATCGCCGCCGTCACCATCCCCGGGGCGGCCAACGGCACGATCACCATCCGGAACGCCTGAGCCGGCGTCGCGCCGTCCAACTTCGCCGCCTTCTCCAGGTCCCACGGTATCTCGCGGAAGAACGCCGAGAGCGTATAGATGGCCAGCGGCAGCGCGAAGGTGATGTACGGCAGGATCAATCCCGGCCAGGTGTCGAAAAGCCCTATCGCGCGTTCGATGTTGAACAGCGGTGTCACCAGCGAGATCGCCGGAAACATGGTGATCAGCAGCGTCATGCCGACCAGCGCCCGCTTGCCCGGAAAGTTCAGCCGCGCAATCGCATACGCCGCCATCGCGCCGAGCGCCACCGCGACGGCCGTGGTGGTCAGCCCGATCCCGATGGAGTTGATCAGCGCCGAGCTGAAGAAGTCGCCGCGGAAGATGCCGCGGTAATTGTCCAGCGTCACCGACGACGGGATCAGCCTGCCGTCCTTCACCTTTGATGTCGGCTTGAGCGAAAGGCTCAGAATCCACAGCACCGGCAGCAGCGCGTACAGCACCACCAACGTGTCCACGACGACCCAGAATGTGGCGCGTCGCGTACCCAGCGATTCACCTGTCACCGGCGCCACCTCCCGGAGCCGCGGCGCCGAACAACTTGATGAAGACGATCGCGATCAGCCCGACGCACAGGAAGATCAGCACGCTGATCGCCGAACCCAGGCCCACGTTGAAACCCTTGAACAGGTTGTCGTAGCCCAGGATTGACACCGAACCTGTGTTGTTGTCCCCGGCGGTGAGCACGTAGATGTTGTCGAAAATGCGGAACGCGTCCAGCGTGCGGAACAGCAGCGCAACGACCACCGCCGGCTTGATGATCGGCAGGATGATCCTGGTCAACCGCTGCCACGGGTCCGCGCCGTCGACCTGCGCGGCCTTCAGCAGATCCTCGGGCACGAGCGCCAGCCCGGCCAACAGCAGCAGTGCCATGAACGGCGTCGTCTTCCACACCTCGGCCAGCACCACCACCCCAAGCGACGGAAGTTGTTGTGTCAGTGGGGCGCTCCCGTCGGGCAGCAGATTGGCCAGGTAGCCGGTGCCGGGCGTCCAGGCGTAATACCAGCTGTATGACGCGACCACCGTGACGATGCCGTACGGGATCAGCACCGCGGTGCGCACCAGCCCCTTGCCGACCATTG
Organism: Mycobacterium asiaticum; assembly: GCF_001673635.1. Classification (GTDB taxonomy): domain Bacteria; phylum Actinomycetota; class Actinomycetes; order Mycobacteriales; family Mycobacteriaceae; genus Mycobacterium; species Mycobacterium asiaticum_C. Next base: position 44,309 of record NZ_LZMH01000046.1, read on the forward strand.
TCCGGTGCATCACCAGCGCCAGTGACAATCCCAGCACGAACTCGAGCGCCACCGACACCACGGTGATCCCTAGGGTGACACCCAGCGCGGTCCACCAGTACCGGTCGGTCAGGATCGTCTGGTAGTTGCCCAAACCGATGAACGCGGTGTCGTCGGGGGTGGCCAAGTTGTTGCGCTGCAAGCTCAACCACACCGCGTAGCAGATCGGGTAGGCCGTTACCGCCAGCATCAGGGTCACCGCGGGTGCGACCAGCAGGTAGGCCAGGCGACGCTCAGGGGTCAGCTGCAGATTCACGGCAGCAGTCCCTTGCCGTCAATGGCCTTCTGCACCTCGGCGGCCAGCGCGTCGGCGGTGCGTTCGGGGTCGATCGCGGTAATCGGGCTCAGCGCCGACGCCAGCCGGATCGACACCGCCTGGTAGGCGGGCGTCGCGGGCCGCACCGCCGCGTCGGTGAGCTGTTGGCGGATCGTGCCGTACATCGGGTACTTCGCCTGGAACTGCGGGTCGGAGTACAGCGAGGTCCGCACCGGCGGCAGCCCGCCCTCGACCGCGACATACTTCTGGTTCTGCAGGCTACGCAGGCAGCGGACGGCATCGAACGCCTCCGCGCGGTGACGGGTGGTGCCGGCCACCGCCAAATTCAGCCCGCCGATCGTCACCTTGGCCCGCTGCCCGGGCAGCACCCCGGGGTAGCGGGCAAAACCGAACACCTTCTGGCTCGCGGCGTAGGCGACCTGGAACTGTTCGTCGCTGGGCGCGAAGGCGCCGAAGCGGTTGATGCTGCCGGCCAATTCGCGCAGGCGGTCGAGCGGCAGGAACGGCACCCCGCCTTTCACCGCGTTCTCCAGCATCGAGGCCAGCACATAAGGCCAATTGACCTCCAGCGCGGCCTTGCCCTGTTCGACCGCCAGGCGCGCCCTGCCCTCGTCGCTGCGGGTGATGGACGGGTCGGCCCCGGGCGCGGTGGCTACCGATTTCATGATCCGCAACGCCGTCACGGTGGCGGCCCGGTGTTCGGGGGTGTCGGTCAGGGTGACGCTCTTCCCGTCCTCGGACAGGACCTGTCCGCCGGCGCTGGCCAACAGCGTGTTGAACCACACCACCAGGCCCTCGGCCTCGTTGGCCTGTACGGCGATCCAGCTCGGTTGCCCGGCCGCCTGCAGGCGCGTCGCCTCGGCGACCATGCCGGCCCAGTCGCGCGGCGGGAGCCGCACCAAATCCGTTCGATACCAGAGCAGTTGGGTGTTGGTGGTGACCGGCACCGCGTACAGCCGGCGCTTCCAGGTAGCCGTCTTGAGCGGACCCGGCAAGGTGTCCACGCTCGCGTCGCTCTCGGCCCGGCCAGCGGGGTCCGCAGCGAGCGGCAGTGCCCACCCGGCCTCGGCGAACTCTGCGGTCCACACCACGTCAATGCCCATCACGTCCAGGGTGCGGTCGTGCCCGGCCAGCCGTCGGGCCAGCTGGAGCCGCTGCTCGTCGGGAGATCTGGCCAGGCTCACGTGCTGGATGCGGTAGCGGCCGTCAGCCTGGTCGGTGCAACGCTGCGCCACCGCGCGGAATGTCGCGCCATCGGTGGCCGGCGTGTAAAGGCTGATCACCACTCCGCGAGCGACCGAACCGCAGGCGGGCATCGACGCGGCGATCAGCGCCGCCAACGCGGCCGTGCCCCACCGCCGCAGCCGCCGGCGAGAACCCACGGGTCAGATCGCCAAACGTGCCAGCAGATCTCGCGCCTTCTCCGCGTTCTGCGGGTCGCAGAGCACGTCGTAGCGGCCCGCCACGAGTTGCATGGTCGAACTGAAGTCCCGGGTACCGCGCGCCATGGCGTACGGCACCGCTGAGGTGATCAACCCGAAGAAAACCCCAGCGATCAGACCCGTGATCAGCGCGCCCCACGGATTGGGGCTGAAAAAGCCGAGCACCAACCCGATGAACAGCCCCAGCCACGCCCCGCTGAGGACTCCTCCGCCGAGGACCTTGCCCCAGCTCAAGCGGCCGGTGACGCGTTCCACCTGCATCAGGTCGACGCCGACGATGGTCACTTGCTGAACGGGAAATTGCTGGTCGGAGAGATAGTCGACGGCGCGTTGCGCCTCGGCGTAGGTCGGATACGAACCGACGGGCCAGCCTTTGGGCGGCGTCGGCAATGCCGGCACGTTTCGCCGGCCCCCAGCCCCGCCGGCTGGCGGTTGTCCCGATTGGAATGGGCTAGTCATCGATCCTCATCTTTCTCCTGCCTCGGCCATCGTTACACCTCGGCAACCGAAATGCACTCTCCGGGCTGCGGATTTGACCTGGGCGGGGGTGCCTGACCGTAGGCTACGTTGATCACCATGACAGCGCCCGGCGGCTCCTCCGGCGAGTACGAACGACCCGCTGAGCAGCCGATCTACGACTCGCCATGGGCCGTGCCGGGGGCCCCGCCACCGGGTCCGCCGCCGCTGGATTACCCGCCGGACGGCGCGGCCGGTTACCCGCTCCCATATCCACCTCCCATGCCGCCCCCGTACGGCGGCTACCCCGGCGGCTATCACCCAGGGTGGGAGTACGCCGCCGGGTACGGCACTCGGCGTTCGGGGATGAACACCATGGCGATCACCTCGCTGGTCGCGAGCATCCTCGGCGTCTTCTGCTGCGTCGGTTCGATAGTCGGGGTGGTGTGCGGCAACGTCGCCCTCAGCCAGATCAAGCGGACGCGCGAAGACGGCCACGGCCTGGCCGTCGGCGGCATCGTTATCAGCGTCGTGACCCTGCTCTTCTACCTCTTCATCCTGGGGCTGGGCGTGATCGGCGCCTGACCCCTGCCGCCCGAACCTGCCGACTCGCACCGGGCTGCCTACGCTTTCCTCATGGGTTCGGTCAACAGGGTGTACGTGGCGCGGCTGCCACGGATGATGGTGTTAGGTCCACTCGGCGAATCCTTCGGGCGGGTGCGCGACGTGGTGATCAGCATCAGCATCGTGCGCCAGCAACCCCGCGTCCTGGGGCTGGTCGTCGACCTGGCGACCCGCCGCAGCATATTCATCCCGATCCTTCGGGTGGCCGCCATCGAGCCCAACGCCGTGACGCTGAACACCGGCAACGTCTCGCTGCGCCATTTCGAGCAGCGGCCAGGTGAAGTGCTGGCCATGGGTCAAGTGCTGGACACCCCGGTGCGGGTCAACGATCCGGACCTGCCGGAGCTGGCCGGATTGGACGTGGTGGTCACGGACCTGGGTATCGAACAGACCCGAACCCGGGACTGGGTGGTGACCAGGGTCGCCGTCCGCACCCATCGACGACTGAGGCGGCGCGGGCCGGTGCACGTCGTGGAGTGGCAGAACGTGCACGGCCTGACGCCTTCGGCCCTGGCCATGCCCGGGCAGGGTGTGGCGGAGCTGCTCGAACAGTTCGAGGGTCGCCGCGCCGTCGACGTCGCCGACGCCATCCGCGGGCTGCCCACCAAACGCCGGTACGAGGTGTTCAAGGCTCTCGGCGACGAGCGGCTGGCCGACATCCTGCAGGAACTGCCCGAATTGGACCAGGCCGAGGTGCTGTCCCAGCTGGGCACCGAGCGCGCCGCGGACGTGCTGGAAGAAATGGATCCCGACGACGCCGCCGACCTGCTGGGCACGCTGAACCCCAGCGACGCCGAAGTGCTGCTGACCCGAATGGATCCCGACGATTCCGACCCGGTGCGCCGGCTGCTGAAGCACTCCCCCGACACAGCCGGCGGTTTGATGACGTCGAACCCCGTGGTGCTCACCCCGGACACCTCGGTGGCCGAGGCGCTGGCCCGGCTGCGCGACCCGGACCTGAGCCCGGCGCTGGCGTCGATGGTGTTCGTCGCGCGTCCCCCGACGGCCACCCCGACCGGACGCTACCTGGGCTGCGTGCACCTGCAGCGGCTACTGCGCGACCCACCGGCCGAACTGGTCGGCGGAATCGTCGACAATGATCTGCTGACCCTGACCCCGGAAACGCCGCTGGGCGCCGTGACGAGGTATTTCGCGGCGTACAACCTGGTGTGCGGGCCGGTGGTCGACGACCAGAACCACTTGCTGGGCGCGGTCACCGTTGACGACCTGCTGGATCACCTCCTCCCGCATGACTGGCGGGTGGACGTGCCGCAGCTGGATCCGGCGGGCCGGCCGCCCCGGGGCGGAGGAGCGCTGTGAGCAACTCAGCTGCGCCGCGACGGCTGTACACCCCGCGGACCTCGCGCCGGTTCACGCCGCGGTTGGATCCCGAGGCCGTCGGGCAGATCACCGAGTCGATTGCCCGCTTCTTCGGCACCGGCCGCTATCTGCTGCTGCAGACGGTGTTCGTGGTGATCTGGATCATGCTCAACCTGTGGGCCGTGCACTGGCGCTGGGACCCGTACCCGTTCATCCTGCTCAATCTGGCTTTCTCCACCCAGGCGGCGTATGCGGCGCCGCTGATCCTGCTCGCCCAGAACCGCCAGGAGAACCGCGACCGAGTCGCATTGGAGGAGGACCGCCGCCGCGCGGCCCAGACCAAGGCCGACACCGAATATCTGGCCCGCGAGCTGGCCGCCCTGCGGCTGTCCATCGGCGAGGTGGCGACGCGCGACTACCTGCGCCACGAGCTGGAGAGCCTGCGCACCCTGCTGACCGAGCTGCAGGACGGCGCCGATCGGCGGGCTAAGAAATCCAGCTGAGAACCAACTCGGCCATTGCGCAACTCCCGTTACGAGAGTTATGTATGGTGATCTAGTTCACGAAGCTAACAAGAGGTCAGTTTCCCGGCGGCTCACTTGAATTGAGGACGGTCAGGTGCGAATAGGGGGACGCTGGGGTGCTAACCCGGTTGTCGCGAAGGTGCGGCAGCAGGCACTCGGCGTGACGCTGAAGCCGGTTTTCGGGCTTGCGGTGATTTCCCCGTTGATCCTGGCGAGTGCGGTCGGCGCTACGGCTCCCACCTTTCACGGCAAGAACCAGCCGCTGCGCACGGCCATCACCCCGGTGGCAGCCGTCGGCCCGGCCCCCAAGGTCGACCTGTCCCGGCCGACCGTCATCTCCGTCCAGCGGGTACCCACCAGTTTCCACGTCGCGGCGGCCACCTCCTCCGCCCCGCCGCCGCCGACGATCGTCAATTCGCCTGGCACCCTTGGCATTCCGATCATGGCGCTGTCCGCATACCGCAACGCCGAGCAGAAGATGAACGCCGCGGCACCGGGCTGTGGCGTGAGCTGGAACCTGCTCGCCGGGATCGGGCGCATCGAGTCGATGCACGCCAACGGCGGCGCCACCGACGCGCGCGGCACCGCGACCAACCCGATCTACGGTCCCGCGCTGGACGGCACGCTGCCCGGCAACGAGGTGATCGTCCAGAGCAACCAGGGCAACCGGGTGACCTACGCCCGCGCCATGGGTCCGATGCAGTTCCTGCCGGGCACCTGGGCGCGGTACGCCGTCGACGGTGACGGTGACGGCGTGCCCGACCCGCAGAACCTGTTCGACGCGACCTTGGCCGCGGCCCGCTACCTGTGCAGCGGCGGTCTGAATCTGCGGGATCCGATGCAGGTGATGGCCGCGATCCTGCGCTACAACAACTCGATGTCGTACGCCCAGAACGTGCTGGGCTGGGCGGCGGCCTACGCCACCGGCGTGGTCCCGGTCGACCTGCCACCGATCACCGGGCCGCCCCCGCCGATCGGCGATGCGCACCTCGAACATCCGGAGGGCCTGGGCCCGAACCTGCCGCTGAACGTCAACGGCCTGGGCGGCAACGACCCGATGCTGCAGCACATCCCGCTGATCGACTTCGGGCAGCCGCAAATCATCTCGCAATACCCGCAGTTGCCACAGCAATCGCCGATGTGGCCGTGGCTGCCGCCCGCGCAGCTGCAGCCGCCGCAGCCGGTGGTGACGCCGGGATGCACCCTGATCTGCCTGAGCTCGCAATCCCCCGAGTCGGCGCCACCGGGGATGGCACCCCCGATACCGAATGGGCCACCGATACCCAACGGCGGCATCGTCCTGGCACCGGCCGCTCCGCCGGCGGCACCGCCTTTCCCGGACCCGTTCGCGCCGTCGCCACCGTTTGCGCCGCCACCGCCGGCTCCGATCGGTCAACCGCCGGCCGCACCGGCCCCCGCGGTGCCATCGCCCGCAGCGCCGGCGCCCCCGGCCGCACCGGCCCCCGCGGCTCCGGCGGGCCAGCAGCCGCCCAACGGATCACCGACACCCAAGCCGGCGGGCCCGCAGCAGCCCAGCGCACCGGCGCCGGGCGAACCGGTGCTCGCCCCGGTCAGCTGAGACCGACCGGCCTGAGCTGGCGCCGGTCCGCGCCGCCTACACTCGGCGGTGATGTCTGAAACCCACCACGACGACCTGACCGCGGCCATCCGCGCCGCCCTGGGCAAAGTCGTCGATCCCGAATTGCGACGCCCCATCACCGAACTGGGGATGGTCAAGAGCATCGACGTCGAACCTGGCGGCGGCGTGCACGTCGCGATCTACCTGACCACCGCGGCCTGCCCGAAGAAGTCCGAGATCAGTGAGCGCGTCACCCAGGCGGTCGCCGATGTCCCCGGCACCGGTGCGGTGCGGGTCAGCCTGGACGTGATGAGCGACGAACAGCGCACCGAGCTGCGAAAGCAATTGCGTGGTGACGCAGCCGAACCCGTCATCCCATTCGCCCAGCCCAGCTCGCTGACCCGCGTCTACGCGGTGGCCTCGGGCAAAGGCGGAGTCGGCAAATCCACCGTCACGGTCAACCTGGCCGCCGCGATGGCTGCCCGCGGGCTGTCGGTCGGGGTGCTCGACGCCGACATCCACGGCCACTCCATCCCCCGCATGATGGGCACCACGGACCGGCCCACACAGGTCGAGTCGATGATCCTGCCGCCGATCGCGCACGACGTGAAGGTCATCTCGATCGCCCAGTTCACCCAGGACAACTCCCCGGTGGTGTGGCGCGGACCGATGCTGCACCGCGCGCTGCAGCAGTTCCTGGCGGACGTCTACTGGGGCGACCTGGACGTGCTGCTGCTCGACCTGCCGCCGGGTACCGGCGATGTCGCGATTTCGCTGGCTCAACTACTTCCCAACGCCGAAATCTTGGTGGTGACGACGCCGCAGGCGGCCGCCGCCGAGGTCGCCGAACGCGCAGGCAGCATCGCGATCCAGACCCGGCAGCGCATCGTGGGTGTGGTGGAGAACATGTCCGGCCTCACGCTGCCGGACGGCACCACGCTCCACGTGTTCGGCGAGGGCGGTGGTCGGCAGGTAGCCGAGCGGCTGTCCCGTGCGGTCGGCGCCGACGTGCCGCTGCTGGGTCAGATTCCGCTGGATCCCGCGCTGGTGGCCGCCGGCGACGCCGGCGTACCCGTGGTGCTCAGCACCCCTGACTCGGCGGTGGGCAAGGAATTGGCCCGCATCGCCGACAGCCTGTCGTCGCGGCGGCGTGGTCTGGCGGGCATGTCGCTCGGTCTCGACCCCACACGCCGTTAGGTTGCGCGAGCGCTATTTCACGTTCGCTGCGTCGCCGAACGTGGGTCTTACGCGCCGGAGGAGTCCATAGGCCCCACGCTCGGCGGCCAGCCGCGCTCTCAGGTGGCGTCGGTATCGAACGGAGTGCGCTCGGGCGCGGACGGCGAGGCATTCTCGGCAGCCGGCTCCTGCGCCGGCGTCGGCGGCGCAGGGGTGTTACTGGTCGGCTTGTCGAAGTTGCCGGTGAAGATCGAGTCGTCGCCGTCGAGCAGGTGCTTGGTCAACGCCGCGCGCGGTGTCATCCCCCGCAATTTCTGCAGTTCACCGAGCTGGCCTCGCAGGTCGTCGAATTCCGGGCCCATGTCCTCGCGCAGCTGATTGGACACGCCACTGAGGTAGTCGCGCGCCTGCCGCAACGCACCCGCCGTCCAGCGAATGGCCCCGGGCAGCCGCTCTGGCCCAAGCACCACCAGCCCGACCACCACGAGGACGAGCATTTCTCCCCAGCCGATGTTGGCGAACATCAGATCGCAGCGTGATGACCCGCTGCGCCCGGCTGCGCCGCGCTTGCTCTCATCAGGGTCAGATGGTGATGACCCGCTGCGCCCGGCTGCGCCGCGCTTGCTCTCATCACGGGCTCGTATCGGGATCGGGTTTGACCGTCAGCGTCACATGCCGACCGTCGCGGACCACCTCGATCGGGGCGTCCTGGCCGATCGTCAGCTGCCGCGTTGCCACGACCGCCTCGTCGGAGTCGGCGACGTTGCGGCTGCCGATCTTGACGATGACGTCGTTCTCCAGGATTCCGCCCTTCTGAGCGGGTCCACCCGCCTTGACGTTGGCCACCTGCGCACCGGATGCGATCGCGTTGCTCACCGAACGGGTGCTGATGCCCAGCGTGGGATGCAGGATCTTGCCGTCCTTGATCAGCGTCTGCGCCACCAGCTTCATCTCGTTGACCGGGATCGCGAAGCCCAGCCCGCTGGCGCTGTCGGACAGCGACTTGCCGGCGGTGTTGATGCCGATCACCTGCGAGTCCATGTCGATCAGCGGACCGCCGGAGTTGCCGTGGTTGATCGACGCGTCGGTCTGCAGGGCGTCGATGACGGTGTCGGTGTCTGAACCTTCGCCGGACAACGGGACGGGCCGGTGCAGCGCGCTGATGATGCCGTGCGTGACTGTGCTGCGCAGGCCCAGCGGAGCGCCCGCAGCCAGCACTTCGTCGCCGACTCGCACCTTGTCGGAGTCACCGAGCCGGGCCACGCTCAGGTTGTTCACGTTGTCGACTTTGAGCACCGCCAAGTCGGTCTTCGGGTCGCGACCGACCAGGCTGGCAGGCACTTCCTTACCGTCGTTGAACACCACCGTGGTCTTGAACTGGCTGGGATTGTTGGCGGCTTCGGAGATCACGTGATTGTTGGTGACGATGTAGCCGCGGCCGTCGATGACGACGCCCGACCCCTGCATGCCTTCCTGGTCGCTCTTGGACTCGATGGTCACCACCGAGTCGGCGACTGCGGCCGCGACCCGGGTGAACCGGCCGGCCGGCTCCTCGGCGTTGCCCGCGGTCGACAGCGTCACCTTCGAGGTGGTGAACGCTTCCACGACTTCCGCGGTCTTGCGGCCGATCACCCCACCGATCACACCGATGACCAGGGCGATCAGCAGCAGCACCGCCAGGGCCAGGTAAGAGACCCTGCCGCCGAACAGAACGTCGCGCACACCGAGTTTGCCGCTGTGTTTCAGCTCCCCGTGGCTGACCTGCGGGGGTAGCGCCGGGGTGCCCAGCGCAGCGGCGGCTCCGGGGTCGCGCCACGGGTCATCGGGTTCGTCGTGCTGGTCGCCGTTCTTCTCGCCCGCCAGCGCGCTGGCGTCGATGGGGTGACGTTGCAGCGTCTCGGTGCCGCCGAACGGGCGGCCGAAGGCCTCTTCCAGCACCGGGTCGGCAGGTTTGTCGTGCGGCCGGAATTCGGACTGTTCCTGAAACTTCTGTGGCCGCACCCGCTCGGCCACGAAGGAGCCTTGCTGCCCGGCCGGACGCCCGAACGCTTGCCGCGAGGCGGGATCGACCGGCGGACGATAGATGGGCCGCGGCGCCAGCCGTTCGGTGTCCTGGCCGCTGTTCTTGCCTTCGTCGGAGGTCACGGTTCCTCTTCTAGATCCATTTCGAGCCCGATACCGGGCCATGTGCGCAGCGACACACCGGCACGAGGTTGTTCGTCCACCCTAGTATCCACGGATCCCGGACGGTCGACATGAACGCGCGCGCAGCCCGCCGGGGGCGCAAAAGTCAAGCTAGCGGCGCTTCCGCTGTTCACGTGCGTCGGGCTCGGCAAACGCGTCGGACAGCGAGGGCGCATCTTCGTGCGGGTGATGCGGAATCTCGGACAGCAACCCGAGCAGCGAACTGGGAATCCGGACGGGGTGGGAGTCGCGCAGTGCCGCGCGGGCGCGGCTGTGGTCCTCCACCTCGGCAGCGCACTGGGGGCACAGGGACAGGTGGTGCGCGGCCCGCAGGTGCGCGTTCATCCGCAGCTCGCCGTCCACGAAAGCGGCGATGGCCTCTATGGACAGATGCTCGGTGGACCCGAAGCGGCGCGGCGCACCTATCGGCGCATCACTTTGCGACGCGAACTGGGTAGGAAGCCAGGAGAACGCGCGCCGAAACACTTGCCCCCGGTCGGCCATCACCAGCTCCCTTCGCGCCTTTTCGAGCCATGGATATTTCGAATGTAGCGCGACGTTGTGCCTGATAACCATGTTCTGCCTTCAAAACCCGGGTATTTGGGACCAGTTGGCAACCATGCAGTGGCCATTCGATGATTCGGCCACTCAGGTCGCTTAGCTGGCCGACCTCAACACGCGGTCCTCGGGACGCAGCCCGTGTTCGGGGTGGGCGGCCAGGTAATCCCGCAGAGCCTGACGCCCGCGGTGGATGCGGCTGCGGACGGTCCCGAGCTTGACGCCCAGCGTGGCACCGATCTCCTCATAGGACAGGCCCTCGATGTCACACAGCACGACCGCGGCGCGGAATTCCGGCGGCAGCGAGTCCAGCGCGGCCTGCAGGTCCGGCCCCAGCCGGGAGTCGTGGTAGATCTGCTCGGGGTTCGGCTCGTCGGCCGGCACGCGATCGTAGTCCTCAGGCAGCGCCTCCATCCGGATACGTGCCCGGCGGCGGACCATGTCGAGGAACAGGTTGGTGGTGATGCGGTGTAGCCAGCCTTCGAACGTGCCGGGCTGGTAGTTCTGGACGGACCGGAAAACCCGGATGAACGTCTCCTGTGTCAGGTCCTCCGCGTCGTGCTGGTTGCCGGAGAGCCGGTAGGCCAGCCGGTAGACGCGGTCGGCGTGCTGGCGCACCAATTCGTCCCAGGACGGCATAGCCGCCTTGTCCCCGGTCGCGTCGAAAATCGCTGTGCCCAGCAGCTTGTCGGCCGGCTCAGCCCAGTCGTCGTCGCGCACCTGTTGGGGGTGAGACATGGTGGTGGTGCTCACGGTGGTGGTGTTCACTTCCTTCTGCTTGTTCCTGACACCCAGGATCGGCATTTCCTCACTCTTCGAAACACGGAGATGCCATTCCGCATTCCCGTCGTCTTCACCCCACAGCGCGCCGCGTTCCATAGAACTCACCGTTGCCTACCCGTGTGTGGGCGAGGTAGGAGCAGTCTGAGCTTTGGCTGAGAAACCATACTGTTATCTGCGTTATCCAGCGCATTTTGCTTGTGCAATAAGACCCGTCGCGCCTCGGCGGCCGGGCGCGTCGCCCTCGGCTCCACCGGGCGCGCCTGAAGGACGACCACACCCGTTCGGCATACTCTGCGGACATGGACGGCACCCCGACATCCGGTTCCAACACCCGCGGTGAGGCGACCCACAGCCGGGCCGAATCACTGGTGTCGCACGCCGAAGAGTCGATCTCCGAGGACGAGATCCTGGCCGGCGCCCGCGAACGGGCCGTCGACAGTGGTGCGGGCGCCGTCACACCCGCGGTTGGCGCGTTGCTGAGCATGCTCGCCAAACTCAGCGGCGGCAAGGCAGTCGCGGAGGTCGGCACCGGCGTGGGCGTCAGTGGACTGTGGCTGCTGTCCGGCATGAGCGACGACGGCGTCCTGACCACCATCGACATCGAACCCGAATTCGTCCGGCAGGCCCGGCAGGTGTTCGCCGAGGCGCACATCGGGCCGTCGCGTACCAGGCTGATCAGCGGCCGGGCCCAGGAAGTGCTGACCCGGCTCGCCGACGAGTCCTACGACCTGGTGTTCATCGACGCCGACCCGATCGACCAGCCCGAGTACGTGGTGCAGGGCGTGCGACTGCTGCGCTCCGGCGGGGTCATCGTGGTACACCGGGCCGCGCTGGGCGGCCGCGCCGGTGACCCCGGCGCCCGCGACGCCGAGGTCGCCGCGGTGCGCGAGGCTGCCCGGCTGATCGCCGAGGACGAGCGCCTGACGCCAGCCCTGATCCCGCTGGGTGACGGGCTGCTGGCCGCGGTCCGCGACTGAGGCGCTGGGCGTGGGCGTTATCCGCGGTTGAAGAAGCCGGATTGGCCGGCGCCCGCGTTGAAGCCGCCGGAATCGGCGCCGGGTCCGGTGTTGCCGACACCCGAACTGTGCTGACCGGAGTTCAAGAAGCCGGTGTTGTAATAGCCCACGTTTCCGAAACCGATGTCGTGGTTACCGGCGTTGAAGAAGCCCACCTGCAAGCCGCCGGCTCCGCCGTTGAAGAATCCGGTGTTGGTGCCGGCGTCGCTGGCGTTGAAGAAGCCCACGTTGTCTTCGCCCCCGCCGGCATTGCCCCAACCCGAGCTGTACCCGCCGCTAGCCGAGTTGGACAGGCCCGAGTTGTAGTCGCCGAGGTTGAAGAACCCGGAGTTGCCGATCCCTGAGTTACCGAATCCCGAATTGCCGCTATAACTTGCGATCCCGCCGAAGCCGGTGTTGACGTCGCCGGCATTCCACAGACCCGTGTTGGTGTTGCCCGAATTGAACAACCCGGTGTTGGTGAAGCCGGTGTTGAAGAACCCGGTGTTGCCGGCCTCGCCGATGTTGCCCTGTCCGAAAACGGGATCGCTGCCGTTGCCGCCGGCGTTGAAGCCGCCGGTGTTGCTGATGCCGGTGTTCGACCACCCCACATTGCCGAAGCCGGCGTTGAACGAACCCACATTGTGATTGCCGGCGTTGAAGAACCCGACGTTGTGGCCGAACAGCGAGGTGCCACCGGAGTTGAAGGCGCCCAGGTTGCCGTTGCCGGCGTTCGCCAGGCCCATGTTGGTGCTGCCCGCGTTGAACGACCCGGTGTTGAAGCTGCCCGCGTTGAACAGACCGGTATTGGTGGAACCGCTGTTGCCGATACCGGTATCGGCCACACCCGAATTCAGCAAACCCAGGTTTTGGCTCCCGGTGTTGCCCAGGCCCCAGTTCGCGGTGCCCGAGTTGAACAGTCCGACGTTGCCGCTACCCGAGTTGAACAGCCCGACGTTGCCGCTGCCGGAATTGAAGCCGCCGAAGCCGATCTGATGGTCCCCGGTGAGGCCGATCCCGACGTTGCCGTTGCCGGTGTTCGCGAAGCCGAAATTGCCGTCACCGGTGTTGGCCAGTCCGAAGTTGAAACTGCCGTTGTTGCCCAGCCCGACGTTCCAGCCGACGTTGTTGGCGTTGAAACCGCCGATGCCGATCTGGTTGTTGCCGGTGAGCCCGATACCGATGTTGTTGTTGCCGACGTTGCCGAGGCCGATGTTGTCGAGGCCGACGTTGCCGATGCCGAAGTTGTTGCTGCCGAGGTTGCTGAGGCCGATATTGAAGGCTCCTGGGATACCGGCGACGGCGGTGGCCAGGTTTCCGTTGCCGAACCCGATGTTTCCGGTGCCGACGTTTCCGACGCCGACGTTGAACGAACCGATATTGCCCAGGCCGAAGTTGTAGGACGCCGCGCCCGGATAGGGTGCGCCGACCGCCCCCAGAACGGCGTTTCCGTTGCCGGCGCCGATGTTGAACGAGCCGTAGTTACCCAGGCCGAGATTGCTTCCACCGCTGTTGCCACCACCGATGTTGAAGCTGCCGGTGTTACCGCCGCCGAGGTTGAAGCTGCCGATGTTCCCGATGCCCAGGTTCAGCTGCCCCAGCACCTGCTGGAACGGCACCAGTTGCTCGGCCGCTGCCACGACGCCGCTGTAGTAGCTGGACATGGCCGTCACATCCTGGGCCCACATCTGCTCGTACAACGCCTCGACGGCAGCGATCGCCGGGGCATTGAACCCGAAGAAGTTCGACCGCACCAACGCCACGAGCTGACTTCGGTTGGCGGACACGAACTCCGGATGCACAATCGCCCCTCGAGCCGCTTCGAACACCGAAGCCACCGCCTTGGCCTGCCCGGCCGCGAGCTCGGCGTGGGCCGCGGTCGCGCTCAGCCACAGCGTGTACGGCGTCGCGGCTGCCATCATTGCCGACGCCGCGGCACCCTGCCACGATGCCGTGGTCAGCCCTGATGTCACTGCCCCGAAGGACGACGCGGCCGAACCCAATTCGGCCGCCAGCCCGTCCCAGGCCGCAGCGGCCGCGAGCATCGGCCCCGTTCCCGCACCGGCGAAGAGCTGTGCCGAGGTGATCTCCGGCGGCAGCACGGCAAAGTTCATTACCCCCCCAAATGTTTGTGCGGCCCCCTCGGCCCGGCACAACGTATCGAAAAGCGCGGCGGCGCGGGTGCTTAGCGCAAATCCGGCTAAGTGCGTTGCGTTTGGTGGACATTTTCGGCGCTGAGCGCTTGACGTCGACTGAACAAGCGTTTAGTGTACTGAACATGCGTTCAGCCGACTTGACTGCGGCCGCCCGGATCCGTGATGCGGCGATCGTGCAGTTCGGCGAGCACGGCTTCGGCGTCGGGCTGCGCACCATCGCGGAGGCGGCCGGGGTGAGCGCGGCACTGGTCATCCACCACTTCGGCTCCAAGGACGGCTTACGCAAGGCCTGCGACGAATACATCGCCGAAGTCATCCGCAGCGAAAAGTCCGAAACCATTCAGTCCAATGACCCCGCCACCTGGCTGGGCGCCATGGCGGAGATCGAGTCCTACGCACCGCTGATGGCGTATCTGGTCCGCAGCATGCAATCCGGCGGTGAGCTGGCAAAAATGCTGTGGCAGAGGATGATTCAAAACACCGAAGACTACATGGCAGAGGGTGTTGCGGCCGGCACCCTCAAGCCGAGTCGTGATCCCCAGGGCAGGGCCAGGTACCTGGCGATCACCGGTGGCGGCGGCTTCCTGCTCTATCTGCAGATGCACGAAACCCCGACGGATGTGCGCGCGGTTCTGCGCGACTACGCGCGTGACATGGTGCTGCCCGCCCTCGAGATCTATTCCGAGGGCCTGCTGACCGATCACACCATGTACGAGGCGTTTCTCGCTCGAGAAGACCAAGGAGAGAAAGATGTCAGCTAACCACCTGGCGCCCATCGAGATTCGGGGGCTCACCAAGAACTTCGGATCCGTGCGAGCGCTTGACGGCCTCGACCTGACCGTGGCCGAAGGCGAGGTGCACGGCTTTCTCGGACCCAACGGCGCCGGCAAGTCGACCACCATCCGCATCCTGCTGGGTGTGGTGAAAGCCGACGGCGGTACTGCGCGCCTGCTGGGCGGCGATCCGTGGACCGACGCGGTTCGGCTGCACCGCGAAATCGCCTACGTGCCCGGTGATGTCACGCTATGGCCAGCGTTGACCGGTGGCGAGACCATCGACCTGCTGGCCCGGATGCGCGGCGGTATCGACCCGAAGCTGCGCGCGGAATTGATCGAGCGTTTCGAATTCGATCCGCGCAAGAAGGTGCGGACCTACTCCAAGGGCAACCGGCAGAAGGTCTCGTTGATCTCGGCGTTCTCCTCGCGGGCCCGCCTACTGCTGCTCGACGAGCCGACCAGCGGGCTTGACCCGTTGATGGAGAACGTTTTCCAGCAGTGTGTCAGCGAAGCGCGTGACCGCGGTGTGACGGTGCTGCTGTCCAGTCACATCCTGGCAGAGACCGAGGCGCTCTGTGAGAGGGTCACCATCATCGCTGCCGGCCGGACCGTCGAGAGCGGGTCGCTGGAATCGATGCGGCACCTCAGCAGGACGTCGATCAAGGCCGAGATGATCGGCGACCCAGGCGATCTCACCCGAATCAGAGGTGTGGAGGACGTCAGCGTCGAGGGCAATACGGTGCGCGCCCAGGTCGACAGCGAAAGCCTGGGCGAATTGATCCGGGTGCTCGGGGACGCCGGCCTGCGCAGCCTCGTCAGCCAACCCCCCTCCCTCGAGGAGCTGTTCTTGCGGCACTACAGCACCAACGGGTCGCGCGAGCAGGTGGCGGCGCGATGAGCACCGCCCTCCTGGATCGCCCGACCCAACACCGCGGGCCGCAGCGCAGTTCCAACTTCAGCGGTACGCTCGGTCTGCTGCGGCTCTATCTGCGCCGGGACCGGATTTCATTGCCGCTGTGGGTGTTACTGCTGTCTCTCCCGCTGGGCAGCGTCTACATCGGCAGTATCGAGAAGGTTTACCCCACCCAGGCCGACCGGGCCGGCTTCGCCACCTCGATCATGGCCAGCCCGGCGCAGCGCGCGCTCTACGGCCAGATCTACAACGACAGCCTTGGCGCCGTGGGCATTTGGAAAGCCGGGATGTTCCACGTGCTCATCGCGGTCGCGGTCATTCTCACCGTCATCCGGCACACCCGCGCCGACGAGGAGAGCGGGCGGGCCGAATTGATCGACTCGACCGCGGTCGGCCGCTACGCCAGCCTCACCGCGGCGCTGCTGTTGTCCTTCGGGGCATCCTTGCTGACCGGCCTCATCGGCGCCGCCGGCTTGCTCGCCACCTCAGTCCCGGTGAGCGGCTCCGTTGCCTTTTGCTCGGCCCTGGCCGCGTCCGGGTTGGTGTTCACGGCGGTGGCCGCGGTGGCCGCGCAGTTGTCCCCGAGCGCCCGGGTCGCGCGCGGCGTGGCGTTCGCCGTCCTGGGCACCGCATTCACCGTGCGCGCCGTTGGCGACGCGAGTTCTGGCGGGCTGTCTTGGTTTTCGCCCCTGGGGTGGTCGCTGCAGGTTCGCCCGTATGCGGGTGATCACTGGTGGGTGCTGCTGCTGCACGTGGTGACGACGGTGGCACTGACCGGTGCCGCGTACTGGCTGCTCGCCGGCCGCGATGTCGGGGCCGGCCTGATCGCCGAACGCGCCGGCCGTAGCACCGCCTCCGCCTGGCTCGGCAACGTTTTTGCGCTGGCGTGGCGGCTCGACCGCGGTGCGGTGTTGGTGTGGACGGTCGGCCTGGGCCTGTACGGCTTGTTGATCGGCAGCGTGACGCACGGCATCGGTGACGAACTGGGCGGCGCGTCCGCGCGGGACATCGTCGCGCGTCTCGGCGGCACGGGTGCGGTAGAGCAGGGATTCATCGTGGTCGGGTTCGCCATGCTGGGCATGATCGCCGCCGCGTTCGCGATCTCCCTGTCCCTGCGGTTGCACCAGGAAGAAGCCGAGCACCGGGCCGAAACCCTGCTCGCGGGAGCGGTTTCCCGCACCCGGCTGCTGGCAAGTCACTTGGTGATGGCGCTGGGCGGGTCGACGTTCGCGATCCTGCTGTCGGGCCTGGCCGCCGGGCTCGCCTACGGCGCCGCGGCCGGGGACATCGCCGGCAAACTGCCCACGGTCCTCGGCACCGCCGCCGTGCAGCTGCCCGCGGTCTGGCTGCTGGCGGCGGTGACCGTCGCACTGTTCGGTCTGACACCGCGCCTCACTCCTGCGGCTTGGGGTGTGCTGGTCGGCTTCGTCGCGGTATACCTGCTCGGTTCGCTGTCGGGCTCCCCGCAATGGTTGCTCGACCTGGAGCCGTTCACCCACACCCCGCGGGTAGGGGCGGGCGCGTTCAGCGCCGCACCACTGGTTTGGCTGCTCGGGATTGACGCGGCACTGATCGCGTTCGGCGCCATAGCTTTCCGTCGGAGGGACATGCGGTCATGAACATCGGTCTGAAAGCGCTCGCGTCGGGACTGGTCGGTCTGGCGTTGTTCGGTCTGGTCGTGTTTTATCCGGCCGGCACGCTGAACTATTGGCAAGGCTGGGTTTTCGTCGCGATATTCACTGTCGCCACGATCGCGCCAAGTGCCTACCTGGCTCGGACCAACCCGGCCGCCCTGCAACGGCGCATGCACGCCGGTCCGAAGGCTGAGACCAGGACCGTCCAGAGATTCATCATCGTCGGAGCATTCGCGGCACTGTTCGCGATGATGGTTCTCAGCGCGCTCGATCACCGGTTCGGCTGGTCCTCGGTGCCCGCCGCAGTGACGGCGCTCGGCGACGTAATGGTCGCGGTGGGATTGTCCATCGGCATGCTGACGATCATCCAGAACAACTATGCGGCCGCGACCGTGACGGTGGAGGCCGGCCAGCACGTCGTCTCGACCGGCCTTTACGGCCACCTGCGCCACCCGATGTATTTCGGAAACATGATCCTGATGTTGGGGATTCCCTTGGCGCTGGGGTCCTACTGGGGGCTGGTGCTCTTCGTTCCCTCGCTGCTTGTTCTGGTTTTCCGCATCCGCGACGAAGAGCGGGCACTGGTGGAGGGGCTGAACGGTTACCGCGACTACACCCAGCGGGTGCGCTACCGACTGGTGCCGCACGTGTGGTGATCACCACCACGTTCTAAGGTAACGGCGTGGCGCGAGACCCGTCACCTGCCCTGGACCGGCCGTGGCATAGACCCGGCGCCCTGCGCTATGCGCGGGAGCGGATCCGCGGAATCGCCAAACCACCCGTTACCGTCACCGATCCCCCGACCTACCTGACCGTCGAGAGAGACGTCGAGGTGCCGACGCGCGACGGAACGGTGTTGCGTATCAATGTGTTCCGGCCGCACGACCACATCGCGCTGCCGGTGATCCTCAGTGTCCATCCCTATGGCAAAGACGAGCTGCCGAAGCGCCGTCGCAAGAAATGGGCGTTCTCTGCGCAGTACCGGGCGTTGCGTCAGCCCGCGTCCGTGCGCTTCTCTGCGCTCACCAGCTGGGAGGCGCCCGATCCGGCCTGGTGGACGGCTCGTGGCTTCGTCGTGGTAAATGCCGACTCCCGCGGCTGTGGACGCTCGGACGGAACCGGGAATCTGCTGTCCCGGCAGGAAGCCGAGGACACCTACGACTTGGTGCAGTGGTTGGCCGAACACCCGTGGAGCGACGGTCGGGTGCTCATGCTCGGGGTCTCGTATCTGGCCATCAGCCAGTACGCCGTCGCGGCGTTGCAGCCGCCGGCGCTGCGGGCGATCTGCCCGTGGGAAGGCTTCACCGACGCCTACCGCGACCTGACGTTTCCTGGCGGCGTGCGCGAATCCGGGTTCACCGGGATGTGGTCACGCGGCGTGCGGCGTCGCACCCGTCAGCAATACGACCTCGAGCAGATGCAGACCGAACACCCGCTGCGCGACGACTTCTGGCGCTCCGTCGCACCTGATCTGTCGGCAATCGAGGTGCCGATGCTGGTCTGTGGCAGCTTCTCGGACAACAACCTGCACAGCCGCGGCTCGATCCGGGCGTTCACAAACAGCGGCTCAAGCCATGCCCGGCTCTACACCCACCGGGGCGGCAAGTGGGCCACTTTCTACTCGGACGAAGCGCGGGACGAGCAGCTGCGCTTCTTTCGTGCCGTGCTGGACGGCGCGCCCGCGGGCCGCAGCGTCCGGCTGGAAGTGCGCGAAGACCGCGACACCGTCGTCGCGGTGCGCGAGGAGAACGAGTGGCCCCTTTCCCGCACCCACTGGCGGCCCCTGCACCTGGCCGGGGCCGGTCGGCTGGCCACCGATCCGCCCTCGGCTGCGGGCAGCATCACTTTCGATAGTCATTCTCGCGCTGCGGCTTTCAACTGGACGGTGCCTGAGGATATCGAGCTGACGGGTCCGATGGCGGCGCGATTGTGGGTGCAGCTGGATGGTTGCGAGGACGCGAATCTATTTGTCGGCGTGGAGAAGTGGCGCAACGGGCGGTACGTCGAGTTCGAAGGGTCCTACGGTTATGGCCGCGACCGGGTGACCACCGGGTGGCAGCGAGTCCTGCTGCGCGAGTTGGATGCTGAGCTATCCAAGCCCTGGGATCCGGTGCCGGCGCTGAATCGCATCCAGCCCGTGAAGCCGGGCGAGGTGGTCGCGGTCGACGTGGCGCTGGGCCCGTCGGCGACGCTGTTTCGCGCCGGCGAACAACTGCGCCTGGTGGTTGCCGGCCGCTGGCTCTGGCCGCGCAACCCGTTGATCGGTCAATATCCTGCGGCCTACCCCGACCCGCCGCGCGGTCTGGTCACCCTGCGCTGGGGACGGCGCTACAACTCGCACCTGCTGGTCCCCCAGATATAGCGCGAGCAGACGCAAAAGCACCCTTTTGGTGCCCAGATCGGGTGCTTTTGCGTCTGCTCGCGGTGGGAGGTGACCACCTCACGGAGGCTAGATCCAGACGCCCTTGCCAACGGCGACGACGCCGCCGCTGCTGATCGCGAAGCGCTCCCGGTCTCGCTCGAGGTCGACGCCCACCATCTCCCCCGGGCCGACGACGACGTTCTTGTCCAGGATCGCGTGCCGCACCACGGCGCCGCGGCCGACCCGCGCCCCAGGCATGATCACGCTGCCCTCCACGATCGCGCCGTCGTCGACCACAACGTTGGACGACAGCACCGAGTTGCGCACCGAGGCCGCCGAAATGATGCTGCCGGCGCCCACCACGGACTCCTGGGCGGAACCGCCGTTGACGAACTTCGCCGGCGCCAGGTTCTCGGACTCCCCGCGGATCGGCCAGCGCTTGTTGTACAGGTTGAACACCGGGTGCACCGACACCAGGTCCATGTGGGCGTCATAGAACGCATCGAGGGTACCGACGTCGCGCCAGTAGGCCCGGTCGCGGTCGGTGGCGCCTGGCACCTCGTTGTCGCTGAAGTCATAGACGGCGGCCATCCCATCGGCGACCAGCCGAGGAATGATGTCCCCACCCATGTCGTGGTCGGAGTGGTCGTCGTCAGCGTCGGCACGAATCGCGTCGATCAGAACCTTGGTGGTGAAGATGTAGTTGCCCATCGACACGAAGGTGGCGGCCGGGTCATCGGGAGTCCCGGGCGGGTCGAGCGGCTTCTCGACGAAATTGCGGATCCGGCCCGATTCGTCGGCGTCGATGCAGCCGAACGCGGTCGCGTCGGCCCGCGGCACCCGGATGCCCGCTACCGTTGCGCCGGCGCCACTGTCGATGTGGAACCGCACCATCTGCTCGGGATCCATCCGGTAGACGTGGTCGGCACCGAAAACGACTATGTAGTCGGGGTCTTCGTCGTAGATCAGGTTGAGTGACTGGTAGATGGCGTCCGCGGAACCGGTGTACCAGCGGGGGCCGAGCCGTTGTTGGGCGGGCACCGGGGTGATGTACTCACCGGCTAGGCCCGACAACCGCCAGTTCTGGGAGATGTGACGGTCCAACGAGTGCGACTTGTACTGGGTGAGAACACAAATCCGCAGATAGCGGGCGTTGACGAGGTTGGACAGCACGAAGTCGATCAACCGGTATGCGCCGCCGAAGGGAACCGCGGGCTTGGCCCGGTCGGCCGTCAACGGATAGAGGCGCTTGCCCTCACCACCGGCCAGGACAATGCCCAGCACGTGTGGCGCTTCCCTCATGAGGTCAAACCTATCGGCAGCCGCAAACAGCTGCCACCCGCAGCCCCTGATCACCCGCGATGCGGGCTCTACTGCTCGCAAACTAACGTGCGGGTATGCGGGTGGCGATGATGACTCGGGAATACCCTCCGGAGGTCTACGGCGGGGCCGGTGTACACGTCACCGAACTGGTAGCCCAACTACGCAAGCTGTGTGCGGTCGACGTGCATTGCATGGGTGCCGACCGCTCAGGTGCCGTCGCGCACCAGCCCGACCCGCGGCTGCGCAACGCCAACGCGGCGTTGTCGACGCTGTCGGCGGATCTGGTGATGGCCAATGCCGCGAGCGCGGCGACCGTCGTGCATTCCCACACCTGGTACACCGGCCTGGCCGGGCATCTGGCCAAGTTGCTCTTCGGCATCCCGCATGTGCTGACCGCACACTCACTGGAGCCGATGCGGCCGTGGAAGGCGGAGCAACTCGGTGGCGGCTATCAGGTGTCCTCGTGGGTGGAGAACACCGCGGTGCTGGCCGCCGATGCGGTCATCGCCGTCAGCTCCGGCATGCGCGACGACATCCTGCGCGTCTATCCGACGCTGGATCCCAATGTGGTGCACGTGATCCGCAACGGCATCGACACCGAAGTCTGGCATCCCGCCGGCCCGGTTCGCACCGGATCGGTGCTGGCCGAGCTCGGGGTCGACCCGCGCCGGCCGGTGGTCGCCTTCGTCGGGCGAATCACCCGACAGAAGGGGGTCTCCCACCTGGTGGCGGCCGCGCACCACTTCAGCCCGGACATCCAGCTGGTGTTGTGCGCGGGTGCGCCTGACACCCCTGAAATCGCCGAGGAGGTGCGCTCCGCGGTGGCGGGACTGGCCCGCACCCGCACCGGCGTGTTCTGGGTGCGCGACATGCTGCCAATCGGCAAGTTGCGCGAAATACTCTCGGCCGCAACGGTATTCGTATGTCCGTCGGTGTACGAACCGCTGGGCATCGTCAACCTGGAGGCGATGGCCTGCGCGACTGCGGTGGTGGCCTCCGACGTCGGTGGCATCCCCGAGGTGGTCGCTGACGGCGTCACCGGCTCACTGGTGCACTACGACGCGGACTTCCCCGACGCCTACGAGGCCAGGCTGGCGGAGGCGGTCAACGCCTTGGTGGCCGATCCCGCACGGGCACAGCAATACGGCCACGCCGGACGTCAGCGTTGTATCGAGGAGTTCTCCTGGACGCACATCGCCGAGCAGACGCTGGACATCTACCGGAAGGTGCGCATGTAGCGCGCTCCGATGGCCGGGTGGGGCTAGCTGGTGACGCCCTTGAGCTCGTCGCCCAGCGCGGCGGCTTCGTCGGGCGTCAGCTCGACGACGAGGCGCCCACCACCTTCGAGTGGTACCCGCATTACGATGCCGCGCCCCTCCTTGGTTGCTTCTAGTGGACCGTCGCCAGTCCGGGGCTTCATCGCCGCCATCGAGTGCTCCCTCCAGATTCGAGCTGGCCCGCGCCTGCGGACCTGGTCGGCGCCGAGCATGCCCCGCCAGCGGATTCCCAGCCATACCCGACATTGAACTGCCAAATCACGCCTCTATTGTTCCCTATCCGGGTTGGCACGTGCACAAAGACCCGCTTCTGGGGCGATTCGGGCCAGTCAACGAACGGCCGGCTGCACCCAGCAGCCGCTGATGTGGTCGTCGACCATGCCGGTGGCCTGCATCAACGCGTAGGCGGTGGTCGGCCCCACGAACCGGAAGCCGCGCCGTTTGAGCTCACGTGCCATGGCTTTCGATTCGGCACTCGCCGAGGGGATTTCGGACAGGTCAGCGAACCTGGGCCGCGGTGCCGGCGCAAAGGACCACAGCAGGTCGGACAGGTCTTGCGGCGATCCGAGCTCCGCGGCCGCGCGTGCGTTGGCGATCGTCGCCTCGATCTTGGCCCGGTTGCGCACGATGCCGGGATCGGCCAGCAGTCGTTGCACGTCGGCGTCGGTGAAGCCGGCGACCGTCTCGATGTCGAAGTGGTGGAAAGCCTGCCGGAAATTCTCTCGTTTTCGCAGGATGATCAGCCACGACAGGCCGCTCTGGAACGCCTCCAGACTCATCCGCTCGAACAGCGCGACCCCATCGCGCAGCGGTTGGCCCCATTCGGTGTCGTGATAGGTGCGGTACAGGTCCGCGTCGGGACCCGGGCGGACCACCGCCCAGCCGCAGCGCACCAGGCCGTCGTCGCTCATGTGGGGCCGGACCGCTCTTGCACGACGCTCTCCTCGTCGGGCACCGGCGCGTCGTCGCTGTCGAGGTGGAGGTCAGGCCCGTTTTGGTGTGTCGCCGCCAGTTCCTCCCGCAGCCGCTCCAGCTCAGCGCCGAGGCGGGCCAGCACCCAGTCGACCTCGGTGGTGTTGTAGCCCCGGAAGACCTGGGTGAACTTCACGGCCTCGACGTCTGCGCCGGTGATGCCGAACGCGGGCAGCACCGTGGCCGTCGTGGCCCGCGGCAGGGGCGGCAGCTGCTCGCCGCGACCGAACAGCAAACTCGCCGCACCGAACAGCACGGTCGCGACCAAGATCAGAACCACCAGGTAAAGCAACACCAACGCCACGGGGACGATCTTGCCCTACGGCACTGACACGGGTACTCAAGCAGGCCGAAGCACGCTCATCGGCGGCCGGTCGGCCAACGACACCGGCAAGGTGTGCTGGGTGTAGCCGTCCGGGACCGGGAAGAACTGGGTGAGCCCGACACCTGAGTCCGGAATGCCGCACCGCGACAGCAAGGTGGCGATCACCTGCCGGCTCATGGCGCCCAGTTCCTCCAGCGGCCGGTTGCGGTGGGCTCGCACACCCAGGTTGACCTGAGCGATCGCGTCCAGGCCCAACCGGTCGAAGGTGTCCACCAGCAGGCCGATCTCGACGCCGTAACCGGGCGCGAACGGCAGGGACGTGAGCAGCTCGCGGGTGGCGGCGTACTCCCCGCCCAAGGGCTGCAGCACGCAGCCCAGCTCCGGTCGCAGCGCCGCCAGCAGGGGCCGCGCCACCAACTCGGTCACCCGGCCACCCCCGGTCGCGCCGGCGCCGCCGCTCGCGTCGGCGACGTTCAGCGGGCGCCGGTAGAAGCCCTTGACCAGGTGAATGCCCTCGCCGGTGAGCAGCGGGCCGACCAGGTACGGCACGAACATCGGGTGCGGGTTGATCAGGTCGGAGTCGATGAACACCACAATGTCGCCGCTGGTGGCCGCCAGGGAGCGCCACAGCGCCTCGCCCTTGCCCGGCCGGGTCGGGACCTCGGGCACGGCCTGCTCGCGGCTGACGACGCGTGCGCCGGCCGCGATCGCGCGGATCTCGGTGTCGTCGGTGGAGCCCGAATCCAGCACGATCAACTCGTCAACCAACCCGTCCACCAGGGGTGAGACGCTGTCGATGACGGAAGCGACGGTCTCTTCCTCGTTGAGCGCGGGCAACACCACCGAGATCGTGCGGCCGGCCTTGGCCGCGACCAGTTCACTGATCGTCCAGCGCGGCCGATTCCAGCTGCGTTCGGCCAGCCAGGAGCCATTGATCACATCACCGGTGAACAGTTCCGATGCCGTCATGCGAGCCCCCTCACCGTGCGCTTCGGCGGACGCATCCCCTGGATCGAGGCCACCATCTCCAGCACCCGGCGGGTCGCCGCCACCTGATGCACCCGAAACATGCGCGCGCCGGCGGCAGCCGCCAGCGCGGTCGCTGCCAGCGTTCCCTCGAGCCGTTCGGTCACGTCCACGCCAAGAGTCTCCCCGACGAAGTCCTTGTTGCTCAAAGCCATGAGCAAAGGCCACCCGGTCTTAACAAGATCGTCCACGTGCCGCAACAGCAGCAGCCCGTGGAAGCTGTTCTTCCCGAAATCGTGGGCCGGATCGATCAACACCCGATCGCGGGCAACTCCGACCGCGACGGCCCGCTCGGCAGCGGTTGTGACCTGGCGAATCACGTCGTCCACCACCCCGCGGGTAGTCGTACCGTAACTCACCCGGAACGGCCGCGTACGCGGTAACGCTCCGCCGGTGTGCGCGCACACCAGGCCCGCGCCGAACTCGGCCGCCACTTCCTGCAGTCGGGGGTCGACCCCTCCCCAGGTGTCGTTGATGATGTCGGCGCCCGCCGCGCAGGCCAGTTTGGCCACCTCGGAGCGCCAGGTGTCGACGCTGATCAGTTGCTGGGGGTAGGCGTCGCGCAGCCATTCGACGAACGGCACCAGGCGTGCGACCTCGGTATCGGTGTCGACGTGCTCGCCGGGGCCGGCCTTGACTCCACCGATGTCGATCACGTCGGCGCCTTCGGCGACGGCCCGGTGGACCGCCTCGCGGGCGGCCCCGTCGGCGAACGTCGCACCCCGGTCGAAGAACGAGTCCGGGGTGCGGTTGACGATCGCCATGATCAGCGCGCGATCGCTCGCGACTGGGCGACCGCACAGAGTTGCCTGCACGGTTCCATAGTGCCTGGATGTGCGCGGGCCCTCGAAATCGTGGTGCCCGCGGTTAGTCAGCCCTGCGGTCGCTTACCAGAGGAAACTTCTTCGGGGTACTCGTCGTAGAACGGCACATACCCCTCCTTGCGCCCGGCCAGCACGTACAGCGGGTCTTTGACGTCCGAGCCGTACGCCTGCTTGCGCAGCTCCACCTTGCGGCTCTTGAACGTCGTCGTGTGCTCGAGCGACTCCACCAGCCGCACGAACAGCGGCAGCGCGTAGGAGGGCAGCTCGTCATAGACGGCCCGCGCCAGGGACTGGCCGTCGAACTCCTTGCCCTCGCGCAGCTTGATCGCGGCCATGCCGGCGCGTCCGCCGGTATTGGGCACCTCGACGCCGAACACCGTGCACTCCTCGACATTGGGATCCGTGGCCACCGCGGCTTCCACCTGGGTAGTGGCCACGTTCTCGCCCTTCCAGCGGAAGGTGTCGCCGAGCCGGTCGACGAACGCGGCGTGGAACATGCCCTGCGGGCTCATCACGTCACCTGTGTTGAACCAGGTGTCGCCTTCCTTGAAGGCATTGCGCACCAGTTTCTTTTCGGTCGCTGACTTGTCGGTGTAGCCGTCGAACGGTTGCAGGCGGTTGACCGGGCTGAGCAACAGACCCGGCTCGCCGGCGGGCACCCGCCGGACCCGCCCGTTCTCGTCGCGCACCGGCTCGCCGGAGTCCGGGTCGTACTCGACGTAGGCCAGCGGCATCGGCGAAATTCCAGTGCTGCGAGGCACATTGAAAATGTTGATGAACGCCGTGGTGCCCTCGCTGGCGGCGTAGAACTCACAGACCCGGGCGATGCCGAACCGTTTGGTGAATTCCTCCCAGATGTCCGGCCGCAGCCCGTTGCCGGCGATGACGCGGACCTTGTGCTTGCGGTCGGTCGGCTTGGGCGGCTGGTTGAGCAGGTACCGGCAGACCTCGCCGATGTAGATGAACGCCGTCGCGTCGGCGGCGATCACCTCGTCCCAGAACCGCGACGCCGAGAACGACTTGCCCAGCGCCAAAGTCGCGCCGGAGTTGATCACCGACGACACGGCGACCGTCAGCGCGTTGTTGTGGTAGAGCGGCAGGCAGCTGTACAGCGTGTCGGAGGATTTCAGCCGCAGTCCGATCCCGCCGAACGCGCCGAGGGCCTTGAGCCACCGGTAGTGCGTCATCACGCTGGCCTTGGGATATCCGGTGGTGCCCGAGGTGAAGATGTAGAAGGCGGTGTCCTTGGCACGCACCGCCGAGGCCGACGACGGGTTGGTCGCCGGCGCCGTGGTGGCGAATCGCTCCAGGTCTTCGACGGTCAGCACCTCGCCCGCCGACCCGCCGGATTCGCTGACCGCGCTGACCAGGTCGGATTCGGCGATCAGCACCTTGGCGTCCAGCAGTCCCAGGCTGTGCTTGAGGACGTCACCGCGCTGGTGGTAGTTGAGCATCCCGGCGATCGCGCCGCACTTGACAACGGCCAGCATGGTCAGCACCGCATTGGGTGAGTTGCGCAGCATCACGCCGACGACATCGCCTGGGCCGACGCCGCGCGCGGCCAGCACGGCGGCGTATCGATTGGCGGTTGCGTTGGCGTCTCGGTAGGTGAGCTGTTGGTCGCCGAACTTCAGAAAGATCCGGTCGGCGTAGCGCGCGGCCCGGTCCTGGAATACCGACGCGATCGACACCTTGGACCCCGGCCGGGCCAGCAGTCCGGTCACGCCCCGAAGGATCGACGGCGCGTCGGCGATGAGGCCGGGCACTTGCGCGGCGATGTGGGTGAGCTTGACTTGGGTGCGCGCGCCGCCCTCGTGATCAGACACCTGATTCCTCGATTCTCTGCAGCCTTGTCAGGCCGGGCGCGCACGCCTGCAGCGCCTCGCCGACCTTATCCACCACAACAATCCGATCGACCGCCGCCTGGGAGATGTAGCCGCTGTCGATCAATCCGTATACCCAGGCCAGAAACCCGTCGTAATGCCCCCAGGGATCCAGCAGCACGATCGGCTTGTCGTGCACGTCGAGATAGCCCTGGGTCCAGGCACTCAACAACTCGTCGAGGGTGCCGACACCGCCCGGCAATGCGATGAAAGCGTCCGCGCGCTCCTCCATCACGCGCTTACGCTCGCTCATCGTGTCGGTGACGATCAGTTCGTCGGCATCCCGGTCGGCCAGTTCGCGGTTCTGCAACATCGTGGGTATCACCCCGACGGTCCAGCCCCCGGCCGCCCGCGCCGCCGAGGCCACCGCGCCCATTGCCGAGACATGCCCGCCGCCCCACACCAGCTTCCAGCCGCGCGAGGCGATGCTCGCCCCGAGCGACGCGGCGAGCTCGAGTAACTCCGGATGCGTTGGCGAAGCGGCGCAATACACCGCCACCGTCCACTGACCGTTGGTCTCTGCGGGCATACACCGAAACGTAGACCAACCGCGCAAGCCCTGCGCACGGCCGGGGTGAAGGTCACCATAAACTCACAACGGTGCCGATTCGTTGGAACGTCCCACAGCACGCGGCCGCGCTGGAACGGCTGGACGCAGCGCTGGGGGACGCGGGCGGCGGTGTCGTCCTGGGGCCCGACGGCGTCGGCAAGTCCACCCTGGCCCGGTTGGCCGCCGAACGATTCTGCGAACGGCATCCCGGCACGCTGACCCGTTGGGTCATCGGCACTCCCGCCGAGCGGGTGGTGCCGTTCGGCGCCTTCGGCCATCTCGTCGACATCGCCGAGATCGGTAAGCCGGCGGCGTTATTGCGGGCCGCGCGTACCTCACTGATGAGGACCGCCGAGCAAGGCGATCTGCTGCTCGTCGTCGACGAGGCGCACGACCTAGACATCCTGTCGGCCACCCTGGTGTACCAGCTGGCCCTGACCCGCACCGCCCGGATGGTCGTCACCGCCCGCGCCGACGCCGCCCCCGCCGCGATCGCGGCGTTGTGGACCGACGGACTGTTGGAGCGGATCGACGTCGAGCCGCCGGACGCGGCACGCACCGCTGCCGACGTCGACGAATTCCTGGCCCACTTGCCACCACCGGCCCGGGCGGTGTTGGACTACCTGGCCATCCTGGAACCTCTGACGCTGGCCGATCTGACCGTGCTGGCCGGGGAGGGCGCCGTCGGCCAGGCCGAGGACCTCGGCGCCGCCGAGACCCGGGTACGGGGCGGCAGCGCCACCGACCCGGTGGTCTACACCGCGCACCCGCTGTTCGGCGAACGCGCGAGGACGGCCCTGGGTAAGGACGGCGCGCGGCAACGCCGTACCGATCTGGTCAACCTGCTCTCCCAGCACCCGTGCGAGCGATTGAGCGACCGGCTGCGGCTGGCCTCGCTGGCGCTGGAATGCGATGCGCTTCAACCGATCACCGAAGTCACCGAGGCAGCGCAGCAGGCGTTGCGACTGGGTGACTTGCGGCTGGCCGAACGGCTGGCGCGGGCGGCGGTGGATCGGTCGGGCGGCCTTCAGGCCCGGCTGGTCCTCGGCCAGGCGCTGGCCTGGCAGGGACGCGGCCGCGAGGCGGGCGCGGTGCTGTCGGCGGTGGATCCGGCTGGCCTGTCGGAGCCCGAGCTGATGACGTGGGCGGTACCTACGGCGGCCAACCAGTTCTGGATGCTCGGCGAGCCCGAACGGGCCACCGCCTTCCTGCAAACCACCCGCAATCGGGTCACCCAGCCCGCGGCCCGCGCGGTGCTGGACGGGCTGACCGCCACGTTCGCGATGAACTCCGGGAACGTGCAGCGCGCCATCACGTTGGCGACCTCAGTGCTGGACGGTCCGGCCGACAGTGACATGGCGGTGGCGTGGGCGGCCAGTGCCGCCGCGTTGTCTTCGGCGCGGATGGGCCGGCTGGGCGATGTTCAGCGGTTCGCCGAAACTGCCGCGGCTGCAGAGCATCCGGGACTGTTACGGTTCACCGTCGGCTTGAGCCAGATCATCGCGCTGCTGATGGCCGGTGAAGTCGGACAAGCCCAGACGCTGGCTCAACAGTTCACCGACTTCGCCGAGCTGCAGCAGCCGGGGCGGTCCATCGGCGAGGCGTTGCTGGCTTATGTACTGCTGGTCAAGGGTGAATTCGCGGCTGCCGCAGCGTTGTTGGAGCCGGCCGCAGCAGAGCTCGAACGCAGCGGCTACTCCTGGGGACCGTACTCCTTGATGTTGTTGACGACGGCCGTCGCGCGGCAGGGCGACATCCCCGGCTCGGCAAAAGCACTGCGCCGAGCCGAAACCCGGCACGGTACTAAATCGGCGCTGTTCGCACCCGAGCTCGGCGTGGCCCGCGCCTGGACCAGGGCGGCGGCACGGGACAACACCGGCGCGATCAGCGCCGCACGCGAAGCCGCCAGAACCGCTGAACGCGCCAAGCAGTCGACCCTGGCGCTACTGGCCTACTACGACGCCGTCCGGCTCGGTGATCTGCGCGCTGTCGATCCGCTGACCCGGCTGGCTGACGAAATCGATTGCAAGCTCGGCCATCTGGTGATCCGCCATGCCCGCGCCCTGACCGGCCGCGATGCGGCCGCCCTGACCGCCGTTGCCGAGGAGTTGGGCGCGATCGGGATGGGCGCGGCGGCAGCCGACGCTGCCGCGCAGGCCGAGCGCTTCGGCTAGCCGCTCAGGTAGGCGCGCAACATCTCCACCGCGGTGGTGATGTTGGCCACCGGCACCCGCTCGTCACGCTTGTGCGCCAGGTTGGGGTCACCGGGGCCGTAGTTGAGCGCCGGAATACCAAGCGCGGCAAAGCGAGACACATCCGTCCAGCCGTACTTCGCGCGCACCTGGCCGTCGGCGGCCTCGACCAGCGCCTTCGCGGGCGGCGCTGTGAGCCCGGGCAGCGCACCGGCGGCCGAATCGGTCAACTCGATCCGCACGTCGAGTCCGTCGAGCACCTCGTGGACATGCCGCAACGCGGCCTCCGGCGACCGGTCCGGGGCGAAGCGGAAGTTGATCGTCACCGAGGCGGCGTCGGGAATGACGTTCCCCGCCACTCCGCCGTCCACGCGGACGGCCGACAAGCCCTCGCGATAAACGCAGCCGTCGATGTCCACGCTGCGCGCGGTGTACGAGGACAGCCGGTCCAGCACGGCGCGGAGTTTGTGAATGGCGTTGTCGCCCAACCAAGATCGAGCCGAATGCGCGCGAGTGCCGCTGGCGCTGACGACGACGCGCAGCGTGCCCTGGCAGCCCGCCTCGATGAACCCGGCGGTGGGCTCGCCCAGGATCGCCACGTCGGCGCCCAGCCACTCCGGCAGTTCACGTTCCAGGCGCCCCAAACCATTTGCGGCCGAATCGATTTCCTCGCAGTCGTAGAACACCAGCGTCAGGTCGTGTACCGGTGCGCGCACCGTGGCGGCCAGGTGCAAGAAGACCGCGTCGCCGGATTTCATATCCGCGGCGCCGCAGCCGTACAGCAGGTCGCCCTCGATCCGGCTGGGCAGATTATCGGCCACCGGGACGGTGTCCAGGTGCCCGGCGAGCAGCACCCGCGACGGCAGGCCCAGCGCCGTACGCGCCAGCACGGCGTTGCCGTTGCGGACGATTTCGAAGCCCGTCGTCTGTGCCCGCAGCGCCGCCTCCACCTCGTCGGCGATGCGCCCTTCGGCGCGTGACTCGCTGGGGATGTCCACCAACGCCGCGGTCAGCGCGACGGGATCTCCGGATAGGTCCAGCACGAGGTCAAGCCTAACCACCGCGAGCAGACGCAAAGGCACCTGTTCTATTCGAAAACCGGGCGCTTTTGTGTCTGCTCGCCCGGGGACAGTAACCTGACCGCCGTGACTGGAGCTGCAGGTATTGGCCTGGCGACCCTCGCCTCCGACGGATCTGTCCTGGACGCCTGGTTCCCCGAGCCAGAACTGACCGAATCTGACACCAGCGCTACCACGCGGGTGGCGTTGTCGGACCTGCCCGCCGTGCTCGGTGCCCTGGTCGGCCGCGACGACGATAGGCAGACCGAGACGATCGCGGTACGCACCGTCATCGGCGACCTCGATGATCAAGCCACCGACGCCTACGACGCCTACCTGCGACTGCACCTGCTCTCACACCGGCTGGTGGCGCCACACGGGCTGAACGCCGGCGGCTTCTTCGGGGTGCTGACCAACGTGGTCTGGACGAACCGCGGCCCGTGCGCCATCGAGGGCTTCGAGGCGGTGCGCGCGCGGATGCGTCGACACGGTCCCGTGACGGTGTACGGCATCGACAAATTCCCGCGGATGGTCGACTACGTGCTGCCGTCGGGTGTGCGCATCGCCGACGCGGACCGCGTGCGTCTGGGCGCGCATCTGGCGCCGGGCACCACCGTGATGCACGAGGGCTTCGTCAACTACAACGCCGGCACCCTGGGCGCTTCCATGGTGGAGGGCCGCATCTCGGCGGGCGTGGTGGTCGGCGACGGATCCGACGTCGGCGGCGGCGCGTCCATCATGGGCACGCTGTCCGGTGGCGGCGAGCAGGTCATCTCGATCGGCAAGCGCTGCCTGCTGGGCGCCAACGCCGGGCTGGGCATCTCCCTGGGCGACGACTGCGTCGTGGAGGCCGGCCTGTATGTCACGGCCGGCACCAAGGTCACGCTGCCCGACGGCACCTCGGTCAAGGCGCGCGAGCTGTCCAACAGCAACAACCTGCTGTTCCGGCGCAACTCGCTGTCGGGGACGGTCGAGGTGGTCTCCCGCGACGGTCAGGGCATCGCGCTCAACGAAGAACTGCACGCCAACTAGACATCCCCGATCGCGGCGGCACCGGTCTCGGGCAGCAGATACGTGCACACCAGGCTGGTCGCGACCAGCCCGGCCAGCAGCAGCCCCACCGACCAGCTGCCGTAGGCGGCCAGCAGCGTCCCCGCGATCAGCGGCGGGATCGCGCCCCCGGCGATGCCCCCGAAGTTCACGGCCAGCGCTGACGCGGTGTAGCGGTAGCGGGTGGCGAACAACTCCGGAATGAAGGACGCGGTGGGGCCCGAGCTGATCCCGACGATGGCGTAGATGCCGATGATCGCCACCGCATAGCCGGTCGGGCTACCGGTCCCGATCAGCGGCACCACCACCAGCGACCACGGCAGGCACGCCCCGAACCCGATCAGCATGATGCGGCGCCGGCCGTACCGGTCGGACAGGATGGCCGAGACCGCGACGGACGCCATGCTGGCGAACCCGCCCAGCACGCCGATGGACAGGATCAGGCAGCGCGAATAGCCGAGGTGGTGCAGGGCATAGCTGGGCAGAAAAGTGCTGGCCATATACACCATCCCGAACGCCGTCAGGACGGTACCGGCGGCCAGTGCGACCTGGTGGCGCTGCAGCCGCAGCACCTCTGACACCGGTGCGTCGGGGACCAGGTTGCGGGCTTTCTCCGCCGCGAACACCGGGGTCTCTTCGATGTTGAGCCGCACGTACAGGGCGATGACGATCATCGCCGCGCTGATCAGGAACGGAACCCGCCAGCCCCATTGCACGAACGCCGGGCTGTTCTCGCCGATGGTGTAGTCCACCGCGAGGAAGGTCAGACTGGCCAGCACGGTGGCGCTGCCGCCGCCGATCAGGGTGAACATGCCGTAGCGGCCCCGCTTGTCCGGGGGCGCGTACTCGGCGCTGAGCAATGCCGACCCCGCCCACTCGCCGCCGACGGCGAATCCCTGCATCAGTCGCAGGGTGGTCAGGATCAGCGGCGCGGCGACGCCGATGGCGGCCGTGCTGGGCACCAGGCCCACCGCCACCGTCGAGCAGGCCATGATCAGCAGGGTGGCGATCAGGGTCTTCTTACGGCCCAGCCGGTCCCCGTAGTAGCCGAACACCGCCGCGCCCAGCGGCCGGGACAGAAAGGCCGCAGCGAACGTCCCCATCGAGGCGATGGTGCCCACCGTCGCGCTCAGATGCGGGAAGAACACGACCGGAAAGACCAGCGCCGCGGCGGTTCCGTAGATCAGGAAGTCGTAGTACTCGATCGCCGACCCGACATAGCAGGCCACCGCGACACGTCTCATCGATGTGCCGCTGGGAGCGGGCGCAACCGTCACCACGGTGACTCCCAGACAGCGTTCCCCCGTCGATCCACCCTGAAGACGTTAAGTGACACCGCACCGTCTTGCCCGCTGGAGAACCTGCCAACATGCTGCGAGTCCGGTAACGAATACGCTACGGCCGGTTCGGGTCTCAGCCTTCGGCCAGCAGTTGCTTCTTGAGCACCTTGCCCAACGCGTTGCGCGGCAGCGAGTCCACGATCCGCACCTCGCGTGGACGTTTGTGCACCGAAAGTTGTTCGGCGACATACTGGATGAGTTCCTCGGGCTTGATCTCGGGCGAACCGACGACGTACGCGACGATCCGCTGGCCGAGATCGTCGTCGGGCACCCCCACCACCGCCGCCTCGGCGACGTCCGGATGACCGAGCAGCACGGTCTCGATCTCGCCTGCGCCGATGCGGTATCCGCCTGATTTGATCAGATCGACGGATTCGCGTCCCACGATGCGGTGCATGCCGCCGCTGTCGATGACGGCGACGTCTCCGGTGCGGTACCAGCCGTCCGGGGTGAATGCCTCGGCGGTGGCCTCGGGCCGGTTCAGATAGCCGTCGAACAGCGTCGGGCCCCGAACATGGAGGCGCCCAACAGTTTCCCCATCATGGGCAGCCAGCTCCCCGTGGTCGTCGACCAGTCGGGTCTGCACGCCCGCCAACGGCAGGCCGACCCAGCCCGGGCGGCGTTCACCGTCGGCGCGGGTGGACACGGTGATCAGCGACTCCGAGGCACCGTAGCGCTCGATAGGCCGATGCCCGGTCCGTTGCTCCAGCCCCTCGAACACCGGCACCGGCAGCGCCGCACTGCCCGAGACCAACAGTCGCGCCGGTTTGAGCGCTTCGGCGGCGGCCCGGTCGGCCACCACGCGTGACCACACCGTCGGGACGCCGAAGTACAGGGTGCCCTTTGCGGCCGCGTATCCGGCCGGCGTCGGTTTCCCCGTGTGCACGAAGCGATTTCCCACTCGCAGCGACCCCAGCAGACCGAGCACCAGCCCATGAATGTGGTACAGCGGCAGGCCGTGCACCAGTACGTCGTCGGGCGTCCATTGCCAGGCTTCCGCCAACGCGTCGAGGTCCGCGGCGATGGCCCGCCGGCTGACCTGCACACCTTTGGGCAATCCCGTTGTGCCCGAGGTGTATACGACCATGGCCGGGGAATCCGGCGCCGGTTCGGGATAGCGGTGCCAGGACCGGGCGTGCAGCCGAACCGGGATGTGCGGCAGGCCTTCCGGGTCGTCGGGCTCCGGCCCGAGCCAGGCCTGGGCGCCCGAGTCGGTGAGCATGTGGCGGCGCTCGGCGACGCCGACGTCGGCGGGTACCGGTACCACGGGGACGCCGGCGATCAGGCATCCGGTGATCGCCAGCACGGTCGATGCGGTGGGCGTTGCCAGCACCGCGACCCGCTGTGCCCCGGCCACCCGCTCGGCCACCGAGGTGGCCGCGCCAACCAGGTCGCTGCGGCTCAATGTGAAGCCGTCGATCCTGACCGCGTCGGGAATGTCGGTCTGGGTGACGACCGCGGGGTTGAGCGAGGTCAGCAGCACGTCAGCGAGGGTATTACGCCGAGCGGACCGGATTGGCGACGGGCCTGGGAAACAACGGCCGCAGCGCCGCCGGCGGCCGGAACGGCGTCCAGGTCCCGGCCGGCTGGGCCAGCCGGTCCGCGATGGCCCAGATGGTCGCCGGATGGTGCCCATAGCCGATGTGGCTGCTCAACACCGCGATGTTCTCCGCGCGCTCGGACGACGCGTCGATGCAGGTCTGCCAGGCCACCATGCCGTCGTAGCGCGAGTAGATCGAGCTCGACGGCACCGGTAGGGGTTCGTTCTCGCTCGCCAGCGGCAGCTCGTGCCGCTCGGCGTGCAGCCGCGCGAACAGGTTGAAGCTTGCGGTGGCGCGCGACTGGCCGGCGTGCTGCATCCGGTACGGGCTGCCCAAGGTGATCACCTGGCGGACCGCCGCCGGATTACGGCGGGCCAACCGGCGCGCAAAGATGCCGCCCAGGCTCCAGCCGATCAGGCTGACGGGCGCGTCGTATCGGGTGTGCAGCTCGTCGAGCAGGTCGTAGATGCCCGCCACCACCTTGGGAGTCGGGCCGATATTGACGCCCAGGCCCCACCCGTGGGCCCGATATCCGAGCCGGGTCAACACCCGGCGCAGCGTGTACGTGGTGCCGTCGCCGGCGAGTAGACCCGGCAGCACCAGCACGGGGTGCCGATCTCCTACCGGCAGCTTGTGCTGCAGCGGCAGCACGCTGAGCAGCTGGCCGTACTCGACCACCGCACGCGGAATGTCGGTGAGGTAGAGCCCCAGCGGGGGCGCGGAATCGATTGTCCCGGCTGTCACCATCGTCACGCCTCCTCGTCCCAGATCTTCATCAGGGTGGCCAGGATCTCCTCACCACGGCCGAGCCCGGCGAGGTGGCTTTCCTCGGGCAGATGGAACAACTCGGCGTTGGGCAGCCGCGACACCGCATGCTCCCCGTGCGCGAACGGGATGATGTGGTCGTGGTCGCCGTGCCACCAGCGCACCGGCACTTTCACGTCTTCGAGCCGGAAGCCCCAGTCCCGGGCGAACAGGATGACGTCGTTGAACGGCGCGGCCAGCTGTTTGCGGCTGCCGTTGAGCAGGTCGTCGAGGAACATCGCCTTGAACTCGGGCCTGTTCAGCAGGTGCCGGTCGGCTTGCGGGGACAGCAGCGCGTAGACGTCGAGCGCCGGGGAGGCGATCGGCCGCACCGCTTGGATCAGCAGGCTCGCGCCGACGCGCAGCGGGCTGCCGCCGAATTTCAGCAACGGCGCGACGCGCAGACCCAGGTCCATGGCTCCGCCCCTGATCGCATCGGGCCCCTGCGTCGGCGCGACACCGCCGAGCACCCCGACGGCCACGACGCGCTCAGGCAGTCCGGCGGCGCAGGCCAGCGTGTAGGGGCCGCCGCCGGACAGGCCGACCACCGCCATCTTCTCGATGCCCAGCGTGTCCGCGATGACGCGCAGGTCGTCGGCGAATGCCGAGAGGGTCTCGTACCGATACGGGGTCGACGAGCCGATGCCCGGGCGATCGACGCCGATCAGGCGGACGTTGTGGTGCTCGGCGTAGACCCGCGCCTCGGTCGGGATCTGCCGGCGGGCCCCCGGGGTGCCGTGCAGCCAGAAGACCGCGCGCCCCTGCGGCGCACCGAACTCCGCGAAACCGATTTGCCGACCTTCACCTACGGCGATGTTTCCTTCGAGCTTGGGTCGGTCGATCGCGACGGCCATGCCGGGCAACCTTTCGTCATCGGATACATTGTTGCATCCGATATCATAACAGTGCCGAGCCGACCTTCCGGTGCTAATCCGCGACCCCGCGTACTTGGGATCGGTAGCGACCCCCACCGGGTGAGCTTGCCGCATGAAAAGGCTCCGGATCCCGGCGCTGCTCGTCGCGTCGACGTTCGCGGCTGCGGCCAGCTGTCCTGTCGTCGGGCACGCGGACGACTCCGCCCCACCCTGCCAGTCCGGACAGGTGGTGGTCGGAGCCTCCCGCACGCAGGCCGCCGCGACGCATCGAGCCGTGCTGCTCACCTTCGAGTTGGCGTCCTATGCACCGCCATGCACGGTCACCGGCTACCCCGGAGTCGACTCGGGAATTGGGGGTCCACAACTGCAGGCACAGCGAACCCTGCGCGGATACCTAGGCGGCCTGCCCACCAGCGTCGGGGAGCCACCGACGATCACCCTGGCCAAGTCGAGCCCCGCGTACGCGGTGGTGGAAAGCGTCGCCGTCGACGGGACCGGCGGTCCGTGCCCCAGCTACTCCTCGCTGCGCGTAACTCCGCCGGACAACACCGATACGCAGGATGTGCCCGTGACTATCGACGGTTGCGCGTTGCAGGTGCACCCGATCGGGAGCGGGCTTTGACTCTCAGAGCGGCACCCCGATCGCCATCGGCTCCATGTACTGATGCAACCCGCCGATGCCGCCGCCTTCGCGGCCCAGGCCGCTCAGCTTGAAACCGCCGAACGGCGCGGCGCCGGGGCCGACGCCGTTTACGGCGATCTGGCCGGTACGGATGCGGCGGGCGACGCCCACCGCCCGGTCCACGTCCCCGCCGTACACCGCGCCGGACAGGCCATAGCGTGAGTTGTTCGCGACGGCGACCGCGTCGTCGTCGTCGCGGTAGCGGATCACGCTCAGCACCGGCCCGAACACTTCTTCCTGTGCGATCACGGAATCGGGCTGCACCCCGTCCAGGATTGTCGGCTCGAAGTAGTAGCCGACGTCCAGGCCCGCCGGCCGGCCACCGCCGGTGACCAGCCGAGCGCCGTCGTCGAGCGCCCCGGCGACGTGCGCCTCGACCCGCCCGCGCTGCGCGTCGCTGATCAGCGGGCCCATCTGCACGTCGGGATCGGTCGGATCCCCGACCTTGACCGCCCGGGCCAGCGCGGCAAGCCGGTCGACCACGTCGTCGTGCAACGAATCCGGCAGCAGCAGTCGGCTGTGCAGGATGCAGGCCTGCCCGGCGTGCAGCGAGCAACAGTCGAACAGCATCTGTTGCAGCATCTCGTCGGTAACCTGCGCGTCGTCCAGGATGATGCACGCCGACTTGCCGCCCAACTCCAGCAAGAGGCGCTTGAGCGTGTCGCCCGCGGCCGACATGACCTGGCGTCCGACAACCGTGCTGCCGGTGAAGCTGACCATGTCGATGCGGGGATCGGTGGTCAGCAGCCTGGCGGCGTCGACTCCCGATGGGGTGACGACGTTGACCACACCCGGCGGGAAATCGGTGTGCTCGTCGATGATCCGCGCCAGCGCCAGGCCGGCGAGCGGGGTGAGCGGCGACGGCTTGAGTACGACGGTATTCCCAGCCGCCAGCGCGTGATTGAGCTTCATGACGTTCAGGCAGTGCGGGAAATTCCACGGCGTCAGCACCGACACGACACCGAGCGGTGCGTGGCGAAGCAAGGTGGTGCCGGCGCCGATGCCGGTGATTTCCTCGTCAGCCAGCTGGGTGGCGAGTTGAGCGGCGTGCATGGACATGAACGCGGCGCCGTCGACCTGCATAATCCGTTCGTTGGCGATGCAGCCCCACTCCAATTGCGACAGCGCGAAGAATTCGTCGGCGTGTTTGAGCAGCGCGTCGCCGAGTTGGCTCAGGCAATTGGCGCGGTCAGCGGCGGTCATGTCCGCCCACGGCCCTTCGTCGAAGGCGCGGCGCGCGGCGCCGATCGCCGCACCGACCTGTTCAGCGCTTGCGTCCGGGGCGGTGGCGATGACCTGCTCGGTGGCCGGCGAGATGTCTTCGTAGCGACCGTTTTCCGGTTCGACCCACCTCCCGTCGATGTAGAGCTGGTAGGTGTCGATCAGTCCCGGGAGTTCCGTAGCTTGTGGCGCAGTCATCTGCTTCCTCACCCCAACGTCGGTCATCTATCCCCTTGGTGTACACCCGCGGGACTCGGGCGTCAATCGTCTATCTGCTGAAATACGGACTAAATCAACGGCAGTGTGTCCTTGTTGACACGGACATCCGGCGCAGAGTAGACACGATGCGCAGGACACTTTTTATTAATGTGTCGGATCGGAGGACCGCTCGCCGTGCACACCGACACTCCCCTGCATTCCCCTGACTTCTACGCCGGCGACCCGTACCCGGCCTACCGGGAGCTGCGGGCGAACTCGCCGGTGCACTGGAACGACGTCACCCATTTCTGGGCGTTGCTCAAGTACGAGGACATCCGCTACGTGTCCAGCAACCCCGCGCTGTTCACCTCGACCAAGGGCATCTCGATACCCGACCCCCAGATGCCCAACCCGGTGCAGGAGGGTGCGCTGATCTTCACCGATCCGCCACGGCACCGGCAGATGCGCAAATTGATCAACTCGGGCTTCACCCGGCGGCGGGTTGCGGTACTGGAGCCGAAGATCCGCGAGATCGTCCGCGGCATCCTCGATGGGGTCGAGGCCGGCTCCGTGCACGAATTCGCCGAGGAGATCGCCGCCCCGCTGCCGACCCGCATGATCGCCGAACTGATCGGCGCGCCCGCGGAGGACTGGGAACAGTTCCGTGCCTGGTCGGACGCGGCCACCGGTACCGCCGACCCGGAGATCGAACTGGACTCGTTCGTGGCGATCGGCCAGCTCTTCGAGTATTTCCAGAAGCTGATCGCGGCCCGGCGCCAGGAACCGCGCGACGACTTGTTGTCGGTGCTGGCCGAGTCGGAGATCGATGAACATCGCCTCACCGACGAGGACCTGCTGAACTTCTCCTTCCTGTTGTTGGTGGCCGGCAACGAAACCACCCGCAACCTGATCGCGCTCGGCACGCTGGCGTTGATCAACCACCCCGACCAGTGCCGTCTGCTGGTGGAAGACCCGACGCTGATTCCCAGCGCGGTGGAGGAGATGCTGCGGTGGAACAGCCCCGTCGTCAGCATGTCGCGCGTCGCGACCGCCGATGTCGAGATCCGGGGCCAGCTGATCCGGGCGGGTGATGTGGTGACCATGCTGTACGGCTCGGCCAACCGCGACGAGGACGTATTCGGCTCCAACAGCGAGGAATTCGACGTGCGACGCCATCCCAACCCACACATCGCCTTCGGCTGCGGTGAACATTCCTGCATCGGAGCGCAATTGGCGCGGCTGGAGGCGACCGTGTTCTTCGACGAATTCCTGCGCCGGTTCCCCAAGCTGGAGCTGGTGGGCGAGGTTGACCGGATGAAGGCCACCATGGTGCCCGGGGTGAAGCG
Organism: Mycobacterium asiaticum; assembly: GCF_001673635.1. Lineage (GTDB taxonomy): Bacteria > Actinomycetota > Actinomycetes > Mycobacteriales > Mycobacteriaceae > Mycobacterium > Mycobacterium asiaticum_C. The sequence continues at coordinate 84,594 of NZ_LZMH01000046.1, forward strand.
CATGCCGGTGCGGCTGGGGGTCTGAGTCGATGGATCTCGAGTACACGCCGGAACAGGAAGAGCTGCGGGCCGAGATGCGTGCCACGCTGCAGCAGGTCATGACCCCCGAACGCGTCGCTGCGATCGCCGAGAACATCGAGGGCGGTCCGGCAGTGCGCGACTGTGTGCGCGCATTGGCGGCGGCCAACCTGCTCGGCGTCGGATGGCCCAAAGAATATGGCGGGCGCGGGTTCTCGGCGATCGAGCAATTCATCTTCTCCGAAGAGGCGCGCCGGGCGGGTGCCCCCATTCCGCTGGTGACGCTCAACACCGTGGGCCCGACGTTGATGCAGCGCGGGACCGAGGAACAGAAGCAGAAGTTCCTGCCGGCGATCCTGGACGGCAGCGTCGAGTTCGCTATCGGTTATTCCGAGCCGGGAGCGGGCAGCGACCTCGCGTCGATCCGCACCACCGCGGTACGCGACGGCGACGAATACGTGATCAACGGCCAGAAGATGTTCACCAGTGGCGCGGCGTATGCGGACTACGTCTGGCTGGCCGTGCGTACCGATCCGAATGTCAAGAAGCACAAGGGGATTTCGATCCTCATCGTGCCGACCTCCTCGCCGGGGTTCTCCTGGCAGCCACTGCACACCATGCCCGGTATCTCCACCTTCTACACGTTCTACGACAACGTGCGGGTTCCGGTCAGCGCGCTGGTCGGTGAGGAGAACCAGGGCTGGCAGCTGATCACCACCCAGCTGAACTTCGAGCGGGCCGCACTGGGCAACCTCGGCGCACTCGAGCCGCTCTTCGAGAAGACCCTGCATTGGGCAACCACGACCGAGCTCGACGACGGCCGCGTGATCGACCAGCCGTGGGTCCAGCTCGCGCTCGCCCGGGTCGAGGCTCAGGTCGCCGCATACAAACTCGTCAATCTGCGGGTGAACGCGGCGATGACCAAGGGGGTGTTGAACATGGGTGAGGCATCGGCGGCCAAAGTGTTCGGCACCGAGCTCACCCAGCAGGTCGCCCGGCAGCTGCTGGAAGTGCTCGACGGCAACGGGGTACGCAAGGGTGCGGATGCTCCCCTGCGCGGTGCGCTGGAGACGGCGTACCGACAGGCGGTGATCAACACCTTCGGCGGCGGCGCCAACGAGATCCAGCGCGACATCATCGCCATGGCCGGGTTGGGCATGCCACGCGCCCCTCGTGACCTGCGGGCCACCACGAAATAGCAAGGAAGGCAGGGTAGATGACAGACACCGAGCTGCTGAGCAAGGTGCGGGCGCTCGTCGGGCAACCGACCGGCGGGAGCGGAAAAGCTTCGGTGGCACCGGATCCGGTCAACCAGCCGATGATCCGGCACTGGGCCTATGCGCTCGCCGACTTCAACCCGGTCTACATCGATCCGGAATACGCAGCGACGTCCCGGTTCGGCGGCATCGTCTCGCCGCCGGTGATGCTGCAGACCTGGACGATGCCCGCGCCCAAGCTCGAGGGCATCGGTGAGCGCGGCGGCGCGCCGATGGAGATCAAGTCGAACCCGACGGCGTTCCTCGACGAAGCCGGTTACACCAGCACGGTGGCCACCAACTCGGAATTCGAAATCGAACGCTACCCACGGCTGGGCGACGTGATCAGTGCGACGACGGTCTACGAGTCGGTGTCCGACGAGAAGACCACGGCGCTGGGGACGGGGTTCTTTTTGACCTGGCTGACCACCTACACCGACCAGCACGGTGAGGTGCTGGGCCGGCAGCGTTTCCGGGTGCTCCGATTCAGGCCGGCGAAGTGATGGCCACGCGACTGCCTCCGACGATCAGCGCGGACACCAAGTTCTTCTGGGATGGTTTGCGCGACAACAAACTTCTGATCCAGCAGTGTGACGGCTGCGGCACGTTGCGCCATCCGCCTCGACCGATGTGCCCGCACTGCCGGTCCCTGGACTGGGCGGCGATCGAGTCGAGCGGCCGGGGCACCGTGTACAGCTACGTGATGCCGCACCAACCGCGGTTTCCGTTTTTCGACTATCCCTATGTCGTGGCGCTGGTCGAACTCGAGGAGGGGCTTCGCCTGGTGTCCAACCTGACCGACATCGACCCGGCCGACATCACCGTCGGGCTGCCGGTCGAGGTCTATTTCCAGACGTTCGACGGAGACCTTGTCCTGCACCAATTTCGGCCGCGGGGGTAGACGCCATGGATTTCACGTTCACCGAAGAGCAGGAGACCATCGCCAAACTCGCCCGCGACCTGTTCGAACGCCGCGCCACCCCAGAGCGGCTCACCGAGCTGGAAGCCGGTGATGTCCGGTACGACGAGGCGCTGTGGAAGGAACTGGCCGCCGTCGACCTGCTCGGCACCGCATTGCCGGAATCGGTGGGCGGTAACGGCGGCGGATTCGTCGAACTCGGCGTCCTGCTCGCCGAGGTCGGCTGGAGTGTGGCCCCCGTTCCCGCCTACGCCACGCTGGTACTTGGCGCCGACCCGATCGCCCGGCACGGGACCGCCGAGCAGCAACACCGGTTTCTGCCCGATGTCGTTGCCGGCAAACGCATCCTGACGGCCGCGCTGGCCGAGCCTGGCCGCTCGGACCCGACCCGCCCGTCGACCACCGCACGACGCGACGGGCCGAACTGGCGACTGGACGGGACCAAGGAATTGGTGCCGGCCGCCCAACTCGCCGACACGGTGCTCATCCCGGCCCACACCGACGATGGCGACATCGGACTGTTCCTGCTCGCGACCGACGCGAACGGGGTGGACATCCGTCCGGCCAAGACCACCCACCGCGAGCCGCACGCCGACGTATCCCTGGATGGTGCAACGGTTTCCGATGATGACCGGCTGGCCGGCGGGATCGACTCGCTGTACACGCGCGCCCTGATCGCCTTGTGCGCCATTCAGCTCGGTGTCGCGGATCGCGCGTTGCACATCGCGGCCCGCTACACCACCGAGCGCGAGCAGTTCGGCCGGCCTATCGGTAGCTTCCAGGCGGTACAGCAACGGATGGCCGACGCCTTCATCGACGTCGAGGCGATCCGGTGGACGACCTGGCATGCGGCGTGGCTCGTTGCCAACGGACGCCCGGCCGATCGGGCGGCGCGCATCGCGAAGTTCTGGGCCGGTGAGGCCGGCGCGCGAGTCGCGGCCACGGCCCAGCAGGTCCACGGCGGCATCGGCATCGACACCACCTATCCCCTGCACCGCTACTTCCTGTGGGCGAAGTACAACGAGCTCATCCTCGGTTCGGCGTCCCAGCAACTTGCCCATCTCGGCGCGACGTATTCGGAAGGACTCGCATGACGACCACCGCCACCCCGACCCGGAAAACCTTGGCGTGGCAGGATATCTCGGAGGGTGACGAGGTCACCCCGCTGGAGGTCCCGATCACCACCACGATGATCGTCGCGGGCGCGATCGCGTCGCGTGACTTCATGCCGGTCCATCACGACCGTGACTACGCCAACAAGCAGGGCTCGCCGAATCTGTTCATGAACATTCTGACCACCAACGGGTACTGCGTGCGGTTTCTCACCGACTGGGCGGGACCCGAAGCGATGGTCAAGAAACTGTCGATTCGCCTTGGCGTGCCGAGCTTTCCGGACGACCCACTGCGTTTCACCGGCTCGGTGACCGGTAAGACCGAGGGCACGGGTGGTGAGAATTTCGTCGAGGTCACGTTCCAGGGCGCCAACAGTCTCGGCAACCACGTCTCGGGCACCGCGGTGCTCAGCCTGCTCGACGAGACCTCGGAAGGGGGCCAGGCGTGAGCAGCACGCTGCCCGGCGCCGCGGCGATCGCCGGGATCGGTCAGACCGAATTCTCCAAGGAATCCGGCCGCAGTGAACTGCAATTGGCCTGTGAAGCGGTGAGCGCCGCGCTCGACGACGCCGGGTTACAGCCCAGCGACGTCGACGGCATGGTCACCTTCACCATGGACTCCAGCGACGAGATCGACATCGCGCGCAACGTCGGCATCGGTGACCTGAGCTTCTTCAGCCGGGTGCACCACGGCGGCGGGGCGGCCGCCGGCACCGTGGTGCACGCCGCGATGGCGGTCGCCACCGGTGTCGCTGACGTGGTGGTGTGCTGGCGTGCCTTCAACGAGCGTTCCGGTTTCCGGTTCGGCGGCAGCGGACGCACCAGCGCCGAAACGCCGTTGTTCATGGCGCATTACGCGCCGTTCGGGCTGATCACTCCGGCCGCGTGGGTTGCCATGCACGCCCAGCGCTACATGTCGACTTACGGCGTCACCAACGAGGACTTCGGCCGCATCGCGGTGGTGGACCGTGCGCACGCGGCCCGCAACCCGGATGCGTGGTTCTACGAACGGCCGATCACGCTGGAAGACCACCAGAATTCGCGGTGGATCGTCGAACCGGTGTTGCGTCTGCTGGACTGCTGCCAGGAGAGCGACGGCGGCGTCGCGCTGGTGGTGACCAGCGCCGAACGAGCACGAGACCTTCGCCAGCCGCCGGCGATCATCACCGCCGCGGCCCAGGGCGCGGCCGCCAACGGCGAGATGATGACGAGCTACTACCGCGACGACATCACCGGGCTCCCCGAGATGGGTGTCGTGGCAGATCGGTTGTGGCGCGATTCCGGCCTCAAGCCCCAGGACATCCAAACTGCGTTCATCTATGACCATTTCACGCCGTTCGTGTTCACCCAGCTGGAGGAACTCGGCTTCTGCGGGCGCGGCGAAGCCAAGGATTTCGCCACCGTCGAGCGGCTGTCACTCGGCGGCGAGTTCCCGATCAACACCAACGGCGGACTGCTCGGTGAGGCTTACATCCACGGCATGAACGGCATCACCGAAGGTGTTCGTCAGGTGCGGGGCACTTCGTACAACCAGGTGGAGAATGTCGAACACGTGCTGGTGACGTCGGGGACGGGCGTGCCCACCAGCGGACTGATTCTCGCCAGATCCGACTAGATCCGCTGATGACCCAGGCGACCTCCACCGAAACACGTGAGCTCATCCTCGAGTCCGCGTATGCCTGCTTCCGCAAGCACGGGTTACTCAAGACGACGATCGTCGATATCGCCCGCATGGCCAACGTCTCCCGCAGCACGATCTACGAATACTTCCGGGACAAGGGTGAGATCTTGGAGGCTTGCGCCGAGCAGGCCTCCGAGCAGTTCTACCGGGAGATGTCCCGGGCCATGGCCCGCGGCGGCTCACTGGAGGAAAAGCTCGCCAATGCAGCGGTTTTCGTGACACAAGCACGACGGGCGATCGCGTCGGAGGAATACTTCGACGAGGATGCGATCAGCCTGCTGCTCACCAAGGACGCGGCAGTGCTGCTGCGGGAATGCATCGACTTCTTCGCGCCGTATCTGTCGGCGGCCAAGCTCACCGGCGAGGTCCGCAAGGATCTCGATGTGCAGGCGGCCGGTGAATGGTTCGCGCGAATCCTGTTTTCGCTCTTCAGCACCCTGTCCCCGGTCCGGGATATGGACGACCCCGACGTGGTGGCCGAATTCGTCAATTCGTTTGTGGTGCGCGGCTTCGCCGCCGAACGTGCGCGGCCGCGGCGCTGAGCCACCTAAGCTCCTAGGGCCCGCAGAAAGAATCCCAAATTCGCCGGTCGCTCGGCCAAGCGCCGCATGAAATACCCGTACCACTCGGTGCCGAATGGCACGTACACCCGCACCTGATTGCCGGTGCCGGCCAGACGTCGCTGCTCGTCGTCGCGGATGTTGTAGAGCATTTGATATTCGAAATCCGTTTGACTGCACCTGAATTCGCGAGCCAGGCGCGGGACGGCTGCAAGAATCAGCGGATCGTGCGAGGCGACCATCGGATACCCGCGACCTGCCATCAACACCCGTAGGCAGCTTAGGTAGGAGTCGGTGATCTCATCGCCGGCCCGGTAGGCCACCGATGCGGGTTCGTCATAGGCGCCCTTGCACAGTCGCACCCGGGCTCCGACGGTGGCCAGCTCTTCGCAGTCGCCGCGGGTGCGCCGCAGGTAAGCCTGCAGCACCGTGCCGAGCCAGGGGAAGTCGACCCGCAGGTCACCGGAGATCGACAACGTCGAGTCTGTTGTGGTGTGGTCTTCGGCGTCCACCGTCACCCATACGCCGACCTGATTGGCCCGCTCGCAGATGGTCCGCGCGTTGTCCAGCGCGATTTTCTGACCGTCGCGATCCAGCGCCTGCCCCAGCGCCGAGAGCTTGACCGACACTTCCAGCGGACGGACCCCGCCGGTTGGCGAGTCCGCGCCCAGCGCGTCGAGTAGGTCCAGATAGGCCCGCACCGTAGTTTGGGCGCCGTCGACGTCGGTAACGTTCTCACCCAGGAAGTCGACGCTGACCGAGCGGCCGGAATCACACAGTGCGGCAACGACAGTCAGTGCTTCGGGGATGGTTTCCCCGGGCACGAACCGGTGCACCACTCGCCGGGTGAGCGTTGACCGCTGCAGGGCACGGCGCAACCCGTCGGCCCGGCCGGCGGCGAGCAGGGCCGGCCGCACGGTGTGGGCGAACAGGCCGCTCATCATTCGGCCGCCATATGCGGGTAGGTGTGGTCGGTGGCCGGCACGAATGTCTCCTTGATGGTGCGCGCCGACGTCCAGCGCAGCAGGTTCAGCAGCGAGCCGGCCTTGTCGTTGGTGCCGGATCCGCGTGAGCCACCGAACGGTTGACGCCCGACCACCGCCCCGGTCGGCTTGTCGTTGATATAGAAGTTGCCCGCCGCGAACCGCAGTCGCTGCAGCGCCGCGCCGACGGCCGCGCGGTCGTCGGCGATCACCGCCCCGGTCAGCGCGTACCGCGAGCCGGTGTCGACCACATCGAGGATCCGCTCGTACTGGTCATCGGGGTAGATGTGCAGTGCCAGCACCGGACCGAAATACTCGGTGGCGAACGCCTCGTCGGTGGGGTCGTCGGACAGCAACACGGTGGGCCGCACGAAATACCCTTCGCTGTCGTCGTATTCGCCGCCGACCGCGATGGTCATGCCGGGCGCGCCTTTGGCCCGTTCGATGGCGTCGACGTTCTTGACGAAGGCGCGTCGATCGATCAGCGCGCCGCCGAAGTTCGACAGGTCGGTGACGTCACCGTAGCTGAGTTCTGCTGTCTTGCTCAGGAATTCGTCACCCAACCGCTGCCATACCGAGTGCGCGACGAAGGCTCTGGACGCGGCCGAGCACTTCTGGCCCTGGTAGTCGAAGGCGCCGCGAATCAGCGCGGTGCGCAACACCTCCGGTCGCGCCGAGGCGTGCGCGACCACGAAGTCCTTGCCGCCCGTCTCACCGACGAGCCGCGGGTAACTCTGGTAATGACCGATGTTGGCGCCGACCTCCCGCCACAGGTGCTGGAAGGTGGCGGTCGACCCGGTGAAGTGGATGCCGGCCAACCGCGCGTCATTTAGCGCCACATCCGAGACGGCCAAACCGTCGCCGGTGAGCATGTTGATCACGCCCGGCGGCAATCCCGCGGCTTCGAGCAACTGCATCGTCAGGTAGGCCGACAGGGTCTGCGTAACAGACGGCTTCCACACCACGGTGTTGCCCATCAGCGCCGGTGCCGTCGGCAGATTGGCGGCGATCGAAGTGAAGTTGAACGGGGTGATCGCGTACACGAAGCCGTCCAACGGCCGGTAGTCACTGCGGTTCCATTCCCCGGGCCCGCTGATCGGCTGCTGCGCCAGGACCTTGCGGGCGAAGGCGACGTTGAACCGCCAGAAGTCGATCTGTTCGCAGGGTGCGTCGATCTCGGCCTGATACACCGACTTGGACTGGCCGAGCATGGTTGCGGCTGCGATCTTTTCCCGCCACGGCCCGGCCAGCAGATCGGCCGCCCGCAGGAACACCGCGGCACGTTCCTCGAATGGCGTGGCGGACCAGTCCGCCTTCGCGGCCATCGCGGCCTCGATGGCTGCGGACGCGTCGGCGTGCACGGCGTTGGTCAGGGTCCCTAACTTCGCCGCATGCCGGTGCGGCTGAACCGCGTCGATCCGTTGCCCCTCGCCCATGAGGTGCCGTCCGGCAATGACGTGCGGCAGGTCAATCGGATTCTCGGCCAGCGCCGCCAATTCGCTGCGCAGTCGGTCGCGCTCGGGTGAGCGCGGCGCGTAGTCGTGCACCGGTTCGTTGACCGGCGTCGGCACCTGAATGATCGCGTCCATATGGCCAGGATCCGCTGGTAAAGACCCGCAACCGTTAGCTGATCCCACAATATGGACTACTCGTCCTAGTAGAATCCGACAACATGGTCCAGCCGGGTATCAGCCTCGGGAGACTGTTGCTCGCCCTCGACGCAACGATGGTGAGCCTGGTCGAGGCGCCGCGCGGCCTGGACCTGCCGGTTGCATCGGTGGCCCTGATCGACTCGGACGACGTGCGGTTGGGTTTGGCGGCCGCGGCCGGCTCGGCGGACGCCTTCTTCTTGTTGGGGGTCTCGCAGGCCGAGGCGTTGCGCTGGATCGGAAACCAGGTCGACGCCCCGGTCGCCGTCTTCGCCAAGGAACCGTCGGAGGCGTTGACCGCAGCGGTGGTTCAGGCCGGGTCCGCGGTGGTCGCGGTGGAGCCGCAGGCCCGCTGGGAGCGGGTATACCAGCTGGTCAACCACGTACTTGCGCACCACGGGGGCGCCGATCCGCAGGAGGACTCCGGCACCGACCTGTTCGGTCTGGCGCAGTCCCTGGCCGATCGAATCCACGGCATGGTGAGCATCGAGGACGGGCAGTCACATGTGCTGGCTTACTCGGCATCCAACGACGAAGCCGACGAACTTCGGCGACTGTCGATTCTCGGTCGGGCCGGGCCGCCCGAGCATTTGCAGTGGATCGGCCAGTGGGGCATCTTCGACGCGCTCCGGGCCGGCGACGAGGTGGTGCACGTCGCCGAACGGCCGGAGCTGGGATTGCGGCCGCGCCTGGCCATCGGCATTCACCAGCCCGCCGAGGGCCCGCGGCGCTCACCGGTGTTCATGGGCACGATCTGGGTGCAACAGGGACTACAGCCGCTGGCCGACGACGCCGACGAGATGCTGCGGGGCGCGGCGGTGCTGGCCGCGCGCATCATGGCCCGGCTCGCCGCCAGGCCGTCGACGCATGCCCGACGAGTGCAACAACTATTCGGCCTGCGCGAGGACGATGCCGTCGACATGTCCGCGATCGCACGCGACCTCGGCTTGGGCATGGAGGCAACCGGTGCGCTCGTCGGCTGGGACTCGACGGCGAGCAATGCTCGATTGACCGATGCTTTGGCGTTGAGCGCGAGCGCATTTCGCCGGGACGCCCAGATCGCGTCGAACCGTTCCAGGATCTACGTGCTACTGCCCCAGGTGACCTCAAGCCGGTCACTGCACTCCTGGGTCCGCGGCACCATCGCCGCCCTGCGCACCGAGCTGGGCGCGCATTTGCGCGCGGTGATCGCCACCCCGATCGCCGGACTGGCCGCGGTGGCCGCGGCGCGCGCCGAGGTGGACCGGGTACTGGACAGCGCCGCACGCCATCCGGTCTCCATCGGTCAGGTCACCTCGCTGGCCGAAGCGCGGACCACCGTGCTGCTGGACGAGATCGTCACACTGATCGGCAATCATCCCCGGCTCGTCGACCCGCGGATAGGTGAGTTGCGCGAACGGGATCCGGCGCTGGCCGAAACCTTGCGGGTCTACCTCGACAGCTTCGGGGACGTCGCCACGGCCGCGCAGGCGTTGCAGGTACATCCCAACACGGTGCGCTACCGGATTCGGCGCATCGAGCAGCTCTTGGCGACTTCCTTAGCGAATCCCGATGTGCGGTTACTGTTTTCGCTCGGGCTGCGGGTTGATGTCGACTAGCGCGAAGGTGCGGACCCGGCCGGGCACCGATGCGTGGCACATGGACAGCAGCGGTTCGGACATCTCTTCGACCAGAACGACTTCCACCGGGCCGGCTTCGCCGCCGAGCAAAACTCGGATCTGGTGTTCGCCGCGCTGGACATCGAGCGGTGACAACGCGGCAATACGGTCCTCTCCGGACGCCGCCCGCACAAAGTACTGCGCGGCCTGGACCGCGTGCGGCAGGCTGGTGCGTCCCCGCAGAAACCTATTGTCCAGTCGCCCGTCGAAGTACAACCGGACGAGTCCGGCGGCATCGGCCGAGTCGACGCGCCCATAGCACAACCCCTCGGGCAGGACCAGCATGGTTGCGGCGAACCGGTCGCCACCCAGATGCGAACACTCCCAGGTCAAATCGGGATATTCCGCGGCGATCGCGGCGGTCGCGGCGCGACCACGAACCGCGCAGCACTGATCGTGCTTGCCATGGGCACAGACCGCGATGAGCGGAACCGTGGAAGGCCGGCCATCGGAACCGTCGAGCGCGATGTCGAGATACTCTTCGGGCCCGCTGACCTCGCCGTGATGCAACTCCTCCGCACCCTCGTCCGACCGCGCCAGGAACCAGCGCCATCGGGGCTGCGCGGAACGGCGGCCGGGCCTGCGTATCGCGGCGACCCGCATCCCCGCTGCCTCGACGCGGCGGGCGATCGCCCGGCCCAATTTTGGGTCGAGGATCGTCTCGGAATTCAGAAACGCCGAATGTCCCCAGGCGCCCGGTACTTCGAACATGGCCCACGCATGCCCCGCCGATGCCGTGCCGTACATCACGTCGTTGCGAGCCAGCGATTGGTCACTACACGGGGAACGCTTCCCAGCGGCCATTCCCGCTCATTCCCGTCCTGGCGCGGGTGATACGACGGCCTCGCGCAGCAACCGCCGAATCAGCACCGTCGCGTCGTCGCGGTTCAGACCAGGTGTGGAACCCGCGTCGATGCTCGCTCCTTCGTGCAGTGCCCGGATCGCCGGCGCGCACGACTGCGGGAAGCTGATGATCCGGTCCGGGAGTCGCAGAACCACACGGCCACCGTCGTTTTCGATCGTTCCGGCCAGCCCGTGCCGCCACCGAACCGATGTGCTACCGGCCGACTCCGCCGCCACCAGGGCGGCCAGCGGTCGGACCGGGGCCGGCCGGGTGCGCTGCGCGTGGCGCCGCATCAACCGCGTTGCCGCTTGCTCGCCGATCTCGGTCGCGTTGTGGCGCATCGACTCGGCCACCTCGGCCATGACTTTCGTTGCCAGTGCTGCCATTTCGTCGCGGTCGGTGGGATCGGCCCCCAGCGGCAAGGACCGGCGGAACTCGCTGGAGGTGGCCAGGGCGTCCACCACCGCCTGCATCACGTCCAGCCGGGTCACCGGGGCGACGCCCACGGTGAGATGGATCGTCGTCGAATCGGTCGAGTGCGCCGAATGCACCCAGCCCCGCGGCAGATACAACGCGTCGCCGGCGGCCAGCACGGTGTCGATGACCGGCTCCCCGGCGGCGCGTTCGGCGATTGCCGCACGGTGGTCGGTCCACGGCTGCGACGGCAGCGGGTCCGGATGCACGGGCTCGTGCACGACCCACCGCTTCTCCCCCGCGATCTGCAGCACAAAGACGTCGTGCACGTCGTAGTGCGGATCGAATCCGCGGCTGTTCGGCGGCGTGATGTAGGCGTTGGCCTGCACCGGGTGACCCAGGTCGTCGACCATACCGCGGACGAAGTCGATGACGGGCGGCCACAGGCGATGCAATCCCTGCAGCACGATCGTCGCACCGGCCGCGAACTGGTTCAGCACCTTCGCCGAGTCCACCTGGTCGGGCATCTCGGCGCCGAATCCGCCCGGGCCGAGATAGCAGTCCCGCGCCAGCAGGTCGCCGCGTTTGGCCATCCGGATGAACGGCGCGCGGACCCCACGTTCGGCGATCAGCTCATCCACCGCCGACGGGGACAGCAGATCGCTGAAGTCCCGGGGCAGGGCGCCGGCCCGGCTGAGCAACGGCCGGCGCCCCCAGTGGTCAGCGGCGAACGATTCGAGACCAGTGGCGACGCAGCGAGTCAGCATCGCCGATCGTTCACGCCGTTCCGTCCGCACCGCCGTCGTGACCCTCCGGGTTCGACCCGCCGTCGGCCGGGCCTTCGCCCGCGGTACCGTCCGCGCCGCCGTCGTGGCCCTCCGGGTTCGACCCGCCGTCAGCTGGGCCTTCGCCCGCCGAACCGTCCGCGCCGCCGTCGTGGCCCTCGGGGTTGGAGCCGCCGTCAGCCGGGCCCTCCCCGCCGTTGCCCGTGGTGGTGATGTCCTCGTCGTCGAGTGGCATGGTGATTCCCTTCGTTTCGCTGCGAGACTGCTGCCTTTAGGTTGTTTCCCCCGGATTCGACGGCCAAACGGCGAAACACCGGCCAATTCCCGAATCTCTTACTGCCGCAACATCGACCGTGGCACGCACAGTCGGCAAGGGTTATCTTCAGCATGAGGCTAAGTGGCTGTGTTGCACACGTTTTCACTGCCGCTAGGCTGCGTGGGTGGCCGATCATCCGTCGTCGTACCTGGTGCTGGCGTCGCAGCGCAGCGGCAGCACGCTGCTGGTGGAATCCCTGCGTGCCACGGGCGTGGCCGGCGAGCCGCAGGAGTTCTTCCAGTACCTGCCTACCACCAGCCAGTCCCCGCAGCCGCGGGAGTGGTTCGCCGACGTCGACGACGAGTCGATCCTGGCCCTGCTCGATCCATTGGACGAAGGAAAGCCGGACCTCGCACCGCCCGAGATCTGGCGGGACTACATCCGCACCGTCGGCCGCACCCCGAACGGCGTGTGGGGTGGCAAGCTGATGTGGAATCAGACGCCGCTGCTGCTGGAGCGGGCGGCCGGCCTGCCCGACCGATCCGGTGACGGCCTGCTGTCCGCCATCCGCGACGTCGTCGGTGAAGACCCGCTGCTGATCCACATCCATCGCCCCGATGTGGTATCGCAGGCGGTGTCGTTCTGGCGCGCCGTGCAGACCCGGGTGTGGCGGGGCAGACCGGACCCGGTACGAGATGCCCGTGCCACCTACCACGCCGGGGCGATCGCCTACGTCGTCAAGATGCTCCGCGCCCAGGAAGAAGGCTGGCGGAACTGGTTCGCCGAGGAGAACGTCGAGCCGATCGAAATCTCTTACCCGGTGTTGTGGCGCAACCTGACTCAGGTGGTCGCCGACATCCTGGAGCGGCTGGGTCTGGACCCGCGTCTGGCACCCGAGCCGGTACTGCAGCGCCAGGCCGACCAGCGTTCCGACGAGTGGGTGGACCGCTACCGGGCGGATGCGGAGAAGGAAGGATTACCAACATGACCGTCCAGGTAGAGACACGCCGCGTCGACGAGCTGCGGCTGCTGGAAGCCGAGGCGGTGCACATCATCCGCGAAGTCGTCGCCGAACTGGAGCGGCCCGTTCTGCTGTTCTCCGCGGGCAAGGACTCGATCGTCCTACTTCGCCTGGCGGAGAAGGCGTTTCGTCCGATTCCGTTGCCGTTCCCGGTCATGCATGTCGACACCGGCCACAACTTCCCCGAAGTCATCGAGTTCCGCGACCGCCGAGTCACCGGCCAGGGCCACAAATTGATCGTCGCTTCCGTCCAGGAATCGATCGACAAAGGCCGGGTGCCGGACCCGGGTCCCGGCGCGTCGCGCAACCGGGCACAGACCCGCACGCTGCTCGACGCACTGGAGGAGGGCGGATTCGACGCGGCGTTCGGCGGTGCCCGCCGCGACGAGGAACGTGCCCGCGCCAAGGAACGGATCCTCAGTTTCCGCGACGAATTCGGCCAGTGGGACCCGCGCGCCCAGCGGCCCGAGCCGTGGACGCTGTACAACGGCCGGATCAAAAAGGGCGAGCAGGTCCGGGTGTTCCCGTTGAGCAACTGGACCGAGCTCGACATCTGGCGCTACATCGAGTTGGAAGACCTTGAGATACCGTCGATTTACTACGCGCACGAACGCGAGGTCTTCGAACGCGACGGCATCCTGCTGGCGGTCTCCGAGTACGCCAGTCCCCAGGACGGTGAAACGGGCAACACCGAATGGGTGCGCTACCGCACCGTCGGCGACCTGACCATCACCGGAGCGGTGCGGTCCAAGGCCACCGATATCAGCGGTGTCATCCGGGAGATCTCCGCGGCCACAGTGTCCGAGCGCGGCGAGACCCGAGCCGACGACCGCACATCGGCGGCTGCGATGGAAGATCGTAAGCGAGAGGGCTACTTCTGATGACTGCCTCCGATCAGACTGAGAAGGTCGAGAAAATCGTCCACCCCAAGGGCGTGACGCGGCAGCTGCTGCGCATCACCACCGCCGGTTCGGTGGACGACGGTAAGAGCACGCTCATCGGTCGGCTCCTGCACGACACCGATAGCTTGCCGCTGGACCACCTGGAAGCGGTCACCGACGAAGAGGGGGTGGCCGACCTCGCCGCGCTCTCGGACGGGTTGCGCGCCGAACGCGAGCAGGGCATCACCATCGACGTCGCCTATCGCTTCTTCTCCACCGAAACCCGTAGCTACATCCTGGCCGACACACCCGGCCACGAGCGCTATACCCGCAACATGTTCACCGGCGCCTCCAACGCGCACGTGGCGATCCTGCTGGTCGACGCCCGGGCCGGGGTGCTGCGGCAGACCCGCCGGCACGCCCGCATCGCAAAGTTGTTGGGCATCAATCACTTTGTCGCGACCGTGAATAAGATCGACCTGGTCGACTTTGACGAAGGCGCGTTCCGGAAAGTCGCGGAACAACTGGACCAGGTAGCCGGTCGCCTCGGCGAGGTCGACATCACCGTCATCCCGATCGCCGCCAAGCACGGCGACAACGTCGTGCACCGCTCCGATCGCACCCCGTGGTACGACGGCCCAACCCTGCTCGAGTATCTGGAAGGCGTCGAGTTGGCCGCGCCACAGGCAGAGGCTTCGCGACTGCGACTGCCGGTGCAGTGGGTCTCGCGGCCCACCGACAATGTGCGCCGCCGCTACACCGGACGGCTCGCGGCCGGCACGCTGAGCGTCGGTGATTCGGTGGTGTCGCTGCCGGCCGGCACCCGCTCGGAAGTGACGGCTCTGGACACGCTGGACGACGAGCGCACGACTGCCGTTGCGCCGCTGTCTGTTTCGATCGAGTTGGCGGACGACATCGACGTGGGTCGCGGCGACGTGTTCGTCAGTGGGGCCGAGGACGCCGCGCTGCCGGTGCTGGCGCGCGAAATCGACGCCAACGTGTGCTGGTTCATCGACTCGCCGCTGCGCGCCGGTGACCGGCTGGCGCTGAAGCAGACCACCAAGACCGTGCGAGCGACCGTCCAGGAGTTGCACTCGCGACTGGATCCCGAGACACTCGACGAGTTGGACCAGCCGGTCGAGTTGACGCTCAACGACATTGGCACGGTGACGCTACGGACCAGCTCGGTGATCATCGCCGACCCCTACGACGACAACCGCGACAGCGGCTCGTTCATCCTGATCGACGAGACCAGCAACGACACCGTCGGCGCCGGCACCGTCATCGAGGCGCGCGAGGTCAAGCCGGGAACGCATGCTCGCACCGACATTCGTTGGCATCCTTCGGCGTTGGACCGCAAGCATCGCTGGCAGGCCACCGGGCAGCCCGGTGCCACCATCTGGTTCACCGGCTTGCCCGCGTCCGGCAAGTCGACCGTCGCGGTCGCGGTGGAGCGCGCGCTGGTGGAATCCGGCCGGATGGCTTACCTTCTGGACGGCGACAACCTGCGGCACGGCCTGTCCGACGATTTGGGCTTCTCCCCCGGTGACCGCACCGAAAACATCAGGCGGGTAGGGCATTTGACCCGGTTGCTGGCAGATGCCGGCGTGGTGGCACTGGCATCTCTGGTCTCACCGCTGAAGTCGGATCGGGAGACCGCGCGGGCCCTCAACGACGCCGCCAAGCTTCCGTTCATCGAGGTGCACGTCGCCACGTCATTGCAAGAGTGCGAAAAGCGGGACCCCAAAGGCCTTTATGCGCGAGCCCGCAAGGGTGAGCTGAAGGGCCTGACCGGCGTGGACGCACCCTACGAGCCGCCGGAAGAGCCGGATCTCGTGCTGGACACCGCCGGTGCCGACATCGACGAACTCGCGGCCAAGGTCATCGAGTTGCTCAACGAACGCAGCCCGCGGCCCGGGAACTAGATTCAGCGCGATCCAATTGCTTGGTCTGATTGGGCTGGCACGAAACCATTCTGGGAATGCATAGGGTTTCACTGGACTGGTGGGCGACTCTGCTCGCCGGGTTGGTCGTGGTGCTGGCGGCGGCCGACGTGCTGCCTCGGATCCCATGGTGAGCGACGTCGGCGTCGCAGCCGACGACACGACCACCGACGACGCGTTCACCAGTCGTCGGCCATTGGATTATGTCCCGGGCGTCCTGCTCCTGATCGGCGTCGGGGTGTTGGGCAAGTACGCCCAGATCTGGTGGAATGCGGCGGCCAAGCGGCAGCACTGGACCCTGCCGGACATCGAGTACGTCCTGTGGGCCATCCTGATAGGCGTGCTGATCGCCAACACCGTTGGGCTGCACCGCATATTCCGGCCAGGGGTGCTGACCTACGAGTTCTGGCTGAAGATCGGGATCGTGCTGCTGGGTTCGCGATTCGTGCTGGGTGACATCGCGAAGCTGGGCGGGACCAGCCTGGTGCAGATCCTGGTGGACATGACGGTCGCGGGCACCATCATCCTGCTCGCGGCCCGCGCGTTCGGGTTGTCCGGCAAGCTCGGCTCGCTGCTGGCTATCGGGACCTCCATCTGCGGGGTGTCGGCCATCGTTGCCGCCAGAGGCGCGATCCGCGCCCGCAACTCCGACGTCAGCTACGCGATCGCCGCGATCCTGGCGTTGGGCGCGGTGGCACTGTTCGCCCTGCCGCCGCTCGGTCACCTGATCGGGCTCAGCGACTACGAATTCGGTTTGTGGGCAGGATTATCGGTGGACAACACCGCCGAGACGACCGCCACCGGTTACCTGTACTCCGAGCAGGCCGGCAAGATCGCCGTGCTGGTCAAGTCGACGCGGAACGCGCTGATCGGCTTCGTCGTGCTGGGTTTCGCGTTGTACTGGGCTGCCCGCGGGCAGGCCGATGAGATCGCGCCGAGCGCACGGGCCAAGGCGGCGTTCATCTGGGCGAAATTCCCCAAGTTCGTGTTGGGCTTCCTCGCCGTCTCGGCGATCGCGACGCTCGGCTGGTTGAGCAAGGGGCAGACCGCCAACCTGGCCAACGTGTCGAAATGGGCGTTCCTGTTGACCTTCGCCGGGGTCGGCCTGAATACCGACATCCGCCAGATCACCCGAACCGGTTGGCGCCCACTGCTCGTCGCGATCGTTGGTCTGGTCGTCGTGGCGACGGTCTCGCTCGGGCTGGTTCTGCTGACGTCCCGCGTACTTCATTGGGGTGTCGCCGTCTAGCGTTTTCTCTGGTGATTAGGCCGGGGAGCGTGCGATGCTTTTGCCGTGTCCTCGCTGTTTGCGGCGCCGGAATTGATGGCGGTGGCGGCCACGGATTTGGCGGCCATCGGTTCGACGCTCCGCGCCGCGCACGAGGCCGCGGCCGCCCCCACCCTGGCAGTTCTGCCGGCCGCGTCCGACGAAGTGTCGGCGGGTATCGCGCATCTGTTCTCCGAGCACGCCCAGGAATACCAGGGGCTGGCCGGGCAGGTGGAGACGTTCCATGACCGGTTGGTCCGGCAATTGACCGGCAGCGCAATGGCTTACGCGAGCGCTGAGGACACCAATGTTGCCTTTCTGCAAGCGCTGGAAGCATTTGTAACTTCGGTGTCTCGTGCGATCTCCGGGGCGATCGACGCCGCGATAAATCAATTCGTCGACTTCGTGTCGTACCTGTTGTCGCTCGCGTTCCGGCCCATCTTCTATGCGCTCCTGGGACCCATCCTCGATCTGTACACGCACGTGGTGGTGCTGGCGCTGTATGCAGCCTTGTATGGGGCGCTCACCGGCGCGTGAACGAATAACTCCCCGTGCGGATCAGACCCGTTCCATATAGAAGTAGGCGTAGCGACCATTGTCGAGGGCGTTCTTGCCGTTCATAATCCCCAGCACGGCGTGGTCGTCAATCTTCTTGAAATGGTCGTGGACGGGCTGCTGGTCGAAAATCATCGTCGCCGTTACCTCACCGCGGAATTCCACCATCCATAGGCTGGCTTCGCCGTTTTCGGTGTTGAAGAACTTGTTGCCGTCGGCATCGAGGCAAACCAGCGGCTGCGCGTCTGTAGCGGAATTGAAGGTCTTGCCGAACCAGTTGATCTGGGCCAAAGTTCCATTCTCACGGTGGCCGGTATCGAACTCGCCGCCTTGCCATTCGCCGATCATGAAGTCAATGGTGGCCGTCTCCAGGGAAGCCCAGAATTCGTCGAGGTCCGCGTCGGGAATCAGCATTCGCTGCGGCCCGGTGACCAGGCGCTGTCCGGCGCGCTCCTTGAGCTCGTTGAATTTGTCGCGGGCCGCGCTGGCCGTCGTGTCGCGCGTTTGGTTGGTGATGGTTGAAATGTTCATGGCAACGATTGTTGATCCGGGGCAGCCGTCGCACTAGCGGCAATGTCTTTGTAGGGGTACAAGCTTGTTTTGTAAGTCCTTTGCGGTCTTTGTCCACAGTTGGGCTTTTATCCACAGTTCGTGATTTGGCCGGGGCTGCGGCGGTGCCGTATCACTAGTATCGAACCTATGTTCGACGACGTGGATGATGCGGGCCTGGTTGATGCCATGGTCGCCGGCGCAGCCGCGGAATCGATCGCCGCCGCCGGGCGGTTGAGCGCGATCGCCGAACTGGTCGCCCGCCACGGCGAGGGACCCCCCGACAGCGCCCACTGGTCCTGCGACAACTGGGACATGCTCGCCGCCCAAGTCGCCGCCGCCCTCAACATCAGCCACGCCAAAGCCTCAGCCCAGATGTATCTGGCCTGCGCCCTGCGCCACCGGCTCCCCCGCGTGCAGGCCCTGCTGGCCGCCGGCACCATCACCGTGCACCTGGCCAGCACCATCGTCTGGCACACCGACCTCATCGACGACCCCGCCATCCTGGCCCGCATCGATGCCGCCCTGGCCGCCGACGCCACCCGCTACGGGCCCCTCTCAGCCCCCAAGACCGCCACCGCCATCGACGCCCTGATCACCCGCCACGACCCCGCCGCCGCACGCCGCACCCGCACCGCCCACCGCGGCCGCGACGTCATCATCACCCCCGCCAACAACACCGGCACCGCCACCCTCTGGGGCACCCTGTCCGCCCTCGACGCCGCCCTGCTCGACCGGCGCCTGCAAGACATGGCCCGCGGCGTGTGCGGGGCCGACCCCCGCACCCTGGGCCAACGCCGCGCCGATGCCCTCGGCGCCCTGGCCGCCGACGGCACCCACCTGGCCTGCACCTGCGGCGACCCCGACTGCCCCCACCGCGACCGGGTAGATGCCCGCGCCCAAGCGGTGCTCATCCACGTCGTCGCCGATACGGCCAGCGTGGCCGCCCAACCCGACCCGCTCCACCACGGCGACCTCCCGGAAGCCACCCCCGACTTCGGGCCACAGCCTGACCCCGAACCCCAACCCGCCACCGGCTACAACCCCGCCTCCCTCGACGGCGGCTACACCCTGCCCGCCCCCCTGCTGGCCGAACTGATCGCCGCCGGCGCCACACACACCCCCCTCGGCAGCTTCGCCCACACCACACCCGAACCCCGCTACCGCCCCTCGCCCGCCCTGCAACGCTTCATCCGCTCCCGCGACCTGACCTGCCGCTTCCCCGGCTGCGACGCCGACGTCGCTCACCATGGGATCCGAGGCAGCACCTCGGCCGCCGCCAGCACCACGACCAGCCCGG
>NZ_LZMH01000047.1 GCF_001673635.1 Mycobacterium asiaticum
GTTCTCGATCCCGGCGGGTCCGGGTATTGGTAATTCGTCGGGTGCTCCGTCGTCGGGGTTCTTCAATAGTGGTTCGGGCAGTTCGTCGGGTTTCTTCAACGTGGGTGCTGGTAGTTCGGGGTGGCAGAACCTGGGGTTGGGTGCTTCGGGTGTGGGCAATGTGGGTGATCTGGCCTCGGGGATGCGCAATCTGGGCAACAGCATTTCGGGTGCGTTGAATGCCAGTTCGTTGGACGCGGCGCAGGCGGCGGTCATCTCGGGGTTCGGCAATGTCGGCAGTCAGGTGTCGGGGTTCTTCCACGACGCGGTGAGCGATTTCACCAGCTTGAGTATCGGCATCGGCAACCAGGGCGGGCTCAACGTCGGTGGCGGCAATATCGGCGATCTGAACTTCGGGTTGGGCAATGTGGGTGGGCGTAACTTCGGTGGCGGCAACCTGGGTGATTTCAATTTCGGGTTCGGTGATCTGGGTAGCAACAACTTCGGGTTCGGCAACCTCGGTGATGGCAATATCGGGTTCGGTAACTCCGGTAGCGGCAACATCGGGTTCGGTAACACCGGTAACGGCAACATCGGTTTCGGGAACTGGGGTGACGGCAACGTCGGGTTGGCCAACTGGGGTGACAACAATTCCGGTATCGGGTTGCTCGGTAGCGGCAACGTGGGCTTCGGCGGGTTGAACGCGGGCACCGATAACGTCGGGTTGTTCAACTCCGGTCACGGTAACCGCGGCTTTTTCAACTCCGGCAA
>NZ_LZMH01000048.1 GCF_001673635.1 Mycobacterium asiaticum
CGCCGAGGGGGTTTGGCTGAGGATGGTGACGTTTTCGGTGGCCAGCAGGGTGTGGAAGTCTTCGGGTGAGCGGGCCACCGATTCGGGGACGATGACCAGGCGGCCTCCCGAGAGCAGGGCGCCCCAGATCTCGAAGACCGAGACGTCGAAGGCCAGCGAGTGCCAGTGGGACCACACCCCGGCCGCGGGCAGCTTGGCGCGCACCGAGGCCAACAGTTGCGTCACGTTATGCTGAGTCACCGCAACACCTTTGGGAACGCCGGTGGTCCCCGAGGTGTAAATCAGGTAGGCCACCTCGGCCCCCGAAGGCACCGGCAACGCCGTAGCCGGGTAACTACGCAGACCCGGATCCTCGATATCGATGACCGCCACCGCATGCCCGGCCAACCGCTCCGCCAACCCCGCGGTGGTCAACACCGCACTCGGACCGGCATCGGCCACCATGAAATCAACCCGCTCATCGGGCAACCCCGGATCGATCGGCACATACCCAGCCCCGGTCTTGAGCACCGCCAGCATCGCCACCACCGCCGCGGGCGAACGCGACACCAACAACCCCACCCACTGACCCGGACCCACCCCCAACCCGGACAACAAGTGCCCCAACCGGTTCGCCGACTCCTCCAACTCGCGATAAGTCAGCGACCGACCCTCACCCACCACCGCCACCGCCGCCGGCGTGCGCGCCACCTGCTGAGCCCACAACAACGGAATCGACACCGGCACCGGCCCAGGTCCGGTCAAGACCGCCCGGTTACCCCACCGCGCCAACCCCGCATGCTCACCAGCACCCAGCAGATCCAGCACCGCCAACCGCCGCCCCGCATCGGCGCTCATCCCCTCCAACACCCGGATGAACCAATCCACCAACACGCCAACACGACCGGCATCCAAAACCGCGGTGTCGAACTCCACCCGCAACCCCAACTCCACCCCCGGCATCGCGCGGATGGTCAGCGGATAATGGGTGTAGTCATGGGTGCTGCTGCCGCTGACGGTGGCCCCGTCCATCATTCGGGTCAGGTCCATCGGGTAGTTCTCGTATACGAAGAGGGTGTCGAAGAGCCGGTCGTGGCCACTGAGGCGGTGGATCTCGGTCAACGCCAAATGCTGATGCTCCAAGGTCTCGTTGTGCACCCGGTGCAACCGAGCCAACAAATCCGCCGCGCTCATCGACGGACTCAACCGCACCCGCACCGGCACCGTATTGATCAACAACCCCACCATCGAATCCGCACCCACCACCTCCGCGGGCCGACCCGACACCGTGATCCCGAACACCACATCCTGCTGCCCGGTCAACCACATCAACACCTGCGCAAAAGCACCCTGCAACACCGTATTCACCGTGGTACGACACGCCCGCGCCAACTCACCCACCGCACGCGTG
>NZ_LZMH01000049.1 GCF_001673635.1 Mycobacterium asiaticum
TCGGGCACGCCGTCCTGCTCATTCCCACCGTGCTCGCCGTCGTCGCGCCCGCGGTGACGGGCAATCCCGGTCAGGGCCCCGACCATGACTACTCGACCAGCGCGGCGATCGTGTTCGCGGTTGCGGTGGCCGCCCTGACCGGGCTCAAGACCGTCGCCGCGGTGACCGCGACGGCACCGACCCGCGCGGTGCAGGTGCTGCAGGTGATCTGCGGCGCCCTGGCGGTCTGCTACGGCGCGATCCTGTTGTACCTGCTGACGCCGAGCCAGGGATTCGGATCGGCCTTCGGATCGGATTTCGGGCGCCTGGGTTTGGCCGCGGGCACGCTGCTTTTGGTGGTGTGGCTGTCCGACTGCTGGGGGCTGTTCGTCACACCGTTGCGCTCCGGCGCCGTCGGCGTGATTGCCGCGCTGGCGACCGTCGCGGCCACGGCCGCCGCCGCCGCGACGACCGTGCAGGCCGCCCCGCGGTTCCTCACGCATCGGTACACCGGCTGGGACGTGTTCCTGGGCTACCAGCTCCCGGATCCGCCGACCGTCGGGACCGTGCTGACGTTGTGGCGGTTCGACAGCTTTGTTGGCACCGCCGGTTTGGTTATGGCGATCCTGTACACGGCGGGTTATGTGAGGTTGCGGCGCAACGGCAACCCCTGGCCGGTCGGCAGGCTGGTGGTCTGGCTGATCGGTTGCGCCACACTGGTATTCACCAGCAGCTCCGGCGTCCGCGCCTACGGATCGGCCGTGTTCAGCGTCCACATGGCCGAGCACATGACGCTGAACATGTTCATCCCGGTGCTGCTGGTGCTGGGCGGTCCGGTCACGCTTGCCCTGCGGGTGCTACCGGCCGCCGGTGAAGGGCACCCGCCGGGTCCGCGGGAATGGCTGACCTGGCTGCTGCACTCGCGGGTCACCACCTTCCTGTCGAACCCGATCACCGCGTTCGTGCTGTTCGTCGGGTCGCCCTACATCGTGTATTTCACGCCGCTGTTCGACACGTTGGTCCGCTACCACTGGGGCCATGAATTCATGGCGGTGCACTTCCTGCTCGTCGGCTATCTGTTCTACTGGGCGATCATCGGGATCGACCCGGGTCCGCGCCGCCTTCCCTACCCAGGGCGGATCGGATTGTTGTTCGCGGTCATGCCTTTTCATGCCTTCTTCGGCATCGCGTTGATGACGATGGCATCGCCGGTGGGCGCCACGTTCTACCGCTCGCTCGCTCTGCCGTGGCTGCCCAGCATCATCGACGATCAGCACCTCGGCGGCGGAATCGCTTGGAGCCTTACCGAAGTGCCGATCATCATCGTCATCGTGGCGCTGGTGTCGCAGTGGGCACGTCAGGACCGCAAGGTGGCATCCCGCAGTGACCGGCACGCCGACAGCGACTACGCCGACGACGAACTCGAGGCCTACAACGCGATGCTGCGGGAGCTCTCAAAGATGCGGCGGTAGGGCGGGCATCAACCCAGCACGGTGAAGTTGCCCTCACCCTTCAGGGCCGCCTGCACCTGCTGTGGGCTGAGCGTGGAATTGGACGAAACATGCACCGCGGAAGCGCCTTCGGTGTTCAGCTCGATGCGGACCGCGCTCACCGGCCGCAGTGCCGTCAACGCGGTGGTGATGGTGTCCACACATCCCTGGCAGTGCAGTCCGTCGACGGAGAATGTTTGTTCAGCCATGCCAACAATCCTACTGGGGTCCAAAGTTGCGCAGCCGCAGGCTGTTTGAGACGACGAAGAAGGACGAGAACGCCATCGCTGCGCCGGCGATCAACGGGTTGAGCAGACCCGCGGCCGCTACCGGTATGGCGGCGACGTTGTAGCCGAACGCCCAGATCATGTTCATCCGGATGGTGCGCATCGTCGCGCGCGCCAGGTCCAGCGACAGCGGCACGATGGCGAGATCGTCGCGCACCAGGATGATGTCGGCGGCACCGATCGCGACGTCGGTACCCCGGCCGATGGCCAATCCCAAATCGGCGCAGGCCAATGCGGGGCCGTCGTTGATGCCGTCGCCCACCATCGCGACCGCCTTGCCTTCCTCGCGCAGCCGTTGGATCACCTGGACTTTGCCCTCGGGCAGGACATCGGCGACAACGGTTTCGATGCCCACCCGCGCCGCGACGGCGTCCGCCGCCGCCCGGTTGTCGCCGGTCAGCAGCACCGTGTGCAGCCCGCGCTGATGCAGCGCGGCGACCGCATCGGCGGCGGAGTCCTTGACCGTGTCGGCGATGGCAACCGCCGCGCAGGGCGCCCCGTCGACAGCCACGAAAACAACTGTCTCTCCGCGCCTTTCGCCGTCGAGGCGCGCGGCGTCGAGCGTCGGATCGGCCGGTGCGGTCCGGGTGATCCAGGATGGCTTGCCCACCTCGACGCGGCGTCCGTCGACCAGCCCCGTGACGCCGCAGCCCGCGACCGCGGAGAAGTCGTGGACCGGGGCCGGGTCCGGCGAGGCTGCCACGATCGCCGTGGCGACGGCATGTTCGGACGCGGCCTCCACGGCGGCGGCCCAGGCCAGGACGTCGGCGGCGGAGCGCTCGCCGGCCGTCGTCACGGTGCTGACCGTCAGTTGCCCGACGGTCAGCGTGCCGGTCTTGTCGAACACCACGGTGTCGATGCCGTGCACGGTTTCCAGCGCGCGGTAACCCTTGATGAAGATGCCCAGCTGCGCCCCGCGTCCGGACGCGACCATCATTGCGGTCGGAGTGGCCAGGCCCAGCGCGCACGGGCATGCGATCACCAACACCCCGAGGGTCACCGAGAAGGCGCGTTCGGCGCCGGCTCCGCCGAGCAGCCAGGCCGCCCCGGCAAGCAGCGCGATGGCGAACACGATCGGCACGAATACCGCCGAAATGCGGTCGGCGAGGCGCTGGGCCCGCGCCTTCTGCGCCTGGGCCTCCTCGACCAGTCGCACCATCGCCGCGAACTGGGTGTCGGCGCCGACCGCGGTGGCCTCGATCACCAGCCGGCCGTCGAGCACGACGGTGCCGCCCACCACGGTGGCGTCCGGCTGCGCCCGCACCGGTTTGGCCTCTCCGGTCATGGTGCTGGTGTCGATCGCTGCGGTTCCCTCGACGACGACGCCGTCGGCGGCGATCGTCTCACCGGGCCGGGTGACGAAACGCTGGCGCTTCTTGAGCTCATCGGCCGGTATCACCAGCTCAGCGCCGTCGGGCAGCAGCACGGCGACGTTCTTGGCGCCCAGTGCCGCCAGGGCGCGCAGTGCCCCACCGGCCTTGGACTTGGCCCGGGCCTCGAAATAGCGGCCGGCCAGCACGAACACGGTGACACCCGCGGCCACCTCGAGGTAGATCGCGTCGCTGTGCAGGATCGCCTGCCAGACACCTGTGGTCTCGCGCGGTTGCTTCGGGAAGAACACCGTCGCCAGCGACCACCCGGTGGCCGCGGTGATGCCTACCGAGATCAGGGTCTCCATCGAGGCCGTGCGGTGGCGGGCATTGCGCAGCGCGACCGAGTGGAAGGGCCAGGCGGCCCACGTCACGATCGGCGCCGCCAGCGCGGCCAGCACGTAGCCCCACCCGGGGAACCTGGCATCCGGCACGATCGCCAACATGCTGGACAGGTCCGCCAGCGGCACGAACAGCACCGCAGCGACCAGCAGCCGGCGCAGCAGGCTGCGGGCGTGCTGCGCATCAGGGTCGCGGGCCGGCGTTGCCCCGGGCGTCGACTCGGTGTGCAGGGTCGCCTGGTAGCCGGCTTTGGCCACCGCGTCGCACAGGTCCTCGTCGGCGACGTCGACGGCATCGATGGTCGCGACGCGGGTGGCGAAGTTCACCGACGCCCGTACCCCGGGCACCTTGTTGAGTTTGGTTTCGACCCGGCTGGCGCACGCCGCGCACGACATACCGGAAACGTCGAGCTGGACCCGCCGCGTCTCGCCGAGGCCGGAGTCCTGCACAAGCGGGGTCGCCACGGCACTCCTCCGGTCGGCAAGTTGGATACTGCCAGCGTACAAGTGGTGTCAGGACCGGACGGGCGCGTGTTCTCGCACCAGGGCGCACAGCCGCCACTGGCCGGGCACGCCTTTGAGTTCACGTTCGCCGCGATTGGAGAACCGGTGCCGGGAGCCGGTGACGATGTCGCGCACCGTCGAGGACACCAGCACCTCGCTGGGGCCGGCAAGGGCCGCGACGCGCGCGGCGATGTGCACCGCCATGCCGGCCACGTCAGCGCCGCGCACCTCGACCTCGCCGGCGTGAATGCCGACCCGGATCTCGATGCCCAGCACCCGAACGGCTTCGACCAGCGCGTCGCAGCAGGCCAGTGAGGCGCTGGGGCTCGAGAACGTCGCCACGAATCCGTCCCCGGCGGTGTTCACTTCCCGGCCGCCGAAGCGCTGGATCTCGTGGCGAACGATGCTGTCGTGGTTGTCCAGCAGGTCGCGCCACCGGTTGTCGCCCAGCTGCGCCGCGCGTTCGGTTGAGCCGACGATGTCGGTGAAAACGATGGTGGTGAGCACCCGCTCGGCGTCGCCGCCGCCGCGGACGCCGGTGACGAACTCTTCGATCTCGTCGAGCATCGGGCCGGTGTCGCCGACCCAGTACAACGTGTCATCGCCGGGTAGTTCGACCAGCCGCGATCCGGCGATGTGCTCTTCGAGGTACTGTCCGTGCTCGATCGGGCTGAACTTGCGGTTGTCGCGAAAAAGGATGAGGGTCGGCGCGCTGACGCGGGCCAGGGTGTCGCGCACGTCCGCCTGCCGCACGGCGGTGATGATCGCGCGGGCCATGCTGGGCGAGGCCGCCCGGTTGCCGGCCATGTCCCACCAGGTGCGGAAGGCGTTATCGTCCGCGACGCTGGGAGCGATGATGCTGAGGATGTCGAAGCCCCGCTCCACCGCGTCCGGCTCGATCGCGATCGTCGTGTAGGGGTCCGCGTCGCCGATTTCATGCCCGATCGGGTAGTCGGGTGCGCGCAGCGTGCGGGCCGCGCCGTTGACGATCACCAGACTTGCCACCCGCTCCGGGTAGTCGGCGGCGACCACCAGCGCGGTCATCGCGGTGAAGCCCGGCGCCAGGATCGTCGCGCGCTCACACCCGACGGCGTTCATCACGGCGATCGCGTCCTTGGCCCAGTACCGGGGACCGATCATGTCGGTGGAGACCCGCGAGGATAGGCCGATCCCGCGCTGGTCGTAGCGGATCACCCGGGCGAACGACGCCAGGCGCCGGTGGAAGCGGTACATCGACGGTTCGGAGTCGACGGTGTCGATCGGGATGGACGGGCCGGGCAGCACCAGCAAATCGATCGGACCCTCGCCGAACACCTGGTAGGCGATATCGATCTCGCCGCAGGTGGCGTAGCGAGTCCGGATGTTCCAGGGCACCTGGGCCACGGTTACAGGCTAATGATCGGGATCAGGTAACGCGCGGCGTAGTCCCGCACGGCCTGATGGTCCGAGGTGTCGAGGCGGTCGGTCGGGAAGAAGATGATGCCGACGGCGACCCGCAGCAGGATGTCGGCGATGTTGGCCAGGTCGGCATCGTCCATGTCGGCGCCACAGCGGCGCAGGGTGTGCGCGATGCCGTCGGCGAACTGGCCGATCGGGAAGACGTGCGAGCGGGAGAACATGCCGAACAGCTCCGGTTCGCTGTCGGCGATCCGGGAGTACAGCGGAGAGTCCTCGATCAGTCGCACGCCCAGTGCGAACGCCTCGACGACGGCTTCGGCGGGGTTCCGGCCGTTCGTGGCCTGGTCCAGGGTGGTGAAGAACAGTTCGGCTTCGCGGCGCACAACGGCTTCGAAGAGTTCGTCCTTGGTGGGGAAGCGCCGGTAGATCGTGCTGCGGCTGACACCCGCGCGAGCGGCGACGTCACCGATGTTCGCGCGGCGCACCCCGTACGTCTCGAAGACGGCCCGCGCGGTGTCCAGAATGGTGTTGTCGAGATCGGCAACGACGTTGCTCTCACGAATCTTCACGGCCCCACGACCCTCACACGGCACCCCGGGCGCACGCAATCATGCTAAGCTCTGAAACAAAGATACCTTTTTGTTTCTCTGACTCAAACCGGGCGCGGGGGAGTGCTCGCGAGGGGATTTGCGATGACGGCCGAGCTGGATTTCGACACCGGCGTGCGGGAGGCCACCCCCGTGGTGGTGGACGAGGTTCCCGATCAGTCGCCCGTGCTCGGGCCCGATTCGCTGATCTGGAAGTTCTACGGCGACGTCCGCACGCAAATCTTCGGGTTCCAGCGCGTTGCCGGGACGGAGAACTGCATCGAGCAACTTGCCCAGGGTGTGCTCGATCATTCGGTGATCTTCAGCGACACCCTGGGCCGGGCCAAGCGGACCGCGCCGCCGCTGATGAAGACGGTGTACTCCGAGGACCCGCATAAGTGGGGCCGCACCGTGCGCGATTTCCACAAGCCGATCAAGGGCACCATAAGCGACGGCTCGAGGTACCACGCCCTGAACCCCGAGCTGTTCTACTGGGCGCACGCCACGTTCGTCGATCAGGTCATCTACAACGCCGACATGTTCATCCGCCGGCTTTCGCATGCCGAGAAGGAACAGATCTTCGTCGAAAGCAAGGTTTGGTACAGCCTTTACGGCGTCAGTGACCGTGGCCAACCGCAGACCTACGACGAGTTCGTCGCCTACTGGGACGGGATGCTCGACCGGTTCATCCCGCACAAGACCGTCCGCTACGGCACCGGCTACATCCGCAAGGGCATCCCGGGTCCCCGCAAAATTCCCAAGCCGATCTGGCGGTTGCTGACCGCGCCGGTGAACGCCTACGCCCGCCTGGTCATCGTCGGAACATGCCCGCCGCAGATGCGCGAGGTGTGCGACCTGGAGTGGAATGACAAGAAGGAGAGGCGATTTCAACGATTCGCCGCCTTCATGCGGGCGCTTAACCCGCTGATCAACCGGCTGCCGGTGCGGATGATCTACGCCAGCTGGGCGGCCGATGCCTGGGTCCGGGTCGGTGTCGACCCGCGCCGGCTGCACAACCGGCCGCAGTAACGATAGGCCTCAGCGTTCCTCGCGGAATTCGACGTGGCGGCGCACCAGCGGGTCGTACTTGGTGAGGGTGAGCCGGTCGGGATCGTTGCGGCGGTTCTTTCGGGTGACGTACGTATAGCCGGTGCCGGCGGTGGAACGCAGCTTGACGGTCAGACGAATCTCGTTGCGCGCCATCAGATTTTCTCGCCCGATCTGCGCAGCCGTGCGATCACGGCTTCGATCCCGTCGCGATCGATGACCTTGATGCCCTTCGCGCTGACCCGCAACCGGATGCGGCGGTCTTCGGACGGTAGGTAGTAGGTCTTGTGCTGCAGATTCGGCGACCACCGCCGTCGGGTGCGGCGGTGCGAATGTGACACCGCGTTGCCGAAACCTACAGTGCGGCCGGTGACTTGGCATCGTGTGGACATATCGACTCCCTTCGACAACCCCCGCCGGGGACTGTAGCCTGATCGGAGCTTAATGACAATCATTTTCAATAAGGGGTGAAGATGCGGACTCCCGTCCTGCTTGTCGCCGGCCAGGGCCCAACCGATGACGTGGCCGGACTCCTGTTGGGTCAGCCGGGGACGGTGATCGTGGAGCACCGCTTCGACGGACACGTGGTACGCCGCGCCGTGATCAGCCTGGAGGACGGCGAGCTCAACAGCACCGAAGAGGTTCTGGAACTGGCCCGCGGCTGCCTGTCCTGCACCGTCCGCAACGACCTGCTGGTGCTGCTGCGCAAATTGCATCGGCGCTCCAACGTGCAGCGCATCGTCGTGCACCTGGCGGCGTGGCTGGAACCGGAACCGGTCTGTTGGGCCATCAACCACGTCCACGTCCGGATCGGCCCCGGTTTCCTGGACGGCCCGGCGGCCCTGGACGTGGCCATTGCCGCAGTGGTGACGTGCGTCGACTCGGTCAAATGGCTGACTGATGCCCTAGGGGACGGCGTTTTGCCGGACGGGCGCACGGTAGCCCAAGCGGCCGTCGGCCAGGCCGAGTTCGCCGACGTGCTGGTACTCACGCATCCGGAGCCGGTAACGCTGGCGGTGTTACGACGACTGGCTCCCCGGGCGCGAATCACCGTCGGCGTGGACCGCGTCGAACTGGCGCTGGCCAATCTGGACGAGTACTCCCGGCGCGGCCGCAGCGACCACCCGCACGCGCCGCTGCTGGCCGGACTGCCCCCGCTGGCCTGCGATCGAAACGTGCAGATCGTCGAGTTCAACGCGCGTCGGCCGTTTCATCCGGAGCGTTTGCATGCGGCGGTCGACGTCCTGCTGGAGGGGGTGATTCGCACCCGGGGACGGCTCTGGCTCGCCAATCGGCTCGACCAGGTGATGTGGCTCGAGTCGGCCGGCGGTGGCCTGCGGGTCGCCTCGGCGGGGAAATGGTTGGCGGCCATGACCGCCGCGGAGGTCGCATCGGCCGATCCCGAGCGTCGACTGTTCGCCGAACTGATGTGGGAATACCACCATGGCGACCGCCACACCGCGATGACCGTGCTGGTCTGCGGCGCCGACCCCGTCGACGTCCGGACGGCGTTGCATGACGCCCTGCTCACCGACGCAGAGATGGCTGATCCGCACCGCTGGGGCGAGTACCACGATCCGTTCGGCGACTGGCACCAGGACCCCTGCCACGAGACGCCGGACGCCAGCGGCGAGTTCACCGCCCACCGCGCCGACGGGCAGCAGGGATGAAGGCCGGCATACACCCCGACTACCACCCGGTGGTGTTCCAGGACGCCAACACCGGCGCGACCTTCCTGACCCGCTCGACGCTGACCAGCAAGCGCACCATCGAATGGGAAACCCCGGCGGGCTTGCGTACCTATCCGTTGGTGATCGTGGAGGTGTCGGCGGACTCACACCCCTTCTGGACCGGTACCCAGCGAAACCTCGACAGCGCCGGCCGGGTCGAAAGATTCCGCCGCCGGTACGGCCACTGCGGTAGCCGGCCATAATTTTCGCAGTCCCAAGACGCGCCCTCGCCCACCGTTGTGACCATGGGTCATGTGGGTACAAGATAGGGGTCAGGTAGACCCGACACCCAACCGAGGACGCGTCGATGAATCTGGTCTTGCAGGCGATTGATGCCGCTGCCAGCAGATTTGCGAACCCGGCGCGGGAATCCGACCCCGACAAGTTGCGTGACGCGGTCTCCGGCAAGACCGTTCTGGTGACCGGAGCGTCGTACGGGATCGGCGAGGCGACCGCGCGCAAGCTGGCCGCAGCGGGAGCGACCGTGTTGCTGGTGGCACGCTCGGCCGAGCGCCTCGACGACGTCGCGGCCGCGATCAACACCGGCGGGGGAGCGGCGGTGGTCTACCCCACCGACCTGAGCGACGAGGCCGCCGTCAGTGTGCTGACCAAACAGGTCACCGAAAATCACGGCGCCGTGGACATCGTGGTGAGCAACGCCGGGAAGTCGCTGCGCCGGTCGCTGCACGACCAGTACGACCGACCGCACGACTTCCAGCGCACCATCGATATCAATTATCTGGGTCCGGTCTGGCTGCTGCTCGGGTTGCTTCCGGCGATGCGCGAGAGCGGCCGGGGCCATCTGGTGAACGTTTCGAGCGTGGGCGTACGGGTGGCGCCCGGCCCGCAGTGGGGTGCCTACCAAGCCTCCAAGGGGGCCTTCGATCGTTGGCTGCGCAGCGTGGCACCGGAATTGCACGGCGACGGCATCGACGTCTCAACGGTGTACTTCGCGCTGGTGCGGACCCGGATGATCGAGCCCACCCCGCTGTTGGGCAGGCTCCCCGGCCTGACACCGGATGAGGCCGCCGATTCGATCGCCAAGGCGATCATCGACCGGCCCCGGACCAACGAACCACCCTGGCTGGGGCCCGCGGAGCTGGCTTCGGTGCTGCTCGCCGGCCCGGCGGAGCGCGCCGCCCGGATCTGGCACAGCCGGTTGTTCGCCGAGTCCGGCGGCGGGCCGTCGTGACCGAAAGCGTTGTGGGTACGACGGCCAGCGCGGTGCTGTCCTCGGGTCTGCTGGGGCCGCCGAGCCCGGCGGCGGCGGTGCGCCTGGCCCGCGAAATCTGCCGGGGTGGCACGAATCTGTATACCGTGCTTGCGGTTTCGACGGCGCGTTGGCCGGACCGGACCGCGATCATCGATGACGACGGTGCGTTGCGCTACCGCGAACTGCAGGCGCTGACCGAAGCGCTCGCCGGCGAACTGCTGGACGCCGGCGTCCGGGCCGGGCAACCGGTGGGTGTCATGTGCCGCAACGGCCGCAACTTCGTGGCCGCGGTGTTCGCTACGGCCCTGGTGGGTGCCGACGTGGTACTGGTCAACACCGAGTTCCGCACGGATGCGTTGACCGGCGCGCTGGGGGCACACCAGATCGCGACGATGTTCTGCGACGACGAATTCGCCGGTCAGATTCATCAAACGGATGAACCGATCCATCTCATCGATCCGCAAACCGTTGCCCCGCAGCAGAATCGGTCGCGGCCACGGGTGGCGCCGTCCGGGCGGATGGTGCTGTTGACGTCGGGAACCACGGGCATTCCCAAAGGGGTGCCGCGGACACCGCGGATGAGTTCGGGCATCGGGGTCAGCATGACGCTGCTGGCCCGCACCGGCTTGCGCGTCGGCTCGCGGATCGCGTTGGCGGCGCCGATGTTTCATGGTTTGGGGTTCGGCATCCTGATGCTGTCGATCGCCCTCGGCGGCACGGTGCTGACCCGTCGCCGTTTCGACGCCGAGGCCGTCCTGGCGCAGGCCTCACTGCACCGCGCCGAGGCGATGAGCGCCGTGCCGATCATGCTCGCCCGCATGCTGGACTTGCCGCAGCGGGTGCGAGCACGAAACCCGTTGTCCTCGTTGAAAGTCGTGATCTCCAGCGGCGACCGGCTGGACCCCGCACTGGCCCGGCGGTTCATGGATGCCTACGGGGACGTCCTGTACAACCTGTACGGCTCCACCGAGGTGGGTATCGGATCGCTGGCGACACCGGATGAACTCCGGCGGTTCCCCGAAACCGTGGGCAAGCCCGTCGCCGGGTGTCCGGTGCGCATCTACAACCGCAGCGGCAAACCCGTCGGGCCCCGGGTCACCGGCCGCGTCTTCGTCGGCGGCGGGTTGTCTTCCGAGGGTTACACCGGCGGTGGCGGCAAGACCGTGATCGACGGCATGACCAGCACCGGGGACATGGGCTACCTCGACGAAGCGGGCCGGCTGTACATCGTCGGCCGTGAAGACGACATGATCGTCTCCGGCGGCGAGAACGTTTACCCGCGGGCGCTGGAGAATGCCCTGGCCGGCCACCCGGACATTGCCGAGAACGCCGTCGTCGGGGTTCCCGACGAGCAGTTCGGCCGCCGGCTCGCTGCTTTTATCGTGCTCCGTCCAGAGAGCGACGCCGACGCGCCGGCGCTGCGAGAGTACTTGAGAGGCAAGGTCTCTCGCTTCGAGCAGCCGCGAGACATCAACATCGTCTCCAGCATCCCGCGCAATCCGGCGGGCAAGGTGGTGCGCCGGGAACTCTCCGGCTAGCTGTTCCCGGTCGTCAAACCGGCTCGTCGTTTTCGGGTTTGAGTGGTCTCTCGGGGTGGTGCATGCAGTTGGTGCGGGGGCGTCGGTGGTCGAG
>NZ_LZMH01000050.1 GCF_001673635.1 Mycobacterium asiaticum
CCCACCGCCGCGCACATGCGCACAGATCCCACCCAACGCCGCAAACCACAACTGCGCCAACCGCGCAACCCGCTCACGATCCAAAACCGACGGCGCCCAGACCCATTCGGCACGCAGTGAGGGGCCGTTGGGGGTGTCGACGGTGCCCGCGTTCACGTCCACCGTGTGCGGCAGCGGCATCGGCATCGGTGCTGCGGGTACTCGGTCCGGGCTGAGTCGCCAAGCGTCGCCGGGATTCTCAATCGCCGCGGCGCCGAGCCGACCCAGGTAGTTGAAGCCGATCGACGGGTCCGGCCCGTCCAGATCGACATCGGTGTTCAGATAGCGCAACAACCCGTACGTCAAACCATCCGGCAGCGCTCGCAACTGCTCCTTGGCGGCCTTGACCACCGCACCCAACGCCGCCCCGCCCGCCACCACCTGCGCCCAGTCCAGCCCACCAACACGCAACGACACCGGGTATTTCGTGGTGAACCAGCCCACGGTGCGGGACAGGTCGAGATCCGGGGCCAAGTCGTCGCGACGCCCATGCCCCTCGACGTCGACACCGAGTGCTTCGGCACCGTCCAGAAACTCGTTCCAGGCCAACGCAAACGCGATCAACAGGATGTCCTGGACACCGGCGTGGAAGGCCGTCGGGACCGCACCGAGCAAGGCGCGGGTGGTCTCGACGTCCAGATCCATGGAGATACGCCCGGCGGTGGCATGGGTATCCAGCTCGGGATCCGGTTCGGGCAGGGCGGCCGGTATGCCGGCGACTTGACGCCAAGCGGCGACGTGGTTCACAACGACGGGCCGGCGCGCGTACTCGCTCAGTAGCGACGCCCACCGCTGGAATGATGTCCCGGTCGCCGGCAACGCCACCGGATGACCGGCGCGCTGCTGAGCCCACGCGGAAACCAAGTCCTCGAGGAGGATTCGCCAGGACACCCCGTCGACGGCCAGATGGTGGATGGTGATCGCCAGCCGCCCGGTGGACGCGACCCACAGCGCGCTCAGCATCACGCCCGCGGCCGGATTCAGCCGGGACCGGGCCGCCGCCAGCTCCGCTTCGGACAGGGTGTCCACGGTGCGCAGGCAGCGCGTGGCGGGGACCGTGCCGGGCGCGGGGACCCGCAGCGACCAGGGGCCGTCGGGCGAGTTGTCGGCTCGAAGCCGCAACATCGGGTGCCGGTCCAGCAGCGCCTGCAGCACCACCGCCACGTCGGACTCGGTGGTCCCACTCGGCGCTTGCAGCACCACCGTCTGGCTGAACTGGTCGACGGGACCGGCCTTTTCCCGCAGCCAGTGCATGATCGGAGTCGCGGGCACCGGCCCCAGTCCGTCGTCGGCGACAGAACTCGCGTCGTCGGCTACCCCGGCCACCCGCGCCAGTCCGGCCACCGTCTGCTCGGCGAAGATGTCGCGCGGTTTGCACACCAGACCCGCTACCCGGGCCCGCGCCACCACCTGCATCGACAGGATGCTGTCCCCGCCCAACTCGAAGAACGACTCGTCGACCCCGACCCGCTCCAGCCCCAGCACCTGCGCGTAGATGCCGGCCAGGATCTCCTCGACGGGGCCCGACGGCGCGCGGTAGCGACCGGCGGGCTGATACTCCGGCGCGGGCAGGCGTTTCCGGTCCAACTTGCCCGAGGAGGTCAGCGGGAATTCGTCGAGCACCATGATCTGCGCGGGCACCATGTAAGCGGGCAACCGCTCCTTGAGCCGCTGACGTACCACGCTGATCTTGGCGTTGGCGCGAGGATCGTTGGCGTGGGTGGCCTTGCGGGCGTTGGGCCGGTAGACGTCGCTCAACGGCGTGTTCGGCTCGGTGGCGGCGACGAAAACCGCGTCCAGTGTGCCGGATTCGCTCCCCCAGGTGACGGCGACGCGGTATCCGGTGTCGGCGGCGAGGCGGTGTAGCTGCTCTGGGGTTCGGCTTTCGAGCGTCTCGGATTCAGTGGAGTCGGGATCGCCACTGTCGAGGGCTTTTTCGGCGCGAACGTCGGTGATCAGTCCGGTGCGGTGGATGCCGGTGACACGCAGGGCGCTCGGGCGTTGCGCGGTCAAGTGGTCACGCAGCCCGGTCGACCCGCCGCACTGCGCCCAGGCTTGGACGGGGGCGGTGGCCAGTGACCGCGTCGCGGTCGGGGCCTTGTGGGCGACGACGTCGTAGCGGTACCGGGTGAGTTCGTTGTCGGCTTCGCCGCGCTTGACCTGAATGTCGATCCCGGCCACCACCTGTTGCCGGTCCGCCCAGGCGGTGAAGAACTCTGGCGCAACCAACAATTCGGATTCGCTCTCCATCGCGCGCCGGACCCGCTGGCGGACCTCGGCGGCGGTGCCACCACCGTGGGCCAGCGTCACCGCGGTGTGGAACGCGCCGTGCAGGGCGCGATTGCGGACGTCACCGATGAACAACGACCCGCCCGGGGCCAGCAGCTCCATGGCGTTGTCGATGACCTCGACCAGATACTCCGAGTGCGGAAAGTATTGGACCACCGAGTTGAGAATGATGGTGTCGAAGTGACCGCGCGGCAACCCGTCGGTGTCGTGAGCGGGTCGGCTCAGCAGCTGCACGCGGTCACGCCACGGGATTTGCAACCGCTCCATAGTCCGCGCCAGGGCGTCCACGGCGACTGCCGAATTGTCAGTTGCCACATAGGTTTCGCAGTGGGGGGCGATCCTGGCCAGGATCAGCCCGGAACCCACGCCGATCTCCAAGACCCGTTGCGGCCGTAGGGCCATGATCCGGTCCACCGTGGTCGACCGCCACTCCTCCATCTCCTCGAGCGCAATCGGGTCACCGGTGTAGCTGCTGTTCCAGCCGCGGAAATCGCTGCCGAATTCCGGCGGTGCCGAACCGTCGCCGTAGAGCTGGTCGTACAGGTCTCGCCATTCCTGAACGGCATCTTCGGCGCTTCCGTCACCGGCGCCCTGCGCAAGGGTGAGGTAAGCGACGAGGTGGGCTCCTCCTGCGCCGCGGTGGTGGGCGGTGACGGCCGCCTGGGTGACGTACGGGCAATCCAGCAGGGTGTTCTCGATCTCACCGAGTTCGATCCGGTAGCCGCGGATCTTGACCTGTTCGTCGGCGCGTTCGAGGTAGTGCAGTTGGCCGTCGGGGGTCCAGGACACAAGGTCGCCGGTACGGTACATGCGAGTTCCCGGTGCGCCGTACGGGCAGGCCAGGAATCGTGCGGCGGTCAGTCCCGCGCGGTGCAGGTAACCGACGCTGAGCCCGTCGCCGGCGACGTAAAGTTCTCCCGCGATGCCGGCCGGAACCGGCCGCAGCCATTCGTCCAGCACCATGAAGGCAAGGTGGTTCAGCGGCACGCCGATGGGGCTGGCGCCGCTTTCGGTGTCCTGTGCGACGATCTCCCGCCACGAGGCATGCACGGTGGTTTCGGTGGTGCCGTACAGGTTGAACAAGCGTGGCGATTGGGGATGGTTGCGTAGCCACGGCCGAAGGTGTTGCGGCTCAAGCGCTTCCCCAGCAAAGACGACGGCCTCCAATGCCAGCCGTTGCGCCCGCTCGCCCGACAGCGTGTCGGCCGTTTGCAGTGCGGAGAACGCCGAGGGGGTTTGGCTGAGGATGGTGACGTTTTCGGTGGCCAGCAGGGTGTGGAAGTCTTCGGGTGAGCGGGCCA
>NZ_LZMH01000051.1 GCF_001673635.1 Mycobacterium asiaticum
CCCCCCACTGGCGCCGCGCCCCACAACTTGGCGCGGCTGGGCCCCCGCGCGCACCCGCGAAAGCCCCCGACACGCCGAGCGTGCGGGGGCTTTCGCGTCTGCTCGCGGGTCTAACGCTTCTTGACCGATTTCGGCGGCTTGGCGCCGCGGCCCTGCTGTCGCGCAGCGGCGCGCCGTTCCCGTCGACTGCCACCGGCGGCGGCCCCCGCTGCGGCCTTGGCCGCCGCACCACCGTTGCGCTGCACCTGCGCCGAACCGTCCTCCGACGGCCCGCTGTAGGTGAGCGCCGGCGCCTCGTTCTCAATTCCCTTGGCGCGCAACGTGCTAACCGGTTCCTTGAGAGCCGGCGTGGGCGCCGGTGCTTCGTCGGCCGTTTCGTCGCCGGCCTCAGCGGAACCCAACTCGGCAAGGCCTTCCGGCGGTTCGACCGGGGCGAGGTCGACCTGCGGGGCCGGGACCGCTTCCACGCTGACGTTGAACAGGAAGCCGACCGACTCCTCTTTCATGCCCTCGAGCATGGCGGTGAACATGTCGTATCCCTCGCGCTGGTACTCCACCAGCGGGTCGCGCTGGGCCATCGCGCGCAGCCCGATGCCCTCCTTGAGGTAGTCCATCTCGTAGAGGTGCTCGCGCCACTTGCGGTCGATGACGTTGAGCAGCACGTTGCGCTCGAGCTGCCGCATTGCGCCCTCGCCGGCGATCTCCTCCAGCTCGGCTTCCCGTTTCGCATAGGCACGGTCGGCGTCCTCGAGCAGCG
Source organism: Mycobacterium asiaticum (assembly GCF_001673635.1). Lineage (GTDB taxonomy): Bacteria > Actinomycetota > Actinomycetes > Mycobacteriales > Mycobacteriaceae > Mycobacterium > Mycobacterium asiaticum_C. The sequence goes on from NZ_LZMH01000051.1 coordinate 758, forward strand.
CCTCGAGCAGCTCTTCGCGGGTCAGGTCGTCGCGCTCGGACTCCTCGTCGCGATGGGTGAGCTCCTCGTGCGAGATGCCCACCGGATACAGCGTCTTGAGCGCCGTCCACAGCGCGTCGAGGTCCCAGTCCTCGGCGTAGCCCTCGGCGGTAGCGCCGTTGACATAGGCGGTGATGACGTCGGTCAGCATCTCCTTCGCCTGCTGCTGCAGGTTCTCACCCTCGAGGATGCGGCGACGCTCGGCGTAGATGACCTTGCGCTGCTGGTTCATCACCTCGTCGTACTTCAAGACGTTCTTACGCATCTCGAAGTTCTGCTGCTCGACCTGCGTCTGCGCGCTCTTGATGGCCCGGGTGACCATCTTGGCCTCGATCGGCACGTCATCGGGCAGGTTCAGCCGGGTCAGCAGGCTTTCCAGCGCCGCCCCGTTGAAGCGGCGCATGAGCTCGTCGCCCAGCGAGAGGTAGAACCGCGACTCGCCGGGGTCGCCCTGGCGGCCGGACCGGCCGCGCAGCTGGTTGTCGATGCGGCGCGACTCGTGCCGTTCGGTGCCCAGCACGTAGAGACCGCCGGCCTCGATGACCTCCTCGGCCTCCTCGCCGGCCTCTTCCTTGACCTTCGGCAGCTCCTCGTGCCAGGCCTGCTCGTACTCGTCCGGCGTCTCCACCGGGTCCAGGCCGCGCTCGCGCAGCCGCTTGTCGGTGAGAAAGTCGACGTTGCCACCCAGCACGATGTCGGTGCCACGGCCGGCCATGTTGGTGGCCACGGTGATGCCACCGCGCCGGCCCGCCTCGGCGATGATGCCGGCCTCTTGTTCGTGGTACTTGGCGTTGAGCACATTGTGCGGGATGCGCCGCTTGGTGAACTGGCGGGACAGGTACTCCGAGCGCTCCACGCTGGTGGTGCCGATCAGCACCGGCTGGCCCTTCTCGTAGCGCTCGACGACGTCGTCGACCACCGCGATGTATTTGGCCTCTTCGGTCTTGTAGATCAGGTCGGACTGGTCGGTCCGGATCATCGGCTTGTTGGTCGGGATCGGCACCACACCCAGCTTGTAGATCTCGTGCAGCTCGGCCGCCTCGGTCTGGGCGGTACCGGTCATGCCGGCCAGCTTGTCGTAGAGACGGAAGTAATTCTGCAGGGTGATGGTGGCCAGCGTCTGGTTCTCGGCCTTGATCTCGACGTGCTCCTTGGCCTCGATGGCCTGGTGCATGCCCTCGTTGTAGCGGCGGCCGATCAGCACGCGGCCAGTGAACTCGTCGACGATCAGCACTTCGCCGTTGCGGACGATGTAGTCCTTGTCGCGGTTGAACAGCTCCTTGGCCTTCAGCGCGTTGTTGAGGTAGCTGACCAGCGGGGAGTTGGCGGCCTCGTAGAGGTTGTCGATGCCGAGCTGGTCCTCGACGAACTCCACACCCTTCTCGTGCACGCCGACGGTGCGTTTGCGCAGGTCGACCTCGTAGTGGACGTCCTTCTCCATCAGCGGCGCCAGCCGGGCGAACTCGGTGTACCAGCTGGAGGCGCCGTCGGCCGGCCCCGAGATGATCAGCGGGGTGCGCGCCTCGTCGATCAGGATGGAGTCGACCTCGTCGACGATCGCGAAGTTGTGGCCGCGCTGCACCAGGTCGTCCAGCGAGTGGGCCATGTTGTCGCGCAGGTAGTCGAAGCCGAACTCGTTGTTGGTGCCGTAGGTGATGTCGGCGTTGTAGGCGACGCGGCGCTCGTCGGGCGTCATCTGGGCGAGGATGACGCCGACCTCCAGGCCCAGGAAGCGGTGCACCCGGCCCATCCACTCGCTGTCGCGTTTGGCCAGGTAATCGTTGACGGTGACGACGTGGACGCCCTTGCCGGCCAGTGCGTTGAGGTAGGCGGGCAGCACGCAGGTCAGCGTCTTGCCTTCACCGGTCTTCATCTCGGCGACGTTGCCCAGGTGAAGGGCGGCCGCCCCCATCACCTGGACGTCGAACGGGCGCTGGTCCAGCACGCGCCAGGCGGCCTCGCGGGCCACCGCGAACGCCTCGGGCAGCAGGTCTTCGAGCGTCTCGGGGTTCGTGTCGTCGTTGAGACGCTTCTTGAACTCGTCGGTCTTGGCCTTCAGCTCCGCGTCGGTGAGTTTTTCAACGTCGTCGGACAACGTGTTGACATAGTCGGCCACCTTCTTGAGGCGCTTGACCATGCGACCTTCACCAAGGCGCAGCAACTTCGACAGCACAGCTATGTCCCTCGCGGGTAGGAGTCTCGGGCGACCCCCATCCTAGGTGACGACCGAGCGAAGGCCGCTGATCGTCAGGCCAGCCGGATCAAGCCGTAGTCGTAGGCGTGCCGGCGGTAGACCACCGAGGGCCGTTCGGTCTCCTTGTCCAGGAACATGAAGAAGTCGTGCCCGACCAGCTCCATCTCGTAGAGGGCGTCGTCGACCGACATCGGCTTGGCGGGGTGCTCCTTGACGCGCACGACCCGGCCGGGCTGGTGGTCTGGCACCTCGCCGTAGTGGTCGTGCGGTTCGGCCGGCTGGCTGTCGAAGGGGTTGTCGCCGGGCACCACGGCCGTGGCCTCGGCCAGCGACACAGGCGTCTTGTCTCCGTAGTGCACCTTGCGACGATCCTTGGTGCGCCGCAGCCGGTTCTCCAGCTTGCTGACGGCGGATTCCAGCGCGGCGTAGAAGCTGTCGGCGCAGGCCTCGCCGCGCACGACCGGCCCGCGACCGCGCGCGGTGATCTCGACGCGCTGACAGGATTTGCGTTGGCGACGGTTGCGCTCGTGGTCGAGTTCGACGTCGAACAGATAAATGGTTCGGTCGAACCGCTCCAAGCGTGCGAGCTTCTGTGAAACGTAGATGCGGTAGTGGTCGGGGATTTCGACGTTGCGGCCCTTGAACACGATTTCGGCGTTAGCCATCGGTTCCGTTTGGCCGTCGTCAGCCGCCGGCGTCTGGTCCAGAACTTGTTCGGAATCCACGGTAAGCCTTGACATTCGTGACAACTCGTTTCTCTCTTCACGTCACACGCGCCCTGCGTGCCGGTTATTCGGATACGCGCCGACGAGGGTGTAAGCGGTTAAGACACATCGAGAGATGTTCGCCGCCGCAGGCTGCCCGCCGGAGCAAGAAATCGAATTCTCACCTCCTACTCCGGGGTGCTGATCAACCTGGCATTTCGCGACAGTGAGTCGTTGATTCTGATGTCGACGTTAGCCCGAGTTCGCCCAAGCGTGCCACCCCATTCGCGGACCTGTTGCGAGTTCTTCACGTTCTCTTGCGGATTGCTGATTTTCTTCAGGCGCTGGCGATCGTCAGCACCGCCGCCACCGGCACTCCCACGGCGCGCAGCACCCGCACCGATTCGCGCGCCGTGGCGCCGGTGGTGACGATGTCGTCGACGATCAGGACCTCGGTGCTCGGCCGAGGCCCGCGCAGCAGCACCCGCCCGGTGATGTTGCGTTCCCGGGCCGCGGTGCCCAGGCCCACCGAGTCGCGCGCGAACGCCCTGATGCGCAGCGCGGCCGCGACGGCGATGTCCGGGTGCCCGGCGACCGCCAGCCGCGTCATCCGCGCGACCGGGTCACCACCGCGTCGGCGCGCCGCCGAACGCCGCGTCGGCGCCGGCACCACCGTCAGAGGCGTGTCGACCATGCCCCAAACCAGCAGCCGATGGATGCCGAGGGCCAAATGCCGGGCCAGCGGCGCGACGAGGTCCGCGCGGCCCCGTTCCTTGACGGCCAGCAACGCCTGGCGGCGGGCCCCGGTATAGCGGCCCAGGGCGAACACCGGCACCTGCGGGTCGACCCGCGGACACACCACATGCGGCTCGTCGGCCTTGACCGCGAGCTCTCGCGCACAGGACCCACACCATGGGGTCGCCGGTGCGCCGCACCCCGCGCACTGCAGTGGAAGGACCAGGTCAAGCACGGTGCCAGTGTGCCGGACCTGGGTGACACACCGATTTCACCAGTGACCAACCTGTAACCGAACCCTGACCGAAACGCTCACTGTCGCTTGCATATTCGCACGTCGCGCCGGCCCTACGATCGACGGCAATCTGCTATTTGAAAGGTGTTGAAAAAAGCGATGCGGGCGGCAATGCGGTCGGTTCTTGTGGTGATCGGTATCGCTGCGACGGTGTTGGCCGGGCCCACCGGCGTGACGATGACGAGCGCGTCGCGGGGTTATTTCGACATCGCATCGATCGCGCCGGGGCGCGGCGCGGTGGTCGGCGTCGCGCATCCGGTGGTGGTGACCTTCCACAATCGGGTGGTCAATCGCGCCGCGGTGGAACGCGCCATCGCGGTGACGTCGGTGCCCGAGATGACGGGCCGGTTCGAGTGGATCGAGGACAACGTCGTGCAGTGGGTCCCAGACAGGTACTGGCCGGCGCACAGCACGATCGCGCTGTCGGTGGGCGGCCTGCGTACCGACTTCAAAACGGGTCCCAAGGTCGTCGGCGTCGCCAACATCGCCAACCACACCTTCACCGTGAGCATCGACGGCGCCGACCCGGAATCGCCGCCGTCACTACCCGCACCGCATCACCGTTCGCACTTCGGCGAGACCGGGGTGCTGCCGGCCAGCATGGGCAGACCGGAGTTCGCGACGCCGGTCGGCACCTACACCGTGCTCGCCAAAGACCGTTCGGTGATGATGGATTCGAGCAGTGTCGGCATCCCCGTCAACGACCCCGACGGTTACCGGCTCAACGTGGAGTACGCCGTCCGAATCACCAACCGCGGTCTGTACGTGCATTCCGCGCCCTGGGCGGTGCCGTCGATGGGGGTCGACAACGTCAGCCACGGCTGTATCAGCCTTACCCCCACCGACGCCGAGTGGTACTACGACACCGTCCACATCGGCGACCCGGTGATCGTCGAGGAAGGCGTCGCCACGATCCGCAGCGACAAGGAAGCGGACCCGAAACCGGTGCAACCGTCGACCCTCAACCCTGAGCGGCCGCCCTCATGAGACGCAGCGCTACTGCGCCGGAGCCAGGGCCGCCCCACAGGTTGGCAGCGCCGTCGTCATACCGGCCAGGAACGCCGGAATGGGCGCGGGCGGCGGCACTTCGGCCGCGGCGGGTGCTGCCGGACCGGGCACCACCACCGGCGCGGGCGCCGGCGCTACCGTGCTCGGTGCGCCCTTGCCCGTCCCCGCCATGGTGGTCAGCGGAGCACCCGGGACAACGTCGGCGGGCAGCGCCGCGCCGGCACCCGCAGGCACCACCGGCGGCACCACCGGCACCGGCGGCACGACCGGCACGGGCGGTGGCCCCGCCAGCGGCGGCACGACCGGCACGGGCGGCACGATCGGCGCCAGCGGCACGGCGCCGGCTACCGGACCGGGCAGCACCACCGGTGCAGCCGCACCCAACCCGGCCTGCTGCTCAATGCAGCTCGCTCCGCCGGTCGGGAACGGGGTTGCCCCCGCGCCCGGGCTGAAGGCCAGAGCCGCACCACACAACCCCGCGCCGGCAGCAACCGCTACGCAGAATCGATTCTTGATTGGCAACGCCAACTCCGTTCGTCTTCCCCATCGCCCCCGCAGTCATTCGACAATGCGGAACCGTATCGGCGCGTCGAATCCTTGCCTAGACCACCGATTTGTTGGATGCCGAACCGATACCGCGCCCCCGCCGGGTCGTGATCGCGGCTTTCCCAAATGGTGATTTAGGCAAGGCTTTTGACCGAACGGGGCCGGGTGTCGTCGTAGCGGGCCGGCCGTGCTCAGGTAGCCGGACGAGGCTACACAGCAAACATCGGCCGCCGGTCAGTCCGACCGCCACAGCAGCGACGGCCAGCTGAAGCTGAGCGCCCCCTGGCTCAACCGCGTGATCAGGTCTTCCAGCGCCCGCATCGGCAGCTCCATGCGCCACTCGGGAAGCAGGCCGGACACCCGCAGCGAGTCCTCCGCCATCTCCACCCCGGTGATCATCAGCCCGTGTGGCAACTCGGGCAGCGGGACCTCGTACGCCGGGGTGCGTACCGGCAGCTTCCAGCGGCGCTGCCCGGTGACCAATGCCCGCGGGCGCAGCCACAACGTCGTTCCCGTCACCTCGGCGTCGACCTCCAGGCCGCCCCACCCCGGCCGGCGCGCCCAGCGCAGCCGTGTGGTCCCGTCCTGGCCCAGCTCACTGCGCAAATGTGGCGCCGCCTGTTCCAGCACGCCGTCGAAGACCTCTTTCGGCAACTCGGTGGACAACTCGGCGGGGGCGGCCACCACCAGCGGCGGGACGCCGGGCCGGATGTGGACGTTGCGCAGCACGGCAACCGCGCTCTGCAGCCGTTGCCCGGAATCGTTGTCGCCCCAGCTGATGTCGCGGGTGGCGACCCGGACCTCACCGAGCTGTCCGACGGCCAATCCCTGCGGGTCCAGCTCCGATTCCAGCTCGGTGACGGTAAGCCGCACGTCGTGCTCACCGATGCGCACCGTGACGTCCTTGCCTACGAGCAGCTGCTGCAACGTCGCGAACAATGTCCGGTAGGGCACGGTCGCCGCTTGGGTGGTGGCCGCGCTGACCGACGGCAGGCCGGTAGCCGACCACAACGAGGCCAGCGCGTCCAGCGCGCGGAACGGGTCATCCCAGCGCAAGAACGGAACCTTCGGCGACATCGGAAAAGCGCCTCCTACGTAACGCCAATCATCCCGGCAGAACCGGCGCCGCCCCACCGATCATCAAGCCCGCGACCTCCGACCAGCCCTGCTGGTTTTCGGCCGCCGACGCCGAATACATGAGTACCCCCTGCGGGCCCGCCACGTACACCGTGGACGGGTTTGCGGCGATGGCGAACAACGGGATCTGCAATCCGCGGCTGGGGGCGTCGGAGTTCACCCCGTCGAGGTTCACATAGGACACCGGGTGGGTGGCGTCGTTGCGCGTCACCACGATGTCGTCCCCGGTCCGCCAATACAGCGACACCACCGAGGTGCCCAGGCCGAAGCCGAGCCGGCGCGGATAGGTGAGCGCGAACTGGCCGGCCTGGGTCTGCTCGACGCCGGCCAGGATGACCTGTCCCCCGATCACCATCGCCGCCCGTGTCCCGTCCCGCGACAGCTGCAGGTCGGTGATCGGCCCGGGGAAGCGACTGGACACAGCCGTGGAGTCGACGGGGATGCGCGCCGGCTGACCCGACGCGGGCTCCTGGATGGCGCGCAGCACGTTGTTGGCGTCGACGACCACCCAGACCGCGTCGTCCAGCGACCAGCTGGGCCGGGACAGGTTGTGGCCGTCGGCGGACTGGACCGCTTCGCCGCCGAGATCGCCGATCCACAGCGACGCTGCCATGTCTGGGGCGCCGCGCCGCAGCGTGACCACCGAGGCCACCTGCCGCCCGCTGCGGGACAGGGCCGCCCCGGTCTGGTCGCCCATGTGCCCGAAAGCTCCCGGCACGGTGTCGATGTGCTGCCCGTTCAGCGCCACCAGCGACCCGCCCACCAGGGCGTGCAGGCCGGCGCCGGCTCCGTCGGCGACGCCCGGGTCGGTGGCGGCGACGTCAGATGTGTTCCAGCCCTGGGCAAATCGGTCGTCCAGCGGGGCGCCGTCGGCGTTGATCACGTAGGGGCCGCGAATGTCGGCGCGGGCCAGGGTCCAGATGATCTGCGCGGCGAGCAGCGCCCTGCTGTGCGGGTCGGTGGTGGCCAGCTTCTCCAGTTCGACGCGGGCGCCGCCGTAGCCCTTCCCGACGCCGCTCTTGCCGCCGTCGGCCCGGGTGACCGGTCCACGCAGCCGCAGCGGTGGCGCGAGCAGGTTGCGCACCGTGTGCGCCATCTCCGGGCGCGGCCCGGCCAGCAGTTTGGAGATCAGTTCGGTGGCCAGCTGGTCGTGGTCGGACACCGCCACGTAACGCGGATCGGGCACCACCGTCTTGCCGGTGGGGTCGGCGAAGTACAGCGTGTTGCGCTTGTAGGTCGCCTGGAACTGCTGCCAGTCCAGGAACACCCCGTTGGGCAGCCGGTCGATGCGCCAGCCGCCCGAGGTCTTGACCAACTCGATCGGGCCGGGATCCGGCAGCTGGCCTTCCGCGGTCTCGAAGACGCCCACGTCGGACAGCGAACCCAGGATGTCCGCCCGCATGTTGGCCGAAACCCGTTCTGCATCACGGGTTTCGACGAATACCACGTGGTCGATCAGCAACGCGCTACCGGCGTCGTCCCAGGAATTGGAGGCCGACTGGGTGAGGAACTGGCGCGCGGCCAGGTGCCGGTTGGCCGGGTCGGCGGTGGCCTTGAGGAATTCGCGCAGCAGCACGTCGGGGTCCATGCCCGGGGTGGGTTTGGGCAGGTTCGACGGCGCCGGCCGCTCGACGGTGCCGATCGCCTGCGGCGCCGACGAGCTGGGCACGCTCGCGCAACCGGCCAGCAGCACAGCCGTCATCAAAAGCATCAGCAGCCTGCGCATCTACCCGCCCCACTCGGCGTGCTCGCGAAGCCGCTGCTGCTCGGCCGTGTGCTCCGGCGCGGCGGGCTGCCCGTTCGGCTGCTGCGGGGGCGGCTGGGGTATCGGTTTCATGGGCAGCGGACTGGTGGTGACCTTGTGGCCGCGGACCAGCGGCAGCGTCAGCCGGAAACACGCTCCCTGGCCGGGCTCGCCCCAGGCTTCCAGCCTGCCCTGGTGCAGGCGGGCGTCCTCGATGCTGATCGCCAGCCCCAGACCCGTGCCGCCGGAGCGGCGCACCCGGGACGGGTCCGAGCGCCAGAACCGGCTGAACACCAGCTTCTCCTCGCCGGGCCGCAGGCCGACGCCGTAGTCACGAACGGTGACCGCGACCGTGTCCACATCGGCGCCCATCCGGATCCGGACCGGTTTGTGCTCGGCGTGGTCGATCGCGTTGGCGATCAGGTTGCGCAGGATCCGCTCCACCCGGCGGGCGTCCACCTCGGCGATCACCTCGTCGGTAGGCATGTCCACCAGCAACTCGATGCCGGCTTCCTCCGCCAGGTGGCCGACGTTGACCAGCGCGTTGTTGACGGTGGTGCGCAGGTCGACCGCCTCGACCGAGAGCTCGGCCACGCCGGCGTCGTGCCGGGAAATCTCCAACAGGTCGTTGAGCAGGGTCTCGAAGCGGTCCAGCTCGTTGACCATCAATTCGGTGGAGCGCCGCAGCGCCGGGTCGAGGTCGGCGCTGTGGTCATAGATCAGGTCGGCAGCCATGCGCACGGTGGTCAACGGCGTCCGCAGCTCGTGGCTGACGTCGGAAGTGAAGCGGCGCTGCAGGTTGCCGAACTCCTCCAGCTGGGTGATCTGGCGGGACAGGCTCTCGGCCATGTCGTTGAACGACACCGCCAGCCGGGCCATGTCGTCCTCACCACGCACCGGCATCCGTTCGGACAGGTGGCCCTCGGCGAAGCGCTCGGCGATCCGGGACGCCGAACGCACCGGGTTCACCACCTGCCGGGATACCAACAGGGCGATGCCGGCGAGCAGCACCAGCAGCACAACTCCCCCGGTGGCCATGGTGCTGCGCACCAGCGTGATGGTGGTCTGCTCGTTGACCAACGGGAAGATCAGGTACAGCTCCAGGTTGGCCACCCGCGAGGACGTCGGTGTGCCCACGATCAGCGCCGGCCCAGAAAACCCCTCGGTGTGCACGGTGGCGTACTGGTAGGCGGCCTGCCCCGCTTTTACGAAGCCGCGCAGGGCGTTGGGCACCTGGTCGACGGGACCTGCGGTCGAGGCGGCGCGGGGCCCGTCGCCGGGCACCATCAGCACCGCGTCGAACGAGCCGGCCAGCCCGGCGCCGGAGGCGGGATCGGTTTTGGACGTCAGCGTGTTGCGGGCCAGCTGCAGGCTGCTGTCCAGCGAGCGGGTCTCCTCGCCGTTGACGATCCCGCTCACCGTGCTGCGCGCCCGCTCGATCTGGTCGATCGCCGCCTTGACCTTGACGTCGAGCACGCGATTGGTGACCTGGCTGGTCAGCACGAAGCCCAGCGCCAGGATCACCGCCAGGGAGAGGCCAAGGGTCAGGGCCACGACTCGCAGTTGCAGTGAACGCCGCCAGACCACGGCCACGGCACGACTCAACGCGCTCATGCCGCGTGCCATGGGGCCCGAGCGCCCCCACCGACCTCGACTACGTCGCCGCGATCCCCATATCAACGCCGGCGCCGCTTTGCATCATCGGCCGGGGGGATCACGGAGGTCCGGCCTTGTATCCCACTCCTCGAACGGTCAGAACCACGGTCGGGTTCTCAGGATCCTTCTCGACCTTCGCGCGCAGGCGCTGGACGTGCACGTTCACCAGGCGGGTATCCGCCGGGTGCCGGTATCCCCACACCTGTTCGAGCAGCACATCACGAGTAAACACCTGGCGCGGTTTGCGCGCCAACGCGACCAACAAGTCGAATTCCAGCGGTGTCAGCGAGATCTGCTCACCGTTGCGCGTCACCTTGTGCGCCGGCACGTCGATGTCGACGTCGGCGATGGAGAGCAGCTCGGCAGGCTCGTCATCGTTGCGGCGCAGCCTCGCCCGCACCCGCGCGACCAGCTCCTTGGGCTTGAACGGCTTCATGATGTAGTCGTCCGCGCCGGATTCCAGGCCGAGCACCACGTCCACGGTGTCGGTCTTGGCCGTCAGCATGACGATCGGCACACCCGAATCGGCCCGCAGCACCCGGCACACGTCGATGCCGTTCATGCCGGGCAGCATCAGGTCCAACAGGACCAGATCGGGCCGCAACTCGCGTACCGCGGTCAGGGCCTGAGTACCGTCGCCGATGACCGCGGTGTCGAAACCCTCCCCACGCAACACGATGGTGAGCATCTCGGCCAGCGAAGCGTCGTCGTCGACGACCAAAATCCTTTGCCTCATGGACTCCATGGTGTCACCAGATCAGGACAAAACTGTCGCACCACACGGGCGTTTCTTGTCCGATCGGCCCAAATCTGGGCGAATCGGGGCGAAATTGTGCTAATCGGCCGTCAAAGTGGCCGCCAACCCGCCCGGATTGACGTCGGCGTCGACGACGAGCCACCGCCCGCCCCAGTGCGCCGCGGCCAGTTCGGCGTACACCGCACCGGTGCGCCGCTGCAGCCCGTCGTCGCGTTCGTAGCTGTCGCGCGCCCGGCCCGGGTCGCTCTCGGCGCGGCTGCGGGCTCGCTGGCCGGCCAGCTCGGCCGACACCGCGAGCAGGATCTGGAAGTCCGGCGCCGGGAGCGCGAGCCGCTCGTATTCGAGCTCGCGCACCCACGTGACCGCATCGCCGGTGGCGTCCTGGTGCAGGCGCGCGGCGCTGTAGGCGGCGTTGGACGCCACGTAGCGGTCCAAAATCACCACGTCGTGCTCGCCGGTCAGTCGCTCGATCTCGGCGATCGCCGCGGCGCGATCGAGCGCGAACAGCGTCGCCATCGCATAGACCGACTCGGCCAGGTCGCCATGCCGGCCGCGCAGTGCCTCGGCGGCGAGGTCGGCCGTGATCGAGTGCCCGTAGCGCGGGAAGGCCAGCGTGGCGACGGACTTGCCACCGGCTTGCAGCGCCGCCCGCAACCCGTCGGTCAGCGTGCGCTTGCCCGAACCGTCGACGCCTTCGATCGCGATCAGCACCGCGCGAGCCTATCGGTGGTGGCGCGAGCAGACGCAGATTCGCACTGGAAAGTGCTCGCTGGTGCGATTCTGCGTCTGCTCGGCGAAGGAAAATCAGTAGCGGTAGTGGTCCGGCTTGTACGGGCCCTCGACGTCGACACCGAGGTACTCGGCCTGGTCCTTGCTCAGCTTGGTCAGCTTGCCGCCAAGGGCCTCGACGTGGATGCGGGCCACCTTCTCGTCGAGGTGCTTGGGCAGCCGGTACACCTCGTTGTCGTACTCGTCGTTCTTGGTCCACAGCTCGATCTGGGCGATCGTCTGGTTGGCGAAGCTGTTGCTCATCACGAACGACGGGTGTCCGGTGGCGTTGCCCAGGTTCAGCAGGCGGCCCTCGGACAGCACGATGATCGAGCGGCCGGTCTCGCCGAAGGTCCACAGGTCGACCTGCGGCTTGATGTTGGTCCGGGTGGCACCCGAGCGCTCCAGCGCGGCGATGTCGATCTCGTTGTCGAAGTGCCCGATGTTGCCCAGGATGGCGTGGTCCTTCATCGCCTTCATGTGGTCGAGCGAGATGATGTCCTTGTTGCCGGTCGCGGTGACGACGATGTCGGCGTTGCCGATGGCCTCCTCGACCGTGACCACGTCGAAGCCCTCCATCAGGGCCTGCAGCGCGTTGATCGGGTCGATCTCGGTGACGCTGACGCGCGCACCCTGGCCCTTGGCGGCCTCCGCGCAGCCCTTGCCGACGTCACCGTAGCCGCAGATCAGCACGTTCTTGCCGCCGATCAGCGCGTCGGTGCCGCGGTTGATGCCGTCGATCAGCGAGTGCCGGGTGCCGTACTTGTTGTCGAATTTGGACTTGGTGACCGAGTCGTTGACGTTGATCGCCGGGAAGGCCAGGTCCCCCGCGGCGGCGAACTGGTACAGCCGCAGCACGCCGGTGGTGGTCTCCTCGGTGACGCCCTTGACCGACTCGGCGATCTTGGTCCACTTGCCCTTGTCGGTCTCGAAGCGGGCGCGCAGCAGGTTCAGGAAGACCTTCCACTCGGCCGGGTCGTCGTCCTCGGCGGGCGGCACCACGCCGGCCTTCTCGTACTGCATGCCGCGCAACACCAGCATCGTGGCGTCACCGCCGTCGTCCAGGATCATGTTGGCGGGCTTGTCCGGGTCCGGCCAGGTGAGCATCTGCTCGGCGGCCCACCAGTACTCCTCGAGCGTCTCGCCCTTCCACGCGAACACCGGCACGCCCTTGGGCTCTTCGGGAGTGCCGTGCGGGCCCACCACAACGGCGGCCGCGGCGTGGTCCTGGGTGGAGAAGATGTTGCACGACGCCCAGCGCACTTCGGCGCCCAGGCTGGTCAGCGTCTCGATCAGCACCGCGGTCTGCACGGTCATGTGCAGCGAGCCCGAGATACGGGCGCCCTTCAGCGGCTGGACCTCGGCGTACTCACGCCGCAGGGACATCAGGCCGGGCATCTCGTGCTCGGCGATGCGGAGTTCCTTGCGGCCGAAATCCGCGAGCGACAGGTCGGCAACCTTGAAATCGATGCCATTGAGAACGTCGGCGGTCAGCGAATTTTCGAGCGTCGTCATTGCGTGTTTCATCCTTCTGCGGGTCTAACGGGGAAGCCGGGCGGCTACGCAGGCCTGGAACTCATTGCATATGAGCTCTAGCCACTGTAGCCGCCCGGTGGTAAACCCCTGAACGGAGCCGAAGGTCAGAGGACCGTCAGGATTCGAAGTTGACGCCGTGACGCTCCGCGAATGGTGTCATCAACCTGGCCAGATCCGCGGCGACGTCATGGTCGGCCTCGGGCGGCATGGACACGTAACTCAGGCACAACCGCACGATCGCCCGGGACAGGACATTGGCGTCGTCGTCGCTGGTGGCCAACCAGGTCTGGGTGAACGCCGTCGCCAGCCGCTCGGACGCCCGGGTGATGATGGGCGCGCTGTCGGTGGTGATGAGTTGCAGCAGGTCGGGCTTGGCGACCCCGGTCAACAGCGAGATCACCAGCGGGTCGGCGGCCGTCTCGGCGAAGAACGAGCGGAACCCCTGCAGGAACGACTCGTAGATCTTGCCGATGTTGGCGTCAAGCGCGGACTTCACGGTGTCGACCAGGCGGTCGGCCAGCCGCAGGGCGTAACCCTGCGCCAGGCCCTGACGCGAACCGAACTCGTTGTAGATGGTCTGCCGGCTGATGCCGGCGGCCCGGGCCACATCCGAGAGCGTGATGGCGGACCAGTCGCGGGTGAGCAGAAGATCCCGCATCGCGTCCAGCACCGAATCACGCAGTAGGGCTCGCGACGCTTCGGCGTACGGAATCCGCTTCACAGGCGCGACGATATCTGTTTTCGTGGCGATGTTGGTGCCGATCACGACCGCGCCACCTCGACCATCACGAAGTCGGACTTGGCGGCGCCGCAGTCCGGGCAGCTCCAGTCCTCGGGGATGTCGTCCCACCGGGTGCCGGGCTCGATGCCGTCTTCCGGCCAGCCCAGCGCCTCGTCGTACTCGAAACCGCATTGCACGCACTGGTACAGCTTGTAGTCGTTCATGGTGGTGTGCTCCTAACCTTTCTGGACGGGTTCGAAATCGGGCTTCTCGCGGACGGCGCAGTCCGGACAACACCAGTCATCGGGGATCTGGTCCCAGCCGGTACCGGCTGGAAAACCTTCTCGGGCATCGCCTTTGGTCTCGTCGTAGGTGTAGTCACAGACGGGACACCTGTAGCTGGTGGAAGCCGTCATGCCGCGATCTCCTTCGGGGCGGCGTACTTGGCCAGCAGCTTCTCCCGCAGCCGCGGCTGCAGGTTCACCCGGGTGATGTCGCCGTCGTAGTGCTCGAGCACCCGGTGGTCCATCACCTTGCGCCACAGCGGCGGCAAGTAGGTCAGCGAGATCATCGACGCGTAGCCGCTGGGCAGGTTCGGCGCACCTTCCATGCTGCGCAGCGTCTGGTAACGCCGGGTCGGGTTGGCGTGGTGGTCGCTGTGCCGCTGCAGGTGGTACAGGAACAGGTTGGTGACGATGTGGTCGGAGTTCCAGCTGTGCACCGGGGCGCAGCGCTCGTAGCGCCCGTTCGCCTTCTTCTCACGCAGCAGCCCGTAGTGCTCGAGGTAGTTGACCGCCTCGAGCAGGCTGAAGCCGAATACCGCCTGGATGATCACGAACGGGATCAGGCCCACACCGAAGACGGCGATCAGCACGCCCCACAGCACCGCTGACATCGCCCACGCGTTCAGCACGTCGTTGGTGAGGTAGGTGCGGGGGTCCCACGGGCTGCGGCCCAACCGGCGGATGCGCTGTGCCTCGAGGTGGACCGAGGAGCGTGCGCTGCCGATGACACTGCGCGGCAGGAATTCCCAGAAGGTCTCGCCGAACCGGGCCGACGCGGGGTCCTCGGGAGTGGAGACGCGCACGTGGTGGCCGCGGTTGTGCTCGATGTAGAAGTGGCCGTAGCAGGTCTGCGCCAGGGTGATCTTGGATAGCCAGCGTTCCAGGGAGTCCTTCTTGTGCCCCATCTCGTGCGCGGTGTTGATGCCGACGCCGCCGAGCACGCCGACTGAGAGGGCCAGACCGATCTTGCCCAGCCAGCCCAGTCCGCCGCCGGCGGGGAAGCCGAGCCAGCTCAGGTTGGACGCGGTGAACAGGTAGGCGCCCAGGATCACGCTGGCGTACTGGAACGGGATGTAGATGTAGGTGCAGTAGCGGTAGTACTTGTCGTTCTCCAGCCGCTCCATCACCTCGTCCGGCGGGTTCTGCCCGTCCGGCCCGAAGCGCAGGTCCAGCAGCGGCAACAGGATGTAGACCAGGATCGGGCCCACCCACAGCGGAACTTGCGCTGCGGTGTGCCAGCCGAGCTGGTTGATGCCCCAGATGATCGGCAGCATCACGAAGAGCGCCGTCGGGGCGATCAGGCCCATCAGCCATAGGTAGCGCTTCTTGTCGCGCCACTCGGATGCGGCGACGCCCGCGTTGTCGGGACTGATTTGTGTGGTCATACGCCAAACCTCCTTGTGTGAGTCTCACCACTTGAGGTTGGACAATACCGAGGTTTCCGTCTCGTGTCTAGACACAGAGCGTAGTTTTGTAAACCAGGTATTCAAATGTGCAGGTTATGTCTACTCGACGGCGGCATCCTTGCTCGTGTCCGCCCGCTGACCCTGCACCGAGTGCCGGCGGCCGTAGCCGACGTAGATCGCGATACCGATCAGCAGCCAGACGCCGAACCGGACCCAGGTCAGGGCGGTGAGGTTGAGCATCAGCCACAGGCACGCAAGCACCGAGGCGATCGGAAGCAATGGGACCCAGGGGGCTTTGAAGCCGCGCTCGAGGTCCGGACGCGTCCGGCGCAGCACGATGACGCCGGCGGAGACCAGGACGAACGCGAACAGCGTGCCGACGTTCACCATCTCTTCGAGCTTGGTGATCGGGAACACCGACGCGGTGGCGGCGATCGCCACCGCGACCAGCACGGTGATCCGCACCGGGGTGCCGCGCGAACCGGTCTTGGCCAGTCCACGGGGCAACAGGCCGTCGCGCGCCATCGCGAACAGCACCCGGCACTGCCCGAGCATCAGCACCATCACCACCGTGGTCAGACCGGCCAGCGCGCCGATGGAAATGATGCCGCTGGCCCAGTCGATTCCGTTCGCCTTGAACGCGGTGGCCAGGTTGGCCTGGTGCCCGCCCGGCCTGCTGCGCAGCTCGGTGTAGGACACCATCCCCGACAGCACCACCGCCACCGCGACGTAGAGGACGGTGACCACCCCGAGTGAGGCCAGGATGCCGCGCGGCACGTCGCGTTGCGGGTTCTTGGTCTCTTCGGCCATGGTCGCCACGATGTCGAATCCGATGAACGCGAAGAACACGATCGAGGCCCCCGCCAGCACGCCGTACCAGCCGTAATTGCTGCCCCCGGCCCCGGTCAGCAGGGACAACACGGACTGGTCGAGGCCTCCCCCGCCCTGGTGTTCGGCTTCGGGCTTGGGGATGAACGGCGTGTAGTTCTCGGCCCTGATGTAGAAGGCACCGACGACGACGACCAGGATCACCACTGACACCTTGATGGCGGTGACCACCGCGGAAAACCGTGACGACAGCTTGGTGCCCAGCGCACATAACGTGGCGACCAGCGTGACGATGAGCAGCGCCCCCCAGTCCAGGTTGACCGCGCCCAGATGCGCCGTGCCGCCGCCGAAACCGAACACGGTACCGAGATAGCTGGACCAGCCCTTGGCCACCACGGCGGCACCGATGGCCAGTTCCAGGACCAGATTCCAGCCGATGATCCAGGCCAGGAACTCGCCGAAGGTGGCGTAGGAGAAGGTGTAGGCGCTGCCGGCCACCGGCAGCGTGGAGGCGAATTCCGCGTAGCACAGCGCCGCCAGCGCACAGGTGCCCGCGGCGATCAGAAACGAGATCCAGATGGCCGGCCCGGTGATGTCGCCGGTGGTGGACGCGGTGACGGTGAAAATGCCCGCGCCGATCACCACCGAGACACCGAAGACCACCAGGTCCAGCCAGGTGAGGTCCTTGCGGAGCCGGGTGGTCGGCTCGTCGGTGTCGGCGATCGATTGCTCGACCGACTTCGTGCGCCATCGATCGGCCACTTTTCAGCCCCCTCCGTCGCGCCACTTCGCTGTGCACCGCACAGTACTGGGTACCCTGCGAAAATGGTGGGGAGCGTAGGGAACAAAGATCATGCGGTAGTCATCGGCGCGAGCATCGCCGGATTGTGTGCCGCGCGGGTGTTATCGGACTTCTTCGACCGGGTGACCGTCTACGAGCGAGACGACCTGCCCAGCGAACCGGCCAATCGCGCGACGGTCCCGCAGGACCGGCATCTGCACATGCTGATGGCGCGCGGGGCCAACGAATTCGAAAGCCACTTCCCCGGTCTGCTCGACGACATGGTGGCCGCGGGTGTGCCGATGCTGGAGAACCGGCCGGACTGCATCCACCTCGGAGCCGCCGGGCACGTGCTGGGGACCGGCCACACCCTGCGCGACGAATTCACCGCCTACGTGCCCAGCCGGCCGCATCTCGAGTGGCAGATCCGGCGCCGGGTGCTCGACATCAACAACGTCGAGATCGTGCAACGCCTGGTGGCCGAGCCGCGCTTCGAGCCGGCGTTGCAGCGCGTCACCGGTGTGCTGCTGGATCCCGGCACACCCGGCGCCGAGCCCGAATTCGTCGCCGCCGACCTCGTCGTCGACGCCGCCGGCCGGGGCACCCGCCTGCCGGTCTGGCTGGAGCAGTGGGGGTATCAGCGCGCGCCGGAGGCAACGGTGGATATCGGCATCCACTACGCCTCCCACCAGTTCCGGATCCCCGACGGCCTGATCCAGGAGAAGGTCGTTGTCGCGGGCGCGTCGCACGACAAGTCGCTGGGCATGGGCATGCTGCATTACGAGGACCGCACCTGGGTGCTGACCACCTTCGGGGTGGCCAACGTCAAGCCCCCGCGGACGTTTCCCGAGATGCTCAAGCTCGTCGAAGAACTGCTGCCACCGCACTTCCACGCGGCTCTGCTGCAGGCCGAACCGTTCGGCGAACCGGCGTTTCATGCCTTCCCGGTGAGCAGGTGGCGCCGCTACCACAAGGTCGAGCGTTTTCCGGAGGGGATCGTCCCGTTCGGCGACGCGGTGGTCAGCTTCAACCCGACCTTCGGGCAGGGCATGACGATGACGTCGCTGCAGGCGGGCCATTTGCGGCGCGCGCTGGAGACCATCCGGGGCGGGCACGAGGGCAGCCTGGCCGCCGAACTCAACCGGCTGACCGCCAAGACCACCTTCCCGGTGTGGATGATGAACGCGATCGGCGACGTCACCTTCCACCACGCCACCGCCGACCCCGAACCGCGCTGGTGGAAGTCGGCGGGATCGCTGTTCGACCAATTCCTGGGCGCCGCGGAAACGGATCCCGTTCTGGCCGAATGGTTTTTGCGCCGCTTCTCCCTGCTCGACAGCCTCTACATGATCCCGCCGGCGCGGATCTTCGGCCGCACCATCGCCCACAACATGCGGCTGTGGCTGGGCGAGCAGAAAGAACGACTCCCGGACCGGCGGACCGTCACAGCCCGACGGTAGCCCGGAACAGCTTGGCCGGCTCCTGCGCGGAGAACCGGATCGGCCCGTCGTCGGCGCCGACCCACGCAGCCGCGCCCCGGTCCAGGGTGAGCGAACCGGACTTACCGTGCACGGTCAGTGATCCCTCGGCGCACAACAGGATCTGCGGGCCGTCGTGGCGCGACGAGGCGTCGATCTCGTGACCGAGGTCGTCGTCGGTGAACACCAGGAGCGCCACCGCGAATTCGTCGGCCGGGGTGTCGTAGAGCAGCTCCAGGCCGTCGCGGTGCACCGGGGCGCGCAGCTGCGATTCGGGGGTGGGCGTGAAGTCCAGCACCCGCAACAGCTCCGGCACGTCGACGTGCTTGGGCGTGAGGCCGCCGCGTAACACGTTGTCGGAGTTGGCCATTACCTCCAGCGCGAATCCACGCAGGTAGGTGTGCAGGTTGCCGGCCGGCAAAAACAGCGCCTCGCAGGGCGCCAGCGTGATGCGGTTGAGCAACAACGCCGCCAGCACCCCGGCGTCGCCGGGATAGCGCTCGCCCAACTCCAGCACCGTCTTCACCTCGGCGGCGAACTCCGTTGCGCCCGAGCTGATGTACTGAATGGCGCCGTCGAGCACGGCCGGTACCAGTACGTCGATGTCGGGCTGGGGAGCGGTGATCCAGGTGGTGAACAACGCACGCAGGCCGTCGGCATCGGAGTGGACGCCGGAACCGTCGCCGAGCAGCTCGATGAACGGGTCGAGGTCGGAGACGGCGAGCGCCTGCAGCAGCTGCTTGGTGCGAGACGCCTGCCGGAAGCCGGCCAGTGCCTCGAACGGCTGCAGGGCCACCAGCAGCTCGGGCTTGTGACTGGTGTCGCGGTAGTTGCGCACCGGCGAGTTCACCGGAATGCCCATCCGCTCTTCACGCCGATAACCTTCGACCGCCTGCGCGGCGCTCGGGTGAGCCTGCAGGGACAGTGGCTCATCGGCGGCCAGCACCTTTACCAAGAACGGCAACAGGTCACCGAACCGCTCGCGGGCCGCCGAACCCAGCTGTCCCTCGGGGTCCTCGGCCAGCGCGGCCAGCAGCGACGTCTCGCCGTCCGGGGTGGCCAACCAGGCTGGGTCGCCGGGGTGCGCCCCGAACCAGAGTTCCGCCTCGGGGTGGGCGGCCGGCACCGGTCGCCCGGTGAATTCGGCGATGTCGGTGCGGGATCCCCAGGCGTACGTCCGTAACGCTCCGCGTAGAAGTTCCACTATCTAACTATCCCCGTGCCAGTCGCAGGTAAACCGCAGCCATCTCCAGCCGAACGGCCAATACTGCCAGTTGCTGCTCGGCGCGCTGAACCGCGGTCGGCGCCGGAGCCTCCGGGATGTCCTCCGCCCCTACCAGATACACGTCGTCCAGGCCGGCCACGCGCGCGGCCACCACCGTCCGCTCGGCGGCCAGCGTCAGCGCCAGCACCCGCAACCTGCTCGGCAACGGGCCGTCGATCTGTTCGTCGTGGAACAGCGCGTCGGTGGGGTCGGCGAAACCACGTGGGCCGTCGCGCAGCGCGGCCACCGCATCGGCCAGACCGGTGGCGGCGGTGGCATGGTGGGCGACCCGCAGCAGCACCGAGCTGCCGTGCCGCGCCAGCGCCAGCGTCGCCGCACTGTCGCCGGCCAGGGCCACCTGCGCATCGGACATGCGGGTGGCCAGTGTCTTGGCCGGGTTGGTGAACAGGTCGCGGGCCGCGCTGTTGCGCAGCACCTCGGCGTCCACCTCGTCGGCCAGGGCAGCCAGGTCGATGCGCAGCTTGGGGTCGACGGTCTGCAGGACGGCCAGCCCGGCGGCCAGATAGCGGCACAAGCCGAACTCGTCGGGCCCCCACAGCCGCGGACTCAGCACCCCGACGCGGCCTGCGGTGGAATCGCGCAGCGGGCCCTCGTACGGAGCCACCACCACCACCCGCGCCCCGCGGCGTACGCCGGTGGCGGCCGCCCCGACCAGCGCGGGATCACCGGGATCGTCACCGGCTACCACCATGACATCGAGCGGACCGACCCACGGGGGCGCCTCGGTGACCAGCGCGATCGGCTCGGCGGCCGCGGTGGCCAACGTCGCTGCGAGCAGCGTGCCCGCGGTCTCGGCGGTGCCGCGTCCGGCCACCCAGATCAGGCTGCGGACCCGATCGGCACCGCGCAACGAATCCAGCTCGCCTTCCTCGAGCGCGGCTGCCACGGTGCGTACCTGGGCCCCAGCGCCCGACGCGGCCCGCAGCAGTCCGTCCCGATCGGCGGCGATCAGGCCGTCGGCGTCCTCGAGGTCCACGGCGCCGATGGCGCTCACGGGGCGCCTTCGCGGGCAGCCGACTGCGCGGCGATCTCGGCGCTGACCTGCTCGACCACCGCGTCCACATCCTCGATGCTGCGCCCCTCCACGTTCAGCCGCAACAACGGCTCGGTGTTGGAGCTGCGGAGGTTGAACCAGCTGTCCTCACCCAGGTCCACCGTCACCCCGTCCAGGTGATCGATGGACTGGATCCGGCCGGCGAACGCCTTCAGGACGGCGTCCACACAAGCCGGTGCGTCGGCGACGGTGAAGTTGATTTCACCGGAGGATTCATAGCGCTGGTAGTCGGCGGTCAGCTCGGACAGCGGCCGGTGCTGCTCGCCGAGCGCCGCCAGCACGTACAGCGCCGCCAGCATGCCGGAGTCCGCTCCCCAGAAGTCGCGGAAGTAGTAGTGCGCGGAATGTTCCCCGCCGAAGATCGCACCGGTCTCGGCCATCAACGCCTTGATATAGGAGTGCCCGACGCGGGAGCGCAGTGGCGTGCCGCCGCGCTCGACGACCAGCTCGGGCACCGCGCGGGAGGTGATCACGTTGTGGATCACCGTGGCGCCGATCTCGCGGCCGAGCTCACGGGCCGCCACCAGGCTGGTCACCGTCGACGGCGCGACCGGCTCGCCGCGCTCGTCGACCACGAAGCACCGGTCGGCGTCGCCGTCGAAGGCGAGCCCGATGTCCGCGCCGGTCTGCCGCACATAGTTCTGCAGATCCACCAGGTTCGCCGGGTCCAGCGGGTTGGCCTCGTGATTGGGGAAGGAGCCGTCCAGCTCGAAGTACAAGGGCAGCAACGTGATCGAGTCGATGGCACCCAGCACGGCCGGCGTGGTGTGACCGGCCATGCCGTTGCCGGCATCCACCGCCACGCGCAGCGGACGCAGGCCGGCGGTCTTCACCAGCGAACGCAGGAACTCGCCGTAATCGGCCAGCACATCTTTGTCGGTGACGGCTCCACGCGGCCCGTCGTGCGGCGGGACACCGGCGATCAGGTCCTCACTGATCGCGGCCAGCCCGGTCTCCTTGCCGACCGGAAGCGCTGAAGCGCGGCACAGCTTGATGCCGTTGTAGGCCGCCGGATTGTGACTGGCGGTGAACATCGCGCCGGGGCAATTGAGCAGTCCGGAAGCGAAATACAGTTGGTCGGTGGATGCCAGACCGATGCGCACCACGTCCAGTCCCTGGGCGGTGACCCCGTCGGCGAAGGCGGCGGCCAGTGCCGGCGAACTGTCGCGCATGTCGTGGCCGATGACCACCTGGCCGGCTCCCTCGCCGCGCATCGACCGTGCGAAGGCGGCGCCGACGTCGCCGACGAAGGCCTCGTTGATCTGTTCGCCTACCAGTCCACGCACGTCATAGGCCTTGATGACACTGTGCACAGCCTCCGCGGGCCACGACATTCTGCGGTGCTCCTGACGACCTGGAACTCTTCGACTCTTTCGCCGCCAGCCTATCGGCCCGACGGAGTCGCAGACCCCAACGGTCGGGAATCAGCCAGGGGGATCCGGCAGTACCCGCAGGTGGCCACGTCGGCGTCCGTTGCGGTGTTCGGGCGGCGCCAGCAGACCACCGCCGGGCGCGGTGGCGTGAGATCCGGCGCCGTGCAGATGCGTGTCGACGGCGGCACCCGCACGTGGGACTTCGTCGAATCCGTCGTAGGCACTGAAGCCGTTGACGGCCGCGCCGGTGCGCGCCGTGCCGGCGGCACCCTCGCGCACCGCGTCGGCGAGTGCCACGAGTTCATCGTCTTCGTCCGGATGGGTGGGCAGCGGTCCGGCATGGCGCACCAGCTCCCAGCCGCGCGGCGCGGTGATGCGGCCGGCATGGTTGACACACAGATCCCACGAGTGCGGTTCCCGCGCGGTGGCGAGGGGGCCGACCACCGCCGTCGAGTCCGAGTAGACGAACGTCAACGTTGCCACTGCATAGTGCGGACACCCGGGCCGGCAGCAGCGACGGGGTACGTTCACGCTCGAAAGGCTATCGCGCGCAAACGCTGCGCAAGCGCCGGACACGCGCATCGGCGGGTGCGATGTGTAACCGTTACCATCGGCGCGTGAGCGATTCCCGCGGCTTCGGTCAACGGGGACGGCCAGGGGGCAAACCGGTGTCTCGGCGTGGCCGGCGGCGCGGGCGCGACCTGCGCGGTCCGTTGCTGCCTCCGTCGGTGCCGGGCTGGCGCAGCCGGGCCGAGCGGTTCGACATGGCAGTGCTGGAGGCTTACGAACCCATTGAGCGGCGTTGGCAGGAGCGAGTCGGCGAACTCGACGTCGCGGTCGACGAGATCCCGCGCATAGCCGCGAAGGACCCGCAGAATGTGCAGTGGCCGCCAGAGGTCATCGCCGACGGGCCAATCGCACTGGCCCGGCTGATCCCGGCCGGGGTCGACGTCCGCGGCAATGCTACGCGTGCGCGAATTGTGCTGTTCCGCAAGCCAATTGAGCGACGGGCGAAAGACACCGTGGAGCTCGGTGACTTGCTGCATGAAATCCTGGTGGCCCAGGTGGCGATCTATCTGGACGTGGAGCCCTCGGTCATCGACCCCACGATCGACGACTGACTGTCGGGCCTGCGGTCAGACGATGCCGCGCTTGAGGCGACGGCGCTCCCGCTCGGAGAGGCCGCCCCAGATGCCGAACCGCTCGTCGTGCGCCAAGGCGTACTCCAGGCACTCATGCCGGACCTCGCAACCAAGGCAGATCTTCTTTGCCTCGCGGGTGGAGCCGCCCTTCTCCGGGAAGAAGGCTTCGGGGTCGGTCTGGGCGCAGAGCGCCTTGTCCTGCCATTGGTCGGCGGGCACTTCGGGGAGTGGTTCCGGCTCGAATGCGACAGGCGCATCGGGAACCACGCTCAAATGAGGACGCACAGGTGCCGCTGGCTTGAGCACTGTGACAGAAGAGTCGAGAGTGGTCGGTGTGCTTCCCATTACGCCCCGAAGGTACTCATAGGACATGCCTCCGCCTCCTCACTTGTAGAGAGTGAAATGGTTTCCCACTGTTTTGATGTACAGATACCCAATTCGAACAAGTGATCGAATCTCGGTCTGCGACACCGGAACCGGCCGGCCAACCGGGAAATGACACTGATGTGATTAGACACGGGTTGCTGACCCTGGTCAAGCACTTCGGCGCGATTCCATACCATCTCGTAATCAATTTTCGGCGATTCTGTTGCGGTCGGACTCTGGCGTGTCGAACACAAATTGATCACAAGTCCCTTGCGCCACAGTGGTTACCGGGATCAGCTTGCCACACTCGGCGGGGTACTGTCCTGCGATGTGAGGATCACCGTTCTGGCCGGGGGCGTCGGGGGCGCCCGTTTCCTGCTCGGGGTCCAGCAGTTCCTCGGTCTTGGCCAGTTTGCTCAGGGCGACGATAACGACCACGTTCTGAACGCCGTCGTCAACGTCGGCGACGACGCCTGGATCCACGGTGTCCGGGTCTGCCCGGACCTCGACACCTGCATGTACACCCTGGGCGGTGGGGTGGATCCGGAGCGAGGCTGGGGTCACCGTGACGAAACCTGGCATGCCAAAGAGGAACTGGCCCGCTACGGGGTACAGCCCGATTGGTTCGGGTTGGGCGACCGTGATCTGGCCACTCACCTGGTGCGAACTCAGATGCTCAATGCCGGCTATCCGCTGACCCAGATCACGGCCGCGCTATGCGACCGCTGGCAGCCGGGCGCACAGTTGCTGCCGGCCAGCGACGACCGTTGCGAGACGCACGTGGTGATCAGCGATGAACCCGATGGCGCTCGCCGTGCCATTCACTTCCAGGAGTGGTGGGTGCGCTACCGGGCTCAGGTGCCGACCTACAGCTTTGCCTTTGTCGGTGCCGAAAAAGCCACGGCCACAACCGAAGCGGTGGCGGCGATCACCGACACCGACGTCGTCATGGTGGCGCCGTCCAACCCGGTCGTCAGCGTGGGCGCCATCCTGGCGGTGCCCGGCATCCGCGCCGCGCTGCGGGCCACCGCCGCGCCGGTTGTCGGCTACTCCCCGATCATCGGCGGAAAACCGGTGCGTGGCATGGCCGATGCCTGCCTGTCGGTGATCGGGGTGGACTCCACCGCGCAAGCCGTCGGCCGGCATTTCGGCGCCCGCAGCGGCACCGGGATACTTGACTGCTGGCTTGTGCATGAGGGCGACGAGGCCGACATCGACGGGGTCGCGGTGCGATCCATACCGTTGTTGATGACCGACCCTAAGGCCACCGCGGAAATGGTGCGCGCCGGACTCGAACTCGCTGGCGTGCCGACTTGACCGGCCCCAGCCTTCCCCCTATCGGCGAGCACGGCAGCGCCGCAGCGGTCGAAATCCTGCCCGTCGCAGGACTTCCTGAGTTCCGGCCCGGTGACGACCTCGCCGCCGCCGTGAGCACCGCCGCGCCGTGGCTGCGCGACGGCGACGTCGTGGTGGTCACCTCCAAGGTGGTGTCCAAGTGCGAGGGCCGGCTGGTGGCCGCGCCCGAGGATGACGAGGAACGAGACCGCCTGCGCCGCAAGCTCGTCGAGGACGAGGCGGTGCGCGTGCTGGCGCGCAAGGAGCGGACACTGATCACCGAGAACCGGCTCGGGTTGGTCCAAGCCGCCGCCGGCGTCGACGGATCCAATGTCGGCCGTGGTGAATTGGCGCTGCTGCCTCTCGATCCTGATGCCAGCGCTGCCGCACTGCGGGCCGGGCTGCGTGAGCGCCTCGGCGTCACCGTCGCCGTGGTCATCACCGACACCATGGGCCGGGCCTGGCGCAACGGCCAGACCGACGCCGCCATCGGTTCCGCGGGATTGGCTGTGCTGCATAACTATTCGGGCGCGGTCGACCAGCACGGCAATCCGTTGGTGGTCACCGAGATCGCCGTGGCCGACGAAATCGCCGCTGCGGCAGACCTGGTCAAGGGCAAGCTGACCGCGATGCCGGTGGCGGTGGTCCGCGGCCTCGACGCCGCCGACGACGGTTCGACGGCCAGGCAGCTGGTGCGGGCCGGCCAGGAGGACCTGTTCTGGCTCGGTACCGCCGAAGCCATCGACCTCGGCCGCCGACAGGCGCAATTGTTGCGCCGATCGGTGCGCCGGTTCAGCGACCAGGCGGTTCCGCCGGAGCTCGTTGAGGCCGCCGTCGCCGAGGCGCTGACGGCCCCGGCCCCGCACCACACCCGGCCGGTGAGGTTCGTCTGGCTGCAGACCGCCGAGCTGCGCACCCGGCTGCTGGATCGGATGAAAGACAAGTGGCGGTCCGACCTGACCGCCGACGGCAGGCCGGCCGACTCCGTCGAGCGGCGGGTCGCGCGGGGCCAAATCCTCTACGACGCATCGGAAGTCATCATCCCGATGCTGGTACCCGACGGTGCCCACAGCTACCCCGACGCCGCGCGCACCGACGCCGAGCACACCATGTTCACCGTCGCCGTCGGCGCCGCCGTGCAAGCGCTGCTGGTTGCGCTGGCCGTGCGCGGGGTGGGCAGTTGCTGGATCGGGTCGACGATCTTCGCCGCCGACCTGGTCCGCGCGGAGCTCGGACTGCCCGACGACTGGCAGCCCCTGGGCGCCGTCGCCGTCGGCTACGCCGCGGAGCCGACCGGGCTACGCGACCCGGTACCCGTCGGGGATCTGCTGATCCGCAGATGACGACGTTCGCGGGCAAGGCGGCGGCTTCGGCGGACAAGATCCGCGGGGGGTACTACACCCCGGCCCCGATCGCCCGCTTCCTGGCCGACTGGGTTACCCAGGCCGGGCCGAGGATCCTGGAACCGTCATGCGGTGACGGCCGCATCCTGCGCGAGCTGGCGGCCCGCACCGATCGGGCGCACGGCGTGGAGCTCGTGGCCGCCGAGGCCGCCAAGGCGCGCCTGTTCGCGCCGGTCGACATCGGGAATTTGTTCACTTGGTCCGGCGGCTCTGACTGGGACGGAGTGGCCGGCAACCCGCCCTACATCCGGTTCGGCAACTGGCCCGCCGACCAGCGCGACCCGGCGCTGGAGCTGCTGCGGCGCGAAGGACTGCGCCCCACCAAACTCACCAATGCCTGGGTTCCGTTCGTGGTGGCGAGCACCGGCCTGGTCCGGGACGGCGGCCGGGTGGGACTGGTGCTGCCCGCCGAGCTGTTGCAGGTCTCCTACGCCACACAACTGCGCGATTTTCTGGTGAGCCGCTTCCGTGAGATCACCCTAGTGAGCTTCCGGCGCCTGGTGTTCGGTGGCGTGCTGCAGGAGGTGGTGCTGTTCTGCGGTGTCGTGGGACGTGGAACCTCCGGCGCCCCGGCGCACATCCGCACGGTGCAACTGGACGACGCCGACGCGCTGGCCGGCGCCGATCTGGACGTGCCGTCGGCGCCCGCGCTGTCGCATACGGCGGAGAAGTGGACGACCTACTTCCTCGACCCCGCCCAGGTCCAGACGCTGCGCGCCGTCCGGGCCGCCGGCACGCTGACCACGGTCAGCAGCGTGGCCGCCGTCGACGTCGGCATCGTCACGGGCCGCAACAGCTTCTTCACCTTCACCGAGACCCAGGCACGCGACCTGAAGCTGACGCCGCACTGCGTCCCGCTCGTGTCGCGCAGCGCCCAGCTGTCCGGGCTGGTCTATGACCTCGATTGCCGCGCCGGCGACGTCGAGGCCGGACACCGGACCTGGCTGCTGCACGCCGCCGCGCAGCCGGGCGACGCCGCGTTGCGGGCGCACATCGAGGCGGGCGAAGCGGCCGGGGTGCACCGCGGGTACAAGTGCTCGCTGCGCAAGCCTTGGTGGATCACACCGTCGCTGTGGACCCCGGATCTGTTCATGCTGCGCCAGATTCACCTCGCGCCGCGGCTGACGGTGAACGCAGCGGCGGCGACCAGCACCGACACCGTGCACCGGGTCCGGGTCGGGCCCGGCACCGACCCGCGCGCACTGGCAGCGGTCTTTCACAACAGCGCCACGTTCGCGTTCGCCGAGATCATGGGCCGCAGCTACGGCGGCGGCATCTTGGAGCTCGAGCCCGCCGAAGCCGAGCGGCTGCCCATCCCGCCGCCGTCCTGCGCCGACCCGGACCTGGCCACCGACGTCGATCTGCTGTTGCGCGCCAACGAGATCGAAAAGGCGCTCGATGTGGTGGACCGACGGGTGCTGATCGACGGACTGGGCTGGCCGGCGCAGACGGTGGCGCAGTGCCGAGCGGCGTGGGTGGCGCTGCGGGACCGCCGGACGCGGCGGCGGTCCCGATGAGCGCCGCGAGCCTGCGGGACTCGGTGATCACCATGTTGCGCGAGTGGCCGGCTCCCGACCCGGGCCAGGATTCGCTGCGGCATGCCGTGCTGGCGTTCGTGCTGGCCCGCGAAGACGCCTGCCTGCGCGAGTGCGAACCGGGCCACATCACCGCCTCGACCGTGGTGCTCGACGACGGCGGCACCCGCGTGCTGCTGACCCTGCACCCGCGGCTGGGCCGCTGGGTGCAATTGGGCGGGCATTGTGAACCCGGTGACGAGGACATCCTGGCCGCGGCCGAGCGCGAAGCCACCGAGGAATCGGGCATCGGCGGCCTGCGTGTCGAGCCCAAACTCGTTGCGCTGCACGTGCACCCGGTGACGTGCTCGCTGGGGGTGCCGACCCGGCACCTGGACCTGCAGTTCGTCGCGCACGCGCCGCCGGAGGCGCGGATCGTGGTCAGCGACGAGTCGGTCGACCTGAGCTGGTGGCCCGCCGACGACCTACCGCCGGACACCGATCACGCGCTGGCGTACCTGGTCAGTTGCGCGAGAAGACGCAAAAGCCCCTGATTCGTGCCGAATCAGGGGGCTTTTGCGTCTGCTCGCCACACCCCGGCGCCCAGCTCGACTGACGAAAGGCGCTGCGACTAGCCGCCGTTGCCGCCGTGCCCGCCGGTTTCGGTGCCGGTGCTGCCGACAAAAGCTGAATCGAGGGCGGCACCGCCACCACCACCGCCACCCAAGCCGCTGCCGGCGCCCGTTCCGCCACCGCCGCCCGTGGCGCCGCTGCCCGTCCCCCCGGTGTTGCCGGGACCGCCGTTGCCGCCGTCCGTTCCGCCCGGGCCGCCGGCAGGTTTGCCCGAGGCGAAACCGGTGTCGACATTTCCGCCGGCGCCGCCGGCGCCGCCGGTGCCGCCGAGGATGCCGCCACCGCCGCCACCACCGCCGCCGGCCGCGCCGACACCCTTGCCGGTGAGGGAGGCACCCGTGCCGCCACTGCCGCCGCCGGCGCCGGCGCCATCGGCTCCGGTGCCACCGGTTGGACTGATGTCAGTCTGAAAACTGGCAAAGGCAGCACCGCCGCCACCACCGGCGCCACCATAATTTCCGGTCGTGCCGGGGCTCCCGGTCCCGCCGCCGCCACCACCGCCACCGAAGCCAATGATGGGCGCGCCGGAGGGGTTGAAGGGTTTGATTGTGGCCGCACCTCCGGCCCCACCGTTACCGCCGTTGCCACCGACTCCGTCGCCGCTGCTGTCGCCACCGACGCCGCCGCCGCCGCCACCGCCACCGGCGGCGCCCGCCTGGGTATTTTGATTTGGGACGTTGAGGGTCGCGGAACCGCCGTTCCCGCCGTTGCCGCCGTTGCCGCCGATGGGGCCAATGCCGCCGTTGCCTCCATTGCCGCCGTCACCGGCGATCAAGTTGACGTTGTTGACGGTGGTGCTCGTCAAGACGGTGCCGCCGTTGCCGCCGTTGCCGCCCGCGCCCCCGATGCCGGCACTGCTGATGCCGCCGTCACCACCGTTGCCGCCGCTGCCGGAGCCGTGGGTGTCGCTGCCGGCGCCGCCATCACCGCCCGCACCACCTGCTCCGCCAGTGATGCCATTCCCACCGGTGCCGCCGTTGCCGCCGTGGGCGCCGTCGCCGGCGGCGCCCGCAGCGCCGCCTGCACCGCCGGCACCACCGATACCGCCGCTGCTGCCGCTACCGCCGTCACCGCCCCTGCCACCAATGCCGGCAGCGGTGACCCCGTTGTCGTTGGCGCCGGCACCGCCCACACCGCCCTTGCCGCCACCGCCGAGGGCGCCGTCGTTGCCGTCGATACCGCCGAACAGGAGGCTCGCGTGGCCGCCGGCCCCGCCCTGGCCGCCCTCGCCGCCTTGGCCACCGTTGGTGCCGTTGAGCGCAGCGGTGTTACCGGCAACACCGGCCCCGCCCATTCCGCCGGCGCCGCCGAAGCCGCCGATGCCGCCGGCGCCGCCATTTCCGTAGAACAGGCCTCCAATTCCCCCGGCGCCGCCGGCCGTGCCGTTGCCACCGGTGCCACCCGCGGTGGCCCCAGTCGCCGAGCCCGTGCTGCCGGTAAAGCCAGTGCCCCCGGCGCCGCCCCGGCCACCGTTGCCAAACAAGAAGGCGTTGCCGCCGCGTCCGCCTGGCAGCCCAGTCGAGCCCGACCCGCCGTTACCGCCGTTGCCCCACAACAATCCGCCCGGCCCACCGTTCTGCCCGGTCCCGGCCACACCGTCGGTGCCGTTGCCGATCAACGGGATTCCCAGCAGCAGGTTGGTGGGCGCGTTGATCACCGCGAGGATGTCGTCGGCGATGGTCTGCAACATCGGCGCGTTGGCCACCTCGGCCAGCGCGAAAGCGCTCCCCGAACCGTTCAGCGCTTGCACGAACTGGCTGTGATACGCCGCCGCTTGAACGCTGAGTTGCTGAAAGGCCTGCCCGTGCGAGCTGAACAGCGATGCCAGCGCCAGTGACACCTCATCTTCGGCGGCGGCCAACATTCCGGTGGTTTGGGCCGCCGCCGCCGCAGTGACCGCATCGAGCGTTGAGCCAATGCCCGCCACGTCCGACGCCGCCGACGTCAACAATTGCGGAACCGCCAGCAAGTACGACATTTTCGTCCCTTCAAGCCATTCAGCGCTGGTTACGGAACGGAATCGACCGTTGAGGGATCGGCGCCGCGATTCGCTACGGATCGAGTTGTGCGAGCCTTGGTATCAGAACATATAAGCAGTTCATATATGCCACATATGATCCAAATTTTAATTTTCGCCCGCGTCACCTGTGCGGATGCTGCCTGCACCCTGACCCGCCTCAGGACCGCTTCCGGCGCTCTCGGCGGCCTACGGCGCCGAGATAGCACCCGTCGTAGCTTTTGCTGGCAGCCGCCAAAATGAGGCGCCGAGGTTATCCGGATTGGTTGCGCGAGAAGACGCAAAAGCCCCTGATTCGTGCCGAATCAGGGGGCTTTTGCGTCTGCTCGCCCTATCTCGCTACACGTCGGACGAGTACCGGATCCCGCCATCGGGGATCGAGACGCCCGGCCACACCCGCGCCCCCCGCAACAATTCGCACCGCGCGCCGATATCGGCGCCGTCGCCGATCACACCGTCGCGGATCAGCGCCCGCGGGCCGATCCGCACGCCGAAGCCGATGATCGACCGCTCGATGACACTGCCCGCTTCCACCTTGACCCCGTCGAAGATGACCGCGCCATCCAACCGCGCGCCGGCACCGATCTCCGCACCCCGCCCGACAACCGTGCCGCCGATCAGCAGCGCACCCGGCGACACGGCCGCGCCGTCGTGCACCAGCTTCTCGCCCCGCTGGCCCTGCAGCGCCGGCGAGGGCGCGATCCCGCGCACCAAGTCGGCCGAGCCACGCACGAAGTCCTCCGGAGTGCCCATGTCGCGCCAGTACGTGGCGTCGACGTAGCCGCACACCTTGACGTCGGCGGCCGACAGCAGCGACGGGAACACCTCGCGTTCCACCGAGACCTCGCGGCCGCGGGGAATGCGGTCGATGATGTCGCGCTGGAACACATAGCATCCGGCGTTGATCTGGTCGGTCGGCGGGTCCTGAGTCTTCTCCAGGAAGGCGGTGACCCGTCCTTCGCTGTCGGTCGGCACGCAACCGAACGCACGCGGATCACCCACCCGCACCAGATGCAGCGTCACGTCGGCGCGGTGGTCGGCGTGAAATTGGAGGAGTTCGCCGAGGTCGGCGCCGGAGAGCACGTCACCGTTGAAAACCATCACCGTGTCGTGGCGTAGCTTGCCGGCGACATTGGCGATGCCGCCGCCGGTGCCCAGTGGGTTCTCTTCGGTCACATACTCGATTTGCAGCCCGAGCTTGGACCCGTCGCCGAACTCCGCCTCGAACACCTCGGCCCGATATGAGGTGCCCAGCACCACGTGCTCGATGCCGGCCGCGGCGATCCGCGACAACAGATGGGTCAGGAACGGCAGCCCGGCGGTCGGCAGCATCGGCTTGGGCGCGGACAACGTCAGCGGCCGCAGCCGGGTGCCCTTGCCGCCGACGAGAACAACCGCATCTACCGGGTGAGTTGCCACGTCAACGCCGCCCTTCTGCCACGTTCGGCTCCACCTTGCGGGATCTGCGCACGGCATTGCGGACCATCACTCGCGAACGCACCGCGAGTGATCCCCGCAGTGTCCAGCGCAGCGGAGCCCGCCACCATCCCGAGTGCCGATCCGCCAAGAAGATATAGGTACTGCGGTGATGGGCCGCCAGATGCCGGGCCGGATCGCTGCCGGTCGAGTGGCCTTTGTGGTGCAGCACCTCGGCCGTGGGCACGTAGACCGACAGCCAACCCGCCTTGCCGAGCCGGTCGCCCAGGTCGACGTCTTCCATGTACATGAAGTAGCGCTCGTCGAAGCCGCCGATCTGCTCGAACGCCGACCGGCGAACCAACAGGCACGACCCGGACAGCCAGCCCACCGGCCGTTCACTGGGTTCCAGGTGCTCCTGGCGGTAGGCCCTGGTCCATCGATTGCGCGGCCAGACCGGTCCGAGCACCGCGTGCATGCCGCCGCGGATCAGGCTGGGCAGGTGCCGGGCCGACGGGTAAACCGACCCGTCGGGGTCGCGGATCAGCGGGCCCAGCGCGCCCGCGCGCGGCCACCTGCTGGCGGCGTCCAACAAGGCGTCGATGCTGCCCGGGCCCCACTGCACATCCGGGTTGGCCACGATGACCCACTCGTCGACATAGGGCTCGTCCTGCTGATCGAGCACGGCGACGGTGCGGTTGACCGCGGTGCCATAGCCCAGGTTGGCACCGGTGGGCAGCAGCCGCACATTGGGGTAGCGCTCGACGGCCGCCTCCGGTGTGCCGTCCGTGGAGCCGTTATCGGCCAGCAGCACGTGCACCGGCCGTTCGGTGGCCAGCGACAAAGACGCCAGAAACCGCTCCAAGTGCGGTCCCGGCGAGTAGGTCACGGCCACGACCGGCAGAACGTCAGTCACGCATAGAGGGTAACGGTCGATTCGAAGCCGTCGTCAGTGCCGCGACCAGCGCACTGCGCCACGGCCGCAACGGCGTCAGGCCCGCCGCGGCCCATTCCAGGCCGGACAACGCGGAGTACGGCGGGCGCACCGCCGGCCGCGGAAACTCGTCGCTGGTGCACGGCTGCACGCGGTGCGGGTCGGCGCCGCTTTCTTCGAACACCGCGCGGGCCTGCTCAAACCGCGAGACCACGCCCTCGTTGGCGGCGTGCAGCAGGCGCCCGCGCAGCTCGCTGTCGGCCAGCTCCAGCAGCGCGACGGCCAGGTCGTCGGCGTAGGTCGGCGAGCCGACCTGGTCGTCGACCACCTTGATCGGGCCGTCACCGCCGGCCAGCCGCTGCATCACGGCGACAAAGTCGCTCCTGTCCGGCCCGCCGGTGTAGACCCAGGCGGTACGCACCACCACGGCCTCCGGGAACGCCCCGAACACAGCCTGTTCACCGGCCAGCTTGCTGCGCGCGTAGACGCTCTGCGGACCGGTCGGGTCGCCGGGCTCATACGGGCGGGGCCGGGCACCGCCGAAGTCACCGTCAAAGACAAAGTCGGTCGAGATGTGGATCAGCCGCGCACCGACGGCCGCGCAGGTGCGGGCCAGAATATCCGGGCCGGTGGCGTTGACGGCGTAGGCGCCGGCCTCGTCACTTTCGGCACCGTCGACGTTGGTGTAGGCCGCGCAATTGATCACCACGTCGCCGCTCTGGATGTGGCTCGCCGCCGCGTCGGGGTCGGTGATGTCCCATTCCGACGACGTTTTGGCCAGCACTTCCCGGCCCGCACGCTGGGCGCGCGCCGTCACCAGGGTGCCCAGCTGCCCACCGGCGCCGGTGACCACAAGCCGTCCTGACATGTCATCGAGTCTGGCACGCCGAGCCGAGCTACCCGGAAAGCGGCTGTTGCACAAGTAGCCTACAGTGATGCCTGCGCAAAGTGTGGCTCGTGTTGCTTATGTGGTTCGCCTGCTCTCCGGGGCGCTGGCGATCGCTGTCGTACTCGGCACGGGGGTGGCCTGGAGCAACGTGCGGTCGTTCGAAGACGGCATTTTCCACATGTCCGCGCCCTCGCTGGGGCACGGCGGCGACGACGGCGCGATCGACATCCTGCTGGTCGGCCTGGACAGCCGGACGGACGCGCACGGCAACCCACTGTCGGCCGAGGAATTGGCGTCGTTGCGGGCCGGCGATGAAGAAGCCACCAACACCGACACCATCATCTTGATCCGCATCCCGAACAACGGGAAGTCAGCCACCGCAATCTCCATCCCGCGCGACTCCTATGTTCAGGCACCCAATCTGGGCAAGACCAAGATCAACGGCGTCTACGGCCAGACGCGCGAGACCAAGCGGGTCAACCTGGTGCAGGCGGGCGCATCGGCGACCGAAGCCGCCGCGGCGGGCACCGAAGCCGGGCGCGAGGCCCTGATCAAGACGGTCGCCGACCTCACCGGCGTCACCGTAGACCACTACGCCGAGATCGGCCTGCTCGGCTTCGCGCTGATCGCCGATGCACTCGGCGGCGTCGAGGTATGCCTCAAAGATGCTGTCTACGAGCCGCTTTCGGGTGCCGACTTCCCCGGCGGCCGGCAGCGACTCAACGGGCCGCAGGCCCTGAGCTTCGTCCGTCAGCGGCACGAGCTGCCGCGCGGCGACCTGGACCGGGTGGTGCGTCAGCAGGCGGTAATGGCTTCGCTTGCTCACCGGGTCATCTCCGGCAAGACGCTGTCCAGCCCCGCCACGATGAAGCGACTGGAACAGGCCGTGCAGCGGTCGGTGGTGCTGTCCTCGGGCTGGGACATCATGGATTTCGTCCAGCAGGTGTCCAAGCTGACCGGCGGCAACGTCGCGTTCGCGACCATCCCGGTGCTCGACGGCGCCGGTTGGAGCGACGACGGAATGCAGAGCGTGGTGCGGGTGGACCCGCATCAGGTCCAGGACTGGGTCGCCGGCCTGCTGCACGAACAGGACGAAGGCAAGACCGAGGAGCTGGCCTACACGCCGGCCAAGACCACCGCCAACGTCGTCAACGACACCGACATCAACGGGCTGGCCTCGGCGGTCTCGGACGTGTTGAGCTCCAAAGGCTTCACTCCCGGCACCGTCGGCAACAACGACGGCGGGCACGTCAAGAACAGCCAGGTGCGCGCCGCCAAGACCGACGACCTGGGGGCCCAGCAGGTCGCCAAGCAACTCGGCGGCCTGCCCATCGTCGCCGACGCGTCGCTCCCGCCCGGCACGGTCCGGGTGGTGCTGGCCAGCGATTACACCGGCCCGGGCTCGGGACTGGACGGCGGGACCATCACCCAGCAGGCCCGCGTCACCAATGCCGGCTCGCCGAATGGCAGCACCGTCCCGGCTCCGTCGCCGATCCTCACCGCGGGCTCAGAGAATCCCGAGTGCATAAACTGACCACTCAGTGCAACCACTGAACACGCTCAGCGGCGGGATCCTGGACCCGATGCTGCGCGCCGACCCGGTCGGCCCGCGCATCACCTACTACGACGACGCCACCGGCGAGCGCATCGAACTCTCGGCGGTGACGCTGGCCAATTGGGCGGCCAAAACCGCCAACCTGCTGCGTGACGAGATGGGTGCCGGCCCGACCAGCCGGATTGCGGTCCTGCTGCCCGCGCATTGGCAGACGGCGGCGGTGCTGTTCGGCGTGTGGTGGATCGGCGCCGAGGCGGTGCTGGACGGGCCCGCCGACCTCGCGTTGTGCACCCTGGACCGCCTCGACGAAGCAGACGACGCCGTGGCCGGAGGTGAGGTCGCGGTGCTCTCGCTGGATCCGTTCGGGCGGCCGGTCGCCGACCTGCCGGTCGGCGTCACCGACTACGCAACGGCCGTGCGGGTGCACGGCGACCAGATCGTTCCCGAGCCGCAGCCTGGTCCGGCGCTGGCCGGCCAATCACCGGCTCAATTGCTGACCGCCTGTGCGCAATCCGCCGCGAAGCAGGGCCTGACCTCGTCCGACCGGGTGCTGTCCACCGCAACCTGGGAGCGCCCCGAGCAGCTGGTGGACGGGCTGCTGGCGATCCTGTCGGTCGGCGGATCGCTGGTCCAGGTGGCCAATCCCGACGCCGCGGCCCTGCCCCGGCGTATCGAGATGGAAAAGGTCACGCGGGTGCTCTGACCGGCCACAATTCCCCTCGTCGGCCAACACATATTGATATCGCTATATTTCGATGTTAGCTTCGGAAGCACGACACATCACAGAGGAAGGTTTGTGCAATGGCGGTGCAAGTGCTCTTGGCGAAGGCAGCTTCGACGGTGATCACCGGTTTGGCTGGGGTGACCGCCTACGAAGTGCTGAAGAAAGCCGCCAAGAAGGCGCCACTGCACGAGACGGCGGTCAAGAGCGCCGAGCTGGGCCTGCGCGGCACCCGCAAGGCCGAGGTGGCCGCGGAATCCGCCCGCTTGAAGATCGCCGACGTGATGGCCGAAGCGCGTGAACGGATCGGTGAGGAGGCACCCACCCCGGCCGTCGGTGACGTCCACGATCACGATCACTGAGCCATGGCCCTCGCGCTGGTTCCTGACCTCGAAACGACGGACCCTGCCCTCGAGGTGATTTCGGACGCCGCCGGCCGGATGCGGGTGCGCGTCGACTGGGTTCGCACGGACTCGCGACGCGCGGTCGCCGTCGAGGAGGCGGTCGCCAAACAGAACGGCGTGCGCGTCGTGCACGCCTACCCGCGCACCGGTTCGGTGGTGGTCTGGTATTCCCCGCGCCGCTGCGACCGCGAGGCGGTGCTGGCGGCGATCAGCGACGCCGCTCACGTTGCCGCCGAACTGATCCCCGCCCGCGACCCGCATTCCTCGGAGATCCGCAACAGCGACGTGTTGCGGATGGTGATCGGCGGCGCCGCGCTGGTGCTGCTCGGCGTGCGCCGCTACGTATTCGCCCGCCCACCCCTGCTGGGCCCGAGTGGCCGGGTGGTTGCCACCGGCGTCACCATCTTTACCGGCTACCCGTTCCTGCGCGGTGCGTTGCGCTCGGTCGGGTCGGGCAAGCTGGGCACCGACGCGCTGGTGTCTGCGGCGACGGTGGCCAGCCTGATCCTGCGCGAGAACGTCGTCGCGCTCACCGTGCTGTGGCTGCTCAATATCGGTGAGTACCTGCAGGATCTGACGCTGCGCCGCACCCGGCGGGCCATCTCGGAGCTGCTGCGCGGCAACCAGGACACGGCGTGGATTCGCCTGACCGACGGCACCGAGGTGCAGGTCCCCATCGACTCCGTACAGATCGGCGACCAGGTGGTGGTGCACGACCACGTCGCGATCCCGGTCGACGGCGAGGTGGTCGACGGCGAGGCGGTGGTCAACCAATCCGCGATCACCGGCGAGAACCTGCCGGTCAGCGTCACCACCGGGACACATGTGCACGCCGGTTCGGTGGTGGTGCGCGGACGGCTGGTGGTGCGCGCCGAGGCAGTCGGCAACGAGACCGCCATCGGCCGGATAATCTCCAGAGTTGAAGAGGCGCAACATGATCGGGCCCCGATCCAGACCGTTGGGGAGAACTTCTCGCGCCGCTTCGTGCCGACCTCGTTCATCGTCTCGGCCGTCACGTTGCTGATCACCGGCGACGTCCGGCGCGCGATGACGATGCTGCTGATTGCCTGCCCGTGCGCGGTCGGGCTGTCCACTCCGACAGCCATCAGCGCCGCGATCGGCAACGGCGCCCGCCGCGGGATCCTGATCAAGGGCGGATCCCACCTCGAGCAGGCCGGCCGGGTGGACGCGATCGTGTTCGACAAGACCGGGACGTTGACGGTCGGACGCCCGGTGGTCACCAATATCGTGTCGCTGCACAAGGATTGGGAGCCCGAGCAGGTGCTGGCTTACGCCGCGAGCTCGGAGATCCACTCCCGGCACCCGCTGGCCGAGGCGGTCATCCGCTCGACCGAGGAGCGCCACATCAGCATCCCGCCGCACGAGGAGTGCGAGGTGCTGGTGGGGCTGGGCATGCGCACCTGGGCCGACGGCCGCACCCTGCTGCTGGGCAGTCCAGGACTGCTGCGCGCGGAGGACGTCAGAGTTTCCAAGAAAGCATCGGAGTGGGTCGCCAAGCTGCGCGCCCAGGCCGAGACCCCGCTGCTGCTGGCCGTGGACGGCAAGCTGGTGGGCCTGATCAGCCTGCGCGACGAGGTGCGTCCCGAAGCGGCCGAGGTGCTGAACCGGTTGCGCGCCAACGGCGTTCGCCGCATCGTCATGCTGACTGGGGATCATCCCGATATCGCCCAGGTGGTCGCCGGCGAGCTGGGCATCGACGAATGGCGCGCCGAGGTAATGCCCGAGGACAAGCTTGAGGTGGTGCGCGGGCTGCAGGAGGAGGGCTACGTCGTCGGGATGGTGGGCGACGGCATCAACGACGCGCCGGCGCTGGCGGCCGCCGACATCGGCATCGCGATGGGTCTGGCCGGTACCGATGTTGCCGTCGAAACCGCCGACGTCGCGCTGGCCAACGACAATCTGTACCGCCTGCTCGACGTGCGCGACCTTGGTTCCCGCGCGGTGGACGTCATCCGGCAGAACTACGGCATGTCAATTGCGGTGAACGCCGCCGGGCTGCTCATCGGTGCGGGCGGCGCGCTGTCACCGGTGCT
Source organism: Mycobacterium asiaticum (assembly GCF_001673635.1). Lineage (GTDB taxonomy): Bacteria > Actinomycetota > Actinomycetes > Mycobacteriales > Mycobacteriaceae > Mycobacterium > Mycobacterium asiaticum_C. Next base: position 39,470 of record NZ_LZMH01000051.1, read on the forward strand.
GGCCGCGATCCTGCACAACGCGTCGTCGGTGGCCGTGGTGGCCAACAGCTCGCGGCTGATCCGCTACCGGCTGGACTGAGCTACTGGCCTACTGGCCGAACGAGATCTCGAGCAGCATTTTTTTCTGCTCGGCGTAGTCATGTTCGCTCAGCAGGCCGGCGGCACGCTGTTCGGCGATGTCGCGGATCGCGGCGGCGACGCCGGTCATGACCGTCCGCGGGGCGGGCACGACGTCGACGTCATCGTCCGGTGCGTCCTCGGTGCGACCGGTGAGCCACGCCGGCTTGGCGTTCCCCTCGCCGTTCGCGGCAGCCGGCGGGCCGGCCATCGCCTGGCCGGCCATAGCGCCTGTTCCCATCTGGTTCAGCGTGCTTGCCGCGCCTACTTCGGCTGCCGGTCCCGCTGCCGCGTTCGTGCCCGACAATGGTGTGGTCAGTGCGGTCGGGCGGATTTCTATTGCGCCATCAGCGATTTGGGTCCAACTCGGCGGCACTGTCAGTGTTCCGATCGTGTTCGCCCCGCCGAATGCTGCTGTCATCGTCGGCGCCGGAAGCCCGCCAGGCGGTAAGCCCAGAAGGGGCGCCACAAATGGCTCGACGGGTGCCGGTTCGGTACTTGGCCAGGGCTCTACCCCGTTCATGGCGCTGATCTTGCGATCGTCATCGGCACCCGACGCAGTGGTGAAAGCGGCGAGCGGAAAATCCCCGAAATTGGCAACGACCTCTGCCGGTATGAGCCCGAAAGTAGCCGCGATGTCGGTCGGTGCAACGATGAATAATGCGGCCAGACTGGCCAGCAGTTCGAGGTCGACCAACTCGGCCTGGGCCGGTAACGCCATTGCGGATAACGCTTGCGGCACAACCGATATGGCATCTTGCGCAGTGCCGGCGACGGCTTGGCCGGCCGTCGCGGCCGGGTCGGTGTTCGGGTCCGGCGAGGAAAACGGAGTCAGCACGGCCGCGGCAGCCGACGAAGCTGCGTAGTTGTACATCGCCAGGCTGTCCTGCCCCCACATCTCGGCGTAAAGCGCCTCGGTGGCCGCGATTGCCGGTGTGTTCTGTCCCAGAAAATTAGTCGCCACCAGCGCTGCCAGCAGGCTGCGGTTGGCGGCGATCTCCGGTGGCGGCACCGTGGCTGCGAACGCCGCCTCGTAAGCGGCAACCGCCGTCCATGCTTGGGCGGCGGTCTGCTCAGCTTGTGCAGCGGTAGCACTCAGCCATTCCACATAGGACTCGGCCGCTGCGCTCATCGCCGCGGACGACGGACCCGTCCAAGCCCCTTCGGTGAGTTCGGACACCGCCGACTGATATCCCGAGATCGCTGTATACATCTCGTCGGCCAAGCTGTCCCAGGCCTGCGCAGCGGCCAGCAGCGGCCCCGGTCCCGGTCCGGTGTACATCCGGCCGGAGTTGATCTCCGGCGGATAGATCCCGAAATCCACTGCTGCGCATACCTTTTCTTGCTAGCCGCTGCTGTTGTCAGACGGAGTTCAGCGACCGAGCAGGCGGTTCTTCTGCTCGGTGTATTCCTCGTCTGTCAAAATCCCCTCGTCACGGAGCTTGGCGAATTCGCGCAACTCGGCCGCGACCCCGGTGACCACAGCCCGAGGCTTGTCGGGCTTGTCGCTGGGCGCCTCGCCGTCTTCGCCAACCTTTGCCTTGCCACTGGCGGCCGCGGCAGTTCTGGCGCGAGCGGGGCCCCCCGCTTTCTTAGCCGCCTTGCCCCCGCCCGTACCCACGATCCCGCCCATGGCCCGACCGGCCAGGCCCGCAAGTGCCATCTGGCTCAGCGTGCCCGAGCTGATTTCCGCCGCCGGCGCGGCGGCGGCCTTCGCCGCGGTTTCACTCAACGCCGGCAGCGTGTACGAGACGGGGCGCACCGCCGGGGTGGCGACGGTCCACGTCGGTGGCACGGATAGAGCCCCGACGGTGTTCGCCTCACCCAGGCCGGCCGACAGCCTCGGCGGTGGCACCGTCCCCTCCGGCAGGTTGAGCAGCGGCGCCGGGAACGGCTTGACCGGCACCGACCCCGTGCCCGGAAAGGGCTCCTCGCCGTTCCAGCCGCTGAGGATCTCGTCGGTGTGCAGACCCACCAGGGTGCCGTAGATGGCCACCGGAAAGGCGGTCAACCCGACCACGTTGGAAGGTATGCCGACACCAAGGGCGGCGATACCCGCTGTCACGCCGAACGTCAGGGTGGCCAGGTCGGCCAGCAGGCCCAACCACTCCAATTCCTCGAGCGGAAGTGTTGCCGCCGGGGCCGCGGCCGAACTCTGCAGCAGATTGGGCACCGCGGAGAACGCCTGCTGGACGGTGCTCTGCGCGACGCCGCCGATGCCGGCTTCACCGACGGCGGCTGCTTGTTCTGCTAAGCCGCCTGGGTCAGTGGTCAACGGGGGTTGGATGAACGGCGCCAGGGCCGTCGCTGAGGCTGACGAAGCCGCGTAGCCGTACATCGCCGCCGCGTCCTGGGCCCACATCTCCGCGTACTGCGCTTCGGTGGCCGCGATCGCCTGGGTGTTGATTCCGAAAACATTGGTCGCGATCAGGGTCATCAGCTGACTGCGGTTGGCCGCAACCATCGGCGGCGGAACCGTCGCCGAAAACGCGGTTTGGTAGGCAGCGGCGGCGGCCTTGGCCTGAGCGGAAGTTTCTTCGGCCTGTGCGGCGGTGGCTCGCAACCACACCGCATACGAGGCGGCCGCAGCGCTCATCGACGCCGACGACGGGCCCAACCAGGGACCCGCGGTCAATGCCGATACCGCCGCTTGGTAGGAACTGGCCGCCGACTGCAGTCCCGCGGCGAGCGCAGCCCACGCCTCGGCCGCGGCCAGTAACGGTCCTGACCCGGCACCGGCAAACATGCGGGCCGAGTTGACCTCTGGCGGATAGCTCCCGAAATCCATGGCTGCGTTGCTCCTCGAGATACCTTGGCCGGAACGAAACCATCGTGCCCCCACTCGTGGTGCTGCGACCCGACGACCACGTACCGAAGTGCCCACGGTACATCGCCCTGGCAAATCGCGCCTGCTATAGCCGCTCGTGCTGACTCTGCGTCCGGGGCAAAGAAGTGCGGGTGGCTGACGCCCTCAGCGCAGAGTCACGGCCTTAGCTTCAGCAGCACTCCTGGCCACGCCAGGCCCGCACACCCTGCCACACCGCGACGCCCGCGACGCCCAGCCCGATCACCGGGTCGATCCACCACCCGCCGGGCCAGGCCGCGGTGACGGCCAAGCCGAGTAGCACCCCGGCCGCCTGGATGGCGCACAAATAGTTCTGTGTGCCTTCGCCTTTGGTGGCATCCGAGCGCAGGCGTGCACCGAGCCGGTGGTTGGCCCGGCCCAGCACCGGCATCAGCACCAGCGCCAGCGAGGTCAACACGATGCCTACCACCGAGGTCTCGGCGTGCTCGCCGCTGAGCAGGTGACGGATCGACTCGGCCGCCACATACGGGGCCACCAGCCAGAACGACAGCGCCACGCCGCGCTGTGCGCGCCGCTCCGCCGTCTCGGACAGAACGCGGTCGCCACTGAACCGCCAGATCACCATCGCGCTGGCCAGACCCTCGGACCCGCCGCCCAATGCCCAGCCGGTCAAAGCGATGGAGCCGACCGTCAGGCCCTCCCACAATCCCACGCCGCCCTCGACAAGCAGCACGGCGAGACTGACCCACGCCAGCCGACGAGCCAGCTGCGCATTGCGCCGCCAGTCGGCGTCTCGCGCAACCGGAGTCGCCGGCGCGTGGGAGTGGGCCGCGATTTCCATCCCACGATGCTAGCGGCGCCGCCGGCATTCCCAGCGCACCGAGTGTGGGCGCGGCCGACGGCTGGTTAATGTGTCTAAACGATGGCCCGCACGGACAACGACACCTGGGACCTGGCGTCCAGTGTGGGCGCCACGGCCACCATGGTGGCCGCTGGCCGCGCTCGAGCCAGTCGAGCGGCCCTGATCGATGACCGGTTCGCCGAACCGTTGGTCCGCGCCGTCGGCATCGAGTTCTTCACCCGCTGGGCCACCGGCGAGCTGGATACCGTCGATGTCGACTTTCCCGATGCCCCGTGGGGCATGCAACGCATGACCGAACAGCAGGCCGCGCGCACCCGCTACATCGACGACTTCTTCACCGGTAGCCAGGCGGCCGGGATTCGGCAGGCGGTCATTCTGGCCTCCGGACTCGACGCCCGGGGTTACCGGCTGCAGTGGGCGACCGGCACGGTGGTCTTCGAAATAGACGTCCCGCAGGTCCTGGAATTCAAAGCCAGCACGCTAGGGGCGCTGGGCGCTGTCGCGGCTGCGGACGTGAGGGGCGTGCCGGTAGATCTGCGCCACGACTGGCCGTCGGCGCTGCGACGGGCCGGCTTCGACCCGCAAAAGCCAACCGCATGGGCCGCCGAAGGCCTTTTCGGGTACCTGCCGCCCGACGGTCAGGACCGCCTCCTGGACGACATCACCACGCTCAGCGCCGACGGCAGCCAGCTGGTGGCCGAAGTGTTCTTCAGCGCCCCGGCCAGCCGCGAACTCTACGACGCAATTTTTGCCCGGTGGTATGAACACGGTCTCGACGTCGAGATGGACCGGCTGGGCTTTCCCGGTGAGCGCAACGACGTCGCGACCTATCTGGAACGGCACGGCTGGCAGGTAGCGCGCACCAAGCTCAACGAGTTGTTGGTGGCCAACGGTTTTCGGCCGCACGCCCGGGACAACTCCGCCGACGAAACTTTGTTCACCGAGAATTACTACTGCACCGCGGTGCTGCATCCGGAAAGGCCCCTTTGATGCCGAACAACGCCCCCAAGCCGCTGGACGGTTTCCGGGTCCTCGATTTCACCCAGAATGTCGCCGGGCCACTGGCCGGGCAGGTGCTGGCCGACCTCGGCGCCGAAGTCATCAAGATCGAAGCGCCCGGCGGAGAGCAGTCCCGCCGCCTCACCTCGGTGCTGCCCGGACGGCCACCGCTAGCCACCTATTTCTTGCCCAACAACCGCGGCAAGAAGTCGGTGGCAGTGGACCTCACCACCAACGAAGCCAAACAGCAGATACTGCAGCTCGCTGACACCGCCGACGTCGTGCTGGAAGGCTTCCGGCCCGGCGTGATGGAGCGTCTCGGCCTGGGTCCGGACGAGCTGCGGGCCCGCAACCCCCGGCTGATCTATGCGCGACTGAGCGCCTTCGGCGGCAACGGGCCCAACGGCACCCGACCCGGCGTCGACCTGATGGTGGCCGCCGAGGCCGGCATGAGCACCGGCATGCCCACCCCGACCGGCAAACCGCAGATCATCCCGTTCCAGTTGGTGGACAACGCCAGCGGGCATGTCCTGGCTCAGGCGGTGCTGGCCGCGCTGCTCAATCGGGAACGGCACGGGGTGGGCGACACGGTGCGAGTGGCGATGTATGACGTCGCCGTGGGACTGCAGGCCAACCAGCTGACCATCCACCTGAACAAGCCCAGCGCCCAACCGGCCACCAAACCCGCGGCGCCGGCCAAGAAACGCAGAGGCGTGGGCTTTGCCACCCAACCGTCGGACGCCTTCAAGGCCGCCGACGGATACCTCGTGATCAGCGCGTATGTCCCCAAGCACTGGACGAAGCTGTGCCAGGTCATCGGCCGGCCCGAGTTGATCGACGACGAGCGGTTCGCCGATCAGCGGTCCCGGGCGATCAACTATCCCGAGTTGACCGACGAGCTGGAGTCGGCGCTGGCCGCCAAGACGGCCGCCGAATGGGTGCAGCTCTTGCAGGAAGCCGGCCTGATGGCCTGCCTGGCCTACACCTGGAAACAGGTGGTCGACACCCCGCTGTTCGCCGAGAACGACCTCGCACTGGCGGTGGGCAGTGGCGACGACGCCGTCACCGTGATCCGCACTCCGGCAACCTACGCCACGTTCGACGCCAGGGTCACCGAACCGCCCCCCGACGTGGGCGAACACAACGATTTGTTTCTCACCTGACTTTTTGAATGCTGCGCGCTAAACCATCTTTTTATTTGAATTACTCATGAATCGGCGCGGAGTTTGGCGCGGGGCCCTGACCTGCGTGGAGTATTTGACCATACGGCTACAACGGGATTCACATATTTGCTGACGGCAAATATGTGCGTTGCGTTCTGACGCCCGGCGGATACCCAATCGACCCAATCCGTTCACGCCCGTCGGGAAGGGTCTGCAGGACCGGCCCAAGGAGTTCTATGAGCAGCGCTGCCAACGGCGCCCACGCGGCGCCCCAATCACACCGAATACGGGACAACCTGCGCTACGACATACCGGCTTCGCTGGTCGTCTTCCTGGTCGCGTTGCCCCTCTCGCTCGGCATCGCGATCGCCTCGGGGGCTCCGCTGGCCGCGGGACTGATCGCCGCGGTGATCGGCGGCATCGTCGCCGGTACCTTCGGCGGTTCGGCTGTGCAGGTCAGCGGCCCAGCCGCGGGTCTGACGGTGGTGGTCGCCGATCTGATCCAGGAGCTCGGCTGGGAGATGTTGTGCGTCATGACCGTCGCGGCGGGCGCGCTACAGATCCTCTTCGGGGTGAGCCGGATGGCCCGCGCCGCCCTCGCGATTGCTCCGGTGGTGGTACACGCCATGCTGGCCGGCATCGGCATCACGATCGTGCTGCAACAGATCCACGTGCTGGTCGGCGGAACCGCCCACAGCTCGGCTTGGGAGAACCTGGTGGCGCTGCCCAACGGCCTCCTGCACCACGAACTGCACGAGGTGATCGTTGGCGGCACGGTGATCATCATCCTGCTGGCGTGGTCAAAACTGCCGCCGAAATTACGCATGATTCCCGGCGCCCTGGTCGCCATCGTGCTGGCAACCGTACTCGCCAAGCTCGTCGGATTGGATGTCGAGCGCATCAATCTGTCGGGTAGCTTCTTCGACGCCATCGGGCTGCCGCAGCTATCGGACAAATCCCCGGGCGGTCAGCCCTGGACCCACGAGATCAGCGCCATCGTCTTAGGCGTGCTGACGATCGCGCTGATTGCCAGCGTCGAGTCGCTGCTGTGTGCCGTCGGCGTCGACAAGCTGCACAGCGGCCCCCGTACCAACTTCAACCGGGAGATGATCGGGCAGGGCAGTGCGAATATGTTGTCCGGCTTGCTGGGTGGGTTGCCGATCACCGGTGTGATCGTGCGCAGTTCGGCCAACGTGGCCGCCGGTGCGCGCACCCGGATGTCCGCGATCCTGCACGGCGTCTGGGTTCTGCTGTTTGCCTCGCTGTTCACCAACCTGGTCGAACTCATCCCGAAGGCGGCGCTGGCCGGTCTGTTGATCGTTATCGGCGCCCAGCTCGTAAAACTGGCTCACGTCCAACTAGCTTGGCGTACTGGCAACTTCGTGATCTACGTCATCACCATTGTGTGCGTCGTGTTCCTCAACCTGCTTGAGGGCGTGGCGATCGGCCTCGGCGTCGCGATTCTGTTCCTGCTGGTGCGGGTGGTGCAGGCACCAATCGAGGCCAGGCCCGTCGGCGACGAGGCGAAGAAGTGGCACGTCGACATCGACGGCACCCTGAGCTTCCTGTTGATGCCGCGACTGACCGGTGTGCTGGCGACCCTGCCACAAGGCTCGGACGTGACACTGAACCTCAACGCTGACTACATCGATCACTCCATCTCCGAGGCGATCTCGGACTGGAAGGCGGGCCATGAGGCCGGCGGCGGCAAGGTGACCATTCACGAGACGTCACCGGCCGGCCTGTCCAGCGCGCACCACGCCCCGCCTAAGCGCCACATTTCCCGCTCGCTCCGGGAACCGTGGCCGTCGCGGCGCGACCACGACCACGAACATGAAGAGCCGTCGATTCGGCACGGCATCGAGGAATATCACCGCAACGGGGTGGGTAGGCTCCACCACCACGTTCCGGAACTGGTCGATTCACAGAACCCCGATACGGTGTTCATTACCTGCGCCGACTCCCGGATCCTGCCCGACGTGATCACCGCTAGTCGGCCCGGCGACCTGTACATCGTCCGCAACGTGGGCAACCTCGTTCCCAACAATCCCGACGAGCACTCCGTGGACGCCGCTCTGGACTTCGCGGTAAACCAACTAGGGGTGAGTTCGGTTGTGATCTGCGGACATTCGTCCTGCCGAGCGATGCAGGCACTGCTCGATCACGAGCAGCCCGGTGAACACTCGGGGGCCATGGACCAATGGCTCGAGTACGCCGAGGAGAGTCTTGCGCGATACCGCGACGGCCATCCGGCAAGGGTAAGCGCCACCTCCAACGGCTACCGCTTCAGCGAGGCCGATCAGCTGGCGATCGTGAACGTGGCTGTGCAGGTGGAAAGGCTTTCCCGGCACCCGATGTTGGCCGCTGCGGTTGCCAACGGGTCACTGCACGTCGTAGGCATGTTCTTCGACTTCGCCACGGTCCACGTGCACGAGGTGACTCCGGACGGCCTGGTGCACGAGGTCGAAGGGATACCTACGCACTAGCGCGGGACGCCCTAGCTCTGCGGCAACCGCACCACCTGCAGGAAGAACTCGTCGATCTGCCGCACCGCGGTGATGAACTGGTCCAAGTCGACCGGCTTGGTGACATAGGCGTTGGCGTGCAATTTGTAGCTGCGCAGGATGTCCTCCTCGGCCGACGAGGTGGTCAGGACCACCACGGGGATGCGGCACAGGTCGGGGTCGGACTTGATCTTCTCCAGGAGCTGCCGCCCGTCGTACTTCGGCAGATTCAGGTCCAGCAGGATCAGGTCCGGTCGCGGCGCGTGCTCAAACGAGCCACGCCGGTAGAGGTAGTTCAGTCCCTCTTCGCCGTCGTGGGCCACGTGCAGCCGGTTCTTGAGCTTGTTTTGCTCGAAAGCTTCCCGGGTGATCAGCTCGTCCCCCGGGTCGTCCTCGACGAGCAGGATGTCGATCGCTCTACCGGTCGGTACCATTGCTTGCTCCCTCTGTGGCCAAGTGTTTCTCCGCCGCACCTGTCCTGGCGGCGACAGGCAGCGTGAACTCGAACCGGGTTCCCCCGGTGTAGGACGTGTCGATCCGGATCGTGCCGCCGTGATGCTCGACGATCTTCTTGCACATCGCGAGACCGAGCCCAGTACCGGTATACATCTCGCGGCCGTGCAGGCGCTGGAAGATGACAAACACCTTGTCCGAGAATTCCGCCGGGATGCCGATGCCGTTGTCGGTAACGGTGATCAGCCAGTGGCCCTCTTGGTCCCCGCTACCTAGGCGGCAATCGATGACGATGCGCGGCGCCTCGCCCTCGCGGCGGAACTTCATGGCATTGCCGATCAGGTTCTGCCATAGCTGCGTCAAAAGCGTGGAATCGCCGTAGATTTCGGGCAGCCGGCTGGGGCGCACGATCTCGGCGCCGGATTCATCCCGCGCCGCGGCGAGGTTGCCCAACGCCATGTCCAGCGTGGTGTCCAGGGCGACCGCACCGTATTTGGTGTTCAGCCGGCCGACCCGGGAAAAACTGAGCAGGTCGTTGATCAGCACCTGCATCCGCTTGGCGCCGTCCACCGCGAAGTTGATGTACTCGACGCCGCGTTCATCCAGCTTGTCGCCGTAGCGCTTCTCGATCAGTTGGCAGAACGAGGCGACCTTGCGCAGCGGCTCCTGCAAGTCGTGCGAAGCCACGTACGCGAACTGCTCCAATTCGGTGTTGGAACGCAGCAACTCCTTGGCCTGCTCGTCCAGTTGCGCTTGAGCCGAGCGCGACGCCTCGAGTTCTGCCACGATCCGCTGCCGCATGTTCTCCACGTCGACCGCGATGCCGCGGATGTCGGCCGGTCGTGCCGGCGGCGTGATGCTGTCGCCGAAATGGCCGTCGGTGATTCGACGGCACGCCGCGGCCAGCTGTTCGAGCGGCCGCGTGACCGAGCGCTGCACCAGGAGCCCCAGCAGCGCAGCCGTGGCGATGAAGCTCAGCACCATGGCGCCCAGCACCCGGTCGCGCCAGTCATTTATCCGCTCGATCTTCGCGGCGCCAGCATCCCGGGCGGCACTTAGATGCGCGGTCTGGACATCGAAAAGGGCACGCAGGTAGTCGAATTCGGCTTTGCCGAGCGCCGACATGGCGCCCGGCAGCACGGTCGGCTCGTTGGGGGTCACCCGGCCGATCAGGGGCTCGGCGAAGTCTCTGCGCCAATTGGCCGCCGCGGTCTCGATGGCATTGAGGTCGGCGAGCAGGTCCTTGTGTCCGGCCAGCCGGGTGCGGATGTCTCGGGAAGCCGCTTCTTCGACGCGGATCCCGTCGTAGTAGGGCGTCAGGAACTGCCGATCGGCCGAGATCAAGTATCCCCGCAGTCCCGTTTCCTGATCGCGCAAGGCCGACTGCAGCTGGGAAGCCGCAACCCGCGCCGGTTGAATGTCGTCGCGCAGCGATCGCGACACCTCGTCGGTGCGCTCCAGGAGGATGGCACCGACCACCGCGCCGATCAGCACCAGCAGCCCCATCGTCGAGAGCACCAGGGCGAGCCACCCGCGCACGGTCAGGCGCGGCTTGTCCAGCGAGCCCGACGCGTCGCTTCTCACGTTTGGGTCCGCTCCACCCGGACCACGGCAATGTCGTCGGTCAGCCCGCCGTGGCTCTGCGCCAGTTGCTGGGCACCGTCGATCAACGCGTCGACGAACTGCGGCCCGGGCAAATGTGCGTGGCTGCGTGCCAGTGCGAGCAGTCCGTCTTCACCGAGGCGTCGGTTTCCTTGGCCGGAGTAGCCCTCGAAAAGCCCGTCCGTCAGCAGCAACAACCCGCAGCCCGCGGGCAGCACCAGCTCGTGTTGCGGCCAGTCGTCGCCCTGCAGCCCCAGCGCCGGCCCGTAGGGCGGCTCCAGCCAGTCCACGGTGCCGGCACCGTGCAACAGCATCCCCGGGTGACCCGCGCGGACCGCCCTGACCGGATAGGAGTTGGGCGGACCGGCCGGGATGGCCAGGCTCAGCACGGTGGCGAAGACACCGTTCTCCGCACGCTCGGCGTGCAGCAGCCGATCCAGTTGCTTCATCTGTGCCGCGCCATGGATACCGGCGAAAGTCAGTGTCCGCCAGGCGATCCGCAGCGCCGCCCCCAGCGCGGCCTCGTCAGGGCCGTGTCCGGCGACATCACCGATCAGCACATGGGTGACCCGGTCAGGGGTCTGCACGACATCGTAAAAATCGCCGCACAGCAAAGCGTTCTCCCGGCTTGGCCGGTACCGAGTGACGATTTCGACGCCCGGGTTGTCCAGCAGCAGCGGCGAAGGCAGCAGTCCACGTTCCAGCAGTGCGTTCTCGCGGGCGCGGACCTGGCTGGCCTGCAGGTCGGCGGCGATCAGTTCGGCACGCTTGCGTTCAATCGCATAGAGCAGCGCCCGCCGCAGCATCTCCGGCTCGACACGCCCCTTGACCAAATAATCCTGCGCGCCGGCGGCCACCGCGGAAGCGCCGAAGTATTCATCGTTGAGGCCGGTCAGCACGACGATGGGGACGGTGGAATCGCTTTTGAGGATGCGATCGAGGGCGTCGATCCCGTTGGCGTCCGGCAGGTTGAGGTCGAGCAGCACGCAGTCGGGACGGGCGGAGGCCAGCATGCGCTCGGCGTGCGCGATCGACTGCGCCCAGACCACCTCGATGTCGGCGACGGCATCGGCGATCAAATCTTCGACGAGTACCGCGTCGGCTCGGTCATCTTCGACCAATAAAAGGGACAACGACTGCCAGCTGGGCGCCGGGGCAACGGAATCACCTACCGACGTCAAGTTCCGATCACCTCACACCCTCCTGGGCAGCCGGAAACTCCATGTCCGGAACGCGTAGCCGACCATCCCGACTGGTGGCTCAATCGCGTGGACCTGGTCAGCAGGATCCTAAGCGGTGGGCTGGCTTTTACGGTCCTGTTCGGGAAAGTCAGCGCAGTAATGCGCGCGACATCACAACCCGCTGGATCTGGTTGGTGCCCTCGTAGATCTGGGTGATCTTGGCGTCGCGCATCATCCGCTCGACGGGGAAGTCGGCGGTATAGCCGGCGCCGCCGAACAACTGCACGGCGTCGGTGGTGACCTCCATGGCCACATCGGAAGCCAGACACTTCGAGGCGGCCGAGATGAATCCCAGATTGCCCTCACCGCGCTCAGCCCGCGCCGCCGCCGAGTAGACCATGAGCCGGGCCGCCTCAACCTTCATCGCCATGTCGGCGATCATGAACTGCACCGCCTGAAAATTACTGATCGACTGGCCAAACTGCTTGCGGTCCTTGGTGTATGCGATCGCCGCATCCACGGCGCCCTGCGCGATACCCACGGCTTGGGCGCCGATGGTGGGACGGGTGTGGTCCAAAGTGGCGAGCGCCGTCTTGAAGCCGGTGCCGGGCTCACCGATGATCCGGTCGCCCGGGATTCGGCAGTTCTCGAAATACAACTCGGTGGTGGGCGAACCCTTGATGCCCAGCTTGCGCTCCTTGGGACCAACGACGAAGCCCTCGTCATCGATGTGCACCATGAACGCCGAGATGCCGTTGGCGCCCTTGTCCGGATCTGTCACGGCCATCACCGTGTACCAGGATGACTTGCCGCCGTTGGTGATCCAGGCTTTTGCGCCGTTGAGGATCCAGTCGTCGCCGTCGGCCTTGGCGCGGGTACGCATGGAAGCGGCGTCCGAACCTGCCTCCCGCTCACTCAGCGCGTAGGAGGCCATCGCCGTGCCGTCGGCAACCTGCGGCAGCACCTGCTTCTTCAGCTCGTCCGAGCCACGCAGGATCAGGCCCATGGTGCCCAGCTTGTTGACGGCGGGGATCAGCGACGCCGAGGTGTCGACCCTGGCGACCTCCTCGATGACGATGCACGCCGCCACCGAGTCCGCACCCTGCCCGCCGTACTCCTCGGGCACGTGCACGGCGTTGAAGCCCGAGGCGTTCAACGCATCCAGCGCCTCCTGCGGGAACCGCGAGTTCTCGTCGACGTCGGCGGCGTGCGGGGCGATCTCCTTCTCCGCCAGCGCGCGGATCGCGGCCCGCAGCTCCTGGTGCTCTTCGGGCAGTTGGAACAGATCGAACGACGGATTTCCGGCCCATCCAGCCATTTTGAGACCTCCTAGTCTCTTGCTACTCGCGGGTAACTTTACCCTGCAGCTGTTGTAACGCCGCATCCTTGGCCGCAACCGTCTCGGCCAGCTGATCCTGGAACGCCACCACCCGGGCCAGCAGTTCCGGGTCGGATGACCCCAGCATCCGCACCGCCAACAGGCCGGCGTTGCGGGCGCCGCCGATGGACACCGTGGCCACCGGCACCCCGGCCGGCATCTGCACGATCGACAGCAGCGAGTCCAGACCGTCCAGGCGCGCCAGCGGCACCGGCACCCCGATCACCGGCAACGGCGTCGCGGCGGCGACCATGCCGGGCAGGTGCGCGGCTCCCCCCGCGCCGGCGATGATCACTTCAAGGCCCCGGTCGGCGGCCGTCCGGGCGTAGTCGAACATCACCGCCGGCGTGCGGTGGGCGGACACCACCCGCACCTCGTGCGGGATGTCGAATTCGGCGAGCGCCGCGGCGGCGTCCTGCATCACCGTCCAGTCGCTGTCGCTGCCCATGATGACCCCGACGCGGGGCGAATCAGGCATTACGCCGCTCCTCCTCATCGCTTCGCTCTGCATCGTCGCCGGCGTGGACCATCAACGCCGCCCCTCCTCATCGCTTCGCTCTGCATCGTCGCCGGCGTGCGGATCCCATCCATCCGTCCACTCAGCATGTGACAACCAGTGTGCCGCCAGCTCGGCACGTTCCCGCAGGCTCGTCAGATCCTGCGCGTCCGCGATATCCGTGCCGACGAAGTTGATGTGGCCCACCTTGCGGCCGGGACGCTCGGTCTTGCCGTACAGGTGGACCCGGGCGTCGGGCATCCGGGCGAACAGGTGGTGCAGGCGCTCGTCGACGGTCATGACCGGTTCCTGCGCGGCCCCCAGCACGTTGGCCATCACGGTAACCGGCGCCACCGCGTCGGTATGACCGAGCGGATAGTCCAGCACCGCCCGCAAATGCTGCTCGAATTGGCTGGTCAGCGACCCGTCCATGGTCCAGTGCCCGGAATTGTGCGGCCGCATCGCCAGCTCGTTGACCAGCAGCGAACCATCGGCCGTCTCGAACAGCTCCACTGCGAGCACCCCGACCACACCCAGTTCGCCGGCCAGCCGCAACGCCAGCCGCTGGGCCTCGGCGGCCACGTCTTCGGGCAGGTCAGGAGCCGGGGCGATCACCTGGACGCAGATACCGTCGCGTTGCACGGTCTCCACCACCGGCCATGCCGCACCCTGACCGAACGGTGAGCGGGCCACCAGCGCCGAGAGCTCCCGCCGCAATTCCACCCGCTCCTCGATCAGCGCCGGGACGCCGCCGGCCAGGTAGTCGCGGGCGATGTCACGCGCCTGCGCTACGTCGTCGGCAACCCGCACGCCTTTGCCGTCGTAGCCGCCCCTGGTGGCCTTGACCACGATCGGAACGCCGACGGTCGCGGCGAATGCGTTCAGCTCGTCGATGCGTTCGGCGCTCTCGATGCCCAGGTACCGCGGCACCGGCGCGCCGAGTTCCTCCAGCCGCCGCCGCATCACCAGCTTGTCCTGGGCATGCAGCAACGCCTGTGGTGGCGGGGCCACATTGATGCCCTCGGCGACCAGCTTGTCCAGCAGTTCGGGCGGCACGTGCTCGTGGTCGAATGTGAGCACGTTGGCTCCCGCCGCCACCCGGCGCAGGTCCTCCAAATCGGTGTGCGACCCGATCACCACGTCCGGGGAAACCTGGGCGGCGGGCTCGTCGGCGGAGTTTGCCAGCACACGCAGGCTCTGCCCCAGGGCGATGGCGGCTTGATGGGTCATTCGGGCCAGTTGGCCGCCGCCGACCATGGCGACGAGTGGGGTGCGGGGACTCGGCACGGCAATCATGTTGTCACGGCGCTTGACCGGCGTGTTTGCCGGCTAGGCCGCCAAATCGTTATGTACCATTTTGCGCCGGTTTCGAGATCAACCGTAGACTGGCGCACTGTGTCCTTTGCCGATGCCACAATTGCGCGCCTCCCCGGGGTCCTTCAACCCTTCGCGATGCGCCACCATGAGCTGATCAAATTCGCCATCGTCGGCGGCACCACATTCATCATCGACTCAGCAATTTTCTACACGCTGAAGCTGACAATTCTTGAACCCAAGCCGGTCACCGCCAAGGTGATCGCCGGCATCGTCGCGGTCATCGCGTCGTATGTGCTGAATCGGGAGTGGAGTTTCCGGGACCGCGGTGGGCGCGAGCGTCACCACGAAGCGCTGCTGTTCTTCGCGTTCAGCGGCGTCGGCGTGCTGCTGAGCATGGCGCCGCTGTGGTTCTCCAGCTACGTCCTGCAGCTGCGCGTTCCCAACGTGACCCTGACGGTGGAAAACCTGGCCGACTTTTTGTCGGCCTACATCATCGGGAATCTGCTTCAGATGGCGTTCCGGTTCTGGGCGTTTCGGCGCTGGGTCTTCCCCGACCAGTTCGCGCGCAACCCGGACAAGGCGCTGGAGTCCGCGCTGACGGCGGGCGGGATCGCCGAGGTCTTCGAGGACGCGATAGAGGGTGGCTTTCCGGACACAAACGTCACGGTGCTGCGGGCGTGGCGCAACCGTCGGGCCAGCCGGGCGACGAGCCGGGCGGGGTCTCAGCTCGGCGACTCCTCCGAGCCCAGGGTGTCGAAGACTTCGTGATACAGCAGCGCGTGCACCTCGCGCAGGCGCGGAATGTTGTAGAACTCCAACGGGTCTTGTGACGCCGACTCGATAATCAGCGTCCCGGTCCGGAACATCCGTTCGGAGATCCGGTCACGGAATTCCACGCTGTTGATCCGGGCCAACGGGATGTCGATGCCGTTGCGGGTCAGCACGCCGTGCCGGTACATCACGCGCCGGTTGGTAACCACAAAATGCGTGGTCAACCACGTGAGGAACGGCCAGACCGTCAGCCAGCCGATGATGATCAGCCAGATCCCCCAGATCACGCCGTACAGAATTTTCTTCGCCATCGGCTGCCACTGGGTGGACTCGACGAACCCCGTCCCCAGGGCAGCCAGTCCGGTCAGCAGGATCAGCACCACGATCGGCAGGATCAGCCGCTTCCAGTGCGGATGGCGATGCAGCACCACTTTCTCACCGGCGGCCAGGGCGTTGTCCGGATAGCTCATTCCGTGACCTTAATCGCCGGTGGAAGCCCGCAGCGCGGATTTCAGCGCAGATGCACGACGTCGCCGGCGGACACCACCGTCTGGCCCGATTTGCTCGCGTCGTTGGGATCCCAGGTTTCCAGGCAAAGCCGGCCCTGTTCGTCGATATCGCGGGCGATACCGACCAGAGCCTGACCGCCCGGCAACTCGGCGCGCACCCGGGAGCCGATGGTCAGGCTGCGGGCCCGGTAATCATTGGCCAACCGGGAGTCGGCTCCCGACGCAACACGCCAGGCCGCGATGCGGTCCCCCAGTTCGCGCAACAGCCGGCAGGTCAGCACCGTCCGGTCGGGGTTCGCGACGCCCTGGTCCAGCAGCGAGGTGGCACCGGGCCCCTCGACGTCCGCGGGAACCCCGGTGACGTTGAGGCCTACCCCGATCACCGCGAAGGGGCGCGCGACCTCGGCCAGGATGCCGGCCAACTTGGCACCGTTGGCCAGCACGTCGTTAGGCCACTTCAGGCCCGCCTCGACGGTGCTGACCCCGGCAACCGAGTCGACCACTGCCAGGCCGGTGGCCAGCGACAGCCATCCCCACGCCGCGGCCGGGACGTCGTCCACCCGCACCCCGACCGACATGGTGATCTGCGCCCGGGGCGACGCCGACCAGCCACGGCCGTGCCGGCCCCGCCCGGCGGTCTGGTGCTCGGCGATCAACACCGCGCCGTCGATATCGGCACCGGACGCTGCCCGCGCCAGCAGGTCGGCGTTGGTGGAGCCGGTTTCGGCAACGACGTCGAGTTGCCGCCAGTACGACGAGTCGCCGATCACCTCGGCGCGCAGGGCGGACTCGTCGATCGGCGGTGGGAGCTGATCGCGGTCGGTCACCCGGCAAGCTTAAAGACCCGGCGCGCGTCCCAGCATGTCCCGTACCGCCAAATGACTGAACAGCATGCTGGTGCCGATCGGGTTACCCCCGCCCGGATACGCCGTGCCGCTGGGCGCTGCCATGGTGTTGCCGGCCGCGTACAGGCCGGGGATGGGGTGGCCCGAGCGGTCCAGCACCCGGGCGGCGGCGTCGGTGCGCAAGCCGCCCTTGGTGCCCAGGTCCGAGATGCCGAACGCCGCGGCATGAAACGGCGGCCGGTCGATCGGCACCAGCGGGGAGGCGCCGCCGGAAAACGCGCGGTCGAACGCCTCGTCGCCGCGGCCGAAGTCCTCGTCGACGCCCGTAGCGGCGAAGCCGTTGAACCGGGCGACCGTGGCCACCAGCGCATCAGGCGGCACACCGATCTTGCCGGCCAGTTCCTCAAGGGTGTCAGCGGTGTGCCACAGCCCGGCGTCCACATACTTCTGCGTTTCGACGATGGACACGTTGGCAGCCTTGACCGGCGGTACCTCGCCCTCCCGGTCGTCGTAGATCATCCAGTACGGCAGTGTCACCGACCCGTCCTGCAGCTGGGCGATGATCTCGCGGCCGGCCCGGTCGTAGGCGCGCGACTCGTTGACGAACCGGTTGCCGTCCTGGCTGACGAAGATGCCGCCGGTGAACCACAGCGCAAACGCCGAGCGGCCGTCGGGATGGGTCATGCCCGGTGACCACCACGCCTGATCCAGCAGGTCGGTGTCGGCGCCGGCCGCGATGCCTGCCTGCAACGCCAGACCGCGGCTGCCGGGACCACCCATCGTGTCCCGGGCCACGCCGGGCACGCCGTACTGGCGGCGCAGGTCTTCGTTGCTTTCGAAACCGCCGGCCGCCAACAGGACACCCCGTCGGGTACGGATCGCGGTGCGTTGGCCCGCGTTCTCGACGACGGCGCCCACCACCTTGCCTCCGTCGACCACGAGATCGACCAGCGCGGTGTGGCGGCGTAGCGTCGCGTTCGGGTACTGGGCGATGGCTTTGAGGAAGCGTGCGATCAAGGCGCGACCGCCGATGTAGTAGTCGGGCGGAGTGGGCGCGCCGAGCCGGTCGGTGTCCAGCGGCCCGCGGATCGCGTCCCGCAGCTCGGGCGCGGCCGCGACTTTGAGCGGCTTCGCCGCGATGTGCCGTTGACCGTCCAGACGGGCCTTGGGTGCCTTGCCGTAGTAGTCGGGCCACGGCAACGGGACGAATTTGAGGTCAGGATCCTGCTCGAGGTATTCGACCAGCGGGGCACCGCCGCGGACGTAGGTTTCTTGTAGTTCTCGTGGCGTGCGATCGCCGACCACTGCGCGGTAATAGGTCAGCGCGTCTTCGATGGTGTCTTCGATACCGCCCCAGTTACCGGTCCGGATCAGGACCGGATTGCACGGGAACCACACCCCGCCGCCGCCCGAATACGCGGTGGTGCCCCCGAACTTGTCGGTCGCTTCGACAAGCAGCACGTCGAGGCCCTCGCGGGCGGCGGTATAGGCGCCGGTCACGCCTCCGCCGCCGGAACCAGCGACCAGCACGTCGTGTTCTTCGGTCCACTCCACGGCCTGACGGGCGCCCATCAGCGGAGACTACTTAAGGACTCTTTAAGGGCCACCGAAGGGTCCGGTGGCGTTGCCGATAACATCGACTCCCATGACAAGCGTTACCGACCACTCTGCCCATACCGCAGAACCTGCAGGCGAGCACGTCATTGACATTCACACCACCGCAGGCAAGCTGGCCGAACTGCACAAGCGCCGGGAAGAGTCGCTGCACCCGGTCGGTGAGGCCGCCGTTGACAAGGTCCACGCCAAGGGCAAGCTGACGGCGCGCGAACGCATTACCGCGCTGCTGGACGAGGATTCGTTCGTCGAGCTCGACGCGCTGGCCAAGCACCGCAGCACCAACTTCGGGCTAGAAAAGAACCGTCCGGTCGGCGACGGCGTCGTCACCGGCTACGGCACCATCGACGGTCGCGACGTGTGCATCTTCAGCCAGGACGCCACCGTGTTCGGCGGCAGCCTCGGCGAGGTGTACGGCGAGAAGATCGTCAAGGTGCAGGACCTGGCCATCAAAACCGGTCGGCCGCTGATCGGCATCAACGACGGTGCCGGAGCCCGCATTCAGGAAGGCGTCGTCTCGCTCGGCCTGTACAGCCGGATTTTCCGCAACAACATCCTCGCGTCCGGCGTCATCCCGCAGATCTCGCTGATCATGGGCGCCGCGGCCGGTGGGCACGTCTACTCCCCCGCGCTTACCGACTTCGTGATCATGGTCGACCAGACCAGCCAGATGTTCATCACCGGACCCGACGTGATCAAGACCGTCACGGGCGAGGACGTCACCATGGAGGAACTGGGCGGCGCCCACACCCACATGGCCAAGTCCGGGACGCTGCACTACGTCGCATCCGGTGAGCAGGACGCGTTCGAATACGTGCGGGAACTGCTCAGCTACCTGCCGCCCAACAACGCCACCGACCCGCCGCGCGAACCGGCCCCGCTGCCGGTCGGCGCGATCGAGGACAACCTGACCGACGAAGACCTCGAGCTGGACACGCTGATCCCGGATTCGCCCAACCAGCCCTACGACATGCACGAGGTGATCACCCGCATCCTCGACGACGACGAGTTTCTGGAAATCCAGGCGGGCTACGCGCAGAACATCGTCGTCGGGTTCGGCCGTATCGAGGGCCGCCCGGTCGGCATCGTCGCCAACCAGCCGACGCACTTCGCCGGCTGCCTGGACATCAACGCCTCGGAAAAGGCGGCCCGGTTCGTGCGGACCTGCGACTGCTTCAACATCCCGATCGTGATGCTCGTCGACGTCCCGGGCTTCCTGCCCGGCACGGGCCAGGAATACAACGGCATCATCCGGCGCGGCGCCAAACTCCTCTACGCCTACGGCGAGGCGACGGTCCCGAAGATCACCGTCATCACCCGCAAGGCCTACGGCGGCGCGTACTGCGTCATGGGATCCAAGGACATGGGCTGCGACGTCAACCTGGCCTGGCCCACCGCCCAGATCGCGGTGATGGGCGCCTCCGGGGCGGTCGGGTTCGTGTACCGGCAGAAGCTGAAGGAAGCGGCCCAGGCCGGCGAGGATGTCGAGGCGCTTCGCCTGCAACTGCAGCAGGAGTACGAGGACACCCTGGTCAACCCTTACATCGCTGCCGAGCGCGGGTATGTCGATGCGGTGATTCCGCCCTCGTACACGCGTGGGTACATCGGGACGGCGCTGCGGCTGCTGGAACGCAAGATCGCGCAGTTGCCGCCGAAGAAGCATGGGAACATCCCGCTGTGAGCGAGGTGACGGACGTGACGGCCGAAGCAGCCGAAGCCCCCGAGGCTCCGCAGCCGCATGAGCCGCACATCCAGGTCCTCAGGGGTGAACCGACCGTCGAGGAACTGGGCGCGCTGATCGCCGTCCTCGGCACGATCGGCGGCGGAACCGCACCGCCCCCGCCCGAGCCCGCCCGCTGGGGGCTGCCGGTGGACAAGTTGCGCTATCCCGTCTACAGCTGGCAACGCATCACCCTGCAGGAAATGGTGCACATGCGTCGATGACGCGGCTGGTGCTCGGGTCGGCCTCCTCCGGTCGACTCACCGTGCTCCGCCAGGCCGGCGTGAACCCGCTGGTGCTGGTGTCCGGCGTCGACGAAGACGAACTGATGGCCGCGCTGGGGCCCGACGCCGCGCCCGATGAGGTGGTGCGCGCCTTGGCCCGCGCCAAGGCCGAACACGTGACGGCCACGCTGCTCGACCGTGGCTCCGATGTCACCGGGGATTGCGTGGTGCTGGGCTGCGACTCGATGCTCTACCTGGACGGCGGGCTGTGCGGCAAGCCCGGCTCGATCGAGGCGGCGCGGCGCCAATGGCAGTCGATGGCCGGCCGCACCGGCCACCTGCACACCGGGCACTGTCTGATCCTTATCCGCGACCACCGCGTCGTGCATCTGGCTGCGCAAACGTCGATCACCACGGTCCGTTTCGGCCAGCCGTCGCAGCCCGATCTCGAGGCCTACCTGGCCAGCGGCGAGCCGTTGAGCGTCGCCGGCGGCTTCACCCTGGACGGCCTGGGCGGCTGGTTCATTGACGGCGTCGACGGTGACCCGTCGACGGTGATCGGGGTGAGCCTGCCGCTGCTGCGCGCTCTGTTGGCGGGCTGTGGGCTGTCGGTGGCGGCCTTATGGGCCGGCAATGGTGGATCCGCTTGATGAACGTGCGCCGAGCGTGGGGCTCACGCAGCAAAATCGTCCCGATCTCCTACCGGAGGCCCACGCTCGACGCCCCGCAGCGCCAACCAGAGGAGGAGTGACGTGATCACCTGGGCCGAATTCGCCGCCGCCGCGCCGCGCATCGCGGCCGTTTTCCGCCGCCGCCACCGCGCGACAGGCAATCTGTGCATGCTGGCCACCTTGCGGTCGGACGGGTACCCGCGAATCAGCCCGATGGAGCCGCGTATCTTCGAAGACCAGCTGTGGATCACCGGAATGCCGAACACCACCAAATACCGTGATCTGCAACGAGATCCACGCCTGTGCCTGCACACCGCGACCGTGGACACCGCGGTTACCGAGGGTGACGCGAAGCTGTGGGGCCGGGCGTATGTCGTTCCCTACGGCGAGTTGCACCGGCGTTTCGCCGCGGCACTGTTCGACGAGATCGGGCTTGATCTGCGCGATCAGGAGTTCGACCTCATCGGCGTCGACATCACCGGCGCGTCAGCGGTCGAAGTCCAAGACGACCACCTCGACATCACCGTCTGGAAGCCGGGCCAGCCCGAGCGGGTGGTACGCAAGCACTGAGTAGGCTTTAGGCGTGCCGCTACCCCCAGATCCAAGTCCCACCCTCTCGGGCTACGCCCATCCCGAACGGCTCGTCACCGCTGACTGGTTGTCCGCCCATATCGGCGCGCCCGGTCTGGCCATCGTCGAATCGGACGAGGACGTGCTGCTTTACGACGTCGGTCACATCCCGGGGGCCGTCAAGATCGATTGGCATACCGACCTGAACGACCCGCGCGTGCGCGACTACATCAACGGCGAGCAGTTCGCCGCGCTGATGGACAGCAAAGGCATCTCCCGCGACGACACGGTGGTGATCTACGGCGACAAGAGCAACTGGTGGGCGGCCTATGCGCTGTGGGTGTTCACCCTGTTCGGCCACCCGGATGTGCGCCTGCTCAACGGCGGGCGGGACCTGTGGCTCTCCGAGCGCCGCGACACCACGCTGGACGTCCCGACCAAGACCTCCACCGGCTACCCCGTCGTGGAGCGCAACGACGCCCCCATCCGCGCGTTCAAGGATGACGTGCTGGCGTCGCTGGGCAGCCAGCCGCTGATCGACGTGCGCTCACCCGACGAGTACACCGGCAAACGCACCCACATGCCCGACTACCCCGAGGAAGGGGCGCTGCGCGGCGGCCACATTCCCACCGCGCGGTCCATCCCGTGGGGCAAGGCCGCCGACGAGAACGGTCGGTTCCGTAGCCGCGACGAGCTGGAACAGCTCTATGACTTCGTCACGCCGGACGACAAGACCATCGTCTACTGCCGGATCGGCGAGCGGTCCAGTCACACCTGGTTCGTGCTGACCCACCTGCTGGGCAAGCCGGGGGTGCGCAACTACGACGGCTCGTGGACGGAGTGGGGCAACACCGTGCGGGTGCCGATCGTCGCCGGTAGCGAACCCGGAGCGGTGCCCGGCTGATGGGTATGCCCGCGCCGCTGGCCGAGGTGGTGTCCGACTTCGCCGACGTCCAGGGCCAGGACAAACTTCAGCTATTGCTGGAGTTCGCGAACGAGCTTCCGGCGCTCCCGTCCGATATGGCCGAGGCCGCCATGGAACCGGTTCCGGAGTGCCAGTCGCCGCTGTTCCTGCATGTCGACGCCAGCGATCCCGACCGGGTGCGGTTGCACTTCAGCGCGCCGGCCGAAGCGCCCACCACCCGCGGCTTCGCCTCGATCCTGGCGGCCGGACTCGACCAGCAACCGGCCGCGGCGATCCTGGCGGTGCCCGAGGATTTCTACACGGAGCTGGGCCTGGGAGCGTTGATCAGCCCCCTGCGGCTGCGTGGCATGTCGGCCATGCTGGCACGAATCAAGCGCCGCCTGCGCGAAGGCGCCCAAGGGGGAACCGCCTGACCGGGCCGACGGCGCGGCGCATAAACTTCCCCCGACAGACTTGTAAGAAATTCTCTTAGAGACGACGACGTCCGGCCATACAGGAGGCGCAGTGCCCAACTCGAGGATCTCGAAGGTTCTCGTCGCTAATCGCGGCGAGATTGCAGTCCGGGTGATCCGGGCGGCACGGGACGCAGGCCTGGCCAGCGTGGCCGTGTATGCCGAACCGGACGCCGAGGCACCTCATGTGCGGCTCGCCGACGAGGCGTTCGCCCTTGGCGGCCAGACCTCGGCCGAGTCCTACCTGGACTTCGCGAAGCTGCTCGACGCGGCAGCCAAGTCCGGCGCCAACGCCATCCACCCCGGCTACGGCTTCCTCTCCGAGAACGCCGATTTCGCGCAGGCCGTGCTCGACGCCGGACTGATCTGGATCGGGCCCAGCCCGCAGTCGATCCGCGACCTGGGCGACAAGGTCACCGCCCGCCACATCGCCGCCCGTGCACAGGCCCCGCTGGTGCCCGGCACCCCCGAACCGGTCAAGGACGCCGACGAGGTCGTCGCGTTCGCCAAGGAGTACGGCGTGCCGATCGCGATCAAGGCGGCGTTCGGTGGCGGCGGTCGCGGCATGAAGGTGGCCCGCTCGATCGAGGAGATCCCTGAGCTGTTCGAGTCGGCGACCCGTGAGGCCGTTGCCGCGTTCGGCCGTGGCGAGTGCTTCGTCGAGCGCTACCTGGACAAGCCGCGGCACGTCGAAGCCCAGGTGATCGCCGACCAGCACGGCAACGTGGTCGTCGCCGGCACCCGCGACTGCTCGCTGCAGCGCCGCTTCCAGAAGCTCGTCGAGGAGGCGCCCGCACCGTTCCTGACCGACGCCCAGCGCAAGGAAATCCACGAGTCGGCCAAGCGGATCTGCAAGGAGGCGCATTACTACGGCGCCGGCACCGTCGAATACCTGGTCGGCCAGGACGGGCTCATCTCGTTCCTCGAGGTCAACACCCGGTTGCAGGTGGAGCACCCCGTCACCGAGGAGACGGCCGGCATCGACCTGGTGCTGCAGCAGTTCAAGATCGCCAACGGTGACAAGCTCGACATCACCGAGGACCCGACGCCGCGCGGGCACGCCATCGAGTTCCGCATCAACGGCGAGGACGCCGGCCGCGGCTTCCTGCCCGCCCCCGGTCCGGTGACCAAGTTTGACCCGCCCAGCGGCCCGGGGGTGCGGCTGGACTCCGGCGTAGAAACCGGCTCGGTGATCGGCGGGCAGTTCGACTCGATGCTGGCCAAGCTGATCGTCTACGGCGCCGACCGCACCGAGGCGCTCGCTCGGGCACGCCGCGCGCTGGACGAGTTCCAGGTCGAGGGCCTGGCCACCGTCATCCCGTTCCACCGTGCCGTGGTGTCGGACCCGGCGTTCATCGGTGACGACGACGGCTTCACCGTGCACACCCGTTGGATCGAGACGGAGTGGAACAACACCATCGAGCCATTCACCGGTGGCGAGCCCATCGACGAAGACGAGTCCCGGCCTCGCCAGACCGTGGTCGTGGAGGTCAACGGCCGACGGCTCGAGGTCTCGCTGCCCGGCGACCTGGCACTGTCCACCGGTGCGCCCGACGCGGTCGGGGTGGTGCGGCGCAAGCCCAAGCCGCGCAAGCGCGGTGCGCATTCGGGAGCGACCGCGTCCGGCGACGCGGTGACGGCTCCGATGCAGGGCACCGTCGTGAAAGTCGCTGTTGAGGAAGGCCAGCAGGTTTCCGCCGGCGACCTAATAGTGGTTCTCGAGGCGATGAAGATGGAGAACCCGGTCACCGCGCACAAGGACGGCACCATCACCGGCCTGGCCGTCGAGCCCGGCGCCGCCATCACCCAGGGCACGGTGCTCGCCGAAATCAAGTGACGCTGAACTCAAACCTGGCGCCCCCAGCCCACCGAGGGTAGGGTTCGTGACAGGTTGAGTTCACAGCCACCTGGAAATTACGTCCTGTACGTGCGTCAGGGTCGCGGGTGAATTCCCTCCGCAGATCTTTCCGGATCGCCATTCAAACACGGCTTCTCGCACACTCGATGTGATCCACAGCTCGAACGTTCGTCGACTGATGGGATTCACAATGTCTGTGACACAGCCATGGGCCAAAGCCCCACCCCCGGAATTCAAAGCCCGCTGGGCAGCTTCAAACGGTGTCGTCGCCGCCGAAGGTGAACTGGACGCCGCCAACGCCGACCAATTCGCTGAGTACGTCGCCCGCTGTATCAAGGATCAGCGCTGGCTGACCCTGGACCTGGCCGGTGTGACCTTCATCGGTACAGCAGGATTTTCGGCACTGCACCGGATCAACGTCGCCTGCTCGGCAGCCGATGTGCGCTGGGCGATGCGGCCCAGCCGCGCCGTCGCGCGACTGCTGCGCCTCTGCGACCCGGACGGCGTGCTGCCGGTCGCGGAATCGGCAACGGCGCCCGATCCCGACGAAGCTATTTCACTCCAGCTGGTCCCGGAGTCGGGCTAGCGATTTCGCCAGCAGCCGGGACACGTGCATCTGTGAGATGCCCACCCGCTCTGCGATCTGCGTCTGGGTCATCGACTCGAAGAACCTGAGCACCAACACCATTCGCTCACGTTCCGGCAGCGCCTCGAGCAACGGACGCAGTGCCTCCCGGTTCTCGATCCGGTCCAGTCCCGCGTCCACGTCACCGAGGGTGTCGGCGATGGCGCGGGCGTCGTCGTCCTCGTTGCCTCCGCCGCTGTCGATCGACAGGGTGTTGTAGGAGCTGCCGGCGACCAGGCCCTCGACCACTTCGGCCCGGTCCATACCCAACTCCGCGGCGAGTTCGGTGGCGGTGGGCGCCCGGCCCAACCGCTGCGACAACTCTGCTGTTGCGGTCCCCAGCCGCAGGTGCAGCTCCTTGAGCCGCCGCGGAACCTTGACCGACCAGCTGTTGTCGCGGAAGTGGCGCCGGACCTCACCCATGATGGTCGGCACCGCGAAAGAAACGAAGTCCGAACCGGTTTCGACGTCGAACCGGACGACGGCATTCACCAATCCCACCCGCGCGACCTGGATGAGGTCGTCGCGTGGCTCACCGCGGCCCTCGAATCGGCGCGCGATGTGATCGGCGAGCGGCAGGCACCGTTCGACGATCTTGTCTTGGTGCCGCTGAAATTCCGGCGAACCGGCAGGAAAAGCTGTCAGCTCGCGGAACATCTCCGGGACATCGGCGTATTCATTAGGTCGCGTGTTGGAACCGCCGGCAGTTTGCTCAGTCAACTGGCCGTCACTTACTGGGGGCCGCCCGTCGCGCCGTCAACGAGATGCCGAAGACGCTTCCCGTTGCATCAGGCTGGCGACCGTCGTGGAAGGTCTGGACGTCATCGGCCAGGGAGGTCAGGACATGCCAACTGAAGCTGCCCGGCGCCACGACGTCGTGTGTGTCGCAGGCGGCGGAGGCCTCGACCACGAGCTCGTCCTCTCGCGGGTCGACCACCAGGGTCAGTTTGGCGCCGGGGGTCGCCGAGCGGATCAAGCGCGTGCACACCTCGTCGACGGCCAGCCGCAGATCCGCAACGGCGTCGAAGTCCAAGTCTTCGAAGGTGCCGATGGCACCGACCAGGGTGCGCAGCATCGCCA
Source organism: Mycobacterium asiaticum (assembly GCF_001673635.1). Classification (GTDB taxonomy): domain Bacteria; phylum Actinomycetota; class Actinomycetes; order Mycobacteriales; family Mycobacteriaceae; genus Mycobacterium; species Mycobacterium asiaticum_C. Next base: position 66,212 of record NZ_LZMH01000051.1, read on the forward strand.
GGTTCTCCAGGCGTGCAGCGACAGTCAATTCGACGGCGCGGTAACCGCGTTGGCGCCCGTCACTGCGCTGATCCGCATCGGTCATGTGGCCTCCCGGCAATATTCGACCGACGCTGCCCCTGGCCAGGGTCCGGTCTGCGGAGCCGGCTTGCGGTCCGCTCTGGACCACGGGGTCGAGCCGGTTGGTCATGATCGCCACCGGGTATTCAACCAGTTGTCGGCGGGACAGACGTAACCGACACAGCCCGAGCGGGCCGCATCGCGTCCCTCGCCGCTGTCGGTGGGGTTCTTTCGGTCGTGTTTCTCGTGGTTGCGGTAAGTGTCTATGTGGTTGCTGTCATGCTTGCGTCCCCCATGATGGGGTAACCACGCTGACGAAAGACTGCCGGTACTCATCATGGTGTACAACTGATTCCCGTCGCCGGAGAGCGCAAAACCCAGAATCGCTCACATTTCCGGCGGACACGCGGCTGTCGCAGCGGGGTTGCCGGGTCCCCTCAGCTGGCGAGTCGTTGCCGCCGCACTTCGGGGTGCTCGGCGTACCAACGGTCGGCGATCCGCCGGATCCGGCGGTGTTCGATGGCCAGCCACACCAGGCCGCAGACGGTGAGGACGACCGCGACCATGCCGGCCGTCATCCCCTCGGAGTAGTGGCCGCTGCCGAAGGCGGCGAGGGACGCCACGCCACCGATCACCCCGGCCACGACCAAGAGGTAGCCGGGCCAGTGCAGGACGTCGATAAGCGATTCGCCGGCAAGTGGCCGCGTCGTCCGCAAATGGTCGACGGGGTCACGAAAAGTGTCCCCCATGGCTCCTCCTGTGGTTTCTCTACGCCGTCTGCCATTACCAGGCATTACCACCAACGGTAGAACTCCGGGCACCACTTAGGGAGAGCCAGATCACATTTATTTAGAGGGCGAGGACCGGGCCAGAAACCGGCGCGACACCGAGGGAAAGCGTCAGCGCCATCAGCGTCAGCAAGAACCAGCCGACGCCATGCCAGGCCCACCAGACGCCGTGGTCGCGCCATACCCGGTAGGTCCGCAAGAACGCCCAGATCCCAGCGGCCAGCAGAATCAACGGCCCGATCACAGCCAGCGTGGCGCGCTCCGGCACGCCGCACGCGACGGTGTCGACGCTCACCCCCGGGCAGGTGCTCACCCACAACGCGGCCAAGACCAGAAATCCCACCCCGGCGGCGGCGGCGAGCACGGCGAACCGGACCGCGGCATGCACTTCGCTGTCCGCCTGCCCCAGGCGATCCCCACGCAATCCTTCATGCGCCTTTTGCATCGGAGCACCTCAATAGTTCCTGCGCCCAACAACTAGAAGGTTGCAATACCCGCTGATCAGGCACGACAAACGCGTGCGTCGCAGCTCACAGTCGCGGGCGGCGCAGCCACCGAGCGCGAGCAGATTGCTCCGTTGTACCGAAGCGCTTATTACCCGTAGGTACTATCTCTGCTTATGGCGACAGCCAGGAGGCGGTTATCCCCCGAGGATCGACGCGCTGAACTCCTCGCACTGGGGGCGGAAGTCTTCGGCAAGCGACCCTACGACGAGGTGCGGATCGACGAGATCGCCGAGCGCGCCGGGGTGTCGCGTGCGTTGATGTACCACTATTTCCCGGACAAGCGCGCGTTCTTCGCCGCCGTCGTCAAGGACGAGGCCGACCGGCTGTACGCCGCGACCAACACCCAGCCGTCGCCGGGCATGACGATGTTCGAGGAGATCCGGACCGGCGTACTGGCCTACATGGCCTACCACGAACAGAACCCGGAAGCGGCGTGGGCGGCCTACGTCGGGCTCGGCCGGTCTGACCCGGTCCTGCTCGGCATCGACGACGAAGCCAAGAACCGTCAGATGGAACACGTGATGACCCGCATCGGCGAGGTCGTGGGGGGGATCCCCGGGCAGGCCGCGCTGGAGCCGGAAGTGGAGCGCGACCTGCGGGTGATCCTGCACGGCTGGCTGGCTTTCACCTTCGAAATCTGCCGTCAACGGATCATGGACCAGAGCCTGGAAGCCGACCGGCTCGCCGACGCGTGCGCGCACACGCTGCTCGACGCGATAGCCCGGGTGCCGGAGATCCCGCCGCAGCTGGCCGAGGCGATGGCGACCGCCCGTTTCAAGCCGCAGGTTTGAGGAGAAACCTTGTTGTCAGTGCCTCTTGGCACGATGGCTAGGTGAGCACTTCCCCGCCCAAAGCCCTGTCGCGATTCAGCGCGATCACCCGCGACTGGTTCGCCAGCACCTTCGCCGCGCCGACGTCCGCGCAGGACGCCGCGTGGGCGGCCATCGCGAACGGCGACAACACGCTGGTCATCGCGCCCACCGGTTCGGGTAAGACACTGGCCGCGTTCTTGTGGGCGCTCGACAGCCTGGCCAGCGCACCCGACCGGCCGGCCGGCACCCGGGTGCTCTACGTCTCGCCGCTCAAGGCGCTCGCGGTGGACGTCGAGCGGAACCTGCGCACGCCGCTGACCGGGCTGACCCGGCTCGCCGAGGCCCGCGGTCTGGCTCCACCCGCCATCAGCGTGGGCGTCCGGTCCGGCGACACCCCACCAGCCGAGCGCCGCCAGCTCATCACCCGGCCGCCGGGCGTGTTGATCACCACTCCCGAGTCGCTGTTCTTGATGCTGACCTCTGCCGCGCGCGAAACCCTGGCCGGCGTGCAAACCGTCATCGTGGACGAGATCCACGCCATCGCCGCCACCAAGCGCGGTGCGCATCTGGCGCTGTCGCTGGAACGCTTGGATGAGTTGCGCGACGGGCGCCCGGCGCAGCGCATCGGACTGTCGGCGACGGTACGTCCCGCCGAGGAGCTGGCCCGGTTCCTTTCCGGCCAGTCGCCAACCACAATCGTCGCGCCACCGTCGGCCAAGACGGTCGAGCTGTCCGTCCAGGTGCCGGTGCCGGACATGGCCAACCTCGCCAACAACTCCATCTGGCCGGACGTCGAGGCGCGGCTCGTCGACCTGATCGAGTCGCACAACTCCACGATCGTGTTCGCCAACTCACGGCGGCTGGCCGAGCGATTGACGGCGCGGCTCAACGAGATTCACGCCGAACGCTCCGGCGTCGAACTGCCGACCGGCGGCAACGCCGAGGTCGCCGGTGGGGCGCCGGCGTACGTGATGGCCAGTGGGCAGAGCTTCGGTGCGCCGACCCTGCTGGCCCGCGCCCACCACGGGTCGGTCAGCAAGGAACAGCGCGCCATCGTCGAAGAAGATCTCAAGAGCGGCCAGCTCAAGGCCGTGGTCGCCACGTCCAGCCTCGAGCTCGGTATCGACATGGGCGCGGTCGATCTGGTGATCCAAGTTGAGGCGCCGCCGTCGGTGGCCAGCGGGTTGCAGCGGATCGGCCGGGCCGGCCATCAGGTCGGCGAAGTGTCGCGCGGGGTGCTGTTTCCCAAGCACCGAACCGATCTGCTGGGCTGCGCGGTCAGCGTGCAGCGAATGCTGACCGGCCAGATCGAGACCATGAAGGTGCCGGCGAATCCGCTCGACATTTTGGCTCAGCACACCGTGGCCGCGTCCGCCCTCGAGCCGATTGACGCAGACCGCTGGTTCGACACCGTGCGTCGCAGCGCGCCGTTCGCGACGCTGCCCCGCAGCGTGTTCGAGGCCACCCTGGATCTGCTGTCGGGTAAGTACCCGTCGACAGAGTTCGCCGAGCTGCGGCCCCGGCTGGTCTATGACCGCGACAACGGCACGCTGACCGCCCGTCCCGGCGCCCAGCGGCTGGCCGTCACCTCCGGGGGCGCCATCCCCGACCGGGGGTTGTTCACCGTCTACCTCGCCACCGATTCCGAGAAACCTTCGCGGGTCGGCGAACTGGACGAGGAGATGGTCTACGAATCCCGCCCGGGTGACGTCATCTCGCTGGGCGCCACCAGTTGGCGCATCGTCGAGATCACCCACGACCGGGTGCTGGTGATCCCCGCCCCAGGTCAGCCGGCGCGGCTGCCGTTCTGGCGCGGCGACGACGTTGGCCGGCCGGCCGAACTCGGCGCCGCCCTGGGCGCGCTCACCGGCGAGTTGGCATCGATGGACCGGGACGCGTTCGGCAAGCGTTGCGCCGGTTGGGGTTTCGACGAGTACGCGACGGACAATCTGTGGACGCTGCTGGACGAGCAGCGCGACGCCACCCGGGTGGTGCCCACCGATACCACGCTGCTGGTCGAGCGGTTCCGCGACGAGCTGGGTGACTGGCGAGTCATCCTGCACTCGCCGTATGGCCTGCAGGTGCACGGACCGCTCGCCCTGGCGGTCGGCCGGCGGCTCCGCGAACGCTACGGACTCGACGAGAAGCCGACCGCCTCCGATGACGGCATCGTGGTGCGGCTGCCCGACACCGGATTCTCCACCGGTGAGGACAGTCCCCCGGGCGCCGAACTGTTCGTCTTCGACCCCGACGAGATCGACCCGATCGTCACCGCGGAGGTCGGCGAGTCGGCCCTGTTCGCGTCGCGCTTCCGGGAGTCGGCGGCCCGCGCGCTGCTACTGCCCCGCCGCCATCCCGGCAAGCGGTCACCACTGTGGCATCAGCGGCAGCGCGCCGCCCAGCTGCTGGAGGTCGCGCGCAAATATCCCGACTTCCCGATCGTGCTGGAAACGATCCGTGAATGTCTGCAGGACGTCTACGACGTCCCCACCCTGACCCGCCTGATGGCGCAGATCGCCCAGCGCAAGGTACGGGTCGCCGAAGCCGAGACCGCCCGGCCGTCCCCATTCGCGGCGTCACTGCTCTTCGGCTACGTCGGGGCGTTCATGTACGAGGGCGACGTCCCGCTGGCCGAGCGCCGTGCCGCGGCCCTCTCCCTGGACAGCACGTTGCTGGCCGAGCTGCTCGGCCGCGTCGAGCTGCGCGAACTGCTCGACCCAGACGTCATCGCCGGCACCGGGCGCCAATTGCAGCACCTCTCGGAAGACCGGGCGGCCCGCGACGCCGAGGGCGTCGCGGACCTGCTGCGGTTGCTGGGCCCGCTGACCGAGGAGGAGGTGGCCGCCCGGACGACCGCCGCGGATGTGGGCGGCTGGCTGGAAGGCTTGCGCGCCGCCCGCCGGGCTCTGACCGTGTCGTTCGCCGGGCGCAGCTGGTGGGTGGCTGTCGAGGACATCGGCCGGCTGCGCGACGGCGTGGGGGCGGCGGTGCCGGTCGGGCTGCCGATCGCGTTCACCGAAGCGGTGGCCGATCCCCTGGGCGAGCTGCTGGGTCGCTATGCGCGCACGCACACGCCGTTCACCACCGCCGAGGCGGCCGCCCGATTCGGTTTGGGGTTGCGGGTGACCGCAGATGTGCTGGGCCGGTTGGCGAGTGACGGGCGACTGGTGCGCGGTGAGTTTGTCGCCACCTCGGCCGGCGCCGGGTCCGAGCAGTGGTGCGACGCCGACGTGCTGCGGATTCTGCGGCGACGCTCCCTGGCGGCGCTGCGGGCCCAGGTCGAACCGGTCAGCACGGCGGCCTACGGACGGTTCCTGCCGGCCTGGCATCAGCTGGGGGACGCCTCCCGCGCCTCCGGCCTGGACGGTTTGGCCTCGGTGATCGACCAGCTCGCCGGCGTCCGGATCCCGGCCTCGGCGCTCGAGCCCCTGATACTCGGCCCCCGCGTGCGCGACTACTCCCCCGCCATGCTCGACGAGTTGCTCGCCACCGGGGAGGTCACCTGGTCGGGCGCCGGGTCGATCTCGGGCAGCGACGGCTGGATCGCGTTCCACCACGCGGACTCCGTCACCATGACGCTGGCCCCGCCCGCCGAGATCGACTTCACCGATGCACACCGGTCGATCCTGGACAGCCTGTCCGGAGGCGGCGCGTACTTCTTCCGTCAACTCGCCCAGGGAGGGCACGCCGAGTCCGAGCTCAAAGCCGCGCTGTGGGAGCTTGTTTGGGCAGGCTGGATCACCGGGGACACGTTCGCACCGGTGCGCGCGCTGCTCGGCGGTGGGCCCGGCGCCCGTAAGCGTTCGGCGCCGGCGCACCGCACCCACCGCCCGCCGCGGTTGAGCCGCTACAGCGTTGCGCATGCGCAAGCGCGCGCCTCGGACCCGACGGTCGCGGGCCGGTGGTCGGCGTTGCCGGCGGCCGAGCCGGACTCGACCCTGCGCGCCCACTTCCAGGCCGAGTTGCTGCTGAACCGGCACGGCGTGCTGACCAAGGGCGCGGTCGCGGCCGAGGGGGTGCCCGGCGGTTTCGCCACGCTGTACAAGGTGCTCAGCGCGTTCGAGGATGCCGGCCGATGCCAGCGCGGGTACTTCGTCGAGTCGCTGGGCGGGGCGCAGTTCGCGGTCGCCTCCACCGTCGACCGGCTGCGCAGCTATCTCGACGGTGTCGACCCGCAGCGTCCGGATTATCACGCGGTGGTGCTGGCTGCCGCTGACCCGGCCAACCCGTATGGCGCGGCGCTGGCCTGGCCCACCGCTCAGGCCGAGGGCGCCAACGTCGGCGCCCGGCCGGGCCGCAAGGCCGGGGCACTGGTGGTGTTGGTGGACGGCGAGTTGGCTTGGTTCCTGGAGCGCGGCGGGCGCTCGATGCTGACGTTCACCGAGGACGCCGAAGCCAGTCGCGCGGCGGCCGTCGCGCTGGCCGATCTGGTCACCGCACGCCGGGTGGCCTCGATCCTGGTCGAACGGGTTGACGGCGTGTCCGTGCTGCAGCCCGGTGGCCCCGACACCGTGGTGACGGCGCTGGTGGACGCCGGGTTCGCCCGCACCCCCCGCGGATTGCGGCTGCGGTAGGCATGCCCGAAGGCGACACCGTATGGCACACCGCGGCCACGCTGCGCGAGCACCTGGTCGGGCGCACACTGACGCGCTGCGACGTCCGGGTGCCTCGCTATGCCACAGTCGATCTCACCGGGCACCCGGTGGACGAGGTGCTCAGCAGAGGCAAGCATCTGTTCATCCGCGTCGGCTGGGCCAGCATTCATTCGCACCTGAAGATGGACGGCAGTTGGCGCGTCGGTGATCACCGGGTCCGGATTGACCATCGGGCCCGAATCATTCTGGAAGCCGGTGACATTCGCGCGGTCGGGGTCGACTTGGGAGTACTCGAGATCCTCGACCGCGAGGACGACGTCACCGCCGTCGCCTACCTCGGGCCGGACCTGTTGGGTCCGGACTGGGATCCTAAGCTGGCGGCGGCCAACCTGACCGCCGATCCGGATCGCCCCATCTCCGAGGCGCTGCTCGACCAGCGCGTCATGGCCGGGGTCGGCAACGTCTTCGCCAACGAACTGTGCTTTGTCAGCGGGCATCTGCCCACCGCGCCGGTAAGCGATATCACCGACCCGGTGCGGCTGGTCAGCCGGGCCCGGGACATGTTGTGGGCCAACCGGATGCGCTGGAATCGCTGTACCACCGGCGATACCCGGGCCGGCCGGCAGGTGTGGGTCTACGGGCGGGCCGGGCAGCGTTGCCGGCGGTGCGGGACGCCCATCGCCCACCGGGAACCGCCGGGCGGGACCACCGAACGGGTTCAGTACTGGTGCCCGGTCTGCCAGCGCTGAGGCCGCATCAGTCCCGGCCGTGGCTCAAAAAGAACTCGGCGATGACTTCCGAGCCGTCGAATGCGCGGGTGGTCGACCCGATCACCGCTTTGGGCAGGTACTGCTTGCCGCCGGGCCAGGTGTGCCCGCCCTTGTCGATCCGGTAGTGCACGACTTCGGTGTTGTCGGCGCACGGACGGGAGTCGAAACGGCGCACGACGGTGCCATCGCCGACGTTGGGCAGCTCCTGGGACGACGGCTCTCCCTGGCAGCGGTCCACGGCCCGCCAGCGGTCGAGCATGCTATTCACCGAGATGGAGTGGCTGATGCCGCCGCGGCCGCGGACGGCGCCGCCGTTGTACGGGACCACCGAGTCACCCGTGCCGTGTGCGTCGAGGACCGACACCGGGCGCGACGGGTTGCACGGCACGCCGATGCCCAGCGTGCCCGACACCGGAGCGATCGCGGCGAAAAGCTCGGCGTGATCGCACGCCAGACGATTGGACATGAAGCCGCCGTTGGACATTCCGGTCGCGAAGACGTGTCCGGCCGGGACGTTGTAGTCGCTGCGCAGCTTGTTCACCAGCGACACCAGGAACCCCACGTCGTCGAGATGCTTGCGGTCGGCCGGTGCCGCCCCGCGCCCGTCGGCCCAGCTCTTGTCATAGCCGTCGGGATAGACCACCAGGAAGCCATTGGCGTCGGCGATGGAGTCGAAGTTAGACAGCCCGCGCTGCCCGGCGCCGGTGCCTCCACCCCCGTGCAGGTTGAGCACCAGCCCCACGGGCGGCCCGGGCGGCAGGTGCACCAAGTAGGTGCGGTTCAGGCCGCCGTAGGGCAGCATCCCCGCCTGGTCGCGGGCGCGCGCAGCCTGGACTTGGCGTTCGTTGCACCCGACCAGCAGGACGACGAGCACAGCCAGCGACAGCAATCGCAACCACGGCATGACGTCAAAAGTACCGATCGACCGCGCTCACCCCGCCGAGGGCGGGCGTGGCATGAAGGTGCCCTTGAGCTCCAAGCCCATCGCCAGGTCCTCGTACTTCTGTTCCTTGCGCTTGCGCCAGCCGCTGCCAGCCGCGATCGGCGGCGCCATCAGCGGCGGGAGCATCGGGAAGCCGGACCCGGCGTCGCCGGCGGGAAGCGGCGACACCGCGGACGCGAGCTGCACCGGCATGTGCGCGGCGGTCAGCACTCCCGTCGCCGCGGGTGGCGCCGACAGGCTGCCCATCGAGACCGCGACGCCCATCGCCGCCGTCGGCGCCTCGACCGCGCCGAGTGCTCCGGCGGCGCTGGACAGGCTGGTGGCCGCGGAGCCCAGCGCGGATTCCCCTTCCGATAGGCCCTCGGCGATGTCGGGGGCGACGGATTGCAGCGCTTGGGCGGAGCTGCTCTGCGCCATGTAACTGAGCAGGTTGATCGGGAAGCCCGATGAGACGAACTGGTTGGCATAGGTGTTGGCCAACCCGAACCATCCCTGGTTCGGGTCGAAAGTGACACCGATCGCCTGCAGGACCGAGTCGAACGGAGAAACCGGGGGCGGGACCGCGTCCGCCGGCGCCACCGCCGCGGCGGCGCCCACCGCGTTGGCCTGTGCCGCTGTGGCGGCGGGATCAGCGATCGATGGCGGCGAAACGAACTGCGGCAGGGCGGTGGCCTGCGCCGAAGCGGCCTCGTAGCGGTACATCGCCGCCGCGTTGTTCGCCCACATCCGCTCGTACTGCGCTTCTGTTGCGGCGATCGCCGTCAGATTCCGGCCGAGTCCATTGGTGGCTAGCAGCTGGGCCAACTGCGTCCGGTTCGCCGCGACCTCCGCGGGCCGCACCACGGCTGCGACGGTGGAGCCGTATGCCGCCACCGCGGCCTGCACCGAAGAGGCCAGCTGGTGGCACTGCTGGGCGGTGGCGCGCATCCAGGTGAGGTAGGGCACGGCGGCGTCGATCATGGCCAGGGTCGAGGGGCCGTGCCAATCGCTGGCCAGTGCCGAGAGCACGGCGGTGTAGGCGCCGGCCGTCTCTTCCAGATCGGTGCCCAGCCGCTGCCACGCGCCCGAAGCCTCGATCAACGATTCCGCGCCGGGTCCGGCGTGAATCAGCGCCGAGGTGACGTCGGGGGGCAGTGCTGTGAACTCCATAGCATCTTTATATGACGTGACGGGGAAAATTTTGGAAACATTGCGCTGACCAGGTTGGGAAAAACCCTGGAACATTGCGGGTCGGCTGGGCCCGGATGGGCTGCCCCGAAACCTTAGCTCAGGTGACGGCGTTCACCGCGGTCGTCAGTCGTGACTTAAAATCAGCCGGAACGGGAATGTATCCGTTCTCGATCAGGCCGTTCTGACCGTCGCCGATCGCGCTCTGCAGAAAAGCCTTCACCGCCCTACCCACCTGCGCGTCCGGATATTTCGAGCAGACGATTTCATACGTCGCAAGCACGATCGGATAGGCGCCCGGCTGGTTCGGGCGATAGAACGAAATCGTGTCGAAGGCGAGGTCGTTGCCCGGCCTGATGAACCAAGCCGCACCGATCGTCTTGCCCACCGTGCCAGGGTCGATGCCTACCGGTTCCGGACCTGCGGAAGTGACGACCTTGGCGATATTCAGCCGGTGCGCCAGAGCAAACGACCATTCGACGTAGGTGACCGACCCTTCCGCCCCCTCGACGGCCGCGGCCGCGCCCTCACTGCCGGCAACACCTTCGCCGACCGCGCCGTTGAATGTCCGCCCGGCGCCGCGGCCCCAGGCTCCGCCCGAGGCGGTGTCGAGATACCGCTGGAAGTTCTCCGAAGTCCCGGACTGGTCACTGCGGAAGATGACCCGAATTGGCTTCGCGGGCAAGCTCAGGCCTTGGTTCAGCGCTTGAATTGCGGGGTCATTCCAGTCGGTGATGGCGCCGTTGAAAATCTTGGCTGCCGTAGGCCCGTCGAGGTTCAGCGAGTCCACCCCCGTGACGTTGTAGGCAATGGCGATGGGCCCGAACACGATCGGCAGATTCCACACCGGTGACCCGCACCGCTGCTGGGCCCTGCCGTATTCGTCCCTGCTCAGCGGCGCGTCGGAACCCCCGAAATCGGTTAGCCCGGTCAAGAATTCATCGATTCCCGCACCGGAGCCGTTGGCCGTGTAATTCAGTGAGCGACCGGGACAGGCTTGTTCGAAGGCGCGGGCGAAACGGGTTATCGCGTTAGCCTGTGCGGTCGAACCGCTGGCCCTAAGGGTTGCGTTGCTGCCGCAGTCGGCGTTCAGCGTCGAGGCAGGGGTTGTGCTACCGCCCTGAGCGGGGTTGCCGCCATTAGCGCATGCCGACACTGTCGACGAACCGACAACGATTGCGATGAGCGGGGCCGCGAATCGGCTGAGCTTTGGATTCACGAGGCATGGTAACAAGTTTCGCGCACGACGATTTGTTCTCGCCCGGAGCAGCCGCCATCTGGACGCGATCATTTCGTCCGCAGTTTCTTTCCGGTTCACGGTCCGGACAGCCGGTGCGGTCACCGTCACGGAAAACAGGGATGTCACTCGTCGACGATCGTTACGTGCGATGATCGCAATGTAAGCAACGTGTTACGTCAGGCGTGAGGAGGCTTCAACGATGGCCGTCAGCCACCGGCGTTCGCCCATCCTCCTGCGATCGTTCGTAGCCGCTCCGGCCGTCGCCGCGGCCCTCACTCTGACAGGAATGGTGACGGACTCGGCCGCCCACGCCGACGGGATCGACAGTCAATTCCTCGGTGCCCTGCAGGCGCACAACATCAACTTCGGGACGCCGCAAGCGGCGATCCTGGCGGCTCATCAGGTTTGCGACGAGCTGGACAACGGTAGGCAAAAGGCCGAGGTCGCCAACGAGGTGACGAGCAGCAGTAACCTCGACGGCTACCACGCCGGATATTTCGTCGGAGTGAGCATCGCCGCGTACTGCCCGCGGCATCACTCGACGAACTAGCCAACATTTACTGAGTCGTAACGATCGGGCGTCGTTCACCCACATACACTTTCGATACGCAACTCACGGGTGGTAATGGGTGATCAGAAAAGTGTTGTCCGCGGTGGCGATCGCGGTCGCCGCCGCGACGGCGACCGCGAATCCGGCCGGCGCCGATCCGAGTGTGTATGGCGGCCTCAGCTGCGGCTGCGAAGGCGGCGAAACCATGTTCCCGAGCCGGGGCACCATGCGTGAGCAAATCGATACCGGGATCGAGAACGGTTTGACCGACCTGCTGGGTGACGACAGCTAGTTCGCCGCTCCGCGGCCCACCGCCTGCACCGAGGCGTGCTCGTGCAACGCCTGCTCCGCCTCGGGCGGCACGGGTTTGAGGTCGATGACGACCTTGCGCACGGTGCCGCTGAACGGGTACGGCGCCCTGTCCTCGTACTCCCGGTCGACGACGAGGCCGTTGTCGCGTCCGACGTCCAGTCCCGCGTAGGACGTGAAAGCCAGGCTGACCGTCTGGGGCAGCTCCCCTTCGCCGATACGACGGTCATTGGCCCACAACGTCACTCGGCCACCGGAGCCGACGACGGGCCGCTCGGTTTCGAACAGCATCCGCACGGTGACCGCGCCGGTGGGGATGGGTTCGGTGGACACCTGTCGATAGGTTTCGATGCCGAGGTAGGAGTAGGTGTGGTGCAGCAGGCCCGCCTCGTCCACCCACAACGCGAACCCGCCCATGAAGTCGGCATTGGCGACGATCACGCCCTGCGCGCCGTCCTCGGGCACGAGCAGGTGCGCTTCGATCGCGTACGACCGCCCGAAGACGCGGGGCACCATGCCGCGCTGGATGTTCTGTATCCCGCCCTGGAAGGTGACCTGCGTGGTGGGCGGCAGCGGCGGCAGGTCACCGAACATCACTGCCAGCCCGCCCAGCAGCGGCAGCACCCGGTTGCGTTCGGCCTCTTCCCACCACAGCTCCTGCAGCTCGGCGAGCTTCTCGGGGTGCTTGGCAGCAAGATTGTTGGCCTGCGAGAAGTCGCGCGGCAGGTAGTAGAGCTCCCACACGTCCTGGTCGGGGTCGTAGGTGCCGGGCGCGAACCGCGCCATGGTCTCCGGCGAGAGGTCCCACGGCGCCTTATCCAGCCGAGCGCAGGCCCACCAGCCGTCCTTGTACAGCGCGCGGCTGCCGAAGTTCTCGAAGTACTGCAGCGTGTGACGCTCCTCGGCCTTGGCGTCGGCGAAGGTGTGCAAGAAGCTGATTCCGTCCATCGGTTCCTGATCGAACCCGTCGACACTGACCGGTTCTGGTAGGCCGATGGCCTCCAGCACGGTGGGCGCGATGTCGATGCAGTGTGCGAACTGGCTGCGGATCCCACTGCCGGCCGGGATGCGGCTGGGCCAGGCCACCACCATCGGGTCACGGGTGCCGCCGAGGTGACTGGCCATCTGTTTGCCCCACTGGAACGGGGTGTTGTTGGCGTGCGCCCAGCCGCTGGCGAAATGGGGTGCGGTGAATTCGTCGCCGAGCGCCTCGATACCGCCGTACTGCTCGATGAGCTCCAGTTGCCGGTCGGCGTCCAGGTCCAATCCGTTGAGGAAGGTCATCTCGTTGAACGAGCCGGTGTTGGTGCCCTCCATGCTGGCACCGTTGTCTCCCCAGATGTAGAACACCAGGGTGTTGTCCGACTCGCCAAGGTCGTCGATCGCGTCCAGCAGCCGGCCCACGTTCCAGTCGGCGTTCTCCGAGAACCCGGCAAACACCTCCATCTGACGGGCATAAAGCTTGCGCTGACTTTCCGAGAGGCTGTCCCACGCCGGGAACAGTTCCGGGCGTTCGGTGAGCTCGGCCTCCGGCGGGATGATCCCTAGCTGCTTCTGACGCTCAAATGTCTTCTGCCGGTACACATCCCAGCCCTCGTCGAACTGCCCCTTGTACTTGTCGGCCCACTCCTTGAACACGTGGTGCGGTGCGTGGGTGGCACCGGTCGAGTAGTACAACATCCAGGGCTTGGTGGCGTTCTGCGCACGCACGGTGTGCAGCCATTCGACGGCCTTGTCGGTGAGGTCGTCGGGGAAGAAGTAGGGGCGGCCATCGTCGCCCTGCGGAATGCCGATGACCGTGTTGTCCTGGCTGATGATCGGGTCGTATTGGCCCGCGGCCCCCGACGGGAAGCCCCAGAAGTGGTCGAATCCCCAGCCGATCGGCCAGTTGTCGAACGGCCCCGCCGCGCCCTGGACGTTGTCCGGAGTCAGGTGCCATTTGCCGAAAGCGCCTGTCACATAACCGTTGTCGCGCAGGATCCGGGGCAGCGCGGCGCAACTGCGCGGCTTGACCGTCGAGTAGCCAGGGTACGGGCCAGGAAACTCGCACACCGATCCGAAGCCGACACGGTGATGGTTGCGGCCGGTCAGCAGCGCCGCGCGGGTAGGCGAGCAGACCGCGGTGACGTGAAAGCGGTTGTAGGCCAGGCCGGTCTCGGCCACCCGGGACAGGGTCGGGGTGTGGATGCCGCCACCGAAGGTGTCCGGACCGCCGAAGCCCGCGTCGTCGATGAGCACGATCAGCACGTTGGGCGCGCCCGCCGGCGCGGCGGCACCGGGCACGATCGTCCAGTCACCGACCGACTCGGCTACGGTGCGCCCGATGGTGCCACCGAAGTTGCCGGGCGGTATCGGCAGCCTGGTGCGGTCCGGGTTGAACTTGCCCATCGCCTGTTGCAGCGCGGACCCGAGCGCCCGCAGCGACGAACGGCTGAGTTCGGCAACGGATTTCATCGGCGAACCGGCCAGGGTTTGTTCCACCGGCAGGCGCCCCCGCGCAGGCGTGACGGCGATGATCAGGGCGCTGCCCGCGGCCAGCGCTTGGCCGATCTTGTCGGCCAGCCCGCTCTTGATCCGATGGTGGGCGAACGTGCCGGCCAGCGCACCGGCCGCGGCGCCCACCGCCGTCGACGCCAGCAGCGCCGGCGAGAAGAGCCCGACGGCCAGCCCCGCGCCCGCACCGAGCGCCGCGCCCCGGCGACCGAGCTTGTTCCCGGTGTCCAGCACCACGTCGTTGCCATCGGCGTCCTTGCCCACCAGCACCGCGCCCTGCAGCGGCAGCGTGTCGGCGTTGGCCCGCCCGGTCAGGTTCTCGAAGTCACCGCGGGCAGCGTCGAGATCCTGGTATCCGGCGACGATTACCAGCGCATTCTCTTCACTCATAGCGACCCTTCCTCTCGTCGGCTGATGAACTCGCGGCGTGACCCCGTGATTGGGTCGTCGAACTCGATGCCCTGCGCCAGTAGTTGCAGCGGCGTGCTGAAGTCGTCGTCCGGTACGGGAACGATGTTGGGGTACAACGAGTCTCCCAGTATCGGCACCCCGAGCCCCGCCATGTGCAGCCGCAGCTGGTGGGTACGGCCGGTACGCGGGGTCAGCCGGTACAAGCCGTCCGGCGAGATCAGCTCGATGAGCGTCTCGGCGTTCGGCTCACCCGGCACCACCACGGCCTGTAACTGCCCGCGGCGCTTGACGATTCGGTTAGACACCAGTTGCGGCAGTACCAGTTGCGGGTCGACCGTCGCGCGGGCCAGATACGTCTTGCGCACCTCGCCGCGCGCGAAAAGTGTTTGGTACCTGCCCCTTAACTCGCGCCGGGTGGTGAACAGCAGCACCCCGGCGGTCAGCCGGTCCAACCGGTGTGCCGGGCTGAGTTCCGGTAGATCCAGTTCACGGCGCAGGCGCACCAGCGCGGTCTGCGCCACGTGGCGGCCCCGGGGCATGGTGGCCAAGAAGTGCGGTTTATCGACGACGACGATGTCGTCGTCGCGGTGCAGCACCTCGATTCCGAACGGCACCGGCACCTCTTGCGGCAGGTCCCGGTAGAGATACACGCTCGCCCCGGCGGGCAGCACCGTCGTGTCGTCGACCGCCACACCGTCGGCGTCGACGACTTCTCCGGCAATGACTTTCGCCCGCGCCGCGGCGCCGAACCGGGTGGTCAGCTCGGTCAGCACCGTGCCGCCGTGCAGCCGGACGCGCGCCGGCCCCAGTCCGTCGCGAACCGGAAGCGGCGCGGGCCTCAATTGAGCGGTACCGGCTCGAGGATCTCGGCCCGCGCCTCGGGTGCGCTGGCGCGCAGCTCGTCGGCGGACACGTCGTCGGGCTGGGCCTGGGAGAGGACTTCCGCCTCCACCCGCGCCTTGTAGTTGGCGACCTCGCGGTCCACGTCGGCTGAACTCCAGCCCAGCACCGGGGCTACCAGCTCGGCCACCTCGCGCGCGCAGTCGACGCCGCGGTGCGAGTACTCGATCGAGATCCGCATGCGCCGCGCCAGGATGTCCTCGAGGTGCAGCGCCCCCTCCGCGGCGACCGCGTACAGGGCCTCCACCTTCAGATAGCCGGGTGCCTCTTTGATCGGGCCCAGCAGGCTGGGATCCTTCGCCGCCAATGCCAGTACCTCGTCGATCAACGACCCGTAGCGGTCCAGCAGGTGGCGCACCCGGTAGGGGTGCAGGCCCCGCATCGCGCCGACATTCTCGGTCTGGTTGATCAGGGCGAAGTAGCCGTCGGCGCCCATCAGGGGAACCTTCTGGGTGATCGACGGCGCCACCCGGGCCGGGATGAACTCGGCCGCCGCGTCCACCGCGTCCGCCGCCATCACCCGGTAGGTGGTGTATTTGCCGCCGGCGATGGCGACCAGACCGGCCGCCGGCACCGCGACCGCATGCTCGCGGGACAGCTTGGAGGTCTCCTCGCTCTCCCCGGCCAGCAACGGGCGCAACCCGGCGTACACCCCATCGATATCGGCATGCGTGAGCGGGGTCGCGAGCACGGTGTTGACGGTGCCCAGGATGTAGTCGATGTCCGCCTTGGTCGCCGCCGGATGGGCGAGGTCGAGGTTCCAGTCGGTGTCGGTGGTGCCGATGATCCAGTGGCTACCCCACGGGATGACGAACATGACCGACTTCTCGGTGCGCAGGATGATCGCGACGTCGCTGACGATGCGGTCGCGGGGAACCACCACGTGCACGCCCTTGGAGGCGCGCACCTTGAAGCGGCCGCGCTGCTTGGACAGCGCCTGGATCTCGTCGGTCCACACGCCGGTCGCGTTGATCACCACGTGACCGCGGACCTCGGTGATCTCGCCGTCCTCGGAGTCGCGCACCCGTACGCCGGTGACCCGGTCCCCCTCCCGCAGCAACGCCACCACCTGCGTGGAGGAGCGCACCACCGCGCCGTAATGGGCCGCGGTCCGCGCGACCGTCATGGTGTGTCGGGCGTCGTCGACGACGGTGTCGTAGTACCGGATACCGCCGATCAGCGAGCTGCGCTTGAGTCCCGGACTCAACCGCAACGCCCCCGCCCTGGTCATGTGCTTCTGCGCCGGGACCGACTTCGCGCCACCCAGGCTGTCGTAGAGGAAGATGCCCGCGGCGATATACGGGCGCTCCCACACGCGCTTTGTCAGCGGAAACAGGAACGGCATCGGTTTGACCAGATGGGGCGCCAGCGTGGTCAGCGACAGCTCGCGTTCGTAGAGGGCCTCGCGCACCAGGCCGAACTCGAGTTGTTCCAGGTAGCGCAGGCCGCCGTGGAACATCTTGGACGAGCGACTCGATGTGCCGGAGGCGAAGTCGCGCGCTTCGACCAGCGCGACCTTAAGTCCGCGGGTGGCCGCATCCAGGGCGCAGCCGGAGCCCACCACACCGCCGCCGATGACGACTACGTCGAACTGTTCGGTACCGAGCCGCTGCCAGGCCGCCGCGCGCTGCTCAGGTCCCAGCGAAGCGGCAGGCTCGTTCTCGATCGGGTTGCTCACGACAACAGGCTCCTGTCGGTTACTCGTCGGTAAGCGGTGCTCAGGCAAGGTTAGTTGCTTCGCGGTCCGAGAGTCGGCCTTCGCTGTTTGAATTCGGCCTAATCCAGATCGTCATGCGCCATCAGGCGCCGGGCGGCCTCGGTGATCGACCCGGACAGCGACGGGTAGACCGCGAGCGTCTGGGCCAACTCGTTGACCGTGATGCGGTTGGTCACAGCCACCGCGATCGGCAGGATCAGCTCGGAGGCGATCGGCGCGACCACCACGCCGCCGATCACCACGCCGGTGGACTTGCGGCAGAAGATCTTGACGAAACCCTGCCGCAGCCCGGACATTTTGGCGCGGGCATTGGTGTGCAGCGGCAACATGATGGTGCGCGCGCTGAACGATCCGTCGTCGATGGCCGACTGCGGAACGCCGACGGCGGCGATCTCCGGCCGGGTGAACACCGTCGCGGCGACGGTGCGCAGCCGGATCGGGCTGACTCCTTCGCCCAAGGCGTGATACATCGCGATGCGACCCTGCATCGCGGCCACCGAGGCCAGCAGCAACAGGCCGGTGCAGTCGCCCGCCGCGTAAATGCCCGGCACTGAAGTCCGCGACACCCGGTCCACCTTCAGGTAGTCGCCAGGAGCGAGCTCGATGCCCACGCGTTCCAGGCCGAGGCCGCTGGTGTTGGGCACCGAGCCGATGGTCATCAGGGCGTGGCTGCCTTCGACGGTGCGCCCGTCGGTCATGGTCACCAGGACGCCGGCGTCGGTGCGCTTGACCGATTCGGCGCGGGCATTCTTGAACAGCTGCACGCCGCGTTCGGCGAACGATTCCTCCAGGACCGCGGCCGCGTCGGCGTCCTCGTAGGGCAGCACCCGGTCCCGGCTGGCGGCCACACTGACCTGCACGCCCAGCTCGGTGTAGGCGTGGACGAACTCGGCGCCGGTGACGCCCGAGCCCACCACGATCAGGTGTTCCGGCAATTCTTTGAGGTCGTAGAGCTGGCGCCAGGTCAGGATCCGCTCGCCGTCGGGCTGGGCCGAGGGCAGCACCCGCGGACTGGCACCCGTGGCGATCAGCACGAAGTCGGCGTCGTACTCGGTGACGGTGCCGTCCGCGGCGGTTGCCTTGATGCGGTGCCCTGCGAGGCCGGGAACCGGATCGATCAGCTCGCCGCGCCCGGCGACCAGTTGGACGCCCACATCGCGCAGCTGGGTCGCGATGTCGTCGGACTGTTCGGCGGCCAGGCGCCGGACCCGGGTATGGATCTGCGCCAGATCGATTTTCGCGTCGTCGATGTCGATGTCGAAGCCCAGCCGTGGCGCGCGGCGCAGTTCGGTGCGCAGCCAGGTCGAGGCGATGAACGTCTTGGACGGCACGCAGTCGTCGGTGACCGCCGCTCCGCCGATGCCGTGGGAGTCGATCACGGTGACTTGGACGTCGGGGCGGGCGTTGGCGGCCACCAGGGCGGCTTCGTACCCGGCTGGGCCACCGCCGAGGATCACGATGCTAGTCACCACTTGAACCTAGCGTTGCGACGATGCGGCCGCCGGGCGGCCGAGAAGGAGCCGCGCCATCAAACCCAGCGTTGCGACGATGCGGCCAGCGGTCGAGCAGCGGGGAATTCACGTCGGCGGGCGCAGCCTGGAACGTGCAGGGAGCCCCACCGCGCCGTCTAAGCTTTCCCCGTGCCGCTTTACGCCGCGTACGGATCGAATATGCATCCCGAGCAGATGCTCATGCGCGCACCGCACTCGCCGATGGCCGGAACTGGCTGGTTGCCGGGGTGGCGGCTGACGTTCGGCGGCGAGGACATCGGCTGGGAAGGCGCGCTGGCGACAGTGGTCGAGGACCCCGATTCGCGGGTGTTCGTCGTGCTCTACGACATGACCCCAGCCGACGAGATGAACCTGGACCGCTGGGAAGGCTCCGAGTTCGGCGTGCACAAGAAGATCCGGTGCCGGGTGGAGCGTGAAACGTCGGACACCGACATTGATCCCGTGCTGGCGTGGCTGTATGTGCTGGATGCGTGGGAGGGTGGACTGCCGTCGGCGCGGTATCTGGGAGTAATGGCTGACGCCGCCGAAATCGCCGGAGCGCCGGCGGAATATGTGCACGATCTGCGCACCCGGCCCGCCCGCAATATCGGCCCGGGAACCAGCGGTTAGGTCTCTTCCCGCGTAGGTCTCGCATCCGGCCGCCGCTGGCCATTCCTGCCACGAACGTGCGTAGATGTCCGGCGACACGCCGCCGCGGCTGGCAATCTACGCACCCTCGCGCGCCGCTCAGGCCGCCATCGCGCGCTCCATCCGCGCTCTGAGCCGTCGGACGAGATCGCTGGGATACCGGCGCACGTCCTCGGCGACGATCGGGACGACCACCCAGTTGAGGTCCTGAGCTGCCGTCCAGCGGTCGCGGTCGTTGAGGAATGCCGCCGGGCCGCTGTGCCAGTCGAGGCCGTCGTACTCGGCGACGAGTCGGTATTGCGGCCACGCGAAGTCGAACCGCCGAAGCTTGCCGGAAAGGTCGACGATCTCGTACTGCAACAACGGGGTCGGCAATCCGCCGTCGATCATGACCAGCCTCGCTTCGCTCTCCATCGGGGACTCCGCTAGCGGCGAGGCAAGCGCCAATAGTTCGCGGACGTGCACGATGCCACGGCGACCGGCTTGCAACTCGACGACGCGCGCCAGATCGCTGCGGCTACAGGCATTGCTGCGTAGCGCGGCGTCCAGCGTGGCCAACGTACGGGGCCGGCGCAGTGTGCGGGCCACTTCGATCGCCGTCCAGGCGGGCGTGGTGACTGGTCGACCGGCAAGCACTTTCAGCGGCGCGCCGTTGCGCCGATGCACGACCAGGCCCGGAGCCGGCCGCAGCTGTCGGCGAATGGGATTGAGCACGTGCACATCTGAGGTGCGCTCGGTGTCAAAGCCGTATGCCGCTGCGGCGGTACCCATACACGCCGCAACTGTCGTGCCGGCGGCCAAGTCGAGTCCACGCAACCGCTGGGCCGTCGTGGGAGTGCCTCGGCAGTAGACGCCATACCAAACCCGTTGCAGCGCAGCACAGTTCAAATGCACCCCGAGCTCGCGACGGGTTAGGAACTTCCGGACTTGCGCGGCGGTCGCGACTCCGCCTTGGGCGGCCAGCAGTTGGTCGAGGTCTGCATTCATGCCGGATATCGTCGGAGCCCGTTCAGACCCACACAATTCACCGCGCGAAGGTGCGAAGAATGCCGGCGAGCGCGGCGTGTCGCCGGACATCTACGCACGCTCGCGCGGAAGGGGAGGGCCCCGCGGAGCAAGGGCGTCGCGCGGAAGAGGAAGGCGCGCGGAAGAGGAAGGCGCGCGGAAGAGGAAGGGCACAAGGGCAGCCCGCCGGCCCGACGCCCGGCACAAGACTCAGAAGGCGCCGGACTGCTCGATGATGTTCACCATCACCCGCACCCCGATGGCCAACGCGCGCTCGTCGAGGTCGAACGTCGGCTGATGCAGGTCAAGCTGCGGGCCCTCCCCGGACCACACGCCCAGCCTTGCCATCGCGCCAGGGATCTCTTCGAGGTACCAGGAGAAGTCCTCACCGCCGCCGGACTGGCGGGTGTCGGCCAGCACGTCAGGCCCGACGGCTTCGATGGCGTGGGTGAGGATCCGCGTCGAGACATCCTCGTTGACCACCGGCGGCACGCCGCGCCGGTATTGCAGCGTGTGCTCGATCGCCAGCGGCGACAACAACCCGGCGACGGCCTCGCGGATGATCCCCTCCAGGTCGATCCAGGTCTGCCGGCTGGCCGTGCGCACGGTCCCGGCCAGCACCCCGCTCTGCGGAATCGCGTTGGGCGCCACCCCCGCATTGACCGCCCCCCACACCAGCACGGTGCTGTTGCGCGGGTCGATGCGACGTGACAACACCCCGGGCAGGCCGGTGATCACCGTGCCCAGCCCGTAGACCAGGTCGGCCGTCAGATGCGGGCGTGAAGTATGACCACCCGGCGAGTACAGGGTGATCTCCAGCTGGTCCGCCGCGGACGTGATGGGTCCCAGCCGCACCGCCACCTTGCCCACCTCGAGCCGGGGATCGCAGTGCAACGCGAAGATGCGCGACACCCCGGTCAGCGCGCCGGCCGCGATCGCGTCTATCGCGCCACCGGGCATCAGCTCCTCGGCGGCCTGGAAGATCAGCCGCACCCCCACCGGCAGCTCGGGCACCGACGCCAGCGCCAACGCCGTCCCGAGCAGGATTGCGGTGTGCGCGTCATGACCGCAGGCGTGGGCGATGTTCGGCATCGTCGAGGCGTACGGCGCGCCGGTCAGCTCGGCCATCGGCAACGCGTCCATGTCGGCCCGCAGCGCGATCCTGGGCTGATGCTCGGGTCCGAAGTCGCAGGTCAATCCCGTCCCGCCGGGCAGCACCTTGGGGTTGAGCCCGGCGTCGCCCAACCGCTCGGCGACGAACTGGGTGGTCGCGAACTCCTGCCGGCCCAGCTCGGGGTAGCGGTGGATGTGTCGACGCCACGCCACCAGGTCCTCGTAGTGGGCGGCCAGCCAGGATTCGGCGCTGTCGACCAGACTCATGAAGCCGCCCTACGCTGCTGCGCCGTCAGCACCCGTTCCCGCTGGGCGGGGTCCTCGGCGAGCGCGACGACCGCGCGCGCCAGCATGATAGCCCCGTCGACCACCGCCAGGTCAGCGCTGGGTCCGGCCGCGGCGGCGGCGAAGGCCCGCTGATGCACCGTCGCGCCCCCCGCGTCGACACCGATGATCGGATGGATCCCCGGCAGCACGTGCGTCACATTGCCCATGTCGGTGCTGCCCAGCGGCAGCCCCGCCTCGATTTCGGCGGGCACCGGCTGGCGTCCCAGCCTGCGCATCTCCGCGCGGCACGCGTCGGCCAGCCATCGGTCGGGCCGCAGTTCGGCATACGCCGGGCCGGCCTCCTCGATCTCGTATTCGCAGCCCGCCGCCAGCGCGCCGGCCGCGAAGCAGGCGTACATCCTGCCCTCGAGTTCACGCAGTGAATCGGACTCCACCGCCCGCATCGCATATTTCAGTGCGGTCTGCCCCGGGATCACGTTGACCGCCTGCCCGCCGTCGGTGACGACCCCATGGGTCATCTGTCCGGGCGCCAACTGCTGGCGCAACAGGCCGATGGCCACCTGCGCGACGGTGACCGCGTCGGCGGCGTTGACCCCAAGGTGCGGCGCGACGGCCGCGTGCGACTCCTTGCCGCGGTAGTGCACGGTCACCTCGGACAGCGCCAACGAGCGCGCGCCGGCGATGTCGGACGGGCCCGGGTGCACCATCACGGCCACCGCGACGTCGTCGAACGCCCCGGCACGCAGCATCAACTCCTTGCCACCACCGGACTCCTCAGCCGGCGTGCCCAGCAGCGCGACCGTCAGGCCGAGGTCGTCGGCCACCTCGGCCAGCGCCAGCGCGGTCCCCACCGCCGAAGCCGCAATGATGTTGTGCCCGCAGGCGTGCCCGATCTCGGGCAGCGCGTCGTACTCGGCGCACACCCCCACCACCAGCGGACCGCTGCCGAAGTTCGCCCGAAACGCCGTGTCCAGGCCCGCAACTGGGTTCATCTCGAAGCCGCGTTCGGCGGCTAGTGCCTTGGCCTTCGCGCAGCTGCGGTGTTCGTCGAATGCCAACTCGGGCTCGGCGTGGATCGCGTGCGACAACGCGACCAGATCATTGCCCCGGCGCCGCACCGTCGCCTCGACAGTGTCGGGTGCGCTGAGTGCGGGCATTCTCGCAGTATCTCATCGCCGGACCACCTACCTGGCCAGTAGTCTCGCCCAGTGTGACCAGCCTGACCTCCGAGCCGGATGATCTTGCGTCCCAAGCCGCCGAGGTCATCGGTGAGCGCACCGGCATCGACGGGCACGACGTCGCCGTCGTGCTCGGTTCGGGGTGGTCGCCCGCCATTGCGGCGCTGGGCACCCCCATCGCGGTGCTGCCGCAGGCGGACGTCCCCGGATTCGCGCCGCCGCGGGCCGCGGGTCACGTCGGCGAGCTGCTATCGGTCCCGGTCGGCGGGCACCGGGTGCTGGTCCTGGCCGGCCGCATCCATCCGTACGAGGGGCATGACCTGCGGCACGTTGTGCACCCGGTCCGGACGGCGTGCGCGGCGGGGGCGCGGATCGTCGTGCTCACCAACGCGGCCGGCGGCCTGCGACCGGACATGCAGGTCGGCCAGCCCGTCCTGATCAGCGACCACCTGAACCTGACGGCACGGTCACCGTTGGTGGGCGCGCAATTCGTCGATCTGACCGACGCGTACGCGCCGCGGTTGCGGGCGCTGGCCCGCGAAAGCGATCCCGAGCTGGCCGAGGGCGTCTACGCCGGGCTGCCGGGGCCGCACTACGAGACGCCCGCCGAGATCCGCATGCTGCGGATCCTCGGTGCCGACCTGGTGGGGATGTCGACAGTGCACGAGACGATCGCCGCGCGGGCGGCGGGCGCCGAAGTGCTGGGCATATCGCTGGTGACGAACCTCGCGGCCGGCATCACCGGCGAGCCGCTCAGCCACGCCGAGGTGCTGGCCGCCGGGGCCGCGTCCGCCCAGCGAATGGGGTCGCTGCTGGCCGACGTGATAGCCCGGTTCTAGTGACGCCCGAGGAGTGGATCGTCCACGACCCCGACCCGCGGACGGCCGCCGAACTGGCCGCGCTGGGTCCCGACGAACTGGCCGCCCGGTTCGCCCGCCCGCTCACCTTCGGTACCGCCGGCCTGCGCGGGCCGGTGCGGGGCGGCCCGGACGCGATGAACGTTGCGGTGGTGCTGCGCGCGACCTGGGCGCTGACGCAGGTCGTCGACGGGCCCGCCACGGTGGTGGTGGGCCGCGACGCCCGGCACGGCTCGGCAAAGTTCGCCACGGCAGCCGCTGAAGTACTTGCGGCGCAGGGGTTTTCGCTGATTCTATTTGGCGACCCGGTGCCCACTCCGGTTGTTGCGTTCGCGGTGCGCCAGCTCGGCGCCGCCGCGGGAATACAGATCACCGCCTCGCACAATCCGGCTGCCGACAACGGGTACAAGGTCTACCTGGACGGCGGGATGCAGATCGTGTCCCCCACCGACCGGCGCATCGAAGCCGCGATGGCCGCGGCTCCCCCGGCCGACGAAATTCCGCGCCAACCCGTGCGGCCCTCCGATACCGACCTGATCGAGCGCTACCTGCAGCGCGTGGCAAGCATCCGCCGCGGCAGCGGCGCGGTGCGGGTGGCCCTGACGCCGATGCACGGGGTTGGTGGCGCGCTAGCCGTCGAGGCGCTGCGGCGGGCCGGCTTCGAAGACGTGCACACCGTGCCCGCCCAATTCGCACCCGCCCCCGACTTCCCCACGGTCGCGTTCCCCAACCCCGAGGAGCCCGGCGCCACCGACGCGCTGCTCACACTGGCCGCCGACGTCGGAGCCGACGTGGCGATCGCGCTGGACCCCGACGCCGACCGATGCGCGCTCGGGGTTCCCGACCGAACCGGCTGGCGCATGCTCTCCGGCGACGAAACCGGTTGGCTACTAGGCGATTACATTCTTTCTCAGTCCGCGGCGGGGCCGAGGACGGTGGCCAGCACGGTGGTGTCCTCGCGCATGCTCGCCGCCATCGCCAAACACCACGGCGCCACCCACGTCGAGACGCTGACCGGTTTCAAGTGGTTGGCCCGCGCCGACGCGGACCGACCCGGCACGTTGGTCTACGCCTACGAGGAGGCGATCGGTCACTGCGTCGACCCGCCCGCCGTGCGCGACAAGGACGGCATCAGCGCCGCGGTGTTGTGCTGCGATCTGGTGGCCGCACTGCGGGGCCGCCCGGTGTCCGACGTGTTGGACGACCTGGCCCGGCGTCACGGCGTGCACGAGGCCGCCGCGGCGCCACGCCGGGTCGCCGATACCGACCAGGCCGCCGCGCTGATGCGCAGGCTTCGCGATGCCCCGCCGGACCGGCTGGCCGGCTTCGCCATCACCGTCACCGACATCACCGACGCGCTGATCTTCACCGGCGGTGACGACGACACGTCGGTGCGGGTGGTGGTGCGGCCGTCGGGCACCGAACCAAAGCTGAAGTGTTACACCGAGGTTCGCTGCGCACCAACCCCGGACCTGGAGCTGGCGCGGCAGCGCGCCCGCGCCCGGCGCGACGAACTCGTCGCGGCGATCAACCGGTGGTGACTCAGCGCGGCCCGAACTGACGGTCCCCGGCGTCACCGAGGCCCGGCACGATGTAGGCGATCTCGTTAAGCCCGTCGTCGACCGCCGCGGTGAACAATCGCGCGCTCGGGGCCACCTTCTCCACCGCCGCGATGCCTTCCGGCGCCGCCACCACGCACAGCATGGTGATGTCGGTGGCTCCGCGGTCCTGCAGCAGCCCGACGGTGTGGGTCATCGATCCGCCGGTGGCCAGCATCGGATCGAGGACCATGACCGGCAGGCCGTCGAGGTCGTCGGGCAACGACGCGAGATAGGGCACCGGCCGGGCGGTCTCCTCGTCGCGCGCCACGCCGACGAAGCCGACGTGCGCCTCGGGCAGCACGGCATGCGCCTCGTAGACCATGCCCAACCCGGCCCGCAGCACGGGCACCAGCAGTGGCGGCTTGGCCAGCCGGGACCCCGTGGTCGGCGCGAGGGGCGTGCGGATTTCGACCGGTGCGCAGGGCGCGTCGCGGGTGGCCTCGTAGACCAGCATCAGCGTCAGCTCCCGCAGCGCGGCCCGGAAGCCGGCGTTATCGGTGCGTTCGTCGCGCAGCGCGGTCAGCCGGGCCGCCGCCAACGGGTGGTCAATGACGCGGACCTGCACGCAGCGACCCTATATAACAATCGGGTTCAGTCCTGCTGACTCGGGCATTTTGGTCCGTCCCCGGCGTTCGGCCCCCTCATATACTCCCGACATGCGGGGCCTCCGACAGCACTTGACCTGGGTTTTTGTCGTCCTGGCGGCACTGGGCGCGACGGTCCTGCCCTGCCACCGGGTGGCGCTGGCCGCGGCGACCCTGCCCAGCTACGCCCACGTGGTGATCGTGGTCGAGGAGAACCGGTCGCAGGCCAACATCATCGGCAACAAGCAGGCGCCGTTCATCAACGCGCTGGCCGCGGGCGGCGCGATGATGGCGCAGTCGTTCGCCGAGACCCATCCCAGCGAGCCGAACTACCTCGCGCTGTTCGCCGGGAGCACCTTCGGCGTCACGAAGGACAGCTGCCCGGTGAACGCCGGCGCCGCTCCCAACCTGGCTTCGGAACTGCTGGCCTCGGGCCGCACCTTCGCCGGGTTCTCCGAGGACCTGCCGGCGGTGGGTTCGACGGTGTGCAGCGCGGGCAAATACGGCCGCAAGCACGTGCCGTGGGTCAACTTCACCAATGTCCCGCCGACGGTGTCGGTGCCGTTCTCCATGTTCCCGGCGCCCGGCAACTACGCGAGCCTGCCGACGGTGTCGTTCGTGATCCCCAACAACGACAACAACATGCACGACGGGTCCATCGCCCAGGGCGACGCCTGGTTGAACCGGCAGATGACGCCGTACGCCAACTGGGCGAAGGCCAACAACAGCCTGCTGATCGTGACCTGGGACGAGGACGACGGCGGGCCCCGCAACCAGATCCCGACGGTGTTCTACGGGGCGCACGTGGCGCCGGGCACCTACAACGACACGATCAACCACTACAACGTGCTTGCCACGCTCGAGGAGATGTACGGGCTCCCGAAAACCGGCTACGCGGCAAACGCTCCTGCCATCACGAGTATTTGGGGCGGATAAGCGCCAACGGGCCGGGTCGCTATTGTGTGCCGCATGGCTGCTGACCTCGTGCCGATCCGCCTGAGCCTGTCCGAAGGTGACCGCTACACACTGTGGGCGCCCCGCTGGCGTGACTCCGGGGACGAGTGGGAAGCGTTCCTGGGCAACGACGATGACCTGTACGTTTTCGAGAGCGTCGCCGACCTGGTGGCGTTCGTGCGCGGCGGCAGCGAGAACGATCTGGTCGACCACCCGGCCTGGAAGGAAGTTACCGAGGCGCACGCGCACAAGCTGAACCCGGCCGAGGACAAGCAGTTCGATCTGGTTGCGGTCGAGGAGCTGGTGGCCGAAAAGCCGACCGAGGAGTCGGTGAACGCGTTGGCCGCGACGCTGGCGATCGTGTCGTCCATCGGCTCGGTGTGCGAGCTGCCGCCGATATCGAAGTTTTTCAACGGCAATCCCCTGCTGGGTACCGTTTCGGGGGGCATCGACCATTTCAGCGGCAAAGCGGGCCAGAAGCGCTGGAATGCGATCGCCGAGATCATCGCGCGCAGCTGGGACGACGTGCTCGAGGCCGTCGACGAGATCGCCACGATCCCCGAGGTCGACGACAAGCTGGCCGAAAAAGCCGCCGAGGAACTCGAGGAGGAAATCGAGGCAGAGGAGGCCGCGGCCGAGGTCGAAGAGACCGACGAGGACGCCGGTGAGTCTGGAGCGTCGGACGAATCGGACGAAGCCGACGAGTCCGATGCCGCCGAGGACGAATCCGACGACGAAACCGACGACGAATCCGAGGATGACCGCGCCGAGGGTGACACCGTCGTGCTGGGTAGCGACGAGGACTTCTGGCTGCAGGTGGGCATCGACCCGATCAGAATCATGACGGGTTCGGGCACCTTCTACACGCTGCGTTGCTATCTGGACGACCGGCCCATCTTCCTGGGTCGCAACGGCCGGATCAGCGTGTTCACCTCGGAGCGGGCGCTGGCCCGCTACCTGGCCGACGAGCACGACCACGACCTGTCCGACCTGGCCACGTACGACGACATCCGTACCGCCGCCACCGACGGTTCCCTCAACGTCGACATCACCGACGAGAACGTCTACGTGCTCAGCGGACTGGCCGATGATTTCGCCGACGGGCCAGAGGCGGTCGACCGCGAGCAACTCGAGCTAGCGGTCGAACTGCTGCGCGACATCGGCGACTACTCCGAGGAGACCACCGTCGACAAGGCGCTGGACCCGGGTAAGCCGCTGGGCAAGCTGATCGCATACGTGCTGGAGCCCGACTCGGCGAGTAAGCCCGCCGGGCCGTATGCGTCGGCGGTGCGGGCGTGGGAGAAGCTCGAAGCGTTCGTGGACGGGCGGCTGCGCCGGGAGTAGCGCTGGGCCGGGGTTGCTGCCGCCCGAGCGCTACCGAAGTCTCGGGCAGAAGTCGGTCGCGCCACAGCTGAGTAGCGGTCCGCGGCGCCGCTTGCCGTCCTTGAGTCGGCGGTGATTCCATGATCGTCATGTCCGCGGTAGTGGCCGTGCCAGCGCTGATCGCCGCCGCCGCCGACAAATTGGCGGCCATCGATTCGACGCTTATCGGGGCCGCCCCAATCCAAGCCGTCGCGCCCGCGGCAGCCGACGAGGTGTCCCAGAGCATCGCGCACCTGTTCTCGCAACACGCGCAGGACTACCAAAAGGTCGCCGGCCAGGCGGCCGCTTACAGCCAGCAGTTCGTGCAGCACTTGAGCGCGGCCGCGCGCGCGTATGCCGGCGCCGACGCTGCCAACGCATCGGTGTTAGGGACGGCCGCCGTCGGCCTCCCGTCGTTCGATTCCTTGGTGGATACCGTCACGACGCTGTTCTTCCAGGTTGCCGCGGCGGCGTATTACCTGCTGTTCCCGATTCTGCTGCCGCCCATTTTTCTCGCGCTGGCTCTTTGGCTGCCGCTGGCGTTCTTGGGTTCGATCTTTCCGGTCTAGGAACAGCCTTCCCCCTTGGCATTCGCTGGGCTCACCCGTCCACTTCGGCAGCGCAGGCAGCCAGAATTGCGTCCCAGTCCTCGATGTTGAAATGCCCCTTGCCGGTGGCCCAATGCAAGTCCACTCCGGGAATCGCGCGCTCGAGGTATTCGCCCATCGCCCGCGGGATGAAAGAGTCGCGATCGCCCTGCCAGATATGCGTGGGCACCGCCACGTCGCCGACGTCGAAGCCCCACGGCCGGTAGTCGAGGAACGATTCGTACGCCGCCCCGCGACCACCCTGCCGGAACGCCTCGAGTTGCATCGCGCGGAAGTGCATCGAGAAGCGCTCGTCACGCATGTGCTCCTGGTCGACGTCGGGCAGGGAGGCCGTCACCAACCGGCAGAACAAGTCGGGCAGATACCGGGCGCACCAACCGAGCGGTGCGAAGGCGGCATCGAACGTCCAATGGCCGCTGCGGGCCAGCCGCGTGTAGAGGGCGTCAGCCTTATTGAGGTCGCGCACGATCTCCGGGGTGGCCAGCGGGCCCCACGGCCCGAGCGCGCCGACGAACCGCAGCCGGGCGGGTGGGATGAACGCCCCGCAGGCAAACAGATGCGGTCCGGCGCCCGAGTGACCGACGACGCCGAACTCGTCCAGGCCGAGCCCGTCGGCCAGGGCGCACACATCGGCCGGCCAATCCCGGAATCTGCGGCCCCGCTGAAACGTCGAGCGGCCGTAGCCCGGTCGATCGACCGCGATCAGCCGGAAACCCTGGCGTTTGCCGGCGCCGTCGGCGAAGGCGCATTCCAGCCGTGAGCTCGGCGTGCCGTGAAAGTAAAACGCGGGGTAGCCGGCGGGATCACCGCATTCCTGGTAGGCCAGCGCACGGCCGTCGGGCAGCCGGAACGCCGCCGAGTCGGTGCGGACGCGCTCGGGCAGCATTAGCGTCCCGATTCCAGAAACGCTCGCCCGCGCGGCGACAACCGGTAGCCGACGTCCAGGCTGATGGTCAATCCGAGCTCTTTGAGCCGACGCACCCGGCGCTTGAACCGCGGCACGTCCAGACCCTCCCCGGCGGCCAGGTCCGGGGCACGCACCGCCTCGTTGCCGGCGATCAGCCCCAGGTAGCGCCGGGTCCATCGCCCCGATTCGCTCCTGGCGTCCAGCCGGTCGAGGCGGGCCGCGATGGCATCGATGTCGGCGGCCGACAACGCGGCATCAGCGGCCAATGCCGGTCGCTCGTCGGCGCCGACGAACGACACCGCGATCAGGTAGGTGTGTGCCGCCGGGCGGCGGTCCAAATCCGCCTGCGCGGCAGCGGCGTCGGCGTAACCGGCCGCGCGCGCCTGCCGCGCGGTGACCCGGTAGTCGGCTGGGCGCTCCTGCACGTCGTCGATGCGCACGGTGCCTGCCATGGTTCGCTGCCTACCGCCAGGCTTGGCGCGAGGGACGTCCCAGCGTCGCAGCACCAGGCTGACTTCGCCGCGGGCAATGCCTTCGGCCGTTGCGCGGTTCAGCAGCACATCAGCGATGGTATTCGGCGCTGGTAGTTCACGTCCGCGAGCGAGGTAGCAAGCGAAGGCGAGAAGGCCGAGAGAGGCGCTAGCCCGCGCCCGCGGCGACCGGGGTGAGCAGCTGCAAGATGGTGGGAAGCCCATAAACGAGAACGGTGAGAGACAGCACGACCGGCGGCCCGAGGACAAGTGCCAAAAGGATGCCGAGCAACGGAGCTGTGATCTCCTCAAGGGTGGTGGGAATCGTCACGCCTAACACGTTTGCGGCGGCGCTGCCCGCACTGACAGCGACGGGCTGAAGCAACGCGGCGTTCCCCGTTTCGGCGCTCGCGTAGGTGCCCGCGGCGGCGGTCAGGTGCTGCACGAACTGGTCATGGAACGCAGCAGCGTGCCCGGCCGTCTGCTGATAGTGCTCGCCCTCCCGGGAGAACAGCTGCGCGATAGCCGCCGATACCTCGTCGGCGGCCGCGGGCTGGATGGCGAGCGTAGGTCCCGCCGCTTCGATGTGCGCGGCGCCGAGAGTCGAACCCACCGTCGCCAATTCCGTTGCCGCCGCCTTGATCAGCTCCGGCGTCGCCATCACATTCGACATGCCCGATACGATCCCCCATTTGCTCGAACAGCGCCTGCGGATTCCGGGATTTGGTCGAGCCGGATCACCACCACCGGCGGTTCATCGCGCGGGACATGCAGGAATCGTCTAAGAACGAGTGGCGCCTGGGGTGGGATACCCGCTCGGGTGAACGGTCACGGCGGGTGGATGCTGCGGGGTTGCGGGTCAGGTACTTCATGTCGTGCTCCTCGGGATAGAACGGGATGATTCGACTGTGCCCCGTCCGGCCCCAACAACCATCGGTAGGAACGCGTAATTCCCCTGGTCCGGAGTCGTACGTGCCACCGGCGCCGAAAGCGGGCCTACGTGCTTTCGCTGACGGTCAGCCGATCAGCACCGCGTACCGAGGCTTGATGACGTCGTCGATGATCTCCAGTCGTTCGTCGAACGGGATGAACGCCGACTTCATCGCGTTGATCGTGAAGCGCTCCAGATCACTCCACCCGTAGCCGAACGCCTCCGACAGCCGGCACATCTCCTGGCTCATCGTCGTATCGCTCATCAGCCGGTTATCGGTGTTCACCGTCACGCGGAACCGGCTACGAGCCAACAGGTCGAACGGATGCTCGGCGATGCTGTTCACGGCGCCGGTCTGCACATTCGAGCTCGGGCACAGTTCCAGCGGAATTCGCTTGTCCCGCAATATTGCTGCCAACCTGCCCAGGGCAACCTCGCCATCCGGGCCGATGGAGATGTCGTCGACGATGCGCACCCCGTGCCCGAGCCGGTCGGCACCGCAGAACGCGATCGCCTCGTGGATGGACGGCAGCCCGAAAGCCTCTCCGGCGTGAATTGTGAAGCGGGCGTTGTGGTCTCGCATGTACTCGAAGGCGTCCAGATGCCGGGTCGGCGGGTAGCCGGCTTCGGCGCCGGCGATGTCGAATCCAACCACGCCCTTGTCCCGGAATCGGATTGCCAACTCCGCGATCTCCCGCGACATCGCGGCGTGCCGCATCGCGGTCACCAGGCAGCGGACCTTGATCGGACGGCCGTCGGCAACACTCGCCTTCTCGCCGGCGGCGAAACCGGCCAGCACCGCGTCGACCACTTCGTCGAACGACAACCCGCGGTTGATGTGTAACTCGGGAGCGAAGCGGATCTCGGCGTACACCACCGAGTCGGCGGCCAGGTCCTCAACGCATTCGTGCGCGACGCGGTACAGCGCGTCGGGTGTCTGCATGACGGCGACGGTGTGCGAGAACGGCTCGAGATAGCGCTCCAGCGAGCCGCTGTGCGAGCGGGTGCGAAACCACGCCGCCAGCGCGTCGACATCGGTGGCCGGCAGGCCGTCGTAGCCGATCTCGCCGGCGATCTCCAGCACGGTGGCCGGACGCAGCCCGCCATCGAGGTGATCGTGCAGCAGCGCCTTGGGCGCTTGCTTGATCCTGTCCAGACTCAGGCTCATCGCGTGATCCGATCGATAATCAAGGGCCGCGGCGGCGGCGGTTCGTCCACCACGCTGAAGGCGCCGTCCAACTCGGCTATCGCCGGCGCCAGGCGGTCCGGGGTGTCGGTGTAGAGGGTGAAAAGCGCCTCGCCGGCGGCCACCGGCTCACCGCGGCGGCGGTGGATCCGCACGCCCGCGCCGTGCTGCACCCGCGCACCCGGCCGGGATCTTCCCGCACCGAGCCGCCAGGCCGCCAACCCAACTGCCATTGCGTCGATGTCGCCCATTGTGCCGCCCCGAGCGGCCGGCACGGTTTCCGAATGCCGACCAATCGGCAACGGTTTCGCCAAATCACCACCTTGGGCGGCCACCAGGCGGCGGAACGTGTCCATCGCGGAGCCGTCACGCAAGGCGTCGGCGGGGTCGCGCCCGCCGATCCCGGCCAGGTCAAGCATCTCGCTGGCCAACCGCACGGTCAGCTCCACCACGTCGGGTGGTCCGCCCCCCGCGAGCACCTCCAGGGACTCCTCCACTTCGAGCGAGTTGCCGACCGTGGCCCCCAGCGGCGCCTCCATGTCGGTGAGCAGGGCGCGGGCGGGCACCCCGTGCGCGATGGCAAGCTCGACCATGGTGTGCGCCAGGTCCCGGGACTCGGCCTCAGACTTCAAGAAAGCCCCGGAGCCGACCTTCACGTCCAGCACCAGCGCCGCCGCAGCCTCAGCCAGCTTCTTGCTCATCACCGAACTGGCAATCAGGGGCAGCGATTCGACGGTCCCAGTGACATCGCGCAGCGCGTACAGCTTGGCGTCGGCGGGTGCCAGCTCACCCGCGGCGAAGATCGCGGCACCGATGTCCCGCAACTGCTCTCGCACTCGCTGGTTGGACAGCTCCGCGGTGAAACCGGCGATGGATTCCAGTTTGTCCAGGGTGCCACCGGTGTGGCCGAGCCCGCGACCGGCGGCCTGCGGCACCGCCGCCCCGCAGGCGGTCACCACGGGCACTAGGGGCAGCGTGATCTTGTCGCCCACGCCGCCGGTGGAGTGCTTGTCCACCGTCGCCAGACCCAGGTCGGTGAAATCCAGCCGCGGTCCCGACGCCAGCATCGCCGCGGTCCAGCGGGCGATCTCGCCGCGATCCATGCCGCGCAGGAAGATCGCCATCAGCAACGCCGACATCTGCTCGGGAGCGACGCGGCCGTCGGTGTAGGCCTCGATCACCCAGTCGATGGCGGCATCCGAGAGCCGGGCACCGTCCCGCTTGCACCGGATGACCGTCGGCGCATCGAATACGTTGTCCGTCAACGGCTTACCCGCGCAATATCGTCGGGACCGAAGGGGTCGGGCAGCAACTCGGCGAGTCGACGGGGCCCGTCGGCATGGTCGATCAACAACTCCGGTCCGCCGTGTTCGAGCAACAGCTGACGGCATCGTCCGCACGGCATCAGCAACGAACCGACGGCATCAACACAAGCCAGCGCGAGCAACCGGCCGCCGCCACCGGAATGCAACGCACACACCACCGCGCATTCCGCACAGAGACCAAGGCCATATGAGACATTCTCCACATTGCATCCGGCGATAATGCGGCCGTCGTCGACCAATGCCGCGGCGCCCACCGGGAACCTCGAATATGGCGCATACGCGCCGTATGCAGCCTGAATTGCCCTGTTGCGCAATAGATTCCAATTCACTTCCGGCATTTGGCAACTCCGCTCGCCGTTGGGCTCAATTGAGCAAGGCCACCCTAACCTGTGCTGCGACACACAATTCGGATGGGACTGTTTGGTACCGCTCGCTCGTTGCTCAAGTTAAGCTCGGTTGCCCGGCTAGGACCCGTTTACTGACGGTTTTGGGAGGCGGTGGAAATGGTAAGTAGCCAAGCGACAACCGCGGATCCGGCAACGCCCTCGACGTCACGTAAGCGGCGGCCACCTCGGACCCTGTATCGAGGCGATCCCGGAATGTGGGCGTGGGTGCTGCATCGCATCAGTGGCGCCACGATCTTCTTCTTCCTGTTCGTCCACGTTCTGGACGCGGCAGTGCTGCGGGTCAGCCCGCAGACCTACAACGAGGTGTTGTCGACCTACAAGACCCCGATCGTCGGCCTGATGGAATACGGCTTGGTGGCCGCGGTGCTCTTCCACGGGCTGAACGGGATTCGGGTCATCCTGATCGACTTCTGGTCCGAAGGGCCCCGCCACCAGCGGACCATGCTGTGGATCGTGGCGGTCGCCTTCCTGGTGCCGCTGGTGATGGCCGGCGTCGTCATCGGCATCCACGCCTGGGAGCACCTGCGATGAGCATCAACGACCTGCAGCTCGGCCCCGGCCAGACGGCGCCGATCCGCCAGCGCAGCCACGACCGGCCCGCCAGCCTGGACAACCCGCGCTCGCCGCGCCGCCGCGCCGGCATCCCGAACTTCGAGAAGTTCGCCTGGCTGTTCATGCGGTTTTCCGGGATCGCGCTGGTGTTCCTGGCCATCGGCCACCTGTTCATCATGCTGATGTGGGACGACGGCGTGTACCGCATCGACTTCAACTTCGTCGCACAGCGCTGGGCGTCGCCGTTCTGGCAATTCTGGGATCTCGCGCTACTGTGGCTGGCGCAATTACACGGCGGCAACGGGCTGCGCAACATCATCGACGACTACAGCCGCAAGGACGTCACCCGCTTCTGGCTCAACAGCATCCTGCTGCTGTCGATCGGCTTCACCTTGGTGCTGGGAACCTACGTCATCGTGACCTTCAACCCGAACATCTCCTGAAAACTGTTGGAGACCCACATGTCTACGCCTCCTCTTCGCTTCGTCCCCCTCGCCGCTTCGCGGCTGGGGGTGCCCCCACTGCATCGCCGGAGGCGGCCTTGATCCAGCAACACCGATACGACGTCGTCATCGTCGGCGCGGGCGGTGCCGGGATGCGCGCCGCGGTCGAGGCCGGGCCGCGCGTACGTACTGCCGTGCTGACCAAGCTGTATCCCACCCGTAGCCACACCGGCGCCGCCCAGGGCGGCATGTGCGCGGCGCTGGCCAATGTCGAAGAGGACAACTGGGAGTGGCACACCTTCGACACCGTCAAGGGCGGCGACTACCTCGCCGACCAAGACGCGGTGGAGATCATGTGCAAGGAAGCCATCGACGCGGTGCTCGACCTGGAAAAGATGGGGATGCCGTTCAACCGCACCCCGGAGGGCCGCATCGACCAGCGCCGCTTCGGCGGGCACACCCGCGACCACGGCAAGGCGCCGGTGCGCCGGGCCTGCTACGCCGCCGACCGCACCGGCCACATGATCCTGCAGACGCTCTACCAGAACTGCGTCAAGCACGACGTGCAGTTCTTCAACGAGTTCTACGCGCTCGACCTCGCGCTGACGCAGACCCCGACCGGTCCGGTGGCCACCGGCGTGGTGGCCTACGAACTGGCGACCGGAGACATCCACGTCTTCCACGCCAAGGCCATCGTGCTGGCGACCGGCGGTTCCGGCCGGATGTACAAGACCACCTCCAACGCGCACACCCTGACCGGCGACGGCATCGGCATCGTGTTCCGCAAGGGACTTCCGTTGGAGGACATGGAATTTCACCAGTTCCATCCGACCGGACTGGCCGGTCTGGGCATCCTGATCTCCGAAGCCGTGCGCGGCGAGGGGGGCCGGCTGCTCAACGCCGACGGCGAACGCTTCATGGAGCGTTACGCCCCGACGATCGTCGACCTGGCACCGCGCGACATCGTCGCCCGGTCGATGGTGCTGGAAGTGCTGGAAGGCCGCGGCTGCGGCCCGCACAAGGACTACGTCTACATCGACGTCCGGCACCTCGGTGAGGACGTGCTGGAGGCGAAGCTGCCCGACATCACCGAGTTCGCCCGCACCTATTTGGGCGTTGATCCGGTGCACGAACTGGTGCCTGTCTACCCGACGTGCCACTACGTGATGGGCGGCATCCCGACCACCGTCACCGGGCAGGTGTTGCGTGACAACACCAACACCGTGCCCGGGCTGTTCGCCGCCGGCGAGTGCGCGTGCGTGTCGGTGCACGGCGCCAACCGGCTGGGCACCAACTCGCTGCTGGACATCAACGTGTTCGGGCGACGGGCGGGTATCGCCGCGGCCGCGTACGCCCAGGGGCACGACTTCGCCGACATGCCGCCGGAGCCGGCGGCCATGGTGGTCGGCTGGGTGGCCGACATCCTGTCCGAGCACGGCAACGAACGCGTCGCCGACATCCGCGGCGCCCTGCAGCAGACGATGGACAACAACGCCGCGGTGTTCCGCACGGAGGAAACACTCAAGCAGGCACTCACCGACATTCACGCACTCAAGGAGCGGTATTCCCGAATTACCGTGCACGACAAGGGAAAGCGCTTCAACAGTGACCTGCTGGAGGCCATCGAACTGGGCTTCCTGCTGGAGCTGGCCGAGGTCACCGTGGTGGGAGCGTTGAACCGCAAGGAATCCCGCGGCGGGCACGCCCGTGAGGACTACCCCAACCGGGACGACGTCAACTACATGCGGCACACCATGGCGTACAAGGAGGGGCCCGACCTGCTCAGCGACATCCGGCTGGACTTCAAACCCGTCGTGCAGACCCGGTACGAACCGAAGGAGCGCAAGTACTGATGAGCGCTGAAACCGACGTCGAAACCCTCGACCCGCCGCTGCCCCCGGTGCCCGAGGGCGCGGTGATGGTGACGGTGAAGATCGCCAGGTTCAACCCCGACGACCCGGATGCCTTCGCCGCGACCGGCGGCTGGCAGAGCTTCCGGGTGCCGTGCTTGCCGAGCGACCGGCTACTCAATCTGCTCATCTACATCAAGGGCTACCTGGACGGGACGCTGACCTTCCGGCGGTCCTGCGCGCACGGCGTGTGCGGCTCCGACGCGATGCGGATCAACGGCGTCAACCGGTTGGCCTGCAAGGTGTTGATGCGCGACCTGCTGCCGAAAAAGCCGGGCAAGAAGCTGACCATCACCGTCGAGCCGATTCGCGGACTGCCCGTGGAGAAGGACCTCGTGGTGGACATGGAGCCGTTCTTCGACGCCTACCGCGCCATCAAGCCCTACCTGATCACCAGCGGCAATCCGCCTACCCGCGAACGCATTCAGAGCCCGACCGACCGGGCCCGCTACGACGACACCACCAAATGCATCCTTTGCGCGGCCTGCACCACCAGTTGCCCGGTGTTCTGGCACGAGGGTAGCTACTTCGGTCCGGCCGCGATCGTCAACGCGCACCGATTCATCTTCGACAGCCGCGACGAGGCCGCCGCCGAACGGCTGGACATCCTCAATGAGGTGGACGGGGTGTGGCGCTGCCGAACCACGTTCAACTGCACCGAAGCCTGCCCGCGTGGCATCGAGGTGACGAAGGCGATCCAAGAGGTCAAGCGCGCGACGATGTTCTCGCGCTAGGGTCGCGTTGCCTGGCGCGAGCAGACGTAAAAGCCCCCGCACGCACGGCGTGTCGGGGGCTTTTACGTCTGCTCGCGCAAACTAACTGGGCGGCAACTTCAGCACCCGGTTGTTCCCGGTGTCGACGACGTACACATTGCCGGCGGCGTCGACCGCGATCCCATGCGGATTCTTCAGCCCCTGGAAGGGCAGCGCGTCCGAGGTGTTCGATGCCTTGACCAGCTTCACGACCTTGTTCGCGTGGCCGTCGGACACATACAGGTCATCGCCCCCACCGACGGCCATGAAGTCGGGCCGGTCGACCGCATAGGGCAAAACGGTCGCGACGATCGCGGTCGGCGGCAGCCTCAGGATCCGTTCGTTGTCCCGGTCGATGACGAAAAGGACACCGTCTTTGTCCACCACCACCGCCGAGGGATGCTCCAAACCGGTGAAGGGCAGCTCGGTCTGACCGGTGGGCTGCAGCGTCAGCACCCGGTTGTGCAGCGAGTCAGCCACGTAATAGATCCGGTCGGCTCCGCGTGCGTAGACCGCAACACCGGTGGGCTCGGTGAGGTCGGTGAACGGAAGAACGGTGGGACTGGTCGAACCGGCCGGCAGCTCCAGCACCCGACTGTTGGCGGTCTCGGCAACCACCATGTCCCCCTGTCCGTCGACCGCGATGGCGGTCGGATGGTTCAGGTCGGCGAACGGTGCGACGGTCTGGTTCGTCGAGCCCGCGGCCAGCTGCACCACCCGGTTGTGGCCACTGTCGGTGACGTAGACGGTGCCGTTGGCGTCGACCGCAACGCCGACCGGCCCGTCCAGGCCCTGGAACGGCAAGACGGTTTGCGCCGAGTCCGGTGCCGAATGAAAAGGGTTGGCCAGCAACATGATTGCGGCGACGGCCAGGGCGACGGTCACGGCGGCGGCCAAGGTCAGGACGAGCGGCCGCCGACTTCGGCGCGGGGGCTCGACCGGTGCGAGCACCGCGGCGTCCTGTGTCGAGTCAGCGGGACCGGTGCCGGGTGTGGGTTTGGCGTGCCTGGGTCCCGCGGCGGTCAGTGCCGTACGCGCGGCCGCAGCCAGTTCGCTGGCCGACTGATACCGGTCATCGGGATTCTTCGCCATGCCGCGCGCGATCACCTCGTCGAACTTGACCGGGATCGCGGGCTGGGCCTCGCTCGGCCGAGGCGGCTCGTCACGTAGGTGAGCCACGGCCAACCCCTCCACACCGCCGCCGCTGAACGGCAGCTTGGCGGTTAAGCATTCGTACAGCACACAGGCCAGCGAGTAGACGTCGGCGCGAGCGTCGGCGGTCCCCTCCCCGGTGAAGCGCTCCGGAGCCATGTACCCCGGAGTTCCCGGAGTCACGTTGGTGAGCGTCAGGCGAGCGGCCGAGGCTTCATGCACGAGGCCGAAATCGATCAGATAGACGAAGTCGTCGCCGACCATCAGGATGTTCGACGGCTTCACATCCCGGTGCACCAACCCCGCCCGGTGCGCCGTGTCCAGCGCCGCGGCAACCTGTTCGATCACCCGCGCCGCCTTGGCGGGACTCATCGGCCCGTCCCGCTGCAGCACGGTGTGCACATCGACACCGTCGACCACCGGCATCACCAGATAGAGCCGCCCGTCGATCTCGCCGGCCTCGTAGATCGGGATGATGTTTGGGCTGCTGAGCCGGCCGGCGGCGTACGCCTCGCGGCGGAATCGCTCCTGATAGCCCGGCTCGGTGGCCAGTTCCGGCCGCAACACCTTGACCGCCACGTCCCGCCCCAGAGCGGTGTCGTGAGCGCGGTACACCGAACCCATTCCCCCCGAACCCAGCATTTCGAACAGCCGATAGCGGCCGAACTCCACCTCACTGAGCGAGCCCGCCGACGCAATCGTGTTGGACGCGAGCGCATTTCGCGCAGCACCGGCCAATTCGCGGGACGATTGGTAGCGGTCGTCGGGATTGGTGGCCATGCCGCGCGCAATCACCTCGTCGAATCCGACCGGGATTGCCGGATTGACGTCGGTCGGTTTCGGCGGTCCACTTTCCAGGCGGGCGGCGACCACCTGCTCGAGGCTGTCACCTGCCACAGGCGGGCGCCCGGTGAGGCATTCGTAGAGCACTGCGGCCAGCGCGTAGGTGTCCGCGCGGACGTCCGGAGGTTCGGACTTGATGCGCTCCGGCGCCAGATACGGCCAACTCTGCCTCGCGTCGTCGTCGGCCCGGTCCGCGGCCGGCGTCTGGGAGG
This sequence comes from Mycobacterium asiaticum, assembly GCF_001673635.1. Classification (GTDB taxonomy): domain Bacteria; phylum Actinomycetota; class Actinomycetes; order Mycobacteriales; family Mycobacteriaceae; genus Mycobacterium; species Mycobacterium asiaticum_C. The sequence continues at coordinate 106,251 of NZ_LZMH01000051.1, forward strand.
CGACCCCGAAATCGATCAGGTACACGAATTCGCCGCCGACCACGAACAGGTTCGATGGCTTCACATCGGCGTGCACCAGCCCCGCCGAGTGCATGGCGTCCAACGCCGCGGCGGCCTGCTCGATCACCCGCACCGCCAGCGTCGGGTGCATCGCCCCGTCACGGCGCAGCAGACTGCCCGCGTCCACGCCGTCCAACAGCGGCATCACCAGGTAGCGCTGACCATCGATTTCGCCGGCCTCGTAGATCGGGATGATGTTGGGATTGTTCAGTTGAGCCGCGATGGACGCCTCGTGGCGAAATTGCTCGTCAGACTGCGACTCGCCGGCCAGCTCGGTCGGAAGCACCTTGATGGCGACTTCGCGCGTCATCATCGTGTCCCGGGCCCGATACACGGTCCCCAACCCGCCCCATCGAAGCACTTCGAGCAGCCGGTAGCGACCGAAAATCTCCCCGTCCACTCCCGTCTCCAGCGAAGCCTCCTCCGAGCTCATGAGTGGTGCCTGATGCTACCAACGCGACTTTGCGTTTGGGCCGCCGTCGGCAAAGCTGCAAGCATGCAACGCACACCCGATCTGGCCCGGCGGTTCTACGACCGGTTCGAGCCGATTCACGCCCTGACGTATTTCGCCCCGGAGGCGCGTTCGGCGCTGGACGGTCTCGGGTACCGCGGCTTCTGGATGGGCTATTTCGCCGCCCGCTCGGCTCCTTTCGGTGTGGTGCCGCCGCAGGTCGTGACCGCGGTGTTCTACAACTTCGCGCCGGCCCGGGTGGCCAAGGCGCTGCCGGCGGCCTGGGACATCGCCGGGCCGGAGCTTGCGCTGCGGGCCCGGCAGGACTCGGCGGTCGCCGCGCTACGCCGCTGCGGCGTCACCGATGACGAAAATGTCGTCACCGCAGCGCAATTGGCGTTGCGCGCGGCACATCAGACGCCGGTGGACGGTCGGGCATTGTTCGCGGCCAACATCGCCCTGCCCGAGCCGTCGGACCCGGTGGCCGCGTTATGGCATGCGACGACGTTGTTGCGGGAGCATCGCGGCGACGGACACATCGCGGTGCTGGCCGCCGCGGGCATCACCGGACGCGAGTCGAACGTGTTCCACACCGTGGCCAGCGCGCTGCCCGCCGAATACATGAAGACCACGCGGCATTACGACGACAACGAATGGTCGGATTGCGCGCGGCGCCTCGCCGACCGCGGCCTGCTCGCCGACGACGGATCGCTGACCTCGGCCGGACGTGAACTCAAGGACCACATCGAGACGACCACCGACGCCCTGGCGTTGCGGGCGTTCGACGGACTCGACGACGACGAGCTACAGACGTTGTTCAGCGCGCTTACGCCGATAGCGCGACAGGTGATCGGCGGCGGCGACTTGCCCGCCACCACCCCCATGAGTGTGCGCCGCGACTTCTAGCCCGGTAGCTGGCGTCGGGCGCCAGCACGCCCCCGTTGTAGGCCGACATCACGCTGTGCACCACGTTGCTCCACAACTTGGCGTCGGCGCACAGGTGGCTGGCGGTGAGCACCAGGCGCTCTGGGACGCCGGGAAGCAGCGACACCGCGAACAACCGGCCGGTGCGCATGTCGAAACTCCCGCGGTGCCGGGCGATCACCTCGGGCACGGTGACGCCGGGGGGCTCGACCGCCCAGCTCCAGTCGCCGCCGGGGCGTGACAGCCAACGGTCCCGACTCGGTTCGAACACCGCACCCAAGTTGGGGTGGGCTTCGAAGACGGCGTCGATTGCGGCACGGATTCCGGTCTGGTCCAGGCGCGAATCGGCGACCAGGACCTCCTCGTGCGTGCTGTCCTCGAGGTCGTTGACCATCGGAATCTCGGAATAGGTCCAGTAAGAAGATGTTCCCTGCTCCACCGAGCCAGGCTCGGACGCAGCGCTTGAAGGATTCTTGAAAGATTCTTGGAAAGGGCCGGTGACCTGGGCTGTCACGTCTGGGCGGGCTACCTCGTCTGACTGGTATGACACAGAAAACCCGCATCGAGCCCCTTCCCCCCAAGCGCGCCGGCCTGTTGGTTCGCGCCATGTACCGCGTCGCGAAGCGGCGCTTCGGTGAGGTCCCGGAACCGTTCAGCGTCGCCGCGCACCACCCACGGCTGCTGATCGCCAACGCCGTGCACGAGACGATGCTGCAGAGCGCATCGCGCACGCTGCCGGCCAGTGTGCGTGAGCTGGCGGTGTTCTGGGCCGCGCGCACCATCGGCTGCTCGTGGTGCGTCGACTTCGGTTCCATGCTGCAGCGACTGGACGGCCTGGACATCGAGCGCCTCAAGGACATCGACAACTACGCCACGTCAACGGCCTTCACCGACGACGAGCGCGCCGCGATCGCCTACGCCGACGCCATGACCACCGACCCCCACTCGGTGACCGACGAGCAGGTCGAAGACCTGCGCGCCCGGTTCGGCGATGCCGGCGTCATCGAGCTGAGCTATCAGATCGGCATCGAGAACATGCGGGCCCGGATGTATTCGGCGCTGGGCATCACCGAGCAAGGTTTCAGCTCGGGGGACTCCTGCCGGGTGCCGTGGGCCGATTCGGGAACCAACTCCGTTTCGGCTGGCTAACATGCGGTGATGTCGTCGTATCTAACCGCAGTGCCCGAAGCGCTTGCCGCGGCGTCGGCAGACCTGGGCGGCATCGGGCAGGCGATCAGTGAGGCCGCCGCGACCGCAGCGCCGTCCACAACCCGGATTCTCGCGGCGGCCGGCGACGAGGTCTCGGCCGCCGTCGCGAGTCTGTTGGGCGGCTATGCGGACGAGTTTCAGGCGCTGATCGCGCGGACGGCCCTCTTCCACGCCGAGTTCGAGCGCGCCTTGGGCGCGGCCGCGACGGCGTATGCGACGGCCGAAGCGGCGAGTGTGCCTGCGCTGCAGACGCTGTTGCAGCAAGTTGAGAGCTTCCGGCGGCCGCTTTTCGGCGGCACCGGGGCCGCGACGCTGGGCGCCGTGCTCAACTGGGCCAGCGACACCGTGGGTCTGGGCGGGGTACTCAACTTTCCCTCGACGGTGGCCGTCGCCGGCACCGACGGCGTAACCGGGGTCAGGATCGGATTCTCCTTCCTGCAGATCCCGGTCGGCCCAAGTTCATTCCTGGGCCTGACGATTCCTCAGTTCAACTACCCCGCCCCGGCGCTGTGGTACTTCCCGACGCAGGCGAGTGGGGTGGTGAACGCCGCCGGCACCGTTTATCTGCAGCACGGGTTCGCCGCGATCGGGTGGTTCTACCAGCCGCTGGCCATCGAATTGGCCAGTCAGACCAACAGCGTCGTGCTCACCCCCACCATCCCGTCGGTCCCGTTGCCGTTCGGGGTCTGGCTGAGCAGCCCGCAGATGCAGCAGGGCGTGGGCTCGCTGTTCCTGGGCGACCAGACGGCGCTGAACACCGCCGCCCGCTGGGCGGGTTTTGCGGGCACGCTGCCGCAGGACTTCGTGCTGACCGGCCACTCCGCCGGCGGTGGCCTGGCGACGATGGCGGCCAGCAATTACGTGACGAACCTCGGGGCGGGCACCAACCATCTGCTCGGCGTGGTGATGTTCGACGGGGTCGCCAACAATGCCGCGGCCTTCGGGTCTGCGGTGGCCAACCTGCAGGCGGCGAGCATCCCGCTGTATGCGGTCGTCGCGCCGCCGCAACCGTGGAATGCGTTCGGCGCCACCACAACTCAACTGGCCGCCCTGTACCCGGGACAGTTCTCCGGCATCGAGATCGTGGGCGGTTCGCATGTGGACTCGATGCTGGGCGGGAGCCCGCTCGTCGACCTCGCCGCCCAGCTGCTGACCGGGTTCTCCCCGCCAGGAGCCACCGCGGCGGTGTACACCCTGGCCACCGGCTGGATCAACGACTTCTATACCCCGGGTGCCAGCCCAACGACGCCGGCGCACGGCATCTACGGGCCGACCGGGCCCTACGTGGCGCCGGGCGGCCAGCTGATCATTCTGGGCCAGGCCACCGGCATCGTGCTGCCGCCGTAGGCCAGTCGTCCCGACGGGTCGCTACCCGGATTCCCGCAACGGCGAGCCGGTGAACTTGTCCGGGTTGGCGATGTCCCAGAGCGCCACGACCTTTCCGTCGCGCACCGTCATCGCGGTGATCCGCGGCGCCATCTCCCGGCGGCCCTCGGTGGCCGGGACACCCTTTGTGTACGAACCGAGTTCGCCGTTGACCAAAGCCAGTTGGTGCTCGGTGTAGAACGCGTCACCGTACCGGTTGGCCAGGCCGAGCATGAACCGAACGACCTTGTCCACCCCGTGGATGACGTTAACCGCCGTCGACGTCCGGCCGTTCGCGTCGCCGGTGAAGGTGACGTCGGGATGCAGCAGCGAGACTATGGTCTCGATGTCACCGGCCGCCATGGCCGCCATCAACCGGCCGACCACCTCCGCATGGCTGGGGTCGGGCTCGGGTGGCGGGGCGGCGGCAACCGCCTTGCGGGCCCGCGACGCCAACTGCCGGGCGGATGCCTCACTCGTCCCGAGCACGTCGGCGACTTCGGCGAACGGCATCGCGAACCCGTCGTGCAGCACAAACGCCACCCGCTGGTCCGGGCTGAGCCGCTCCAGCACCACCATGGCCGCGAACCGGGCGTCCTCGGCGGCCACCACGGCCGACAGCGGATCGGCCGGCGAATCCGAGAAGGGCGTGACCACCGGCTCGGGCAGCCAATTGCCGGTGTAGGACTCGCGCCGGTGCGCCGCCGACCGCAGCCGGTCCAGGCCGAGCCGGCTCACCACCGTGGTGAGCCACGCCTGGAGGTTGTCGATCGCACTGTCCTGGGTGGACCACCGTAGCCAAGCGTCCTGGACGATGTCTTCCGCGTCGGCCACCGTGCCGGTCAGCCGGTAGGCGACCGACATGAGATGTGGCCGCAGCGCCTCGAACTCGGAGACTTGTTGGGCTACCGCCATGTTCTGAGCGTAACGCTAGGCTCGCGATCACTATGTCCAGAAATCTTTGGTTGCACTTCGCCCAGCACGGTAACGGCATCACGCCGCCCGTCATCACCCGCGGCGAAGGGGTCACCATCTTCGACGACCGCGGCAAAAGCTACCTCGACGCGCTGTCGGGTCTGTTCGTCGTGCAGGTCGGCTACGGCCGCACCGAACTCGCCGAGGCCGCCGCGCGCCAAGCCGAGAAACTGGCGTTCTTCCCGTTGTGGGGCAACACCACGCCGCCGGCCATCGAATTGTCCGAGCGCCTTGCCGGTTACGCACCGGGCGACCTGAACCGGGTCTTCTTCACCAACGGCGGCACCGAGGCTGTCGAGACCGCGTGGAAGGTGGCCAAGCAGTACTTCAAGCTCGTCGGCAAACCCGGTAAATATAAAGTGATTTCGCGCGCGATCGCCTATCACGGCACCACCCAGGGCGCGTTGTCGATCACCGGCTTACCGAAGTACAAGGAAGCGTTCGAGCCGCTGGCCCCGGGCGGTTTCCGGGTGCCCAACACCAACTTCTATCGCGCGCCCGAACCGTTCGACGCCGACCCCAAGATGTTCGGCCGGTGGGCCGCCGACCGCATCGCCGAGGCCATCGAGTTCGAGGGCCCCGACACCGTCGCCGCCGTCTTCCTGGAGCCGGTGCAGAACGCAGGCGGCTCCTACCCGCCGCCGCCGGGTTATTTCGAGCGCGTCCGCGAAATCTGCGACTCCTACGACGTATTGCTGGTTTCCGACGAGGTGATCTGCGCCTTCGGCCGTATCGGATCGATGTTCGCCTGCGACGATTTCGGCTACCAGCCCGACATGATCACCTGCGCCAAGGGCATGACGTCCGGCTACTCGCCGCTGGGCGCGATGATCGCCAGCGACCGGGTGTTCGAACCGTTCAATGACGGCAAGACGACGTTCCGGCACGGCTACACCTTCGGCGGCCACCCGGTGTCGGCGGCGGTGGCGCTGGCCAACCTCGACATCTTCGAACGCGAGGGCCTCAACGACCACGTCAAAGAGCAGTCCCCCACCCTGCGCGCCACCTTGGAAAGGCTCTACGACCTACCGATCGTCGGCGACGTTCGCGGCGAGGGCTTCTTCTTCGGCATCGAACTGGTCAAAGACCAGGCGACCAAGCAGAAGTTCCCCGACGACGAACGTTCCGCACTGCTCAAGCGGGTCGGCGCGGAGCTGTTCGAAGCCGGGTTGTACTGCCGTACCGACGACCGCGGCGACACCGTCATCCAGATCGCCCCGCCGCTGATCAGCGGTCCCGCCGAGTTCGACGCCATCGAGTCGATCCTGCGCGGCGTGCTCAGCGACATCGGCCTGGACTGACGCGTGCTGGTGCGCGAGCGTGCACAGATGCGCGGCGACACGCCGCTGGTACCGGCAATCTGCGCACGTTCGCGCGCGGAAGGAATCACGTCCAGAAACGCCGCTTACTCGCCGGCCTGCCGTGCAACGCCAGCGCCCGCTTGACCGCGTCGACCGCGACCAGCAGCTGGCGCCCCTGTGGTCCCGTCGGGTGCTCCAGGAACCGCGCCAGTGCCGCGCACAGCTGGTCGAGCGCCGCGCGCAGTTCCCGATCCGACTCGTTGTCGCGGTGCTGCCTCAATTCGGACAGCACCGTGTCGAGCCCGGAACGACGGACCTGCGCGCTCTTCTCCACCACCTTGAGCAGCTTGTCCAGCGACCGCAGCGTCGCCGGCTTCGCACCGGCTGGCGGCGGGGCGGCGGCCATGGCCGCGGGCGCGGGCATGACCATGTCGAAGTGCGGCGCGGACGCCTTCGCCGCTTGCACGAAGCCCACGGTCGTCGCCCATCCCGACGGCTCCTCGACGGGCTGGATCACCTCGGTCAACGGTCCGGCGTCGGTGCGTTCCGGGTCGACGGCCACGAAAGCGGTGAACCGGGACAGCACCCCGAACCGGACGGAATGCGCGACGATTCGCTCGGCCAACTCCTCGTCCGCTCCGTACGACGCGTAGTCGTCCTCCAGGTCACGGACCACCGATCGCGCCCAAATCGTCCGCACCGCAACGGCTTGCGGGGCCACTCGGGCGGGCAGCGACACCGCCGCCGAGTCTCCCGCCACCTGTAGCGTCGCCGCACCGCCGCCCCGGTAACGCCCGGAAACGACCCAGGGAACACCGGCGAAAGCGTCCGGCAACCGGCCGGGCGTGAGAGTGCCGTCGATGATCTCGACCCCTTCGGCGCTCACCCGCAATCCGGTCAGCGCCGGGCGGCCGATGGTTCGCGCCAGCCGCGCCATCGCCTCGTCCAGGCGCTCCTCGGACTCGACCAGTTCGGAGCGGCCGCGGCCCAGCTTGGCCAGCCTGTCCAGGAAGCCGGCGTTGACCGCCCGGTCGATTCCCACGCAATAAATGCGCGAGTCGCCCAGGACCGGTGCCAGCGTCCCCAAAAGCTGGTCCTCCCCGGTAATCTGCCCATCGGTCACCAGCACCACACTGGCCAGCCGGTCTTCGCCCGAGCCGGCAAGGAGCTCCGCCGCTTTGAACAGCGGCTGGGCCATCTCGGTCCCGCCGCGGCTTTCCAGCCCGCCGAGCCACGACGCGGCCGCGAATCGGTTTCGATCGCTGGCATCGACCAAACCGGCAGGCAGCCCCGACGGACTGTCGATGCGGTCATCGAAGGCCAGCACGCAGAACCGGTCGGCGGCATCCAGCATGTCCACGATCCGGCCCGCGGCCCGGCGGGCGGCGATCATCTTCCAGCCGTGCATCGAACCCGAGCGGTCCAGCAACACCACCACGTCGCGCGGTGCGCTGCTGGTCTCGGCGGGTGGCACCAGCGTCACCGACCAGGTGCCCTCGTCACCCTCGGCGTCCGGGACCAACAGCGCCGACGACGACAGCTCGCCGCGGTCGATGCGGAAGCGCAGCACGAAGTCCCGGTCGGCCCGGGCGCCCGGCTCCACCAGCAACCGGGTCGCACCCTCGGTTTCGGACACCGCGGTGGGCAGGCTGGACCGCAGATCGGACACCGGCAGGCCGGCTCCGTCGACGGTCAGCGCGATCTGCAGATCGGGGCGCTCGTCCTCCGCGGCCAGGCGCGGCGGCGTCACCCGTGACGCGTCGGGCACCGCGTCGGTGTCGTCGGCCAGGCCGGCGCCGGTCCGGTCGCCCGGCAGAGGTTTGCCGGCCGTGTAGCGCGGGGCGACCACCAGCGGGAATCGGAACGTCGCTTCGCCGTCCTCGAACGACAGCGGCCCCGTCAGCCGCAACTCGATGGTGGCTTCCTCGCCGGGCCCGAGGTTGCCGACGCGCACCGAGAACACGTCCGAGCGGTCCTCCTCGACGATCGCGGCACGCTGGCCGGCGAGCAGCGCCTGCTCGTAGTCGGCGCGGGCGTGACCTCGTTCCTTGAGGACCCCGATCACGCGCCGCCCCGCCAGATCGGCGGCGAAGTCGGTCACCCCGGCGCGAGCCGGCAGGGGAAATACGTAGGTCGCTTCGATGGTGGTGTCGCCGGTGTTGACGAACCGCTGTCGCACGGTGGACGTGGCGGTCAGGCCGACCAGGGCGGCGTCGACGGTGAGCGACTTCAGTGGGAGGGATCGGCCGTCCGGTCCCGACAACTCACCGCACGTCGGCTTGCCCGCCCGCACCGGGTGGGCGGGGCCGGCGGGTAGCAGGGGTAACAACTGAGCACTCATGACGAGTCCTTTCGGGTGTGGGCGAGCAGGTCCAGCAGCGGGGCAGCGGCGTGGCGCAGGGCATCGAGGGACGGCAGCCCGTCGCCGTCGACCAGCAAGGTGACAGTGTCGGACAGCCGCACGGCCTGCAGGCTGGTGACGGGCGGCTCGGGCGCCGGCGCGGCAGCCCGGTCAGGGACCGTCCGCCAGAACGGGCCGGCGGCGCGCGCGGGTTCGGGCGTCGGTTCGGGGTCGCCCAGATCCGCCGGCATCGCCGCCGCTGGGATGGCCGCCAGCGCCTCTTCCTCGGCCGCTGTCATGCCGTCGAGCCGCTCGGCGATCTCCTCAAGTGAGAAGCCCTGGCCCTGCAGCCGCTTGATGGCGACCAGCCGGATCAGGTGCGAGCGCCCGTAGGTCAGTGCGCGGCCCCGGTTACCCGGCCGGGGCAGCAGGCCCCGCGCGGTGTAGTAGCGGACCATCCGCTCGGCCGGGATGGGCTTGGCCTGCCGATTCTCCGGCACGGCGCCGGACGACTGCACCGCGGCAGCGGCCGCAGCGGCGAACTCGGAAAGCGTCAGCAGTTTCATACTGACTGACAGTGTCACACCATATATTGACACTGTCAAATACATCGGCTCTCTACACCGGTTTGCCTGCGGACCTCGGAGTGGCCCACTTAGGGTCAACAGATGAACTGGATGACGTTGCTAGCAAACGCGCTCGTCCCTCTCGCGTCCGTGATTTCGAGTGCCACCGTCGCGATCTGGACCAAGCGCATCGACGCCAGAAACAAGGAGGAGGACCGGCGGCACGAACGTGTGCTCGACTTCGAGAAGCGCGCGGCCGACGACAAGAAGGCGGTGCTCAAATCGCTGATCTCGGCGACCATGTACGTCAAACGTGCGGCCCAGTACGAAGGGCGCGGGACCGCCGAGGAGGTCGCCACCCAGCGGCGCGCCGAAGCCATCCGGGAGCTCTATGACTTCCGGATGCGGCTGGGACTCGACGACGGAGTGGCCGAACTGTTGGTCTACGCCGCGCCGCCGGTGCAAGAGCTGGTAGGTCTGCTACTCGACGAGTGGGATCGTCAGTTCCGCGAACACGGCTACTCACTGACCCAGCTGGATGCCTGCAAGCGGCAGTTAGCACAATCCGCGGCGTGCCCCGCCCCCGCGGACGACGCGACCGTGTACTACGAGGGCGAACTCAAGTGGTCCGAGCTGCGCAGGCAGGAGACGGTGTTCCTGGACATGCTGGGCAAAGATTCCGATCTCGACCTCGACGCCCTCGTGGACCTGTGCGACCGCGTCCTGGCGGCCGCACACACGGACCTACGCGGGGGATACGGACTCGACTTCTAACACCGCAGTGCAGCAGACCTAACACCGCGCGGCATCCTGCGATCCCGGGTTGGATCACTTAATCTGCTCAGCAATGCTGTTTTCACGGACCTCTTTGCGCGTCGCATCATGCCTGGCCGCAGCGTTTTTGGCGGTCACCGGACCGGGCGCGCTGACGCTTGCGGCGGCTCGGGCCGAGCCCAGCGCCGCGGTGAATGCCGGGACCGAGAACTGCCCGTACAAGATCAATACTCCACCCGCGGTCGACTCCTCCGAGGTACCGATGGCGGGTGATCCGCCGCTGCCCCTGGCCCTGCCTCCGACACCGATCGGCGGGAACGCGCTGGCCGGCTGCGGCATCATCACCGCGCCGGGCACTGCCCCGGTGCCCGGCGATGTCTCCGCCGAGGCCTGGCTGGTCGCAGACCTCGACAGCGGCGCTGTGATCGCAGCCAAGGATCCGCACGGCCGCCACCGACCCGCCAGCATCATCAAGGTGCTGGTCGCGATGGCATCGATCAACGCGTTCAACCAGAACAAGACGGTCCCCGGCACCGACGACGACGCGGCCGCCGAAGGCACGAAGGTCGGGGTTGACGCGGGCGGCGTCTACACCATCAACCAGTTGCTGCACGGCTTACTGATGCATTCGGGCAACGACGCGGCGCACGCGCTGGCGATGCAGCTCGGCGGCATGCAAGCGGCGCTGGAGAAGCTCAACGTGCTGGCCGCCAAACTCGGCGGACACGACACCCGGGTGGCCACACCGTCCGGGCTCGACGGGCCCGGCATGAGCACCTCGGCCTATGACATCGGGCTGTTCTATAGGTACGCCTGGCGCAACCCTGTCTTCGCCGACATCGTCGCGACCAGAACATTCGACTTTCCCGGCCACGGCGACCACCCCGGCTACGAGCTGGAGAACGACAACCAGCTGCTCTACCACTACCCCGGCGCGATGGGCGGCAAGACCGGCTACACCGACGACGCCGGCCAGACCTTTGTCGGTGCGGCAAATCGCAACGGCCGACGGCTGGTTGCGGTGTTGCTGCACGGCACCCGGCAACCGATCGCACCCTGGGAGCAGGCGGCGCACCTGCTGGACTACGGCTTCAGCACCCCGCAGGGCACGCAGGTGGGCTCGCTCATCGAACCCGACCCGTCGCTGTTGCCCAGCAATCCCAACCCCGCCAACCGGGCCCCGGAGAACAACCAGGCGGCGGGGCTGATGTCGTCGGCGGACACGCTGCCGATCCGGGTGGGAGTGGCCGTCATCGGCACCGTCATCGTGTTCGGGTTGATCCTGGTAGCGCGGTCGATGAATACCCGTCGCGGGCATTAGCAGCCGCTAGACTCAGGCGCCATGACGGCCCTGTACGAGGACGCCAACCTCACGCTGGATGAGGAAGGCATCACCATTCGGCACTACTACTTTCCGTTTGCCACCCCCAAACGAGTCGCCTACAGCGACATCAAGGGCATCAAAAGCGAGCAGATGGGCTGGGCCAGCGGCAAGGGCCGGATCTGGGGCGCCGGTGATCCGCGCTACTGGTTCCCGCTGGACATCCACCGAGGCCGCAAAAGCACCCTCCTGGTCATCGACCTGGGCAAGCGGGTGCGGCCCTGCATCACGCCCGAGCACCCGGCCAAGGCCATCGAGGTGCTCAAAGCGAAGGTGAAAACCTGACCGGTCGGGGTTTGCTGGTCGGCCTGACCGCGGCCAGCGTCGGAATAATCTACGGCTACGACTTATCCAGCATCGCCGGCGCGCTGCACGTCATCTCGCGCGACTTCCACCTCACCGACGACCACAAGGAACTCGTCACCACCATGGTGGTGATCGGCCAGATCGGCGGAGCGCTGGGCGCCGGCGTGCTGGCCAATGCGATCGGGCGACAGAAGTCGATGGTGCTGATCCTGCTCGGCTACGCGCTGTTCGCTTTGTTGGGCGCGATGTCGGTTTCGGTGCCGATGCTGCTGGCGGCGCGGCTGCTGCTGGGCGTGACGATCGGGGTGTCGGTGGTGGTGGTCCCCGTGTACGTGGCCGAATCGGCGCCTGCCGCGGTGCGAGGTTCGCTGCTGGCCGCCTACCAGCTGGCCACCGTCAGCGGCATCATTCTGGGCTATGTCGTCGGCTACCTGCTGGCCGGGTCACAGGGCTGGCGGTGGATGCTGGGACTGGCCGCCGTGCCGGCGACGCTGTTGCTGCCGCTGCTGTTACGCATGCCTGACACCGCACGCTGGTATCTGCTCAAGGGGCGCGTTGACGACGCGCGCCGGGCGTTGTTGCGCATCGAACCCGAGGCGGCAGTGGATGCGGAGCTGGCCGAGATCGCCGCCGCGGTGAAAGAAGACCAGAGCACCCCCGGCGGCGGGATCGCTGAGATGCTGCGGCGGCCTTATCTGCGCGCCACCCTGTTCGTGGTGGCGCTGGGCTTCCTCATCCAGATCACTGGTATCAACGCGATCATCTATTACAGCCCAAGGCTTTTCAAGGCGATGGGCTTCGACGGCGATTTTGCACTGCTGGCGCTGCCTGCGCTGGTTCAGGTTGCCGGTCTGGCCGCGGTGGGCACATCGCTGTTCCTGGTGGACCGGGTGGGGCGGCGGCCGATTCTGTTGTCCGGCATCGCGATGATGATCGCCGCGGACGCCGTGCTGATCGCCGTGTTCGCCGAGGAATCTCGCGCCCCGCTGCTGCTCGGATTCGGCGGGGTGCTGCTGTTCATCGTGGGGTTCAGCTTCGGGTTCGGCTCGCTGGTGTGGGTGTTCGCCGGGGAGAGCTTTCCGTCCCACCTGCGTTCGGTGGGCTCCAGCGTGATGCTGACTTCCAACCTGATTGCCAACGCGATCATCGCCGGCTTCTTCCTGACCCTGTTGCAGTTGCTCGGCGGCGCAGGCGTTTTCGCGGTGTTCGGAGCTTTCGCGGTGATCGCGTTCGGCGTGGTGTACCGCTTCGCGCCGGAAACCAAAGGCCGCCAACTCGAGGACATCCGGCATTACTGGGAGAACGGCGGGCGCTGGCCAGCGGAGGACGCCGAGACCGGAAGCCGGCCATGACCCTGATCCACGCCGGCACGGTCGTGGTCGACGGCGAGGTCTGCCGCCCCGGGTGGGTGGACACGCACGGCGCGCGGATCGTCGCTTGCGGTTCCGGGACGCCGACCGCATCGGCCGACGTCGAACTGCCCGATTCCGTTGTGGTTCCGGGCTTTGTGGACATGCATGTGCACGGCGGTGGCGGCGCTTCCTTCAGTGACGGCGAGGTGGAACGGGCCGCTGTGTTCCACGCGCGGCACGGCACCACCACGATGCTGGCCAGCCTGGTCACCGCGGCGCCCGCGAAACTCATTGCCGCCGTTGGTCTGCTGGCCGATGCAACCCGGAGCGGGTTGATCGCCGGCATCCACTTGGAGGGACCGTGGCTGAGCGTGGGGCGTTGTGGCGCGCACGATCCTGCCCAGATCCGGCCGCCGGACCGTGAAGAGATCGACGCCGTGCTGGCCGCCGCCGATGGCACCGTGCGGATGGTCACGCTGGCCCCGGAACTGCCGGGCAGCGACGAGGCGATCCCGCGGTTCCTGGACGCAGGTGCCGTCGTCGCCGTCGGCCATACCGACGCCGACTACGAACAGACCCGGCACGCGATCGCCGCGGGCGCCACCGTCGGCACCCATCTGTTCAACGCGATGCCGCCGTTGAACCATCGCGAGCCCGGGCCGGCGCTGGCGCTGTTGGCCGATCCGCGCGTGACCGTGGAATTGATCGCGGACGGGGTACACGTCCACCCGGACATGGTGCAGGGGGTGATCGCCGCGGTGGGTGCTGACCGGGTCGCCGTGGTGACCGACGCGACGGCCGCGGCAGGTTGCGGTGACGGGGAGTTCCGGCTGGGATCGGTGCCGGTGGTCGTCACCTCGGGGGTGGCCCGGGTGCGCGGCACGGCCACCATCGCCGGCAGCACCGCCACCATGGACCGGGTCTTCCGCGCGGTCGCGCGCGGAGCGGGCCTGGCCGCCGCGGTCAAGACCGCCTCCGCGACCCCGGCCCGGGCGCTCGGACTCGACGGCGTGGGCACGATCCGGGCCGGATTCGCCGCCAATCTGGTTGTGCTGGATCAGGATCTGCGGGTGACGGGTGTGATGACGAACGGGCAGTGGCGCCACGTTCCGGGGGTGCGGTGATGGCCTGGCTCGTGCTGGTGGTTTCCGGAGTCCTGGAGGCGGTGTGGGCGACCGCCCTGAGCCGGTCCGACGGCTTCACCCGTCTGGGTCCCTCGGTGATCTTCGGTGTGGCCCTGCTGTTCTCGATGACCGGCCTCGCGGTGGCGATGCGCAGCCTGCCCACCGGCACCAGTTACGCGGTGTGGGTAGGCATCGGCGCGGTGCTGACGGTCTGCTACGCGATGGTGACCGGTGACGAACCCGCTTCGCTGGTCAAGATGCTGTTGATCGCCGGGATCGTCGGCTGCGTCGTCGGCCTGAAGTTGGTCAGCTAGCGGTTGCGGCGCCGGGTCAGCCGTGAAAGGGTCAGCGCGCCAACGGCTCCCGCCGCCATCGCGGCCAGCGTCTGGCGCGCGCTGGGGCCTTCCTGAACCTGGATGCGCGGTCGGATGATCGCCGGAGCGGGCGGGTCCACGTGACTCTCCCGCTCGTCGTCGGCGGCGGTCGCCGCCCAGGCGGTGGCGAACAACAGCAGCGACCAGGTGACGAACGCGAAGACCATCAAGCCCAGCACCGGTCCGAAGGTGGCACCGGCGGGGCTGCGCACCACGGTCTGCAGGTAGATGGAACCCAATTGCTTGAACACCTCGAACCCGACGGCCGCCATCAAGCCGGCGCGCATCGAGGTGACGAAGCTGCCCGGCTCGCGCGGCAACCGGGCGATCATCCAGGTGAACAGCAGCCACGACACCAGCACCGACACCAGCACCGACACGACGCGGAAGATCTCGTCGAAGAACGAGAACTCGGGTATGTGAAGCAATCTCAGCAACGCCCCCATCGGGCCGGACTGCCCGAGGGCACTCAGCGCGATGGTGACCAAGATGACCACGAACGTACCCAACATGGCCAGTAGGTCGGACAGCTTGGTGCGCACGAATCCCGCCGGGTCGGCCACCTGTAACCACATCTCGCTCAACGCTTCCCGCAGGTGATACATCCAGCCCAGGCCGGCCCACGCCGCGGTCAGCAACCCGATGACACCGACCGAGGCGCGCGCGTCGATCGCCGAGTTCATCAAATCGACAAGCTGTTGGCCCAGCTCCCCGGACACCGCCGTGCGGATGCGCGCCTCCAGCGTGCTCAACAGCTGCGGCCGGCGCGACAAGGTGTAACCGGCGACCGCGAAACCGACCATCAGCAAAGGAAATAACGCGAAGATCGTGTAGTAGGTGAGCCCGGCCGCGAAGAAGGTGCCCTTCTGCTTGCTGAAGCGCTGGTAGGCCTTGACCGCGTGGTCGAGCCAGCCGTGCCGGGCACGCAGGCGTTGCAGGAACCCCGGGGTGGCAGCGTCGGTGGCGGTGTCGACGTCCGTCTCGGCATGGGTCATGAGGCGCCCGCCGTCGCGGCCCAGGCGGTACTGAACAGCACCAGCACCCAGGTGACATAGGCGAACACCAGCAGGCCGAACAGCGGCCCGAAAGTCGCACCGGCCACGCTGCGCAACACCACTCGCAGATACAGCGAACCCAGCAGTTTGAACAACTCGAACCCGACGGCCGCGATCAGGCCGGCCCGCATCGACGTGGCGACACCCACCGACTCCCGCGGCAGCCGGACGATCACCCAGGTGAAGACCAGCCACGAAACCAGGAAAGAGATCAGCACCGAAAGTGCCCGCAGCAACCAGTGGAAGACCGAAAGTTCCGGAAGGCCAAGCAGTTTGAGCGCTGCTTCCATCGGCTCCCGATGCCCCAGCGCCGAGAGTGTCATGGTGGCCAGGATTACCCCGAACGTCGCCACCACGGCGGCCACATCGGACAGCATCGTGCGGACCAGGCCCACCGAGGCCACCGGGTGCCCCCAGATCCTGCCGAGCGCTTCGCGCAGCCGATACATCCACGTCTGGCCCACCCAGGCCGCGAAAAGCAGTCCGATCACGCCGACGGAGGTGTGCGCCGCGATCGCCGAGTTCATCAGGCCCACCAGCTGCTGCCCCAGCTCCGGCGACACCCACGACCGGGCGCGGTCGTCGATGGTGTCGACCAGGCCCGGATGTCGTGACAGCGCGAAACCGCCCAGCGCGAAACAGATCATCAGCAACGGGAACAGCGCGATCAGCGTGTAGTACGTGAGCCCGGCCGCGAAGAGATTGCCATTGCAATCCCGGAAATGCAGGAAGGCGCGCACCGCGTGATCGAACCAGTCAGCCCGGGCCCGCAGCCGGTCCAGGACTCCCGGGGTGGCCGGCACGGGCTGGTGATTCGCGGTCAACTTATTCCTTAAGCGGAAGGAAACCTAACCGATCGTAGACCCGCTGCACGGTTTTGCTGGCGATCTCGTTGGCGCGCTGCGCCCCGGCCGCCAGCACGGCCTCCAGCTCGCCTAGGTCGGCGGTCAGCTCGTCGACCCGCGCCTTGATCGGCCGGACATATTCAACGACCGCTTCGGCGGTGTCCTTCTTCAGATCGCCGTAGCCGCGCCCGGCGTACCCGTCGACCAGGGTGTCGATGCCGACGCCGGTGACCGCCGACTGGATGCTCAGCAGGTTCGAGACGCCGGCTTTGGCCTCCGGGTCGTACCGGATTTCGCGTTCGCTGTCGGTGACCGCGGAGCGGATCTTCTTGGCGGATTTGGCCGGATCGTCCAGCAGGCTGATCAGCCCGGCGTCGGTGGACGCCGACTTGCTCATCTTCGACGTCGGGTCCTGCAGGTCGTAGATCTTGGCGGTGACCTTGGGGATCAACACGTCGGGGACGACGAAGGTGTCCGGGAAGCGGCTGTTGAAACGCTGGGCGATGTCGCGGGCGAGTTCCAGGTGCTGGCGCTGGTCCTCGCCCACCGGAACCAGGTCGGTGTCGTAGGCCAGCACGTCGGCCGCTTGCAGCACCGGATAGGTGAACAGTCCGACGGTGGTCGAGTCGGTGCCCTGGCGCGTCGACTTGTCCTTGAACTGCGTCATCCGGGAGGCCTGGCCGAACCCGGTGAAGCAGCCCAGCACCCACGCCAGTTGACTGTGGGCGGGCACGTGGCTCTGCACGAAGATGGTGGCCTTGTCGGGGTCTATGCCGAGCGCCAGGTATTGCGCGGCGGTGATCAGCGTGCGGCGCCGCAGCGCGTCCGGATCCTGCGGGATGGTGATGGCGTGCAGGTCCACCACGCAGAAGAACGCGTCATGCTCGTCCTGCAGCCCGACCCACTGGGCAACCGCGCCGAGGGCGTTGCCGAGGTGTAGCGAGTCAGAAGTGGGCTGCACACCGGAGAAAATCCGGCGGGATCCGGTAGGGGTGCTCATGATGCTCCCGATCTTTTCACGGGGCCCCGACCGCGCGAGCGTGATGCCAGCCGCAGGCTCGGTTGCGGTACCAGCGGTACCGCATTTACTGTCGAATTTATGCGAAGCCTGCGAAAGCCTTCATCGGGCGCCGCCACCCGCAAGCCCATCCACTTGGGTTCGGGCGAGCCGGTGCTGCTGCTGCACCCGTTCTTGATGTCGCAGACCGTGTGGGAGGTGGTTGCGCAGCAACTGGCGGAAACCGGCCGCTACGAGGTGTTCGCGCCGACGATGGCGGGCCACAACGGCGGTCCGCGCGCCGGCACTTACTTCCTGTCCTCTGAGGTCCTGGCCGACCACGTCGAGCGCCAGATGGACGAACTCGGCTGGGAGACCGCGCACATCGTCGGCAACTCGCTCGGCGGCTGGGTGGCGTTCGAGCTGGAACGCCGCGGGCGCGCGCGCAGCGTGCTGGGCATCGCCCCGGCCGGCGGCTGGACCCGGTGGAGCCCGGCCAAGTTCGAGGTGATCGGCAAGTTCATCCTGGGCATTCCGATGCTGATACTCGCCTGGCTGTTCGGGCCGCGGGTACTGCAGATACCGTTCAGCCGCCACCTGGCCACCTACGCGATCAGCGCCAGCCCCCACGGGGTCAGCGAGCGCGAACTCAGCGTCATCGTCGATGACGTCGCGCACTGCCCGGCCTATTTCCAGCTGCTGGTCAAGGCGCTGCTGATGCCCGGGCTGCAGCAGCTCGCCGAGAACTCCGTGCCCGCCCATCTGGTCGTCTGCGAGAAGGACCGGGTCGTCCCTTCCCCCCGGTTCAGCAAGCATTTCCGCACTGAGCTGCCCGAGGACCACCGGTTCACCAAGCTGGACAACGTCGGCCATGTGCCGATGTTCGAGGCACCGGGGCGGGTCACAGAGGTGATCCTGGATTTCCTGGACGAGTGTGTGGGCGCGAACCCTGGCAAGCAGGTGGCCGAGCCGCCCGCCAGCTAGGAGTTGGCGGGGATCAGCCGCCATACGATAGTCTGCAAATCGGTCATGAGCGCCAGCGTCAAGCCCCGGCTTGCTGGCCGGCAACCCTCCAACCGCGGTGGGGTGCCCCGGGTGATGACCAGGTTGAGTAGCCGCACCGGCTACGCGGCAAGCGCGGGTCCGCCGTCAACCGGGCCCCTGAGCTGACAGGGAAACGTGATGTGCACTTCTGAAACCCACTCGGCTCTGCAAGCTGTGCCTCTCTTCGCCTAACCGCCATCTCCCCAGCAGAAAGCGACCAGAGTGAGCTCCGAGAACACCGACCCGACCGCGAATTGGTCCTTCGAAACCAAGCAGATTCACGCCGGGCAGCGACCGGACCCGACCACCAACGCGCGGGCGCTGCCGATCTACCAGACCACGTCGTACACCTTCGACAACGTCGCGCACGCCGCCGCGCTGTTCGGCCTCGCGGAGCCCGGCAACATCTACACCCGCATCGGCAACCCGACCACCGACGTCGTCGAGCAGCGCATCGCCGCACTCGAGGGCGGTGTGGCCGCGTTGTTCCTGTCCTCCGGACAGGCCGCCGAGACCTACGCCATCCTGAACCTGGCCGCCGCCGGCGATCACATCGTGTCCAGCCCAAGGCTGTACGGCGGTACCTACAACCTGTTCCACTACTCGCTGCCGAAGCTGGGCATCGAGGTCAGCTTCGTCGAGGACCCCGACGACCTGGATTCCTGGCAGGCAGCGGTGCGACCCAACACCAAGGCGTTCTTCGCCGAGACCATCTCCAACCCGCAGATCGACGTGCTGGACACGCCCGCCGTCTCCGAGGTGGCCCACCGCAACGGGGTGCCGCTGATCGTGGACAACACCATTGCCACGCCCTATCTGATCCAGCCGCTGGCCCAGGGCGCCGACATCGTCGTGCACTCGGCCACCAAATACCTGGGCGGGCACGGCTCGGCCATCGCAGGTGTCATCGTCGACGGCGGCACCTTCGACTGGACCAACGGTCGCTTCCCCGGCTTCACCACACCAGACCCCAGCTACCACGGCGTGGTGTTCGCCGAGCTGGGGCCGCCCGCGTTCGCGCTCAAGGCGCGCGTGCAATTGCTGCGCGACCTCGGCTCGGCGGCGTCGCCGTTCAACGCGTTCCTGGTGGCCCAGGGCCTGGAAACGCTGAGCCTGCGAGTGGAGCGCCACGTCGCTAACGCGCAGCGGGTCGCCGAGTTCCTCGAGGCCCGCGAGGACGTGTTGTCGGTCAACTACGCCGGCTTGCCCAGCTCCCCCTGGCATCAGCTGGCCAAGAAATTGGCGCCCAAGGGCGCGGGCGCGGTGCTGGCGTTCGAGCTCGCGGGCGGCGTGGACGCCGGCAAGGCGTTCGTCGACGCCCTGCAGCTGCACAGCCACGTCGCCAACATCGGGGATGTGCGTTCGCTGGTCATCCACCCGGCCTCGACCACTCACGCCCAACTCAGCGCCGCCGAGCAACTTGCCAGCGGTGTCACCCCGGGCCTGGTGCGCCTGGCCGTCGGCCTGGAGAACATCGACGACATCCTGGCCGACCTGGAGCTCGGTTTCGCCGCGGCCGGGGCGATCAGCTCGTCGGTGGCCGGGACCGACCCGCAGGCCGTGGCGGCGTTCTGAGGACGCCGGACGTGACGATCTCCGACGTGCCCACACAAGCGCTGCCCGCCGAAGGCGAGGTCGGCGTCGTCGACATCGGTGCGCTGCGGCTGGAAAGCGGTGCCGTCATCGACGATGTCCACATCGCGGTCCAGCGGTGGGGCGAGTTGTCGCCGACGCGTGACAACGTGGTGATGGTGCTCCATGCGCTCACGGGTGACTCGCACATCACCGGGCCCGCCGGACCGGGACATCCCACGCCCGGCTGGTGGGACGGGGTGGCCGGACCGGGCGCACCGATCGACACCAACCGCTGGTGCGCGGTGGCCACCAACTCGCTCGGCGGCTGCCGCGGCTCCACCGGGCCGAGCTCGCTGGCCCGGGACGGAAAACCGTATGGCTCAAGGTTTCCGCGGATCACCATCCGCGACCAGGTCGAGGCGGACATCGCCGCGCTGGCCGCGCTGGGAATAACTCAGGTGGCCGCCGTCGTTGGCGGGTCCATGGGCGGTGCGCGCGCGCTCGAGTGGATTGTCGGCCACCCCGACCGGGTGCGGGCCGGCCTGCTCCTGGCGGTGGGGGCCCGCTCCACCGGCGACCAGCTCGGCACGCAGACCACGCAGATCGCGGCGATCAAAGCCGACCCCAACTGGCAGGGCGGCGACTACTACGAGACCGGTCAGGCTCCCGACGACGGCCTGAAAATCGCGCGCCGCATCGCGCACCTGACCTACCGCGGCGAGGTCGAGCTGGACCGCCGGTTCGCCAACGAGGCGCAGTCGGGCGAGGATCCGGCGGTCGGCGGCCGCTACGCCGTGCAGAGCTATCTGGAGCACCAGGGCGACAAGCTGCTTTCGCGCTTCGACGCGGGCAGTTACGTCACCCTGACCGAGGCGCTCAACAGCCACGACGTCGGGCGCGGGCGCGGCGGTGTACACGCGGCGCTGACCCGGTGCCCGGTCCCGACCGTGGTCGGCGGTATCACCTCCGACCGGCTCTACCCGCTGCGTCTGCAGGACGAGCTGGCCGAGCTGTTGCCCGGTTGCGGCGGGGTGCGGGTGGTCAAGTCCATCTGCGGCCACGACGGGTTCCTGATCGAATCCGATGCGGTGGGTGTGTTGATCCGCGAGACCCTGCAGTTGGCCGAAAGCGCGTGCGCGAGGCAGCAAAGGTGACCCGATCCCAGCGCGATCGTTCCCTGTCCTTCGGCGCGGCCGCGGCCGCCTACGAGCGGGGCCGCCCGACGTATCCGCCGGAAGCGATCGACTGGCTGTTGCCGTCGGGTGCCCGGGAAGTCCTCGACCTCGGCGCAGGGACCGGCAAGCTGACGACGCGACTGGTCGAGCGCGGCTTGGACGTGGTCGCGGTGGACCCGGTCCCCGAGATGCTCGAGGTGCTCACCGCATCGCTGCCGCAGACGCGAGCGCTGCTCGGCACCGCCGAAGAGATTCCGTTGCAGGACAACAGCGTTGACGCGGTGCTGGTGGCCCAAGCGTGGCACTGGGTGGACCCGGCCCGCGCGATTCCGGAGGTGGCCCGCGTGTTGCGTCCGGGCGGCCGGCTGGGTCTGGTGTGGAACACCCGCGACGAACGGCTCGGCTGGGTGCGCGAGCTCGGCGAGATCATCGGCCGCGACGACGATCCGGTCCGCAACCGGGTGACGCTACCCGAGCCGTTCACCAATGTGGAACGCCACCAGCTCGAGTGGACGAATTACCTGACGTCGCAGGCGCTTATCGACCTGGTGGCCTCACGCACCTACTGCATCACCTCGCCCACCGAGGTGCGCACCAAGACGCTGGACAAGGTGCGTGAGTTGCTGGCCACCCATCCGGCTCTGGCGAACGCCAATGGTCTTGCGCTGCCTTACATCACGGTGTGCGTGCGGGCCACTTTGGCCTAGAGGTTTATCGGTAGCCGCGTTTGAGCAGGTGCCTCGCACCGGCGTCCATTGCGGCGGGTTCGGCGATCGCGAAGTCGAAGGCATTGGCCAGCCGGTTGGTGACGTCGAAGGCCAAGCACACGGCCAGCGCATCCTTGATCTGCTCGGGCGAAGCGCCCGTGTCGAGGACGGCTCGGATATCGTCGGCGTCGACACGGTGCTCCCGGGCGAGCTTGCCGAGCAGGCGAAGGGTCTCCCGCAGCGGCGCGCCGATGGGCGCCCCATCCAAATCGTCAAGTACGGCAGCGACTTTCGCGTCGTCCTGATACCACTGTCTGGAAGTGGCGGTGTGCGCGGCGACGCAGAACGGGCATTCGTTGGCTTGCGAGACGACGGCCGCCATCAGCTCGCGGTCACCGACCGACCATTCCGAAGTGCCGCGCATGGCCTGGTGGGTGAGTTCGCCACCGCCGTAGAAATCGCGTCGGTAGAAGGCCAACTTCACCGCATCGACGACCGGGTGCCGTGACACCAGCCGGATCACCCCGAACAGCGCCTTGATGTGCGGCGGGTGGCCCCGGTCCAGGACCTGCAGCCTCATCGGTCTGCCCCGGTGGCTTCGGCGAGTGCGTCCAGCGCGCCGTGATAGTGACGGTTGGCCTGGCCGACGGCCGCGCAGACCACGATCTCGAACACCTGGTCCTCACTGAATCCTGCGGCGCGCACCGCGGCTACGTCTTCGTCAGTGACCTGGTAGGAGCTGTTGGCGACCTTGTCGACCAAGGTGCGCATCGGCTCGGTCAGTCCGGCATTGTCGAAGGCGGCTCGGCGCAGCGTGGGCGGTGCCGATGCGTCACTGCGGAGCACGCGAGCGACGAGCTCGCTGTGCAGTCGGGTGATGTCGGTCATGGATATTCGGCCCCCGTTCACTTCCATAGATTTTCGTCCCTGTAGTGACGACGAATGAAGGGCCGCTATTGCGACGGATGCCCGGTCGTGGCCCCGCCCGGGGGGCCGGGATCGGCTGAAACATTAGTGAGTCGCGGCTGGATGGTGTGGCATGCCGACGTTTACGGGCCTGTGTTGGTGAAGAAGAACCCCGACAACCTCTCGCCGATGTTGTTGAAGCCCGAGATCACCGCCGACGCAAACAGGTCCAAGGAGCTGAAGTTGTAAAGGCCGGCGATGTCGGTGCCGCGGCTCAGCATGCCCGATAGCTGGGTGCCGAAGTTGGCGACGCCGGACAGCGACCCGGCCGCTGCGGTCGACACCGAGTTCAGTAGGCCGGACACGGAAGTGCCGAAGTTCATGAAGCCGGAAACGGTGCCACCGCCGCTGTTGAAGAAGCCCGACGACGGCAGCAGGCTGGTGTTGAAGAGTCCCGGGGTGCCGCCGAATCCGGCGAGCGGAATGTCGATCGGGCCCAGCGTGCTGGTCGCGTGCAGATCGAACAGGATCCGGTCGATGACGGCCGTCGGGAGGTCGAAGGACGGTGTGCCGCTCTCGAGGCCGAAGCCCAGCGGCAGCGACGGAATCCCGCCGGCCGGGGTGTTGAAACCGGGGATGGTCAGTGACAGCGGCAGCCCGATGTTGATCGGACCGGTGGGGATCGTGAATCCCGGGATGGTCAGCGACCCACCCAGGGTGTGGATCGGCTCGAGCCTGAAGCCGGGGCTGTCGACTCTCACACCGGCCGGAGAGCCCTCGATCGTGATCGGTCCCGGAAGGACAAAACCGTAACTGGCGACGACAACGAAACTTGAACTTCCGCCGGAGATCGAGAAACTGGGCGCAGTGCTGTAGTCGATGGTGATGTTCGGTCCGGTGATGGTGATGGGGGCGACGCTGATGGGGCTGATGTTGACGGCCGGGTTAATGGTCGCGTGAATCGACGGAATCGGGATGGACGGAATGTTGACCGGGCCGATCGCGCCGGCCGCATCGAGGTACCACGGAATGGTCGGGATGTGGATCGGCGGAATCACGGTGATGGGTCCCAGGCCGCCGACGATGTCGGCGCCGACCACCGGGATGACCGGGAAGGTGTATTCGAGCGAGAACCCGGGCAGGCCTTGGTAGTTGCCTCGCCAGATCAGGCCGTCGACGTAGTTGCCGGAGACGAGAGCACCGGTGTTGACGCTGCCGGTGTTGAGCAGGCCGGTGTTGGAGTTTCCGGTGTTGAACCAGCCGGTGTTGATGTTGCCCGGGTTGAAGTCGCCGCTGTTGGTGTTGCCCGCGTTGAAGCTGCCGGTGTTGTGGTGCCCGGCGTTGCCCAGGCC
>NZ_LZMH01000052.1 GCF_001673635.1 Mycobacterium asiaticum
TGCCGGCGCGATGCGGGGGGCCGCCGGTGCGATAAAGGATCTGGAGCGACCGCCGAAGTTCCCGCCAGACCAGGGCTTCGCGCGACGCTTTGGACCGTGCGCTGATCGACCTGGCCACCTATTTCCGGGATGCGCTGGTGGTCACGGCGGCGCGGGCGGCGCGGGCGCGTCGGCGAAGTACGTGGGCAGCGGCGGCCACGGCGGAGCCGGCGGCGTCCCGGGCCTGCCGCTGGGCACAGGCACCGGTGGCCTGGGCGGGCCGGGCGGCACCAAAGGCGTGATACTTGGCGAGGACGGCCTGCCCGGACCGGGCGGATGACGCGAAAGATGGAGCCGCCTAGGAGAATCGAACTCCTGACCTATTCATTACGAGTGAATCGCTCTACCGACTGAGCTAAGGCGGCGCTACCCGATTGTCGGGCGGCACGAGTCTACGGCAGCCGGCCCATCGCGCCCAACTCCGGCAACTCAGCGCAGTTCCTGCCCAATGGTCGCGACCATGGCGTCAACCGCGAACTTGGGTTTGACGTTGATCGCCAGCGCCTCCCGGCATTCCAGCACGGCCTCGATACAGCGCAGCAGCCGCTCGGGGCTGGCGTGCCCGGCCAGCGAGCTCACCCGCTCGGCCATGTCGGGATGGTTGGCCCGAACCTGGCCCGCGTCCGCCGAGACCACCAGCGCATCCCGGAAATAGGTGGCCAGGTCGATCAGCGCACGGTCCAAAGCGTCGCGCGAAGCCCTGGTCTGGCGGGACTTCTGCCGTCGCTCCAGATCCTTTATCGCACCGGCGGCCCCCCGCATCGCGCCGGCAATGCCCGCGGCGCCGCCACCGCCACCGCCGGCGCCTCCTTGGCCGCCATTGCCCAACAGAACGCCGCCCGCACCGCCGACACCACCAGCGCCGCCGGCCCCGCCCACGCCGCCTGCGTCAGCTGCGCCGCCCTGGCCACCGGCGCCCCCGAACCCACCGCCGCCGAATATCAGCGCGCCCTGCCCGCCGGCGCCACCGTTGCCGCCGGCACCGCCGAGCAGGCCGGCGCCACCTGCGCCGCCCAATCCGCCGAACCCGAGCAGCCGGCCGCCGGCCCCGCCGACACCACCGGTGCCGCCGCCAATACCGCCGGCACCGCCGGCCCCGCCGATCCCGATCAGTCCGGCGTCCCCACCGGCCCCTCCGGTGCCGCCCGGCGCACCGGTCGCGCCGTCGCCGCCGTTGCCGATCAACAACCCGCCGGCCCCGCCCGCTCCGCCCGGCGTCGTTGCGTTGGCCCCGTTGCCGATCAGCGGGCGGCCCAGCAGCGTCTGGGTCGGGGCATTGATCAGATCAAGCACCGGTTGCAGCGGCCCGGCGTTGGTCGCCTCGGCGGCCGCATACGACCCGGCGGCGCCGGTCAGCACATGCACAAACCGCTGGTGGAATGCCGCCGCCTGGGCGCTGAGCTCCTGATACTCACGCGCATACCCGGTGAACAGCGCTGTGACCGCGGCCGAGATCTCGTCGGCTCCGGCGGCCGGTAGCGCCGAGGTGGGCAGGGCCGCGACCAGGTTGGCCGAGGTCAGCGAGGACCCGATGCGGGACAGGTCCGTAGCGGCGGCGGCCACCAGATCGGGGACCGCGATCAACTCCGACACACCTCACTATCGGTGTTGCCGGCTGGGACGTTTCAGGGCGTGGCTAACCGACAGCGCCCGGCGCGCCGAAGAGCAAGCCGCCGGCACCGCCGAGACCATCCTTTCCGGGACTCCCGCTGCCGGACCCACCGGCCCCGCCGTTGCCGCCGTTGCCGATCGGCCTGAAGCGTCCCGCCGGGTGCGCCCTTGCCGCCACTGCCATACAGGAGCCCCCCGGGGCCGCCCGGTCCGCCCGGGGTGGTTGCGTCGGCGCCGTTGCCGACCAGCGGCCGGCCCAGCAGCGTCTGGGTGGGCGCATTGATTAGGTCGAGGACCGGCTGCAGGGGACCGACGTTGAGCGCTTCCGCCGCCGCATACGAGTCGGCACCTGCCGTCAGCGATCGTACGAACTGCTGATGAAACGCCTCAGCCTGAAGGGTGACCGCTCGGTATTGCTGGGCCTGCCCGGCGAACAACGCGGACACCGCCGTCGACACCTCGTCCGCACCCGCGGCCATTACCTCGGAAATAGGAAGCGCTGCAGCAAGATTCGCGACGTCGAGCGATGAGCCGATACCGAGCAGTTCCGCAGCCACCGACACCAGATATTCCGGGGCCG
Source organism: Mycobacterium asiaticum (assembly GCF_001673635.1). GTDB lineage: Bacteria > Actinomycetota > Actinomycetes > Mycobacteriales > Mycobacteriaceae > Mycobacterium > Mycobacterium asiaticum_C. Next base: position 2,231 of record NZ_LZMH01000052.1, read on the forward strand.
CGATCAGATAGGACATGTTCGTCCTCCCGCCTTCGGGAAGCCCTCAGCGTATCCCCGTTCCCGCCTCGGGGCCGGAGTTTGACCAGATCAGACCGGGGCCAAGAAGCCCACCGGCCCAGAGGCGAGGCAGACCGAGAGCGCGGTAGTGGTGGCGCGCGCCACGATGGCATCCCCGGCCCCCGGCAGCCGGGCATACACGCGGTTCAGGCCCGGATGCACGGGCACCTTGACTTCGCGGCCCTCGGACAGTGCCAGCACCATCGAACCGTCGGAATTGGCGAGGTAATTGAGTTCAATGGTCCACTCCGCCGGCAGCAACGGTCCGTCCAGAAGCAGGCGGGCCGGCTGGTCGGGCTGGACGAAATAGCCGCATTGTGGCACCGGGCCCGGCGCGATCGTCCGCACCCAGGTCACTCGGGCGTCGACCAATCGGCCTTTGCTGTCGATAACCCGCAATTGTGTTGTAGCGGAGGAGAATTCAGGGCGATCGCGGATCAGGGCGAACATGTGGCTGGCCAGGTTCTCCGGCCAGGCCACCCGTTGGAGTACCAGCGGGTCGACTTCCTGGTCCAGCAGCGGCACCGCCCTGTTGGTGTTCGCCAGGCCGGCCTGGGCGTTTTTCAGATAGGGCTCCGCCGGGTTGTCCCGCCACGAGGTGAGGAACGTAGCCGTCGAATATCCGCTGCTGATCAAAAACAGCAGTGCCCCAACGCATGTCAGCACGGTACGCAGCCGGGAGGCGTCGAGCCGGCGGGCTGACTCCCGGTTGGGTGCGATGAACGCGACCGCGGCCAGCAGCGCCAGCACCACCACCAGATCGGGGAAATACCGAAGCGTCTGGGCCAGTTCGAGGGCGGTGAACCGCGACGAGCGCATCAGATAGATGGGCACCTGGCAGGCGACGGCATAGCCCGCTGCGGTCAGCCACACCAGCCCGATCCGCTGCTTGCGTGCCAGCGAAACACCAAGCGCTGCAGCCAGAACCAGCCACCCGAGCACCATCACCGAGACCGGTGGTGTGGCCCACGGCGAGGCCGGCGCCCATCGCGCCCAGTCCCATGGCCCACCGGCCAGGCCCGGCGCTATCCCGTGCGTGATCGAACGGCGCAACAGCGCCCACGTCATCGCCAGATCCGAACTCCATCGCCGCTGATTCACCACCGACAGGTACAGCGCTACCCAGCACACCGTGATCGCCAGCGACGCCGCCCACAGCCGCGCACCCGCCCGCCAGACCGTGCGCAGCGGATTGGCGCCGCCCTGCACGTGCTGGAGCAGGCCCGCCACCGCGAACGCGACGAACGGGATTACCGCGGCCTTCTCGAAGAACAGCAGGCCGCCGAGGTAGGCCAGCACACCGGTGACGGCGTAGCGCTCGTTGCCGGTGCGGATCAGCAGCACCGCATCGGCGCACACCCAGGCCATCGCGGTCAGCATCGGCAGTGAGTTCAGCGCGGCAGCCCACCACGCGAACCCCGGCACCCCGAGCGGAGTGAACAGCGCGAACGTCAGGGGGATCAGCAGCACCGGCCGCCACCCCAGGATCACGTACAGCGCCCGTAACAACGCCAGGGATGCCAACAGCTGCAGCACCACCAGGCTGACCGCCGGCCACGTCCACACCAGGGGGGCCAACCGGATGATGGCCCCGGCCAGCAGGAAGGCGCCGGGCATCACGTGTCCGTCGTGGTCGTCGAACAGGTACGACGGTGACAGCAACCCCTGTGTCCCGGCCCGGCCGACGAGAATCAGATCGTCCCAATAGAAATAGCCACCGAACGCCAGTACCGCGCGAATCCCGAGCTGCGCCACGATCAGCGCGGCTGCCGCCAGCGCCACTCGGTATGGTGGGCCAGTGCGCGCACTGGTCACCGGGGCAGCCGGTTTCATCGGGTCGACGCTAGTCGACCGTCTTCTGGCCGACGGCCACACGGTCGTGAGCCTGGACAACTTCGCGACGGGCCGCGCGACCAACCTGGAGCACCTGGCCGGCAACACCGGGCACGTCTTCGTCGAGGCCGACATCGTGTCCGCCGACCTGGAGTCGATTTTCGACGAGCACAAGCCCGAGGTGGTCTTTCATCTGGCCGCTCAGATCGATGTGCGGCATTCGGTGGCGGACCCGCAGTTCGACGCTTCGGTGAACGTGATCGGCACCGTGCGAGTCGCCGAGGCGGCGAGGCGCGCCGGTGTCCGCAAGGTGGTACACACCTCGTCCGGGGGTTCCATCTACGGTGTTCCGCCGCAGTACCCGACACCGGAGACGGTGCCGACCGACCCCGCTTCACCCTATGCCGCGGGCAAGGTGGCCGGTGAGATCTATCTCAACACCTTCCGGCATTTGTACGGACTGGATTGCTCACACATCGCGCCGGCCAACGTGTACGGCCCGCGCCAAGACCCGCACGGCGAGGCCGGTGTGGTCGCGATCTTCGCGCAGGCGCTGCTGGAAGGTAAGCCCACGAAGGTTTTCGGGGACGGCTCCAACACCCGCGACTACGTATTCGTCGACGATGTGGTGGACGCCTTCGTGCGGGCATCCGGCGATGCGGGTGGCGGTCAGCGGTTCAACGTCGGGACCGGGGTCGAAACCTCGGACCGCCAGCTGCATTCAGCGGTGGCCGCCGCGGTCGGCGGTCCGGACGACCCGGAGTTCCACCCGCCGCGGCTGGGCGACCTGCGCCGGTCCTGCCTTGATATTGGTTTGGCGGCAACGGTTTTGGGTTGGCGGCCCCAGGTCGGTCTGGATGAGGGTGTGCGCCGGACGGTGAATTTCTTCCGGAGCCAGCGGGCCTAGTAGTTATGGCGAGCAGACGCAAAAGCACCCGCACGCACGGCGTGTCGGGTGCTTTTGCGTCTGCTCGCGCAAGCTAGCGCGGCTCGGGGACCTGCGCGCTCTCCAAGGCGATAGCCCGCGCTAGCCGCGCATAGCGCAACTCCAGGTCCTTGAACCGCATATATGTACTCAATGTGGTGAAACTGAACGCCATGATCAGGGCATACAGCATCAAATCCGTGCCGCGATTGACTCCGAACCAGTGCGCCACCACCGTCGTGTCATCCGGTCGCAGCACTGCGTAGATGCCCAGCAGCACGAACAGCACGTAGCCGACCTTGACCCACGCCCGCGCCCGCGCGCTGCGGCGCGATCGCAGCAAGAAGATCAGCAACGCGATGATCGAGCCGATCAGCAGCACCTTGATCCAGTTCATTTCCTCGTCCTTGTCAACGCCGAATCCTCCCGCGCAGGAACCCGTCGAAGATGATGTTGACGCCGTTCAGTAGCGGCTGACCCTTCGACTTGGAGTACTCGGTATAGAGCACCTCGACCGGTTCTTCGGCTACCCGCCACTGGTTTTCGGCGATCATCATGACAATCTCGGTGGCGTGGCTCATGCCGCTCATGGTGATGTTCAGCCCGTCGGCGACGGTCTTGTTGAACACCCGCAGACCGTTGTTGGTGTCGGTTAGGCCCAGCCGCCGGCCACGTCGGCTCAGGCGCGCGGCGGTCTGCAACACCATTCGCTTGAGAAACGGTGGCCGGCTGCCGACCGGCCGGCCGAATCGGGTGCCGATCACGATGTCGACGTCGCCGACCAGAAGCCGGTCCACCATCGCGGACAGGTCCTTCACCCGATGCTGGCCGTCGGCGTCGAAGGTGGCAAAGACCTTGGCGCCGGGCTGGCTGCGGGCGTACTCGATGCCGGTCTGGATGGCCGCGCCCTGTCCCAGGTTGATCGGATGGCGCACCAGGTGGGCTCCGGCCAACCGGGCGATCTCGCCGCTGCCGTCCGAGCTGCCGTCGTCCACGCAGACGACGTTGTCGAAGACCGAGCGCAGCTCGGAGATCACCTCGCCGATGACGGGGCCTTCGTTGAAGTTGGGGACGACGATCCAGACGTCGCGCGTATCAGAACCCATTGCAAGCCACAAAGTACACGTCGGACCAGGTCTGATCAGCCGTCGGCGCGTCCGCCACGCCCCAGGGCGAGCAGATGGACGGCGATTCCCACCAGCGGACCGCAGAACAGGGCCACCACGGTGCGGGTCTCCAGCGCCAGCGGCAGCATCAGCAACAACCCGGCGGCCACGGTGGCGGCAACCCACCCGAGCGAGTACGCGCGGTGCAGCGCGGCCGCGACCGCCGCCGAACCGGTGAGCGTAAGCAGGGCGATGGCCACCGCGGCGGCCGTCAGCCACGCCAACAGCGCGCTGCTGGCCTGATAGTCCGACCCGAACGCGGACCGCAGGAGCCACGGGCCCACCAGCCCGGCCAGCAGCACACCCAGCCCGCCGATCCCCGCGACCAGCAGCGCGGGGGATACCAGCGCGCGCAACCGGTGGCTGCGTTCGTCGACGAAGTGGGCGATCAGGTTGCCCTGCATCGCAAAAAGCGGCACCAGCAGCGGCGCCCGGGTCAGCGTCACGGCCAGGATGATCACGCCGCCCTCGGCACCCAGGTCGGCCGAGGTCGTCTTCAGCAACACCGGGAAACCCATCACGAGAATCGCGCTGGCGCCCGCCGCCGTGATTGAGTGGGCGGCGCCGCGCAGGAACGTCGAAGTGTTGCCCGGGGTTTGGACGCGCGCCGCGGCGCGCGCCTTCGACGAGCCGACCAGCATGATCAGCCACGCCACCGAGCCGGCGACCGTTGCCCACAGGTATCCGACGAGCCCCCAACCGGCCACGAACGTGACCGCGGCGACCGTCACGCGCATCACCGCGTCGGTCACCATCAGCGTCCCGTACTGTCCCCATCGGTCGAGCCCGGCCAGCATGCCCAGCAGGGTCGAATGCAGGCAGATGCCGGCCAATCCGACGCTGAGCAGGGCGATCGACTCCCCGCGCGCCTCGACGAACACGCGCCCGGCCCACAGTGGTGAGCTGCCCGCGATCAGGGCGGCCGAGATCAGGCCGACCATCCCCGCCACACGCAGCGGACGGATCCGGGATTCGCCCGGGGCGTCCAGGTATTGCATGGCGCGGACTTCTCTGGTGGTTTCCTGCAGCAAGCCGTTGGCGGCCCCACCGACCAGCCCGAACGCACCCCAAAACACGCCGAAAATGGAGAAGCCGCTCGGGGAGAGGTTGCGCGCGGCCAGATAGACCACCGCGTAGCCGCACAGCGCGGTCAGCGCCGTCGCGATACCGACCCGGACGACGCTGCTGCGCGCGACCGGGCCGACCGACGCCCCCGCGGCTGCCGGTGTGGCCGCGCCGTCCGTCACCGTGGCGACACTACGGTTCAGTGTCCTTCGGTCTTGAACCGCTCCACCGAACGCTGCACCTCGGCCTCGGCTTCCGCGCGGCCTACCCAGTCGGCGGCCTTGACGTACTTGCCCGGTTCGAGGTCCTTGTAATGCACGAAGAAGTGCTTGATGGCTTCCAGTTCGTACTCCGGCACGTCGCCGATGTCCTGGATGTGGTCCCACCGATTGTCACCGGCTGGAACGCACAGCACCTTGTCGTCGCCGCCGGCCTCGTCGACCATCCGGAACATGCCGACCGGGCGCGCCTCCACCAGCACGCCGGGGAACAGCGGCTGCGGCAGCAGCACCAGCGCGTCCAGCGGGTCACCGTCCTCACCGAGGGTGTCCTCGATGAAGCCGTAGTCGGTGGGGTAGGCCATCGGGGTGTAGAGGTAGCGGTCCAGGCGCACCCGGCCGGTCTCGTGGTCGACCTCGTACTTGTTGCGCTGGCCCTTTGGGATTTCGATGGTCACGTCGAATTGCACGGCTACACACTAATCCAGCGGGTGCCGCGGGGATGCTTTGCGGCCGGTTCGGCAGAATGGGACGCGACGACAGGAGTGCGACGATCTCTATGGGCCCCAAAAGCTGGCGCAAGTCCACCCACGTGCTGGTCGGGTTGGTGGTACTTGTGTTCGTCGCTGCCGTGGTGGCCGCGGCCGTGCTGTTCACCACGGGAGGTCACGGCACCAGCGGCGCGCGCTCACCGGTGCCGCCGCCGCGGCCCCCCACGGTCAAGGCGGCGGTCTCTCCCGTCGCCGACAACGCCGACACACCCAGCGCCGGCGGGGTGGCCGCGGCGCTGGCCGCCGCCGCGGCCGATCCCAACCTGGGCAGGCTGGGCGGGCGGGTCACCGACGCCCTGACCGGCAAGGAACTGTGGCGCCTTCTCGATGATCAGCCGATGATCCCGGCGTCGACCAACAAGGTCCTGACCGCCGCCGCGGCCCTGCTCACGCTGGACCGGCAGGCCCGGATCAGCACCCGGGTGGTCGCGTCCGCGCAGAACGCGCAGGGTCCCGTCGTGCTGGTGGGCGCCGGCGACCCGACGCTGTCGGCGGCGCCTCCCGGGGTGGAGACCTGGTATCACGGGGCGGCGCGGATCAGCGATTTGGTCGAACAGGTGCACCGCAGCGGCGTGACGCCGACATCTGTTCAGGTCGACATCTCTGCGTTCAGCGGTCCGACGCTGGCGCCGGGCTGGGACCCCGCAGACGTCGACAACGGTGACGTCGCGCCGATTGAGGCGGCAATGATCGACGCGGGCCGCATCCAGCCCACCACGGTCAACTCGCGGCGGTCCCGGACCCCGGCGCTGGACGCCGGACGGGAGTTGGCCATCGGGCTCGGCCTGGATCCGGGTGCGGTGACGATTGGTTCGGCCCCCTCCGGCGCCCGGCAGTTGGCCGTCGTCCAGTCGCCGCCGCTGATTCAACGGCTCTCCCAGATGATGAACGCCTCCGACAACGTGATGGCCGAGTGCATCGGCCGGGAGGTGGCGGCCGCGATCAACCGGCCGCGCAGCTTCACCGGCGCCGTCGACGCCGTCACCAGCCGGCTCAACACCGCCCACGTCGACACCAGCGGGGCCGCACTGGTGGATTCCAGCGGGCTGTCGGTGAACAACCGGCTGACCGCTCGCACGCTGGACGGCACGGTCCAGGCCGCCGCGGGACCGGACCAGTCGTCGCTGCGCGCCCTGCTGGATCTGTTACCCATCGCCGGTGGCAGCGGCACCCTCGGGGAACGTTTCCTGGATCGGTCCACCGACCAGGGCCCGGCCGGCTGGCTGCGCGCCAAGACGGGTTCGCTGACTGCGGTGAACTCGCTGGTCGGGCTTCTCACGGATGCCAGTGGCCGGGTGCTCACGTTTGCGTTCGTGTCCAACGACGCCGGCCCGAACGGTCGCAACGCACTCGATGCGCTGGCCTCCAGGTTGTGGTTCTGCGGGTGCGCGACGTGACCGACCCCTCGTCCTCGTCGCCGGGGTCCTCCGGCCTCACTATGGGTAACGCCGTCGACTGGGGGTTTGCGGCCACCGTGGGCGAGAAACTGGCCCGCGGCGGGCCGGTGACCTCCGACTACACCCGCCGCCAGGTGATGGCGCAGTTGATGACGGCGGCCGAACAGGCCGAGCCACCCGTTCGCGACGTCACCGGCCTGATCACCGAGGGCCCCGTGCCACCGGCCCGCGTCGTCGACCGCCCCGAATGGATCCGGGCGGCAGCTCAATCGATGCGCGCCATGACCAACGGCAGCGAGAAGCCGCGTGGCTTCATCACCGGGCGGCTCACCGGCGCACAGACCGGCGCCGTGCTGGCGTTCGTGTCCTCCGGCATCCTCGGGCAGTACGACCCGTTCAATTCGCTCAACGGCCAGCAGGACCAGCGCACCGGAACGCTGCTGCTGGTGTATCCGAACGTCATCGCCGTCGAGCGCCAGCTGAAGGTCGACCCGTCCGACTTCCGGTTGTGGGTGTGTCTGCACGAGGTCACCCACCGAGTGCAGTTCACCGCCAATCCGTGGATCGCGGACTATATGTCGAGCTCGCTGGGATTGCTGACCCAGGAGCCCGCCGACGACATCCGTGAGGTGGCCGGCCGGCTCGCCGAATACGTGCGGACCCGCGGCAACGGTTCGGACGACACCAATGCAAGCGGGATTCTGGGCTTGATGCGCGCGGTGCAGTCCGAGCCACAACGTAAAGCCCTCGACCAGCTGCTGGTCCTGGGCACGCTGCTCGAGGGCCATGCCGAACACGTGATGGACGCGGTCGGGCCGATGGTGGTCCCCTCGGTCGCCACCATCCGGCGCAGGTTCGACGAGCGCCGTCAGCGCAAGCAACCGCCGCTGGCGCGACTGCTGCGTGCGCTGTTGGGTGTCGAGGCGAAGCTCAGCCAGTACACCCGCGGCAAGGTGTTCGTCGACCAGGTGGTGGAGCGCGTCGGCATGAAGCGGTTCAACACCGTCTGGACGAGCCCCGAGACATTGCCGTTGCCCGCCGAGATCGACCAGCCCCAACGATGGATCGACAGGGTGCTGTAGCCCAACTGCGCAGGGCTGTAGAGGAATTCGCGCAGACACAGCTGGTCGATACGGACGCACGGTGGTGCGTGGGATTGTCCGGCGGCCCGGATTCGTTGGCGCTCACCGCCGTTGCCGCAAAGCTGCGGCCCACCACCGCGCTGATCGTGGACCACGGATTGCAGACCAGTTCGGCTCAGATCGCGGAAATGGCACGCGCGCAAGCTATTTCATTGGGCTGCGAGCAGGCGCGGGTGATTCGCGTCGAGGTCGGCGGCGGTGGCGGCCCGGAAGCCGCGGCCCGCTCCGCCCGGTACGCCGCGCTGGACCGCCATCGCGACGGCCCGGTGCTGCTGGCCCACACGCTCGACGACCAGGCCGAAACGGTGCTGCTGGGTCTGGGCCGGGGCTCGGGCGCCCGGTCCATCGCCGGTATGCGTCCCTACGATCCGCCTTGGTGTCGCCCGCTGCTCGGGGTGCGCCGGCAGCTGACCCACGCCGCGTGCGCCGAGCTCGGCCTCGACCCCTGGTGGGATCCGCACAACCGGGACCCCCGCTTCACCCGGGCCCGACTGCGCAACGAAGTGCTGCCGCTACTGGAAGAGGTCCTGGGCGGCGGCGTGGCCGAGGCACTGGCGCGCACCGCGACCGCCTTGCGCGAGGACACCGATCTGATCGACGCGATCGCCGCCGCTGCACTGCCCGAGGTCACGACGGGAGACGGGCTCGACACCGCCGCCCTGTCCGGGTTGTCCGCACCGGTGCGACGGCGGGTGATCCGGGCCTGGCTGTTAGGTGGCGGCGCGATCAACCTGACCGACAAGCAGATTCGCGGAGTGGACACGCTGGTGACCGCATGGCGGGGTCAGGGTGGGGTGGCAGTCGGCTCCACGCTGCGGGGTCGGCGCCTGGTGGCGGGTCGTCGGGCCGGCCTACTTACATTGCGCCAGGAAGCAATTTGACGGCTGCGTTGGTTCCTCACAGCTAAGCATGGCACGCTGTGCACGTGGCGGCCGAGCTGTATCCGGGGGACATCAAGTCGGTGCTGCTCACCCAGGAGCAGATTCAGGCCCGCATCGCCGAGCTCGCCGCACAGATCGGCGAGGACTACCGTGACCTGGCAACAACCACCGGCCAGGACCTGCTGTTGATCACCGTCCTCAAGGGTGCGGTGCTGTTCGTCACGGACCTGGCTCGCGCCATTCCGCTGCCAACTCAGTTCGAGTTCATGGCGGTGAGCTCCTATGGTTCCTCGACGTCCTCGTCGGGCGTGGTGCGGATTCTCAAGGACCTCGACCGCGACATCCACGACCGCGACGTGCTGATCGTCGAGGACGTGGTCGACTCCGGCCTGACGCTGTCCTGGCTGCTGCGCAACCTCACCAGCCGCCATCCGCGCTCGCTGCGGGTGTGCACGCTGCTGCGCAAGCCCGACGCGGTGGGCGCAAACGTCGACATCACCTACGTGGGCTTCGACATCCCGAATGACTTCGTCGTCGGCTACGGCCTGGATTACGACGAGCGTTACCGCGACCTGTCCTACATCGGGACGTTGGATCCGCGGGTTTACCAGTAACAGTCAGCTCGCTCCCAGACAGGCCGGCGGCGACCGCGGCGATAACTTTGCGGGTGCGGTTTGCAATCGGTGTGGCTCGGACCTTAGCCTCTAGGGTCGGACCATCGCGGTCCCGGCCGTTCACCGTCGCGTTGTCTGGCCGTTTTCCCATGATGGTTCCACGAGCAAACGACTCAAAGCGCAATTGCCGCGCCAGTGGTGGTCGTTGGTCCGGCCGTGGATCGTATCAAGCACCATTCCCGGCGGCGCCCACTGGACATCGTGTGTGAAGTATACGCAGGACCTTCGGCATATCCAGGTAACCCGTCAGCGGGTGTCCGACCCGACTTCGGACCCTCTTATGGCGGCGGGTAATCACGTTGTGTGTCAGTGCTTTTGGAAGGTAACGCAGATCACATCCCGAGGCTGCCAGCCGCCACCACGCCATAATTGGGGCCGAGAAATCAACTATTTCCGATAATTCATACAATACTCAAAACATATTTCATTCAGATAAGACTCATAGAAATAATGCAAATGGGCACCCGGAGCGTCTCAGCAAATGAACAATTGATAACTCGACAGTGAACAGGCTTGCTGAAGCCTGTGTTGCGCACGGCGGGCTGCCTAACCTGACGGAGGATGCGCGTCAGTGGCGTACCGGTTGCTGAAAGTCACTGATGCAAGTGCTCTAAGGGAGGAACACAAATGTCACTCGTGATCGCTCGGCCCGAAATCGTGGCGGGCGTCGCCGGGGAACTGCAGTCCATCAACGCAATGGCGCGCACAGGGGACGAACTTGCGGCAGCACCGACCACTGGGGTGGTTCCGGCCGCCGCCGACGTGGTGTCTCAGCTGACCGCCGCCCAGTTCGCCGCGCACGCACGTCTGTATCAGGTGATCAGCGTCCAGGCGGCAGCTGTGCAGGAGCAGCTGGCCACCACGCTTGCCGTCACCGCGGGCTCTTACGCGGACACCGAGGCGGCCAACGCCGCCAGCATCGGCTAGGTGGGGGAGTAGTAGCAGTGGATTTCGCGTTACTGCCCCCGGAGGTCAACTCCACGTTGATGTACTCCGGGCCGGGTGCCGGATCGATGCTGGCCGCGGCCACCGCATGGCAATCGCTGGCCGCTGAACTCCATGCGACGGCGGGTTCCTACCGGTCGCTGTTGTCCGGCTTGACCACCGGACCGTGGATGGGGCCCGCCGCGGCAGCGATGTCGGCTGCGGTCGCGCCGCACCTGACCTGGTTGGACAGCACCGCCCTGCTGGCCGAACAAGCCGGCGCGCAGGCCGCAGCCGCGGCCAGCGCCTACGAGGCGGCATTCTCCGGGACGGTACCGCCCGTGGAGGTCGCGGCCAATCGGGCGCTGCTGGCACAGCTGGTGGCCACCAACATCTTTGGCCAGAACACTCCGGCGATCGCCGTGGTCGAAGCCGACTACGCGGAGATGTGGGCGCAGGACGCCGGGGTGATGTACGGCTACGCCGGCTCGTCGGCGCAAGCGACGGCGCTGACTCCGTTCAGCTTGCCGCCGCAGGTGACCACCCCGACCGGTTTGGCCAACCAGGCAGCCGCCGTGGCGCAGGCTTCGGCGTCATCCGTGGCCTCGACCGTGCAGGATTTCGTCACCAACATGAACAGCTCGGTCAACAAGGCGCTAGCCGGACTTTCCGGGCTGACCAACGCGCCGCCGTTCCTCAAGGATCCACTGGCCGTGCTGGGATTAGGCAACACCACCTGGAACTCCAATGGTGACGGACTTGTGTTCCAGGGGGTCGTGGGAGACCTCATGGAGGGTTTGACCGGCTCTTCAACGTTGGACGCGAGCGTTTTCGCCGATACCTACATCAGGATGATCTCCCCGGTGCGTCTGACCTCCACGGCGATGAAGGACATTGACGGCCTGGGACACAGTTTCTTCCCCGCGGCCGCCCACGCCGCCGAAGGCGCGGCCAAGGCTGCGGAGGGAGCAGCAGCCGGTTTGGGCAATCTCGGCGGCCTGGGTGGTTTGGGCGGATTGGGCGGCGTGAGCGGGATCGGCAAGGCCGCGCAGATCGGTGGGCTGTCGGTGCCCAATGCCTGGGCAACGGCGACGCCGGGCCTTGGCCGGGTGGCGACGCTGCCGTTCAGCGGTGCCGGCGCGAACGCGGCCGTAGTGCCCGAACCCAGCCAGCACATGCTCGGCGGCATGCCTCTCACCGGCGGGCTCGGACGCGGCCTGGGTGCGGCAAACGCGCCGCGCTACGGCTTCCATCCCACAGTGATGACACGTCCACCGTTCGCGGGGTGAAGCCGCGAGGCTGCACAGGGGCTTTCGCGGTGTCGAACGGCGGGTTGACCATGGTTCACGGGCTAGCGGCCCGCACCGTCAGTTTGTGAGCTATCGCAGGTACTGCGGACAGTAGACACTGATCGCGGCGTTGACGCCGGCCGCGGCCTGGGCCGGGGTGATGCCTTGGTTGCTGTTCACGGTCGCGTCGGCGACTTCGTTGGGGCTTCCGCCGTTCTGCAGCACCGTGCACAGGTTACGACCGGTGTTGACGGCCACCGTGGGGTCAGTGACCGTGACCCCCGGGATCTCCGACACGAGATTGAGATAAGCCTGGTCGGGGCTGGGTGCAGACTGCTGCGGTGCCGGCGCGGCCGGTGCCGGCGAGGAGGGGCGCTGGGCGACCGGTATCGGTGCCTTCGGGGCCGGCGCATTGGGAACCGACGCCGGTGGCGGCGGGGCCGGTGCCGGCGCCGGCGGAGCAGATTCACCGACCACCGGGGCCACCGGCGGCGTGGGTGCTGAAGGTGGCGCGTGCTGTGCCACCGGCTGAGGTTGCGCCAGGGCGGGGGGTGCCGGCGCCTGTGCCCTCAGCTCACCCGGGCCGTTGTCATCCGGATAGCCGCTGGCGCCAAGAGCCGTCAGCGCAAGCAGGGTGGCCGCTGCCGCAAAGATGCGCCACCGCTGGGCTATTCCGCGTTCGGCGCCGGCGGCTGTGGGCGTGGGCGCCGAGATCGACGCCATCGGTGACCTGACCGCCAACGGTCTCGGCATGGTCGACGCCGAAGCTGCCGGGTGCCGGCCGGAGGTGACCGCCTCAGCGAATGCGTCCGCGAAGTCAGTGCACCGCGGGAAGCGATCCGCCGGGTCCTTGGCGAGGGCTGTGGCCAGCACCGGGTCGAATACCCGCAGCATCGGATGCGTCTCCGCCAGGGACGGCGGCGGCGCGCTCAGGTGGCGGCTGATCACCACCGCCGGATTGTTATGCGGGAACAGCGGCGACCCAGTCAGCAGATGGTAGGCGGTGGCTGCCAGAGCGTATTGGTCGGCGCGCCCATCAAGCGGTTCATCGGTCAACTGTTCCGGTGGGGCGTAGGGAACCGTGCCGATGGTCATGTTCGTCGCGGTCAAGCCGCTGGTGTCACCGATGTTCCGCGATATGCCGAAATCGCTCAACAAGATTCGTTGGTCGCCAGCCGCGGCCCTCGCGAGAAGGATGTTGGCTGGACTGACATCGCGGTGCATCAGATTGTGATGACGGTGCGCATAGTCGAGAGCGCTGGCGATCGCGGTGACTATTTGTGCCACTCGATCCGCTGGCATGCCCGCCGGATAGTGGTCGCGCAGCAAGCTCGCCGCGTCGGTTCCGTCGACGAAGTCCATAGCTATCCACAGCTGTCCGTTGAACTCGCCACGGTCGTTGATGCGCACGATGTTGGGATGCCACAGCGCGGCCGCCAAGTCCGCCTCACGAATGAATCGCTGGCGATAGTCGTCGTCGGCGGAGACCCCGCTGCCGAGGATCTTCAGGGCCTCTTGCCGCGGTAACCGCGGATGCTGGGCGAGGTAGACCTCGCCCATGCCGCCGGATCCTAGAAACCGCAGGACCTTATAACCGGCGAATACATCGTTCGCGTGCAACCCGATGCCGGGGCCTCCGTGGATCAACCGAATCACCGCACCGTTCGTAACCGAGTTCCCCGGCGCACGTCGGCGCCGGCGAAATCAGCATATAGCTCGAGTTCATCTGTTAGCTACCTTCCGTTCACCTAAACACACCGAAGGATTAACCCTCCGGAGGCTCGCCGAGGGCCCGGGCAAGGAGTGCCCTGGCAACCGACGCGGACAAGAGGTTTTTAGCGCGCCCGGATCAGTGGTTGATCGGTGCTAGGTCGCCGCCGCGAGTTCGGCGCGAGCGCGGCGCTCGATCAAGAGCGGAATGAAATCCCGAACGGTGCTCGGTTCGAATCGTGCGCGGGCGTTCCGGATCGCGCCGGCGACCTGATCCGGCGGCAGATGACCGTACATCGCGATGAGGCGACGCTCGATACGGATAATCATTTGTTCCTCAGCGATCTCCGCCACCAAGTAAGGGTCCGATATGGGGCACCCTCCGTCAACCGCAGATTCGACCGCGCCACATCCAACGGTCACTCGCTGGTTCCAGAGCCCCTACGGAGTCACCAGGATCTTGCAGTGCCGGTCCGGATCCGCCAGATCGTCAAAGGCCGCCCCCACCTGATCCAGGCCGACCTCGCCGGTGATCAACGGGCTGACGTCGATGTCGCCCTCGGCGATCGCGCGCAACGCGTCCCCGAACTCCTCGGGCGTGTAGGCGTTGACGAACTGCATATTGATCTCCTTGGCGGTGCCGAAGAACGGGTGAATCGCGTCCGGCTCCATGCATACCCCCGCGACGACAAGCCGGGTTCCGTTGCGGGCACGCCGCATTACGTCATCGATGATGCCGGGAACGCCTACCGCTTCGAACACCACGCGGGCTTTCACGGTGTCAAACGGCGAGTCCTGAGCCGGGTCCACCGTTTGATGTGCGCCCATCCTCGCCGCCAGCTCTCGCCGCTTCGGTGAGAAGTCCGATGCCACAATGGTTTCGACGCCCCGTACCTTCAGTGCGGCGATGATCGCGATTCCGATGGGTCCACAACCGATCACCAAGGCTGGCTCTTCGGCCCGTATTCTCGACTTGTTGACGGCGTGCAACCCCACCGCCATGGGTTCGGCCAAGGCGGCGTGTTTGACATCGACCCCGTCCGGGATGGGCAGCAGCAGCGGTGCGGAGAGCAACATCCGCTCGGCATAGCCTCCGAGCGCGGTGTTGCTGAAGACGATCGGTTGAACACCTTTGTCCGAGAGCAGGACCGGCAAAGAAGTGACCAGCGTTCCGGGCGGATGGGTCTCGGTGTCGGGTCCTGCCTCGAGCACCTCGGCACTGAACTCATGACCCATGAAGACGTCTCGCTCCACGTCGAGATCCATGCCGCCTCGACCGCGGGCCAACTCGTTGCTCAGCGCCACCACCTTGGCGCCGTGAGCGGCGAAATGCAGGTCGGAGCCGCAGATTCCGCAGGCGCGGACCGCAACAAGCACCTGTCCCGGGCCTGGCACGGGTTCCGGCAGGTCATCGCGGTAGACCATCCGCCCGCCACGCAACACCGACGCGCGCATCAGTTTTCGGCGCCGTCGTGCTCGGCGACGTGCTGGGTGATGGCCTGCACCACGGCCTGACCCGCGCGCCCGATCAGCTCTTCGCGCTTGTCTTTGGCCCACTCGTGGGACGCGCGGGGCGCTTCGAGTTGACCTTTGAAGTAGGGAATCACTTTGCGGGCGAACAAATCATAGGAGCGGAAGGTCGCCTGTGGCGAGGCCCAGTCGTGGCCCAGCAGCAGCAACGTGCCGAAACCGCCCGAGCGCTCCAGCAAATCCTCGATGTGCGCAATCGCGTCCTCCGGCGTGCCGATGCAGCAGTTCCCCTTGGCGGCATAGTCTTCGACGAACTCCCGGGGTGACTGCGCACCTTCAACCGTGTTGGCCAGGGGCACGAATCCGGCGGCGCCGAAATACTTGGCGAAGTCCATCAACCCGTAGGTGCAGTCCTCGATCGCCTGGTCACGGGTGTCGGCGATGTGCATGATGCTCAACACCCGCCAGTCGGTGCGGTCGGGCTCGGCCCGTCCCGCTTTGGCGGCCTGTTCGCGCACCACCTCCCAGGTGTTCTCCAGCGCGGCGTAGCCACCGGGCACCGACATCGACAGCGACAGCAGCGAGGTGCCCAACGCCCCGGCCAGCCGAGGTCCCGACGGGGAGATCATCGCGGCCGTGGATATCTCCGGATATGGCCAGGTGTAAGGACGAATGTGCAACTGTGCGTCGCGCAGGGTGAACCACTCGGTGTGGCGATCGATGCGCTCGTCGGGCGCGGCACGGAACAGCGCCAGGATCGCCTCGAGGGATTCCTGCATCATGCGTCGCTGATCGACGGGATCGATACCCATCATGTAGGCGTCCGACGGCAGCGCCCCGGGGCCAGTGCCGAACATCACGCGCCCCCGGGTGAGGTGGTCCAGCAGCACCCAGCGGTCCGCCACCATGAGCGGGTGGTGGTAGGGCAGCGAGACCACACCGGTGCCCAGCCGGATGTGCTTGGTCCGCTCTGCGGCGGCCGCGATGAAAACCTCCGGGCAGGCGATCAATTCGTAACCGCCGGAGTGGTGTTCACCAAACCATGCTTCGTCGAAGCCCAACCGGTCCAGCGCGACGACACGTTCCATGTCGTATTCCAGTGCCACCGTCGGGGACTGGCCGGTCGGGTGAAACGGCGTGATGAAGACGCCGAATCGCATTGGTGCACTCACCATTCCACTCCTCTGAGGAATTCCAACAACGCAGCGTTCACTTCGTCGGGCCGCTCCTGCTGCAACCAGTGGCCGGCGCCGTCGATCATCAGCTCGCGATACGGGCCGCTGACCACCTCTGCGGCCCGGTCTTTGCGGGTGAAGCTCAACACGGGATCGGCGGTGCCGCCGATGAACAGGCACGGCACCTCGATCGTGGCACCGTCCAGGTCCGCGGTGGTCTCCCAGTTGCGGTCCATGTTCCGGTACCAATTCAGCCCGCCGGTGAATCCGGTACGGCTGAATTCCGTGACGTAGTGGTCGAGTTCGTCCTGACTGATCCAGTCGGGGAGCCCGTCGGGCTCAGGCAGGCGGTCGATGAATCCCTCGGGTCCTGGTGCGAACATGCGCAGCGCCGCGTCCTGGTCCCCGGATAGCTGCAAACTCATCATCCCGCGCATCGTGCGGGCGGGATCACCATCGAGTTCGGCGTCGGCGACACCGGGCTCCTGGAAATACAGAATGTAGAAGAAGTTCTCACCGAACGTGCGCTTCAGGGCCACCGTGACGGGGCGTTTCGCGCGTGGCACCGGCGGGACGCTCAGTGCGGCCACCGCACCCACGCGATCGGGGTGCAGTAGCGGCGCGTTCCACACCACCATGGCGCCCCAGTCGTGGCCGATCCACGCGGCCCGTTCGGCGCCTACATCGTCGAGCAAGCCGGTGATATCGGCAGTCAGGTGGTGAATGTCGTAGGCCTCGATCTCCTCCGGTCGCGACGAGCCGCCGTAGCCGCGCTGATCCGGTGCCAACACGTGATAACCAGCCTCGGCCAGCACCGGGATCTGGTGCCGCCAGGAGTAGGCCAGCTCCGGAAACCCGTGGCACAGCACGACGACGGGCGCTCCGCGGTCGCCGGCCTCGATCACCCGTAACCGCACCCCGTTGGTGTCAACTAACCGTTCGGTAGAGGAGCCCATCGTCACACCAAATCACAACAGCAGCGGGCTGAGAAGGCTTGGCCGGTGGATATCGGCAGGGCTGCCGCGGATGATGGTTAGCCATGCGACTGGACCATGTGGTGCTGTGGACAAAAGACGTGCGGACAGCGATGGACTTCTACACCCGGGTGGTGGGCTTGGCGCCGGTGCGCTTCGACGAGTTCGAGTCCGGTACGGCGCCGTTCCCGAGCGTGCGGGTGAGCGAGGACTCGATCATCGATCTGATGGCGGCCGAAGGCGCGCAGGTCACCGAATCGATGACGAAGGTAGGGGGAAGCGCGGGCCATCGTGTCAACCACGTCTGCATCTCAATGTCGAAGTCGGAGTACGACGAATTGGATCGGCGGCTGCAGGCAGCCGGGATAGACACCAGCGCGCG
Organism: Mycobacterium asiaticum; assembly: GCF_001673635.1. GTDB lineage: Bacteria > Actinomycetota > Actinomycetes > Mycobacteriales > Mycobacteriaceae > Mycobacterium > Mycobacterium asiaticum_C. The sequence goes on from NZ_LZMH01000052.1 coordinate 20,064, forward strand.
GCTCGACAATTCCTTCGGTGCGCAGGGCTGGGCGCCGCAGGGTTACTACTTCCCCGATCCGGACGGCAATGTCATCGAGGCGCGCTATTACGACTGATCCCGGCAGCGAAGGTGAACCGGCCGCATGCTGGGCGGGGGTTTCGGGAACCCTCGATCGTTGTCCCGTTGGAGCCCGGCGATCGCCATGGGCGGTAACCTGGACATTTCCACTTGTGTGTATTGGGAAGGACCTGGCCGACTCGGCCGTGAGTGATGAACCGTAAAAACGTGATCCGCACGATGACGGCGGTCGCCGTACTGGTATTGCTCGGCTGGTCGTTCTTTTACTTCAGCGACGACACCCGCGGGTACAAGCCGGTCGACACCTCGGTGGCGATGGCCCAGATCAACAGCGACAACGTCAAGTCCGCGCAGATCGACGACCGCGAGCAGCAGTTGCGTCTGACCCTGAAGAAGGGCAACAACGACACCGAGAACTCCGACAAGGTCATCACCAAATACCCCACGGGCTACGGCGTCGACCTGTTCAACGCGCTGAATGCCAAGAACGCCAAGGTCGCCACGGTCGTCAACGAAGGCAGCATCGTCGGCGAACTGCTGGTGTATGTGCTGCCGCTGTTGTTGCTGGTGGGCTTGTTTGTGATGTTCTCCCGCATGCAGGGCGGCGCCCGGATGGGCTTTGGCTTCGGCAAGTCCCGCGCCAAACAGCTGTCCAAGGACATGCCCAAGACCACCTTTGCCGACGTCGCGGGCGTGGACGAGGCGGTCGAGGAGCTCTACGAGATCAAGGACTTCCTGCAGAACCCGTCCAGGTACCAGGCGCTCGGTGCCAAGATCCCCAAGGGCGTGCTGCTCTACGGCCCGCCGGGTACCGGCAAGACCCTGCTGGCCCGCGCCGTCGCGGGCGAAGCCGGGGTGCCGTTCTTCACCATCTCCGGCTCGGACTTCGTCGAGATGTTCGTCGGAGTCGGCGCCTCACGCGTCCGCGATCTTTTCGAGCAGGCAAAACAAAACAGCCCCTGCATCATCTTCGTCGACGAGATCGACGCGGTCGGGCGCCAGCGCGGCGCCGGGCTCGGCGGCGGCCACGACGAGCGCGAACAGACGCTGAACCAGCTGCTGGTCGAAATGGACGGTTTCGGCGATCGCGCCGGGGTCATCCTGATCGCCGCCACCAACCGCCCGGACATCCTGGACCCAGCGCTGCTGCGGCCGGGCCGGTTCGACCGGCAGATCCCGGTGTCGAATCCCGACCTGGCGGGTCGGCGGGCGGTGCTGCGGGTGCACTCCAAGGGCAAGCCGATCGCCGATGACGCCGACCTCGACGGGCTGGCCAAGCGAACCGTCGGCATGACCGGCGCTGATTTGGCCAACGTGGTCAACGAGGCGGCGCTGCTGACCGCCCGGGAGAACGGCACGGTGATCACCGGGCCGGCGCTGGAGGAAGCCGTCGACCGGGTCATCGGCGGCCCGCGACGCAAGGGCCGCATCATCAGCGAGCAGGAGAAGAAGATCACCGCCTATCACGAGGGCGGACACACCCTGGCGGCGTGGGCGATGCCCGATATCGACCCGGTGTACAAGGTGACCATCCTGGCCCGCGGTCGCACCGGCGGGCACGCGGTGGCCGTCCCGGAAGAGGACAAGGGCTTGCGCACCCGCTCGGAGATGATCGCCCAGCTGGTGTTCGCGATGGGGGGCCGCGCGGCCGAAGAGCTGGTGTTCCGCGAGCCCACCACGGGCGCGGTGTCCGACATCGAGCAGGCGACAAAGGTCGCCCGCGCCATGGTCACCGAATACGGCATGAGCGCTCGGCTGGGCGCGGTGAAGTACGGCACCGAACACGGCGATCCGTTCCTGGGCCGCACCATGGGCAACCAGGCCGACTACTCGCACGAGGTCGCCCGCGAAATTGACGAGGAGATCCGCAAGCTCATCGAGGCCGCGCACACCGAGGCCTGGGAGATTCTCACCGAATACCGGGACGTGCTGGACACCCTGGCCGGCGAGCTCCTGGAGAAGGAGACGCTGCACCGCCCCGAGCTGGAAGCGATCTTCGGTGACGTCGAAAAGCGGCCGAGGCTGACCATCTTCGACGACTTCGGCGGCCGGATCCCGTCGGACAAACCGCCGATCAAGACACCCGGGGAGCTGGCCATCGAGCGGGGCGAGCCGTGGCCGCAGCCGGTGCCGGAGCCGGCGTTCAAGGCCGCCATCGCGCGCGCCAGCAAGGCCGCCGAGGAAGCCAAGGGTGAGTCGCAGGGCAACGGTGACAGCGCCTCCCGCGGCCCCAACGGATCGCACGGACACACCCAGCCCGACTACGGCGCCCCGGCCGACTGGCACGCGCCGGGCTGGCCGCCGCGACCGTCGAATCAAGCGCCGAGCTATCCCGCCCCGGATACCGAGGACCAAGAATCCGACGAGCCGTCCGATCAGCGCGGCGGGAGGTTTGGATGACGCAACTGGATGCCAGGGGTACCCGGGTGCACGTGTTCGACCAGCAACGCGCTGAGGCGGCCGTCCGTGAGCTGCTGATCGCGCTCGGGGAAGACCCGGACCGGGAGGGGTTGCGCGAGACGCCGGCCAGGGTGGCCCGCGCCTACAAGGAGGTTTTCGCCGGGCTCTACACCGATCCGGCGTCGGTGCTGAACACCATGTTCGACGAAGACCACAACGAACTGGTGATCGTCAAAGAGATCCCGCTGTACTCCACCTGCGAACACCATTTGGTGTCGTTCCACGGGGTGGCCCACGTGGGATACATCCCCGGCGCGGACGGCCGGGTGACCGGGTTGTCGAAAATCGCTCGCCTGGTTGATCTTTTCGCCAAGCGACCGCAGGTGCAGGAGCGCCTGACCAGCCAGATCGCCGACGCTTTGGTGCAGCGGCTGGATCCGCTGGGGGTGATCGTGGTGGTGGAAGCCGAGCATCTGTGCATGGCGATGCGCGGCGTCCGCAAGCCGGGCGCTGTTACGACGACCTCGGCGGTGCGCGGTCAGTTCAAGACCGACGCCGCCTCCCGAGCCGAAGCGCTCGATCTCATTCTGCGTAAGTGAGTTTGGCGCCCGTGCAGGTTATGGGGGTGCTCAACGTCACGGACGACTCATTCTCTGACGGTGGCCGCTACCTGGACGCTGACGACGCCGTCCGGCACGGGCTCGCATTGGCCGCCGAAGGCGCCGACATCGTCGACGTCGGCGGGGAATCGACGCGGCCCGGCGCTGCCAGAGTGGCCCCCGATGTCGAAGCGGCTCGTGTCGTTCCGGTCATCAAAGCCCTTGCGGCGCACCACATCACCGTCAGCATCGATACCATGCACGCGGAGGTTGCGCGCGCCGCGCTGGAGAATGGCGCACAGCTGGTGAATGACGTGTCGGGTGGCCGGGCTGACCCGGCGATGGCGCCGCTGCTGGCTGAGGCGCGAGTGCCGTGGGTGCTGATGCACTGGCGTCCGGTGTCGGTCGAAAACCCGCACCGGGTACCGGATTACCGGGATGTGGTCGCCGACGTTCGCGCCGATCTGCTCGCCAGTGTGGAGGAAGCGGTGGCCGCCGGCGTCGACAGCGACAAGGTGTTGATCGACCCCGGGCTGGGATTCGCCAAGACCGGCCAACACAATTGGGCGTTGCTGCGCGCACTGCCGGAGTTGGTGGCCACGGGTTTCCCGGTCTTGATCGGCGCCTCACGCAAACGGTTCCTGGGCACGTTGCTGGCCGGACCGGACGGTGCGCCGCGCGCGGCGGACGGTCGGGAAACCGCGACGGCGGTGATTTCGGCTTTGGCTGCGCTGCACGGCGCCTGGGGTGTTCGGGTGCACGACGTGCGCGCTTCGGTCGACGCCCGCAAGGTCGTGGCGGCATGGCAGGGCGGGGAAGGGGACGGGCGCGATGGCTGATCGAATCGAGTTGCGCGGCTTGACAGTCCGTGGCCGCCACGGTGTGTTCGAACACGAGCGGCGGGACGGGCAGGACTTCGTCGTCGACATCACGGTGTGGATGGACCTCGCGGCCGCAGCCGCCAGCGACGATCTGGCCGACACCTACAACTACGCGGAACTGGCCCAGCTGGCCGTCGACATCGTCGGCGGAACACCGCGGAACCTGATCGAGACCGTCGGGGCGAACATCGCCGACGAGGTGATCAAGGACGAGCGCCTGCACGCCGTCGAGGTGACCGTGCACAAGCCGCAGGCGCCGATCCCGCACGGGTTCGACGACGTGGCGGTGGTGACGCGCCGGTCCCGGCGGGGTGGTCGGGGCTCGGTGATCCCGGCGAGCGGGGCGGTATGACGCGCGAGGAGCGGCGCCGCGCCGGCGACGATGCAGAGCGTAGCGATGAGGAGGAGCGGCGCTGATGACCCGCGCCGGCGACGATGCAGAGCGTAGCGATGAGGAGGAGCGGCGCTGATGACCCGCGTGGTGCTGTCCATCGGCTCCAACCTGGGCGACCGGATGGCCCGGCTGCAGTCGGCGGTCGACGGCCTGGGCGACACGGTGACCGCGGTGTCGCGGGTGTATGAGACCGACCCGTGGGGCGGGGTCGAACAGGAGCCGTTCCTCAATGCCGTGCTGGTCGCCGAGGATCCGGCGCGCGACGCCCACGCCTGGCTGCGCTGGGCGCAGGAATTGGAACGCGCCGCGGGGCGCGTCCGGGACGTCCGCTGGGGGCCGCGCACCCTGGATGTCGACCTGATCGCCTGCTATGACGCGCACCACGAGATCACGCTGGATGAGCCCGACCTGACGTTGCCGCATCCACGGGCGCAGGTGCGGGCATTCGTCTTGGTGCCGTGGCTGGACGCCGACCCGGCCGCCCAACTGAGCAGGCCGGTGCAGGAGCTCCTGGCCGAACTCGACCCCGAGGAACGCGCCGGAGTACGCCCGACGACGTGGACGCTGGACACCTGATGGGCCCCACCCGCAAACGCGACCTGACCGCGGTGGTCTTCGCTGCCGCCGTGCTGGGGTACCTGCTGATCACGGTGCTGTACCGGTATTTCCCGCCGATCACCGTGTGGAGCGGGGTGTCGCTGCTGCTGGTCGCCGTGGCCGAGGGTCTGTGGGCCCGAAACGTGCGGGCCAAGATCAACGAGGGCGAAATCGGTGACGCTCCCGGCTGGCTGCATCCGCTGGCGGTGGCGCGCAGCCTGATGGTCGCCAAGGCGTCGGCCTGGGTGGGCGCGGTGATGCTGGGGTGGTGGCTGGGCGTGCTGGTGTATTTCCTGCCGCGGCGGTCCTGGATGCGTGCGGCCGCGGAGGACACCGGCGGGGCGGTGGTGGCTGCCGTCAGCGCTCTGGCCCTGTTGGTAGCCGCGCTGTGGCTGCAGCATTGCTGCAAGTCGCCGCCCCAGGAACCGGGCGAGCAGGGCGAAGGAGCGGAGACCTAGCCAGTGGTCAACTCGGCGCGAGAATCGCCGCGCAGGCGCGACACGCCAACTGACCTCGCCCGGTACAGTCAGGGGCCATGACCGTTCTGTCCCGCGGCGCCCGGGTTCGGCGCGGCGGCCGCAGGCCGGGTTGGGTGCTCTTGACGACGTTGCTGGTCCTGGCAATCGGGGCCAGTTCCGCGCTGGTTTTCACCGATCGGGTGGAACTCCTCAAGCTCGCTGTGATCCTGGCGCTGTGGGCCGCCGTCGCCGGCGCCTTCGTGTCGGTGCTGTACCGCCGCCAGGCCGAGGCGGATCAGGCGCGGGCGCGCGACATGAAGCTGGTTTACGACCTGCAGCTGGATCGGGAGATCTCGGCCCGCCGCGAATACGAGCTGACCGTCGAATCGCAACTCCGCCGCGAGCTGGCCGCTGAACTGCGCGCCCAGGCCGCCGACGAGATCGCCGCGCTGCGCGCGGAATTGTCCGCGCTGCGAACCAACCTCGAGATCCTGTTCGATACCGATCTGGAACAGCGCCCGGCGCTTGAGACGCTGGGCGGGGATGCCGCACGGGCGCTGACGGACCGGGGTCGCAACGGCGCGCAGAACGGCGAGGCCCCGCCCGCCGACTGGGTGCCCAGCGATCGGGTCACGGCGGTCCGCCGCGACGAGGATCCGCTCACCCGGACCGACGAGGTTGCGATCATCGACGTCCCGGAAGAACCGCTGTTGCCGCCGCGGCAGCCGACGCCCGTCCAGGAGTACGTTCCCCCGGCGCAGCCTGAACCGCGTCATCGGCCCGCGCCGCCGCCGGCACCGCCCCCGCAGTTTCAGCCCCAGCCGCAGTTCCAGCCCCAGCCGCAGTTCCAGCCTCAACCGCCGCCCGCCCCCGAGCCGCAGCCCGAGCCGCGGCCGACCGAGTGGCAGCCGGTCACCGCTGCCGGGCAGTGGTTGCCGCCGGGATCAGCCGGCAGCCACTGGCAGCCCGAACCGCCCCCACCGCCCAGCCAGACCCAGGGCCGCAGGAGGCGTTACCGGGATGCCGACGCCGACGACACCGGCGAGACCGGCGAGACCTCTGGCGACTTCGCGGCCCAGTACGGCGGCGGTCGCCGCTCCCGCTCGCGGCACTCGGCGGAGTACCGCGACTACGGCGTGAGCAGCCTCGCCCGCGGCACCGAGTCCGTACCGGACGAGCCCCCGCCGCCGCCCCGACTTGCCCCGCCACCGGTGCCCGCGCCCCGGCACCGCAGCGCCGACGAGCTGAATCAGCAAGCCGACGAGGACGAACCGCCCAGCGGCGGCCAGACCGTCGCCGACCTGCTGGCTCGGCTGCAGGTCCAGCCCAGCGGAGGCGGCCGTCGTCGCCGCCGGGACGAGTGAACTGGGTCCCCGCCGCGTCATCGACTACAGTCATAGTGACCGTCCGGTACCCGAGAATCGGGACTGGAACGAAACGTAGAAATGTGTGAGGTCGTCTGCGATGGGGCAGTTCGACGGTTTGCGCCCGGCCAGGCTCAAGGTGGGGATCGTCTCCGCCGGTCGGGTGGGCACCGCGTTGGGAGTCGCGCTGGAGCGCGCCGACCACGTCGTCGTGGGATGTAGTGCCATCTCCCACGCGTCCCGGCAGCGGGCGCAGCGCCGCCTGCCCGACACCCCGGTACTGCCGCCGCCGGACGTGGCCGCGGGTGCGGAACTGCTGCTGTTAGCGGTTCCCGACAGTGAACTGGCCGGCCTGGTGGCCGGGCTGGCCGCCACCTCCGCGGTGCGTCCGGGCACGATCGTGGTCCACACCTCTGGCGCCAACGGCGTCTCCGTACTGGCTCCGCTGGCCGAGCAGGGCTGCATTCCGCTGGCGATCCATCCCGCGATGACGTTCACCGGCGCGGACGAGGACATCGCCCGGTTGCCCGACACCTGCTTCGGCGTTACCGCGGCCGACGACGTCGGCTATGCCATCGGCCAGTCGCTGGTGCTGGAAATGGGCGGCGAGCCGTTCTCCGTGCGCGAGGACGCCCGCGTCCTCTACCACGCGGCCCTGGCCCACGCGTCCAACCACCTGGTCACGGTGCTGGCCGACGCCCTCGAGGCGCTGCGGGCGGCCCTGCGCGGCGACGAACTGCTCGGGCAGCAGCCCATCGACAACCAGCCGGGCGGGATCGCCGAACGCATCGTGGGCCCGCTGGCCCGGGCGGCTCTGGAGAACACGCTGCAACGCGGTCAGGCCGCGCTGACCGGTCCGGTAGCTCGCGGGGACGCCGAGGCCGTCGCCGGCCATCTGCGGGCGCTCGAAGACGCCGACCCGCAACTGGCGCAGGCCTATCGAGTGAACGCGCTGCGGACTGCGCGCCGCGCCCACGCACCCGAAGAAGTGCTCGAGGTGCTGGCCCGGTGAAGCTCGGACACCCGCGCAAATTCAACCCCGGGGAACTCAATTTGTACTCGGTGCCCCGCGAAGTGAGCGACGTCACCCGTGCCCTGCGTCACACCGGCCGGCGGGTGATGCTGGTGCCCACCATGGGTGCGCTGCATGCGGGACACCTCTCCCTGGTTCGCGCCGCCAAGCGGGTGCCGGGCTCGGTGGTCGTCGTGTCGATTTTCGTCAACCCGCTGCAGTTCGGGGCCGGTGAGGATCTCGACGCCTATCCGCGCACCCTGGACGACGACCTCGCGCTGTTGCGCGAGGAGGGCGTGGACATCGTGTTCGCGCCCAGCGCCGCGGCGATGTATCCCGACGGCATGCGCACCACAGTGCAGCCCGGTCCGCTGGCCGCCGAACTCGAAGGTGCAGCCCGGCCAACACATTTCGCGGGGATGCTGACGGTGGTTTTGAAGCTGCTGCAGATCGTGCGGCCGGATCGCGCCTTCTTCGGCGAGAAGGACTACCAGCAACTGGTTCTGATTCGGCAGATGGTCGCCGACCTGAACCTCGATGTCCAAGTGGTCGGTGTGCCGACCGTGCGGGAAGCCGACGGGCTGGCGATGTCGTCGCGCAACCGCTATCTGGATCCGCGGCAGCGGGAACTGGCCGTGGCGCTCTCGGCGGCGCTGACCGCCGGTGCGCACGCCGCCGGCCACGGCGGGCAGGCTGCCCTGGACGCGGCCAGCGCGGTGCTCGATGCCACGCCCGGACTGTCGGTCGATTATCTGCAGCTGCGCGACACTGAGCTGGGTCCCGTGCCGCGCAACGGATCCGGCCGGCTGTTGATCGCCGCCCGGCTGGGCAGCACCAGACTTCTGGACAACATTGCAATCCAAATCGGTAACCTCGCCGGCACCTCCGGGCCGGACGAGTACAACCAAAATCAATGGAGGAACTGATGTTACGGACGATGCTGAAGTCGAAGATCCACCGCGCCACCGTCACCCAGGCCGACCTGCACTACGTCGGGTCGGTGACCATCGACGCCGACCTGATGGACGCCGCAGACCTGCTCGAAGGCGAACAGGTCACCATCGTCGACATCGACAACGGCGCCCGGCTGGTCACCTACGCGATCACCGGCGAACGTGGCAGCGGAGTGATCGGAATCAATGGCGCCGCAGCGCATCTGATCCATCCTGGCGACCTGGTGATCCTGATCGCCTACGGGACCATGGAGGACGCCGAAGCACGGGCCTACCAGCCCCGGATCGTGTTCGTCGACGCCCAGAACAAGCAGATCGACCTCGGCAGCGACCCCGCTTTCGTGCCCGACGGTGTCGACGAATTGCTCGACCCGCGCATCGGCGTGCGGTAGCCGTGCTGCTGGCGATCGACGTCCGCAACACCCACACCGTCGTCGGTTTGATCTCGGGGGGCAAAGAACACGCAAAAGTGGTGCAGCAGTGGCGGATACGCACCGAGTCCGAGGTCACCGCCGACGAGCTGGCCCTGACCATCGATGGGCTGATCGGGGACGATGCCGAGCGGCTGACCGGCACCGCCGCGCTGTCCACGGTGCCCTCGGTGCTGCATGAGGTGCGGATCATGCTGGATCAGTACTGGCCGTCGGTGCCGCACGTGCTGATCGAGCCCGGCGTGCGCACCGGAATCCCGCTGCTGGTCGACAACCCGAAAGAGGTCGGCGCCGACCGAATCGTGAACTGCCTGGCCGCCTTCAACAGATTCGGCAAGGCGGCCATCGTCGTGGACTTCGGATCGTCGATCTGTGTCGACGTCGTCTCGGCAAAGGGCGAATTCCTCGGCGGTGCCATCGCGCCCGGTGTGCAGGTGTCCTCCGACGCCGCGGCGGCCCGCTCGGCGGCGCTGCGCCGAGTCGAACTGGCCCGGCCCCGGTCGGTGGTGGGCAAGAACACCGTGGAATGCATGCAGGCCGGTGCCGTGTTCGGTTTCGCCGGATTGGTCGACGGTCTGGTCGAGCGCATCCGGGAGGACGTGAAGGGCTTCTCCGCCGCCGACGACGTCGCGGTCGTCGCGACCGGGCACACCGCGCCACTGCTGCTGCCCGAGTTGCACACCGTCGAGCACTACGACCAGCACCTGACCCTGCACGGGCTGCGGCTGGTCTTCGAGCGCAACCGGGATGCCCAGCGCGGCCGGCTCAAGACCGCCCACTGAGCGCGCCGAAGAGTTCATTTAAGCTGGCACGTCGTGAGTGCCGCCGATCGAGACCCTGACGAGGACCTTCCCGAGCAGTTCCGGATCCGGCGGGACAAGCGGGCTCGGCTGCTGGCCGAAGGCCACGACCCGTATCCGGTGGCCGTCCAGCGCACCCACACTTTGGCCGAGATCCGCGCCGCCTACCCTGATCTGCCGGTTGACACCGCCACCGACGATGTCGTGGGAGTGGCCGGCCGGGTCGTCTTCGCCCGCAACACCGGGAAACTGTGTTTCGCCACGCTGCAGGACGGCGACGGCACCCAACTGCAGGCCATGGTCAGTCTCGACAAGGTCGGTCAGCAATCCCTGGACGCCTGGAAAGCGGATGTCGACCTAGGCGACATCGTTTTCGTGCACGGCACCGTGATCAGCTCACGGCGCGGCGAATTGTCGGTACTGGCCGATTCCTGGCAGATGGGCGCGAAGTCACTACGGCCGCTACCGGTCGCGCACAAGGAGATGAGCGAAGAGGCGAGGGTGCGGCAGCGCTACGTCGACCTGATCGTTCGCCCGCAAGCACGTCAAGTCGCCCGGCAGCGTATTGCGGTTATCCGCGCGATTAGGAATGCACTGGAACGGCGTGGGTTCTTCGAAGTCGAAACACCGATCCTGCAGACGCTGGCCGGTGGCGCTGCGGCGCGTCCCTTCGTCACGCATTCCAATGCGCTGGACATCGACCTTTACCTGCGTATCGCCCCGGAACTGTTCCTCAAGCGCTGCATCGTCGGAGGTTTTGACAAGGTCTTCGAACTAAATCGGGTGTTCCGAAACGAAGGCACCGATTCCACGCATTCACCGGAATTCTCCATGTTGGAGACCTATCAGACCTATGCCACCTATGACGATTCGGCGGTGGTCACAAGAGAGCTTATTCAAGAGGTAGCTGACGAGGCGCTCGGGACCAGAGAACTGCCGATGCCCGATGGCAGCGTCTACAACATCGACGGAGAATGGGCAACGCTGCAGATGTATTCGTCACTCTCGGGCGCACTGGGTGAAGAGATCACACCCGAGACCACGGTCGAACGGTTGCGCTCGATCGCCGACCGACTCTCGGTCGAGATTCCTGAGGACCGCGGGTTCGGTCACGGCAAACTCGTCGAGGAACTGTGGGAACACACGGTCGGCAACAGCCTGACCGCACCGACGTTCGTCAGGGATTTTCCGGTCGAGACAACGCCTTTGACTCGCCAGCACCGCACTATCCCCGGCGTCACCGAGAAGTGGGACCTGTACGTGCGGGGAATGGAGTTGGCGACCGGATACTCGGAATTAAACGATCCGGTAGTACAACGGGATAGGTTCGCCGATCAAGCTCGGGCCGCCGCGGCCGGCGATGACGAGGCGATGCAACTCGACGAAGATTTTCTCGCGGCTCTCGAGTTCGGGATGCCCCCGTGCACCGGAACGGGAATGGGTATCGACCGCTTGTTGATGTGTTTGACCGGGCTGTCAATTAGAGAGACTGTTTTGTTCCCGATTGTTAGACCACACGCCAACTGAACTGCGCAAGATCGGCTCGGATTGAGGATTTTCCGCTGCTATGGCAGATTAGTAAGCGGGGAGTCTAAACAAACTGGACCTGTAACTGCTCAGGTAGAAACGCGAGGGTAAGCCAATGGCGAAGAAAGTCACCGTCACCTTGGTCGATGATTTCGACGGTGCCGGCGCCGCCGACGAAACGGTCGAATTCGGGCTTGACGGGGTGACCTATGAGATCGACCTTTCCAGTAAGAATGCGGCAAAACTGCGGAACGACCTGAAGCAATGGGTCGCGGCCGGTCGTCGGGTCGGCGGTAGGCGGCGCGGGCGGTCCGGCTCGGGTCGGGGCCGTGGCGCCATCGACCGCGAGCAGAGCGCCGCGATCCGGGAATGGGCGCGCCGCAACGGGCACAACGTGTCGACACGTGGGCGCATCCCGGCCGACGTCATCGACGCTTTCCACGCGGCGACGTAACCGGCGTAGATCGCGCTTACCGGCGCCCGGGCTCGGACGGCTCGGGCGCCGGTCTTTTCCCATTTCTCTCGGATTTCGCTTGAGGCGAAGCGATCGAGGGCGGGTGCGGGAAACGCATTGGGGTATTTCCTCGTTATTCTGTTGCGCTTCGGCACCGCGGCGCACTGCGAGGTTAGGAACCCTGGCAGGCCGACCATTACAGTGGTTAGAGGTGCACGCTGTCGGCCTTGTACCGACAATGAGGGAGTACCGAATGGTGAGGGAGAGCAGGTAACCGCGGATGTTCGAGAGATTTACCGACCGTGCCCGCAGGGTGGTCGTCTTGGCTCAAGAAGAGGCCAGGATGCTCAACCACAACTACATCGGCACCGAGCACATTCTGTTGGGTCTTATTCACGAAGGTGAAGGCGTCGCAGCCAAGTCGCTGGAGTCGCTGGGCATCTCCCTGGAAGGCGTGCGCAGCCAGGTCGAGGAGATCATCGGCCAGGGCCAGCAGGCCCCGTCCGGGCACATCCCGTTCACCCCGCGCGCCAAGAAGGTCCTCGAGCTGAGCCTTCGTGAGGCGCTGCAGCTGGGCCACAACTACATCGGCACCGAGCACATCCTGCTGGGCCTGATCCGCGAGGGTGAGGGCGTGGCGGCGCAGGTGCTGGTCAAGCTGGGCGCCGAGCTGACCCGGGTGCGCCAGCAGGTGATCCAGCTGCTGTCCGGCTACCAGGGCAAGGAAGCCGCGGAGGCCGGCACCGGCGGACGCGGGGGCGAGTCCGGCAGCCCGTCCACGTCGCTGGTGCTCGACCAGTTCGGCCGCAACCTGACCGCGGCCGCGATGGAGGGCAAGCTGGACCCGGTCATCGGCCGCGAGAAGGAAATCGAGCGGGTGATGCAGGTGCTGAGCCGGCGCACCAAGAACAACCCGGTGCTGATCGGCGAGCCGGGCGTCGGCAAGACCGCCGTCGTCGAGGGCCTCGCGCAGGCCATCGTGCACGGCGAGGTGCCCGAGACGCTCAAGGACAAGCAGCTCTACACCCTGGACCTGGGATCGCTGGTCGCCGGCTCCCGCTACCGCGGTGACTTCGAGGAGCGCCTGAAGAAGGTGCTCAAGGAGATCAACACGCGCGGCGACATCATCCTGTTCATCGACGAGCTGCACACGCTGGTCGGTGCGGGTGCCGCCGAGGGTGCCATCGACGCGGCCAGCATCCTGAAGCCGAAGCTGGCCCGCGGGGAGCTGCAGACAATCGGCGCCACCACGCTCGACGAGTACCGCAAGTACATCGAGAAGGACGCCGCACTGGAACGCCGCTTCCAGCCGGTCCAGGTGGGCGAGCCCACGGTGGAGCACACCATCGAGATCCTCAAGGGTCTGCGCGACCGTTACGAGGCGCACCACCGCGTGTCGATCACCGACCCCGCCCTGGTGGCGGCGGCGACGCTGGCCGACCGTTACATCAACGACCGGTTCCTGCCGGACAAGGCGATCGACCTGATCGACGAAGCCGGGGCCCGCATGCGGATCCGCCGCATGACGGCGCCGCCAGACCTGCGCGAGTTCGACGAGAAGATCGCCGATGCGCGCCGGGAGAAGGAATCGGCGATCGACGCCCAGGACTTCGAGAAGGCCGCCAGCCTGCGCGACCGCGAGAAGACACTTGTTGCGCAGCGCGCCGAGCGGGAAAAGCAGTGGCGTTCGGGCGACATGGATGTCGTCGCCGAGGTGGATGACAACGAGATCGCCGAGGTGCTGGGCAACTGGACCGGTATCCCGGTGTTCAAGCTCACCGAGGCCGAGACCACCCGGTTGCTGCGCATGGAGGACGAGCTGCACAAGCGGATCATCGGCCAGGTCGACGCCGTCAAGGCCGTCTCCAAGGCGATCCGCCGTACCCGTGCCGGGTTGAAGGACCCCAAGCGACCCTCGGGCTCGTTCATCTTCGCCGGCCCGTCCGGCGTGGGTAAGACGGAGCTGTCCAAGGCGCTGGCCAACTTCCTGTTCGGCGACGACGACGCCCTCATCCAGATCGACATGGGTGAGTTCCACGACCGCTTCACCGCGTCGCGGCTGTTTGGTGCTCCGCCGGGATACGTCGGGTACGAGGAGGGCGGGCAGCTCACCGAGAAGGTCCGCCGTAAGCCGTTCAGCGTGGTGTTGTTCGACGAGATCGAGAAGGCGCACCAGGAGATCTACAACAGCCTGTTGCAGGTTCTGGAGGATGGCCGGCTCACCGACGGGCAGGGTCGCACGGTCGACTTCAAGAACACCGTGCTGATCTTCACCTCCAACCTCGGCACCTCCGACATCTCCAAGCCGGTGGGGTTGGGCTTCACTCAAAGTGGTGGCGACAACAACTACGAGCGGATGAAGCAGAAGGTCAACGACGAGCTGAAGAAGCACTTCCGGCCGGAGTTCCTGAACCGCATCGACGACATCATCGTCTTCCACCAGCTGACTCGCGACGAGATCATCCAGATGGTCGACCTGATGATCGAGCGCGTGAGCAAGCAGCTCAAGGCCAAGGACATGTCGCTGGAGTTGACCGACAAGGCCAAGTCGCTGCTGGCCAAGCGCGGTTTCGACCCGGTGCTGGGTGCCCGGCCGTTGCGCCGCACCATCCAGCGCGAGATCGAGGACCAGCTCTCGGAGAAGATCCTCTTCGATGAGATCGGTCCCGGTCAGGTTGTGACGGTCGATGTGGACAACTGGGACGGCGAAGGTGCCGGCGAGGACGCGGTCTTCACCTTCACCGGCACTCGCAAGCCACCGGCGGAGCCAGACCTGGCGAAGGCCGGCGCCGGCGGCCCCGGCACGTCGGGATAGTCAGGCCGAGAACCCACCGGCTCAGCCGACGAGCTACGGAATCTGGTGAAATTCCAGAACGGTCGCGCCACTGTCTACAGTCAGACCCGTAGCCGTCACCAACTACCAGCGGGACGCGAAAATCCCAGAAGGAGTTTGATCGTGACGAATTCATCGACCGCCCGGGCCGGCACGGTTGACCTGTCGGCGGCCAGCGCGGCCCTGTGGCTGGCAGCCGCCACCGTGTTGGCTCTCTTGGCGATCTATTTCGTCGGCATCGAGCAAGGGGCGGTGTCACTGTTCGGCAGTGACGCGCACGTGCACGAATTCTTCCACGACGCAAGGCATCTGCTCGGGTTCCCCTGCCACTAGCCGGGCGGGCCTGAGGCAATGGAGAAGCGCCTGATCTTGCGCGGCCTGGTGGCCGGTGCGGTCGGTGCCGTGGCGGCATTCGTCTTCGCCCGCCTGGTCGCCGAGCCCGTGATCGGTCGGGCCGTCGATTTCGAGGAACGCCGCGCCGACGCCGCCCCCGGGGTGCACGAACACGGCGCGGAGTTGTTCAGTCGCGGCGTGCAGGGCAACGCCGGGCTGGGTTTCGGGGTCCTGATTTTCGGTGTCGCGATCGGTGTGCTCTTCGCGGTGTTGTTCTGCGTCGCCTACGGCCGCGTCGGAGCGGTTGCGCCGCAAGCATTTTCAATGCAGCTAGCGGCAGTCGCGTTCACCGTGCTCTATCTGGTGCCGTTTCTGAAATACCCGGCGAACCCGCCGGCGGTCGGCCAGTCCGGCACGATCGGATCCCGTACCGGGTGGTATCTGGTGCTGGTGGCGGCCTCGGGGGTGCTGGCGATCGCGGCCGCCTGGCTTGCTCGACGGCTGTCGGCGCGATTGGGCGCATGGCGCGCCGGGCTGCTCGGGGTCGGTGCGTACCTCGTGGCGGTTGCGGTGGTGGCGCTGGCGTTGCCGACGGTGCATGAGACCCCACCGAACTTCCCCGCCGATGTGCTTTACGACTTCCGCCTGGTCTCGCTCGGCACCCAGTTGGTGCTGTGGGCGGGCATCGGGCTGACCTTCGCGACGCTGGCGGCGCGGCTGCTGGGTGAGGACGCTGAGCGGGCGACGAGTTCGGCGGCGTGACCGGAGTTCTTCGGCTCACGTTGGTGTCGCACGCGATGACCGATGCGATGGCGGCCGGGCGTTTCCCGGTCGACGAACCACTCAGTGAGCTCGGACGAAAGCAGGTCGACGCGGTACGGGTGACCAGAGCACTCGGGTTGCGAGGTGAGGTCCAGCCGGTGAGCGCACCCGAACACCGCACCCAGCAGACCGCCCAGCTGTTGGGTCTGAGACCGGTTGTCGAGCCGCAATTGGCCGACCTGGACTGCGGCGGCTGGCGCGGACAGTCGCTGGCCGATCTCGGCGATGGCCAGCTGGGGCCATGGCTCACCGATCCAGCGGCCAAACCTCACGGCGGAGAGTCGGTGCTGGATCTCCGCGAACGGGTGGCGGGGTGGTTGGCGTCGCTGCAGGCGGCGACTGATCCGAGGCAGACCGTGGCCGTCACCCATCCGTCCGTCATCCGGGCGGCGATCCTGCTCGCCCTGGACGCCCCACCGGCATCGTTCTGGCGGATCGACGTGGCGCCGGTGAGCCGCACCGTGCTGCATTTCCGCGGGGCGGCCTGGACACTGCGGCTGTAAGCCTTTACCCGATCTTGACCAGCTATTGAATCGTCTTACCGAAGATGACCGATGTGAGTACGCTTCCATCGGTGGAACTGGGGGTTTTGGGACCTCTGCGGGTCTGGCAGCACGGAGCGCCCGTCACGATCCCGGGCGCCAAGCCGCGCGCCATCCTCACGTTGCTCGGGTTGCACGACGGGTCGGTGGTATCGGCCGACACGCTGATTGAGCTGCTGTGGGGTGATGACCCACCGCGCACCGCCGCCAAGGCTCTGCAGACCCACATCTCGTCGCTTCGTCGGACACTCGGCGATGGAGTGGTGGTGACCGCGGGCACGGGCTGGACGTTGCAGGGCGCCGAAGTCGACGCGGCGCGCTTTCGGGCGGCCGCCAAGATGGGACGCGAGGCCGCAACGGCCGGCGACACCAGCCAGGCGGTGGCCCGCTTCGAGGAAGCGTTGCGGCTGTGGCGTGGAATTCCGGAACTGCCCGAAGGGCGGCGCGGGCTGTCCGAGAAGACCCGCTGGATCGAGGGCCACGCCGCACTCGTCGAGGACCGCGCGGATGCGGTGCTGGCAACGGGCCGCGCCGCTGAAGTCATCGGCGATCTGGAAGCCGCGGTGGCCGATGCGCCGCTACGCGAAAGGCGTTGGGGCCAACTGATGCTGGCCCTCTACCGGTCCGGCAGGCAGGGTGAGGCGCTCGGCGCTTTCCAGCGGGCGCGGTCGCTGCTGGCGGACGAGCTTGGGATGGATCCGGGACCGGAGCTGCGCCGGCTGGAGGCAGCGATCGTCGCCCAGGACCCCTCGTTGGATCATGTTGCCGAACAACAACTCTCATCGGTCACCCGTGCGGTCACGTTCCTGCTGACCGACATCGAGGGATCAACCGCCGCCTGGGAGGCCGACGCGGAGGCGATGGCGGTGGCGCTCGCGCGGCACGACGAGCTGGTCTCACAGGTTGTCACCTCGCGCGGGGGGCGGTTGGTCAAGACCCGCGGCGAAGGTGATGCGACGTTCTCGGTGTTCGACCGGCCCTCGGCGGCCGCGGCCGCGGCCGTCGATCTACAGGAAGCGATCGGCCACGAGCCCTGGGCGTTGCCCGCACCCATGCGGGTCCGCGTCGCCCTGCATACCGGTGAGGTCGAGCTGCGCGACGGTGACTATTTCGGTCGTGCGGTGAACCGTGCCGCCCGGCTGAGGTCGCTGGCCGAGGGTGGTCAGATCTTGTGCTCGGGTGCGACCGCCGAGCTGGTCATCGACACACTGCCGGACGATGTCGAGCTAGCCGATCTGGGCATGCGTCAGTTGCGCAACCTCGCGCGTCCCGAGCACGTCTTCGAGCTGCGGCTGGGCGCCGCCGCCGACCTCATCACGGGGCCGCCGACCAGCGATGCGCCATTGCAGCGACCCGACCTTCCCGCGGTCCTGCTGGGTCCTGGCCCGTTCGTCGGGCGCGGCGCTGAACTCGAAAAGCTGCTGTTGACATGGCAGACGGCGTCGATCGGCGGAGCGTGCGCGGTCCTGATTGCCGGCGAGCCGGGCGTGGGCAAGACACGCTTGGCGGGCGAATGGTCGCAGCGGGCTTACGGCCAGGGAGCGGTGGTGCTGTACGGGCGTTGCGACGAAGACCTCGGCGCTCCCTACCAGCCGTTCGCGGAGGCCCTACGTTCGCTCGTACCGTCGCTTGGTGCCAAGCGCCTGCGGGAGTTGCGCGGCGTCGAGGCGCTACTTGCGCTGGTGCCCGGTCTGGGCGACCTCGTA
Source organism: Mycobacterium asiaticum (assembly GCF_001673635.1). Taxonomy (GTDB): domain Bacteria; phylum Actinomycetota; class Actinomycetes; order Mycobacteriales; family Mycobacteriaceae; genus Mycobacterium; species Mycobacterium asiaticum_C. Next base: position 38,230 of record NZ_LZMH01000052.1, read on the forward strand.
CCCGATCTCGCCAATCCGCCCCGTTTTGATCCCGACACCGAACGCTACGCACTCTTCGACGCCGTCGTCGCGGTGCTGGAAATTGCGTCCCGGAGCGCGCCGGTGGTCCTGGTTCTCGACGACCTGCACTGGGCGGCCAAGTCGACGCTGCTGTTGCTGCGGCATGTGCTGCGCTTCGGCGAGCGCGCCCGCCTTCAGGTCATCGGCACCTACCGCAGCACCGATCTGGACCGTGCCCACCCGTTGGCGGCGATGCTCGCCGACCTACACCGAGACGGCAGTGCCCACCGACTCGGCCTCAGCGGGCTCGATGAGCACGACGTCACCGCATACGTGGCCGAAGCCGGATACGACGACGAGGAACTGGCCCACGCGCTGGCGTCGGTGACGGGTGGCAACCCCTTCTTTCTGATCGAGGCCCTGCGCCACGTCGACGAAAGCGGCGGCGTGTGGGACCAGACGACCCTGCCCCAAGGGGTCCGCGAGGCGGTCAGCCGCAGACTTTCGCGGCTGCCCGTCGCAACCAACAAAGCTCTTGCCGCGGCCGCCGTCGTCGGCAGCCGGTTCGCCGTTGACCTGGTCGAGCAGGTGGTCGGCAGCGACCTGGTCGATGCGTTCGACGAAGCGTGCCAGGCCGGCATTCTGATCGAGGAACCCGGTGGTCACTACCGGTTCAATCACGCCCTGGTCCGCCAGTCGCTGCTGGCCGAACTGGCCTCGGTGCGGCGGATGCGGCTGCACCAGCGCATCGCCACAACTTTGGAAACCCTGCCCCACGCCGGCGACGAACTGCTGGCCGAGCTGGCTCATCACTACTTCGAATGTGCGTGGGCCGGCAATGCGGTCAAAGCCGTCGAGTATTGCCGGCGCGCCGGGGACCAGGCGATGGCCCGCCTCGCCTACGAGGGCGCCGCCGACCTCTACGATCACGCCCTGCACGCGCTCGAGGAGCTGGACGACGAACTGTCGGATCGTGATGAGCAGGCCGCCGAGCTGCTGGTGGCCCGCTGTGAAGCGCTCCTGGCCGCGGGTGACATGGTTTCGGCAGCGGACGCGATCGTGCAATTGCAAGGCGTGACGGAGGATTCGGCCCGGCTGGCGGCGTGGGCGACGTGCTTCGATGGACAGCTGTCGATGCTGATCCACCCCGAACGATTGGACGATACCGAAGCCGCGTTGGCGTCGGCCGCGCGGCAACTGGCCGAATTGGGCGATGCCGCAGGGGAAGCCAAGGCACACACGGTGCGGGCCGGCTGCCTGGCTCGCCTCGGCCGTTTCGCCGATTCCGAAATCGCGTTGGACGACGCCCTGACCGCGGCGCGACGTGCCCACGACCATCGCTGGGTCAACGCGGTGCTGGCCGGTGCGCCCCTGGCCGCCCTGTGGGGGCCGAATCCCGTTCCCCGCGCGGGTGGCCGGTGCCTCGATGTCGTGCGACTGCTGCGGATCACCAGCGACTCGCCGGCCGTCGAGGCCACCTCGACACGGTGCCAGGCGGTGCTGGAGGCGTTCCGCGGCCGTGCTGCCGCGGCCCGCCGAATGATGGATTCGGCTCGGCGCAGCGTCACCGAACTCGGTTTGCGCCACGCGTTGCTGGAAGTCGAGCATTTCGCCGGGATCGTCGAGCTGATCGCCGACGACCCCGCGGCCGCTGAGCCGCATCTGCGTCATGCTTACAACGGATTCCGTCGCATGGGCCTTGATGCCGACACCGCCGAGGCGGCGGCGATGCTGGGCCGCGCCTGCCTTGCCCTGAATCGTGATGTCGATGCTCTCGAACTATGCGCAGAGAGCGAGCGCCTGGCCGGCCATGCCTTGAAGGCCTCGATCGCATGGCGTGCGCTGCGCGCCCAATTGCTCTCGCGCGCTGGTGATTATGTACAAGCGCGGCGTGTCGCCCAGGATGCGGTTGCCCTCGCCGGGCGCACCGATGCTCTTATCGATCACGGTGATGCTTGCCTGACGCTGGCGACGGTGTGCGCCGCCGCCGGTGACGCGGCCGGTGCGCGGGCCGCCGCCGAGCGGGCGGCTGGCCTGTATGACCGCAAAGGCGCTGTGGCTCTCGCCGACAGCGCGCGGGTGGTGCTGGGACTTGAGGTTCCGGCTCTCGTGGTGGCTCCACCAAAAGCGCCGGCCGTCGATTCGGACACCGAGTGTGTACGGGCCATCAGCCGGCTCATTGTCGCGCTGAACAACGAGGCGTGGGGCGACGTCGAGCAAGTGATGGCAAGTGACATCGAAATTGAGAGTCGGCGTCGGATAGTCGGTTTCTCGCGTGCGGACCGATCGGCTCGCACCTGGGCGGAAGAGCTGAGGCGTCTTCCTGGTGAGATGGGCAGCACTCATTACCGCTACGAGGTTCTCGCCGTACGAGGTGAGCGATGTGCCCTCGTCCGCGTCGAAGTTGGAACTGCCGACGTCGACCCTGGTGCACCGCGAGACGAGATGCTGCACGTGGTGAGCCTCGACGGTGAAGGACGGCTGGCCCGGTCCGTCTGGTACGACGTGGACGACGTGGACTCTGCCCGCACTGAGCTTGACGCGGCGAACGCGCGGCTTCGACAAAGGCAGGCGTTGGCGCTGGAAAACTCCGCCAGCCGGGCAGGTGAGCGGCTGCGTGGTCTATTCGCGGCTCGCGGCTGGGCAGGCATGGCGGCGGTGGTGGCGGAGGACGTTTGGTCCGAGGACCGTCGGCGGGTGGTGAATGCCGGCCGCCGCCAGGGCAGGAAGGCCGCAATCGAGGAGTTGGCAGCGCTGGTCGATATTGGGGTCGAAAGCGTGACCGCAGAGGTCATCGCGACCCGGGGTGCCCGCCTCGCCCTGTGCCGCACGCAAACCTGGGGGCGGGACAGGCAACCCGAGGCTTTCCACACCGATGTGTTCGACGTCATCGAAGTCGATGCCGACGGGCGGGTCTTGGCGCGAGTCGTGTTTGACATCGATGATTTTGCCGCAGCGGTTGCCGAGTTGGATGCGCGTTACCTCGCGGGTGAGGCCAGTCCTCATGCGCACGCCTGGTCAGTCATAGCGCAAGGTTATGCATCACTGAACCGTCGCGAAATGCCCGAAGCACCAGAGGATTTGGTAAGTATCGATCATCGCCGCACGGCCCGGTACGCACCTGGGGAGTTAATAGCGTACGTGCGTGCCGGTTGGGAGCTCGACCAACGCATCACCACCTACCCCGAGATTGTGCATCGGCTGACTGATGTGGGGGCCGTCGTCACTCATGCTGCGCTCGGCAGCTCACGCGAAGGCTTCGACGCCGAATGGCGCGGTGTCGATCTGTTGACCGTCGAAGGCGATCAGGTCAACCGCTCCGAGGTTTTCGATGAGGCGGATTTGGAAACCGCGCTGACCCGTTTCGCCGAACTGCAGCCCCAAGTGCGGCGATTGGAGAACACGGCGAGCCGGATGGGAGAACGCTTACTGGCGCACCTCGCGGCGGGTGAGTGGGACAACCTCGCCGACCTGTTCGCCGCCGACTACTGTAACGACGATCGTCGGCCGGTGGTCAGCGAGGTCCGAATCGGTCGAGACGAGCAGATTGCGAATTTGCATGCGGTAGCCGATCTCTGGCCTGCAAATGTGGCCGCGCGCGCTCTGGCGGTGCGTGGCGAGCGGTTGGTCCTCGAACACCTCTGCTTCTCCAGCCGCGACGACGGATCATCAGCGTTTTCGACAGAAGTACTCGGAATCCTGGAACTCGACACCAACGAACAGATCGCCGCGTGTGTTTACTTCGAAGCGAATGATTTCGAAGCGGCGATCGCCGAACTCGACGCGCGTTACCTCGCCGGCGAAGCGTCTGCGTACGCCGACACCTGGGTGCCGATCATGCGGGCTTTCGCAGGGCTCAACCGGCGCGAGCTGCCCGCCACGACTGCAGATTGGGTTAACATCGACCACCGCCGGGGAGCATCTTTTGCCCCAGGCGAGATGGTTGATTTGCTCAGTGCGGCATGGAATCACGCGTCGAACGTGCATAATTATGTCGAGACCGTGCATCGGCTGAATGACTTGGGCGCGGTCATCGCCCACGCGGCGCAGGAGACATCGCACGACGGTTTTCGCGCCGAGTGGCGAGTTATCAGCGTTGTCACGCTTGAAGGTGGCGAATTCAATCGCGGGGAGGTCTTCGACGAGGCGGACCTGGACGCCGCACTGGCCCGATTCGAGGAACTGCAACGTCCGCCGCGGCGGCTGCAGAACGCTGCTAGCCAGGCCTGTGCGCGGTTCGGGGCTGCATTCACCGCGCGCGGTTGGGACTCGATCGCGGATGCGTTGGCCGACAACGTAATCACCGATGACCGCCGTCGCGTCGTTAGTGCCGGCCGCCGGTGCGGCCGAGATGCCGTCATCGCCGACCTGCGTGCGATCGCGGGGCTGGGAGCGACCAGCATCGCATCGAAGGTTCTGGCGGTTCGCGGAGATCGTCTGGTGCTGAACAAAACTCGATTCTCGGGCGGGGACGCGCCGCCGGAGCGCTACGACGCCGAGGCACTCGTGCTGGTCGAAATCGATTGCGATGACCGGATGACGGCGCACATCGCCTTCGATATCGACGACCTGGACGCAGCATTTGCCGAGCTGGACGAGCGCTACCTGGCTGGTGAGGCAGCGGCGCACGCGCAGGCGTGGACAGGTATCTTGCGTGCGCTGGCGGGTGTCAACCGACACGAGCTCGTCGGAACCACACCGGACTGGGTGAACATCGATCATCGACGGGGTACGGCCTTCCCGCCGGGTGACGTGATCGCCTACATCCAGGCCTCGTGGGAACTCACCCCGAACCGAAGGGTCTATTTCGAGGCGGTGGATCGACTCAGTGACCTTGGAGCTGTCGTCACCTGGGTAGCCGACGGAACGTCCGGAGAAGGCTTCGACGCCGAGTGGCGCGGAGTCGACATCATCACCGTCGAGGGCGAACTGGTCAGCCGGTTCGAGATGTTCGACGAGTCAGACAGGCAGTTGGCGCTGTCTCGGTTCAAGGAACTGGAGCGGCAGACGCGGCGATTGGAGAATGCTGCAAGCCGGGCCGATGAGCGGGGCTATGCGTGCTTCGCGGCGCGTGACTGGACTGGATTTGGCGAGGTCCTGGCTGACGACTACTACAGCGACGACCGGCGTCCCATTGTGAACGCGGGGATACGGCAGGGGCGTGATGTCACTATCGAAAACCTCCGGGCCAGTGCAGAACTCGGGATCACATTCACGAAGCCATCGCCGCTTGCGACTCGCGGTGAGCGCCTGGTCCTTAGTCGTGCCCAATGGCGTTGGACCGGCCAGGTCGAGGAATTCCACACCGCAGCTCTGTGCGTCGTCGAGATCAACACGGACGCGCGCATCAGCGCGCGCGTCTGGTTCGACGGCAACGACATCGATGCTGCGCGGGCGGAACTCGACGCTCGGTATCTTGCCGGCGAAGCGGCGCCCCACGCACGCACCTGGTCGACCATCGCAGAAGCGTGCGCGACGCTCAGCCGAAGCGAGCTGTTTCCGACGACCCCCGACTGGGTCAATATCGACCACCGGAGAGGGATAGCGTTTGCGGCCGGCGACCTGACGGCGTACATCCGTGCCGCATGGAACCTGTTGTCCGACGGCGCCTTCTACGTCGAGACCGTGCATCGGCTGAGTGATCTCGGAGCGGTCATCACCTGGGTCGGATACGGAATTTCTCACGACGGCGTCGACGTCGAGTTTCGCGGTACCAATCTGCTCGGCGTCGAGGGTGACCGCGTGGGCCGCTGTGAACTGTTCGATGAGGCGGAGGTCAACCTCGCGATTGCGCGGTTCGACGAACTGGAGCGGCAGACGAGCAGGCTACGGAATATGGCGAGCTCGTCGACCGAGCGCTATTGGGATCGCATGGGAGCAGAGGACTGGGCGACGGTGAGCGCGATGATGGCGGAGGACGTGTGCTCGGACGACCGACGGCGAATCGTCAACGCCGGGATCCGACACGGTAAAGACGCCGAGATCGCGGATTTGCAGGCGATAGTCGCCACCGGAACCAAGAAGGCAAGAGTGACGGTCATTGCAACGCGCGCGCAGCGTCTGGCACTCTGCCATTTCCTCCTGACGGGACGAGACACGCGACCAGAGGCGTTCCACAGCGAGATGCTGGGCATCGCCGACGTCGACGCTGCCGGCCGGCTTGTGGCACGCGTCCTGTTCGATGCCGATGACATCGACCGCGCTACCGAAGAACTCGACGCTCGCTACCTCGCCGGTGAAGCGGCCCAGTACGCGCACACTTGGTCGCTCGTCATGAGCGGGTACGCCGCGCTCAATCGGCACGAACTCCCCGAGACGACGGCTGACTGGGTGGATATCGACCATCGATCGCTGGTTGCGGTCGGAAAGGGTGCCCTGGGCCGATCACTTCGTGCCGTCTGGGACCTCGTGCCGCGGGCGACAATCCGCGTCGAGGCGGTGCATCGATTGCGCGCCGCGGGAGCGGTGGTCACCCACTTTGTTCATGCGACATCGCGCGACGGGCTGGACGCCGAGTGGCGGGAAGTAGCACTACTCACGTTCGCCGACAACAAGATCAGCCGGTGTGAAGTCTTCGACGAAGCGGACGTCGATCGCGCGCTCGCGCGTTTCGACGAACTGACGCAGCCCTAGCGGGGCGCCACCATCGCAAAGGCCTGCTGGGCGACCTTCAACATCCAGCTGGTGACCGTCGGCCCGTGATCACGCGGCCAGTTCAGCTGGAAGCTGACCACATACGGCTGTCCGGTCTTGTCGACCGCGTACCAGCTGAACGTCAAATCCCCTGGTAAGCCACCGGCTTTAGCGCCGATATACGGCCACACCTGACGATCCAGCTGAATCCCGGACACGGCCGACAGTATCTGGCGGACCGGCGCGGCCCGGCCGACGGCGTCGGCCTGCAGCGCCACATGCACTCGGCAGATATCCTGCGCGTTGCCATACCATTCGGCGCCGTAATTGGACGCGGGCGTGTGGGCCCGCGTCGGGTCCGGTTGATAAGGAGTGGAATTCGCCTGCTCCAGCAGTGCCGCCCGCTCTTGTTGCGTGGCGTGCTTCCAGCGCTCCCGCAGATCGGGCTGACCCCAGCCGACCGAAAACAGTTCATACATGGTCGGAAACGGCGTCATGCTGGCCGGGTCGTGATGACCTGCGGTTGCCAGAGCTTCTTCGATGGCCCGGGTTCCCAGCTTGCCGATCAGCAGATCGGTGGCCATGTTGTCGCTGGTGGCTATCATCTTTTCGGCCGCGGTACGAACCGAAACCTGTTCGCCGGGAGCAAGTTCCAGGCCCGACGAACCGACCGCCTTGCTTTTCTCGGTGACCGTCAACTGGTCATCCCAGGACACCGTCCCGCGCTGAATGGCTCCGGCCAGAGCGTGCAACACGTAGAGCTTGAAAATCGAAGCCAGCGGCAGAGATTCGCCGGCATTGGCACCGGCTACCGGATCACAGTTGCCGTTGTCGACCTTCGCGACCTGATACGAGTAGCGGGCACCGGTCGTGTTCAGCACCGTCTCGATGTCATGCCACGAATTGATCGGCGGCGGCGGTTGGGTCTCCAGTTCGAACCGGTCCACCTCACCCAGGTCGTTGGTGTGGATGCGAATGTCCTGGCGCGCGCCGTAGGAGGAGACGAGCTGCAACGTGGCGACGTTGGCGCCGACGTAGATCCCGCTCAACCTGAACGGGCGATCCCACCAAAGCGTCTCCATGGTGGCTTCGACCGAGTCCACCTGATCCGCCGCGGCCAGGGTGCGCACACCCACCGGCCCGATCGGCCAATCGGAGTTCAGCATGTCCATGGTCTGCTGAGCCCGCAGACCCGGCGGTGTGGTGGTGTCGATCCGGTGCCCGGCATTGGCCGCATTGGCCGATGGGGTTGGCGAGGACGAGCAACTCGGAGTAAGCGTGACGACCAGCGCGGCGGCGGCGCTCAGGGCCACCACACGGCGCCGCGCCGCACGCCGGCTACTGCGCCGAAGTGTTCCCAGCAACGTCGAGCACGACCTCGAATTCCAGGAGCGAAGCTCCGGTGGCCACCGGGTTGGCACGCTGACCAGCGTGCGCCTGAATGGCGGGCCCGCTCGCCCAAGCCTGGAAAGCCTCGTCGGACTCCCAGTGCGTCACCACGAAGTACCGGTCCTCGCCCTTGACCGGGCGCAGGAGCTGAAAGCCGAGGAACCCGGGCGAGTTCTCGACGGCGTGTGCGCGATGCGCGAACCGCTTTTCCAGCTCAGGGCCAGCGTCGGGCGGCACCTCGATTGCGTTGATTTTCACCACTGGCATGGAGCTAGGTTACCGTGCCCGGCATGCCCCCGGATCTGCTGACCCATCGCGGTGGACGCGGCAGGCCGCTGGTTCTGGTGCACGGACTGATGGGCCGCGGCACCACCTGGCCGCGCCAGTTGCCGTGGCTGACCAGGATCGGCGCGGTCTACACCTACGACGCGCCTTGGCACCGCGGGCGCGATGTCGACGATCCCTACCCGATCAGCACCGAGCGTTTCGTCGCCGACCTCGCCGATGCGGCCGGCGCCCTGGGGGTGCCGGTCACGCTGATCGGGCATTCAATGGGCGGCCTGCATTCCTGGTGTCTGGCCGCCGAGCACCCGGACCTGGTGAGCGCGCTGGTGGTGGAGGACATGGCTCCGGACTTCGTGGGGCGGACCACCGGGCCCTGGGAACCGTGGTTGCACGCCTTGCCGGTCGAATTCCATTCCCCCGAGCAGGTATTCGCGGAATTCGGGCCGGTTGCCGGTCAGTACTTCCTGGAGGCTTTCGACCGCACCGAAACCGGCTGGCGGTTGCACGGCCACCCCGCTCGATGGATCGAGATCGCGGCTGAGTGGGGCACCCGCGATTACTGGGCGCAGTGGCAGGCGGTGCGTGCGCCGACGCTGCTCATCGAGGCTGGAAACTCGGTCACCCCAGTGGGGCAAATGCGTCGTATGGCCGAAAATAGCTGCGTTACAGACTATTTGAATGCCCCGGGAGCCGGTCACCTGGTTCACGACGACGCCCCGGAGTTGTACCGTCAGGCGGTGGAGGCCTTCCTGGCGGCAACCGGAGCCTGATCGGGCTACCCTTCGCCGGCCAGCGCGAACCGGCCGTCTGCGGTCTGGGTTACCAAGCCATCGTCGAGCAGCGAGAACAGCGCCCGGTCGCGCTGGGCGGTGTCGGTCAGCCACGCGACGTCCAGTTGCGCGCGAGTGACCGGAGCGGGGTTGTCGCGCAACACATCCAGCAGTCGGCCGCGGACCTGGCGATCGGTTCCGGCGTAGCTCTGCGCACGCCGCGCCGGCCCGGTCGCCGGCGGATATCCGGCGCGTCGCCACGAGCAACCTTCTAGCGGGCACAGGCCGCAGCGCGGCGACCGGGCGGTGCACACCGTCGCACCGAGCTCCATCAATGCCACCGAGAATTCCGGTGCCGACCCGTCGGCGGGCAGCAGGGCTTCGACATCGGCGTGGTCCCGGGTGGCCGACGGGTTGCCTGCGTCGGCGCGGCCGTGCACCGCGCGGGCCACCACCCGGCGCACGTTGGTGTCCACCACGGGCACCCGCTGCCGGTACGCGAAGCAGGCGATCGCCCGTGCGGTGTAGCTCCCGATACCTGGCAGCGTCAGCAGAACTTCCACGTCGTCGGGCACCACGTCGTTGTGCTCACGCGCGATCACGATGGCGCATTCGTGCAGGCGTTTGGCTCGCCGCGGATAGCCGAGTTTGCCCCACGCTCGCAACACGTCGGCAGCGCTGGCCGCGGCCGTGGCGGACGGGGTGGGCCAGCGGCGCACCCAGTCGGTCCAGATCGGCAGCACCCGGGCCACTGGAGTCTGCTGCAGCATGAACTCGCTGACCAGGATCTGCCACGCGCTGACTCCGGGCTCCCGCCAGGGCAGCTCGCGCCGCGATCGGCGATACCAGTCCAAAAGATCTGTGACCGGTATGTGCTCCGTGCCAGTCACCGGCCGGTGCGGCAGAATGTCGGGCATGCCCAACAGCAACCCGGTATCGGCGTGGAAAGCACTCAAAGAGGGTAACGAGCGATTCGTGGCCGGCCAGCCGGCGCACCCGAGCCAGAGCGTGGAGCACCGCGCCAGCCTGGCCAACGGGCAGAAGCCGACCGCGGTTATCTTCGGCTGCTCGGACAGCCGGGTGGCTGCCGAGCTCATCTTCGACCAAGGTCTCGGGGACGTGTTTGTGGTCCGTACCGCCGGGCAGGCGATCGATTCGGCGGTGCTGGGCTCCATCGAGTACGCGGTCAGCGTGCTCAATGTCCCGTTGATCGTCGTTCTCGGCCACAACAGCTGCGGTGCCGTCAAGGCCACCATCAGTGCGATCGACGACGGTGAGATTCCGGGCGGTTTCGTGCGCGACGTGGTGGAACGCGTGGTCCCGTCGGTGCTGGCGGGCCGCCGCGACGGCCTGACCCGGGTGGACGAGTTCGAGGCGCGGCATGTGAGCGAGACACTGGCGCAATTGGTATCCCGCTCCACGGCGATCTCCGAGCGCGTCAACGAGGGCACCCTGGGCCTCGCCGGCGTCACCTACAAGCTCGCGGACGGCAAGGCCGAGTTGGTCGATCACATCGGTGACATCGGCGAATAGGCATCCCCGCGGCTCAGCAAACCCCGCGACACGCCGAGCGGGGTCAGTCGAAACGGCGTGACCTGGCCCTACCGTGTAAATGTGCTGGATCTAGAACCGCGGGGCCCGCTACCTACTGAGATTTATTGGCGGCGCAGGGGGCTTGCCCTGGGCATCGCGGTCGTCGTGATCGGGATCGCCGTCGCCACCGTCATCGCCTTCGTCAGCAGTAACGCCGGGGCCAAGCCCGCCGAGAAGCCCGCCTCTGCGCAGGGCCATCAGGGCTCGAACGCCCCGCAAGCGCCGCCGGCGCCGCAGCCGGCGGGGCAGACCGAAGCGCCCGCGCCCGGGTCGCCGCCCGGCATCGTGAACCCCGAGTCGCCTACCCCGACCGCCGCCGTGCAACCGCCGCCCGTGCTCAAGGATGGCGACGACTGCCCGGATTCGACCCTGGCGGTCAAGGGCCTGACCAACTCACCGCAGTACTACATCGGTGACCAGCCGAAATTCACCATGGTCGTCACCAACATCGGACTGGTCTCGTGCAAGCGCGACGTCGGCGCCGCGGTGCTGGCGGCCTACGTGTACTCGCTGGACAACAAGCGGCTGTGGTCCAACCTGGACTGCGCGCCGTCCAACGAAACCCTCGTGAAGACGTTCACCCCGGGCGAGCAGGTGACCACCGCGGTGACCTGGACCGGGATGGGCTCGGCACCCAAATGCCCGCTGCCGCGGCCGGCGATCGGGCCGGGCACCTACAACCTTGTCGTGCAACTGGGCAACCTGCGGTCCCTGTCGGTTCCCTTTGTGTTGAACCAGCCGCCGCAGCCGCCTGGCCCGGTGCCCGCACCTGGGCCCGCGCAAGCGCCGCCGCCGGAGGCGCCCCCCGTTCAGGGCGGCTAACTACTGGTCGGTGATGGTCGATTCGGCCAGCTGGGACAGACCCTCGCGGACGTGGCGCGCCCACATGGCGCCGATACCATCGACCGATTGCAAATCGTTGGCGCTGGCCGCCAACAGACCCTGCAGCGTTCCGAACGCCCGCACCAGCAGGTCGACATGGGCGAACTGCAAGCGGGGGATGCCGGCCATCGCGCGGTAGCCGCGCGGGCTGAGCGCCGAATCCTGCGCCTCGGCAGTAGTCGGATAACCAAGGACCTTGGCCAACGAGGTGAAGTCCAGCAACTCGGTGTCCGACAGCGCGTCCAATTCGTCCAGCGTCGCCGCGATCTGGTGTTGGGACGGCGGCTCGGGATTGGCGTGATAGTCCCGCACGATCAATTCCCGGGCGGTGTCGTTGCCGCCCAGCAGCTCTTCCAGCTGCAGGCGCAGCTGGCGCCCGTCGGTGCCCAGCTCCACCGCGTCGTAGTCGATCGCCAAGCCGATGCGGCGGACCAGTTCTAGCCGCTGCACCACCGTCAGCACGTCGCGCAGCGTGACGAAGTCTTCGATCTCGGCCCGGGACAGCTGGCGGCTGACCTCGTCCAGCCGGGTCTTGTAGCGCTCCAAGGTGGCGATCGCCTGGTTGGCCCTCGACAGGATGGTCGCGGAGTCGGTCAGGACATGGCGCTCGCCGCACACGTAGACGGTCACGATGTTCATCGAATGGCTGACCGAGATCACCGGGTAACCCGTCTGGATCGCGGCCCGCTCCGCGGAGCGGTGCCGGGTGCCCGATTCGTCGGTGGGGATGGACGGGTCCGGAACGAGCTGGACATTGGCTCGCACGATGCGGCTGCCGTCGGTGGACAGCACCACCGCGCCGTCCATCTTGCACAGCTCGCGCAGCCTGGTCGGTGCGTAGCGGACGTCGAGGGAGAAACCGCCGTCACAGATGGTCTCGACGTTCTCGTCGTGACCGAGCACGATCAGGGCGCCGGTGCGCCCGCGCAGGATGCGCTCCAGTCCGTCGCGCAGCCCGGTACCGGGAGCCAGGCGGGCGACAGCCTCACGCAGGGTCGGACGAGTCACAGCCAGCATTCTGCTATGACGGGTGGTCCGGTGGGGACCCTACTGCGAGTTATTCACGGCATGCAGAGTCGCCGGTGCCCGGGCGTGATGGTCGGCGATGTTGACCATGTGGTGCAGCGCCTCGACGATGGTGGACGCACACAGGGCCCGCAAACCGGCCGGAATCGACTTGCAGCCCGGTGGCACCAGGGCGATAGTGAAGCCCTGCCGGGCCGCTTCGGCCAGCCGGCGCTCCATGCCGTGCACCGGCCGCAAGTCGCCCGCCAGCCCCACCTCGCCGATCATCACTGCGGTGGTCGGCAGCGGCAGGTTGGTGTCCGCTGAGGCCAGGGCGACCGCGACCGCGAGATCCGACGACGGATCGGTCAGGCGCATGCCGCCCACGGTCGACAGGTAGATGTCGTTGGCGCCCAGCCCCAACCGGGCATGCTTTTCCAGCACCGCGGTGATCATCGCGGCCCTCGCGTGGTCGATGCCGCTGACCGCGCGTCGCGGCGAGCCGCCGTTGGGAGTGGCCAGCAATGCCTGCACTTCGCCGATCAGCGGCCTTTTCCCGTCCAGGGTGACCGTGATCGCGGTGCCCGGAACCGGCGCCGGCCGCTGGTCCAGGAACAGGTTGGACGGGTCGGCGACACCTTCGATTCCGTTGTCGTGCAACAGGAAACACCCGACCTCATCCGCGGCGCCGAAGCGGTTCTTGATTCCGCGGACCATCCGTAACGCGCCGTTGCGGTCGCCCTCGAAGTGCAGCACCACGTCGACGAGGTGCTCGAGTGAACGGGGCCCGGCGATGGCACCGTCCTTGGTGACGTGCCCGACCAGAATCATCGCGACGCCGTTCGCCTTGGCTGCGGCGGTCAACGCGGCCGTCACCGCCCGCACCTGGGTGACCCCACCCGCGACGCCGTCGGCCTCGCTGGTGGACATGGTCTGCACCGAGTCGACGATGACCAGCGCCGGCCGCACCGTCTCGATGTGGTGCAACACGGTGTGCAGGTCGGATTCGGCGGCCAGGTAGACATCGTCACCGGCGCAGCCGATCCGGTCGGCCCGAAGCCGGATTTGCCCGGCGGATTCCTCGCCGGAGATGTACAGAGCACGTTGGCCCTGCTGCGCCCAGCGGTGCGCGACTTCCAGCAGCAGGGTCGATTTGCCGACCCCCGGTTCGCCCGCGAGCAGCGTCACCGAGCCGGGAACCACACCGCCGCCCAGGACCCGGTCCAGCTCGTCGACACCACTGCGCCGATGCCGGCTCTTATTCGGCTCCACGGCGCTGATCGGCACCGCCGGCGACCCGGTAGCCGCCGAGCGTCTGCCGTTCCCGACAGCGGCAAGCACGGCCACCTCTTCGACGGTGCCCCAGGCGCCGCACTCGAGGCAGCGCCCCACCCACTTGGCGCTGAGATGCCGGCACTCCGAGCACCGATACTGAGATCGCGCGTTAGCCACAACCGTGACCGTATCGACAGGTACCGACAGTTCCCCGGAAGGAAACGCCGTCAGGTGAGGTCAGGCGTGGTTGGAGTGCTCGTGGGGCTGCGCAACCCCCGCCGAGATCGGCACATCCACCGTGGCCTCGCCGGCCTTTTCGAACTTGAAAGTGAAGTTGTAGGTCAGGCCGTTGGTGATCGGTTTGGTCAGGTTGATGGTCGCCTTGGCGGCGCCGGTGGACGGGGCCGGGCCCGGGGCGACGGCCTGGCCGTCGGGGGTTCCGATGAACAGCATCCCGCCGGCCGGCAGCTTTGCGTCCCCGGACACCGTCACGTTGCCGATGTCGCTGGTGATGCCGGTCAGACGGTCGCCGGTGTCGGGGTTGTTGTTCACCGCTACCAGGACCAGCTCGACCGTGCGGCCGGGCTCGATGAAGTCACCGGTCTGCTTAGCCTGGATCCGGATGTCGCGCAGCATGACGTTCTTGATGGTGACCCGGTTGCCATTGACCGCGGGCTCTTGCGCCGCGGTCTGGGAGATCTGGCCGGTTCCGCAACCACTGAGCGCCAGCACAGCCACGACGGCGGCGGCCAGCCAGGCGGTGCTGCTGGCCAGGCGGAATGGCAGGCGGATGTTCAAGCGGTTCACTCAATGCCTCCTGCTCGGGCCCATCGGATTCAACTATGCAGAGTAGTAGCACGGTGCCACGGACGGTAGCGGTGGGCTACCCGATGTCGAACCGATGTGATGCGAGGGTCGTCGTAACGTGATCCCGGGTGAAATCCGGGGTTGCCGGAGGGCTATTCTTAGGGGCGCTTTCGGGCTCGTGCCCAAGGGTCTGAACGCACGAGAAGCCATCACCCCCTGCATGTCTGGGCTCGCCTGTCAACCCCCATTCTGGGCGTCATGTGCCTCTGACCTGCACCGTTGATCCGCACGCGTCGGGCCCGCGTGTTAGACTGAATTAACGAAAGGGGCTCGAATCAGATGATCTTCAAGGTCGGTGACACCGTTGTCTACCCACATCACGGTGCTGCGTTAGTCGAGGCGATTGAGACTCGAACCATCAAAGGGGAGCAAAAAGAGTATCTCGTCTTGAAAGTTGCGCAGGGTGACCTGACCGTTCGAGTGCCCGCTGACAACGCCGAGTACGTCGGCGTCCGCGATGTCGTCGGCCAGGAAGGCCTCGACAAGGTTTTCCAGGTTTTGCGCGCTCCGCACACCGAAGAGCCCACCAACTGGTCGCGTCGGTACAAGGCCAACTTGGAGAAGCTCGCCTCGGGTGACGTGAACAAGGTTGCCGAGGTCGTGCGCGACCTGTGGCGTCGGGACCAGGAGCGCGGTCTGTCCGCGGGCGAGAAGCGCATGCTGGCCAAGGCACGTCAGATCCTGGTCGGTGAGCTGGCGCTGGCGGAGAGCACGGACGACGCCAAGGCGTCGACCATCCTGGACGAGGTGCTGGCCGCCGCCTCCTGAATAGCCCGAGACGCTTAGGTGGGCGCGGGTAGCGGCAATGTAGTCGCGGTGGTCCCGGCCGCAGGCTCGGGTCGGCGATTGGCTGCCGGCGTTCCCAAGGCGTTCTATCAACTCGAAGGGCACTCGCTGGTCGAGCGGGCCGTGACGGGTCTGCGTGAGTCCGGTGTGGTCGACACCGTCGTTGTCGCCGTACCGCCGGATCGCACCGACGAAGCCAAGCTGATCCTGGGTCACATCGCCACCATCGTGGCCGGCGGTGGCAGCCGTTCGGAATCGGTGAGCAAGGCGCTGGCCGCGGTCACCGAGTCGGCGGCGGGTGCGCCCGAGTTCGTGCTGGTCCACGACGCCGCCCGCGCGCTGACACCTCCGGCCCTGATCGTGCGGGTGGTCGAGGCGTTGCGGGCCGGTCACAAAGCCGTCGTGCCTGGTGTCGCGGTGTCGGACACCGTCAAGGCCGTCGACGCCAACGGGGTGGTGCTGGGCACCCCGGAGCGGGCGGGCCTGCGGGCGGTGCAGACCCCGCAGGGCTTTGCCACCGACATGCTGCTGCGCGCGTACCGACGCGCCGGGACCGCCGAGTTCACCGACGACGCGTCGCTGGTGGAGCAGATCGGTGGCCAGGTTCAGGTGGTCGACGGTGATCCCTTGGCGTTCAAGATCACGACTCAACTGGACCTGGTGCTGGCCAAAGCTATAGTTCGCCAGTGATGGAGCTGCCCCGCGTCGGCATGGGTGTCGATGTGCATCCGATCGAACCCGGCCGGCCGTGCTGGTTGGTGGGTCTGCTGTTCCCCAGCGCCGACGGCTGTGCCGGGCATTCCGACGGCGACGTTGCCGTCCACGCGCTGTGTGACGCCGTGTTGTCCGCGGCCGGGCTCGGTGACATCGGCGGCGTTTTCGGCGTCGACGATCCGCGCTGGGAGGCCGTCAGCGGGGCCGACATGCTGCGACACGTTGTCGGGCTCCTCACTGAACAGGGCTTCCGCGTGGGAAACGCCGCGGTACAGGTCATCGGCAATAGGCCGAAGATCGGCTGGCGGCGCTACGAGGCGCAGGCGGTACTTTCCCGATTGCTCAACGCGCCGGTCTCGGTGGCGGCAACCACCACCGACGGCCTGGGCCTGACCGGTCGGGGGGAGGGCCTGGCCGCCATCGCCACGGCGCTGGTGGTTTCGCTGCGATAGCACCCGCGAGGGACAGTGCCGACTGACCGAGGCAGTAAGCTGGCACGTCGTGACCGATCGTGCCCGCCTGCGGCTACATGACACGGCGACGGGTGTCGTCCGTGACTTCGTGCCGCTGCGCGCCGGGCACGTTTCCATCTATCAGTGCGGTGCCACCCCGCAGGGGCTGCCGCACATCGGCCATGTCCGCAGCGGCGTGGCCTTCGACATCCTCCGCCGCTGGTTGATCGCCCGCGGCCACGACGTGGCGTTCATCCGCAACGTCACCGACATCGAAGACAAGATCCTGGCCAAGGCGGCTGCGGCCGGCCGACCGTGGTGGGAATGGGCCGCGACCCACGAACGCGCCTTTACGGCCGCCTACGACGCACTGGACGTGCTGCCGCCGTCCGCTGAGCCCCGCGCCACCGGCCACATCACCCAGATGATCGACTTAATGGAACGGCTGATCGAAAAAGGGCACGCCTATGCCGCCGCGGGCGACGTCTACTTCGATGTGCTCAGCTATCCGGACTACGGCCAGCTGTCCGGGCATCGGATCGACGACGTCCACCAGGGCGAGGGCGTGGCGACCGGCAAGCGGGACCAGCGCGACTTCACGCTGTGGAAGGGCGAGAAGCCCGGTGAACCGTCCTGGCCGTCGCCGTGGGGCCGCGGGCGGCCGGGCTGGCACATCGAATGCTCGGCCATGGCCCGCACCTACCTGGGGCCCGAGTTCGACATCCACTGCGGCGGAATGGATCTGATTTTCCCGCACCACGAGAACGAGATTGCGCAGAGTCGCGCTGCCGGCGACGGGTTCGCCCAGTTATGGCTGCACAACGGCTGGGTGACGATGGGCGGCGAGAAGATGAGCAAGTCGCTGGGCAACGTCGTGTCCATCCCGGCGATGCTGCAACGGGTCCGGCCCGCCGAACTCCGGTACTACCTCGGGAGCGCGCACTACCGGTCGATGCTGGAGTTCTCCGAGGCCGCGTTGCAGGACGCGGTCAAGGCTTATGTCGGTGTCGAAGAGTTCCTGCATCGGGTGCGCCGCCGGGTGGGTGCCGTGTACCCCGGGGAGTGGACACCGCGCTTCGCCGAGGCGCTCGACGACGACCTGTCGGTGCCCGTCGCGCTGGCCGAGATCCACCAGGCCCGGGCCGACGGCAACCGGGCCCTCGACGCCGGCGACCACGAGGCCGCGCTACAAAGTGCCGGCTCCATCCGCGCCATGATGGGGATCCTGGGCTGCGACCCGCTGGACGAGCGGTGGGAGACCCGCGACGAGACATCGGCCGCGCTGGCGGCCGTGGATGTGTTGGTGCAAGCGGAGATTCAGAACCGGGAGAAGGCTCGTGAGCAGCGCAACTGGGCGCTGGCCGACGAGATCCGGGACCGGTTGAAGCAGGCCGGCATCGAAGTCACCGACACTGCCGACGGCCCGCAGTGGACTTTGGGCGGCGACGGCAAGTAGATGGCCGGAAACTCTCAGCGCCGGGGGGCGATACGCAAAGCAGGCACCAAGAAGGGGGCCAAGGTCGGCTCGGGCGGCCAACGCCGGCGCGGCCTGGAAGGGCGCGGTCCCACTCCGCCAGCGCACCTGCGTCCCAATCATCCGGCTGCCAAGCGGGCCGGTGCACAGCAGCCGCGCCGGCCGACCAAGCGGGTCGAGGAAGCCGAGACCGTACTCGGGCGCAACCCTGTGCTGGAGTGCCTGCGCGCCGGTGTCCCGGCCACCGCTTTGTATGTTGCGCTCGGTGTCGAGGCCGACGAGCGGCTCACCGAATCCGTTGCGCGCGCCGCTGATTCGGGTATCGCCATCCTCGAGGTGCCGCGCAGCGATCTGGACCGGATGACGGCCAATCACCTGCATCAGGGGATCGCGCTACAGGTTCCCCCGTACAACTACGCGCACCCCGACGATTTGGTTGCCACCGCCATCGAATCGCCACCGGCGCTGCTGGTTGCGCTGGACAACATCTCCGACCCGCGCAACCTGGGGGCGATCGTGCGATCGGTGGCGGCGTTCGGTGGCCACGGTGTGGTGATCCCGCAGCGCCGCTCCGCCTCGGTGACCGCCGTGGCATGGCGTACCAGCGCCGGGGCCGCGGCCCGGATCCCGGTGGCGCGGGCCACGAATTTGACTCGGACACTGAAGGATTGGGCTGACCGCGGGCTTCAGGTGATCGGATTGGACGCCGGCGGCGACACCGCGCTGGACGATCTCGACGGCACCGACCCGCTGGTGATGGTGGTCGGCTCGGAGGGCAAGGGCTTGTCGCGGCTGGTGCGCGAGAACTGTGACCACGTGGTGTCCATCCCGATGGCCGGGAGGACCGAGTCGCTGAACGCCGCGGTGGCCGCGGGCGTGGTGCTGGCCGAGATCGCCCGCCAGCGGCGCCATTAGTTGCGCGAGCAGACGCAAAAGTCCCCGACACGCCGGGTCGTGAGGCGCCTTTGCGTCTGCTCGGCATTGGTGAGCGCCTCCCTCTCTACGTTCCTGCAAGTCCCTCGCACGCATAGGGCGATCTCATGGGCAGCGCCAATACACCCGCCTTCCGTCTACTAGCGGATCGGTCTGATCCGTGCGGAACTCGCTGACGGTAGGGCGGAGCAAGCCGATGGGACAGGCCGGCACGACCAGCAGATCCTATGAGCGTTCACAGGAACCGGACCATTGATAGCGAAATCAAAGAATTCGGACGGGGCAACACGATACCCCTGGACCCGGTACCTTCCGGGACATTTCCGCACTTCACATCCGTGCAAGCTGGCTTTCTGTTAAACGCATCCTGAACAAAAATGTGCGTGAAGTGAATAGTTGGCTGCATCGGTTTCTGTGTCTTCTCATCCAATCTACTGTGTTTCACATGAGAAGACGCCAAAGTTGTTGACCACAAACATCACCGACACTAAGATCACCGGCCTTTTCGCGCCTATCAATGAGTGGATAGACGCCCTCTCGCACCAGCGGCAATAACTTCGCCGTTCTTGCCAAGCATCTACATCTACCCGGAGGAATCTCGATGTCTTTCGTACGCACATACCCAGAACACCTCGCGGCCGCCGCCAGCAATCTGCAGACCTTGGGCACGGCCCTGAATGCGGGCACCGCGGCCGCTGCGGCGCCGATCACGGGGGTGATCCCCGCCGCTATCGACGAGGTGTCGATCCTGACGGCGGCGCAGTTCGCCATGCACGGTCAGCGGTTCCAAGAACTGAGTGCGCAGGCTGCTCGGATCCAGGCGATGCTTGCGGCGGCGCTGGCCACCAGTGGCGGCTCCTACGGCGAGACCGAGGCGGCCAACGCCGTCTTGGCGCACTGAACGGCCGAGGCGCGAGGAGCCAAAGCAATGGTCGACTACGGTTTGCTGCCGCCCGAAATCAATTCCGCCCGAATCTATGCCGGGCCGGGGGCGGCGTCGCTGATCACGGCAGCGGTGGCATGGAACAACCTGGCGGCTGACTTCCAGGCCGCGGCCTCGGGGCACCGTTCGGTGATCGAAGGGTTGACGAGCGGTCCGTGGCTGGGTCCGGCTTCGACGAAGCTTGTCGCCGCTGTTTCCCCGTTCATCATCTGGCTGAACAGCAGCTCGGAACAGGCGGCTGAGGCCGCCAGCCAGGCGGCCGCCGCGGCGTCAGCTTACGAAAGGGCTTACGCGGCAAGCGTTCCACCACCGCTGATCGCGGCCAACCGCAACCTGTTGCAGGAGCTGGTCGCGACGAATCTGCTCGGGCAGAACAGTGCGGCGATCTCGATGCTGGAGGCCCAGTACGGAGAGTTCTGGGCTCAAGACTCGGGGGCGATGTACACCTATGCCGGAAGCTCCTCAGCGGCAACAAATTTGACCCCCTTGGCCGCACCCGCCGAGGTGGTGGATCCGCTCGGGGTGGCCGACCAGGCTTCCGCCGTTCTCAAGGCGGCGGGTCAAGGCGTACAGAACCAAATGAACAGCATGGGATCCCAGATAACTCCGCGCGTGAGCGACATGGTGAAGGCGTTGTCCTCGCCGCTCAATGGTCAAGGCCCGGCGCTGGACGCCTGGATCATGGCTAACACCCCCTTTGACGACATCGTCCCGCTGTACAGCAAGTACCTATCGCCGTACGTCAACTCGCTCGCAGCCATGATCCAGTCGACGCAGACCGTCGGTCAGAACACCAGCGGTTGGTCCGGCATCGGCAACCTGGCGAACACGCTGCTCAAGCCGGCAGCGCCGGCGGCGGCGAAGGCCGCCGAGGGTGCCGCGCAGGCCGCGGCCGGCGCCGCGCAGGCGGCGAGCGGGGCCGCCGGCAACCTCGGAACTGGACTGGGGGGCATCACCGGAAGTCTGGGTAAGGCACTGCCGATCGGCGGTTTGTCGGTGCCGTCCAACTGGGTCCCGTGGCATGCCACCACGAATCCTGGTGTCGCCGCGGCCATTCCAGCTGCCGCGGAAGGTGCCAACACCTTCCCGATGGCCCCGCCGTTCGGACAGTTCGTCAACGGCGGTTATGGCCGCAACGTCCCGACGTATGGCTTCAAGCCGTTGGTCATGGCGAAGCCACCGGCCGCCGGTTGAACCAATGGTGGACTATGGCATGTTGCCGCCCGAGATCAACTCCGGGCGCATATACACCGGGCCGGGGGCCGGTCCGCTACTGGCTGCCGCAGCGGCATGGGGTGGCGTGGCGGGCGACTTCGAATCCGCTGCGGCAGGCCATCGTTCGGTGATCGGGGAGCTGACCAGCGGTCCGTGGCTCGGGCCTGCGTCGGAGTCGCTGCTGTCCGCGGTGACGCCGTTCATCGCGTGGCTGGACAACAGCGCCGAGGAAGCCGGCCAGGCGGCGAGCCAAGCGTTCGCGGCCGCGGCGGCTTACGAAGCGGCGTTTGCAGCGTCAATACCCCCACCGGTGATTGCGGCCAACCGCGCGCTACTGGCGGCGTTGGTCGCGACCAACTTCCTCGGGCAGAACACTGCGGCTATCGCGGCGACCGAAGCGCTGTACATGGAGTTTTGGGCTGAGGACGCCGCGGCCATGTACAACTATGCAGGCAGCTCGGCGGCCGCGACGGAGCTGGACGAGTTGCCGCAGCCGGCCGAGGTGGTCAACCCGGGCGGGGCGGCCGACCAGGCCGCCGTGGTCGCCAAGAGCGCGGGTGAAGCCGTTCAGACGCAACTCAATAGCATTCAGGCGCAGCTCATGCCGCGACTCGGCGACGTGCTGCAGACGCTGTCGTCGCCGCTCAACGGTCAGGGCACTGCAATCGATCAGTGGCTGATGGCAAACACACCGTTCGACGACCTCGTTCCGCTCTACAACAAATACATCTCGCCTTATATGAACTCGGTAGCGTTCATGTTTCAGGACACGCTCTTCGTCGGCGACGAAACCGCCGGCTTCGCCAAGCTTGGCAGTTTTGCCAACGATCTGGCTCCTACGCTGCAGGCCGCGGGCCAGGCGGCGCAGGCTGCAGGGCAGGCGGCGGCCAGCGCCGGGGCCAATCTCGGTAACAGCCTCGGCGGCGTGGCGGCCGGCTTGGGTAAGGCCGTTCCTCTTGGCAGCGGTTTGTCGGTCCCGGCGAGCTGGACATCGGCGACCGGATCGGCGGGGTCGGGGGTGACGGCGATCGGTAATGCGACGACGGCTTCGGTGGCAGCCGAAGGCGCGGCAAGTAATGTGCCGATGCCTCCGCCGTTCGGGCAGTTCGTGAACGCCGGCGGCGGTCGGAAAACTCCGGCATACGGACACCGACTGACATTCATGACCAGGCCGCCGGCGGCCGGCTAGCAACCGCACTAAAGACCGAAAACGCGGACACTGATCCAAAGCGCGACTACGGATATCACAAGGGCCGCGGGCACGGTGCACAGGCCGAGCCGGGTGTACTCACCCACGCTCGGCGCGACGTTGTGCTGGCGCAGCACCCGGCGCCACAGCAGATTCGACAGCGAGCCGACGTAGGTCAGGTTCGGGCCGATGTTGACGCCGATCAGCGTGGCCAGCACGGCCGGGGGGCCGCTGGCCGCGACCAGCGGCACCAACACCAGCGTCGCCGGCAGGTTGTTGACCATGTTGGCCAGCACCGCGGCCAGCGCGGCGATGCCCAGCAGGGCCGGCAGGCCGGTTCCGGTCGGCACCAGCGACGACATCTTGGCCGTCATTCCGTTGAGCATCACAGCTTGTACGACGATGCCCAGAGCCGGGACGAATACCAGGAACGGCACGTTCGCCGAGCGAACGATCTCGACAAGGGAGGTGTGCCGACGGCGCAGACTCCGTACCGCCAGCACGGACGCGCCGGCCAGCGCCGCCCACGCCGGCGCGACGTCCAACCATTCGGCAACGGCAAACCCGACCAGGGTCAGCCCGACCACCACCAGCACGAATACCGGGGGAGTCGGGGGCGGACCAAGGTCGGTGCGGTCGGGCTGGGTGCGCAGGTCGCGGGCGAAGAACCAGCGGAAGACGACGTACACCGCGGCTATTGCCGACAGCCACGGTAACGCCATGACCAGGGTGAACTTGACGAACGAGATGTGCGCACTGCGGAAGACGAGCAGGTTCGTCAGATTCGACACCGGAAGCAGCAGCGACGCCGAGTTGGCAAGATGCGCCGTGGCATAGGCGTACGGCGGGGCCGGGGTCCGCAACTGGCGCACGGTGACGAGCACCACCGGCGTCAGCAGCACGACCGTCGCGTCCAGGCTGAGTACCGCGGTGATGACGCCGGAGATGACGAACACCTGCCGCAGCAGACCGTACGACCCCGAACTGCCGCGCGCCATCGCCGCACCGGCCGCCTCGAACAAACCCTCGTCGTCGCACAGCTTGGCCAGCACCAGCACCGCGCCCAGGAAACCGACCACCCGGCCGAGCCCCACGATCTGCGCTCCGGCCTGATGCGTGGAGATCGCTCCCATCGCGATCAGGATGGCCGCCGCGGGGACGGCCGCCGCAGCCTCCGGCCAACCCCGCGGGCGCGCGACCGCGAACCCGAGCACGACAGCCAGCAGTACCAGCGAAAGGGTCAGTATCAACGTGTCAGGCCCAGGGATCCTCGCGCTGCCAGACCGTCGGCATCTGCACCGCTATTCCGTCCTCGGCGGCCAACTCTTCGAGCACCCGGATAGAGACATCCAGGTCATCCCCGGCATAGGGCAAGGCCCGCAACGGCTTTGACAGCGGGCGGAAAAAGTCGTCCCAATGGATGAGGACCACGCGCCGGGCTCCCACCGCCCGTACGGTCTCGTTCCAGTATTCGACGACATAGGAGCGCGGCTGCAGGCCTAGTTGTCCCACGCTGAGATAGACGGCATCGGCACGCATACCGTTGAGCGCCCCGGCGACGTAGCCGGCGCTGCCCTGGACCAGCAGTCGCCGGTCCGACGGGCGATGGTGGATCAGCGTCGACCAGGACTCGCCGCAGCGGTAGGCCGAGGCCTTCACCGGCGGGCGGACCGGAGCGCTGATCACCCCGGGAAAGCGGTCCGGCGGGCAGTGGTGTGACTCGACCAGCGTTACATCGAAGGCGCCCAACGTCATTGGCACCCTCGATGCCGCCACGACGAGCCGGTCCTCCGGCAACCCGTGTCCACGTCCCACGTTGGCCGCCGACTGCCCGCCGACCAGTGGGGCACCGGTGCGTTCGGCCACCAAGGCCGAATCCAGCACGTGGTCGATGTGGGTGTGCACGGGAATCACCGCGGCAAGCCGAGAAACCTTGGCCCGGGCCAGGCAACCGTCGACCCGGGCCGCTGACGGGGCCACCCTGCCCGCCGCGACTTGGGCCAGGCCCGGACGGGAAAAATAGCCGTCGGTCAGCAGCGGCGGGGATGATCCGTCGTCGACCAGCAGCGTCGCCACACCCATCCATGTCACCGAAAGCGGTGAATCGTTTTCTGCCGCTGGGACATTGAAGCGATCCGTGTAGCGCGCGAGATCCGGACGACCGAATTTCAGCCGCATCAGCAGAACGCTCCGATCTCGACGCCGGCCGCTTCCAGTCCAGCACGCACCCCGCGGGCGATATCCACGGCGCCTGGCGAATCACCGTGCACACAAACGGATTTGACAGTTATAGGAATCGTCGACCCATCGATCGCGGTGACCTGCCCGTCGGACACCATGCGCGCCACCCGCTGCGCGATCGTCCTCGGATCGTGCAGCACCGCATCCGGTTCACGACGGGAGACCAAACTTCCGTCAGGCCGGTAGGCGCGGTCGGCGAACGCTTCGGCCACGGTGCGCAGGCCCAGGCGTTCGGCTTCGTCGAAGAACGCCGAACCGACCATGCCCAGTACCGGCAGCGCGGAATCGACACTGTCGACCGCCTCGGCGACCGCGGCGGCCTGCTCCCGGTTGGTCACTATCGTGTTGTACAGCGCGCCATGAGGTTTGACGTAGGACACCACCGAACCGGCCGTCTGCGCCAGCGCCTGTAGCGCACCGATCTGGTAGATGATGTCGGCGAGCAGATCCTCGGCCGCGACGTCGATGAAGCGCCGACCGAAGCCGGCCAGGTCCCGGTAACTGACCTGCGCGCCGATGCGTACGCCGCGGTCGGCGGCCGACCGGCATACCCGCAACAGCCCGGCCGGGTCTCCGGCATGGAAACCGCACGCCACGTTGGCGCTGGTGACGATCTCGAGCATCGCGTCGTCGTCGCCGAGCTGCCAGACGCCGAACCCTTCGCCCAGGTCGGCGTTGAGATCGATGCGGTCCACCTGGCTAGCTTAGGCCCGCCGACGATGTCCGCCGCTTGCGGTAGCGGAGGAGGTGGGCGATCCAGGTCCGGCCTACAGCTTCGCGATGTTGCCCGCGATCTGGTTGGCGATCTCGACTGCGGCCGAGCCCATTTGGTCGTAGGAGCACGCCACGATGTCGATCGCAATGTTGTTGCGCACCGTCAGGGCCCGCTGGCAGGCCCAGCCGTTGCCGGCTTCCTGGGTTTGCGAGCTGGTCAGAATGCCATTGTCGTCGGTCACGTCGCCCACCGACCAGATGGTGTCGGGCTGAGTCGGGCTGACGTCGTTGAAGCGACGGTTCGAGCAGGCCTTCCAGCTCTGCACCGAAGACCGGTAAAAGTTGCTGGCGTCTTGGGCATTCGGGAACGCCACCACCGCCTGGATGGCGTAGTGCTTGCGTTTCTTGGAGTCGTCGACGCTGTCGTCCAGGCGCTGTCCGCGCATGGCGGTCCACCCGGTGCCCGCATAGACCTTGTCCTGCGCGGCACCGTCCACAGCCAGGCAATCCTTGTCGGACACGTTCTTGCTCCAGTCCCACATCCCCTTGGCGGGAAACCAGACCTTCATCGAGGTGGCGCCCAACGCGCTGTTGATCTGGCTGGAATCCAGCAACAGCCCCTCCAGAGCGTTGACGGCAACTGGCCTCTGGTTAGCCAGGCCTGCTTTCTCCCCGGCAATCGCGCTGCCGTCAACCAGATCCGTGCAGCCGGCGGCGAGCAAGCACACGCCGGCCAGCGCGACGAGCGCGACGATTCGCTGGCGCACGTGATTCCCTCCCCACCTTCACGGGCTGCGGTTCCCCAACCGAATCTCCAGCTTAGTGCCGCGCCACGCGGTATTTCCCCAGCATCCAGCAAAACAGGTAGATGACAAACGAAATGGCGGCCACGAATACCGAGACGGGAACCCCCGGCGCCAGGGACAGCACGATCCCGCCGACCGCGGCGACCTCAGCGAACAGCACCGACGTCGCTATCGCCAACGCGGGCGCGGTGACCACGCGCGCGGCCGCGGCCGCCGGAGTGATCAGCAACGACATCACCAGCAGCGCCCCGACGATCTGGACGGCCTGGGCGGCGACCACCCCGACCAACGCTGCGAACACGATCCCCAGCGCGCGCACCGGGACCCCGCGGGCCGCCGCGACGTCCGGGTCGACCGTCGCAAACAGCAACGGCCGGTAGCAGCAGCCCAGGACGGCGATGACGAGCACGCATACCGCCGCGAGCATGGCCAAACCCGCGTAGCCGACTCCGACGATCTGACCGGTCAGCAACGCGAAACTGGTGCCGGTACGGCCGGGGTACAGGTGGATGAACAGCACAGCCAGGCCCAGGCCGAAAGCGAGCACCACCCCGATCGCCG
The DNA here is from genome assembly GCF_001673635.1 of Mycobacterium asiaticum. Lineage (GTDB taxonomy): Bacteria > Actinomycetota > Actinomycetes > Mycobacteriales > Mycobacteriaceae > Mycobacterium > Mycobacterium asiaticum_C. The sequence continues at coordinate 64,957 of NZ_LZMH01000052.1, forward strand.
AATCTCGTTCCCGGGCGCGCTGGCCGAGCACCCCGAACAGGGCGGCCGCCAGCGCGCTGCCCACCAGAGCGCCCACCCCGACGTCGAACCCGGCCAGCAAAGCGAATGCCGCTCCGGTCAAAGATAATTCGCTAGACCCGTGCACAGCGAACGACATCTGGCGCAGCACGATGAACGGCCCGATCAACCCGGCCACCAGACCCAACAATGCCGCGGCGATCAGCGCCTGCTGCACGAAATCATGCCGGAGCAGATGCGCGGTCAGATCGACCGCGAACAGATGGTCCAACATCTCGGTGAGGCGTTCGTTCACAGGTGCCGCCCGTCCGGAACGCCAACCACGAAGTACTGGTCCTTGACCCTGACGACTTCGACGTCGGCCCGATACAGTTCCGACAGCGTCCGGGCGGTCATCACCGACTCGACGGTGCCGACCCGGAACCGTCCGTCCACCAGGTACAGCACCCGGTCCACATACGGCAGGATCGGATTCACCTCGTGGGTGACGACGATGACCGCTGTGCCGGCATCGCGGCGGCGCCGGTCGATCAGCGCCGCGATGAGCCTCGCGTTGGCCGGGTCAAGCGCCAGCAGCGGCTCATCGCACAGCATGACGGCTGGGTCGCTGGCCAGCGCCTGCGCTATCCGTACCCGCTGTAGTTCACCGCCGGACATCAGCCCGACCCGCACATCGGCCAACCGTTCGCCGCTGACCTGCTGCAGTGCCCGCTGCACGGCCGCCCGCCGCCGCGCCCGGTCGCTGCGCCGCAGCGCCAACACACCCCAGCGGTGGCCGTCGACGCCCATGCCGACCAGGTCGCGTCCGCGCAGTAGCACCTCCCGATCCAACGGATGATGCTGCGGCACATAGCCAACCGGCCCCTGCACCGTCGCGGTCCCGGCGCTCAACGGTAGTTGCCCGAGCAGCACCTTGAGCAGCGACGTCTTGCCGCTGCCGTTGGGACCCAGTACCGCGATGAATTCGCCGGCAGAGACGTTCAATTCGAGATTGTCCCAGAGCACGCGGTCACCGAAGGCCAGTCGCGCGCCGGCCAGCGCGACCGCTTCAGCGCCCACGGATCCTCAGCTGTCCGACTTCAGCGCGTCCGTCAACTGGCTGACGGTATTGCGCTGCCAGGTCAGGTAATCGGAACCGCTGGGTAGGTTCTCGGACACTTCGGCCACCGGAACCCCGGCTCGGCGGGCGGCGGCCTGAAGGTCGGCGATGGCGGGGGTGCTGGTCTGCGGGTTGATCAACAGCGCCGCGACGTCGCGATTGTTGATCAGGTCCAGGACGGACGCCATGTCGGCGGGGGCGGGGTCGTCGTCGTTCTCATTGGCTTCGGCGAAGGCCGGCGGAGTGCGGTTGATCAGTCCCGATGCAGTCAGCAGGTAGTGCACCACCGGTTCGGTCGCGATGACGCCGGTGGCTGGGTGCGCGGCCGCGATGGCGTGCTCGGACTTGACGATCGCATCGGCGCCGCGGCCGAATTCGATTGCGTTGGCCCGATAATCCATCGAGTTGGACGGGTCGATCACCGCGAGGCGCTCGGCGATGGCCGCGGCCACCGCCTTGGCGACTGTCAGGTTGTAAAAGACGTGCTCGTCGGGAGCGTCGTTCACGGTTCCCAGATAGGCAAAAGCATCGACCGCCTGAATGCCGCGATGTACGGTCAGCACCCGTTCCACCCACGGGTCATAGCCGCCGCCGTTGTAGACCACCAGATCCGCGTCAGCCAGCGCGGCCGCGTCGGCGGCGGTGGCCTGATACGAGTGGGGGTCGGCGTTGGCGCCGTTGAGGATGGACTTGACGGCGATGTGGTTACCGGCGACCGCCCGTGCCACGCTGCCCCACACCTCTGTGGAGGCCACGACCGCAACGGCTCCCGGGTGAGCCGGACCGGTGGATGCGCAACCCGACAGCGCGGTCGAGCCGAGCAGGCCCACCGCGACGGCACGCAGCCACGTCCGCCAGCATTTCCGCACGTCGATTCCTTCCACCCGGCCGAGAGGCCGACGCACCATACTAATGAAAACCGTTTCCATTAGAAAGTCGGGTGCAGGCCTACCGCCGCATCCGTTGTAGCCTCCCGAGCATGAGTCCCACACCGCGCAGGCGGGCGACTCTGGCGTCGTTGGCGGCCGAACTCAAGGTGTCCCGCACCACGATCTCCAACGCCTTCAACAGACCGGATCAGCTCTCGCCCCAACTCCGGGAGCGGGTGCTCGCCACCGCCAAGCGCCTAGGTTACGCGGGACCGGACCCGGTCGCGCGATCACTGCGCACCCGCAAGGCCGGTGCCGTCGGCCTGGTGATGACCGAGGCGCTGACGTACTCGTTCAGCGACCCGGCGGCACGGGATTTCGTTGCGGGAGTAGCGCAGTCGTGCGAGGAGCTCGGACAGGGGCTGCTGCTGGTGGCGGTGGGACCCAGCCGCAGCATCGAGGACGGCACCGCGGCCGTGCTGGGGGCCGGGGTGGATGGTTTCGTGGTCTATTCGGTCCGCGACGACGACCCGTACCTGCAGGCCGTGTTGCAACGTCGCCTGCCCGTGGTGGTGGTCGACCAACCGGTCGGCCTGTCGGGGGTGTCGCGGGTCGGCATCGACGACCGCGCCGCCATGCGCGAGCTCGCGGAGTATGTGCTGGGCCTGGGGCATCGTGAGATCGGTTTGCTGACAATGCGACTCGGCGACGACCGGCGCATGGGCCTGGTGGACGCCGAACGGCTGCGGTCGCTGACCTTCGACGTGCAGCGGGAACGCATCATCGGCATCTGGGAGGCAATGACGGCGGCCGGTGTCGACCCGGATTCGCTGACGGTGGTGGAGAGCGACGAGCACCTGCCGACCTCGGGCGGTGATGCCGCGAAGCTGGCGCTGGAAGCCAATCCGCGCATCACCGCACTGATGTGCACCGCGGACATCCTGGCCCTGTCGGCGATGGATTACCTTCGCGCACACGGGATTTACGTGCCTGGTCAGATGACGGTCACCGGGTTCGACGGTGTCGACGATGCCATCAGCCGTGGGCTGACCACGGTCGCACAGCCGAGCTTGCAGAAGGGCCGGCGCGCCGGTGAATTGGTGCTCAAGCCGCCGCGGTCCGGGCTGCCGGTGGTCGAACTGCTCGCCACCGAGCTGATCAGGGGCCGCACTTGCGGGCCGCCCGCGTGACGGTCAGCTCGCGGACTGATCGCCGATCAGCAACCGCACGGCCAGATCCAGTCGCTTGCTGACGTCGGTGGCCGAGGCACGGCGGGTGAGCCAGGCCAGCAGGTTGGAAAGCCACACATCCGAGATGACCCGGGCGATGTGGTACTGGTCCTCGGTCGGTTCGCCGTCGCTCATCGCCCGCGCGAACATGCTGTCGATCAGCTTCTCAACCTGATCGACCTCGGCGGCCGCGGATGCGTCGGCGAACACGTAGGCGCGCGTCATGGCCTCGGTCAGCAGCGGATTGCGCTGCATCGCCCGGTTGAGCTTGCCGACCATGAAGTTCAACCGCTGGAACGGAGTGCCGCCGGCTACGGCCGACCGGTCGGTCTTGGCGTCGATGCGGCTGAACTCCCGCCCCAGCGCCGACACGAGCAGGTGCACCTTGGACGGGAAGTACCGGTACAGCGTGCCGACGGCCACGTCGGCGCGGTCGGCCACGGCGCGCATCTGCACGGCCTCGTAGCCACCCTTGGACGCGATTGCCATGGTGGCGTCCAGGATTCGCTTGCGGCGTTCGCGTTGCGCCTCCGAGCCGAGTTCGGACTCAGCCAGTACCGCCATGTTCAGAACCTCACCGGGCCGGCGGCCGGGAGCAGTGTGCCGAGTCTGGTCCGCGGACGACATGCCCACGAACGATACGCATTCTCAGCGTGCATCTCCCACCTCCCCGCAGCCGGGACAACGACGTGTACTGGCCGAATAACCGCCGACTTGACGGTTGATCGCTTCCACTATTAGAACACGTTCTAGTGTGGAGGAAAGATTCCCGGACCCATCTCGGCCATGTGGCCACGCCGACGCGGAGGACTACTGGTGGTAGCGACCGTCACCGATGAACAGTTCGCGGCGCGCGAACTGGTGCGCGACTGGGCCCGCGGCGCGGCCTCGGGCTCGTCCGCGACGGTGGCGGTGCGCGCCGTCGAGCAGGGTGACGCCGACGCCTGGCGTCCGGTGTTTTCCGGGCTGGCCGACCTGGGCCTGTTCGGGGTGGCCGTCGCCGAGGACGCCGGCGGCGCCGGTGGCAGCATCGAGGACCTGTGCGCGATGGTCGAGGAGGCGGCCAAGGCGCTGGTGCCGGGACCGGTGGCGACGACCGCGCTGGCCACTTTGCTGGTCACCGACCCCGAGTTGCTGGGTGCGCTGGCATCCGGGGAACGGTTCGCCGGCCTCGCGCTCGAGGCCGACGTGCGATTCGACGGTCAGGTGGCCTCCGGCACCGTGGCGTGGGTGCTCGGCGCCGCCGCCGGCGGTGTTTTGCTGGTGCCCGCCGAAGAGAACTGGCTGCTCGTCGACACTTCGGCCGAGGGTGTCGAGTTGGAGCCGCTGCAGGCCGCGGACTTCTCCCGGCCGCTGGCGCGGGTGGCGCTGACGTCGGTGCCGGCCACCGTTGTGGAGGTATCGGATCAGCGGGTGCGCGATCTGGCGGCGACCCTGCTGGCCGCCGAGGCCGCCGGCATCACCCGGTATTCGCTGGAGACGGCGGTGGCCTACGCCAAGGTGCGCGAGCAGTTCGGCAAGCCGATCGGAAGTTTCCAGGCCATCAAGCACCTCTGCGCGGAGATGCTGTGCCGCGCCGAGCAGGCCGAAGTGGCCGCTGCCGATGGGGCGCGCGCCGCATCGGATCCCGACCCGCAGCAGTTCGCCATCGCCGCCGCACTGGCCGCGAGCGTCGGTATCACCGCCGCGAAAGCCAACGCCAAGGACTGCATCCAGGTGCTCGGCGGGATCGGTTGCACCTGGGAACACGACGCGCACCTGTATCTCCGCCGGGCCCACAGCATCGGCCGTTTCCTGGGCGGCTCAGAGCGCTGGCTGCGCCGGGTCGCCGCGCTGACCCAGCAGGGTGTCCGCCGCCAGTTGGGCATCGACCTGTCCGACGTCGAGGGATCCCGACCCGAGATCGCCGCCGCGGTCGCGAAGGTCGCCGAACTTCCGCAGGAAAAGCGGCAAGTGGCGCTGGCCGAAGCCGGCCTGTTGGCGCCGCACTGGCCGGCCCCCTATGGGCGCGCCGCGCTGCCGGCCGAGCAGCTGCTGATCGACCAGGAGATGGCGGCCGCCGGGGTGGTGCGGCCGGATCTGGTGATCGGCTGGTGGGCGGCGCCCACTCTGCTCGAACACGGCACACCCGAACAGATCGAGCGCTTCGTGCCGGCCACCCTGCGCGGCGATTTCCTTTGGTGCCAACTGTTTTCCGAGCCGGGAGCCGGTTCGGACCTGGCGTCGTTGCGCACCAAAGCCGTGCGCGGTGACGGCGGCTGGCTGCTCACCGGACAGAAGGTCTGGACGTCGGCGGCCCACAAGGCGGCCTGGGGCGTGTGCCTGGCCAGGACCGACCCCGACGCGCCCAAGCACAAGGGCATCACGTACTTCCTGATCGACATGAAGTCGCCGGGCATCGAGATCCGGCCGCTGCGCGAGATCACGGGTGACTCGCTGTTCAACGAGGTGTTCCTGGACAACGTCTTTGCACCTGACGACATGGTCGTCGGCGCGGTCAACGACGGGTGGCGGCTGGCCCGCACCACCCTGGCCAACGAACGCATCGCGATGGCCACCGGCACCGCGCTGGGCAACCCGATGGAAGAGCTACTCAAGGTCCTCGCCGAGATCGACCTCGACGCCGCCCAACAGGATCGGCTGGCCGGGCTCATCCTGCTCACCCAGGCCGGCGCGCTGCTCGACCAGCGCATCGCGCAGCTCGCCGTGGGCGGCCGTGACCCGGGGGCGCAATCCAGCGTCCGCAAGCTGATCGGCGTGCGCTACCGGCAGGCGCTCGCCGAATACATGATGGACGTCTCCGAAGGGGGCGGTCTGGTGCACAACTGCGCCGTGTACGACTTCCTCAACACGCGGTGCCTGACCATCGCCGGCGGGACGGAGCAGATTTTGCTGACGGTCGCCGCCGAACGGCTGCTGGGCCTGCCGCGCTAGGTTCTGCGACCCGGTTTCGCCGAGACTGAAAGTCTGCGGGTCCCTACTCGCACTTCGCTGCGGATTTTCAATCTCGGTGGGGCGCAGCCGCACCCGCTCGAACCCTAGGTGATCTGCGTCTGTGCGCAGGTACTGGGCGAGGTCAGGTTCACGCCCGAATAGACCACCTGCATGTGGGTGCACACGAACACCATCGCGTTGCCCATCGGCTGGCCCGTCGACCAGCTCGTCGAGTTGATGACGCCGGTGGTCTGATACTTGTCCGGCGGGCCTTCACCGAAGTACTGGGTGGTGATCGTGTCGGTCCCACCCTCTTTGAACACCCGCTCGAACTGGCTGGTGGCGTGCGCGTCCAGATACGCCAGTCGGTTGTTGGACCGGATCTCGGTGGTCTGCCGGGCCCACAGTCCGGGCGGGAAACCCGCCGGGCCGTCGGGCGTGCGCAGGTTGGCACCCGCAACGAAGTCACAGGTGCCGCCACCGTGGCAGTTGACGTAGGAGTGAGTCTCGAGCTGGTTCGCCTCGTCCACCGGGAACAGCGTGGTGGCCATGTTGTCGCCGGCGGCCGCGATGGGGCTGGGCAAGAACGCCACCATGAGCCCGACCAGCGCGAGACCCGGTAACAGCCGTTTCATCCTGTTGTCCCTTCCCGGGGTGACTCCTGTGCCTACTCGTCGTAGGTGACTTCTACCGAATCAGATTCCGGGTGAGATTGACAGGCCAAAATTAGCCCCTCGTCTAGGTCTTCTTGCTCCAGCACGTCGTTGACCTCCATCGAGACTTTGCCGCTGCGCAGGGTGCAGGCGCACGCGCCGCAGTGGCCCTCCCGGCAGGAGAAGGGCGCGTCGAGGCCCTTGGCCAGCAGCACATCGAGCAGCTTGGCGCTGCGCGGCCAGGAGACGGTGTGGGTTTCGCCGTCCAGCTCCACCACCGCGGTGGCTGGCGGCTCGTCGCCCGTCTGCTCGACCTTGACCGCCGCGAACGGATCGGACTCCAGCGACTTGAACACCTCGATGTGTATCTGACCGGCCGGCACCTTGAGGGCTTCCAGGGCTTGGCGCGCCGCCTCCATGAACGGCCCGGGCCCACAGATGTAGGCGGGCCGGTCGGTGAACGGCCCGGCCAGCTTGGCCAACGCGGCCGCGCTGGGCAGTCCCTGCAGCGATTCCAGCCAGTGCACCACGGTCAGCCGGTCCGGGTACTTGGTCGCCAACTCCTGCAGGGCGTCACCGAAAATCACCGAGCGGTCGTCCCGGTTGGCGTAGACGAGCGTCACCTGCCCACTGCCTTCGATCAGCGCCGACTTGCAGATCGACATGATCGGGGTGATCCCACTGCCGGCCGCCAGCAACAGGAAATCGTCGTCCAGCGTCTTGGGCACGAAGGTGCCCGACGGGGCCAGCACATGGATCCGCATGCCCTGGTGCGCGTTGTCACACAGCCAATTGGACCCGTACCCGTCCGCGGTTCGCTTGACGGTGACCGTCAGCGCCTCGTCGGTGTACGGCGAGCTGCACAACGAGTAGCAGCGGGCGACCGAGCCGGTGCGGTCGCTGGGGATGCGCAGCGTCAGGAACTGGCCGGGCGCATACCGCAGCCGCCCCGGCGGGAGCTCGGGGTCTCCGGCGCCGTCCGGGACGGTGAACACCAGCGACCGCGCGTCATCGGTTTCGGCGACCACTTCGGCGATCTGCAGCTCTAGGACGTGATCGCCGAGCGGCTCGTCGGGGACGCCCCCGGAAGTATCCGCTGTCACGACCTGCCCTTCCTTCCGTCTGAACTAGAACATGTTATAGAAAACCCGTTTAGTACCGCTACCAGCCGCAGGAATACCCTGCTCGACACAAATCGGAACGTGTTCTAGTCTTTTGTCTATGTCCGCTCTCCCAGGAGGCAAACGTAAGTGACGTCCATTCAACAACGTGACGCGCAGTCGGTCCTCACCGCCATCGACGATCTGCTGCCACGGATTCGGGAGCGCGCCCAGGCGACGGAAGACCGGCGCCGGTTGCTCGACGAGACGGTCCAGGAACTGGACGAGGTTGGTTTCTTCACCCTGCTGCAGCCTGAGCAGTGGGGCGGGCTGCAATGCGACCCGGCCCTGTTCTACGAGGCGACCCGGCGGCTGGCTAGCGCGTGCGGCTCCACCGGCTGGGTCAGCTCCATCATCGGCGTGCACAACTGGCACCTGGCGTTGTTCGACCAGCAGGCGCAGGAAGAGGTCTGGGGCGACGACCCCAGGACGCGGATCTCGTCGTCGTACGCCCCGATGGGTGCCGGCGTCGTGGTCGACGGCGGCTACCTGGTCAACGGCTCGTGGAACTGGTCATCGGGGTGTGACCACGCGTCCTGGGCATTCCTGGGCGGACCAGTCATCAAAGACGGCCGGCCGGTCGACTTCGGCAGCTTCCTGATCCCGCGCAGCGAGTACCGCATCGACGACGTCTGGCACGTGGTGGGGCTGCGTGGCACCGGCAGCAACACGATCGTCGTCAAGGACGTGTTCGTGCCCCGGCACCGGTTCCTGTCCTACAAGGCGATGAACGACGGCACCGCCGGCGGATATCAGACCAACACCGCGCCGGTGTACAAGATGCCTTGGGGCACAATGCATCCCACTACAATCTCGGCGCCGATCGTCGGGATGGCCTACGGCGCCTATCAGGCGCACGTCGAGCATCAAGGCAAGCGGGTGCGCGCGGCGTTCGCCGGTGAGAAAGCCAAGGACGACCCGTTCGCCAAGGTGCGCATCGCCGAAGCGGCCAGTGACATCGACGCGGCGTGGCGGCAGTTGAGCGGCAACGTCGCCGACGAGTACGCGCTGCTGTCCGCCGGCAAGGAGATCCCGTTCGACCTGCGCGCCCGCGCCCGCCGCGACCAGGTGCGTGCCACCGGGCGGGCGATCGCGTCGATCGACCGGCTCTTCGAAGCTTCCGGCGCCACCGCCCTGGGCAACGATCAACCGGTGCAACGCTTCTGGCGCGATGCGCACGCCGGCCGGGTGCACGCGGCGAACGACCCCGAGCGGGCCTACCAAATCTTCGGGAACCACGAGTTCGGGTTGCCGCCCGGCGACACGATGGTATGACCGCGACCGACGAGATAACGTTCGAGTCCACCTCGCGTTATGCGGAGGTCGATGTCGATGGGCCGCTGAAGCTGCACTACCACGAGGCGGGGATCGGCAACGCGCCGACGGTGGTGCTGTTACACGGCGGCGGGCCCGGCGCGTCGAGCTGGACGAACTTCTCCCGCAACATCGCGGTCCTGGCCGAGCGCTTCCACGTGCTGGCCGTCGATCAGCCCGGCTACGGGCACTCCGACAAACGCGCCGAGCACGGGCAGTTCAACCGCTACGCGGCCAGGGCGCTCAAGGGCCTGTTCGACCAGCTCGGTCTGAAACGCATTCCGCTGGTGGGTAATTCGCTGGGCGGGGGCACCGCGGTGCGCTTCGCGCTGGACTATCCCGACCTGGCCGGCCGCTTGGTGCTGATGGGTCCGGGCGGTCTGAGTGTCAACCTGTTCGCCCCCGACCCGACCGAGGGCGTGAAGCGGCTCGGCAAGTTTTCCATGGAGCCCACCCGGGAAAATCTCGAAGCGTTCCTTCGGGTGATGGTCTACGACCAGAAGCTGATCACCCCGGAATTGATCGACCAGCGGTTCGAGCTGGCCAGCACGCCGGAATCGCTAACCGCTACGCGCGCGATGGGAATGTCGTTCTCCGGGGCCGACTTCGAGCTCGGCATGATGTGGCGCGAGGTGTACAAACTGCGCCAGCCGGTGCTGCTGATCTGGGGTCGCGAAGACCGGGTCAACCCGCTCGATGGCGCCCTGGTTGCGCTGAAAACCATCCCGCGGGCTCAATTGCACGTTTTCGGGCAGTGTGGACATTGGGCCCAGGTGGAGAAGTTCGACGAGTTCAACAGACTCACGATTGATTTCTTAGGAGGTGCGAGATGAGCATCCGGTCACTGGGCTATCTACGCATCGAGGCCACCGACATGGCTGCGTGGCGCGAGTACGGCCTGAAGGTCCTCGGCATGGTCGAGGGGAAGGGCACCACCGAAGGTGCGCTGTACCTGCGCATGGACGACTTCCCCGCACGTCTGGTGATTGTGCCGGGTGAACACGACCGGCTCGCCGAGGCCGGCTGGGAATGCGCGAATGCCGAAGGGCTGCAGGAGATTCGCAATCGGCTCGACGTCGAGGGCACCCCGTATAAGGAGGCCACCGCCGCCGAACTCGCCGACCGCAGGGTCGACGAGATGATCCGGTTCTCCGACCCGTCGGGCAACTGCCTGGAGGTCTTCCACGGCGCCGCGCTGGAACACCGGCGGGTGGTGAGCCCCTATGGGCACACGTTCGTCACCGGTGAGCAGGGTCTGGGCCACGTGGTGTTGACCACCCGCGACGACGCCGAGACATTGCATTTTTACCGGGATGTGTTGGGCTTCAAGCTGCGTGACTCGATGCGGCTGCCACCGCAGCTTGTTGGACGGCCTGCCGATGGAGCGCCGGTGTGGCTGCGCTTTTTGGGCTGCAACCCCCGTCACCACAGCCTCGCCTTCATGCCCGGGCAGACGCCCAGTGGCATCGTGCACCTGATGGTGGAGGTGGAGAACGCCGACGACGTCGGGCTGTGCCTGGACCGGGCGCTGCGCAAGAAGGTGAAGATGTCGGCAACCCTGGGCCGGCACGTCAACGACCTGATGTTGTCCTTCTACATGAAAACGCCGAGCGGCTTCGACATCGAATTCGGTTGCGAAGGAAGGAAAGTCGCCGACGACGACTGGATCGCCCGGGAAAGCACCGCGGTGAGCCTATGGGGCCACGACTTCTCGGTCGGCTTCAAGAGCTAGCCATGAATGCTGCGCCGATCGATCCGCGCGCGTTCCGTAGCGTGCTGGGCCAATTCTGCACCGGCATCACCATCATCACCACCGTGCACGACGACGTGCCGATCGGTTTCGCCTGCCAGTCGTTCGCCGCGCTGTCGCTGGACCCGCCACTGGTGTTGTTCTGCCCGACCAAGGTCTCGAGATCGTGGAAAGCCATCGAGGCCAGCGGCCGGTTCTGCGTGAACGTGCTGACCGAGAGCCAGAAACACGTCTCCGCGCGCTTCGGCTCCAAGGAGCCCGACAAGTTCGCCGGAATCGACTGGCAGCCATCGGAACTCGGTTCGCCCGTCATCGAGGGATCACTGGCCTACATCGACTGCACGGTCGCGTCCGTGCATGACGGTGGCGACCACTTCGTCGTCTTCGGTGCGGTCAACTCGCTGTCCGAGGTGCCCAAGATCAAGCCGCGCCCGTTGCTGTTCTACCGCGGCGAGTACACCGGCATCGAGCCGGACAAGACCACCCCCGCTCAGTGGCGCGACGACCTGGAAGCCTTCCTCACCACGACCACCCAGGACACCTGGCTCTAGCGAGCCGATGTAAACAAATTCGACAAAGCATTGGTGCATCGGAAAATGTCCAATAATTGGACTTTTGCCCGCTCGATTATCGCCATTGTTTTTTGCAATAACTGCATTTAATTTCTCTGTGACGGCCCCGTGCCGGGGTACCGACCACAGATAGGGCAAAGCAATGACAATCGAAGCAGCCGAATCCCGGGTTTCCGAACTGCGCAAGCGCGAGGCGTCCGACGAAGCCTGGCAATGGATTCTCGAACTGAAAGAGCGGGCTAAGTCCGATGGGGCGGCCGCGGAGGTCGAGCTCAACGCGATCTTCAGCAAAGGCGCCGTACCGACCAGCCTGGACGGTCCGACGAACGGGATCCTGGTCATGACCACGACCAACCCGGTTGTCGACGCGGCCGTCCGGTTCGTCACCAACCTGTGGATGCCGTGGCAAGGGAAGCGCTTCGACTCCGAGGGTCGCGCCGGCGACAACCGGATGACATCCAGCTCGCGCCTGCCGTCGAAGCTGCTGTGGCCGCTGTACCGGATGAAAGACGCCGCCGACGGCAAGCTCGCCTTCGACTTCAAGACCTATCACGACGCCGGCAAGCTGGACCCGGACGTGCAGGTCCTGGTCATCGACTATGCCGACGTCAAGGAGAACCCGTACGTCATCATCCGCAGCATCCGCGACGAGCTGGTCGAGGTGGTGCCGGGCACCTATCTCGGCAAGATCCTGTTCCGGCTGCCGAAGGGGCGCTACGAGATGATCGGCTTTTTCGCGCTGCGCACCTAGACGTCCGGCTCAGGCCCGGTCGTCAGCCTCGACGGCCGGGTCGTAGCCGGGCAGGTCCAGTTCCTCGCGCAACAGTTCGGCGGCACGTTCGGCGAACATCGAGATCGTCAGGAACGGGTTGACCCCGATGGCGCGCGGGATCACCGAGGCGTCGCACACGTACAGGCCGTCGTAGGTGCCACCGTCGGGCCGGAACACCCGCCCGGCGTGGTCGACCACTCCGGCGTCGACGTTGTCGGCGGTGACGCACCCACCCATCGGGTGAGCGGTGATCAGGTGTTTGCCCAGGAAGCGCTTGTCCCAGCGCGGGTTCTTGATGTACGTGCCGCCGATGGCCTCCACGGCCGGGCGCATCACGGCGTCCACGTCCTTGTACACCCGCTCGGTCGGGGCACCCGGCCAGTCGATCTTCACGCTGCCGTTCTTGCGCAGCACCAGCTCTCCGTCGGAGTTGTCGTGCACCATGATCAAGAAGCCCAGCGAGTGATTCATCGCCCCATCGGTGTTGAACGTGATGTCGCGGCGCCAACGCTCCAACTTGGCCTTGCGGTAGTCGCGGTGGCTGGCCGCCGCCAGTCCCATCAGGCCGAACCGAAAGCTGTCGACGAGCGCTCGTGGCAGCGAGAGATCTTGAACCGTGAATCGTTTTCGCAGGTCAGACTGGTCGGCACCGAAGCGCATCGCCGCCGTGATGCTGGGGCCGCAGGCCAGCAGTGAGCGTGGCGGGCCATCGGTGGTCGCCCAGGTCTGGGTGTCGGTGCGCATGTCGGTGTTGTAGGCGATGCCGAAGTTGTCGCCGTTGCCGCTGAAGTTCTTGCCGAGCCGGGTGGACAACGGCAATCCCGCCTGGCTTGAGCGCAGCAGGATCCCGTTGCTGCCCAGCGTCCCCGCCGACACCACCACCCGCCGCGCGACGACTGCGATCTCCTTGCCCGCGCCCTTGTCACCGGTGCGCCGGGTCACCACGCGCCAGCGTCCGTCGCCTGCCGGCTCGATGCGCTGTGCCTCGATGCCGGCGAACAACTCCACGCCGAAGTGGGCGGCCATCGGCAGGTAGTTGGTCATCAACGTGTTCTTCGAACCGGTGTTGTCGCCGGTGCCGTCGCCGCCGTGATTGGGGCAGCGCCGCCGCCGCACGCCGTACTTGGTGACCCGATCCTCGGTGCTGACCGTGATGTCGAGCAGCTGCAGCTGGGCCCCGGCGTTCTTGGCGATCTGCGTGAACGCCTCTACCCGGCGCAGCGGCACGTTCTCGGCGTAGGGCACGGCACCGAGCATCCGCTTGGCCCGCGCATAGTACGTTTCCAGACCTCCGACGGACGGGCCTTGGTCCACCGACCGTTGGAACTCCCGCGGCCACGAGGACAGGAAGACTTCCCGGTCAGGCACGATCGCCACGTTGAAGTTGATCAACGAGGTGCCGCCGAGGCCGTTGGCGTGGATGACATCGATGGTCTTGAACCGCTCGACCTCGATCAGGCCCAGCGGGTTGAACGGCGATCGCAACTGCGCCGCCGCCGCCTTCTCGGTCTCGGGGAAGCTGCCCGTCGGATGCTCCGACCCGCGCTCGAGCACCGCAATGCGCAGCTTGGCGCCCGCGCGCGCATTGGCGACCCCGAGCCGTGCGGCGGTGATTGCGCCGCCGTACCCGGAACCCAGGATCACCACGTCGTACTCGCCGCCCAATGCTTGCGGCGGTGTCGCCAGAGGCGCAGCCATTTCCGCCATGTCAGCAACCTCCGAATCGGTCGAATGTGTAGCGCAGCTTAAACCCTCGACCACGCTGCTACCAGAGTTGTCGCGACATTCGCTCCGCGATTTACGTTCGCCGCATTCAATGGCGATAATCGTGTCAGCGTAAAGTTGCTTTACATCACGAATTCGGCACCCGGTGTCAGCAATGAAAAAATGGCGGATAAGTCTCGCTTTAATAATCTGCGGTGTTGTACTGTGCGAACTCACCACTTTCCAGCTTCACTGATCGGGACCGCCATGCCGTTTTTGTCTGCCGCGCCGGATTTGTCGGCGACAGCCGCGGAATTGCAGGCACCTCGGCAGTCGGCTCCCGAGACCACCCGCCGCGCGCCCGGTGGGGCTGTCGTCAAAGTGGGACGCCGCGCGGTGGGCAAGGCCGACCGTTCGCTGCAGACCCTCGGCCGCTTCTTCGAACTGGCCGCTCAGTCGGCGATCTACCTGGCCACCGACCTCGTCCGGCTGCGCCACCCGTGGCGGGACACCCTCAACCAGGCGGCGTTCATCGTCAGCGTCACCGCCATACCGGCTCTGCTGATCTCCATCCCGTTCGGTGTCATCGTCGCCGTCCAGGTGGGCAGCCTCATCCAACAAGTGGGCGCGACGTCGATCTCCGGCGCGGCCGGCGGCCTCGGGGTGATCCGTCAGGCCGCGCCGATCGTGGCCGCGCTGCTGCTGGGTGGGGCCGCCGGTGCCGCGGTGACCACCGACTTGGGCGCCCGGAACATCCGCGACGAGGTGGACGCCCTGCGGGTGATGGGTATCGACCCGGTGCAGCGCCTCGTCACGCCGCGGCTGGCGGCGATGGTCCTGGTGGCGCCGCTGCTGTGCGTCTTCATCATCTTCATGGGGCTGTCCGCCGGCTACGTGATCAACGTCGGCTATCAGTCCGGCACCCCGGGCAGCTACATCGCCTCCTTCGGATCGTTTGCCACGACAACAGATCTCGTGGTGGCCCTGCTCAAGACCTGGCTGTTCGGTGTGATCGTCACCTTGATCGCCTGCCAGCGCGGGCTGGAGGCCCGAGGCGGCCCACGCGGTGTCGCCGACGCCGTCAACGCCTCGGTGGTGCTGGGCGTGGTCACGGTATTCCTGCTCAACCTGGTGATCACGCAGTTCGTCACCATGTTCATGCCGACCAGGGTCGGCTGATGACCGGGTTCACCGCGCGACCGTCGCGCTACCTACCGCACGGACTGGCCACCGCCGTCCGGTTGCCGATGTCACTGGGCCACCGCGGCCTGTCGTTCTTCGAGCGCCTCGGCCATCAGGCGACATTCGTCGTCCAGATGCTTGGCGCGGTACCGCGGACATTCGCCAGGTACCGGCGCCATACCGGCACCATCCTGGTCGACATGGTCTGGGGGAGTGGGTCACTCATCGTCGGTGGCGGAACGGTCGGCGTGCTGGTTTTCATGGGCGCCGCGATCGGGGCGTCGGTCGGAATCGAAGGGTATGCCGCCCTGGACATGGTCGGCATGGGACCGCTCACCGGATTCATCTCCGCCTACGCCAACACCCGCGAAATGGCGCCGATGATCGCCGCGATCGGATTCGGGGCCCAGGCCGGCACCCGGATGACCGCCGAGCTCGGCGCCATGCGTATCTCCGAGGAGATCGATGCCCTTGAGGTGCAGGGGATTCAGTCGATTCCGTACGTGGTGACCCCACGGGTGATCGCCAGCGTGATCACCATCGTCCCGCTCTACCTGCTGGCGTTGGTGCTCAGCTACCTGTGTTGCGCGCTGGTGGTCAATGTGGTGCACCGGCAGTCGTCGGGCACCTACGGCCACTACTTCGACCCGTTCATCCAGCCGTCCGACGTGCTGCTCTCGATCGTCAAGGCAAGCATCTTCGTGCTGCTGATCGTGGCGATCCACTGCTACGAGGGTTACTACGCCGCTGGTGGCCCAGAAGGCGTCGGGCACGCTTCCGGGCGGGCGATCCGCGCCAGCCTGATCTCGGTGGTCGTGGCCGACATGGTGCTGACGTTGGTGTTCTGGGGCAACAATCCGGGTCTGCGGCTGTCGGGGTAGCGGATGACTAGTTCTCGCGCCCTGCGCATTCGGGGTTTGATCGTCGCGGCCGCATTGGTCGCGGCCGGCGGCGTGCTCTACGAGACCGCACACGGCACCTATGACGACACCTTCAAATTGACGTTGGTGGCCAATACGATTGGCGAGGGCCTGGCACCCGGGGCGGAGGTCAAGTTCCACGGTCTGGCCATCGGTTCGGTGAAGGCGCTGGAGTCCGTCGGCTACAACAAACAGAAGATGACCGTGGTGCTCGACCCGAATCAGGCCCGCGCGCTGACCACCGACACCAAGGCCAGGTTCACATCGTCGAATGTCTTCGGCACGGCCGCAGTCGAACTCGTCAGCACGGGCACCGGGCCGTCGTTGCGATCAGACCAAACCTTGGTGATGGCCGCCGACGTGCAGGCGGCCTCGATCACCGGGCTGCTGCGCCAGGGGCAACGGTTGAGCCGCAGCTTCGATACACCTGAGTTCGCGCATGTGATCGAGGTGCTGCGCCGGCACGCCGGCATCGTCGAGCCGGTCGCCAGGGCCGGTGCGGACCTGGCCAGAATCGTCGCTGATACGGACACCATGCCGGTGGCGCAATCACTTTCGGTGCTGGCATCGTTTGTGGGCGGGCTGCGTGACGTGCTGCCCGTCGTCGGCTTGACCACCGGACTGCTCGACGGGCTGACCCCGCTGGTGTCGCCCGGTGCTGTCGACCGCACCAACCTCGTTTTCCAGCAGACCGGTCAGCTGCTGACGGATGTCGGCCAGATCTCCGCCCGGAACAACCCCTGGGTCATCCAGTTGGTCAACGCGATCATGAACCTCGGAATCCCGGCGTCGTTCGCCGCCGGCAGCCTGGCGCCGGCCTATGACCGGCTCTCCGGACTACTCGACCGCGCCGACGGTGCGCTCACGGTGGTCGACGGCCGAGTGCAGCTGCGCACCGAGGTGACGCTGGACGCCGGAGCACCTCAATGAGACAGCTTGGCAAACCGCTGTTTTGGTTGATGGCATTCACCGCGATAGCGGTGGTATGCGCGATCCTGCTCCTCACCGCCTTACGCAGTCCGGTCAGCGGTCCGGTTTCGCACTACACCGCGACGTTCACCGACGTATCGGGTCTCGACGTGGGCAACGACGTGCGGATCTCGGGCGTGCAGGTCGGCAAGGTCGAGGCCATTCTTCTCGAAGGCCGCACCGCGAAAGTCGACTTCACCGCCCTGAACACACACCCGTTGTATCGCAACACCATTGCCGCGGTGCGCTACCAGAACCTGCTGGGCCAGCGCTATGTCGAGCTGGTCCAGCCGCCCGCCGCGGGTGACAGACTGCCCACCGGCGCAGCCATCCCGCTCGGGCAGACCGTGCCGTCTTTCGACATCACTCGACTGTTCAACGGGTTCCGTCCGGTGTTCCAGACACTTGATGCCGCGCAACTCAACCAGTTCGGCGAGAATCTGCTCCGCCTGATCCAGGGTGACGACAGCGGGATCGGGCCGGTACTGCGAGACCTCGACGCCATCTCCAAATACGCCGTCAACCGCCAGGCCGTCATTACCGTGCTGCTGCGCAATCTCAGCGCGCTTTCCCAGGACCTGGGCGGTAAGTCCCAACAGCTGTTCCACCTCATCGATGCGCTGACCGACGCCCTGAACACCTTCACGTCCCGGGCCGAGCAGTTCCGCACCTCCATCGACATCGAGCTGCCGATGTTGCGCAGCCTGGTTCAGGTATTGCGAACCGCGGAACAAGGTTTCGACGCTTCGACTTCTCCGCTATACGGCCTGACCACCAGGTTGTTCCCGCAGACGCCGACCGTCATCGCCGGCCTGTCGCTGACCCCGACGCTGATTCAGGGCTTGCGGGATTCTCTGGTCGACGACGAACGCCCCGCGTTCACCTGCTCCAACGGTGAGTTGCACCTGCCTGGAATCGGCGAAGTGTCATTTGCCCAACAGGGTTTGGTGATGTGCCGGTGACCAGGTTCAGGTTGCGCAGCCGGCGGATGCTGCACGACCGCGACGAAGCGACGCGCAGTCGCCGGCTCGGGATCGTCGGTGTATTGGCGATCGCGGTCGCGTTGGCCACGACCGGGCTGGCCTATGTCAATCCCACCGGGCAGGCCGACTACACGGCCCACGCCACCACCTCCGGCGGCGCGCGGACCGGCGACGAGGTTCGGATTGCCGGTGTCCCGGTCGGAAAGGTCACCAGTGTGCGGCTTGACCGGACGCTGGTCGAGTTGAAGTTCAGTGTCAAACGGTCGCTGCTGATCGGGTCCGAGTCAACTTTGGACATCAGGCTGCTGACACCGCTGGGCGGACACTACCTCGCACTGGACCCGCAGGGCGGCGCACCACTGGGCCGTAACGGAATTCCCCCGCACCGGGTGAAGGTCCCGTTCGAAGGCAACGACATCATCCAGGCGGTGACCCCGTTCCTGCGGGATGTCAACGGCCAAGTCATTCACGACACCTTCACCGAACTGGCCGACGCGACCAACAAGTACCCCAATGCGCTGCGCGAAATCATGCAGTCCGCCAACGAGTTGACCCGATCGCTGAGCAAGATGAGCGGCGACTTCCACCGCGGCGTGGACTTCGTCGACCATGCCGGTAGCGCGCTCGCGGCCGGCCGTCACCAACTCACGGCGTTGCTGGAACAGTTCGCGTTGGTTGGGCAGCGCTACACCTCGAAATCCGTTGACATCATCGAGTTCTTCACGCTGCTGGCCGAACTGACCCGCATCATCGACCGAGTCATGGTGTTCTACAACCGCGAGCTCGCACCGTCGATCAACGGCATCGACGACATCGTCTCGGCGCTGGTAGCCCATCCCGAGCGGGTGGGCAAGGCCAGCGAGGGCCTCGGTCAGATCATCAACGTGTTGCTGCCCATGCTGCGCGGGAACGGTGTCGTCGTGGACCGGCGCAATGCGCCGACGATCTGTCTGCCGAACATGGTGAAGCAGTGCTGAAATGAAGAGGCCAATACTGATAGCCGTGTCCGCGGCGGGTGTGGTTGCCACGGTGGCGACGGGAGCCAAGCTGATGGCACCCGACTTCGGCACTTCCTGGACACTGTGTGCGGAATTCCGTGACGCCGTCGGCCTGTACCCGGGCAACAAGGTGCAGTTGCTGGGCATCGACGTGGGCGCCGTGACCGCGATCACCAACGAGGCCGACCATGTCCGGGTCGACTTCAGTGTGCCGAACGACCTCGTGTTGCCGGCCGATGTGGGGGCGCTGAGCTATTCTCAGTCGGTCGTCGCCGACCGGCATGTCGAACTCACCAAGCCGTATGCTGCCGGTCCGAAACTGACTGGCGCGCAATGTATCAAGCTCGAGTCAACCCGAACCCCGATCAGTGTCAGCCAAACTTTCTCCGCCGTCGACAAACTCGCCGGCACCATCCTGGGTTCAGGCGAGGGCCAGGACCCGATGAAGGCGCCCGGGGCTCACGCGATCAACGAAAGTCTGGCCGCGCTGAGTAGCTCGCTGGCAGGCACTGGCCCACAACTCGGCGAGACGCTGCGCAACCTGGTGGCCCTCGTCGGCGATCCCAGCAATGCCGACGCCGAATCCCGCCGGCTGCTGGCGAACAGCGAAGTGCTCACGTCTGACTTGCTGCAGCACTGGGACACGTTCAGCGCCGTGATCCAGACGCTGCCCGAGAGCCTGCGGATGATCGAGGGACTGTCGACCGGCTTCGGGTCGGCGCTGGGCTACTTGGCGCACTCGCTGCCGCTCCTGGTCGATGCGTTGAACAGGTTCGGCCCCCGGGCGTACAACAACATTGGCGACAAGCTGATCCCGTGGCTGCGGGACGTCCTCACCGCGTTCACACCGCAGATCGTCGGATTCATCAACGCGTTGCCGCCCGTGACCAACTGGATCGCTTCGCAGTACCAGCCGGCCTGGGGCACCCACAACGTCACCTACCTTCCGCCGCAGGTTTCGATATCACCCGCTCAAGCGCGTACGGTCTGTGATGCCTTGCGGCAGAACAACATACCGGGTGCCGAGGCGGCGTGTGCACCGGACAGGTCCCCGGACGCGGTCTCGCTGGGCCTGACCGACCTCTTGCTGGGGGCGGCGGTCTCATGATCCGGCGCTTCCTGCCTGCCCTGATGGTGATCGGGCTGCTGTCCGGCTGTGCGCTGGACCCGACCCGGCTCCCGGTACCCGGTGCGTATACGCCAATCGACAAGTACTCCATCAAGATCGAGTTCTCCAGCGTGCTGAATCTGCCGGCCCGGGCCAAGGTCGATTTGGGTGGAGTGCAGGTGGGCGTCCTGGACCGGGTCCAATTGGTCGGCAACACGGCGGTCGCCCACGTCGACGTCGACAACACCGTCAGGCTGCCGCGTGACATCCGCGCCGAGTTGCGCCAGGCAACGGTGCTGGGCGACATCTACATCGCGTTGCTGCCCTCGGAGAGCCCGGCGCCGTCATGGTTGCGTGACGGCGACACCATTGCGCTGCGCAACACCGTTCCGGCGGACAACGTCGAGGACATTTTGCGCTCCGTGTCGACCCTGGTATCGGGTGGCTCGCTGAACACCCTGCAAGAGTCGGTTGTCAACTTCAACCACGCGTTCTCCAAGGACCCGGCCGAGCTGGACCGGATGCGGCAGAAGCTCGCCGGGATGCTGCACGACCTGGCGGCGAACGAAGAGGTGATCGACGAGATCCTCAGCAGCACCGCAACTGTGAGCGAAGGCCTGCTCGCCGACACGTGGGCGTTCGACCGGCTGGTCAACGAGGGGCCCGCCAGGCTCCGGGGCATGGCCGCCGTGCTACCGGGCATCATCCAGCTCCTTGTCTGCGCACAGGATCTCGGCCGTTACGGCGGCGAACTGCTGGTCCCCAATACTCCGGACTTGCTGCGGATGCTGTCCTACATCACCCCGACGGTACGGACCATCGCATCGGCCGACACCACCTTGCCGGCCATCGCCGAGAAGTTCGTCGCATTGATGCGGGACAAGTTGATCCCGTTCTACAGCAACGGCGGTCCCAAACTGAGCGTCACCACCGACCCCGGAACGCGCGCGGACGAAGCTATCTCGGTACTGCGGACGATGGGGATGCTGCCATGAGGTTCAACGCGACGATCACCTCGGCCATCCTGGCGGTGGTGACATTGCTCGGAGCTGCCTATCTGACGTTCGGTGTGCTCAAAGTCGAACCGACCGGCCAGACCACCCGGCTCACCCTGCTGCTGGACAACTCCGGTGGATTGATGCCTACCTCGCAGGTGACGATGCGGGGGATCCGTATCGGCAAGGTATCCGGAATTCAAACCACCCCCAGTGGATTGCGGGTTGCGATCGATATCGACCGGCAGCATCCGGTCCCGGCCGACAGCGCCATCAGCATCCAGAATCTTTCCCTGGTCGGTGAGCAGTACATCGACTTCACGCCGAATCGTGTTGCGCCGCCCTACTTCACCGACAACACCGTCATCCCGGCGGAGCGGGTCGCCGCGGCCGTCACCGTCAGCGATTTGCTCAACAAGGCCAATGCGTTGCTTTCGGTGCTCAACCCGAGCTACGTGAACAACATCGTCGGCAGCATCTCCCAGGCTTTCGCCGGCAACGACGCCGCCCTGGACTCGCTGGCGACCACTGCACGGCTGGCCGCGAACATGGAGCGGGACAACAAACTTCTGCTGACCACGCTGTTCGGCAACGTCGCGATGCTGACCACCGGCATCAGTAACCAGGATGTCGGGTCAGTACTCACCAGAACCGGTGCGGCGCTGCCCAGTTCGGTGTCGGCCTTGGCGGATCTGACCCGCAGGGTCGACGAATATGCGCACACCGGTGACGGCGTCTTCGCCCCCGGCGCCCCGGTCCCCACCCTGGTGTCCAACCTCCAGCGGTACCTCGACATGCTGTCCGGGCCGCTGAGTACCTTCGCCGCGGCGCTGGAACCGGCCACCGCACCACTGCGCGAATTCAAAGTGGACGCAGGACACTTCGTCGACGTGTGGGAGTCGACGTTCAACGACGCAGGCGGCGTCCGCGTGCACGTCACCGTACCGAAAGGACACCCATGAGCAATGACACCTTGATCGAGGAGACGATCGAAGACGTCACCGAGACCGACGACGTCACCGAGACTGACGACGTCACCGAGGCGCCCGACGTTGGCGCCCAGCGCGCTCCGCGCCGCCGGCGTGGGCTATGGGTGCTGCTGGTTCTGGCGCTGCTCGCGGCCGGATGGTTCGGATTCGACGAATACCGCAACGTCTCCGGGGAGTTGACGGCGCTGCGGCGCAGCGAAGCCGATCGCCAAACCGCGTCGCAGCTCGCCAGGGACTACGCGATGAAATCGCTCACCTACAGCTTCGAGGATCCCGACGCGTTCTTCCGTGCGGTGGAGGATGGCGTCTCGCAGGCGCTCAAGGACAAGTACGTCAACGCCACCGAATTGCTCAAAGGCATCATGACGCAAGCGCAGGTCACCTCATCCGGGGAGGTACTGGCCACCGACGCGGTAGCGCAGGCGGGACAGGTTTACCAGGTTGTGGTATCGGCCGCGCAGACCACCCGCAATCTGCAGAACCCGAAGTCACGGGTGTCGCTGATTTTGTTGCAGGTCACCGTCAACAAGGCCGGCGACAGGTGGCAGGTGTCCGACATCGGACCCAAGGCGGGCAGCCACGCCAACGCAGACCCGATGTCACCACCGGACCCAGGTCCCGTCCCCGGCCGATAAAGGTTTGGCGACCGCATTGTGCGGAAATGCGGTGCCGTATGCCGGACACTCGGGCCGTCGAGGCACTCACTGACTACCTGAACACCCAACTCGACGAAATCACCGCCGGGGATGCCGGGCTGCGCCGTGGAGACGACCCGATCCACGACACCCGGGTGGCGATCCGACGGCTGCGCAGCACGCTGCGGGCGTTCCGCAAGGTGCTTGACGGTTCGGCGGTGGGTGACATGGACGACGAACTCAAGTGGTTCGCGGGCCTGCTCGGCGAGGTCCGCGACTGCCACGTCCAATCACGCCGCTTCTCCGATGCGCTCGACGCGCTGCCCGAAACCCTGGTTCTGGGCCCGGTCCGGTCGCGAATTCGCAACGAGCTGAAGGCGATTGAGTTGCCGGCCCGCACCCGCGTCAGCGAGGCGATGGAGTCCGAACGCTACCTCGCTCTCACCGCGGTGCTACGCGACTGGCGCGACGACCCACCCATTGCTGCCGGGCTCACGCGCAAGCAACTGCGCAAGCGTACCGATCGCGCGCGGCACAAAGCCGACAAGCGCCTGGCCGAAGCTCTTGACGACGGGTCCGGCGAGATGCTGC
The DNA here is from genome assembly GCF_001673635.1 of Mycobacterium asiaticum. GTDB lineage: Bacteria > Actinomycetota > Actinomycetes > Mycobacteriales > Mycobacteriaceae > Mycobacterium > Mycobacterium asiaticum_C. The sequence continues at coordinate 88,401 of NZ_LZMH01000052.1, forward strand.
ACCGCGCACGCAAGGCCGCCAAGCGTGCCCGGTACGCCGCCGAACTGTGCCGTCCGATCGACAAGGGTGCCAAGCGGGGTGTCAAGCGGTACAAGCATATTCAACGGGTATTGGGCGACCACCAGGATGCCGAGGTGGCTACCGCGACACTCTGGCGGTTGGCGATCGGAGCCGGCACCACTCCCGGAGAGAACGGGTTCACCTACGGGCTGCTGTATGCGGGGGAGCGTCAAATCGCAACGCGCAGCCGGGATGCGGTGCGCCGGCTCTGACTATCTTTGACTATGGGGACTATGGGGTGGTGTTCGCCCCGCGGTAATGCTCGGCGTCGCGCCGGGAGCCGTCCTGGTAAGTGGGGCTGGTGAACTCCTGGCTCCACGCCGTGTCTTCGGTTGGCGTGTCATCCTGGTCGGCGCGCTCGGCCTTGTCCCTGCGGACCGTCGGGTCGATGGAGTCGGCGTGCTTCAGCTGCTCGTCGAGCTGCTCGCGCGATGTCGCCACCTCGTCCTGGTGGGCGGCGGCGCGTTCCTGCAGCCGGGCGGCTTCGGCGGCTTTGGCCTCCGCTTCGGCTTGCGCGGCACGCGCTTTGGCAGCGGTTTCCTGGGCGAGCGCCTCGCGGCGTTCCACTCGGGCGGCGTCCACCCGGGCCTGCTCGCGGATCTGTTCTGCTTGCTCCAGCTGGCGGCGGCGCTTGGCCCTGTTCGAGACGACGACCAGTGCGGCAATGAGCGCGATGACCACCAGGGCGGCAATCACAATCCAGACGATATTGCTGGTACTCATAATGAGCTCCATCGATAGATCGGTGTGCGGTTGTGCGGCAGCCGTCTCTACCGGATCCCCATCTTGTACAGAGATAAAACAAGCGATCTGAGACCGCTAGCTGAAATCGAGCGCCTCAACCGTCGCAGTCCCGCCCTCGTGCGAGGGACGGTTGGCGCCACCGATCACATAGATCGTCCGGCCCACCGTCGCGACCGCTTCACCGTGCCGCGCGGTCGGCATGGGGGTCAGGGTCGACCACTTGCCGTCGGCGATGTCATAGGACTCCACCACGGCCAGGACCCGGGTCGGTTCCTCCCCGCCGACGGCCACGACGCGGCCGTCGATGTAGGTGGCACCGTAGCTTCCGCGCGGGGTGGGCATGTCGACCAGCTTGGTCCAGGTGCCGGACGCCGGGTCATATCGCTCGAAGGCGGCCGAGTTCTTGTCGGCCGACAGGAAGCGGCCGCCCACCACGTAAACGTAGGTCCCGTCCGATACTGCGGCCAGGTGTTCGCGCGGGGTCGGCATGTCGGCCGTGTCTTTCCAGGAGGTGCCATCGAAGACTTCGGTCTGCGGCACCACCTGCTTGGCATTCTGGCCACCGACGACCACCAGCTTGTCACCGACCACGGCGGCGGCCGGTGCGGCTCGGGGGTGGCTGAGGGGCGGCAGCTCAACCCAGTTGTTGCCCCGCAACGCGAACACCTTGTTGGAGGCATCGGCGATGTTTTCAGTCGCGCCGCCGAGCACCACCACTTCGCCGCGATAGGTGGCGGCCGCGGCGTGGTGCAGCGCCACGGGTAACGGCGGACCGGTCTCCCAGGCCCCGGACCGCGGGTCGTAGCTCTCGACAGTGTTCAGCACGGTGCCGTTCAACAGACCGCTGATCACCCAGATCTTGTCGTTCAGCACCGTCCACGCCATCATCAGCCGCGGTGTCTTCGCGTCGGGCAGGCTGCGCCACTGCGCCGCCGGCTGAATCTTGCGCGCAGGCAGCGTGAGCGCCTCCGCCGAGGAGACCACCCGCTGATCCGCGGGACCCGTCGACCCACCGATCGCATACACGGTCTTCTCCACCGCGGCGACCGCCATCCCGTGCCGCGCCGTCGACATGTCCGGCAGCGCGTCCCACACTTTGGCCGTCAAGTCGAACACCGACACACTCTTGAGGGTTTCGCCACCGGACAAACCACCGACAGCGACCAGACGTCCATCGGCGATCGCCACACCGAGATCGCTGCGCGGCCGCTGCAATGGTGGCAACGTGCTCCAGGACTTGGCGGCGGGGTCGTACGCCTCGACCGCGGCGGAGTCCGTGCTGCCGCTGGCTCCGCCGACGGCGTACACCAATTTGCCGTCGGTGGCCGCGGCCAACAACTGCCGTGGCGTCGGGATGGGCGCTCCAAGAGTCCAGGTATTGCCGTCGAAGATCTCGGTGGTGTTCAGCAGGGCGCCGTCGGCGTCCACACCACCAGTGACGACGATGCGGTCACCGACCACCGCCGCGGCGGCCGCCGCCCGGGGCTGCAGCAGGCGCGGCAACTCGACCCAGTGACTGTTGATTACTCGCCAAACCTGGTCGGTCGCAGCAGGTTTCGTCCCGGTAGTCTTCCAGCCGCCCAGGACCACCGGGTTGCCCTGCCAGGTCACCGCTGCGGCGCGCTGCACGGGGACGGGAAGGTCGTCGCCGCCTTTCCACTCGTCGATGGCGGGGTCGTAGCCCTCGTGGCGCGCGGTAACCGATCCGTCGCTGCCGATGCCGCCGAAAATCCAGATGGTGCCGTCGGATTGGGTCGTCGCTGTCGCGTCGCGCGCGGTGCGCGCATTGGTGATCGGTTTCCACTGGACGGGCGCCTGGGTCCGCGGCTGGCTCGTCGCTTGGTTGTGCTTGTTGTCGTCCTGGGACATCGCGATGACGACACCGCCGATAACCAGCAGCAGGACCACCGCGATCGCCCCGGCGATCATCAGCCGGTTCTTCTTGGTGGCGGACCGACCGAGGAGCGCTTTGGGGCCCTTCGGGCCCGTGGATTTGCCTGGGACGGCGGGCGGCGGTGCCTTGGCGACCTGGGGCTCGGTGTGTGCCTGCATGCCGCGCAGGATGTTGGTGGCCTCGGCGAAGTCGCTCTGACCTGAGTCTCCGCGGGGTGGGGGCGGCGGACTGATGGGTGGCGTGATCGGGGAAGTGCGGTTGTCGGTAGGCGGGCCGGGGGGCCGCGGCTGGCGGCTATCGCCGGCTGCACTGGGTGGGCCGCCCGGGGCGCCCGGAGCCAGGATGGCGGTGCGCCCGGTGTCACCGACCCGGGTGATCGCCATGGCATCGGGCTTGAGGCCGTTGGCCCGCTGCGCGGCCTGCAGATCGTGCCCGAACTCCTCCGCCGTGGCCGGGCGTTGGGTTGGGTCGATCGACATCGCCCGCTCGATCGCCGAGCACACCGAGTCCGGGATGCCCTCCGGTCGCATATCCGGGATCCCCGAGGAGCTGATCCGCAGGTACTGCGCGATCAGGTCCTCACCCTTCCTGCGCTCGTGGGCGGCGTTGCCGGCGATCAGCGCATAAATCGTCGCGCCCAGCGAGTAGATGTCCGCCGCCACCGTCGCGGGATTACCGGTCATCACTTCCGGCGCGGTGTAGTCGATGGTGCCGGAGAAGAATCCGGTCGCCGTTTCGTAACCGCCCTCGATGTGCGCGATCCCGAAGTCGCTGAGTTGCGGCTCCCCGTAGTCGTTGATCAGCACATTCGCCGGCTTGATGTCGCGGTGCAGGGTGCCGTTGCGATGCGCGGTCTCGAGCGCTCCGCACAACTTCACGCCGATCCGCAGTGCCTCGGGCCAGGGGATGGGCCCCTCGTGCCGCAATCGCACAGCCAGCGAGTCCGCGGCGTGGTAGGGCATGACGATGTAGGGCCGATTGCTGGTCGTCATTCCGACGCGCAGGATGTGGACGATGTTGGGATGGCCGGACAGCCCGCCCATCGCGTAGCCCTCGCGCAGGAAGCGTTCCCGGCTGTCCTCCTCGTCGAGGTGGGACGGCAGCACCTTGACGGCGACGCTTCGCCCCAGCGACGTCTCGTAGCAGCGGTAAATCACCCCTGCCCCGCCGCGACCAACCTGGCGGGCATCCTCGAAGCCTGCGGCGGCCAGTTCCGTGATGATCGCGCTCGGCGCCGCCCCCTCCGCTGAAGGTTCTTCAGGCATGTCGTCGGCGCTTCCCTCCGCGGAATTTGGTTGTTCGCGAAATCAACAGTAGCGAACCTCACCTCCGCTAGGAACCGTTCTGGCAACGATCGTTTCGGCGAGTCTTCTGGGCTAAACGCCAGCCCGGCAAAGCCGGAAGGGGTACCCACCGCGGCGGGGACGCCTGGCCGGAGAATGGCTGTTATGGGATTGGATTTGACTGCGTACTTCGATCGCATCGGCTATGGCGGGGCAAGCGAACCGACTCTCGATGTCCTGCAAGGCCTGGTGACCGCGCACACCCGCGCCATTCCGTTCGAAAACCTCGACCCGTTCACCGGTGTGCCTGTCGCTGACCTCGGTCCAGAAGCGTTGTTCGACAAGCTTGTTCGCCGCCGCCGGGGTGGTTACTGCTATGAGCAGAACGGGCTGATGGGCTACGTGCTGGCCGACCTCGGATATCGGGTGCGCCGACTCGCCGGGCGGGTGGTGTGGATGCGGCCGCAGGACGCACCGCTGCCGGCCCAGACCCACACAGTGCTGGCGGTGACGTTTCCCGGCTGCGTGGGGCCGTACCTCGTGGATGTGGGTTTCGGTGGGCAGACACCGACCTCGCCGTTGCGCCTGCAGACCGGCGGCGTGCAACAGACCACGCACGAGCCGTACCGGCTCGAAGACCGCGGCGACGGGCTGGTGCTGCAAGCCCAGGTGCGCGGGGAATGGCAGGCGCTGTACGAGTTCAGTACCCAGACCCGGCCGCAGATCGATCTGACCGTCGGGAGTTGGTACGTCTCGACCCATCCCGATTCACACTTCGTCACCGGCCTGATGGTCGCGGCGGTTACCGACGACGCCCGGGTGAACCTGTCCGGCCGTGATCTCGCCATCCATCGCGCCGGAGGCAGCGAGAAGATCCTGCTCGACGACGCCGCCGCGGTGCTGGACGCGTTGAGCGAAAAGTTCGGCATAAATGTGGCGGACCTCGGTGCCGTCCTCGAACCGCGGATCCGCAGCCTACTGGCCAGGCAGCCAGGACCCGATCCGGCGTAGCGCCTCCCCGATATCTTCGGTGGGGCCGGCGAAAGACAGTCGGACGTAGGAGTTTCCACGGCCGGGGTCGAAGTCGATGCCCGGTGCGATCGCAACACCTGTGTCGGCCAACAACTTCGAGCAGAAGGCCAGCGAGTCGTTGGTGAAATCCGAGACATCGGCGTAGACGTAGAACGCGCCATCGGTGGGTGCGAGGCGATCCAAGCCCATTCCGCTCAGGCCGTCGAGCAGCTTGCGGCGGTTGATCGAATAGTGCGTCAGATTCGCCTCGGCCTCCGCTATGGCCTCGGGAGTGAACGCCGAGACCGCGGCGATCTGGGACAGCACCGGGGGACAGATGGTGAAGTTGCCGGTCAGGCAGTCGACCGCGCGCCGCAATTCGGTGGGCACCACCAGCCAACCCAGCCGCCAGCCCGTCATGGCGAAATATTTCGAAAAGCTGTTGACCAGTACCGCATTTCGCGACGTCTGCCAAGCGCAGCTGGTCGGCGGGGCTCCGTCGTAAACCAGGCCGTGGTAGACCTCGTCGCTGATCAATCGAACACCGGTGCTGTCACACCAGGATGCGATCGCCGCCAGCTCTTCGGGCGGTATCACCGTTCCGGTGGGGTTGGCCGGGCTGGCGACGACGACACCTTGGATGGGCGGGTCTAGCTCGGCGAGCAGCTGAGCGGTGGGCTGAAACCGGGTCTCCGGGCCGCACGGAATCTCGACGACCTCACATCCTAACGCGGACAGGATGTTTCGATAACACGGGTAACCGGGGCTGGCCATTGCCACCCGGTCGCCTACATCGAAGCAAGCCAGAAACGCCAGCAGGAAGCCGCCCGACGAGCCGGTGGTGATGACGACGGCGTCCGGCTCGACGGAAATCCCGTGCTGGCGTTGGTAATCCGCGGCTATTGCCGAGCGGAGTTCCGGGATGCCCAGGGCGACGGTGTAACCCAACTGGTTGAGATGCAGTGCTGCCGCCGCGGCGGCGCGGACGGGCTCCGGCGCACCCACGCTCGGCTGCCCGGCGGACAGGTTCACCAGATCGCCGTGCGTGCGCTGACGTTGGGCGGCTGCCAGCCAGACATCCATCACGTAGAACGGTGGGATGCCGGCCCGGGCGGCGACGCGGTCGGTCACGGTGTGGTGAGCACCTCGGATTCCAGCCGGCGCAGTACCTCTCGCGGAGGGTCGAGCAACTGCGCACTGCCGTGCGCGCGTTTGAAGTACAGATGCATGTCGTGTTCCCAGGTGATCGCGATGCCGCCGTGCAATTGGATGCCTTCGGCGGTCACGACGTTGAAAGCCTCGGTGGCGGCCAATCGCGCGGTGGCGGCATTGGTTGGCGTGGGTTGCTCGCAGGCGTCGTTGACCACGGCTCGTGCCGCGGCGACCGTGACGTACAGGTCGGCCATCCGGTGCTTGAGGGCCTGGAAGCTGCCGATCGGGCGCCCGAATTGCACGCGGTTCTTCGCGTAGTCGACGGTGAGCTCGAGGCAGCGTTCCGCGGCGCCGATCTGCTCGGCCGCCAGCAGAATCGCCGCGGTGTCGGCCAGCCCCGGGTCGGTGCCGAGGGCGGTTGCCTGCTGCGGCTGCAGGCGGGCGAGCCGGCGGGTCAGGTCCATCGTGGTGACCGGCTCGGCGGTGAATTCGTTCCACCTGCTGAGCTGGCCCTCGGCGGTGGCGACGACGACGTCGGCGATGTCGCCGTTGACCACGAAGTCGGGATCGAGCACCAGCGCGCCGATCGAGGTGCCCTCGGCGAGCGCCGCCAGCGCCTCGGCGTCGGGCTCGTCGGCGGCCAGCAGCGCGAGTTCTGCGAGCGTGGTGCCGAGTAGTGGTGAGGGCACCAGGGCACGCCCTAGCTCCTGCAGCACCACGGCCGCGTCGGCAAGTTCACCGCCGGCTCCGCCCAACTCCTCGGGCACCACCAGGGCGGCCGCACCGACCTGTTCGCACAGCAGCTGCCACAGCGCCTCGTCGTAACCGCGCTCGGACTCGATCGCCGCCCGTACCGCCGCGGGATTGGCATGCTTGGCGACCAGGGCGGCCACGGTCTCGCGCAGCATCTCCCGCTCGTCGGTGGACGTCATAGCGCCTCCAATACTCGCCGCCGGTGCGCCTCGGGGGTGCCCCAGGCCGTGCGCAACGCCTGTACCCGTAGCAGCAGCAGCGAAAGGTCGTGCTCCTGAGTGAAACCGATGGCCCCGTGCGTCTGCAACGCCGAACGCGCGGCCAACAGACCCGCCTCGCCCGCCGCAACCTTGGCCGCACTGATGTCTCGGGGCTCCAGCGTCAGCGCGGCGCCGTAGACCAGCGGGCGGGCCAGCTCGACCGCGATGTGCACGTCGGCGAGCTTGTGCTTGATCGCCTGGTACGAGCCGATCACCCGGCCGAACTGGGACCGCTGTTTGGCGTATTCGACGCTGCCGGCCAGCAGCGCTTCGGCCGCCCCGACCAGTTGCGCCGCCGTGGCCAGCACCCCGGACTCGTAGGCCCGCGCCACATCGGCCTGCCAGGGTTGTCCCGTCGCCGTCACGTCGTAGAGCTGACGGCTGGGGTCGACGGATTCGTGACCGTCGGCGACCTGAGCCTCGTTGACGCCGTCCGGTCCGGCCAGCAGCACCAGGCCGGCGGTATCCGCATTGACGGCCCGGGGGACCTCGGGCGGCAGGGCGACGCTGACGATCAGTTCACCGGCCGCCAGCGCAGCCGCCCGGTCGTCTTCGGCCAGCAGAACTGGTGCGACGGCGACGGATTCGGTGACCGGTCCGGGCACACACCAGTGACCTAGACGCTCGAGGGCAACCACCAGGTCGACCGGCGAGGCGTCCAGGCCGTCGAACTTCTCCGGCACGATCAGCGCGGTAACGCCGAGGTTGGCCAGTTGCTCCCAAACCTTCAGCCCGGGTGCGACGTCTCCGGCGGACCAGGCCCGCACGGCGCCGGGCAGGTCGGCGGCGCCGAGCGCCGCGTCGATGCTGGCGGCGAAATCGCGTTGCTGAGCGTCGAGTGCGAATTCCATCAGCGCTTCTCCCGGGGCAGGCCGAGCAGTCGTTCGGAGATGATATTGCGCTGGATCTCGTTGGTGCCGGCGTAAATCGGCCCCCCGAGCGCGAACAGCAGGCCTTCGGTCCACGGCCCGGCCAGTTCACCGTCCGCGCCGCGGAGGTCCAGCGCCGTCTGGTGCAACTGCACGTCCAGGTCGGACCAGAACACCTTCGTGACCGACGATTCCGCGCCCAACTCGCCGCCGTTGGCGAGGCGGGCGACGGTACCGAACGTCTGCAATCGATACGCCTGCGCCTTGATCCATCCGTCGGCCACCCGGTCGGCGAATTCCGGCGGGGAGCCGGTGTCCTTCCAGAGTTGGACCAGTCGTTCGGCCGCGGCGAGGAAGCGGGCGGGGCTGCGCAGCGACATGCCCCGCTCGTTGCTCGACGTGCTCATCGCCGCGCGCCAGCCCTCGTTGGGAGTGCCGATCACGTCCTCGTCCGGCACGAAGACGTCGTCGAGGAAGATCTCACCGAAGCCGGTGTCGCCGCCGAGCTGGACGATCGGGCGGACCGTGACGCCCTGAGCTTTGAGGTCGAACATGAAGTACGTCAGGCCGTTGTGGCGTTGTGCGGACGGGTCGGACCGAAACAGCCCGAAACCCATGTCGGCGAACGGGGCTCGCGAACTCCAGATCTTCTGTCCGTTGAGCAGCCAGCCGCCGTCGGTCTTGGTGGCGGTGGACCGCAGCGAGGCCAGGTCGCTGCCGGATTCCGGCTCCGACCAGGCCTGGGCCCAGATCTGTTCCCCGCTGGCCATTTTCAGCAGGATCCGGTCCAGCTGTTCCTCGGTGCCGTGTGCGAACAGGGTCGGCGCCAGCATGGATGTGCCGTTGGCGCTGGCCCGGCCGGGAGCGCCGGCGCGGAAGTACTCCTCCTCGTAGACCACCCAGTGCAGCAGTTGCGCGTCTCGGCCGCCGTACTTTTGCGGCCAGGTGATCACCGACAGGCCCGCGTCGAACAGCACCTTGTCCCAAACACGGTGCTGGGCAAACCCTTCGGCGTTGTCGTAGGACTTTGTCGGGATCGAGTCCCGGTTGGCCGCCAGGAACTCGCGCACCTCGGCCTGGAAGGCCAGCGTCTCTTCGTCAAAAGCTAGATCCATCTCAGGCCAACTCTCGCAATTGTGGTTTGACCACCTTGCCACCGGCATTGCGCGGCAATGTGTCGACGAATCGCACCGATCGCGGTGTCTTGAAGTTCGCCAAATGCTCACGGGTGTAAGCGATCACCGATTCCTCGTCGAGTTCGGCCCCGGGCCGGGTGACCACGAATGCCCGGCCGACCTCACCGAGCCGCTCGTCGGGTACGCCGATCACCGCGGCGTCGGCGATGCCGTCCATCCGGGCCAGCAGCTGTTCGATCTCGGCGGGGTAGACGTTGAAACCGCCGCAGATATACATGTCTTTGAGCCGATCGGTGATCCGCAGGTTTCCGTTGGCGTCGATGGCGCCGATGTCGCCGGTGTGCAGCCAGCCGTCCGAATCGATTGCGGCAGCGGTTGCTTCGGGGTCGTCGAGGTAGCCCAACATGACATTCGGACCGCGCAGCAGCACTTCGCCTGTTTCGGACCCCGTTTCAGACCCTGTTTCGGACCCTGTTTCGGCGATACGCAGTTCGAAGTCGGCGAACGGGCGTCCGCAGGTGGTGGCCACCGTCACGGCGTCGTCCTCGGCCCGGCACATGGTGCCCATTCCGTTGGCCTCGGTCAGGCCATAGGCGGTGAGCACGATGTCGATGTCGAGTTCGGATTGCATTCGCTCCACCAGCACCACCGGCACGGTGGCCGCACCGGTCACCGCGAACCGTAGCGAGCTCAGGTCGTAGTCGCCGCGGGCCGGGTGATCCAGCAGCACTTGATAGATGGTGGGCGGACCGGGCAAGACGGTGATGCGGTGTTGCTCGATCGCCTGCAGGGCCCGCAACGGGTCGAACGTGAGGTGCGGGATCAAGGTGGCGCCGGTTTGCAGGCAGGCCAGGATGCCCGCCTTGTAACCGAAGTTGTGGAAGAACGGGTTGATGCACAGGTAGCGGTCGTCGCTGGTGATCTTGCCGTTGGCCGCCCATGACGCCGAGGCCGCCAGCGACTGCCGGTGCGCGCACAGCACGCCTTTGCTGCGGCCGGTGGTGCCCGAAGTGAACAGGATGTCGCTGACGTCGTCGGGAGTCACCGCGGCGGCACGTTCTTGCGCCGTCTGCCGGGCAGCCTGATGGTCGCCGTGGGCTATGAACTCATCCCACGTCCCGTCATCTTCGTCGATCGGGATCCGCACGATGTGGCGCAGCTTGGGCAGCGCGGCGCGGTCCAGGTCGACCGTACGGTCGGCACCCAGGAAGCGTCCGGCCGCGAACAGGACGGGGGCCTCGGTGCGGGCGACGATGTCGGCGGCCTCGACGGCGGTGTATCGAGTGTTCAACGGCACCATGGCCGCGCCGGCGTGGTGGATGGCCAGGCAGGCCACCACCCAGTGCCAGGTGTTCGGCGACCAGATCGCCACCCGGTCTTTCGGCTCGACGCCGAGCGCGACCAGTGCGGCGGCGGCGCGGTGCACCTCGTCACGCAGGGCGGTCGCGGTGAATGTCCGATCGTCGGTGATCAGGGCGTCGTGGCCGGGATGTTGTTCGACGAGACGATCCAGCGCCGCAGGCACGGTGCGGGGATCGGTAGTCACGAATACTCCTAGGCCAGACGCTCCTAACAAAGCAAGTGCTTGGTAGGTTAGCCTACAGGTTATGCAGGACGTCGAAGAGTTCCGGGCCGAGGTCCGCGGATGGCTCGCCGACAATCTGGTCGGTGAATTCGCAGCGTTGAGGGGTCTCGGCGGGCCGGGTCGCGAGCATGAGGCGTTCGAAGAACGTCGGGCATGGAACCAGCATCTGGCGAAGGCCGGGCTGACCTGCCTGGGATGGCCGGTCGAGCACGGCGGGCGCGGACTCTCGGTCGCGCACCGGGTGGCGTTCTATGAGGAATATGCCCTGGCTGACGCCCCGGACAAGGTCAATCACTTCGGTGAGGAGTTGCTCGGCCCGACCCTGATCGCGTTCGGCACCCCCGAGCAACAGCAGCGGTTCCTGCCGCGCATCCTCGACGTGACCGAGTTGTGGTGCCAGGGCTACTCGGAGCCCGGCGCCGGCAGCGACCTGGCCAACGTCGCCACCACCGCCGAACTCGATGGCGACGAGTGGGTGATCAACGGTCAGAAGGTATGGACGTCGCTCGCGCATCTGTCGCAGTGGTGTTTTGTGGTGGCGCGCACCGAGAAGGGCTCCAAGCGCCATGCTGGGCTGTCGTATCTGCTTGTGCCACTGGACCAGCCGGGCGTTCAGGTGCGGCCGATCGTGCAGATCACCGGGACCGCGGAGTTCAACGAGGTGTTCTTCGACGATGCCCGCACCGATGCTTCGTTGGTGGTCGGGCAGCCCGGTGATGGCTGGCGGGTCGCGATGGGGACGTTGACGTTCGAGCGCGGTGTGTCCACGCTGGGCCAGCAGATCGTCTATGCCCGTGAGCTTTCCAACTTGGCCAAGCTGGCGCAGCGCACCGGCGCCGCCGACGACCCCTTCATTCGGGAGCGGCTGACCCGGGCCTGGACGGGCCTGCGCGCGATGCGGTCCTACGCCCTGGCCACCATGGATGTCGAGCAGCCCGGCCAGGACAACGTCTCAAAGTTGTTGTGGGCGAACTGGCATCGCAGTCTGGGCGAGTTGGCCATGGAGGTGATCGGCCGGCCTGGTTTGCTGCTCAACGAGGGTGAGTTCGACGAATGGCAGCGGCTGTATCTGTTCACCCGCGCCGACACGATCTACGGCGGATCCAACGAGATCCAGCGCAACATCATCGCTGAGCGGGTGCTCGGTTTGCCGAGGGAGGTTAAAGGGTGAGCTTGTCCGAAGCGCCCAAAGAGATTGCCGGACACGGTCTTCTGGAAGGCAAGGTGGTGGTGGTGACCGCCGCCGCAGGCACCGGCATCGGGTCGGCAACCGCCCGCCGCGCCCTGGCCGAGGGTGCCGATGTGCTGGTTTCGGATCACCACGAACGACGGCTGGGGGAGACGGCCGAGCAACTCTCCGCGTTGGGGTTGGGCCGCGTGGAAAGCGTGGTGTGCGACGTGACTTCGACCGCACAGGTGGATGCCCTGATTCAGTCGACCACCGCACGGCTGGGCCGGCTCGATGTGCTGGTCAACAACGCCGGGTTGGGTGGGCAGACGCCGGTCGCGGACATGACCGACGAGGAGTGGGATCGGGTGCTGGACGTCTCGCTGACATCGGTCTTCCGGGCAACGCGCGCCGCACTACGGTACTTCCGGGAGGCCGCCCACGGCGGCGTGATCGTCAACAACGCCAGCGTGCTGGGCTGGCGGGCCCAGCACTCGCAGTCACACTACGCCGCGGCCAAGGCCGGGGTGATGGCGTTAACTCGTTGCAGCGCAATCGAAGCGGCCGAGTACGGAGTGCGGATCAACGCCGTCTCGCCCAGCATCGCCCGGCACAAATTCCTGGACAAGACGTCTTCTCCCGAGCTGCTGGACCGGCTTTCGGCGGGCGAGGCTTTCGGGCGCGCCGCCGAGCCGTGGGAGGTGGCGGCCACCATCGCGTTCCTGGCCAGCGACTACTCGAGTTACCTGACCGGAGAAGTGATTTCGGTTTCCAGCCAGCATCCGTGATCTCGGCGGGTGCGCTATCCGAGCAACCGGCCGCGGCTGGCTATCAGGTCAGCTCTTGGAGTAGCCGGGTGATACTGAAGAAGCCCGTCAAGAGAGACCCATTGTTGAAAAAGCCAGAGTTGAAACCGGCAATCGTGGGCCCACTGAGGTTAGTCGGGACCCCGGTGTTGAAAAAGCCCGATCCCATTCCGGTTATGCTGCCGGGGCCGGTGGTACCGCTCGCAGTATTGAAGAAGCCTGACTGGTATCCGCTGAATATAGTGCCGTCGGTCGCCCTGTTGTAGAAGCCGGACATGTTTGTACCGGTATTTCCGATGCCTGAGCTGGTGGCGCCGCTATCGGTAGTGAATCCGAAGCCCGTATTGAAATTGCCGGAATTGAAAAACCCGGTGTTGGTGATGCCGGAATTTCCGTCGAAAGTGTTGAAACCGCCCGAGTTGTTTATGCCCGTATTCTGCGGGCCGCTATTGAAGAGCCCCGTGTTGGTGGGGCCCGCGTTTCCGATACCGGTGTTGAATCCGCTGGTGTTGCCGAAGCCGAAGTTCGCCTCGCCGCTGTTGCCGAACCCGATGTTGCCGAAGCCGCTGTTCCCGATACCGATCCCCTGTAGCTTGCCTACGTCCGGCGAGGCAGGGAAGTGAGCGCCCGAGTTAAAGATGCCCACGTTGCCGTCGCCGGAGTTGAAGAAGCCGATGTTGCCGTTGCCCGAATTGCCGAAGCCGATGTTGTTGATGCCTTCGTTGAAACCGGTGAAGTGGAACGTTCCGGTCGTTCGGTCGATGTAGGCGTTGCCGATGCCGGCCAGATTGTTTCCGGTGAGGCCGAAGCCGATGTTGTTGTTACCGGTGTTGCCGGCGCCCTGGTTCCCGTTGCCGCTGTTGCCGATACCAAAGTTGTTATTGCCGGCATTGCCTAGGCCAATGTTGTTATTACCGGGCACAGACATTAATCCACTGTTGCCCAAACCGCTGTTGCCCAGACCGATGTTGCCGTCACCGCGATTGCCGGCGCCGAAGTTGCCCGCGCCCCAGTTGCCGCTACCAATGTTGCTGTTGCCGTTATTACCGCCACCGAAGTTGCCGCTGCCGGTGTTGCCATTACCGATGTTGCCGCTGCCGGTGTTGCCGTTGCCGATGTTGCTGCCGCCGAGGTTGCCGATACCGAAGTTCGGGTCACCGGGCGCGGCGGGACCGATTCCGCCGAAAAGTTGTCCGATGCCGGGCAGGCCCTGAAGGGTCTGCTGCCACGAGGAGAGCTGCGCCGCGGCGGCCGAGGCGCCGCCGTGGTAGCCGAACATCGCGGCGACGTCGGCGGCCCAGAACTCCTCGTAGATGCTTTCGGCGGCGGCGATCGCAGGAGCGTTGAGGCCCAGAAAGTTTGAGCGAACCAGGTTGAGGAAGATCTGCCGATTGGCGGCGATGATCTCCGGGTGGATGGTGGCGGCCTTGGCCGCCTCGAAGGCACCTGCCACGGCCTGGGCTTGGCTGGAGGCGCTCAACGCGCGCGCGGACGCGGCCTCCAGGAACGCGGCATACGGTGCCGCGGCCGCGGACATGGCTTTAGCTGCCGGTCCCTGCCAGGCCTGACCGGCCAGGTTCGAGGTCACCGAGGCGAACGAGCTTGCCGCTGAACCCAACTCCTCAGCTAACCCCGACCACGCGGCCGAGGCCTGCAGCATGGGAGCTGAGCCCGCGCCCAGGAACATTCGCAAAGAATTGATCTCCGGTGGGAGTAGCGAAAAGTTCATGGTGCGACCTCCGGCAACGGATGCCCACAGCGGGCAAACCTTGAATGTCAGAGACCATACGTTGAAGACTGGATTTGGTGTGCTGTTTTGCAGAATAAGGGGGCGGAGCATATGTTCTGCCCGCAAACGTGAGAGACGATGCCAGGTAGCCTCCGGTTGCTAACTTGTTCTATCCGAGCAACCGGCTGAGGCCGAAGATCCCCGACAGCGCGGCACCGGCATTCAGGAAGCCCGAGTTGAAGGCGCTGGCAATGTCACCGGGTTCGTCACTCAGGGCAGTCGGGAGGCCGAAGTTGAGGAAGCCGGAGCTGTAGCCCGGGAACTCGGCACCGCTAGCTGTGTTGCCGAAACCGGAGAGCGAGCCACCGCCGCGGGCGGAATTGAAGAAGCCCGAAGTGTTCTCGGCGGTGTTGAAGAACCCGGAACCCGATGCGCCGCTGTCGGTCGTCGCGGCGAAACCGGTGTTCACGTCGCCCGAGTTCCACAGCCCGGTGTTCGTGTCACCCGAGTTTGCATTACCGGTGTTGAAGAAGCCCGAGTTGTCCCAACCTGTGTTGTAGCCACCGGAATTGCCGAATCCGGTGTTGACGATCCCGCCGTTGGCGAAGCCGGTATTGGTGCTGCCCCCATTCCCGAGCCCGGTGTTGCCGAACGCGGCATTGAACAGGCCGACGTTGTGGATGCCGGAGTTGCCCAAGCCGAGATTGTTCAGGCCACCGGCGAGGCTGGTGCCGGAGTTGAAGACGCCGACGTTGCCGTCGCCGGAATTGAAGAAGCCGATATTGCCGTGGCCTGAGTTGAACAAGCCCAGGTTTCCGGTGCCGGAGTTCAGGCCGTGGAAAGAGAACTGACCGGTCGAGGTGTCGAAATATGCGTTGCCGAGACCGATGAGGTTGTTGCCGGTCAGGCCGAATCCGATGTTGTTGTTGCCGGTATTGCCGCCGCCCCGATTGCCGTCACCGCTGTTGCCGATGCCGAAGTTGTTGTTTCCGCCGTTGCCAAAACCGATGTTGTTGTTGCCTTCGCCCGCGAACCGTAATCCGTTGCCCAGACCGCTGTTTCCGAAACCGATATTGCCGTGGCCGAAATTGCCGCCGCCGATGTTCTCGTTGCCGACGTTCCCGCTGCCGATGTTCAGGCTGCCGGTGTTCCCGCTGCCGAGGTTGGAACTGCCCGTGTTGCCGCTACCGATATTGCCGCCACCGAGGTTGCCGTTGCCCAGGTTGGCGTTGCCCTGATTGCCGAAGCCGAGGCTGGGCAAGGTCTGCACCAGTTCCCGCAGTTGTGCCGGAACGGGTATCAGTTGCGCGGCCGCGGCGGAGGCGCCGGAGTAGTACTCGAACATCGCCGACACGTCGGTGGCCCACATCTCCTCGTAGATGCCTTCGGCGGCCGCGATCGCCGGCGCGTTGAGGCCGAGGAAGTTCGACCGCACCAGCTGGACGAACGCATTGCGGTTGGTCTCGACCGCGAGCGGATGGACCGTGGCCGAACGGGCGGCCTCGAAGACGCTGACGACCGCGTTGGCCTGGGCGGCCGCCCCGGCGGCCTGTACCGACGCGGCCTGCAGGAATCCGGCATAGGGTGCGGCAGCGGCCGTCATCGCAGCGGCCGCAGGGCCCTGCCACGCCTGGTCGGCCAGGCCTTGCGTCACCGATAAGAAGGTGCTGGCGGCCGTGCTGAGTTCATCGGCCAGGCCGGTCCACGCAGTCGCTGCTTCGAGCATGGGTGCCGAACCCGCGCCGATGAACATCCGCAACGAGTTGATCTCCGGCGGCAAAAGCGCAAAGTTCACCACGATGTCCCCCTGCAGCCGTCACCGACCGCGATCTTGAGTGAGTTTGATGTCGGACGTGGACCCCGAAGCCACGACATCGAGCACTCTACGACGCAAAATCGACGGAAGCGTCAGTTTTCGTGGTATTGCCATAAACCGTTGCGGTGCAGCGGGTTAGGTCATGTGGGGCGCTTTCGCCGAGCGGACGATCTGCGCCGCAGGCGAAGAAGTTACGCGCGGACGAGGGTTGATTTGATGCCCCGCGAGCCGGCTCAAGCGAACCGGGTGCTGTAGCTGCCAGAGTCATCCATTCCGGTTAACCCTTGGGGGCCAACGAAAACGGATAGGGCTACGCACGCTCTGAGGCGAGGAAGCTGCTAATCACGCCAAGATACGTAGTGCCAACAATGAGGCCAATGACCTATTGGACTGGTACTCGGAACTCGTGAATTGACTAGTTACCCCGCAAGGGCCTTTTGCAGGTTAAACACGGCCGAGAATCCGGTGTTGGCATTCAACAAGCCGGAGCCGACGCCGCTAATGGCACCTGCCGGGATGAGCCCGAGCAATGGGGCCGTAACACCGTTGTTGAAGAGTCCCGAGATCAGGCCGTTCACCACAAAGCCGAGTGCGGGCGCGTTGGCGCCGCTGGCGAAGTTATTGAAGCCCGACATGCCGCCTGCGACCGATGCTCCGACGACAGTGCTGCCAATGGCTGTGTTGTTAAAGCCTGACATGTTGCCGTTTACAGTGACTGCGGGGATGGAGCCGACAGCGCCGCTAGCCGAATTGTTGAAGCCCGAAACATTGGTGCCCGTGTTATTGAAGCCCGATTGAGTAAGCCCGGAGTCGGTGGTGATTCCGAAGCCGGTGTTGACATTGCCCGAATTGGCAAAGCCCGTGTTCACGTTGCCTGAATTCCAGCCGCCAGTGTTCAGGTGGCCGGCGTTCCCGAAGCCGGTGTTGCCGTAGCCGGAGTTCCCGAAGCCGGTGTTGCCTGGTTGCGGTGACAACGGGTTGAGCACACTTGTGAGGGCGCTCCCGCCCGAGTTTCCACCGCCACTGTTCAGGTCGCCGGAGTTTCCCCAGCCAGTGTTCAAGGTGCCCGAGTTGCCGAAGCCAAAGTTTCCGCTGGAGGTATTCCCGAATCCGATGTTGCCGTAGCCGGTGTTGCCGAAACCGAGGCCCTGAAGTTTGCCCAGGTTTGCGGGATCGATATTGACACCGGAGCTGAAGAACCCGAGGTTGCCGTCACCGGAATTGAAGAAACCGATGTTGCCGTTGCCCGAGTTGCCGAAACCGATGTTGTTAGCGCCTGAATTCAGGCCGTTGAAGTGGAACTGCCCGGTCGTCGTGTCCAAATAGGCGTTGCCCAGGCCGATCAAGTTACTGCCGGTGAGGCCGAAACCGATGTTGTTGTTGCCGGTGTTGCCCCCTCCGGTGTTGTTGTTGCCGGTATTACCAAGACCGAAGTTGTTGTTGCCGAAGTTGCCGAAGCCCACGCTCCCGCGCTCGGTAACAGAGCCGCCGTTATTGCCGAAGCCGAAGTTGGTGGCGCCCGTGTTTCCTAGGCCGAAGTTGCCGTTGCCCTTATTCCCGGTGCCGAAGTTGGTGTTGCCGGTGTTGCCGCTACCGAAGTTGCTGTCGCCGGTGTTGCCATTGCCCACATTGCCGCCGCCCAGGTTGCCAAGGCCCAGGTTAGGGAGGGTACTTGCGGCCGCCCCAATGCTGCCGGGTAGGCCCTGCAGCGTCTGCGCCCACGACGAAAGCTGCGCGGCGGCGGCCGACGCGCCGCCGTGGTAGCCGAACATCGCGGCAACGTCGGCGGCCCAGAACTCTTCATAGATGCTTTCGGCGGCGGCGATCGCCGGGGCGTTGAGGCCGAAGAAATTCGACCTGACCAGGTTCACGAAGGCCTGCCGGTTGGCGGCGATGATCTCCGGGTGAATCGTCGCTGCCTTCGCCGCCTCGAATGCGCTGACCACGGCCTGGGCCTGGCTGGCGGCGCTCAGGGCGCGCGCAGAGGCGGCCTCGAGGAAGGCGGCGTACGGCGCCGCGGCGGCGGACATGGCTTTGGCCGCCGGACCCTGCCATGCCTGTCCCGCCAAATTCGAGGTCACCGACGAGAACGAGCTCGCGGCCGCACCTAATTCCTCGGCCAATCCCGACCAGGCCGCCGAAGCTTGCAGCATGGGTGCCGAGCCCGCGCCCGAGAACATCCGCAAGGAATTGATCTCCGGTGGGAGTAGCGAAAAGTTCATAGCGTTGACCTCCAATGGCCCCGTCGCCGTAGCTGAGCAAACCCGAACGACGAGACCATACGACTGGCTCGTAGCATTTGTGTCCAATTTCGAGCAATTGCTGTCATTAAATTCAAAGGAAATTTCGGAATGTTTGCTCCGGAATGGAATGGGTCCAGAATGGGTGCTTGCGGCGCCAGAAACTCCGCCGGCGATTCCGCCGTGCGAGTGAAGGATGAGCGTGTGTCGATGGCCAGCACGCGCCTATGTCGGCGATAGGGGCGGCGCTGGAGAACTGCACGAAGTCCGCGAGGCTGGCGCCGCGGGGTGCCCAAGCAGGCCCCTGATCCGGACGTCGTGGACGGCACCGTCAGTTCAGCCCCGGGACGTGTCACAGACGCCGCCGGCGGTGTCGATGCCATGACCGCACAGGCCGACGTCGAGTCGTGTTGTCCGCTCCGGCGTTTCGAGCCCAGCCACTCGATTTCGCATGACCTAGTACTCGTAGGTGGCTGAGGCTGAAGAAGCCCCAAACCTTCGCCGCGGTCAAGAGCCGGCGCCCGCTGGGCGAGCCGCAATGTCGGTGAGACGACGGGTAATTGCCGTCAGGTGAGCTGTCGTAGCAGTTGAGTGAAGCTGAACAGGCCCGCGACACCAGTGCCAGAATTCAGGAATCCAGTGTTGAGGCCGCTTGCAAGACCGCTGACCGGATAGGACGGTGGTAGGGCACCCGTGACGCCGGTGTTGAAGAAGCCAGAACCCTGCCCGTTCAGTAGCGTGCCGCCGCTGGCTGTGTTGAAGAACCCTGACAGCCCACCCGCTAATCCACCGGAAGCCGTATTGAAGAAGCCCGAACTTGGGAAGTTGCCGGTGTTGCCGAAGCCCGAATGCGTGGCCGCAGTGTCGACGGTGGAGCCGAAGCCGGTGTTTACGTCGCCGGAATTGTAGAATCCGGTATTGGTGCTACCCGAGTTGCCGTCGAAGGTGTTGTAGTTTCCGGAGTTCTCCATTCCGGTGTTGAAGTTCCCCGCATTGAAGAAGCCAGTATTGTAGCTTCCTTGGTTTCCGAAGCCAGTATTGAGCGACCCTGAGTTGCCGAAGCCAAAGTTCCCGGCGCCCGTATTGCCGAAGCCGACGTTACCGAAGCCAGAGTTACCGAAGCCAAGGCTTTGGATCTGGCCCAGATTAGCGGCAATCGTGTTGCTTCCCGAGTTGAAAAATCCTACGTTGCCGTCGCCCGAATTGAAGAAGCCGATGTTGTTGGTACCGGAGTTGCCGAAGCCGATGTTACCGATACCCTCGTTGAAGCCGGTGAAGTGGAAGGTGCCGGTCGTTCGGTCAAGATAGGCATTTCCGATACCCAGCAGATTGTCTCCGGTCAGGCCGAAGCCGGTGTTGTTGTTGCCGCTATTGCCGGCGCCCTGGTTTCCGTTTCCGGTGTTGCCGATTCCGAAGTTGTTGTTGCCGAAGTTGCCGAGACCGATGTTGCCACCATTGTTCAGAGGCGCGGCATTCCCCAGACCGATATTGCCGTTGCCAGCGTTCCCGAAGCCGAAGTTGTTATTGCCGGCGTTTCCGCTGCCGATATTGTTGTTGCCGATGTTGCCGCCACCGAAGTTGGAGCTGCCGGAGTTGCCGTTGCCGACGTTGCCGCCGCCGTTGGGGGTGTAGTAGGTGCCGTTGTTGCCATTGCCAATGTTGCCGCTGCCCTTGTTGCCGATCCCCAGGTTGGGGAGGCCGGTGGCCGCTGACCCGACGCCACTGACAAGTTGCCCGATACCTGGCAGGCTCTTCAGCGTCTGCTGCCAGGACGCCAATTGGCCTGCCGCCGCCGACGCCAAACCGTGGTAGTCAACCAGGGCGGCCACATCGGCGGCCCAGAATTCTTCGTAGATACTCTCCGCTGCGGCGATTGCCGGCGCGTTGAGGCCGAACCAGTTGGATCGGACCAGCTGCACGAATGCGTTGCGGTTGGCAGCAACCGCCTCGGGGTGGATTGTGGCGGCTTTGGCGGCTTCGAATGCCGTGGCTATCGTCTGTGCTGAACCGGACGCGCCAAGTGCTTGCGTCGACGCGGCTTGTAGGAACGCCGCGTATGGTGCCGCCGCGGCGGACATCGCAGCGGCGGCTGGGCCTTGCCAAGCCTGACTCGCTAGGTTCGACGTCACCGAGGCGAACGAGTCGGCAGCCGAACCCAACTCTTCGGCTAACCCGGACCAAGCGGCCGAGGCTTGCAGCATGGGCGAAGAGCCCGCACCCAAGAACATCCGTAGAGAATTGATCTCCGGCGGAAGACCGAAGAAACTCATATCGCCTCCATGAACCGTCGCCCGTCATTGCGCAAGCCCGAACGTCAGAGACCATACGGCGGCCGCGAACAGTCCATATGCGTTTTCAATGAAATCAGCTGCGCAGTAAATAAAGGGCCAACGACGTGCCACCGTTGGCCCTAGCAAGCGCTTGGTTGATACCCTGTTGGGGTGGAGCGAGTGGCCGGACAGGCTAACAGCCGCCGAGACGAGTTGTTAGACCTCGCCGCGGTGATGTTCGCCGAACGCGGCCTGCGGGCCACCACGGTGCGCGACATCGCCGACGGGGCCGGAATCCTGTCCGGCAGTCTCTACCACCACTTCGCCTCGAAAGAGGAGATGGTCGACGAACTGCTGCGCGGCTTCCTGGACTGGTTGTTCGCCCGCTACCGGGAGATCGTCGAGGGCAATTCTAATCCGCTCGATCGCCTCAAAGGTCTGTTCATGGCCTCGTTCGAGGCGATCGAGCAGCGGCACGCGCAAGTCGTCATCTATCAGGACGAGGCGCAACGGCTTTCGTCGCAGCCCCGGTTCTCCTATATCGAGGATCTCAACAAGCAGCAGCGACAGATGTGGATCGACGTCATCCATCAGGGCATCGCGCAGGGTTACTTCCGGCCCGATCTGGACGTCGACCTGGTCTACCGCTTCATCCGTGACACCACCTGGGTGTCGGTGCGCTGGTACCAGCCGGGCGGACCGCTCACCGCACAGCAGGTGGGCCAGCAATATCTCGCCATTGTTCTGGGCGGAATACAAAAAGAAGGAGACTGAAATGCCGGAGGCGTACGTCATCGATGCTGTACGTACCGCGGTGGGCAAGCGCGGCGGTGCCCTGTCCGGGGTGCACCCCGTCGACCTGGGCGCACTGGGATGGCGTGGGCTGCTCGACCGCAACGACGTCGACCCCGCCGCCGTCGACGATGTGATCGCCGGTTGCGTCGACGCAGTCGGTGCCCAGGCCGGCAATATCGCCCGGTTGTCGTGGCTGGCGGCCGGCTACCCCGAAGAGGTTCCCGGCGTCACCGTCGACCGCCAGTGCGGCTCCAGCCAGCAGGCCGTTTCCTTCGGTGCGCAGGCCATCATGTCCGGAACGGCCGACCTGATAGTGGCGGGCGGCGTGCAGAACATGAGCCAGATCCCGATTTCGTCGGCGATGATCGTCGGCGAACAATTCGGCTATACCTCGCCGACCAACGAGTCCAAGCAGTGGCTGCACCGGTATGGCGACCAGGAGATCTCGCAGTTCCGCGGTTCGGAACTGATCGCCGAGAAGTGGAACCTGTCACGCGAGGAAATGGAGCGCTACGCGCTGACCAGCCATGAGCGTGCTTTCGCGGCGATCCGCGGCGGCAATTTCGACAACGAGATCATCACTGTGGAAACGGAATCAGGGCCGTTCCGGGTCGACGAAGGCCCGCGCGAGTCGTCGCTGGCAAAGATGGCCGGACTCAAGCCGTTGGTGGAGGGTGGCCGACTGACGGCGGCCATGGCCAGCCAGATTTCCGACGGAGCAAGCGCGGTGCTGCTGGCATCCGAGCAAGCGGTCAAGGACCACGGGCTGACACCGCGAGCCCGTATCCACCACATCAGCGCCCGCGCCGCCGACCCGGTGTTCATGCTGACCGGCCCCATCCCGGCAACCCGCTACGCGCTGGAGAAGACCGGCCTGTCCATCGACGACATCGACACCGTCGAGATCAACGAGGCTTTCGCGCCCGTCGTGCTGGCCTGGCTCAAGGAGATCAAGGCCGACCCGGAAAAGGTCAACCCCAGCGGCGGCGCGATCGCGCTCGGGCACCCGCTGGGCGCCACCGGCGCCAAGCTGTTCACCACCATGCTCAACACGCTGGAGCGCACCGGCGGTCGCTACGGTCTGCAGACGATGTGTGAGGGCGGCGGCACCGCGAACGTGACGATCATCGAGCGGCTCTAGATTCGGCGAGCGTGCAATTTCCGACGCGACGGCGGAGTGTCGTGTCGTGAGATGCACACTCGGCGGCCCTGTTGATGGGTGACGGCGGTTTGCCGCCGACGATGGCAGCATGCGGCGCGTGGAGTGGCCGTTTGTCGGCGCTGAGGCGCTGACATCCAAGGCCATTCCCGAGCGCGCAATGCGCTGTCTCTATGAACCGGTGTATCCGGGCGTCTACGCGCCAGTGGGTATCGAGCTCACCGCGGTCCAGCGAGCGCAAGCGGCTTGGCTGTGGTCGCGCCGACGCGCGGTGGTCGCCGGCAATTCCGCGGCGGCGCTCCTCGGCGCGAAGTGGGTAAGTCCAACACTCGACGCGGAATTGGTGCATACCAATCGCCGCCCGCCGCCGCGTCTCGTCGTGCATCTCGACATGTTGTCGGGTTCGGAAGCGCTGATGATCGACGGGATTTCGGTGACCACCCCGGCGCGCACCGCCTTCGATATCGGACGGCGGACCACTGTCCGACTGCACGCCGTCCAACGGCTCGATGCTCTGCTGAACGCGACCGATGTCAAGGTCGAAGACGTGGAAGCCGTTGCCGCTCAACACCTCGGGGTGCGGGGGCTGGTCCAGCTCCGGCGGGTGTTGCCGTTGGTCGACGGCGGTGCAGAATCGCCGCAGGAGACGCGAACACGATTGGCGCTGATTGACGCGGGCCTGCCGAAACCACAGACGCAGATCCGCGTCTATAACGAATACGGCGATTTCGTCGCTCGTATCGACATGGGTTACCGGGAGTTGCGCGTCGGCGTCGAGTACGACGGACCGCAGCACTGGACGGACCCGGCCCAGCACGCCCGGGACATCGAGCGCCAGGCCGCGTTGACCGACCTGGGATGGACGATCGTCAGGGTCAGCAGCGAGCTATTGCGTTACCGCCGGGGCACCTTCATCGCACGCGTGGTCGCGGCCATGGAGGCCGCGGGATGGCGACCGTGACCGCCGAGTGTGCATTTTCCGACGCTCCATCGGCGCGTCGCGTCGTGAAATGCACATTCGGCGCCAAGACGGGTCTAGCTGTCGAAGTCCACCGAGACGAACGGCGTCGTGGGGTGGGACTGGCAGGTCAGGATGTAGCCGGCGTCGAGCTCGGCCTTACCCAGCGCGAAGTTGTGGTCCATGTCCACCTCGCCCTGGACCAGCTTGGCCCGGCAGGTGCCGCACGCCCCGCCCATGCAGGCATACGGCGCATCGTCGCGGACCTGCAGCGTGCCTTCCAGAATCGAGTCGCCGGGCGTCAGATCGTAGCTGTATTCCTGCCCGGAAAGCTTGAAAGTGACTGTCGCCGAGCCATATTCGTGATCGGTGCTGGGCCCCGTGCCGTAGCCGTGGAACAGTTCCAAGTGAACGCGCTCACTGTCCACCAGGTGCTCGAGCAACACCTCATGCACTGCGGTGGTCATTTCCAGTGGACCGCAAATGAACCACTCATCCACGTTTGCGGGCGAAAGACTGCTGGTCAGCCACATGTTGAGCTTGACGCGGTCGATGCGGCCGCGGAGTTCGGGAGTGTGCAGTGGCTCGCCCGAGAGCACGTGCAGGATCTCCAAGCGGTCGGCGTAGCGGGACTCGAGCCGGTCGAGCTCAGCCCGGAACATCGTCGACTCTTTGGTGCGATTGCCGTAGATCAGCGTGAACCGGCTCTCGGTCTCCACCTCGAGCGTGGTCGCGAGGATGGACAGCACCGGAGTGATCCCGCTGCCGGCCACCAAGCCCACATAGTGCTTGGCGTTCAACGGGTGCAGGAGAGTGCCGAACCGCCCGGTCGGGGTCATCAACTCCAGCACGTCGCCGGCCTTGAGCTCGTTGGCCACGTAGGTCGAAAATGCCCCGCCGGGAATGTGTTTGACGGCGATACGCAGCTGCGCGCGGGTGGCCGGCGCGCAGATCGAATAGTTGCGCCGAATGCCATTACCGCCGAGATCGGTGCGCACGGTGACGTGCTGACCCGGCTCGAAACGGAAGGCGTCCTGCAGCTCTTCGGGCACCGCGAAGGTGACCATTGTGCTGTCGGCGGTGATGGGGTCGACCGACGCGACGGGGATCCGGTGCAGCACCCCGTGCGGCGAGCTCGACCGGGCGGGCATCCGCACCGGCAGCAGTTTGGCGAGCCGGCCGTTGAGCTCTTTCCACTCGCGGAACTCGTCCGGATTGAGTTGCTGGCCGAACACCGTGGAGATCGCGGCGTTGCGCTCCAGGTACGCCTCCTCGTTGCGTTTCCACGTCCGCAGGTAGCGGTAGAACGGCACGGACGGGTGCAGGTGGTGCACCAGGTGGTAGTTCTGTGACAGCAGCACCGGCGTGAACACCCACTCCGCGCCGACCCGATTACGGGTCGCGCGATAGCGGTTGGTGCGCTGGGTGTCCGCCAGCCCGTGGTGGGGCAGCCAGTCGAACCACCACGCCAGGATGGTCAGGCCGATGCGCTGGGGAATGAGGAAGACCACCGCCAGGGCCCAGAAGTTTCTGGTCAGCGCGGCCACGACCAAACCGGTGACGCTAAGTGCCATCATCACCAGCGTCTCGGCCACCTCGGCGACCGGTCGGCTACGGGCGCGGGGCAGATAAAAGCGCAGGTAGAAGTACTCCACCGCCGACCACCGGAACGGCAACTGCCACCACTTGCCGTGCGAGGCGAAGGTGTCTGGATCCTGATCGTCGTCGTTGGAATGCCGGTGGTGCTGGATGTGGATGTAGGCGAACGACGTGAAAGCGACCACCGGGCCGACGAATAGCCACGCCAGGCGCCCAAGCAGACCGTTCACCCAGCGGGTCGAGCTGATCGAGTAGTGCGATGCGTCATGTACCACGGTGAACATCACGAACGTCACCGCCGCGTTGACCGGGATGGTGACCCACCAGGGTGACCAGCCGTTGAGGTAGCCGACCGTCGAGACGACGAAGGCGGTCAGCGAAGCGATGAAAATCCCAACCGTAGGCAGCGCGAGTTTCGGCACCGCCTCGCCCGGATCGGGCAGCGCGTGGTGTGCGGCTGAGTCTGGAGCCGAGTGGTCCGTCTCGACAGTCGTCATAGCTGGCATAGCGTAGCCCAGTTGACACGCGCGACTATTCCACGAGCGCGGCCGCCGCTTGTAAATGTGTGATCGCGTCGCGCACGATCGAGTCGATCAGTTCCTTGCACGACGGCAGGTCCTCAAGAATGCCCGCCACCTGGCCGGATGCCAGCACCCCGGCGTCGGTGTTGCCCTCCACCAGCCCGGCCTTGAGCAACATCGGCGTGTTGGCCGCCATGACCACCTGCGACCAGGTCAACTCCTTGCCGTGCCGCATGGCCAGGCCGTCCTGGATCATCGAGCGCCAGGTCATCTGCGACATCTGCTTGAACTTGGCGGCGTTACGAACAGCCGCGGTGAAGCCCCTTGCCCGCGAACCGCTTTCCAGCTTCTCGACCAGCCCAGTGCGCAGCACCCGGTGCGGCATGCCGTCGACCCGGGTGGTGACCACGGTGCCGTCCAGCGCGGCTTCCAAGTACCGCCTCTTCACCGAGTCGGGCACGGTGGAATCCGAGGTGAGCAAAAACCGGGTGCCCATGGCAACTCCGGCCGCCCCGTACGAGAGCGCGGCGGCCAGTCCTCGCCCGTCGAAGAAGCCGCCGGCGGCGATCACCGGGATGCCGGTGCCCTGAACCGCGTCCAGCACGGACGGCAGCAGCAGTGTGGTGGCGACGGGGCCGGTGTGGCCGCCGCCCTCGCCGCCCTGAACGATCATCGCGTCGGCACCCCAGGCCGCCACCTTGCGGGCATGCTTGGCCGCCCCGATCGACGGAACAACCACCGCCCCAGCCTCCTTGAGACGGGCGATCAGCTCCTGCTTGGGCGCCAAAGCGAACGACGCCACCTTGACACCCTCGCGGATCATCAGTTCGACGCGATCGCCGGCATCGGCGGCGTCGGCGCGGATGTTCACTCCGAACGGTCTGTCGGTGGCGGCCTTGACCTTGCCGATGGCGGTTGCCAGTTCATCCAGGGTCATGGTGGCCGACGCCAAGATGCCCAGCCCGCCGGCATTGGCGGTGGCCGACACCAGCCGGGCACCGGCGACCCAGCCCATCCCGGTCTGCACCACCGGGTGCTCGATTCCGACCAGCTCGGTCAGCGGTGTCTTGAGCCTCACCAAAGCCTCACTAACGTATTTCTCGGTCGCGCAGCGCCTTCGGATCGATGACTTCGCGGATCAGGCGCAGCTCGTCCTCGGTTGGCTGCCGGGATTCGCCGGCCTCGTCGAGATCGTGTATCTCGAACGAGGTGGCTTCCCGGACGTCAGCAGGGGTAACGCCGGGGTGCAGGCTCACCGCACGCATGGTGCGGCCCGGGCCGCCGAAGTCGAACACGCCGAGGTTGGACACCACGCGGTAGACGTTGACGAACCGGAACGCCGGATTGTCCGGCTCGATCTTGTCGTAGCCGATGCCGGAGACGATGTCGACCTGCTCGGTGAAGACCCGCTTGGAATGGTTACCCACCCAATAGCTGGTCGCATGATTGATGGTGTTGCCGGGAGAGCCGCGAACACCGAACATCTGCCGGGTCGGTTGCTGCAGCGGCCCGAACGCCGAGATGTTCTGATTGCCATAGCGGTCAACCTGATTGGCGCCCATCACCACGTGCCGCCGGCCCCAGGCCAGGGTCTCGAAGACCCGCCCGAACGGCATCCAGCCCTCGATTGCTCCAGTCTTGCCCATGGCTGGGGTGTCCGCGAGCAGACGTGCCTCACCGTCGGTCAACAAGATGTCGGGGGAGAAAGACAGTCGCGCCAGGCGTGCTCCGATGGACACCATGTTGGTCATCGGGCTGACCATGATTTCGCCTGCGTCCCTGAACAACTCGGCGCACGCGACGGCGCACACCTCGGCACGGGTGGTGGTCATTTCGCGGCCTCCTCACCGAACGCCTTGACCGCCGCCTGGTAGTCGTCCTCACTGCCCGAGAGGTAGGTCGCCACGAACTGCTGCCAGCCCTCTTCCGTCGACGCGGCCTCGGCATAGTGCCGCTGGAACTTCTCGTCGCGACCGTAATCCGGTGCCGCGGTGGTGAAGTGAGCGCCCCCCGGCGCCTCCACGACCCCGTCGACCATCATCCGATTGACCAGCATGGCCTGCGGTGGTACCGATTTGACCAGTTCCTCGGTGTCGACGATGCGCTCCACTGATAGGAAACGCTTGTCGGCGGCCATCAGGAACAGGTCGTCGAAGTAGGGGTCGATACCGGTGTAGGCCGCATTGCCCTGACTGTCACCGAGATTCAAGTGCGCGAACGCGGCATCGAGACGCAGGGCCGGCATCGCGATCAGCTTCTCGTAACCGCCGTCCGTCGGATAGGGCGAAGTGACGGTCTGCAGCTCGCCTTCCCAGAAGTCCAGCACCGAGCTGCCGAGACCGGCGCGAATCGGTAGGAACGGCAACCGTTGTGCCGCCGCCTGCAGGCCGCAGCGCAGCATGCCCTCGTCCATCTCCCGGGCTTCGATGGCACCCGTTGTGCGGGCTTTGGCGAACCACGGGTCGTAGAACGGCGGGGAGTCCAGCGATACGAACCCGTAGTAGACCCGTTTGACTTTGCCGGCCGAGCACAGCAGCCCCAAATCCGGGCCGCCGTAGGTGACCACGGTCAGGTCGGTGACGTCGGTGCGCAGTAGCGCGCGGACAAAGGCCATCGGTTTGCGCCGGGACCCCCATCCGGCAATACCGATGGTCATGCCGCTTTCGACCTGGGCGACGGCGTCGTCGAGAGTGGTGCGCTTGTCGGACACTATGACTTCTTGCCCTTCGCCGTCCCCGCGAACGCATCCCGGTGCTCGTCGGCGACCCCGGCAAGGTTGAGCTCGAAGGTAAAGCCTTGTTCCATGCGGTAACTGGAGTTCACCCGTTGCACGTCGATGAGGTTGAGCGCTTCCTTGGCGGCCCGGATGACGCGGGTGTCCTTGGCGGCGATGTCGCGGGCCACCTTCAGTGCGGCTTCGTCGAGCTGGTCGCGAGGCACCACCTCGTGCACCGAACCGAAGTGATGCAGGGTTGCGGCGTCCACCGTCGCGGCGGTGAAGAACAGCCGGCGCATCATGTGCTGCGGCACCAGGCGGGACAGGTGGGTGGCGGCACCGAGCGCGCCGCGCTCCACTTCCGGCAGGCCGAAGACGGCGTCGTCCGAGGCGACGATGACATCCGAGTTGCCCACCAGCCCGATGCCGCCGCCGACGCAGAAGCCGTTCACCGCGGCGATCACCGGCACCGCGCATTCGTACACCGCACGGAACGCGGCGAAACACCCGCGATTGGCGTCGATCAGGGCGGTGAACCCTTCGGTGCGCTGCATCTCTTTGATGTCGACGCCGGCGTTGAAGCCGCGCCCCTCCGCCCGCAGGATCACCGCATGGGTTTCCTGGTCGCGGCCGGCTGCCGTGATCGTGTCGGCGAGTTCGAACCATCCCTGCGACGGGATGGCGTTGACGGGCGGGTAGTCGACGGTGACCGCGACTATGCCCTTCTCCGGGCTGGTGGTGGTGATGGTCATGGCACTTCCTGCTGGGTCAGTTACCTAAGCAAGCACTTGCTTGGTACGCTAGCACAGTGACCATCCCGCAATCAGCCACCGGCATCAATTTCGGTCTGGCCGGGCGAGTGGCGTTGATAACGGGCGGAGTTCGGGGCGTCGGCGCGGGTATCAGCGCGGTCTTCGCCGAGCAGGGCGCCACGGTGGTGGCCTGCGCGCGACGCGCGGTCGAGGGGTTTCCGCATGAATTCCATTCCTGCGACGTCCGCGATGAAGAAGCCGTCGCGGCGCTCATTGACGCGATCGTCGAGCGGCACGGCAGGCTCGACGTGGTCGTCAACAATGCCGGGGGCTCGCCCTACGTGCTGACCGCTGAGTCCAGCCCGAAATTCAACCGCAAGATCATCGAGCTCAATCTGATTGGCGGGCTGCTTGTTTCGCAATACGCTAACGACAAGATGCAGGGCCAGCCGGGCGGCGGTTCGATCGTCAACATCTGCAGCCTGTCGGGCCGGCGTCCGAGCCCGGGAACAGCAGCGTACGGGGCGGCGAAGGCGGGCTTGGAAAGTCTGACCCAGACGCTGGCGGTGGAATGGGGGCCGAAGGTCCGGGTCAACGCGTGTGTGGTGGGCATGGTCGAAACAGAGCAAGCCGACCTGTTCTACGGGGACGCCGAGTCGATCGCCGCGATTTCGAAGAATGTCCCACTGGGCCGATTGGCCTATCCGCGTGACGTTGGTTGGGCCGCAGCGTTTTTGGCGTCCGATGCGGCGTCTTACATCAGCGGCGCATCGTTGGAGGTCCATGGCGGCGGCGAACCGCCGCACTATCTGGCCACAACGAACGCGAGCGCAGTCAAGTAGAGGAGACGGAGAATATGGGTTTGGTTGACGGCCGGGTGGTCATTGTCACCGGAGCGGGTCGCGGTATCGGCCGCGCGCACGCGTTGGCCTTCGCGGCCGAGGGCGCGCGTGTGGTGGTCAACGACATCGGTGTGGGCCTGGACGGATCCGCCGGCGAAAGCCCCGCGCAGCAGGTGGTCGACGAGATCGTCGCGGCCGGGGGCGAGGCCGTCGCGAACGGTGACGACGTCGCGGACTGGACGGGTGCGCAGAACCTGATCGATACGGCCGTCGACACCTTCGGCGGCCTGGACGTGCTGGTGAACAATGCAGGTTTCATCCGTGACCGAATGTTGGCGAATACCAGCGAAAGTGAGTGGGACGCCGTCATCCGGGTGCACCTGAAGGGTCACTTCGCCACGCTGCGGCACGCCGCTGGTTACTGGCGCCGGCAGATCAAGTCCGGCACCGTCGGTCCCGACGAGCTGAACGCCCGGATCATCAACACCAGCTCCGGCGCCGGCCTGCAGGGCAGCGTCGGCCAGGGCAACTATTCCGCCGCCAAGGCCGGTATCGCCGCGCTGACCCTGGTGGCCGCGGCGGAATTCGGCCGCTACGGGATCACCGTCAATGCGATCGCTCCGGCGGCGCGGACCAGGATGACCGAGGCAGTGTTCGCCGAAACGATGGCCGCGCCGGAGGACGGCGGGTTCGACGCGATGGCGCCGGAAAACGTGTCGCCGCTGGTCGTGTGGCTGGGCAGCGTCGAATCGCGCGAGGTTACCGGCAAGGTGTTCGAAGTCGAGGCGGGCCTGATCCGGGTGGCCGAGGGTTGGGCGCACGGGCCGCAGATCGACAAGGGCGCACGATGGGACCCCGCCGAGCTGGGACCCGTCGTGACCGACCTGCTGGCCAAGGCGCGGACACCGGTCCCGGTGTACGGGGCGGGTTCTTAGGCAGTCAAGACGGGCGCACCGCTGCCAGGCTCATCTCCACAAAGTCGAGCCGCCACAACGACCGGAACAACCCGCGGGCGAAGTTCTCGTACAGCTCGAGCTTGAACGTGTCGGTTTCGCCGTTGGCCACGACGGCAGCGATCTCCCGGATGGTGCGCTGGCCGTTGATGTTTTGCACGAACGGCAATTCGGCGCCATTGAGGGTCATGTCCCAATGCGGTCGGTGAATCTCGGCGCCGTTCAGGTTGCAGTTGAAGCGCATCTGCGGGACGTAGTCGAGGGCTTGCGGCGACGCGAAGTCGATGGCGTAGCTTTCCCGGGGCCTATCCGGGTGCGCAGCGATGAAGAAGTGGCAGGAATTGGCTGTCCGGAGCCGTTCCAGCACCGACCACATCTTCACTTCGGGTAGCGCGGTCATGATCTGGTAGAACTCGTTCGCCGGCGATGACAGGTTGTTGATGTCGTGCGGGTAGTACGGCGCGTTGTGGAACCATCGCTGAAACACCAGTCCGGCCGATTCGACGAGCTCGATGCAGTCGCCGGTGGTGTAGCTGCGGTCGCGGCCGTGCAGACACGTATCGACCAGCCCGGCATCGTAATACAGGTCGGGCGCCGAATCGCGGTAGATCAGGAAGGGGTGCTTGGGGTCCAGCATCGAGATGGTTTCGTTCACGATCCGGATGCCGTCCTCGTCCTGGTGCAACCCGAGATCACGAAACACCGACTGCAGCAACTCAACTCCGTAGCGCCCGTAGCGCGCGTAGAGCATCAGCCCGACGGCCCCGCCTGGCCGCAGACACTTGGCGAGCGCCTTCATGCCGATGTCGGGATCAGCGAGGTGATGCAGTACCCCGGTCGACATGATCAGGTCGAAATCCAGCCCAAGCGTTGACACTTCCTCGATCGGGAGCCGGTGCAGCTCCAGATTCGTCAATCCGTGCCGGTCTTTGAGGTACTGCTCGTGATCGAGTGAGCGCTGGCTGACATCGATGGCGACGACCCTGGCGGTGGGGTTGGTGTGGGCGATGATGGCGGCCTGGTTGCTGCCGCAGCCGGCGATCAGGATGTCCAGGCCCGGGCGATATTCCCGGTCAGGCCAGAAGATCCCGTGCGCATGGCTCGGGTCAAGCCACTGCCATCCGGAAGTGAGCCATTCCTCGATGTCCTGAATCGGTTCGGGGTAGGTCCACTTCTCGTATTGGGCAGAGACGATGTCGTTCAGCCGATCGGTCATGCGCAAATATTAGGGGTCGCAGATGACGAGCGGTATCTCCCGTTCGGTCCACGTCTTGTAGTCGTCGAGCGGCGGATATACGGCAGCCAACTGGGGCCAGTACCGTTCGCGCTCTTCGGGAGTGGCATCGCGCGCCCGCAGCTGCAACACCTCGTCGCGAATCTGCACCGAGACTTTCGGGTTGGCCTTCAAGTTCAGGTACCACAGCGGGTGTTTGTCGGAGCCGCCCCGCGACGCGGGCACCACGACGCGGTCGCCGTCGCGGACGTAGATCAACGGACTCACCCGCGGTTCACCGCTTTTGCGGCCGGTGGTGGTCAGCAGTGCGACGGGGGCCTTCTGGATCGTGCCGCCGAGCTTGCCGTTGCTGCGCCGGTATATCCAGGTGTTGGCCCGGGACATCCACTTGATGAAGTGGTCGCTGAACGGCGAATTCAGAAACCGCGGTCGGGACTTCGGCATGGGGCGATCCTAATGCTGGATGAACGGCTTGAAACGGGCGTCGATGTGGTGGATCTCAGCCCTGCCGGTTGGGCTCTCGGCCGGGATCACGAACGTTTCGGTGACGCGCGCCGCTACGCGCCGACCGCCGAGCGCCGCCTTGCTCAGGACGTCGTATTCGGCGTGCACCCGGTCGCCCTCTATGCGGTAACGCGGCGGCGTCGCGTCCGCGATGACGCGGTATTGGAGCCCGCGATTCAAGCCGCGCCGCAGATGATTTCCGGAGAAACCGTTCTTCACGCCCAATTCGGTGCGGGTGCATCCGGCCGCGAACGGAACAGCATCGGCGTCGTGGCTGACCAGCGCGTCGATGTAGGTCTGCGCCGCCGCGATGCGGCTCTCGTCGGAAACGAGCACCGAGCGGCTAGATGCGCTCGATGATGGTGCCCGTCGACAGGGCGCCGCCAGCGCACATGGTGATCAGTGCCGTGCTCTTGTCGGTGCGCTCCAGTTCGTGCAGGGCGGTGGTGATCAGCCGGCTGCCGGTGCTGCCCACTGGGTGCCCCAACGCGATGGCGCCGCCGTTGACGTTGACCCGGTCCATGTCGGGCTCATGCACCCGTGCCCAGGACAGCACCACCGAAGCGAAGGCCTCGTTGATCTCGACGATGTCGATGTCGCCGATCTTCATGCCCGCCTTCTCCAGCACCTTCGCGGTGGACTGGACGGGACCGTCGAGGTGGTAGTACGGCTCGGCGCCGACGAGCGCCTGACTGACGATCCGGGCCCGCGGCCGAAGGCCCAGTGCCTTGGCCTTGTCCTCGTCCATCCACAACACCGCCGCGGCGCCGTCGGAAATCTGGGACGACGTGCCGGCGGTGTGGATGCCGCCTTCGAGCACCGGCTTGAGTTGGCTCAGGCCGGACAACGTGGTGTCGCGCAGACCCTGGTCGCGGTGCACGGGCGCGCGCTCGTCCGTCGGTTGCTTGTTCTCATTCAGCACCGGCGCTTCGATCGGGGAGATCTCCCGGTCGAAGCGGCCCTCGGTCCAGGCCTGCTTCGCCTTGGCCTGCGAGGCGTAGCCGAACTCGTCGATCTCGTCGCGGGTGATACCACGTCGCTTGGCGATCCGCTCGGCGGCGGTGAACTGGTCGGGCAGGTCGATGTCCCACGACGCGGGCCGCAGGATGCTGCGGTCGGGACCCGCGTTGGCGCCGAGCCCGACGCGACTCATCGCCTCGATGCCGCACGCGATGCCGATGTCGATGGCGCCGGCGGCGATCAGGCCCGCGACGAGGCCGTTGGCTTGCTGGCCGCTGCCGCACTGGCAATCCACCGTCATGGCGCCCACGTGTTCCGGCAGCCCGGCCACCAGCCAGCTCACCCGGGTGATGTTGTTGGACTGCTCGCCGAACTGCGTCACGCAGCCGCCGATGACCTGTTCGACATCGCCGGCGTCGATGCCGGCCTTTTCCACCAGCGCCTTCTGCACCGCGCCCAGCAGCTCGGTTGCATGCAGACCGGATAGCCAGCCGTTGCGCTTACCGATCGGGCTGCGAGTGGCCTCGACGATTACCGGGTTACCCATGAGGCCAGGCTAGAACACGTTTCATTACTATGACAAGCGAGGATGCTCCGACGCCTTTTGTCTGCGGTGGAGGCATGTTTTACTGGCAACAGAGCATCACTAGGACAGCTAGTGTCCTGGGATCGTGAGACGCAAGCCAGTCACTGGAGACTGTAGTTAGGAGAACTAGCGTGCCCAGCCCCAATCTTCCCCCGAAGTTCGATTTCACCGACCCCGACATCTACACCGAGCGTATTCCGGTCGAAGAGTTTGCTGAGGTGCGGGCGACCGCTCCGGTGTGGTGGAACGAGCAGGACCCGGAAAACTGCGGCGGGTTCCATGACGGTGGCTACTGGGCGATCACCAAGCTCAACGACGTCAAAGAGGTATCGCGCCGCAGTGACGTCTTCTCCAGCTACGAGAACGGTGTGATCCCCCGGTTCAACAACGACATCGCGCGCGAGGACATCGAGGTGCAGCGGTTCGTGATGCTGAACATGGATGCGCCGCACCACACCCGGTTGCGCAAGATCATCTCCCGCGGGTTCACGCCGCGCGCGGTGGGACGCCTGCAGGACGAATTGCACGAGCGTGCCCAGAAGATTGCCCAGGAGGCGCTGGCGACGGGCACCGGTGACTTCGTCGAGCAGGTCTCCGCCGAATTGCCGCTTCAGGCGATCGCCGGTCTGCTCGGGGTGCCGCAGGAGGATCGCGGCAAGTTGTTCGAGTGGTCGAATGAGATGACCGGCAACGACGACCCGGAGTACGCGCACATCGACCCCAAGATGTCATCGGCGGAGCTGATCGGCTACGCGATGAAGATGGCCGAAGAGCGGGCCAAGAACCCCGGCGACGACATCGTCACCCAGCTGATCCAGGCCGACATCGACGGCGAGAAGCTCTCCGATGACGAGTTCGGCTTCTTCGTGGTGATGTTGGCGGTGGCCGGCAACGAAACCACCCGCAACTCCATCACCCAGGGCATGATGGCCTTCGCCGACTTCCCGGACCAGTGGGAGCTCTACAAGAAGGAGCGCCCGGAGACGGCCGCCGACGAGATCGTCCGCTGGGCTACCCCGGTCACCTGCTTCCAGCGCACGGCGCTCGAGGACTACGAACTGTCCGGGGTGAAGATCAAGAAGGGCCAGCGGGTGATCATGTTCTACCGTTCGGCCAATTTCGACGAAGAGGTCTTCGAGGATCCGTACTCGTTCAACATCCTGCGAAACCCCAACCCGCACGTTGGTTTTGGCGGCACCGGGGCGCACTACTGCATTGGCGCCAACCTCGCGCGGATGACGATCAACCTGATCTTCAACGCCGTCGCCGATCACATGCCGGACCTCAAGCCATTGTCCAAGCCCGAACGGCTGCGGTCGGGGTGGCTGAACGGCATCAAGCATTGGCAGGTCGACTACACCGGCAAGTGCCCGGTGGCGCACTGATCACGATGGACTTCGATCTCTCCGCAGAGCAGGAGGCCGTCGCCGACGTTGTCACGTCGGTCATGCAGCGTGACCTGACCTGGAAAGCCCTGGCCGACGGTGGTGTTACGGCTCTGGCGGTGCCCGAACGCCTCGGCGGTGACGGGGTAGGGCTTTCGGAAGTGGGCACGGTGCTGACCGAACTCGGACGGCATGGCGCGATCACCGAGGCACTGGCCACCCTCGGTTTCGGTGTGGTGCCGTTGCTCGACCTGGCCTCCGAGGAGCAACAGGACCGTTTTCTGGCCGGGGTAGCCAAAGGCGGGGTGCTCACCGCCGCGCTCAACGAGCCCGGCCGGGCGCTGCCGGATCGGCCCGCGGTGACGTTCAGTGGTGGCCGGTTGTCGGGCGTGAAGGTCAGCGTCGGGTACGCCGAAGCCGCGGACTGGATGCTGGTGACGGCCGACACCGCGGTGGTGGTGGTGTCACCGAAAGCCGATGGTGTGCAACTGGTCCGGACGCCGACGTCGAATGGTTCCGACGAGTACTCGGTGACATTCAACGACGTCGCGGTCGCAGAGTCTGACGTTCTGGCCGGCGCTTCACCGGCCCGGGTGAATCAGTTGGCGCTGGCGATGATCGGCGCGTACGCGGACGGCCTGGTGGCCGGGGCGCTGCGACTGACCGCGGACTACGTCGCCAACCGCAAGCAGTTCGGCAAGCCGCTGTCGACATTCCAGACGGTCGCGGCGCAGTTGGCGGAGGTCTACATCGCCTCGCGCACAATCAATTTGGCGGCCAAGGCGGTGATCTGGAAGCTGGCCGAGGGCCGGGATGCCGATTCCGACCTGGACGTGCTCGGATACTGGCTGGCGTCGCAGGCGCCGCCGGTGATGCAGATCTGTCACCACCTGCACGGCGGGATGGGCATGGATATCACCTATCCGATGCACCGGTACTACTCCACGATCAAGGACCTGACCCGGTTGTTGGGCGGGCCCTCGCATCGTCTCGATTTGGTGGGAGTCTGATGTTCATCGACTTGACTCCGGAGCAGCGTCAGCTGCAGGCGGAGCTACGGGAATACTTCTCGAATCTGATTTCGTCCGATGAGGCGAAGGCGATGGAGCAGGACCGTCACAACGAGGCCTACCGCGCGGTGATCCGCCGGATGGGCAAAGACGGCAAGCTTGGTGTCGGGTGGCCAAAAGAGTACGGCGGTCTGGGATTTGGGCCGATTGAGCAGTCGATCTTCGTCAACGAGGCGCACCGGGCCGACGTACCGCTGCCCGCAGTCACGCTGCAGACGGTAGGTCCGGTGCTGCAGCAGTTCGGCAGCGAGTTGCAGAAGAAGAAGTTCCTGCCGGCGATCCTGGCCGGTGAGGTGCACTTTGCGATCGGCTACACCGAACCGGACGCGGGCACCGACCTGGCGTCGTTGCGGACGACGGCCGTGCGGCACGGCGACGAGTACATCGTCAACGGGCAGAAGATCTTCACCACCGGCGCGCACGACGCCGACTACATCTGGCTGGCTTGCCGCACCGACCCCGAAGCCGTAAAACACAAGGGCATTTCGATTCTGATCGTCGACACCAAGGACCCCGGCTACTCCTGGACGCCGATCATACTGTCCGACGGCGCCCACCACACCAACGCCACCTACTACAACGACGTGCGGGTGCCGGCCGACATGTTGGTGGGGGAGGAGAACGGCGGCTGGCGGCTGATCACGACGCAGCTCAACAACGAGCGGGTGATGCTGGGGCCGGCCGGGCGCACCGCGGGCATCTATGACCGTGTGCACGCGTGGGCGTCCAAGCCCGGTGGCGACGGCGTCACCCCTATCGATCACCAGGACGTCAAACGGGCGCTCGGCGAAATCTATTCGATGTGGCGGATCAACGAGTTGCTGAACTGGCAGGTCGCCGCCGCGGGCGAGGACATCAACGTGGCCGATGCCGCGTCGACGAAAGTCTTTGGCACCGAGAAGATTCAGTACATCGGGCGGCTCGCCGAGGAGATCGTCGGCAAGTACGGTAACCCGGCCGAGCCCGAAACCGCCGAGCTGCTCGAGTGGCTGGACTCCCAGACCAAGCGCAACCTGGTGATCACCTTCGGCGGGGGCGTCAACGAAGTCATGCGTGAAATGATCGCTGCCGCAGGCCTGAAGGTGCCGAGGGTGCCTCGATGAGCGAACTGCAGGAGGCCATCGCAGAGGTAATCGCGACGGTCGTCGCCAAGCCGCGCGAAGCGCGGGATCCGGTGAACCAGCCGATCATCAATAACTGGGTCGAAGCGCTGGGCGACCACAATCCGATTTATGTGGACGAAGCAGCGGCCAAGGCTGCCGGTCATCCTGGGATCGTGGCCCCACCAGCCATGATTCAGGTGTGGACGATGTTCGGTCAGGGCGGCGAGCGCCCTACCGACGATCCCATGGGCCCGATCATGCAACTGTTCGACGACGCGGGATACGTCGGCGTGGTTGCGACCAACTGTGAGCAGACTTACCACCGCTATCTGCGGCCCGGTGAGCAGGTAAGCATCGTTTCGGAGATGCGCGATGTGGTGGGGCCCAAGCAGACCGCGCTCGGTGAGGGCTACTTCATCAACCAACTCATCACCTGGCGGGTAGGTGATGAGGATGTAGCCGAGATGAATTGGCGCATCCTCAAGTTCAAGCCGGCCGCGCCGTCGTCTGGTGCCGCGGTGCCGGAGGACCTGGATGCCGACGCCATGATGCGTCCCGCATCGTCGCGCGACACCGCGTTCTTCTGGGAAGGGGTCAACGCGCACGAGTTGCGCATCCAGAAACTTGCCGACGGTACGTTGCAGCACCCGCCGGTGCCGGCGATCTGGCAGGACCCCGCGACACCCATCGAATATGAGGTGGCCAGCGGTCGCGGCACGGTGTTCAGTTTCGTGGTGCACCATGCGCCCAAGGTGCCGGGCCGCACACTGCCGTTCGTGATCGCTCTGGTGGAGCTGGAGGAGGGTGTGCGGATGCTGGGCGAGTTGCGGGGTGTCGACCCGGCTGCCGTCGAGATCGGAATGCCGGTGCGGGCAACGTATATAGATTTCCCGGCCGGTGATTCCGGGCCGGAGTGGACCCTGTACGCGTGGGAGCCGGACGCATGAGTGCACCTGTGGTGGAAGTCGGCCTGCGACTGCCCGAGTTGAAGCTCGAAGGAACCCCGACCTTCATCATTTCGACGGCCTTGGCTACCCGAGATTTTCAGGATGTGCACCACGACCGCGACTTGGCGCAGGCCAAAGGTTCCAAGGACATCTTCGTCAATATTTTGACCGACACCGGGCTGGTGCAGCGCTACATCACCGACTGGGCAGGTCCGTCGGCGTTGATCAAGTCGGTCGGGCTGCGGCTCGGCGTGCCGTGGTACGCCTACGACACGGTGACCTTCTCTGGTGAGGTGACCGCCGTCGAGGACGGTTTGATCACGGTGAAGGTGGTGGGCGCCAACAGTCTTGGCAATCACGTGATCGCTACGGTGACATTGACTCTTGGGGGTTCGTAGTGCTGTCGGGAAAGGCTGCCATCGTCGGGATCGGTGCCACCGACTTCTCGAAGAACTCCGGTCGCAGCGAGCTGCGGCTGGCCGCCGAAGCGGTGCGGGACGCATTGGACGACGCGGGGTTGACGCCGGCCGATGTCGACGGTCTGACCACCTTCACCATGGACACCAACACCGAAATCGCGGTGGCACGTGCCGCCGGGATCGGTGACCTGAAATTCTTCTCCAAGATCCACTACGGTGGCGGCGCTGCGTGTGCGACGGTGCAGCAGGCCGCGATTGCGGTCGCCACCGGGGTGGCTGACGTGGTGGTGGCATACCGGGCGTTCAATGAGCGATCCGGGATGCGGTTCGGTCAGGTGCAGACCCGGCTGACCGAGAACGCCGACTCGACCGGGGTGGACAACTCGTTCTCCTATCCGCATGGGCTCTCGACGCCGGCCGCGCAGGTGGCGATGATCGCCCGGCGCTACATGCACTGGTCCGGGGCTTCGAGCCGGGACTTCGGCGCGGTGTCGGTGGCCGACCGCAAGCATGCCGCCAAGAACCCCAAGGCCTACTTCTACGAGAAGCCGATAACCATTGAGGATCACCAGAATTCGCGGTGGATCGCCGAGCCGTTACGGTTGCTGGACTGCTGCCAGGAGACCGACGGCGCGGTGGCGATCGTGGTGACGTCGGTGGAGCGGGCTCGGGATCTCAAGCACCGCCCGGCCGTCATCGAGGCGGCGGCCCAGGGATCGAGTCCCGACCAGTACACGATGGTCAGCTACTACCGACCCGAACTCGGGTTGCCCGAGATGGGTCTGGTGGGACAACAGCTTTGGGCGCAGTCGGGTCTGTCACCGGCCGACATCCAGACCGCGGTGCTCTATGACCACTTCACGCCGTTCACGCTGATTCAGTTGGAAGAGTTGGGCTTCTGCGGGCGCGGTGAGGCCAAGGAGTTTGTCGCCGACGGTGCGATCGAGGTGGGTGGGCGGTTGCCGATCAACACCCACGGCGGGCAGCTTGGTGAGGCATACATCCACGGCATGAACGGAATCGCCGAGGGTGTAAGGCAATTGCGTGGCACCTCGGTCAACCCGGTGCCGGATGTTGAGCACGTGCTGGTGACTGCCGGTACGGGTGTGCCGACGTCGGGGCTGATCCTGGGGTAGTCACCGCTGTGGCATGACCCGTGACACATACTCGCGGGTGAGGCGTGCGAACGCTCGGGCGGCGGCGGTTTGATAGGTGCCTTCGTGGGCGAGCAGTGTGACCGTCCGCGTCGGTAGGGGCGGCTCCAGAGGGACCGGGCGGAGCTGCAGGTGGCGGGCGGCGATCGCGTCGGGCAGGACGGTGA
Source organism: Mycobacterium asiaticum (assembly GCF_001673635.1). Classification (GTDB taxonomy): domain Bacteria; phylum Actinomycetota; class Actinomycetes; order Mycobacteriales; family Mycobacteriaceae; genus Mycobacterium; species Mycobacterium asiaticum_C. The sequence goes on from NZ_LZMH01000052.1 coordinate 129,001, forward strand.
CCAGCGAAGTGTGCCGGACTATTTCGATTAGTGCCTGAATCGAGTTGGCTTCCAATACGATTCGAGGTGCGATGCGGTGCTGGGTGAAGTAAGCGTCGATGTGGTCGCGGGTGGCGAAATCGGTAGTGATCAGGGCCAGTGGCTGGTGTTCGACCGTCTTGGCCGTCAGCCGCTCAACGGTACTAGAGACGCCTGCGACGGCGATCAGCGTCTCTGTGAAAAGCGTTGTGGCCCTGACCCCTTGCACGTGCGGTTGGTCAAAGGCAACACCAAGGTCGAGTTCGTCGGCCAAGAGCTTGTTCTCCATGCTTTCCTGGCTCATTTCCCTAATCGTCACAGTGATGCCGGGGTGGTGGTGGTGTAGTTCGGCGATCAGCGGCGCGACCAGATAAGCGGTGAAGGTCGGGGTGACGGCAAGCCGCAGATGGCCCCGCGAGAGGTCGGTTACGTCGTGCACAGCTCGTTGGCCGGCGGCGAGTTCTCGCAGCGCCCGCTGGGCATGTTCGAGGTAAGCCTGACCGGCATCGGTGAGGCGCACCGAGCGGCCGCTGCGGTCGAGCAGTTGCGCACCGATGCCGCGCTCCAATTGCTGAATCTGTTGGGACAACGTCGGTTGGGAGACATGGAGGTCCTGGGCTGCGCGGGTGAAGTTCCCGTGGGCGGCGACGGCTTGCAGATATCGGAGGTGACGCAGTTCCGGCTGCATGAAGCAACTATAGATGAAACCAATTAGATCGATCAGAAATGGGTCTTGGACACTATGGCACCAGTGCGCGCATCGTCGATGTGTAGTCACAGCGAAAGGAAAATCCAATGACTCATGCACAACTCAACCCCGGCGCACGGCAAGCTCTGGCCGTCGCCGCAGTCGACGCGAAGGTCACGAAGAATCTGACGTGGCAAGACATTGCCGACGCAGCCGGCCTATCCGTTGTTTTCACCACCGCCGCAGTGCTTGGTCAACACGCATTGCCTAGGGAGGCCGCCACTGCCGTCGCCGACCTGCTGGGTCTTGGCGATGACGGGGCGAGGCTGCTGCAGACGATCCCGTATAGGGGCAGCATCCCTGGGGGCGTGCCTAGCGACCCGACGATCTACCGGTTCTACGAGATGATCCAGACCTACGGGACCACGCTCAAGGCGATCATCCACGAGCAGTTCGGCGACGGCATTATCAGCGGCATCAACTTCAAGCTCGATGTGACCAAGGTGCCGGACCCCGAGGGCGGCGAGCGCGCGGTGATCACCCTGAACGGAAAGTATTTGCCCGTCAAGCCATTCTGACGAAAGCCTGCCGCGCGTCACGGCATTGTGGCTGTGGGCAGCGAGCGCCACGCCAGCGTGACGCTCGGCGGCGATAGGCGGGGGCGGGCGTTAGGGTCGGGGCCGGGCGTTAGGCCGGCACCAACTCGACGCCACTCAACACCACGGCGTTGTCGCGCGCGGGTGCGACGACGCCGGCCAGGAACCGGCCGTCTTCCTTCCAAACGTTGACTTGCAACGTCTCACCGGGATATGCGACGCCCGCAAAACGCGCGCCGTAGGCCGCCACCGCGCCAGCATCCCCGTCTAACAGCGCATCGGTGATCGCCTTGCAGGTCATGCCGTAGGTGCACAGCCCATGCAGGATCGGCGCGGGAAAGCCTGCGGCGGAAGCGAATTCGGGATCGGAGTGCAGTGGGTTGCGGTCGCCACACAACCGGTAAAGCAGCGCCTGTTGCGGCAGGATGGGCACCGCGAGCTCGAGGTCGGGCGCACGGTCGGGGGCGCCGTCCGAACCTGAGGGTCCGCGGTCACCGCCGAATCCGCCTTCACCGCGGGCGAAGATCGACCGCCGCTGCGTCCACAGCAGGCTGCCGTCGGGTGCGGTCACCGTCGTCTCGCTCCAGATCACCGCGGCCTTGCCTTTGTCCCAGATGTCGGTGAACCGGGTGACGGCCTTACCCGAACCCGAAGGGGGCAGCGGTCCCGGCACTTCCACGCGCTCCGATGCGTGCAGCACCTTGCTGAGTTCGATGTCGATTCCGGGGAATTGAACGGTGGGCGGCTTTGTCATGTGGAACGACGCGGCGACATTGCCGAAGGTGGGCAACACCTGCGGCGTGTCGTCAATGAGGTAACGCAGTTCACGCGGGTCCAACGGGTCCGCGCCGGCGCCCAAGCCCAGGTGGTAGAGCTGGATGTCGCTACTGGTCCAGGAGAATTCAATCGGATCAAGCTCGGCGGCGAGAGCGACCTCGACATCAATCGGCATTACCGGGCCTCCGCGATGTGCAGTGCGGCCAGATACCCGAACGTCATGGCCGGTCCGATGGTGCCGCCGGGTCCGGGGTAGGTGTGCCCCATCACCGGTGAACTGACATTGCCTGCGGCGTAGAGGCCTCCGATGACGCTGTCGTCGTCGCGCAGGGCACGGCCATGGATGTCGGTGCGAATGCCGCCCTTGGTGCCGAGGTCACCGGGCACCATCTTCGCAGCGTAATACGGGGCGTGGGTGAGCTCGCCGAGGTTCGGGTTCGGCTTGTTCGTGGGGTCGCCGTAGTACTTGTCGTAGGCGCTTTCGCCGCGGTGGAAGTCCTCATCGACGCCGGTGCGGGCGAAGCCGTTGAAGCGCTTGACCGTAGCCATGAACTCGTCGACCGGTAGGCCAGCCTTGGTGGCCAGCTCTTCCAGCGTGTCAGCCTGGATGATGACGCCGGACTCCGTCCACTTGCGTGGAATCCGCTGGCCTGCCTGCAAACCCGCGAAGATGTATCGGTCGCGGTATTGCTGGTCGAACACCAGCCAGGCGGGGATGTTCTCACCCGGTCCCGGGCCCTGGCCGTGGTCGCCGCCGTACATGCGGTGGCCGGCTTCGACGTAGGGCAGCGACTCGTTCATGAACCGCTTGCCCGACATGTTGACCATGATCGCGCCCGGGGAGTTGCGTTCAGAGAGAGCGATCCACGGCGCACCCACCAGCGGCACCGTGGGGATCCACCAGGCATCTTCCATGAAATCCAAGGCTGCGCCTAGCTTTTCGCCCGCGGCAATGCCGTCACCGGTATTCGCCTTCGCGCCGACCGTCCACTCCGTTCCGATCGGGGCGCGCTGATACTTCACCCGCATCTGCTCGTTGTGCTCGAACCCGCCGGACGCCAGGATGACGCCACGGCGGGCCCGGATCAGGCGCGGCTCGGCGGATTCGGACGCCGCGGTGTCTCGCACATAGACCCCGCGCACCAGGCCGTCCTCCACATGCAGATCGGTCAGCGCGGTGTTGAGCACGACCGGAACCCCCGCCTGCTGCAACCCGATTCGCAGGGGCGCGATGAGTGCCCGGCCCATGCCGACGAGGTTCTTGCCGGTCGACTTTGCCCACATGCTCCGCGCCCCGACCTTCAGACTGCGCAGCACACCGCGGGGGTGGCGTTTGAGCAAATTCAGCCGTACGTAGTCCTGTTGCATCACAACCACGTTCAGTGGGACCTTGCCGTATGCGGGTTCCAGGCCGGCCTCGTCGGGACCCAACTTGCGGGCGTTGAACGGCTTCGGTTCGATCGAACGCCCGTCGGCCCGCCCGCCCGGCGCCTCCGGGTAGTAGTCGGAGTAGCGCGGCACCCAGCACATCTTCAGCGGGGTGTGCTTGAGCACGAACGAGAGCATCTCGGGCCCGCGCTGCAGGTAGGTGTCGATGCGCTCTGGCTCGACGACGTCGCCGATGATGCCGTGCAGGTAGGTGCGGGCCGCCTCCGGGGTGTCCTTGACGCCGGCGCGCTCGAGAACTTCGTTGTTGGGAATCCAGACTCCGCCGCCCGAGCGGGCGGTCGAGCCGCCGAAGTGCGGCGCCTTCTCGATGACTACTGTCGAGAGGCCGCGGTGCGCGGCGGTCAAGGCAGCCACCATGCCGGCGCCGCCGCTCCCGACCACGACGACGTCGTACTCCTGTGCTGTCATGTAGAACACGTTATAGAATTGCCCGGGTCGGGCGCTACTGGCCCGGTCACGAGAACGAGGGGACTTCGGCAAATGCTCGATGTTGGGACCCGTGACGAGCTTGCGGCCGACCTGGCCCAGGCCGAACGGAGCCGCGAGCCGATCGCCCCGTTGACGGCCGCCTACCCCGATATCGACGTCGTCGACGCCTACGAGATCCAGCTGATCAACATCCGGCAGCGCGTCGCCGAAGGTGCCCGGGTGGTCGGGCACAAGGTGGGGCTGTCGTCGAAGGTGATGCAGCAGATGATGGGCGTCAACGAGCCCGACTACGGGCACCTGCTCGACGACATGCAGGTGTTCGAGGATGTCGCGGTGCAGACGTCGCGTTACCTGCTGCCGCGGGTCGAGGTCGAGGTCGGCTTCATCCTGTCGGCCGATCTGCCCGGCGCGGAATGCACCGAAGACGACGTGCTGGCCGGAACCGAAGCTCTGGTGCCGTCGATCGAGCTGATCGACACCCGGATCAAGGACTGGCAGATCAAGATCTGCGACACCATCGCCGACAACGCGTCATCGGCGGGCTTCGTCCTGGGAGCGGCACGGGTGTCACCTGACGACATCGACGTCAAGGGGATTGACGCGAAGCTGACCCGCAACGGGGAGCTGATCGCCGAAGGTCGCAGCGACGCTGTGCTGGGAAATCCGGTCACCGCGGTGGCCTGGCTGGCCCGCAAGGTGGAAAGTTTTGGCGTGCGCCTGAAAAAGGGTGACATCGTGTTACCCGGATCATGCACCTTCGCCGTCGACGCGCGGGCGGGCGACGAATTCGTCGCCGACTTCGCGGGACTGGGTGCCGTCCATTTGGCGTTTGAATAAGTCTTTGAAAAGGTCACGCCGCGACCATCGGGTAAGGAGCGTTCACATGCCGGAAAAGGCCAGTGTTGCCATCGTCGGATCGGGCAACATCAGCACTGATCTGCTCTACAAGCTGCTCCGGTCGGACTGGCTGGAACCGCGCTGGATGGTAGGCATCGACCCGGAGAGCGAAGGTCTGGCGCGGGCTCGCAAGCTCGGGTTGGAGACCAGCCACAAGGGCGCCGACTGGTTGCTGGAACAGCCGGAGAAGCCCGACCTGGTGTTCGAGGCGACCAGTGCCTACGTGCACAAGGATGCGGCGCCCAAGTACGAGGCGGCCGGTATCCGCGCCATCGACCTGACTCCGGCGGCGGTCGGACCGGCGGTGATTCCGCCGGCCAACCTGCGCGCGCACCTGGACGCGCCGAACGTCAACATGATCACCTGCGGCGGACAGGCGACCATCCCGATCGTCTACGCCGTGTCCCGGGTGGTCGACGTCCCGTATGCGGAGATCGTGGCGTCCGTCGCTTCCGTCTCCGCAGGCCCGGGCACCAGGGCGAATATCGACGAATTCACCAAAACCACATCGCGTGGAGTCGAGACGATCGGCGGCGCCGCCCGCGGCAAGGCCATCATCATCCTCAACCCGGCCGACCCGCCGATGATCATGCGCGACACGATTTTCTGCGCCATCCCCGAGGACGCCGACCGCGACGCGATCGCCAAGTCCATTCACGAGGTGGTGGCCGAGGTGCAGACGTATGTGCCGGGGTACCGGCTGCTGAACGAGCCGCAGTTCGACGAACCGTCGATCAACTCCGGCGGCCAGGCGCTGGTCACCACGTTCGTGGAGGTGGAGGGCGCCGGCGATTACCTGCCGCCGTACGCGGGCAACCTGGACATCATGACCGCGGCCGCGACCAAGGTGGGCGAGGAAATCGCCAAGGAGACGCTGGCCGTGACGGGAGGCGCACGATGACTTCACCCTCGATCTGGGATGTACGGATTACGGACACCTCGCTGCGCGACGGGTCGCACCACAAACGGCACCAATTCACCAAGGACGAAGTGCAGGCGATCGTGACGGCGATCGACGCCGCCGGCGTACCGGTGATCGAGGTGACGCACGGGGATGGCCTGGGCGGCTCGTCGTTCAATTACGGGTTCTCCAAGACGCCCGACCAGGAACTGATCAAGCTCGCCGCCGAGACGGCGCGCGACGCCAAGATCGCCTTCCTGATGCTGCCGGGCGTCGGCACCAAAGAGGACATCAAGCAGGCGCAGGACAACGGCGGCTCCATCTGCCGCATCGCCACCCACTGCACCGAGGCCGACGTTTCCATTCAGCACTTCGGGCTGGCTCGCGAGCTGGGCCTGGAGACCGTCGGGTTCCTGATGATGGCCCACACCATTCCGCCGGAGAAGCTGGCCGCTCAGGCCCGCATCATGGCCGACGCGGGTTGCCAATGCGTCTACGTCGTCGACTCCGCCGGCGCGCTGGTGCTCGACGGAGTCGCCGACCGGGTGGCAGCGCTGGTCGACGAGTTGGGCTCGGATGCGGAAGTCGGTTTCCACGGGCACGAGAACCTCGGGCTCGGAGTCGCGAACTCGGTCGAGGCGGTACGCGCCGGCGCCAAGCAGATCGACGGCAGCGTGCGCCGGTTCGGCGCCGGAGCCGGTAACGCTCCGGTGGAAGCGCTGATCGGGGTGTTCGACAAGATCGGCGTCAAGACGGGTATCGACTTCTTCGACATCGCCGACGC
>NZ_LZMH01000053.1 GCF_001673635.1 Mycobacterium asiaticum
GCAGGGTGGATTTGCCGGCTCCGGAGGGGCCGACCACGGCCAGCAAGCTGCGTTGGGGCAGCACGAAGCTGACATCGCCGCCGACCGCCAATACGCCCTATTCCTGCTCGCCCTACCCCTGCTCCTGAGCCTGTTCACCTACGCCGTCCCCGGCGACGCCGGCCTCTCCCTGGCCAAAGCGATCGAGAAGGTATCGACCCAGCCGGGCCAGCTGTTGGTACTGCTGATCATCGGTGGCGCGTTGATGGGGTGTGCGACTTCGATCCGCGAGATCGTCAAGGAACAGGCGATCTACCGGCGCGAACACGGCATCGGCCTATCCGGCAGCGCCTACCTCGCCTCCAAACTGGCTGTGCTGGGCGCGATTACGAGTGCACAGGGCTTGATTCTGGGTTTTCTGGGCGTCGCATTCCTGCCGCCACCGGACCAATCGGTGGTACTGCCGTGGCCGCGGCTCGAGATCGCGGTGGCCGTGCTGGCGGTCACCGTCGTGTCGATGATCGTTGGGCTGCTGATCTCGGCGCTGATCGGCAACGCCGACCGCGGCATGCCGCTGCTGGTGCTGGTGGTGATGGCCCAACTGGTGCTGTGCGGCGGAATGTTCGGGGTGGACGACCGGGTTCCGCTCGAGCAACTGGCCTGGCTGTCCCCGTCCCGCTGGGCCTACGCCATGGCCGCGTCGACGGTAGACCTCAACGACCTGCACCGCACCGCCGGTGGCGACCAGGATCCGTTGTGGGACTACGACATCGGTAGCTGGTCGATCGCCGCCGCGGCCTGCGCCGTCCAGGCGATCGCCTTGGTGATCCTGATCGTGCTGCGGTTGCGCCGCATGGGTCCGCAGCGCAGGGCCAAGAATTGATGGGTGGCGGAATTTGCGGACGGCACATCTAACGCGCGGCTGTTGATAATGTCAGCCACATTGCGGGTTGACTGGGAGGATCAGCGATGAGCGATACGCAGGACTCGCGGGTGGGCACGACATTCGGGCCCTACCATCTCAAGCGGTTGCTGGGCCGCGGCGGGATGGGCGAGGTCTACGAGGCCGAGCACACCGTCAA
>NZ_LZMH01000054.1 GCF_001673635.1 Mycobacterium asiaticum
CGGGAGCAGGAGCCACTCAGCACACCGGTGAGCATGGCCGACATCAATGACGCCTTGGGCCGGATCGCCGGCGAGGACTTCGGTGTTGGCGAGATGCGTTGGAGCTCAAGATTTCTCAGTGAGCGTCGGCAAGCCAGGCGGTACCGGGTCGGACGGGTCTTCCTCGCCGGCGATGCGGCGCACGTGCATTCCCCGATCGGGGGACAGGGCATGAACACCGGCATCGGCGACGCGATGAACCTCGGCTGGAAACTGGCCTCCGTCGTGCGAGGCGACCTGCGCGACGAGAACGCAGAGCTGCTGCTGGACAGTTACGAATCCGAGCGGCACCCGGTGGGCGCCGACGTGCTGGCCATGACCGACACGTTGAATCAGCTGGTCCTGGGCCGGTCCGCGATCCGCCGATTCGTGCAACGGTTCGTCGTCCGCTCGATCCTGACTTTCCCGCGCAGCCGCCGCATCGCGGCCGAACGACTCAGCGGCATCGGCATCGCCTACCCCCGCTCGTCCCGCGCGGACCACCCGCTGGTGGGCAGGCGGATGTCCGACGTCACCTGTAATGACGGCAGGCTCTACAAAGCGCTACGCAGCGGCCGATTCGTGCTGCTCACCACCGGACCGGTCGGGGACCTCCGCGACCGCACGGGCGTGCAACACGAAACACATTGCGACACTTCGCTTCCAGCGGCGATCTTGGTCCGTCCCGACGGATACGTCGCGTGGGCACAGCAGCGGCTCCCCAGCGCCACCGAGTTGACCGACGCGCTGAACCGGTGGTCCGGCGAGCCGGCTGGCGAACCGCGCGCCGAACGTGGGGCTTACGGCGGAGCCGAGTGCGTTTCGCCTAACTAAGGCCCGCGCTCGGCGGCACCGCCCGCAGAATTGGTGGTTTAACCGACGTGTAGACGGGGTACGCGGTGCGGAACCTCGGTGCTGATGCTCGAAGGGGAGCGCGCGAATTTGGGTCCGAGGTGAATTCGGGAAAACTTTTTTGCACGTTAACTAGTCGAGCAGGCGGCTATGGAACGATTAAGCGGTCTTGATGCTTTCTTTCTCTACATGGAGACTCCGACTCAGCCGCTGAACGTGTGCTGTGTCCTGGAACTCGATACCTCGACAATGCCCGGGGGTTATTCGTACCCGCGGTTGCGCGGGATGCTGGCCAGGCATGTCAAGGCGGTCCCGGAATTCCGGATGAAGCTGGCTGACACTCAATGGAATCCCGACCACCCGGTGTGGGTCGACGACGAGGGTTTCGAGCTGCGGCGCCACCTGCACCGGGTCGCGGCGCCGGCTCCCGGGGGCCGGCGCGAAATCTCCGAGATCTGCGGGCATATCGCCGGACTGCCCCTGGACCGCGACCACCCGCTGTGGGAAATGTGGGTGATCGAGGGCGGTGCCCGTGACGATGGACTGACGGTGTTACTGAAGGTGCACCACTCGGTGGTCGACGGTGTCGCCGGCGCTAACCTGCTCGCGCAGTTGTGCAGCGCGGTGCCGGACGCGCCCGCGCCCCGCCCGGTGCCTGGCGCCGGGCGGGCCAGCCTCCTGCAGATCGCAGCCAGCGGATTCCTTAACGTCGCGAAACGACCGCTGCGACTGGCGACGGTGATACCGGCAACGGCGGTGACGGTCGCCCGGACACTCATCCGGGCCAGAGACGGACGAACGATGGCAGCACCGTTCTCCGCGCCAGCGACCCCGTTCAACGGCCCGCTGTCCCGCTATCGCAACGTCGCCTACACCGAGCTGGACATGCGCGACGTGAAGCGGGTGAAGAACCAGTTCGGGGTCACCGTGAACGACGTGGTGATGGCATTGTGCGCCGGAGTGCTGCGACGCTTCCTGCTCCAGCAGGGCGAACTACCCGATGCCCCGCTGGTGGCCACCGTCCCGGTGTCGGTGCGCGACAAGTCCGATCGCCCCGGACGCAACCAGACCACCTGGATGTTCTGTCGGCTGGAAACCCAGATCGGCGATCCGGTGGAACGTCTCCGCCGGATGGCCGCGGGCAATAGCGCAGCGAAGGAACACACCGCGGCCATGGGACCGACGCTGTTGCATGACTGGACCGAGTTCGGGGGCCAGACCATGTTCGGCGCGGCAATGCGGATTCTGCCCCGGATTCCGCTGTCCACCAGTCCCGTCTACAACATGATCTTGTCCAATGTCCCTGGGCCGCAGGCGCAGATGTATTTCCTTGGTTGCCGTCTGGAGTCGATGTATCCGCTGGGGCCGCTGCTCGGCGGCGCCGGGCTCAACATCACCGTGATGTCGCTCAACGGGACGTTGGGCATCGGGATCATCTCCTGTCCGGATCTGCTGCCAGACCTCTGGGACATGGCCGACGCGTTCCCGGACGCGCTCAAAGAACTGCTGGAGTACGGCGCTCGGCTGGAACGAGACGGACGGCGGCATACCGACGACTGAGCGCTCCTGACGGACGCGGTTGTTGATGACGCCGCATTTGTCAGGCAGGTTAATAGCCGTGAACCACTGGCGGGAGCGGTTGCGGGACCGGACGTGGCCCGTGCCGTGGCGCACCCGGGTCATCCTCGCTGTGGCGATCCTGTCTCCAAATGTGTTGGGCGCCTTCGTTATCGCCGTCACAACGTTCTGGGCCCTGCCGACCGCCCACGCGCTCAACGAACGGCACGTCATGGTGCTCAACGCGGTGGTCGCGGCGGTCTACGTCGGCGTCGCCACCCCGATCGCGAGCCTGGCCGGCGTGCTGGCGACGACGTACCGTGCCGGCGCCGACGAGGCCGAGGCGCGAAAACGAGTGCTGCTGGCGATTCCGTTCCGCATGGCGCTGATCCAGGGTTCCGTCTGGATGGGGGCCGGCGTGCTGATGGTGGTGATCAACCTCGACGCGCCGTGGTTGGCGACCACGCTGGGCATCTCGATCCTGCTGGGCAGCCTCGTCACCAGCCCAGTGGCGTACTGGTTGGGCACCCGCGTGCTGCGCTCGTTGGTGGCCGAGCTGCTGACCCAAAGCCCGCCCTCCAGCGCCCGCGGACCCGGCCTTCGGCTGCGCGCGGTCGCGGCCTGGACGCTCGGCACCGGTGTACCGCTGCTGGAACTGCTGCTGGTCGGTGCCAGCGCGCTCGTCATCGACTACTCGGCGGAAAGACTCGCGATCGTGGTGCTGACCCTTGGCGGCTGTGCGGCCCTGAGCGGGTTGGCTATCACCGCGTTCACCGGCGCGGTGAGCGCCGATCCCATCGACGAGGTCCGCCGAGGGATGGCGCGGGTACAGCGCGGCGACTTCGATGTCACCGTCCCGGTTTTCGACGCTTCCGAACTCGGGCTGCTGCAGGCCGGGTTCAACACGATGGCGGCGGGTCTGCGCGAGCGCGAGCAGTTGCGCGAGCTGTTCGGGCGGCACGTCGGGCATGACGTGGCGCGGCTGGCCGAGCAGAGCGCTTCACGAGACGGGCTGCAGGCTACGCTCGGCGGTGTCACCTGCGAAGCAGCCGCGTTGTTCGTCGATCTGGTGGGCTCGTCCCGGCTGGCCGAGCGGATGTCCGCCGAAGAGTTGGTCGCGCTGCTCAACGACTTCTTCGCGGTGGTGGTCGACGTCGTCGAGCGGCACCAGGGGCTGATCAACAAATTCGAAGGAGACGCCGCACTGGCGATTTTCGGTGCTCCGGTGGAGTTGGCCGACTGTGCCGGGAAAGCCCTGGCCGCCGCCCGTGAATTGGGCTGCCGGCTCAACCACTCTGCCGTCACAGCGGGCATCGGGGTGTCGGCGGGGACGGTCGTCGCCGGCAACATCGGTGAATCGCGCCGGTACGAATACACCGTCATCGGTGACCCGGTCAACGAGGCGGCCCGGCTCACCGAGGTGGCGAAGCAAGAGGGCGGGGTGGCGGCATCCGGTGCCGTACTGCGTCGCGCCTCGGCAGCCGAAGCCCGCCATTGGCGCACCCTGACCACCACGGTGCTGCGAGGCCGGGACAGCCCCACCGATGTCATGGTGCCTCGCTCGGACATCGAATAGCTCTGCGGCGCAGTCGCTCCGGTCAGTACTGGTATCCGGTGCTGGTGCCGAGTATCTCGACGGCCGCGTTGATGTTGGGGATTACCGTGGCGCCGTACCGCGCGACGATCTGGCCGAGCGCACGGGTGATGTGCGGACCTACCGCATCGGCGAGCAGGATGTCCTCGGCGATCACGATGCCGTTCACGACATGCCCGGCCAGCAGTCGGCCGTCGCGCGCGATCTCGTAGCGCCAGTCACCGATCTGAATGCGTTCGGGGCTGGAGGAGAACAGACCGCGCCGCGCCGGCGTATGGATGACTCCGGGCAAGCCGGCGAACACGTTCACCACCAGCGCGACACCGCCGGGTCCCGACAGCGCACCCGCGATGGTGCGACTGACCCGCTCGGCGTCGAACTCGACCATCAGTTATCCATCGGCAGCACGAAAGTCGGCTTGATCGTCTCACCGCTGCCAGTGCGGCGCACGGCCGTTCCTGCGGTGTAGAACTCGACCGTGTGGTGTCCCCAGGCGTAGTTCGAGATGGCGAAGTGCACGCCGACCACACCGGTTGCACCGTCGCGCTCAGCCTCGGTCTGCATGCGCGACATCGCCAGCTCCCGGGCCTGGTAGTTGCCCTGCGTCCACTGCGGCATCTCCATGTTGCGGCCCATCTGCTTGAGCGTCTGCATGAAGCCCTGCACCGCAATGTGAAACACACAGTTGCCCATCACGAACGCCACCGGCGTGTGGCCCGAGCGCAGCAGCGTCACCATGTCCTGGCCAGAAAGGTGGCTGGAAAAAGCCTGACCGTTGGGCCGACGGAACGCACCCGGCTTCTCGGTGTACCGCACCGCGGTGCCGACGGCCATGAACTCCAGGTGTTCGCCACCCTCGCCGTGATGACGCCAGTTGAGGCGGACACCGACGATGCCGTCGGCCTGCAGCGCATCGGCTTCGGATTGCATGCGGGCCATCGCATTCCAGCGCGCGCGGTAGGTCGCCTCGGTGAGCACGCCCAGTTCCTGCTGCTGACGCATATTGGTGAACTGGTATCCGACGTGGTAGACCGAGACACCCATCACCAGTTCGATCGGTTCGAACCCGGCCCCGTGCAGCAGCGCGAACTCGTTGATCGACAGGTCGGACGTCCATGACTTCGCGGCGTGCGACAACCGTTCGCTGGCTACCGGATCGAGCGCGCTTGGGTCCATGGTCAGACATCCCTTCTCGTGATTTGCGTCAGCGTACCTAGCAACCCCGCGCAAACTTAGGAAGTGATGGTGATCGCTTCTTCCGGGCAGTTCTGCGCACCGGCCACAGCGTGTTGCTCGAGCTCGCCGGACACCTCCTCGACGCGCAAGACCGAATGCCCGACCTCGTCGGCATCGAAGATATCCGGGGCCAGGGAATAGCAGCGCCCGTGGCCCACACAACGGTCGGCGTCGATCGAAACACGGCTCATCACAGGGCAACCGGGAAGGTCAGCGGCAGGGCTTCCACCGAGCGCAGCGCGGCGGTGTACTTCAATTCGGTGCCGGGCGGAATCTCGTAATCCGGGATGCGGCGGTGGAATTCCCGCAACGCCACCCGCAGTTCCATGCGGGCCAGGTGGGATCCGAGGCAGCGGTGTGGCCCGCCGCCAAAGGCACGGTGCCGGTTCGGGTTACGGGCGAAATCGACGAGTTCGGGGTCGGGGAACTCCGCGGGGTCGGTGTTTGCCGCGCCGAGCAGTGGGCTGACCCGGTCACCCTTGTGGATCGGGCAGCCACCGACTTCGACCTCTTGCATGGCGACCCGGGCGACGCCGGGTACCGGTGTCTCCCAGCGCAGCAGCTCCTCGATGGCGTGCGGCAGGATGTCGGGCTGCTCGACGAGTTGATGACGGTGTTCGGGGTGGCGGGCCAGGAACACGAAGAAGCAGTCGAGCGAGTCGGTCACCGTGTCGAGTCCGGCGATGAGGAACAGAAAACAGATGTCGAGCAGCTCCTCGCGAGTCAGCTTCTTGGGAGCTCCGTCCGCTTCCTTCAGGTCCGCGGCGATCATTGCTGACAACACGTCGTCGCGCGGGTTCGCGATGTGATCGTCGATGGCACGATCGAAGTATTCGTAGATCTGTAAGGCGACCGGTGCGGAAGCGGCGTGCCGGTCGTCCCAGTCGGTGGCGCCCTCCGGGCGGATCACGCCGTCCTTCCATTCCAGGAACTTGTCGAGATCCTGCAAAGGCAGACCCAGTAGCTGGAGGAAGACGGTGCACGGCAGGGGCACCGCGAACTCGGCGTGGAAGTCGCATTCGCCCCGGCCGGCGAACCGGTCGATCATCTCGTTCACCAGCGCGGTGACCTGCGGCTCCCGCCTGGCCATCTCCCGCGGGGTGAACAGCGGATCAAGGATGCGCCGGTACTTGGCATGGTCGGGAGGGTCGACCTGCAGCGGGATCAACGGCCGCAGATTCCCGAGGTCGACCGCATCCATGTTCGAGGAAAACAGGTCGGTCCGCTTGAGGGCCATCTCGATGTCGGAGAGCCGGCTCAGCACCACCGCCTGCGGTGAGCGCAGCACCGGCGCTGATTCGCGCAACGCCTTGTACATGGGCTGAGGCTCGGCGAGGCCCACCATGGCCTGGTCGACGAACCCTTGGGCTTCTGTCATGTGGTTAGCCTCGCACCGCGCCGAGCCCCGGGCAATGCCTTGCCACCAGGATTCATGGTTCCCGGAATAACTCCCGGACCAGGCGCGTTCATCTTGTCCGCACATGCATTGAACTGAGGTTGCCCTGGCACCGTGGCTAGGGCGGGGGGCCTGTTGATCGACGCTGACGCCAGGTCGGATTCATTCCGGCCGATAACACCAGAGGTTTCCGATGACAGCCGCCCGCCCAACACGTGTCGGAGTTCAACTGTGGCCCGGTGGCACGCCGAGCTACGCAACGTGGCGCCAGGCCGTCCTTGACGCCGAGGCCATGGGCGCCGACGTCGTGTTCGGCTACGACCACTTCCACAAGCCGTTCGTCGAGAACCGGCACGGCGTGACGCGCCTGCTACCCGAGCAACACGACGTCAACCATTTCGAAGGCTGGACCGCGCTGGCCACGTGGGGCGAATTGACCACGCGGGTCGAGATCGGTCTGCTGGTATCCGGCATCGGCTATCGCAATCCCGACCTGCTGGCGGACATGGCGCGCACCGTCGATCACATCAGCGGCGGCAGGCTCATCCTCGGGCTCGGATCTGGTTGGTATGAAAAGGATTACACCAGCTACGGGTACGCCTACCCGACCGTCGGGGACCGCTTGCGGATGTTCGTGGACGGCTTGGCCCGCATCGAGAACCGGCTCGCCCGGCTGATTCCGCCGCCGCTGCGCGAGATCCCGATTCTCATCGGCGGTCCCGGCCTGGACAGGGCCCTCCCGCTGGTTGCCGGGTTCGCCGATATCTGGCACACCGTCGAGCCGATCGACGAGTTCCGCCGCAAAGACGAGCAGCTCAAGTGGTATGCGGAGGCGGCGCAGCGCGACGATGCCGCCATCGAGCGCGCGGTGCCGTGGACCGGTCCGAACGAGGCCGACCTGTACAGCAAGGAAGGCGTCACGCTCTTTACCGCAGAGGTCAGACCGACCGAAAAGGGTTACGACCTAAGCGCTCTCGGCGAAATGATCGCCTGGCGAGACGGAGTGCCGCTCCGGTAGCTAGCCTTGTCTTGCGCCGCGCCGGCGGAGCATGGTCACGGTCGCACGAACCACCCCGCGCAGCGCATAAACGGCGGTCACCACCGTCAGCAGGATCAGCAGGATGAATGTCGGCAGCCAGTTGCTGCGGCTGTGGCTGACATCCCACCAAACGATCGTGAACAGCACCGCGCACAGCAACAGCACGATGTCACGCCAGTTGCCCCGGTAGGACGCCGCGGCCTTGCGCATAGCCCGCCCTCGGTCCGAGGCTTCGATCAGGTCGTCGATCCGGGCATCGATCGTGCGCTGCAGCTCGGCGCGTCGCTCGGCGGCCTCGGGAGGCAACCGCTCCAGCAGGTCCATGTCCTGTTTGATCAAGCCGCGGAAGTCCGGCCCCCGGAACTGGCCCGCGGCAACGGCCAGCATCACCGCGCCCAATACCGGTGCGCTGTTCAGCGCGATCTGTCCTACACCCGCCACGTCCGACCCTCCTCGTGTTCCCGCTCTCGTCGAGGATTGCCGAAAGTGGGGGAGCGGATCAACTATGGGTGAGCCCGGGCGTCACGTCAAAGATCAGTGACGGGGTCGAATGCGATGGGAAGCGCTGTGGGGCCGGACAGCTCGGTGGGCGGCCGCCAGGGGGCCGGACCGGTGCGCCGCACATTGGCCATCCGGCGGGTGATGACCCGCAGCGCCTCGGTGAGTTCGACCCTGGCCAGGTGTGCACCCAAGCAGTAGTGCACGCCGCCGCCGAGGGTCAGCATGGGTTTCGGCTCCGGACGGGTGATATCCAGGTGGTCGGGCTGGTGGTAGACGGTCTCGTCGCGGTTCGCCGAGGCGGTGTTGGCCACCACGACGGTGCCGGCCGGGATGCCGATGCCCCCGAGTACGACGTCCTGGGTCGCCACCCGGACCACTCCAATGCTGATCGGTGTGTGCCGGATCAGTTCCTCAACGGCTTGCGGCGCGAGTTCGGGATGCTCAGCGAGCACCTGCCACTGGTCGGGATGTTCGGACAGGATTTGCACCGCCGCAGCCAACTGGTTGCGCGTCGTATCGGTTCCGGCGTTGAGCAGGATCGCAACCAGGTTCACCAATTCCTCGTGCGTGAGCCCCTCACCCTGTGCGCGAATGAGCTCAGAGATGAGGTCGTCCGTGAGCGAGTGGCACCGGCGGTCGATAAGCGCTTCGATGTAGGCCTCTAACCGTTCCCACGCACTCAGGATCGCCGGCTGCGCCGCGGCGACGTTACCCCCGAACGCTTTACTGATATCGGCCGCCCATGCCGAGAAAAGCCGCCAATCCTCGCGAGGCGCACCCAGCATCTGGCAGATGATCGGAATGGGGTACGACTGGGCGATATCGGTGACCATGTCACAGCGGCCGGAGTCCGCGTACTGGTCGACCAGCATGGTGATCACCCCGGTACATGCTTCTCGCATCTGCGTTGCCGCCTTCGGCGTGAACGCTCGCGAGACCAAGCGACGCAAGCGGTGATGTTCGGCGCCGTCGAGACTGATCAGCAAGCGGCACACTCGATCCCACAGAGGACCGGAGCTGATGCCCTGTACCACCAGCCCGATTCCACGCGGCACAGCGAATCGCGAGTCGCGCAGCACCACACGAACCAGGTCGTAGGTCAGGATCTCAGGCCCATACGGCCCCAATGCGATTGGTGACCGCTGGCGGGCTTCCTTGATGAGTCGATGGATCTCTTTCGGATCGCGGGCGTCGTGATAGGCGACCGGCGGCAGGCCGATGTCGAACACGCTGGGGCGGTGGGTATCAACGGTCATGCTGGCCTCCTCGGATGGGAATCGCTTCGACTATCCGGCGATCGCCGCTACGGACCATCGGCCAACGTGCCAATTTGCGGGTACGCCGCGATGCGTACATACGCGTGGTTGTGGGTGAACCATTGGCAATTTGGCTGATGTTTTGCGATCCGCGTCACCGGATGCTGGCTAGCATGAGCACGACGGAGTGGAGTGAGATCGGTGTGACTGGACTGCCAACCGGAACCGTGACGCTGCTGCTGGCCGACGTCGAGGGATCGACCCGGCTGTGGGAGGCGCAGCCCGATGTCATGGCGGCGGCGGTGGCCCGGCTGGACACGGCGCTGGCCGAGCTGGTGGCGGCCCACGACGGTGTGCGGCCGGTCGAGCAGGGTGAAGGTGACAGCTTCGTCATCGCGTTCGGCCGCGCCGCGGACGCGGTGGCTTGCGCGCTGGAGTTGCAGCGGGCGCCGCTGGCGCCGATCCGGCTGCGTATCGGTATTCACACCGGGGACGTGCGATTGCGCGACGAGGCCAACTACGTGGGCCCCACGATCAATCGCACGGCCAGACTGCGCGACCTGGCGCACGGCGGACAGACCGTGCTGTCGGGAACCACCGACGACCTGGTCGCGGAATCTTTACCGGACGGTGCCTGGCTGATGGATCTGGGTGCACACCCGCTGCGTGATCTGGCCCGGCCGCAGCGGGTGGTGCAGCTGTGCCATCCTGACCTGCGCAACGACTTCCCGCCGCTGCGAAGCGGGAGTAGCGTTGCCGCGCATAACCTTCCAGTGCAGCTAACAAGCTTTATCGGCCGACTCAACGAAATTGGCAATCTATGCAATGCCCTTACGAGTAATCGGCTGGTGACCCTAACCGGCGCAGGCGGTGTCGGAAAGACCCGGCTGGCGGTGCAGTTGGCCGCCCAAGCGGCGGATGACTTCGGCGACGGCGTGCGGTACGTGGATTTGGCGCCGATCACAGTCGCCGAGGTGGTACCGGTGACCGTGGCCCGCGCATTGGAGCTACCTGATCAACCTGGACGTTCGACTTCGGACAGACTGCTGAAGTTTCTTCGTGATCGCCACATGCTGATCGTTTTGGACAATTGCGAGCACCTGCTGGATGCCTGCGCCACCCTTCTCGCGACTCTCTTGGCTGGGG